>CAVZRF010000019.1:0-103732 GCA_963777685.1 uncultured Acidobacteriaceae bacterium | reverse complement strand
GCCATTTCTTCGGCTTCGCCTTCCTGGCGCATGAGTTCCAGTTCGCGCTCGGCTTCTTCGAAGGCGGCGGTGACTTCCTGCTGGACCTTGGCCGCTGCCTCTTCGAGTTCCGGCGAGAGCTGGATGTTGCGGTAGTACTCCATGCCGGTTCCGGCAGGGATGAGACGACCGACGATGACGTTTTCCTTGAGGCCGCGCAGGTTGTCGACGGCTCCGTTGATGGAGGCTTCGGTGAGGACGCGCGTGGTCTCCTGGAAGGAGGCGGCGGAGATGAAGCTGTCGGTCGAGAGCGACGCCTTGGTGATGCCGAGCAGCAGCGGACGACCGACGCAGGACGGCCTCCGTTGGCGATGACGCGGTCGTTCTCTTCGCGGAAGCGGAACTTGTCGACCTGCTGTTCGAGCAGGAAGCTGGTGTCGCCGACCTCCTCGATCTTCACCCAGCGGAGCATCTGCCGGACGATGGTTTCGATGTGCTTGTCGGAGATGGCCACGCCCTGGAGACGGTAGACTTCCTGGATTTCGTTGACCAGGTAGCCCTGCAGCTCCTTCTCGCCGAGCACGGCGAGGATGTCGTGCGGGTTGAGCGGGCCATCCATGAGCGGCTCGCCGGCGCGCAGGCGCTCGCCTTCCTGCACGTTGATGTGGACGCCGCGCGGCACGGAGTATTCCTTCTCCTCGCCGTTGTCCGCGGTGACGTAGATCTTGCGCTGACCCTTGGAGACTTCACCGAACTTGACCGCGCCATCGATCTCGCTGATGATGGCGGTTTCGCGCGGCTTGCGGGCTTCGAAGAGCTCGACGACGCGGGGCAGACCGCCGGTGATGTCCTTGGTACGCGTGGTTTCGCGCGGGATCTTGGCAAGGATATCGCCAGGGAAGACCTCGTCGCCATCCTGGATCATGAGGTGCGCGCGGGACTGGGCATGAGGTAACGCTTGTTGCCCTTGGCACCCTTGATGACGATGGCCGGCTGACGCTTCTCGTCGGCGGCGTCGGAGACGACCAGACGCGAGAGGCCGGTGACTTCATCGACTTCTTCGTTGAGGGTGATGCCTTCCTGCAGGTCCTTGAACTGGATGGTTCCGCCGATCTCGGTGAGGATGGCGAAGGTGTACGGATCCCACTCGGCCATGGCCTGGCCGAGCTTGACGGCGGCGCCGTCCTCGACCTTGAGCTTGGCGCCGTAGACGACCTGGTAGCGCTCCTTCTCGCGGCCGCGATCGTCGACGACGGCGATCGAGCCGGAGCGGTTCATGGCAACCAGATCGCCCGACTTGGAGCGGACGGTGACCAGGTTGATGAAGCGGACGAAGCCGTTGTTCTTGGCGTCGAGCGTGGACTGCTCGTTGACTCGCGATGCGGTACCACCGATGTGGAAGGTACGCATGGTGAGCTGCGTGCCAGGCTCGCCGATCGACTGCGCGGCGATGACGCCGACTGCTTCGCCGAGTTCGACGATGCGGCCGGAGGCGAGGTTACGGCCGTAGCAGAGGACGCAGACGCCGCGGCGGCGATTCGCAGGTAAGCACGGAGCGAATCTTGACCTTCTCGATGCCGGCAGCCTGGATGGCCGAGGCGATGTCTTCGGTGATCTCCTGGTTGACCTCGACGATGACGCTGACCCTCGAAGTCCTTGATGCGCTCGAGCGAGACGCGGCCGACGATGCGGTCGCGCAGCGGCTCGATGATCTCGCCGGACTCGACGATCGGGGCTGACGTAGATGCCTTCGACGGTGCCGCAATCGGGCTCGCTGACGATGACGTCCTGCGCCACGTCGACGAGACGACGGGTGAGGTAGCCAGAGTCAGCGGTCTTGAGTGCGGTATCGGCGAGACCCTTACGCGCGCCGTGGGTCGAGATGAAGTACTGCAGCACGGTGAGGCCTTCACGGAAGTTCGCCGTGATGGGCGTCTCGATGATTTCGCCGGAAGGCTTGGCCATCAGGCCGCGCATGCCGGAGAGCTGACGAATCTGCTGCTTCGATCCGCGAGCGCCGGAGTCGGCCATGATGTAGATCGGGTTCATGGCGCCCTCTTTGTCGGCGTTCTTCATGTTGTTGAACATCTCGTCGGCAACGCTTCTCGGTGACCGCAGACCAGATCTGAATGACCTTGTTGTTGCGCTCGCCGTTGGTGATGGCGCCGTCGAGATACTGCTGCTGGACGGCGATGACCTGTCTTTTCCGCTTCGCGCACGACGGTGTACTTCGACTCCGGAATGACCATGTCGTCGAGGCCGACCGAGAGGCCGCTGCGGGTCGCGTACTGGAAGCCGAGGTCCTTGATGCGGTCGAGCATCTTGACCGTGACTTCGAGGCCGAGGTTCAGGTAGCAGTAGTTGACGAGCTGGCCGATTCCCTTCTTCTTGAGCAGGCCGTTGACGTAAGGCATGCCCTCGGGGAGCGCGTCGTTCAGGATCGCGCGGCCAACGGTGGTGGTGATGTACTGCTTGTCGTAGTGGACCGGCTCGGTGTGGGTGAGGTCCTGGTCGTCGTAGGCGGTGGTCATGTCGAGCACTTGCGCCGGTGTAGCGAAGACGGATCGGCGTGAGCGTCTCGACTTCCTTGGCTTCGAGGGCCATCAGCACTTCTTCGGTGTTGGCGAAGACGCGGCCTTCGCCCTGGGCCACCCTTCTTGGCCTTGGTCAGGTAGTAGAGACCGAGGACGAGTCCTGGGTCGGCACGGTGATCGGCTGACCGGATGCCGGCGAGAGGATGTTGTGCGAAGCGAGCATGAGCACGCTGGCTTCGACCTGGGCCTCAGGCGACAACGGAATGTGGACGGCCATCTGATCGCCGTCGAAGTCCGCGTTGAAGGCGGTGCAGACGAGCGGGTGGATCTTGATGGCCTTACCTTCGACCAGCACCGGCTCGAAAGCCTGGATGCCGAGGCGGTGAAGGGTTGGGGCGCGGTTGAGCAGCACCGGGTGGTCCTTGATGACTTCTTCAAGGATGTCCCAGACGATCGGGTCCTGCATCTCGACGAGCTCCTTGGCCTGCTTGATGGTGGTGCAGTGGCCGGTCTGCTCGAGGCGGTGATAGATGAAGGGCTTGAAGAGCTCGAGCGCCATCTTCTTCGGGAGTCCGCACTGGTGCAGCTTCAGCTCCGGGCCGACCACGATGACCGAACGGCCGGAGTAGTCGACGCGCTTGCCGAGCAGGTTCTGACGGAAGCGGCCCTGCTTGCCCTTGAGGGTGTCAGAGAGCGACTTGAGCGGACGGTTGTTCGCACCGCGCAGCACGCGACCGCGGCGGCCGTTGTCGAAGAGTGCGTCGACGGCTTCCTGCAGCATGCGCTTTTCGTTGCGGACGATGACCTCAGGCGCATGGAGGTCCATGAGCTTCTTGAGGCGGTTGTTGCGGTTGATCACGCGACGATAGAGGTCGTTGAGATCGGAGGTCGCGAAGCGGCCGCCATCGAGCGGCACGAGGGGGCGAAGCTCCGGCGGAATGACCGGGATCACGTCGAGGATCATCCACTGCGGCTTGTTGGTCGACTTGCGGAATGCCTCGGTGACCTTGAGACGCTTGGCGTACTTGAGGCGCTTTTGCAGCGAGGTTTCGACCTTCATGCGCTCGCGCAGTTCGATCGACAGCTCGTCGACGTTGACGCGCTTGAGCAGTTCCTTGATGGCCTCGGCGCCCATCATGCCCTTGAAGCCGCTGGGGCGATACTGCTGGTCGAGCTCGCGGAAGCGGACTTCGTCCTTGATGATCTCGCGCTCTTTGACCGGCGCGTCGCCGGGATCGATCGACGACGTAGCTCTCGAAGTAGAGAACGCTCTCAAGATCGCGCAGCGAGATGTCGAGCAGGTGGCCGATACGCGACGGCAGGCCCTTGAAGAACCAGACGTGCGAGCAGGGCGAAGCGAGCTCGATGTGGCCGAGGCGCTCGCGGCGAACCTTGGACAGGGTGACTTCAACGCCGCACTTGTCGCAGATGACTCCGCGATGCTTCATGCGCTTGTACTTGCCGCAGAGGCATTCCCAGTCGGTGACGGGGCCAAAGATGCGGGCGCAGAAGAGTCCGTCGCGCTCCGGCTTGAAGGTACGGTAGTTGATGGTCTCAGGCTTGGTGACTTCGCCATGCGACCAGCTGCGGATCTTCTCCGGCGAAGCGAGGGTGATCTTGATAGCGTCGAAATCGGTGATCGGGCTGGTGAGTTCGAATGGGCTGGAACGGTACAAGGTGACCCTCCATGCAGCTTTTAGCTTCTAGCTCTTAGCTTTTAGCTGCTACTGCTGTTACTTCAGATTCATTGCTGGCGTCGCTCATGGGAGCACTGCGGCGCAAAGTTCACAAATCTTGCGCTCCAGCCGCAGCCTCCAGCTAAGAGCTGAGAGGCTAACGGCTAAAAGCTGTTCTTAGTCGGCTGCCGCGACTGCGGTCGGCACCGGGACGAGTATCTTCTTGCCATCGATCTGCTTGATCAGCTCCACGTCGAGGCAGAGTGACTGCAGTTCGCGGATCAGCACGTTGAAGGACTCAGGCACGCCCGGCTCGATCGCTGCTTCGCCCTTGACGATGGCCTCGTAGATCTTGGTACGGCCGTAGACGTCATCGGACTTGGCGGTGAGCAGCTCCTGCAGGATGTAGGCTGCGCCGTAAGCTTCGAGCGCCCAGACTTCCATCTCGCCGAAGCGCTGGCCACCGAACTGCGCCTTGCCGCCCAGCGGCTGCTGGGTGATGAGCGAGTACGGTCCGATCGAGCGAGCGTGGATCTTGTCGTCGACCAGGTGCGAGAGCTTCAGCATATAGATGTAGCCAACCGTGACCGGCTGTTCGAACTGCTCGCCGGTCATGCCGTCGAAGAGGAACGACTTGCCGGAGCTCGGCAGTCCCGCCGAGGCCAGCAGGGCCTTGATCTCTTCTTCGCGCGCGCCGTCGAAGACCGCAGTTCCGAACCAGATGCCGCGCTTCATGCCGCGAGTCGACGCGGACCAGCATCTCGTCATCGAGGTCGAGCAGCAGTTGGAGGGTCGCCGTACCGGCAAACTTCTCCGTCACGACTGCGCGAATCTCGTTGGCGTCCCGGTTCTTCTCCACGATCTCGGCAATCTTGACGCCGAGGTTGTGAGCGGCCCAGCCGAGGTGCGTTTCGAGAATCTGACCGACGTTCATACGCGAAGGAACGCCGAGCGGATTGAGAACGATCTCAACCGGCGTGCCATCGGGCAGATACGGCATGTCTTCTTCCGGCAGGATGCGGGCGATGACGCCCTTGTTGCCGTGACGGCCGGCCATCTTGTCGCCGACCGACAGCTTGCGCTTCATGGCGATGTAGACCTTGACCAGCTTGATGACGCCGGGAGCAAGTTCGTCGCCCTTCTGCAGCTTGCCGATCTTCTCGTTGGTGATCTTGCGCAGCACGTCGATCTGGCGCGAGGTCATCTCCTCGATCTCATCGATCTGCTCGTTGACGCGGGGATCCTTGTCGGTGTAGCGGATGCGCTTGAGGTTCTTGGTCGAGATGCGTTCGATGGCATCGCGGTCGAGCACGGCGTCCTTGACGAGGAGGCGCTTGTTGGTGCGCTCGTCGTGAAGGTCGGCGAGAACGATCTTGCCGCCGAGGATCGCTTCGAGACGCTTGAGGCGCTCGTCGGTGAGGATTCGGATTTCGTCGGCGAGGTTCTTCTCGAGCTTGGCGATCTGATCGGCCTCGATCATCTTGGCGCGCTCGTCCTTTTCCTGACCCTTGCGGGAGAAGATGCGGACGTCGACGACGGTGCCTTCGATACCGGGAGGGCACGTGAGCGAAGCGTCGCGAACGTCGCCGGCCTTTTCGCCGAAGATCGCGCGCAGCAGCTTCTCTTCCGGAGTCAGCTGGGTTTCGCCCTTGGGCGTCACCTTGCCGACCAGGATGTCGTTGTGCTTGATCTTGGCGCCGATGCGGATGATGCCGCTCTCGTCGAGATCGCGCAGCGCATTCTCACTGACGTTGGGAATGTCGCGGGTGATCTCTTCCGGTCCGAGCTTGGTGTCGCGGGCCTCGATCTCGAACTCCTCGATGTGGACGGAGGTGTAATAGTCCTCGCGCACCAGCTTCTCGGAGATCAGGATCGCGTCCTCGAAGTTGTAACCGCGCCAGGGCATGAAGCCGACCAGCACGTTGCGTCCGAGAGCCAACTCGCCCTGCTCGGTGCAAGGACCGTCCGCGATGACCTGACCCTTCACCACCCGGTCGCCGTGACGCACGATCGGCTTCTGGTTGATGCAGGTGTTCTGGTTGGAGCGCTTGAACTTGGTCAGCTGATAGATGTCCGAACCAACCTCGCGCGACAACTGCGTGGGGTGATGTTCGCCCTCGACGCGGATGATGATGCGCTCGGAGTCGACCGAATCCACGAAGCCGTTGCGGCGGGCGAGGATGACGGCGCCGGAATCGCGGGCGGTCACGCCTTCCATACCGGTTCCGACCAGCGGAGCCTCGGCAACCAGCAGCGGCACCGACTGGCGCTGCATGTTGGCGCCCATGAGCGCGCGGTTCGCGTCGTCGTGCTCAAGGAACGGCACGAGCGAAGCGGCGACGGAGACGAGCTGCTTCGGGCTGACGTCGACGTAGTCGACCTCGGCACGATTGACGAGCACGAAGTTACCGGTGCGGCGAGCGTTGACCAGCTCTTCGGTGATCTTCAGGTTCTCGTCGAGCTCGATGTTGGCCTGGGCGATGGTGTGGCGATCCTCTTCCCACGCAGACAGGTAGAAGGAGAACGGCTCGCACATCGACGCCGCGCTTGCCTTCGCCCTTGAGCTTCTTGTTGAGCTTGGCGGCTTCGCCCTTTTCGAGGTGATCGCCGACGCGCAGACCGCTCTCGCCGGCGTTCGAGACAGCAACATAATCGAGCACCTGGCCGTCGCGGACGCGGCGGTAGGGCGACTCGATGAAGCCATACTCATTGATGCGCGCGAAGCACGACAGCGAGCTGATCAGGCCGATGTTCGGACCTTCCGGCGTCTCGATCGGGCAGATACGGCCGTAGTGCGTGGGGTGAACGTCGCGGACTTCAAAACCCGCGCGTTCGCGGCTCAGACCGCCCGGCCCAAGTGCGGAGAGACGGCGCTTGTGCGTGATCTCCGAGAGCGGGTTGGTCTGATCCATGAACTGCGAGAGCTGCGAGGAACCGAAGAACTCGCGGATCGCGGCCATGACCGGCTTGGCGTTGATCAGGTCGTGCGGCATGGCCGTCGACATCTCCTGATAGACGCTCATCTTTTCCTTGATGGCGCGCTCCATGCGGACGAGGCCGATACGGAACTGGTTCTCCATCAACTCGCCGACCGCGCGGACGCGGCGGTTGCCAAGATGATCGATGTCGTCGACGACGCCGATGTTCTTGCGCAGCTTGAGCAGGTAGCGGATGGTGGCGTAGAAGTCCTCGGGAGTCAGGGTGCGCTTGTCGAGTCCGGACGGCGTCCTGATTCTCGTAGAGCTTGATGTTGAACTTCAGACGGCCGACGCGCGAGAAGTCGTACTTGCGCGGAGTCGAAGAACATGCCTTCGAAGAGCGCAGTCGCGGTGTCAAGCGTCGGCGGATCGCCGGGACGCAGCTTGCGGTAGATCTCGATCAGCGCCTCTTCCGGCTTGCGGACCGAGTCGCGGCGCAGGGTGTTGGTGATGATGTTGCCCACGTCGTCGCGCTCGGGGAAGAAGACCTCGAAGGAGCGTGATGCCGGCTTCGACGATGCGGTGCAGGCGCTCGGAGGTGAGCTCCAGGTTGGCCTCGACGATCACTTCGCCGGTGGTGGTGTCGACCACGTCGGCAGCGGTAACGGCGGCATCGAGTTCAGACGCTTCGACCTCAACGCTGCGCAACCTTGCCGGCGCGCAGCGCCTTGAGGATGCTGGGCGTGATCTTGCGGCCGGAGTGGCCGACTTCCTCGCCGTTGACCATGACCGCGTGCGCCGGCTTGGCGCCGAGCAGGTGGGTCGGCCTTGGTGGCGTCGTCGGAGAGGTTCCAGTGCAGCTTGCCGTCCTTCACCGTGATGGTGTCGACGGTGTAGAAGGTCTTGAGGATCTCTTCGTCGGTCTTCAGGCCGAGGGCGCGCAGGAAGATGGTGCCGAGGAACTTGCGCTTACGGTCGATGCGGACGTAGAGGGTGTTCTTCTGGTCGTATTCGAACTCGACCCACGAACCGCGGTAGGGAATGATCTTGCCGAGGAAGTAGGTGCGGTTGTTCGCCGTCTCGAAGAAGACGCCGGGCGAGCGGTGGAGCTGCGAGACGATGACGCGCTCGGTGCCGTTGACGATGAAGGTGCCGTTCTGCGTCATCAGCGGGATGTCGCCGAAGAAGACTTCCTGCTCCTTGATGTCGCGGATCGACTTGGCGCCGGTCTCGGCGTCCTTGTCGTAGATGGTGAGGCGCACGGTGACCTTGAGCGGAGCGGAGTAGGTCATGCCGCGCTCTTCGCACTCGGACTGGTCATACTTCAACTGCAGGCCGACGGGATCGCCGCACTTGTTGCAGAAGTCAGGCGTGTTCTTGTTGTAGGTGCCGCACTTGTGGCAAAGCACATCGCCGGGATGGAACGGGTCGGTGATCACCATCGCGCCGCAGTGAACGCAGGTGGTGCGGAGGTGATGCAGGCCCTTCAAGTGGCCGCATTTGCACTCCCAGTTACCGATGGAGAAATCCACAAAGTCGAGTTGTGAGATATTGCGAAAGTCGGTGATGGGAAACACCGAGGTGAAGACGGACTGAAGGCCGTTGTCTTCGCGCTCGGAGGGCAGCTTATCCATTTGCAGAAAGCGCTCATAGGAACGGCGCTGGACTTCGATCAGGTTAGGAATCTGAATGGCAGTTGGAATCTTGGAAAAATCGAGACGGCTACGAAGGGCGCGGTTCTCGTTCGGCATGCATCACTCCTATGGCCCGTAGACGCGAGGTTCCGGAAACTTTACCGGAAGAAAGGATTACCGCCCGGGCCGCGCGGAAATCCTGGTTATTGCTTAGCGCTCTGGCTGCCGCCACCCGCCTCGATCGGATGAAGACATCACGCTTGTTCTTTACTGCATCTCTTACTCACGCGGGCCTTGGCGATGTCACGCTTCAGCACCCGGCCACTCTTATTGCTGCGCTCGACAATCCCTCTCCGGCGGTGGCCGCCGCGAGAGGAGTTTGTCCTTCTCTATCGAAGGACAGGAATTACGCTAGACTGCGATGTATCCGGACGGTATTGCCCGGCGCGAGGACAGACTTAAGGCGCACACAGGAATTGTCGATAAAGACGCAAACAGCCCGCAGAGACAGGAAGTCCCGCGAGCGCCACATTCGACTTGTGCACTTTTCAATAACAGCTTGTCCGAATCCCGCCTGACGACTGCGCCAGGAGATACTGGCGATGAAAGGCTTCCACCGGGCCGCCCACCCGTAAGAAACCTGGCGCTATTGCGCCGAGAAGACTGATAACGACGTTCCGCCCCATCAGAAAAACGATCATGCCAGCCAGAACGCACATCCATTAGGATAGCGCGTTCTGGTTTGGCATGCAACTTGCCTTCTTGACAAGCAGAGGAAATCGAAATAGTACTACTTGATTTCGACCGTCGCCACGCCATCGAACTTCTTCTTGATGGTCTCGGCTTCTTCCTTGCTGATGTTTTCCTTCAACGGCTTGGGAGCTCCGTCGACCAGGTCCTTGGCTTCCTTCAGACCGAGCGAAGTGACTTCGCGAACGGCCTTGATGGTGCCAATCTTGTTCGCGCCGGCATCCTTGAGGATAACGGTGAACTCGGTCTGCTCTTCCACGACCGCCGCTGCCGCCGCGCCGCCGCCACCGGCAACCGCGACCGGAGCCGCTGCCGCCGCCGAAACGCCAAGACGCTCTTCGAGCTTCTTGACCAGGGCTGCCGCGTCCAGAAGGCTAAGCCCGACTAATTGATCTTCCAACTGCTGTAGGTCCGCCATGATTTTCTCCACACTACTCTAAAAATTTGATTTCTAAACTCTGCCCATCATTCCGGAGGTCAGGCATTTTCCGCCCTCGATCTCCGGTTGCCGCGTTGTTCCTTGAGGTTTCCGTTGTGCCCAGACCAGCACCCCTCAGAGGCTTACCGCCGCGAAATTGTCTTTACCGCCTCGGCGCGATGCATTCTGCGCCGCTGAATCTCTAGCTGGCCGGCTCTTCCGGAGCGACTTCCGCAACTGCTTCGGCTGCTGGAGCCTCCGCTACCGGCTCCGCCGCAACTTCGGCTGCCGGAGCTTCGACTGCTGCTTCCGCCACAGGTGCTGCTACTTCGGCGACTGGCTCAGGCGCCGCTTCCACTGCCGGTGCTGCGACTTCCGCGACCGGCTCGGCTGGAGCCTCGACCTTGGCTGCTGCCGGAGCGGGAGCGCCACCAGCGAACTTTTCCTTCTCGACGCCCTGGTTCAGCACGACAGCCAGGTCGCGGCCGGTTGCGTTGATCACCGTGACCAGACGCTGCGCGGGAGACTGGAGCAGGAAGAGGAGCTTCGCGTAAATCTCTTCCTTGCCCGGCATGGTCGCCAGCTGGCCAACCTCGGCGACGGTGATGACCTTGCCGTCGATGATGCCCAGCTTAAAGGTGAACTCCGAATTGTCCTTCACCCAGGCGGTCAACGCCTTGGCCAGAGCAACCGGATCGCCGGAGGTGTAAGCCACCGACGAAACGCCCTTGAGACCCTGGAGCGCCGCCTCGACGCCAGTTCCCTGCGAGGCGCGTGCCGCCAACTTGTTCTTGAGGACGCGATAGCGTCCGCCCGCACCGCGAACGACGCCGCGCAGCGAATAATCCTGCGCTACCGTCAACTTGGCGAAGGTGCCTACGATCGCGCTGGTCGAGCCTTCCAGCTCTTTCGCCAGCTCGGCGACCTTTTCCGCCTTCTTTACCTTGGTCAATGCCATATTAGCCTCTAGCTTTTAGCTCCTAGCCGTTAGCTAAAAATCTCTTTTTATGTCGCCTGCCCGTAACGGGCCAATCAGAATTCGCTTGCTAGCGGCTAAGGGCTAGAAGCTAAAAGCTGCTCTTAGGCTTTAGCTGCGAAATCCGCAACCGCGCTGTCGAGCGAAATCCCGGGGCCCATGGTGGAGCTGATGGTGATGCCCTTGATGTACTTGCCCTTGGCCGCCGAAGGCTTGGCGCGCACCACGCTCGAAATGACGGTGGTGGCGTTGTCGATCAGCTTCTGCACCGGGAACGAGAGCTTGCCCACGGGAACGTGGACCAGAGCCGTCTTGTCGGTGCGGAACTCGACCTTACCGGCCTTGATTTCCTTGATCGCGGAGGCGACGTCGTTGGTCACCGTGCCGGTCTTCGGGTTGGGCATGAGGCCACGCGGACCGAGCACCTTACCGAGACGACCGACCGACTTCATCATGTCGGGGGTGGCGATGAGGGCGTCGAAATCTGTCCAACCCTCTTTCTGGATCTTCTCGACCATATCTTCGCCGCCGACAAAGTCAGCGCCCGCTGCTTCGGCTTCCTTCACGCGCTCGCCGGAGGCGATCACGGCAACCCGCTTGGTCTTGCCCAGTCCGTGCGGACAGAACGACGGTGCCGCGAACCATCTGGTCGGCATGCCGCGGATCGACACCGAGACGCAGCGTCAGATCGACGGTCTCGTCAAACTTGGCAAACTTTACTTTTTGGAGGAGCGGCACGGCGTCGTTCAGGGAGTAAGGACGCTTCTCTACCTGGGCGCGCGCGTTCGCTATATTCTTGGATACTTTTGTTGGCATGTTTCCCCGTCTCCCACCGCTCAGAAGTTGAAGCTATCTGGCCGTGGTATGCGACTGATCTCAACTTGGGGTTGAGACACTCTTATGAGTATGCCGGAAAATTGGTTGGAGCGCAAGAACCTTAAATGTCCCAGTAGGTAGGTCAGTTTGAAATTTATGCCGCAGCGGTAAATACGAATCTATCCGTTCGCGCCACTTGAATGAATTCGCTCTAGAAACAAATCATCCCAAGTTTTTCTAATCCAGGCCGCGCCCGAGCAACCGGCCTCAATACCGTCTCCGCTGCGGAGAAGGTAGACGGCTTTTATTCTCAATTTCTCGGAAGATAATGTCCTAGTTTGTTCGCTTTGGCTTTAGTCGCTGTTTATCAAAGGCCTGTATGTCGAGTTCAAGTTCGTCAGCCAGTCCCCGGTCTCCATTGGCCTCCGCTTTTCGCTTTTCCAAAATTTTCGCTCGAAATGCCGTTTCCGCGTTCGCTCCGATTGCTTCTTTCGCTTCCTTAGGAGTCTTTCGACGTGCAGGGCTACATGTTGGACACCGATTGGCAAATCCCGCCTTATCGGGTTCTAATACAAAATCTTCGCCGCATACGACGCATTCTATGAAGGGTGCGGTCATGATGTGAAGAGAATACGCATTGAGATGTCCTAAGCCCAGAACCGCTCCATCTCCAGCCGAAATCCGGCAATCGGACCTTCGCCTTCGAGCACTTCTGGCTTATTTAGCGTCTCCGGCTGCTGGCCGGGCCGGTAGACGATCGACAGCTTGCGGATAGGATCAATCAGCCACGCGAGTTGTGCGCCATTCGCCATCCACTGGCCCATCTTCTCCTCTGTAGCGGATGCTGAATCCGTGGGGGAACGCAGTTCGATCAGGAAGTCTGGGCATAAGGGAGTGAATTCGCGTTGCTGCTGTCTACTCAAAGACCTCCACCGGTTGGTGGCGATCCAGGAAGCGTCCGGAGACAAGAGCGTTTTGTCGGGAAGCCGAAATCCCGCGCTCGGACTGAACGAAATTCCTTTGCCGGTCTCTATCGCCCACCGGGTTAGGGCATAGCTCAGATACGCCTCCCAACTGCTGCCCTCGCCGCCTACCGGAGTCATCACGATGATTTCTCCTTTTGCGTTTTGCTCGATCCGATATGGCTCATTGGCACGCGCGAATGCTACTAGCACCTCATCACTTACGGGAGCGGCGGGTGCGATCTTGAGCGGAAGCGGAAGATCGAGGAGCGATATTCCCATGGCGCAAGCCTCTTATCAAGTCTAAGCCCAGAACCGTTCCATCTCCAGCCGAAATCCGGCGATCGGACCTTCGCCTTCGAGCAGTTCGGGGGTTTGAAGCGTTTCTGGCTGCTGGCCTGGACGGTATACGTAAACAGTCGCAGTGTAGGGATCGATTAGCCACCCGAGTTGCGCTCCGTTCGCCATCCATAGCTCCATCTTTTCCTGAGTTGCGACGACCGAGTCACTTTGCGACCGCACTTCTGCGACAAACTCCGGACAGATGGGTAGAAACTTCTCGCGCTCCTTGGAGGTAAACCTGTCCAACTGCTCGTTGGATGTCCAGCTGGCGTCCGGGCTTCGAGTCCAACCATCGGCGAGGTTCCAGCCGGCATTTGGGCCATTTACGCGACCACGCCCGTCGGCGCGCGCCCAAATCTTTAGATCGGTGACAAGGTCCGCCTCCCGCTCGTCGCTCCTGTTTCCGGCCGGCGTCATCACAATGATCTCTCCGCTCGAGCTTTTCTCGAAGCGATAGGGCTTGTGCGCGCGAGAAAAGGCGATGAATTCGTCATCGCTCAACGCAACGGCGGGTACGATCCTTACGGGCAATTTGAGCCCTTCAAAAGATAATCCCATCGCAACCCCTCTGTTGTAAGTTTACGCCTCGTTGAATTGATGCCTGCTTACACTTGCATTCCCGTTTTGGAATTACCCAACTATCTGCGCCAGGTGGTGCCGCTGGTGGACGATGTAGTCCTCGATCAGGAATTGCAGGGTGACGGGGGCATCGTCGCCTACCACGCACATCGCTCCGAAGCGCTCTTCGGGGATGCGGGCGACGATTCTTTGGAGCATGCCGTGAATGGCGAACCACATCTCGAGCAGCGTGTCCCAGGGCAGCTCGGCGTAGCCGTGGATCTCGACCCAACCTTGCTGGTCATAGCCGGGGCCGGTGTAGTGGCCCTGGATGGCGGCGCGGACGAAGCGCTGGTGGTTGTTGGCCGCCGAGTCGATCATGTGGCCGAGGACTTGCTTTCGGGTCCAGCCTCCGGGGCGGTAGGGGGTGTTGGCGGTGTCGGGGGGAACGCAGTGAGGGCGGCGCGGATTTCGACGCAGCCCTTCGAGAACTCCGTCGCTGTCTTCGTCATCATTTTCTCCCCTGCCCCTAAGCTTCAAGATGATCCTAACCGATGAGCGAACGCCCCCAATATGATCTCGTGGCGCCCTCGGCGTTGGTGTATGCCGCCTCCGCAGCAGTTATGGCCTGTGACCTCAATAGTTCCAAAACGCCTGGCAGCCACTCGGCTTCCCTACCTCAAGGCCACGACTTCCTCGACCGCGACCTGCACCTGATCGCGGCCGTTGCGCTTGGCCTCATAGAGTGCTTTGTCGGCAGCCGCGATCAATTCTGTGGCTTCGCCGACGCGGGACGGCACCATCGACGCAAGTCCGACGGATATGGTGACCCGCTCGCTCGGGCTGAGAAGGTGAGGTACCGCCAGGTCGCGGACCGCGTGGCGCGCCATATCGGCGAGAACATGCGCCCCGGCGGCAGCCGAGCCCGGCAGCAGAATGGCGAACTCCTCGCCGCCGTAACGCGCCACCAGGTCCGCCGGCCTTCCCGGAACGGCTCGGATCGCCGTGGCAACCGAGCGCAGGCAGGCATCGCCGGCGAGATGGCCGTAGTTGTCGTTGAATTTCTTGAAATGGTCCACATCGATCATCAGCAGCGCCAGCGCCGACCGTTCGCGGCGGGCCCGCGCCCACTCCCGATCGAGAGCTGTGTCAAAGTTCCGGCGATTGGCCACGCCGGTCAAGCCATCGAGCGACGCCAGGTCCGCCATCTTCTTCCAGGCCCGCAGCAATTGCGCCTCGGTCGTCAACCGCCGCACCCGCGCCACGCTCACCGGCAACGTCATGGCCACCGCCAGCGCCAGATAAATCTGTAGCACCAGCAGCCGGGTGATGGCGTGGTTACCCTCAGGCGAGCCGAATGGGCCCAGCCCCTCAAGCGATGCCAGAGTCGCGATGACCGCCAGCATGTCGATGCCGATCACCGCCCCGCTCAGCCCCAATTGAGTCGCAAGCAGGAGAATGATCGGGTAGAGGACAAACGATAGCGGAAGCTGGTTTTGGTGGAAGACCAGCCAGCTCGTCCCGCTAAGGAGAGCGATCAGCCCGAGGGTTTTAGCCAAGGCCGCGGGACGGAAGAGGCTCCAGAGCTCGGGACTGAATAGGGCCAGGAGCAGGGGCGTGAACAGAATCGTCCCCAGCATGTCCTCCCCACCCCAGCGGACAGCGTTGATCCATCGCGGAGCGCCGGGCTCGTGGTAGGTGAGGCTGAGCAGCGCGGCCGCAATCGGGCCGGCAACCACGGCCATAAGCATGAATCGCGAGGCCACTTTGGGCTGCGCGAGCCACTTGTCCATCGTTCGGAACGGAGGCAGCGCCCATGCGGTGCAGACCACCTCCAGCGTGTTGCAGACGCCGACGGCACACCACTGAAGCCGCGTGTCTCCCTGCTCCGACAAGAGCAACCCCGTCGTGAAGGCCGGCAATATCCACCACCAATGCCGCCGCCGCGCCATCAGCAGCGTGGCCACCGCGATGCCTTTGACCGGCCACCAGATCATCAGCGCATTCCCTAAAAGGGCCACATGAAGAAAGAGCCACTGGAAGGCGAAAAAGAATGACGCAACCGGCACGGCCATGACGCAGCATTGCCAAAGCCGGGGCCGGGCGACAAACTGCAGCCACGTCCTCCGCGCTTTTTCACGCAGTGTTTCACCGCCGGACACTGAGTCTCCCCATCGCAAGCGCTGGTCTCTTCGCCTTATGTATCGGCCTGCGGGGGTGAACCCGATAAGCGATCCAGGTCGCGGAGCGGTCAGCGGCGCAAGAGGGGCCGATGGATTTTGATCCAAAGCACAACGCAGCCCAAAAAACGGCGGGAGCAAACCAAGGTGCTTACAAACAGCAAAGGGGGGCTTACAAACAGCAAAGGCCGCGGATTGCTCCGCAGCCACAGGTTGATGAAAGTGGAGGCCGCGATCGACACGGCCTCCGCTTACCTACGAGATTGATCTTTGAAACTAGCTACATCCCCTTCGTTTCGACCGTGGCCAGCTCGGCGAGGACTTCCTGGCTGTGGATGTCGGGCTTGACGCCGGTCCAGACCTTGACGATCTTGCCGGTGGGGTCGATGAGGAAGGTGTTGCGCTTGGCGATCTCGACGACGGCCGGGGCCACACCGAAGCTGCCGAGCGAGCCGTAGGCCTTTACGACCTTCTTATCGGGGTCAGCGAGCAGGCGGAAGGTCAGGTTCTCTTTGGTGCAGAACTGTTTGTGGCTGTCGGTCGAATCGACGCTGACGCCGAGGATGACGGCATTTTCCTTGGTGTATTTTTCCTGGTCCGCCTGGAAGTTATGCGCTTCCCTGGTGCAGCCGGAGGTCCCATCTTTGGGATAGAAGTAGAGCACGACCCACTTGCCTTTGAAGCTGTCGAGCGAGATCTGGGTGCCGTCCTGCGAAGGTAGGGTGAAAGTTGGCGCCATTTGGCCGGCCTGGGGCATGGCCGGGTCGTCGGCGGCGTAGCTGTGAACGGCGAAGGCCGCGATTCCTACCACGGCGACGAGTATAGCGGTGACGATCATCCCTGCTTTTGCCATCTTGAAGTTTTCTCCTGGTGCGTTTGAGGCCGTTTCGGCACGGTTAGTCAGACAATCCGAGTTAGGGTGCGGCGGTTCGATTGTCTGACGCGAATCCGGTCGCATTAGTTACAAGACAGCACTAACCGACTTTCCACGGCGAGAACATTATGCGATTTTGGCGGCGACAATCGCAATTCCGGCGGCGTTGGCCTGGGCAAGAACTGTAGCCTCATCAAAAATCAGGGTTCGACCAGCGTCGAGCGAGAGGCAGGTTGCGCCGGCCTGGCGCATGGCTTCGATCGTGGCGACGCCGATGACCGGCACGTCGAAGCGGAGGTCCTGCTTGGGCTTGGCGACTTTGACCACGGTGAGGCTACGTTCGAGCGTGGAGGCTTCTTCGTCAAGGGACTTCATAATCGCCCCGGCGCGGAGGATAGTGGCGTCGGTTCCCTCCATTGCTTCGACGGCGACGCAGGCCTGGTGGGCGACGACAACGGTTTGGCCGATGTCGTGGGCGGCGATGATGGCGGCGATGCCTTTGCCATATTCGATGTCGAGCAACTCGCGTTCGTTGGGGGCGCGGTTGGTGAGGGTTCCTTCTTTGGCGAGCAGCGGTTCAAGGTAAGAGGTTGAGGAGATCAGCTCGATTCCCTCGTCGCCGAGGACTTTGGCGACTGCGCCGAGAAGCATGTTGGTGTTGCGGGTGCGGAGCGAGAGCAGAAGCTTGGCGAGGCGCCAGTCGGGGCGGATGCTGGAGAAGATCTGCTTGTGCTTGACCTGGCCGGCCATGATGGCGCGGGTGACCCCGGCGGCCTGGAAGGTTTCGATGAGGCGCGAGAGTTCGCCGAGGGAGAGCCAGTGGACCTGGATGGCAGGATCGGCGGCGGCGCGGTCGTCCATCTCTGGGTCGGTCTCTTCTTTGAGGGCGGCGACGATGACTTGTTCGCCGTGGGCGCGGGCTGCCTCAAGTAGGAGGAAGGGAAAGCGGCCGTTGCCGGCGATGAGGCCGAGTTTACTCACAGATGCAGTCTCCAAAACGCAGCATACACGGCTCGTTTCGATCACATTCGACAGCGCATTACCATATGGATCATAATGATCCATATGGCTCAAAGGAGATCGAGATGATTGCTGAGGTAAATGCGGTCAATTTTCGCCAAAACCTAGGCGAGATGCTCGAACAGGTGAAGCATCGCAACGACAGCATCGTCATCCACAAAGATGGTAAGCCTGTCGCCGCTCTTGTGGATGCGGAGCTTTTTGCGCGCATCCGGCGCATGCAAAGTCGATTTGATGCTTTGAGTGATCGTATCGCGACGGCCTTTGGCGACACGCCGATAGAGCACGGCCTTGCTGAGATCAATACGGCGGTGGAAGAAGAGCGGAAGGGCTGATGGCGAAAGTCAGAGTCGTGCTCGACACCAATGTGCTCGTCTCTGGCCTCGCCTATCCCACAAGCATTCCTGGCCGCATCGTAAGCGTGTGGCGTCAGGGTGGGCTCCATGTCGTTCTATCGAGGTACATTCTCGACGAGATGGTTCGAATCCTGAAGAAGCTCCCGAAAGTTGATCTTGACGCATCGGAGATTCAAGACCTGTCCGATAGCTTTCTCTTCCTCGCCGACATCGTGGAACCGGACGCGCAGCTGGACCCACTCTTACGGGATCCAAAGGACCAGGCCATCCTCGGAACGTTGCGGGTTTCGCAGTCCGACTACCTGATCACCGGTGACAAAGATTTGCTGGAGCTTGCCGACCGATACCCGATTCTGACGCCTGCAGCTTTCTGGGAACGACACGGTGGGTAGCTGTGTCTTACTTCAAGACGCCGCGCCGCAACTGCTCGACGAACTCGACCAGGTAGGTCACGTCTTCAATGCGCTACGAAAACTCCCACGGATTCACAACGGGCACTCGTGCGATATCAAAATCGCTGCGATCTCGGGTAACGACGGTAAGGCCGTACTGCAAGGCCGACGCGGCGATCAGTAAGTCCGGCTGCGAATAGGTGTGGCCGCTCTTGCGACCGGCTTCCATGAGATCACGCCACACGAACATCACGTCTTCAGTTACGGGCAATGCGCGATCGTTAAACATGGGCCTCACCGTGTGCATGAGCCATTCGGAGAGGTCAGCTCGTTGCTTTGCGCCCTGGCTCAACAGGCTAATACCAAAGCGAAGTTCAGCCAGCGTTACGATGCTGACGTAAAGCTCATCGAGCGGCGTACCCGCGATAAAAGCCAACACTTTTGGCTCGGGCCTTGGTCTCCGAATTTCCGAAAGGATATTCGTGTCGAGCAGCCACGCCATTAAAACGTCACATCACGCGCTGGAATTGGCAAACGAATGCGGCAGGGTTCGATGTTCAGTTCCCGGTATGGCGAGGATTGCAAAGCCTCGATGAGATCGGCTCCAGTCCTTCGATTCTCTGACTTCCCCTCACCCTCACTGACCGCCGGCGACGCTTGCAACGCTTGCATCAAAGCGTCTTCAACATCTTGAAACCTGCCCTGCTCCATGCGTTGCAGGATCAAGGCTTCCAATGCAGGGCTGCGAATTTCAATCGTCATAGTCGCCTCCAATCCCATCGTAAACCTTTCATCGAATCCCAGATCTCGGCAATCAGAGGATGGCGACGACTCGATCGGAGGCTTCCAGCTATTTCCTTACTTCAAGACGCCACGCTGGGACTGCTCGACGAACTCGACCAGGTAGGTCACGTCTTCGCTGGTGAGGCCTTCGCTTTTGAGGCGCTCGATGGCTTGCGAGGTATTCAGCTTCGCGGCAAGGAAGAGCCGATAGGCATGTTGGAGCGCCTTTAGTTGCTCGCGGGTAAAGCCGCGGCGTTCGAGGCCGATCTTGTTCAGGCCGAAGGCGTGTGTTTCGCGCTTGGCGGAGGTCAGCGAGAATGGCAGGACATCCTGGGTGATGGTGGTGCCGCCGCCGATGAAGGAGTATTTGCCTATCCGGCAAAACTGGTGCACGGGGCAGAGGGCGCCGACGACGGCGTAGTCCTCAACAGTCACGTGTCCGGCGAGCGTCGCGGCATTGGCGAGGATGCAGTGGTTGCCGATGTGGCTGTCGTGGCCGATGTGGGCGTAGGCCATGATGAGGCAATGGCTGCCGACGCTGGTCGTGCCGCCTCCGCCGACTGTTCCTCGGGAGATCGTCACGCACTCGCGGATGACCGTCTCTTCGCCGATTTCGGCTTTCGTGGGTTCGTTCTTGTATTTAAGGTCTTGCGGAGCGACGCCGACGCTGGCGAAGGGGAAGATCCGGCCGCGCGCGCCGACGGTGAGGTGTCCGTCGAGGATGACGTGCGAGACCAGCTCGCAATCCTCGCCGAGGACCACATTCGGACCGATGGTGGAATAGGGGCCAACGCTGCACGACTCGGGAACCACCGCGCTCGACGCAACGATCGCTGTCGGGTGGATGCTCACTCCGGGACTACCGCCTCCAACACCGCCGACTCGACGGGTGTCTCAGCTTGCAGCCGAAGGAACAGGGGCAACTTGCTCGGGGGTGCGACTGGCGGCGGGCGGAACCCGCGGGACGACCGCGCAGAGAATCACCGCCTCGCACGCCAGCTTGCCGTCGACGAAGGCTTTGCCTTCGAGCCGTGCCGCGCTTACCCGCCAGTTCATCACCTCGACCTCGATGCGAAGTTGATCGCCGGGAGAGACGGGCTTGCGAAATTTGGCGCGTTCGATGCCCGTGAAGACCATCAGCTTCTGGTCGCGATCGGGGATCTCTGGGAGCAGCAAGAGGCCGCCGGCCTGGGCCATGGCCTCGACTACCAGCACGCCGGGCATGATCGGATAGCCAGGGAAATGGCCGGTGAAGAAGGGTTCGTTGATGGTCACGTTCTTGATCGCGACGATGCGCTTCATGCGCTCGCGCTCGATGACGCGGTCGATCAACAGGAACGGATAACGATGGGGCAGGATCGCCATGATGTCGGTGATCTCAAGCACCTGTTTCGTTTCCGGGTTGGGGCTGTCAGCGGGCATAGTGGACAAGAGAGAATTATAGCGGGAAGGCTGGCCGGGGTTATAGCTCGCTGAAGATGGAATTCGTGCGCCGTGCCATGGCCCTTCGGCGAACCGCGTTGTTAAGGCAACTCAAACTCAGCCGTCACCGGACAATGGTCACTCAGTTTCGACCATCGTCCATATTCCCCGACTTCGGCCGTCTTGAGGCGAAGCACCCAATCTCGGGGAAGGAAGAGGTAATCGAGATGAAACGGCCTGTGTGCGTGGCGGAAAAGGTAGATTGTCGGGCGAGATTCCGCGCCTTGCGGTTCGCCGAAGAACTCGTGGTACACACTCACCAGACCCGCCAGAATCCTTACGACCTCCGAGTGATTCCCAACTCGTCGTTCAGGGTCCCATATCGTGTTGCTGTTCAAGTCTCCCGCGAGGACAACAGGCGCCCCGTCGAACCACTCTGGATGAGATATCAGAGCTTGATAGATCTGCCCAACGTAGTTGTCCGCCTTCTTGGTTCCCGTCCGGCAAGCCCAGACCGCAAGCAATGTGAACGGTGTGGGCGCGTTGACCACGACGGGCACGATCCACTTTTGTTGTGACTGTGGGAGCGCTCGAATCGACCAGCCCCTTCGACAAATACTCCCAAGCCCTTGAGGGGGTTTGAGCCGAACCACAGCGATTCGTATCCGCGTTGGCGGAGAGCGAGGGCCGATTTTTCTGAGCATTCTGGAATGACGGCGACGTCGGGATCCTGCGAAAGCAATGCGTCTGCCTTCTTATCGAGCCCCCTTCTGGCAGTTCCATGTCACGATTCGCATTGACTCTGCTCAATTCCGAGGGCCACTCCCAAAGCGGCGTTGGCGAGAATTCTTCCAGAGAAGGGAAAGGTTGATGCTCAGCGAGAGGCCGATCAGCAGTCCGCAGACGAAGTGGAGTAGGTTGCGGGACGCTTGCCCAGAGGGATGGAGCAGCATCGGGAGCACCAGGCCGATCGCGAGCCATCCTGAGGCCACGGCCATGAGTTTGCGGCCTTTTGAATTGATCTCAGTGCACATTGTGTTTTTCCTTTAGTTAGTGTTGGTCAGTCAACATGTACCAAGCCATGACCGACAGCTTGACGCCGAGAATGGTGGCGATCACGATGAAGAGGTCCCAACTCCACATGTGGTTGAAGTAGAAGCGGTAGGCGAAGAGGAGAATGGCGACGACTCCGCCGATGACTCCGCCGAGACTGGTCGCGCGCAGGCGCCGGTTCAGGAATCGCTCGTCGACCGCACGGCCGACGATGGGAAGGTTGAGAGGCAGGTTCATTTCCGTTTCTCCAGTTGAAAGATCTGATCGGTCGAACATTTGAAGACCTGCGCGAAGGTCAGCGCAAGAGGCAGGCTTGGGATGTAGCGGTCGCGTTCAATCGAGTTGATGCTTTGTCGCGAAACTCCAACAGCCTGGGCGAGCTGTTCCTGGGTCCAGCCGCGTTCGCTGCGGAGTTCTTTGACTCGATTGAGCACGCCGGGCGTCATGGAAAGCTTCCTTGACATTGAATACTAGGAGAATCCCAGCCTTGATGTCAAGCGCGCTTTCCATAGTGAGCCCAACTGATCTTTGCCCTCTCTCCTGGAACTTTGAAGTATTCGGGTTCTAATGTGGCGCAGCTGGTGGGGGAGATTGATACCTTTTGCGATAAGCGTCGCAAGCATCTTTGTCTTTACAGGCCAGGGAGACGAAGAGCTCGGAGCGCAGATTCCAGCCGCTGTCTGATTTGCGCCACATCGCCAGATAGGTACCGCTGAAAAGGACCGGGCCGCCGGGGACGCGCCCGACCCAACGGCCGTGTTCCGCAGCGAGGGGCAGCGACGTGGAGAGGTCGATGGAATCGATGAGACGTTCGAAGCGAACCGAGTGCGGGTCGGCGAAATCCTTGGCGAAGGCGGCGATGTAGGCATCGCGAGACAGGAAGGACCCGTTGCCCGTGACCACGACGAAGTCCGGATCGAGGTTGGCTGCGAATGCTTTCGCGTCTCCAGCGCCGATGGCTGCGTTGGACGCAGCGCGCGACTGTCGAATGGAAACGTCGTCCGGCGTAGATTGTGCAAGGCAGGCCACCGAGGCCAGAGAGAGAAGCGCGACCATGGATCGAAGCACACGGGGTGCGATGACTTTCATCTGGGCAGTCTATTCCATCTGGGCTGCTGCCCTTTGATGTGTGGACAGCTCGGCTTATTGCGCCGTTGCGGTCAATTGCAAGTCCTGCGAAGACGGTCCGGCGTGGAGAGTGCGACTGCCGGCAGGCTTGACCCAGGCCTTCGAGTCGACTGACCAATACTGAAATGCCCTCGGGGCGATCTGAAGCGTTACGTCGCGCTCTTCGCCTGGTTGCAAAGTGACTCGGTCGAACGCAGCGAGCGTTTTGGGTGCGAACTGCACGCCTTGCGGCCTGCTCTCGGGAGCGTCGAGGTAGACCTGTGGCACTTCGTCGCCGGCGACGCTGCCGGTGTTCTTAACGTGAATGGAGACGCTCGCACCGCCATCGGCGGTGGGCGTCGCTTTCAGATTGGACATCGCGAAGGTGGTGTAGGAGAGTCCGAATCCGAAGGGGAAGAGCGGCTGAATCTTTTGGTCGTCGAACCAGCGATAGCCAACGAGCACGCCTTCGGAGAAGGTGGTTTTGCCGTCGACGCCCTTGGTCGAGCGCTCGGGGTGCGCGGGTGACGTCGCTGGATAATCGGTCAATTCCTTTGCCCAGGTCATCGGCAAGCGTCCTGCGGGATTGCTCTGGCCGAGGAGAATCTTTGCGGTCGCGAGGCCGCCCTCATCGCCGGGCCACCACATCTCGACGACGCCCTTCACTTTGTCGATCCACGGCATCGCGACAGGCTGGCTGGTGTTGAGCACGACGACTGTATTTGGATTGACGGCGGCGATGTCTTCGATGAGCTTGTCCTGTTCGCCGGGTAGTTCGAAGTGGGGCTTGTCGCGCGTCCAGACGAAGACGACTGCGGTCTTTGCGCTTTTGGCGGCGTCGATCGCTGCGGCGTGCGCTTGCTCGCGGGCTGCGGGCGTCATCCAGCTCAAGCGTAGTTGGACCGGCGCGTTCGATGTGTCGACGGAGGTTGAGACCTCGATCTTGTGCGCGCCCTTGGTGAGTTGGACTGCGCGGCGGACGTTATCGAGGCCGTCGGTGGTTGGAAGTCCGTTGTCTTGTGACGCGTGCTGGACATCGCCGTGGACGGTGCCTTTCACCGCTCCGGTGCGGCCCACCTCTTTGCCGTCGATGCTGATGCATTCCGCGCGTGCCGAGCGCCTGCAGGTAGAACCAGTAGGAGCCGTCGGCGGGAACGGTGACGTCGCCCTTCCAGGTTGCGACGGTGTTTGGCGGCAGCGATTTGCCGTTGGTTTTGGTGAAGTCGATCGAGGCGTCGACGGTCTTCTTGCCAGAGGCGTCCGTTCGCGCGAGGCCCGGCTTTCCGTCATGCGTGAACATGCGGCGCTGATTGGAGTGCCGGTCATGTCGTCGTCGACGGCGAAGACCACCTTCGCATCGGGCGCGAGCGTTCTTCAGCGCATCGAGCGGGCTTACCTGGCGCTCGGGAACTACCCGGGGAGCGCTCGCCGAAGGTGCCGATCGATGCGACCTGGCCTGCAGTGGGACCGATCATGGCGATGCTGTCGGTGGCTTTGAGCGGGAGGATGTTGCCTTCGTTCTTGAGCAGCACCGCTGCGTCTTCTGCGGTCTTTTCGATGATGGCTCCGTTGCCATCGAGATCCTGCGCTGTGACTTCGTGCTTCTGCTTGCCATCGAGATAGCCGAAGCGGACGATTTCGTAGAGTACTCGCCGCGCGGCTTCAGTGATGGTCGCCTCGGTGATCGAGCCGTCCTTGATGGCGTCGCGCATGGTCTTCGGATCAGAGTCGGTGGGGAAGGCGGACAGATCCATGCCGCCGCCTTTTGTTTCCTCGGGGATGGTGCCGCCGAGCATTCCGGCGAGGGCGGCGAGGTTGGGCTTGGTGCGGTGCACCGGAGTTTTCAGCACGGGTGCGGAAGTAGGTGTGCATCATTCCGGCGAAGGGGCTGTCATCGGGGACCTCGCCGGGCATTTCCATGTCGAGGCCTTCGTTGAGAAAGTGGACGTTGTGAACGCCGCCCCAGTCCGAAGTGACAAAGCCTTTGAATCCGAGTTCGTCGCGGAGGATGGTTTTGAGCGTATCGGGATTGCCGCAGGCGAAGGTGCCATTGATCTTGTTATAGGAGCACATGATCGAGGCAACGCCGGCCTTCAGCGCGGCGTCGAAGGGCGCGACGTAGACCTCGTGCAGGGTCTGCTGATCGACGAAGATGTTGTAGGAATCGGAGTCGTAGGCGACGTAATGCTTGGCCATCGACATGACGCCTTGCGCTTGTTCGCCGCGGACTTCCGCCGCGCCCATTGCGCCGGTAAGAAATGGATCTTCGCCGAGGGTGTTGTAGCCGCGCGCGAAGGTGATGTCGCGATCGATGTTGATGAAGGGCTGTAGCACGACGTCGATGCCGAGGGAACGCGCTTCGCGGCCGATCGCGACTCCATTTTGCTCGGCGTCTTTGAGGCTGCAGGTTGCGGCGACACCCATGGTTGCGGTTTGCGCCTGACCGGCGACGCGAGTCAGCACTCCGGGAGGGCCATCGGCCATGCGAAGCGGAGGAATCCCGAGGCGAGGCACGCCGGGCAGATAGCCGGCCTGGCCCTGGTTGGTCGCAGCCGGCTCGACATCGCCGCGGATGAGGTTCATCTTCTCTTCGAGGGTCATCTGCTTGAGCAGACCGTCGATGCGCGCATCATCGGCCTGGTCGGCGGGGACGACTTGCGCGCCCGCAAAAATTGAAGATGTCGCGAGTAAAAGAAAAACCCAAGCAAATGGCCGCATCGTCGCTCCTAGAATCCCAGTATCCCCTTCGGCTGAGAACTATAAACCTTAATCTCTGTCCAAAGAACTGTACAGTCTGGTTGCGGACGAAGGAGCCAACAAATTCAAATGCCGACAAAGGCAAAGGCCCGAGCCGAAGCTCGGGCCTACCTGAGTGAACTTAAATTGCTACTTATTTGCGGCGGTCCCGTTCCGCTTTGACGTAGTCGTGAGAATCCTGAATGTGAGCATACTGCGTGTCGAGAATTTGCTTGATGGGCAGCGGCAAATCCCCCTTCTCAAGGGCATCTTTGTATGCCTTCTTCGCAGCATCCTCGCCTGCTTCGGCGGTCTCGAGGAGCGTATGATCGCCACCGCCCAACTTCGCCTTGACGTCGGCCCAGGTGCGCTTGATTGCGCCGCCTGCGGTGCCGCTCTCCTTGATGTCGTGAACTCCCTGGTTGTGAAGCACGGTCTCGAGCTCGCCGCGGAAGGAGGCGCGTTTCAGAGACTCCGCCGCGAAATACCGTCTCAGGGTCGGGTCTTCCAGCTTTTCGCCAATCTGCTCAAAGCCTTCCTGGCCATCGATGAGGCTCTGGATAACGGAACGCAGCGTTTCTACTACTTCCTTGTTCGATAGAGTTGCGGTAGTCATTGGGGTCCTTCCCGTGATGCGGAAATATCGATGAATAATGGGCGGCAGGGTCCAACCGGTGTCAGTGCGATTCTCCTACCCGGTCGGCAAGCCAGGGAAATCGCGAAAACCCGACGCCCCTGCCGATCTTTCGAACGCATTCAGTAACGCTGGGCTACCAACGCGTTCCTACTGATAGAGGCGGCATTTCTTTGCGAAGTTGCTTGGGGGCAGGTACTTTTCGCTTGCGGTCCGTCGAGTCGGCAGAACCGGAGGCGCGGCGCTATTTCTTGATCTTCGCCGCAGCCTCGTCCACGTTGAACATGCTATCGGGCAGGTTGCTGTTGTAGGCGGCCTTGAAGAGGTAGCGTTGGTTGGTCATATCGTCGTTGTGGAAGCGCGTGATGGTGTAGGGCGTCGCGATGCTATCGACCGTGTGATAGTCGTCGTATTCTTCTTTCTCTTCGTTGAGGTCTCGATACAGAGGATCGCGCCACTTGAAGGTGCGGCGCAGGGGGAGGTGGGTCTGCGCATCCATCTCGATGGTGATGGAGTCGTTCTGTGGATTGATGAGGGTGACCTGGTCGGCGAGGTGGCGCTCGACGAGGCTTTGCTTGTCGAAGATGACGATCGTATTTGGATCTTTGAGCCAGACGCGGACCGCAGTCTGCACTGAATGATCGCGGCGACGGAGAAAGTCGTCGACCTGGTCTTGCGGAAGCGCCCGCTTGCCGCGGTAGGTGACTTCCCATCCCTGATTGCCGATGAAGAATTCGAGGACGTCCTGCTTCTTGCCGAACTCGATGCGCTCTTTATCGGGAAACTCGCGGTAGTCGGCATAGTCGCCGATACCGCCGGTGGGCTTTCCCTGGTAGAACGACGAGGTGCGGCCGATGAAGGTCTCATCTTTCAGGGTGAGCCAGCGATCGCCGCCGAGGGCCTGGACCATGGCGGCGAGCGTGGCGCGGGCTTTCTTTTCATTCGCTTTGGCGATTGCGTCCTGGTCGGCGCTCTGAGCGAAGCAAGTCAACGCAAGGGTTTGAACCAAGGCAACGGCAACTACAAGGCAAGCTATCTTTTGTCGCGCTTTCATGGTCAGTCTCATTTTCACTCTCGCTGATTTTTCGGCCTAGCCGACGAGCACCGCGCCGCCGTTGACGTTGAGGACTTCGCCGCTGATGAACCCGGCCAGCGGAGTGCAGAGGAACAGGATCGGGCCGGCGATTTCCATCGGCGTGCCGACTCGACCGAGCGGAATGCCTGAAAATATCTGCTGGCTCTTGGCTGGGTCACTGAGCGCGGAGGCGGACATGTCGGTCGCGACCCAGCCGGGCGCGACGCAGTTGACGTAGATGCCGTCGGGGGCGAGTTCGCTGGACAGGCTCTTGGTGAGACTGATGAGCGCGCCTTTGCTTGCGGCGTAGTCGGCATGGAAGGCCTCGCCGCGCTGACCTGCCGTGGAGCTGATGAGCACGATGTGTCCGGCGGGTTCGCCGGCGCGGCGGCCTTGCTGCTTCATCTGTGCGACGGCGGCCTTGACCAGGCCGAAGACGCTGTCGAGGTTGATCTCCATCGTCTGCCGCCATTGTGCGTCGGTCATTGTGGAGATGGGCGCGTCATGAGGCGGCCAGATGCCATGGTTGACGATGAGAATGTCGAGCTTGCCGAAGTGACGGACCGTTTTTTCTACGAGCTCAGTTCCCTGCTGCGCCGAGGCGAGGTCCTGTTGGATTGCCAGGCAGCCATCGCCGCACTCGGCCGCCAGCGCTTCGGCCTCGGCCCTTGCGGCGCGATAGTTGAACGCAACCTGCGCTCCGGCCGCGTGGAAGAGCCGTACGGTCTCGGCGCCGATGCCGCGCGAGCCTCCGGTAATCAGCGCTGTCTTGCCGGCCAATGACAAGGTTGCGGCTGTTTTCGTCATATGCAAACCCTACCGAAGGCGGCGCAGCCACGCAAACCCGAACCCGCATTTGAGGTACCGGCCTTTGGCGGGGCTTCACTGTATCTGTATATTGAGGAACAAAGCTGGGAGGGACTGAATGAAGATTGTTGTGCTGATCGCTCGTATCCTGCTCGGCCTGCTCTTTGTGGTCTTTGGGCTGAATGGCTTTCTGCATTTCATCCCCAATCCGCCGATGCCGGCGAGTGATCTGTCGACGTTTTCCGAACTGTTATTGAGGTCACACTACATACTGCCCGTGATGGCGTTGCAGGTGGTCGGCGGCCTATTGTTGCTCATCGGCAGATTCATTCCACTGGCGCTGACGCTGCTGGGGCCGGTGATCGTGAACATCCTGATCACGCATATCGTGTTTCAACCGGCTGGCTTGCCACCGGGGGTGGTTGCGGCGGTATTGTGGCTGATCCTCTTCTACGCTTATCGCCAATACTTCGCTGGGATATTTGTCGCCGACGCGAAGCCTGCTGTTTAGCTTATTTCTTCCTCTTGACGGCCTTCTTCTTCGCGGCAGCTGCGGCTTCTTTCGCAGCCGCTTCGCGTTGCGCTTTCTCGGCCAGGACTTTCCTTCTGGCGGTGAGAAGTTTTTGGAATTCGGCTGGCGGAAGGGCGAGAGCGTCCTTCGTCTTTTTGGGCAGCTTTTCGTAGGTGAGGTCGCGGGCTGCGCTGAGCAGATCTTCTAGTTCCCTGTTCGGGATGGCTCCCCAGCGCTCGAGAGCAACCCAGTGAAGACGCGCCATATAGGGAGCGGGGATCACGCCTTCGTTTTCGACCAGTTCATGGAAACGCTCTGGCCCGGCGGAAAATGACATCACGCGCACGTGGGCATCGAAGTCCAGGTTGATGAGGGCGAACATCTTGCCGCCGACGGCCTTATCTCCAACCCAGAAGACGAGGTTGTTGCCCCAATTCTTTGTCTCTTCGACGAGAGGAAGTTTGCGGAGGAAGTTACGTGCGCGCTCGGCATCCATGGTGAGAATTATGCACTGTCAGGGGCGATTTTGGGCGTAACGATAAACGGGCTACTTTTCAGCCTTTCGCAATCGAACCGCGCCCTTTACGCGGGAAGGCTCGACTACTCTACCGCCTTGTGTCATGACGACTTCTCCGCGGGCGATCAAGCGCAGGGCTGCCGTGCGTGTTTGCTCCATCAACGGCCTCCAGCGCTCAGGCGCGACGCGGCGGGCGGCATCTGACGGACAGATCGTCTTGCCCGGATCACGCTGATTCAGCAAATCAAGGATTGCCGATTCCAACAGTTGGTCCACGTCGTCCACTTTTTCCCTCATGAACCCTCAGCGGCGCATCTTCGTATGATCGTCTCTAGCAGCTACTTCCGTTGATGGGGATGCTATGCGTCGTTTTGCGGTTGCCGTTGGAATTCTGTTGCTGCTCATTGCCGGTGCTCTTTACCTCGTTGGCTTCTGGCCGCTGCGCAATCCGCATCCGGCAGACTACATGGCCAAGGGCACGCTCGCGGTCGAGAACGCGAAGATTTACGTCTCGCCCGATGCTGCTCCGATTGAGCGCGGGACAATCGTTATTCAGGATGGCAGAATTGCCGCGGTGGGCGCCGACCTTGCCGTGCCGCCGGGCGCGCAGATCGTTCCTTGCGATCACTGTGTCGTCACTGCGGGATTTTGGAATGCGCATGTTCATTTCACCGAACGCAAGTGGTCCGGCGCGGAGTGGCAGCCTGCGGCCAAGCTCAACGCACAACTCGGCGACATGCTTGTCAGCCGGGGATTCACCACCGTCGTCGATGTCGGCTCGAACCTGCGCGACACCATCCCGATTCGCCGCCGCATCGAGGCAGGTGAATTGTTGGGGCCAAAGATCTATACCGCCGGGTCGGCCCAGTATCCGCCCAACGGCATCCCTTTCTATCTGAAAAGCACGCTGCCGTGGTTTCTTCTCAAGCTGATGCCGCAGCCGGCTACGCCGGGCGAGGCCGCAAAGGTTGAGGAGCGAAACATCGCCGAGGGCGCCGATGTGCTCAAGCTCTTCACCGGCTCGTGGGTAGCCCATGGCAAGGTGCTGCCGATGCCGGAGGCCAACGCCCGCGCCGCGGTCGAGGTCGCTCACAGCCACGGCCAGCTTGCCTTCGCTCATCCCTCCAACCTGGCGGGCGTGACCGTTGCGATGAACAGCGGCGTCGACGTGCTCGCCCACGCCGCCGACGACACCGAGGGGGTCGACGCCAAGCTGCTGCAAACCATGGTCGACCGGCACATGGCGATGGTTCCAACCTTGAAGATGTTCGGGACGACAGTGACGAAGAACCCACGCTACCTCGACCCGATCTATGCCGAGGTGCGGCAGTTCCACGCGGATGGCGGCCAGCTGATCTTTGGCACCGATGTTGGATATATGACGGATTACTCGACTGAGGATGAGTTCCACGCGCTTGGAGCAGTCGGGGCTGAGCGCGATGGATATTCTGCGGATGCTGACGACGGCTCCGGCGGAGCGGTTTGGGGTTGGGGACAGGAAGGGGACGATTGCGGTTGGGAAGCTGGCTGATCTTGTTGTGGTGAGTGCGGATCCGGCCAGTGATGTGGCGAATTTTTCTCAGGTGCAAACGGTAGTGCGGAGTGGGCGGGTGATCTATAGCCGATGAGAGCTGCTCTCAAGACCGCCCAGGTTTGGCGCGAACCTCGCACCCCAGAAGAGAATCACTCCGCCGACCAGCATCGCGACCAGGGTGAGCGCGAGGCCGGACTGTAGCGAGTGCCGGTCGGAGATGTAGCCGATCAGCCTGGGGGAGAAGGCGTCGCCCAGCGCGTGGATGAGGAAGAGATTCAAGGCTATGGCCGTGGAGCGAATGCGGGCTCCGACGGAGTTGACGATGGCGGCGTTGAGCGGGCCGGTGTTGAGAAAGAGAAAGAACTCGGCGACCAGCACCGCCGGCACAAGCAAGGACCGCGGCCCGAAGAACGCGACGAGAGCGCCTGGAATGGCGAGCACCGCGCTCCACGCGGAGAGTAGATAGAGGGCGCGATGGTTGGTACGCTGCCAGCGCTGGGCGATCCATCCTCCGGCCCAGGTGCCGGCGATGCCATCGATGACGGTGATGCCGCCGAGAAGCTCTCCGGCGGTTGCCAGCGAGTAGCCGCCGTGGCGGACGAAAAAGGTCGGCATCCAGACGGAGATGCCGCCGATCGAAAACACCAGGGCGGCCATGCCCAGGGTCGCCGGCCAGTAGGCGCGATTGCGGAGCAGGCCCGAAACAGTATCGCGGTCGAGGGCGGGAGCGAGTTTGTCGGCGCTGCCGCGCGGCGGCTCCTTGACGAAGATCCAGAAAGCCACCGCCAGCAGCATGCCGGGAATGGAGGAAACCAGAAAGGGAGCACGCCATCCAAAATGCGAACCGACCACCCCGGCGGTGATATAGCCGAGCGCAGCACCTACGGGGATGGTCAAGTAAAAGAAGCTCAGGATGCGGTTGCGGTCGATCTCGGGGTAGAAGTCCGCCAGCAACGCGGGCGCGAAGATGCCGAAGGTCGCTTCGCCGATGCCGACGACGGCGTGGCGGAAATACAGAGCGTTGTAACTGTGTACGGTTGCGGTGAGGAGCGTGAGCAGGCTCCAAAGAATGGCCCCGGCGACCAGCAGTGGTTTGCGCGGAAACCGGTCGCCGAGCCAGCCGGTGAGTGGCGCGGCAATCATGTAGGTGATGAAGAAGGCGTAGGTGAGGGCCCCCATCCGCTCGTCGTTGACGCCGAATTCCTTCTGCACCAGGGGCTGTACTCCGGGCAGGATGTAGCGGTCGAGATAGTTGAAGAGGTTCAGCCCGGTCAGCAACAACAGGGCGACGGTCGCGCCTTTGCGGGCGCTCTGCTCCGTCTTGTCTTGGAGTTGACCCAGCCGGCTCTCAGACATTGCGCCAAGCATATCAGCCATAGCGCCGCGATCGGCACCTCGCAACCAGCGCGGCAGTTTGAGCCGAGCGCCGGAAAAAAGGGCAGGGGCAAAAAGAAATTCACAGGCGCAGATATCCCGAGAGGAGCAAGTGTGCATCGTAATGAGACAGTTGACAGCAGCTTGACTGCTCGCCGACTCCAAGGAACGTCAAGATTGGGACTCCTCCCCGGAGTCCCACCTTTTTGGTTGCGGGATCGAAACCGCCATCATCCCTGGACTTAAGCCCCTGTTTTAGGGTTAGTCGCCTCCGCGTCGCTGGTTGACATCCGCTCTGCGGCTGTTATAACAAGGTGGCTCGTTGCGGGGTTTGTTTCGGCCGCATCGCACAGAACTGACGAAAGAGGAAGAACTTATGGGATTTATTGAGTGGATCGTGGTTGGGCTGATCGCGGGCTTTCTTGCCGGGAAGGTGATGAAAGGCGAGGGATATGGTGTGTTCGTCGACATCATTCTCGGCATCCTCGGTGGCTTGCTTGGCGGATGGCTCTTCGGACTGCTGGGTATTTGGCAGGGCCGCGGCGTGATCGGATCGATCATTGTGGCCTTCATCGGCGCGGTGATTCTGGTCTGGCTGGTTCGGCTTATCAAACGAGGGTAGCTGCTGGACCTAGCTGCTCCCCGAGCGGTGATGCTGGTATCTGGCTGGCTTTGCGTGATTCGCGGAGTCATTGTGGGAGGGGCGTCAACCCTCCCGCAACCCATATACTGAATCCCAGACATGCCACAATTTCTACCTGTAGACGACCAGCTCGACCTGCTCCAAAAAGGCGCGGCTGAGATCATCCGCCTCTCCGACCTTCGCGAACGCCTTGAGGCGTCGCGCACTTTCCGGCAAGCCGCTGCGCGTGAAAGCCGGCTTCGACCCGACCGCTCCCGACCTGCATCTGGGGCATACCGTGCTGATCCGCAAGCTGAAGCACTTTCAGGACCTTGGCCACTACGGTCATCTTCCTGATCGGCGACTTCACTTCGCTGATCGGCGACCCTACGGGCCGCTCGGTCGACGCGCAAGCTGCTGACCAGCGAAGAGATCCAGGAAAACGCCAAGACCTATACCGACCAGGTCTTTCGCATTCTCGATCGCGAGAAGACCGAGATCCGCTTCAACTCGGAGTGGCTGGGGACGCTGGGCTTTGAGGGCATCATCCGGCTGGCGGCAGAAGTTCACCGTCTCGCAGATGCTCGAGCGGGACGAGTTTCACACCCGGTTCAAGGACGAGCAGCCGATCGCTCTGCACGAGATGCTCTATCCGCTGGCGCATGGCTTACGATTCGGTCGCGCTCGAGGCCGATGTCGAGCTCGGCGGCACCGATCAGAAGTTCAACCTGCTCACCGGCCGCGAACTGCAACGGCACTATGGCCAGCCCCCGCAGATCGTGCTGATGACGCCGATTCTCGAGGGGCTCGACGGCGTGCAGAAGATGTCGAAGTCGCTCGGGCAACGCGATCGGCATCAACGACGCTCCGGGCGGAGATGTACGGCAAGCTGATGTCGATCTCCGATCACGCTGATGTGGAGCTACTGGACGCTGCTCACCGACCTGCGCCAATCGGAGATCGACGCAGATGCAGGCAGAGGTCGCTTCGGGAAGGCTGCATCCGATGGAAGCAAAGAAGCGGCTGGCGCTGACGATTACGGCGGGACTTCATGGCGAGGAGGCCGCAAACCACGCTGCGGAGAACTGGGCGAAGCAGTTTCAGCAGAAGGAGACTCCGGAGGATTTGGAGGAAGTGCGTGTCAGCTATGCCGATCTGGTGGGGCCTTCCGGTGCTCCAGCGACGCCGGGGTCGCCTGGGTTGCAGATTCGCGTGCCGAAGCTGCTGGTGAAGCTTGGGCTTGCGGCCTCGGGCGCCGAGGCTTCGCGAAAGCTGGCGGAGAATGCGGTGAAGATTGACGGTGAAGTTGTGACGAATGCGGTGCTGCCGCTTGCGGGTGTTTCGACTCGGCTGTCGGTCCGAATTGGGAAGAAGGCTAAGGTTGCTGTGATTGAGTGAGGGGATTTGCGAGCGTGCAAGGAGTAAACTGTACTTATGGAACGTGACTGGGTTGAATTCGCGTTGAAGCTGGCCGAAGGGGCTCGCGCCAAAGTTGCCGAGGACCTCAAGCAGCTGGAGATCATTCGCAAGCGTCAGTCGGCTGCAAATGATGAGCACTTCGTGGCCGCCTCACAGCGTGACGCCTAGTTTTACTGTCGTTGCCGGCCCAAATGGCTCCGGCAAGAGTAGCCTCACGGCCGGCGCTTCAGATATCTTCCGGCATTTTCCCCTAATTGACCCAGATGCCATTGCTCGCACCATCCAAGTCAACTCCAAGAATCCGTCAGCTCTAGCAGCGGGGCGAGAGGCGTTAAGCCAGGCTGCATCATTCTTGGAGATCGTCGCAGTTTTGCGGTGGAGACCACGCTCTCCGGCCACAATTATTTGCAAATGATGACCGACGCCCGCGAGCGCGGATTTGAGGTCATCCTTATTTACGTTGGGACAAAGAACTCCGACATCAACGTAGCCCGCGTCGCGAATCGGGTGACACTCGGTGGGCATGATGTACCGGAGGCCGATATTCGCAGGCGCTATGAACGAAGCCTGCGGAACCTTCCTATCGCCATCGCGCTCGCTGACCATGCAATCCTGCTGGACAACTCGACGGACTCGGGGTACCAGCTCATCGCGCACTTTGACCATGGCACAGCTCACTGGTTTCAAGAGGCGCCATCATGGGCGGCGGCGCCGGTGACGGTGAAGTAAGCTGTCGGCTCAATTCTCGGTATCACTCTCATCCCCATCCTCCACCAGAACCGCCGACAGTCCCACCAACTCATAACTCACCGGAGGCCCGGCCTTCGTCGGGGTGAAAGTCACCTTGAGTGGCTCGCGTTGCCAGGTGGCTGGGCCGCAGGCGGGGGTGGGGTGGTCTGTGAGGTCCCAGGTGGAGATCTTCTTCATTAGCAGCGGCTTCCTCCCCGCGACCTGGGCGACGACGGCGTAGAGCTGTTTGCCTCCCGAGGAGAGGCCGCAGTAGGCGGCGTAGTCCCGAAACCAGGCCACGTTCGAGACCGAGGGGTCGAAGTCGGGGAATTTGAGCGGGGTGACGTGGCCGTTGCTTCGATCGATCAGCAGCCATGGGCCGCGTTGCCAGACCCAGTGTTCGGTTTTGGCGGCGGCATCTCCCGGCAAAGCGTCGTTGATGCGCAGAGCGCGGCGGACGGCGACGCTGCGGTCGGTTACGTCGTGGGGGTCGCCGGTGGTCCATTCCTTAACCTTGCCGTCGACCAACAGGGCGCGGACTTTGAGTTCCCTCTCATCGCCATCATTGCCGGCGGGATCGCCCTCAACCGAATATGGCACTCGCCTGACCGCTCCGAAGACGACGGAGTGGACTTTCGCTTTGGATTCCCCGTGAGTCTGGATAGAAAATGCGGCCGCGCCCAGCATGCATAGCAGAGCGCGGGCCGCTGAAACCATCACACTTAAGGGGGAACATGGATGCAGGCTAGTCTTCGCGAATTCGAGGCGCAAGAGAGGACTCTGACTCCTCGCTGGTTCACTTTCCCTATTTGGGAATCCGCCGAGAGGTGAGGCAATCCCCTTTCAGGTCTTACAATTCAGCCAGACGACTTAACTTAAAACCTGACTATCTAGCATCATGATGCCCCCCAGAATCTCCGTCCCCATCGTCGCCTTTAACGAGGCCGCCAACCTGCGGCGCACTCTAGCCAGCGTTGCGTGGGTTGACGAGATCGTGGTGGTCGATTCCGGCTCGACCGATGAGACGGTCGCCATCGCCCGTGAGTTCAACGCCCGCATCTTCGTCGAGCCGTGGAGAGGTTACGGCCCTGGAGTCAACTCGGCGATCGATAAGTGTACTGGCGACTGGATTTTGAATCTGGATGCCGATGAAGTCGTCACTCCGGAGCTCCAGGCGGAGATTCAGTCGCTCCTATCCCCAAACCCCAAATTCGACGCCTATATGATTCCGCGCCTCAACCTGATTATTGGCCGCTGGATGCGGCATGGCGGCGTCTATCCCGACCCCAAGCTGCGGCTCTTCCGCCGCGGAACGGCGCGGCTGCGCGAAGATACCGAGCCGCATGCCACTCCGAAATACGACGGCCCGACAGGCCAGCTCAAGGCGCACATGCTGCACTATGCCTACCCCAACCTCGACGTCTATCTCGAACACATGGTGCGCTACAGCACGGCGAGCATTCCGCTGGTGCTGGGGAAGGGCAAGACCAGCCGCAGTCTTCCGGCATTCGTGGTGAATACGTTTCTGAACCCGGTTGCGACCTTTGTTTACAACTTCTTTTTTCGGCTGGGTTTTCTGGATGGGCGCGAAGGGTTTCTCTTCCATCTCTACCATTCGGTCTATGTGAGCTGGAAGTACGCGAAGGCCTGGCAGGCGGCTAAGTCGGGGCCAGAGACTAGGGTTTAGTTGGGACGCTTAACGGACAAAGCGTTCGCTGTAGAGCGATAGCTACTCTTCCCGCAAAACCTGCAAGCGGCTTCTGCCCCAGTATCCGCGCGCTCGCGACCCATCCGGTCGCCGTCGCCAGCACCGCACTCGACACCAGCGCTACGAGCCCCGCAAGCCAATCCAGATGAAACGGCACATCCAGCCGATGCAGCAGCGCCTTCGTCAGCAGGTTCGCGAACATCACGCCGACCACTCCCGACAATATCCCAGCACGATGAATTCCACGCTGAAGACCGTCGCGATCCGGCCGCGCGTCGCACCAATCGTCTTCAGCACCACCACCTCGCGAATCCGCCGGATAGCGCGTGCTCGCCACGCTCGAGGCCAGAATCACAATTCCCGACAGCATCGAGAACCCCGCCAGGAAGCGCACCACCTGCGTGATCTGCCCGACGAAGCCCTGGATCGTATCGAGCACATCGGCGATATTGATCACCGTCACCGTCGGATACGCAGCAAACAGCGCCCGCTGCATCGCTGCCATCTGCGGCCCGTCGACATGCGCCGCGCCGTACCAGATCACCGGCTTGCCCTTCAAGCGAGCTTCGACGGCACGATGAACTCGCTGCGGCCATACACATGCTGCCCATCGCTCTTGTAGATCGCCGCAACCTTTGTCTGATCAGCTGATCGCCCGATTGAAATTGACCACCGACCGAGATGCAAGTGCAGCCGCTCCGCGACGTGATCACAACCGCGAGGCCGCGTCGTCATCGCCCCTTCCACCATTCCCGAGACCATCTTCGCTCCCTGCCGGGCAGCTCATCCGACCAGGTCAGCGAGACCGATTGCAGCAGCCGCTTCGGATAATTCTTGACCTTCAGCTTCTCGACCGGCACGCCGTCGATCGACTCGATCCGCCCCGCAGACCACCGGCAGCGTCTCCAGCTTGCCGCGCGCCCCGGCTGGTTGTCGCAGCAGCTCGCGAACTCCCTGCACCTCCGAGGTCGCCATGTCCATCAGGAACACGTTGGGAGTGATCCGGCTTCGCGCCCTCGTCTCATCTCTCGCAGCACGCCCCTCTGCATCAGAAAGACCACGAGGATCAGCATCACGCCCGGCCCCAGCGCCGCCAGCACCGCCGAAGACTGGTTGCCCGGGCGATACAGATTTGCCAGCGCATGACGAACCGCCGATGGCAGATGCAGGCGCGTCTTCGCGAGAAAAGCCGAAGCACCGCGCAGCGTCAGCGCCGAAACCCCCAGAGTAAACAGCAGCAGAGCACACAGCGCCGCGCCAAACCATGCTCCAACCTGCCAGCGAATCGGTCAGCGCAGCCGCAATCCCGCCCAATCCAACAACAATCAGCAGCGAGGCAATCCACTGGACCTTGTTCTCGCTTCAGCTTTTTCCAGAACGAGGTCGGCCCTTCACCGTCGCCACCGTCCACCGCGCGCCGCAGCACCAGGTTCGGCCGAATCTTCCGCATATCCAGCAGCGGCGGCAGACAAAACAGAAGCGTCGTCAGCACTCCCGTCCCCAATCCCGCAAACGACCGACCGCATCGGCAACTGCAGCTGCGGCATGACCGGCAGCAGCTTGCCCAGCACCAGCGGAAACATCCATTCCACGCCCGCGCCCAGCGCCACGCCTAGCAAGCCGCCAGCCAGCCCCAGAAACAGCGTCTGCAACAAGATAAATCCGCAGTATGTCCGACGACCGCGCGCCAATCGATTTCATGATCGCGAGAATGTCGATGCGCTGTTGCAGGTGCGCGCGCATCGCCATCGCCACGCCCACCGCGCCCAGCACCATCGCCACCAGGCAGATCAGGCTCAGCATTCCGGTCGCGCGGTCCAGCCCCTCGGTCAGCGCCGGGCTCGTCTCGCGAAAGTCCGTGACCTGCGCCTCCGGCAGAATTTTTTCGAGCTGGCCTCGCACATTCGCAATGTTCTTCCCCGGCGTCAGCTTGAACAGAAACCGCTCGCCCGATCGGCTGCCCGGCTGCAGCAGGCCGGTTTTCTCCAGGCCGCGCGCGCGAGATCAGCACTCGCGGACCGAGGCCCATGGTCGAGCTCATCCGGTCCGGCTCGCGCATCACCACCGCCGCGATGCGAAACCGCTGATCGCCGATCTTGAGCTCATCGCCGATCTTCACCTTAAGCCGCACCAGCAGGTCATCGCCGACGACCACCGTCGAGTCGTTCAACGCCGATTTCAAATCAGTCGTCTCGGCACCAGAGGCAGTCTGCATCTTGGACCGAACCATAAAAGGGCACTCGGCCGGATTGACCGCTTTGAGCGAAACCAGCAACGGCACGGGATCGCCGACGCCGAGACCATCGACACCATCTCGCGTGATCCACGTCCGCTGAATTCCTGATTTCTCCAGCGCGTCTAGCTGCTTCGCTTCCGCGCAGTCGGCTGGCGAAACATTCGCGCCGACAGATCGGCGGCCATGATCGTCCGCGCCTCGGCGAGAATCGTCTTCTGAAACGACTCGCTGAATCCGCGAACCCCGATCAGCGCCGCCACGCCGATCGCCACCGAAAGAATCACGAAAGAAAACTTCGCCTTCGAAGCACGCAGCTCGCGCCACGCAATCGTCGCCGCCGTCTTGAACGCACAGCGCGCGAAGGCGCCGGGGCGTCATCAGCATCTCCAGGTTCCCCAGCGGACGACCGGCGGAGTTTCACCTTAGGGACATATCGGTCGGTCATCGCACTTCCTCAAGAACCTCGGCAGCGCGCAGTTCATCCGCAACCACCATCCCATCGCGAATCACAATCGTCCGGTCCGCCATCGCGGCAATCTGCTTGTCATGCGTGACCAGCACCAGCGTTGTGCCCGCATCGCGGTTGCGCGTCCGTCAGCAAATCCAGCACATGCTGTCCGTTGACCGAATCCAGATTCCCCGTCGGCTCATCGGCCAGCACAATCGGCGGCTCCAACAACAAACGCCCGCGCCAGCGCCACGCGCTGCTGCTCCCCGCCCGAGAGCTGCACCGGATAATGATGCATCCGGTCGCCCAGCCCCACAGACTCGAGCAGCTGCTCGCGCTCGCGCCTTGCCGTCGCCCTCGCCATTCAGTTCATACGGCAGCAGCACATTCTCAAACGCCGTCAGGGTCGGAATCAGTTGGTACGACTGAAAGACAAAGCCAATCTTCTTGCCCGCGCACCTGCGCCAGAGCATCTTCGGCCATGTAGCTGATCGCAATGCCGTCGAGCAGCACCTCGCCCTCGCTCGGCGCATCGAGCCCCGCCAGCAGCCCCAGCAGCGTGCTCTTGCCGCTTCCCGAGGCGCCCATGATCGCGACGAACTGCCCCGCCGGAATCGTCAGGTCGATCCCCTTCAGAATGTCAACGGTGCGATTCCCATTGCGAATCGACTTCTTCAGCCCTCGAACTTCAATCATTGATCCCCGTTCACTAGTTCCAGTTCACCATCTCGATGCCGGATGCTTTGCTAAAGTGAGCTTGTGACCCGACGCTGCCTTTTGCTGTTGCCAATCCTCGCCTTCGCACTCGCCGGATGCCAATCCAGCAAACCCTCAGCTCCTCGCGAAGAACCCGATGTGGCCGACACTTCATCCGCATCCGCGCCTCAGCTCGATCCCAATGACACTCGCCCGGTCATCGTCGCCTTTGGAGACAGCCTTACCGCCGGCTACGGCGCCGAATCCGGCCAAAGCTATCCCGACTACCTGCAGCGCGATCTCGATGCGCCGCGGCTACCACTACCGCGTCGCAACCTCGGCGTCAGCGGCAACACTACTAAAGACGGCGTTGACCGCCTGAAAGATGTTCTCGCGCTCAAACCGACTGTGGTCATCGTCGCCTTCGGCGGAAACGACGGCCTCCGCGGCCTGCCCATCGACGCCACACGCAAAAACCTCGACCAGATCGTCTCCACAGCTCACCGCTTCAGGAGCCAAAGTCGTTCTCGGCGGCATCACCCTCCCGCCCAACTACGGCCCCGACTACATCAAGCAGTTCAATGAAACCTACGCGCTGCTGGCGAAGAAGTTCCACGCGCCCCTGCTTCCCTTTCTTCTCATCAAAGTCTACGGCACGCCGGGAAGCATGCAGGCCGACGGCATCCATGCCACGGCGCAGGGTAATCAGCAGGTGGCGCGGAATTTGCTTCCGTTGGTCACACCTTTTTTGAAGAAGTAAGTAGCTTACCCTAATAAGGTTTGATTCTCGATTTACTTCTGGGATTTTCTGTTTTTCCCGAGCTCGGTTCGATAGACCCACCGTATAAGCGCCCACGATGCCACGCTAGAAACGATGGTCACTGCCCACCCTTTCAAACCGTGGCCCGAACCCTCGAGGCCCCACAGAAGAATTATCGTGGCCATCAGAGAGAGGAAGATCGCGATTGAAACAATAGTTTTTAGGAAATCCTTCATAGGAAGTGCAGTAATTGTCTCTACAGGCAGTTTAGACCCATCGTCATAAACGCCGTCACCCGATCACCACCGTCGGCTGAAACAACGTGCCCGCAATCCGCTTCGCAATCGCAATCAAATCCCGCTGGCTCTCGAATACCTTCACTAGCGGCGCCGAAGTCAGCTCGGGAAGATTGACCGCCATCCCGTTGCGTAGCTTTCCCGCTGTCACTGCATCCGCCGTCACCGAAGGCAACGCCGGAAGCAACGAACGCGGATGAGGCAGTCGCAACTCCAAGGTCCCGTGCTTCAGCAGACTCGGCAAGCTCCTCCAGCGTCACCGCATCAGCCAGCGCAAACGGCCCGGCGCTCGTCCGGCGAAGGCTCGCCAGGTGCGCCCCGCAACCCAGTAGCTGACCCAGGTCATGAGCGACCGACCGGACATATCCACCAGCCGAAACCCGAATCGAAAACTCTGCCAGCTCGCCCGAGCAACTCTCAATCACGAACTCATGAATCGTGATCTTCGCCGGCTTCAGCGGAACCGCCTTCCCTGCTCGCGCCAGCTTATGCGAAGGCACACCAGCAACCTTCTTCGCCGAAAACACGGGCGGAGTCTGCTCCATCTCCCCTGAAAAACCCTCCGCCGCTGTCGCGTATCTCAGCGAGCGTCAGCGCGACTGGAACAGCCTCGCTCGTCGCGACGCCCTCCGCATCGTAGGTATCGGTCGAAAATCCAAAGCGAATTGTCCCGGTATACGACTTTTCCATCGAGCCAAAAAACTGCGCCAGCCGCGTGTATTTTCCGAGCAGCAACGGAAGCACCCCGGTCGCCATTGGATCCAGCGTCCCAAGATGCCCTGTCGATGATTCCCCGGTGATTCGGCGCACCCGGTTCACCACATCGTGCGAGGTCATGCCGGCAGGCTTGTCGAGGATGAGAAGTCCGTTCACTCTCTTACTATAGGCGGCGCAGAGGGCCCATTTCCCGATCTGGGAAAGCGCGGCCGCGTTCGTCGCCGGCAAGAATGAATCGGCTGTTTTGGAGTCGCTAGATGACTAGCATGGGAGACGCGCTCTCAGTGGCTCGGGAATGAGCTGGTTCGGGCTTTTGCAGGGAAGAATACCGATGTTGCCCAAACAGCAACAACGGCCCTGCTAGAACAGGGCCGTTATTCCAACTGAGAGGAGCTACTGATGTTTACAGCTAAAGTAAACGTCCAACTTGCTTTCCAGGTGCCTTTACACTGGATTGCCGCGCTGATTGCCTTCTTATTCCGAAGATAATCAGCTTACCAACCCCGGTCGCTAGCCACAACCGGGACTACGCTAAGTATATTCCCTTCATCGTCAACACCAAAGAAAAATTCAGACCAGCCTCAAAAAGTCCCACGCCCCGGTTCCCGAACCAGCGACAAAAACTCCGTCCGCGTGCTCTGCTTGCTGAACACGCCGCGCATCGCCGAGGTCACCGTGGACGAATTCTGCTTTTCGACCCCGCGCATCATCATGCACAGGTGCCGCGCCTCGATCACCACGCCCACGCCCTGCGGCTCGATCGCCTCCTGAATCGCGTCGGCGATCTGCTGCGTCATGCGTTCCTGCACCTGCAAGCGGCGCGCGAAAGACCTCAACTAACCGCGGCAATCTTGCTCAGCCCAATCACCTTGCCATTTGGGATATACGCCACATGCACCCTGCCGAAGAACGGCAGCATGTGGTGCTCGCAGAGCGAGAACATCTCGATGTCTTTCACGATCACCATCTCGTCGTAGTCGACGTCGAACATCGCGCCGGTGCAGAATCGGGTCGGGTCCTGGTCGTAGCCCTTGGTGAGGAACTGCCATCGCCTTCTCGACCCGCTCCGGCGTCTTCAGCAGTCCATCGCGAGTTCGGGTCCTCGTCGAAGCGCTGCAGCATCTCCGCGTAAATCTCCTGCGTGCTGTACTTCGCAATGCCTTCTTTTAGTGCTCCGTTTTGTGAATCCCGTTCTTATGAACTAAAGCGGTTGCGCCATGCTTCTTCCTTTCAATTCCTCCCGAATACTCAAACAATTGTTATTCGTCTCTTCCACTCGCACTCTGACCAGATCGACCGCGCCCAACTCGCCCGCGTGAAAGCCGGTTGCAAGCTTTCGATAAATCGCAATACAAAGATTCTCGGTGGTCGGCACCAGTTCTCGAAATCTCTGGTCCAGATTCAAATTGGTGTGGTCGAAGCGCGATACGATCTTCTTCGACACCACATCATCCAGCTTGACCATGTCGCAAACCATCCCTGTTTGCCGATCGACCTGGCCGCCCGCGGTTACTTCGACGATGTAGTTATGCCCGTGGCCGTAGCGGATTGTTGCACTTGCCATAAGTCGCCGGTTTGCCTCGTCCGAGTACAGGCCTCACTGATGCAGCCGGTGCGAGGCGCTGATGCTGATATCGACGCGAGAAATAGGCCCTCATGCCTCACCCAGATAGTCGGCAAATAGGTCAGGCATCTCGTAGACGCGCACCCGGTGCAGCTTCGCCCCGGCAATCTTGCCCTCGAGCCGCTTCCAGATCGCAATGGCAATGTTCTCAGTAGTCGGAATCGCGTCTTTGAACTCGGGCACCTCGAGATTCAGATGGCGGTGATCGTAGACCTGAGACCACTTCCCGCTCCATGATGTCTTTCAGCGCCTTCAGATCGACCACGAATCCCGAGACCGGATCAACCTCGCCCTCCACCGTCACTTCCAGGGTGTAATTATGCCCGTGGCCATTGCGATTGGAGCATTTGCCAAACGCGCGCTCATTCTCCTCCTGAGTCCAGGCATCGTTCCAGTAGTAATGCGCAGCGGAAAACTCGGCCTTGCGTGTAAGCAAAATCATGACTTTATCAGTGTCTTATGAGATGTCGCAGCCCTCGGAATCGTTTCACCGAAGTCAGCTTGCGTAACTTCTGTCCCTTCCAGACTACCCGCTTTCTTAGCGTGTGATGAAACCAGCTTCGCGCCAGCAGTCCACAAAATAGCGGCAACCCGAAGATCGCCAGAGCGCAATCCACGAAGGGAAAGTTCGAGCGAGCCACGCGGCGGTAGAAGCGCCACAACGTCCGCGCCCACAGCGCCATTAGCGCCCACCACAACATCACCGGCTGATAAAACGCGAAGAAGACTGCCGGCAACCCGATCAGCAATAGCAGATCGATCGCCCGCCAGCCAGCCAGCGCCAGCGAATTCCCGAACAGCAACGCCAGGTTCTTCGTCCACCCCTCATACATCTGGCCAAAGCTGCGATACATCCGCGTGCTCAGCGCATCGGGCGCATAGCGGAAGCGCAGCCCAACCTTACGCCGCTTGATGCGCCGCGCCAGGGCGACGTCTTCGAGCACCGAGTCGGCAATCGCCGCGTGGCCGCCAGCGGCGAAGTAGGCATCGCGCTTCACCAAGATGAACTGCCCATTCGCCGCCGCCATCGTCGATTCGGGATTCGGATACCTTCTCCGGCGGATATGCCAGCGCCAGCTCGCAAAAGACCAGCGGCATGACCGCGCGCTGCCAGAACCCCGTCACAATCTGCCGAGGCGAATAGGACAGCATCGCGACCTTCGCCTTGTCGGCCTCGTGCATTGCCCGAATCAGATCGCCCGGCTCATGCACCGTGTCGGCATCGGTAAAGAGCAGCCACTCGCCTTTTGCCTGCTGCGCGCCGGTCCAAACTGCATTAGCCTTGCCCGTCCATTCCCTGGGCAGCGGACGCGCGTCCGTCACCGTAACGCCTTCGACCCCTTGCGCAATCGACTTCGTCGTGTCCGTCGATCCGTCATCGACCAGCAAAATCTCCCAGTCGACGCCCAGCGCAAATACCGCATCCGACTGGCTCGCCAGCGACCGCAGGCATTCGCCGACACAGTCCTCCTCATTCCGCGCGGGAACGATCACCGACAACTGCATCGAAGCAGCTTCGGAGGGCTCGTGAACATCGCTGGCAGAGATCAAAGAAGGCACCAGCATTATTATAAGAAGGTGTTCACTCGAAAGACGTTCATCGGCATCGCCGCGGCAATTCTGCTATTCGCCGGATGCGATCGCGGCGACCATCCCGGCCAGATCGGCTCAACCGCGCCCAGCTTCACGGTGACCGACTCGAGCCGCACCGTCCGGCTCTCCGACTATCGCGGTAAAGTCGTGGTTCTCAACTTCTGGGCCTCGTGGTGCGCGCCCTGCCTGGAAGAGTTTCCCTTCGCTCATCAAGCTACAGCGCGACATGCCCGAGGTCGTCGTGCTCGCCGTCAGCTTCCACGACGACGAAGACGCCTACAAGACCTATATCGTCGATAACCACATCGACCTGCTGACTGTCTTTGACAAAGATGAGAAGAGCAATCTCGCTTACGGAACCACACGCCCGCCCGAGACCTACATCATCGACAAACACGGAGTGATCCGGCGAAAGTTCATCGGCCCGGCAGACTGGACCTCGCCCGAGATCATTACTTACTTGAACAAGCTCCAGAACTCTTAATCGACCAAACGAATCTCATCGCCCACCGCGATCATCCCCTCAGCCACCACGCCAGCCGAGATTCCCGCACGCAGTTCATGTTTCGTCGCAACCTTTTTCATGATCTCGATGTTCGGCTGAGCGGTATCCGGATCCAGCGTGATCAGCTTGCAGCGTTTCGTTCGCTTCAGGATTTCGACTACCGCGATTTCTCCGATCGCAAGTTTGCGCCCCACCCAGGCATCCTCAGCAAATCCATCTCCAGACGCAAGATCGACGTAAACGTTCGCCCGGAAGAGCCGCTTATCCAGCTCGGTGCCGACCTCCTCGCCCAGCTGTCGCACGGTTTGCAAAGAAAAGAGTGAGAGTGGCCGCGTATCCACCACCGGGTTGTCGGACTGCACCAGCATCACCTGGTGCCGCTTCTGTTGCCATTCGTATAGCCCGCTGCGCAATAGGTTGATCAGGCGCGGATCGTCCACCGCCAGCCTTTCGCCTTCTGGAGTCTCGACCTCGATCGCGCCGTCGGCGAGCGAAAGCTGCCCTTGCGGGCGAACCATCTTTTCCGGATGCCGATAGAGGGCGCGATGCTGCAGCATCTCAGGCTGCTCGCGAGCGGTGAAGTAAGGGAAGTCTTTGCGCGCGCCCGTGCTCAGGAAGGCATAGCGGCGGTCGCCATACACGCCTTTGGCCGTCAGGTAGGCCTTTCGCAGCTCTTCGCCACGCATGCTTTTGACGGGATACCGCCAAAGGCTCTCAACTCGGCCAACCACGACGCCAGCCACATCCATGTTGAAGACTGTAACAAGAGCGGGAGGCTAGTCCCTAGTCCCTACGTCCCTATTCCCTCGTTATTTCACCGGTCGCCCGGTCGTCATCGAATCCGGCATCGCTTGCACCTTGCTGTGCTTGACGCTGTAGACGAAGTAGATCACCATCCCGATCGCCAGCCAGATGATCAGCCGCGCCCAGTTGACCCAGCCCAGCTTGTACATCATGTAGCCGTTGAACAAAATGCCCAGGATCGGCACGATCGGCAACAGGCCACCGAGATAGATGCCCGGAGTCTTGAACGGCCGCGGCGTTGAGGGATTTGTCCGGCGCAGGATCACTACCGCGATGCACACCATGACGAAGGCCAGCAGCGTCCCGATATTCACCATCTTGCCGATGTCGTCGATCGGCGTAACCGCGCCCACGATCGCCGCCAGCAGCCCGGCCAGGATCGTGCTCTTCCACGGCGTATGAAACTTCGGATGCACCGAGGCGAAAAAGCTCTTCGGCAGCAACCCGTCATTGGCCATCGCGTAAAGCACGCGCGACTGGCCCAGCAGCATCACGAGCATCACGCTGGTCAGTCCCGCAAGTCCGCCGACGGTGATGATGTTCGACGCCCAGTTCAGATTCCGGTCGAGGAAGGCGCGAGCCAGCGGCGCTTCGATATTGACCTCTTGCCACGGCACCATCCCCGTCAGCACCGCTGCGATTCCGATATAGAGCAGCGTACAAATCGCCAGCGAGAGAATAATCCCGATAGGCAAATCGCGCTGCGGATTCTTCGCCTCTTGCGCCGTCGTCGACACCGCGTCAAAGCCGATGTAGGAGAAGAAAATATAGCCTGCGGCGAGACCTATGCCGGAGAACCCATGCGGCGCGTACGAGGTCCAGTCCGTGCCCCAGTTGGCGTGGTTCACATAGTGCGAGCCCAGCGCCAGCACGAACAGCACCACCGAGACCTTCACCACCACAATGCCGGCGTTGAATCTCGCGCTCTCTCTGATGCCGATCACCAGGATCGTCGTGATGACCATCGCGATGATGAAGGCGGGAAGGTTAAAGCCAATCGCGACGCCAAAGATGTGCGGCGCATTCAGCAGTTGCGCGGCTTGTGCGAGCAACTCGGGCGTCGGAGCAGCTTTCAGTGCATCGAGCTTCAGCAGGAACTCCTGCGTACCGGGAAGAACGCCTGGATTCGCGGCGGTCACCATCTGCCTGGCCACGAAGTCGGTCGCCATCTTTAGTCCGGTCCAGTGGTCGTAGGCCATCCACAGCGGCAACTTCAGGCCGAACATGCGCAGGAACTCGATGAAGTAATTCGACCAGCCCGACGACACCGTGCTCGCGCCCATCGCATACTCGAGCGTCAGGTCCCAGCCGATGATCCACGCAAACAGCTCGCCCAGCGTCGCGTACGCATAGGTGTAGGCGCTGCCGGCGAGCGGAATCATCGCCGCAAACTCCGCGTAGCAAAGTCCCGCAAAGGCGCAACCCAAACCCGAGAAGACGAACGAGAGCATCAGCGCCGGCCCGGCATAATGCGCCCCCAACCCGGACAACACAAAAATGCCGGCGCCGATAACCGCTCCCACGCCAAGCGCGGTGAGTGAAAACGGCCCAAGGCATCGCTCGAGAGTATGTTCGCCTTGTTGTTTGGCTTCGGAAAGCAGCGCGCTGAGCGGTTTCTTAGCCAGCAGATTGGACATCGATGGACATTCTCCGTTGCACGGGGATCAGAACTTTTAAGCCTATACCGATTTCGCTTGCCTACGCGAAGAAGCCGACCACAGAAAGTAGACCGGCACGCCGAGCAAAACGATCGCCAGCCCAGGCCAGGTGTATTGAGGCTTGTAGCGCAATAATACGATACAAATCCAGGCCGTCATCAGGATATAGATCGCGGGCAGCACCGGATATCCAAAGGCCCTGTAAGGCCGCTCCGCATTCGGCTGCTTCACCCGCAGCACAAACAGCCCGCCGATGGTCAGAATGTAGAACAGCAGTTGCGCGAACATGGTGAAGTCCAGCAACTGCCCATAGCTACCCGAGAGGCACAGCAGGCACGCCCAGATCGACTGCACGATCAGCGAAGCCACCGGGGTCTTGTATCGCGGATGCAGCCTGGCCGCGGCCTTGAAGAACAACCCATCATGGCTCATGGCGTAATAGACTCGCGCCCCGGCGAGGATCATTCCGTTATTGCAGCCGAATGTCGAGATCAGGATCGCGGCCGCCATCACATACGCGCCGCTGAGTGGAAGGTCTGCTCGAGCACCGCCGTCGCCACACGGTCCTCGGTCGCGTATTGAATGCCTCGCGCCGCCAGCGTTGTCCCATTCGGATCGCCGTGCAGCGGCAACGCGCAGAGGTAAACGAAGTTCGCCAGGATATAGAGCAGCAAGACCACGCCGCAGCCAATCGCCAGCGAGAGCGGCAGATTCCGGCTCGGATTGCGCACCTCGCCCGCGGTGAAGGTCACATTGTTCCAGGCGTCGGCGGAGAACAGCGACCCCACCTGCACAATCGCAATCACGGTGAAGACGCCAACCAAAGCCGTCGGCCCGCCCACGCCCACCTCTACCGGATGCAACACACTAAACGATGCGTTATGCCAGAAAGCATGCCAGTGCGGACCGAAGTTCGCGGCAACCGCCTGCGCATTCCGCCCCAGCAGCAGGCCAAAACCGACCAGCCCCAGCAGCGCTGCGACCTTCGCCGTGGAGAAGATGTTTTGGATGAGCGCGCCCAGCTTCACGCCGAATATATTTACGAACGTCAGCAGCACGATGATGATTACTGCAACCAGGTTGGCGCTGCTTACGCCAATCTCCATGTTGCCCATCGCCATCGGCCCCATCTTGAACGACGGCACTGTCGCAATATGCCAAAGCCAGGTCGTCGATGAAATCGAGGGAATGAAGGTGCCCAGATACTTGCCGAAGCCAACTGCAACCGCGGCAATCGTTCCCGTCTGGATCACCAGAAACAGCGTCCAGCCATAGAGAAATCCCCACAACGGCCCGAATGACTTCGCGCAGATAGACATATTGGCCGCCGGCATGGGGCATCATCGCCGCCAGCTCGCCATAGCTGAGCGCTGCGATGATCGTCATCACCGCCGTCACCAGCCACGCCGCAATCATGAGCGCGGGCGAGTCGACCAGCCGCGAGATATCGGCGGAGACAATGAAGATGCCCGAGCCGATCATCGACCCGATCACGATCGCAGTCGAGCTGAACAAGCCGAGCCCGCGCACGAGCTGATGCTCAGACGCGGCGCGTGATTGGTTCTCCAGAGGGTCGGCGGTTGGCAATCCGGATGGCGTAGACACTTGTAACTGGTTCTACCGCAATTTGGCGAAAAAGTCGCTGGCTATTTTTCCGGGCGTCTTGCCTGAGCCATCGCTTTGCAAGCCTGGCGCGAAAATCGCCGAGATCACCGCAACCGAATCGGCCCCCGCATCGAGCACCGCTTTGCAGTTCTCAAGCGTAATCCCGCCGATCGCCACCAGCGGCTTCGTCGTCATCGCCCGCGCGCGCCGCACGCCTTCGAGACCTACGACCGGAGAGGGATTCTCCTTCGTCGCCGTCGCAAAGACAGGCCCGATCGCCACGTAGTCCGCAGAGCTTAACTCAGCGGCTGCCAACTGTTCAGGATTGTGCGTCGAGACCCCGATCCTCTTCTCGCGCCCTATCAATGTTCGCGCTTCTTCCGGAGACATGTCCGTCTGCCCAACATGAACGCCATCCAATCCCGCCTCAACGACCAGCCTCGGATAATCATTCAGGATGAGCGTGCATCGGCCAACCGGAGCAGCGGCCCGCAGCACCAATGCGTCTGCCAGCACCTCAGCTTCGTTGCCGCTCTTGTTCCTGTATTGCAGCAGGGTCACGCCGGCCGCGATGAGTTCGGTCATCCAGTTTCGCAAACGGTCTTCGCGGGCTGGCCCCGGCGAAGGGAGAAAGCTGGCGTCCAATATCGGATAGAGCGACGAGAGCATATCCCTCGATTCAAGCACATCTGATTCGTTTTGTTCCTGATCGTCACTTCCCTATTTCCTATGTCCCTGATCCCTAGTCCCTAGTATCTTGCTCACATACCTTTCGCTGCCGGAGACTAACCCGCATGTTGCGTTCGCTCAAAGCCTGCGTCCTCGCCTTGTGCATCCTTCCAATGGTCGCCGCATTCGCCGCCACCCCGCTCCTGTTGCGCAATCCCTCCATCAATAAAGATCATGTCGCCTTTGTCTATGCAGGCGACATCTGGACCGCTCCGCGAGACGGGGGCGACGCGATCCGCCTGACGAGCGAAGGCAACGTCCTTAGCGGCCCCTACTATTCTCCAGACGGCACGCGCATCGCCTACTCCGCACAGATTGCCGGCGCCGTCGATGTCTATCTGATCGATGCCAACGGAGGAGTGCCCAAGCGCCTCACCTGGAACCCGATGGTCAATGCCGCCGTCGGATGGACGCCTGATGGCAAAGACGTGCTCTTCGCTTCCCCACGCACCAGCTACTCCGACTTTCCGAAGCTCTTCACCGTTCGCGCCGACGGCTCGGGCATCCCTGCGGTCCTGCCATTGCCCAGTGCCGCCGAAGGCTCTTATTCCGCCGATGGCAACTCGCTTGCCTATGTGCCGGTCCAGCAATGGGAGCCGGCCTGGAAGCGCTATCGCGGCGGTCAGACTACGCCCGTCTGGCTCATCGACCTGAAGACCCTCGACCTCGTGAAGGTGCCGCGCGAAAACTCTAACGACGCGAACCCCGTCTGGGTCGGCGACACCGTCTACTTTCTCTCCGACCGCAACGGGCCAGTGACGCTCTTCTCTTACGACACGAAGACGAAGGCCGTCACGCAGTTGGTCGAGAACCACGGCTACGACCTCAAATCGGTCAGCGCCGGTCCCGGTGCGCTGGTCTACGAGCAGTTCGGTTCGCTGCACCTCTACGACCTCAGCTCCCATCAGGACCGCACCATCAACATCACCATCAACGGCGATCTGCCCAACCTGCGCCCGCACATGGCCGCCGTCGCCGCTAATGAGATTCGCAACTCGGCTCTCTCCCCAACCGGAGCCCGCGCCGTCTTCGAAGCTCATGGAGACATCTTCACCGTCCCCGCCGAAAAGGGCGACACCCGCAACCTGACCAAAACTCCTGGCACCGCAGAGCGCGATCCAGCCTGGTCGCCCGATGGCAAGTCCGTGGCCTACTTCAGCGATGCCTCGGGCGAGTATCAGCTCTTCATCCGCAGCCAGGACGGACTGGGCGCGCCCAAAGTCATCGACCTCGGCCCCGATCCCTCCTACTTCTATTCGCCGCACTGGTCGCCGGACTCGAAATACATCGCCTACACCGATAAGCATCTTCATCTCTGGTATGTCGACGTAGCCGCGGGCAAGCCGATCAAGGTCGATACTGCGATCCGCAGCGGGTTCACACCCACAATCGGAGGGATTGCGTGGTCGCCCGACTCGAAGTGGATCGCCTATACGCGCGACCTCGACAACCAGCTGCAGGCCATCTTCTTCTACTCGCTCGATACTCACACCTCGACCCAAATCACCGACGGCATGAGCGATGCGGTGCATCCGGTCTTCGACCCCAACGGCAAGTTCGTCTACTTCCTCGCCTCGACTGACGACGGCCCGTCCAACGCGGGCATCGACCTCTCGTCGCTCGACCGCGGCACCACGAGCAGCCCTTATGTCATCGTCCTCAAGCGCTATGGAACCTCGCCCGTCCCGCCCGAGAGCGACGACGAAAAATCCAAAGACGAGAAGAAAGACGACGATAAGAAAGATAGCAACGAATCGGCGACAGACAATAAGACCGCCTCCAACGCCAAGGACGACGCGAAGGCGAAGGACGCCAAGACGACCGATGCGAAATCGACTGACAAAAACGCCAAGGCCGATGCGAAGAAGGACGACACTCCCGTCGAAGTCAAGATCGACCTCGAAGCTATCGGCAACCGCATCCTCGCCTTGCCCGTACCAGCGCGCAACTACGTCGATCTTCAGGTCGGCAAAACCGGCGTCCTCTTCCTCGCTGAGGGCCCGCCCGTCGGCCGGCCCTCCGGTGGTGGCCCCGGCATTCGCGTGCTTTGGCGCTTTACCACCGAGAAGCGCGACACCGACCAGCTGCTCACGAACCTCGACAGCTTCACCGTCTCCAAAGACGGCGAAAAGCTCCTCTACAACAAGCAGGACAACTGGTTCCTCGCCTCGACCGGCGACCTCAAGCCCGGCTCAGACGGCCCGCAAGGCAAGCCGCTCAACATGGCCGGGATGCAGGCGGTCATCGATCTGCCCGCGGAATGGAAGCAGATGTACCAGGAGACGTGGCGCATCGAGCGCGACTTCTTCTACGACCCCAACCTCCACGGCCTGAGCATCCCCAAGATCGAAGCGAAGTATCAGCCCTACCTCGCCGGTCTCGCCTCGCGCGACGAGTTCACTTACCTCTGCGAAGAGATGCTGGGAGAGATCAGCGTCGGCCACATGTTCATCCGCGGCCCTGAAAATCCCGACAAGTCTCCGAAAGTCGGTCTGCTTGGCGCGGACTACACCGTCGAGAACGACCGCTACAAATTCGCCAAGATTTACAACGGACAGAACTGGACGCCGTCGCTCACCGCGCCACTCACGCTGCCGGGCATCAACATTCAGAAGGGCGAATACCTCTTCGCCGTCAACGGCCGCGAACTCCACGCAAGCGACAACCTCTACAGCTTCTTCGACGGAACCGCCGGCAAACAGACCGTCCTTCACGTCGGATGGAAGCCCGACCAATCGGACGCGCATGACGTCACGGTCGTCCCCTCCGACTCCGAGCACGGCCTGCGCAACCTCGACTGGATCGTCACCAATCTCCATAAGGTCGACCAGCTCAGCGGCGGCAAAGTCGCCTACGTCTACATGCCCAACACCGCCGAAGCGGGCTACACCAATTTCAATCGCTATTTCTACGCCCAGCTCAATCGCCAGGGTCTCGTTCTCGACGAACGCTACAACGAAGGCGGCTACATCGCCGATTACATCGTCAACGTGCTACGCCAGGAGCCGCTGAGCGGCGCCATCGAGCGCGACGGCAAGCCTGTCCACGATCCACAGGGCGCAATCTTCGGCCCCAAAGCCATGATCATCAACCAATCCGCCGGCTCGGGCGGCGATGCCATGCCCTGGTATTTCCGCAAAGCCAAGTTAGGCACGCTCGTCGGCACTCGCACCTGGGGTGGCCTCGTCGGCATCGGCGGCTATCCGCCGCTGATTGATGGGGGCTCCGTCACTGCGCCTCGCTACGCGATCTACGGGCTCCAGGGCAATTGGGAGGTCGAAGGCCACGGCATCTCACCCGACATCGAGGTCGAAGAGCTGCCCAAAGAAGTCGCAGCTGGCCATGATGTGCAATTGGAGAAGTCAGTCCAGATTGTGCTGGATCAACTCAAAGAACATCCGGTCCCGGAAGCTCCCATCCCGCCCTACCCGAACTACCACAAGACTGACGGACTCGGAGTGCAGTAGCCAGCACAAAGCGATGTCCTCGACCTGAAGCCCAATGTGCTCAGCATTTTCGTCGGCATCAACGACACCCTGGCAAACGGCGATAGAGCCGAAACCGTCGAGCAGAACGAGCGACTTACGACGGCCTATGCGAAGCGCTCACTCCATCTCTGATTACCAGAATTGTCCTCGGCGAGCCGTTCCTCCTTCCCACATCGGCAAATATAAAGAGAACTACCCTGCGCAACTGGCTGAGGTAAGAAAGCGACAAGCTGTCGTCAGCAAAGTTAGCGGCGAAGTATCACTTGCCACTAATCCACTACCAGGCAATCATTCGATGAGGCCTGTAAGAAGGCTCCCGCAGATCATTGGAGCTGGGACGGAGTTCATCCGACCTACGCAGGACACGGTTTGATGGCCAAGGAATGGCTCAAGACCGTAAACGCCTTTTGGCCAAACGGCTAAGAGTCGAGAGCTAAGCGCTAACGGCTAGAAGCTAACAGCTATGAAGCAGCCCGTTCCTTCTCCCGCTCAAAAAACCGCTCCATAAACTTCGTATCAAATGATCCTTGCCGAAATTCCGCATCGGCAAAAATCTTTCGATGCAGCGGAATCGTCGTATGAATCCCCTCCACCACAAACTGCTCCAGCGCACGCGACATCCGCGCCATGGCTTCTGTACGGTCGCGCCCATGCACGATCAGCTTCGCAATCAGCGAGTCGTAATATGGAGGAACGACTCCCTCCTGATATTGCGCCGTATCGACGCGCACCCCATTCCCGCCCGGCACATTGAACGCCGTGATCTTTCCCGCCGAAGGCGTGAATTTCTCCGGATGCTCTGCATTGATGCGGCACTCGATCGCATGGCCGCGAATCGGCTGCGGAGAATTCAACGGCCCCGGCAAAATGCTGGCCAGCTTCTCGCCCGAGGCAATCCGCAACTGCGCCTTCACCAGGTCGATCCCCGTCACCATCTCGGTCACCGGATGCTCCACCTGGATCCGCGTATTCATCTCGATGAAGTAGAGCTGCCCGTCCTCATCCATCAGGAACTCAATCGTCCCGGCATTCTGATATCCGACATGCTCCAGGCTCCGCTTCAGCGTCTTCGCGATATCGGCGCGCATCTTGTCGTTCACCATCAGCGACGGCGCTTCCTCGATCAGTTTCTGATGCCGCCTTTGGATCGAGCATTCGCGCTCACCCAGCGACACGACATTCCCATGCTCATCCGCCAGCACCTGGAACTCAATATGCCGCGGACGCTCAATGAACTTCTCCATATACAGATCGCCGTTGCCAAAGGCGTTCCTTGCTTCCGTCGATGCCTGCTCATACAGCATCGGCAGCTCATCCGCGCTGCGGCAGATGCGCATTCCCCTGCCGCCGCCGCCGGCGACTGCCTTCAAAATCACCGGGTATCCGACGCTCTTCGCCCATTCCAGCGCCTCGTCCGCGCTCTCGATCACGCCATCCGAACCGGGCAGGATCGGCACCTTGGCCTTCTTCATCGCCTGCCGCGCGTTCGACTTCTCGCCCATCAGGCGAGTCACTTCCGGCGGAGGTCCAATGAATTTGATATTCGAGGCGCGGCAAACTTCAGCGAAGTTTGCATTCTCACTCAGCAAGCCATAGCCGGGATGAATCGCGTCAACATCGGCAATCTCCGCAGCCGAGATCACCGCCGGAACGCTCAGATAGCTCTCCGCCGAGCGCGGAGGCCCGATGCAGATCGCCTCATCGGCAAAGCGAACATGCAGCGAGTTGCGGTCAGCCTCGCTATAGATGGCGACGGTGCGAATGCCCAGCTCTTTGCAGGCGCAGATCACGCGGAGAGCAATCTCTCCACGATTAGCGATAAGAACTTTTCGTAACATGATCTTCCTAGTCTCAAACCCCGGCCTGAATGTCCTGGTCCCTAGTCCCTACGTCCCTAGAACTTAGCTCGGCCGTACCGAAAACAGCGGCTGCCCATACTCAATCGGCTGCCCGCTCTGTACAAAGCGCTTCACGATCTCGCCGGCCACGTCGGACTCGATCTCGTTCATCAACTTCATCGCCTCGACGATGCAAAGCACCTGACCGGCCTCCACCGTGTCGCCCGGCTTCACAAACGCAGGCGACCCCGGCGACGGCGACTCGTAGAAGGTTCCAACAATGGGAGACTTCACAATATGCAGCCCGGCATCTTGATCCACGGGAGCAGGCGCTTCCGACGCTAGCCGGAGCAGCCGCGGCATGAATCGCCGGCACCGCGGCAGGCGCGGGCGTCGAAGCAAGCAGGCGGTTTAACCCCGCCAGATCAAGCGCCGAAGCAGCCGGAGCCTCCTGACGCAAACTTGATGCGGACCTTCAATTCTCCGCGTTCGAGATCGAACTCGCCGATCTTGCTTTCTTTCAGGAACTCGATCAGTTCCCTTAACTCTTTCAATTCTTCTGGGTTCATGGTTCCTGCGTCGTGCTCGCGGCCATTATGGGTCCGCGATTCTGATCTAAAGTTCTATGAGGATTTTGGGCGCTGGGGTGAGTACCCTCGGTGCGCGGCCGGTAACAACGACCATATCTTCGATACGAATTCCAAACTTCCCTGCAATATAAATCCCCGGCTCGATGGTCACCACCATTCCGGGGACTAAAACCGTCTCCTGCTCCTTGGCAATCCGCGGCGGCTCGTGGATCTCAATTCCCACGCCGTGCCCAGTCGAGTGAGTGAAATACTCGTCCAGCCCCGCCTTGCGCAACGCCCCGCGCGCCGCCTCATCCACCTCGCCGCAGGTTGCGCCTGGAAGCACCGCTTCCACGGCCGCCTGCTGCGCTTCGAGCACCGCCTCGTAAGCGAAACGCTCTTGCCTGCTCACCTTGCCCAGATGGACGGTACGCGTCATGTCCGAGCAGTACCCATCGAGGATAACACCGAAATCGAGCGTAACAAACCCGTTGCGAGGCAATCGGCTCGGCCCCGCATGGCCATGCGGCATCGCCGAACGCGGCCCCGAGGCAACGATCGTCTCAAACGACATCCCCTCCGCGCCCCGGCTTCGCGCCGCAAATTCAAGCTGCGCCGCGACCGCGACCTCCGTCGTCCCGCTTTCGATCTTCGGAAGCAGATCCTCAAACAGCTCGCAACCCAACTGCGCGGCTTTGGCGATTAACGCTAACTCGTCATCGTCTTTAACCTGCCGCAATTCAGAAACCAGCGCAGTCTCCAGCGGAGGGAAGAAGTTCTTTCGCCGCCGATCGATTGACTCTCGCATCCTCGCGAGCATCGCGACCGTGACATGATCCGGGTCGAAATAAGCCCGTTTCGCTCCGCAATTCTCCAGCCACGCGCAAGCATCAGCCAGCGCCGACTTCTCCGAAATCACCACCCGCGCTGACTGCGTCTGGTCTTTCGCCTGGACAATATAGCGGCCATCGGTAAACAAGGCCGCGCGCGTCGCCGAAACGCAAAGAGCTGCATTCGACCCCGTAAATCCGCACAGATATCGAACATCCGGGAGGTGAGTAACAAGCAGCGCCTCGACACCGGATTCGTTCATGCTGTGGCGCAAAGCGCGCATTCTGCGGGAGTGATTCATCTCGAACAAGGGTACAGGAAATGCATGCAACAGCCCCACGAGAGACCTCCCGCTCGACAAGTCTTGAAAGAAATTCCACGGATCCACGAAGGTCTTCGTTGACAAGTACGAACCACTTCGTATACATTCACAATCATGCTGAAGAAACGCGAAATACCCAGGCCCACCGAAGGCGAGCTCGAGCTGCTCGAAATCCTCTGGGAAAGGGGCCCGGCCACAGTCAGAGAGCTGTTCGAGGACGTCAATGTGAAACGCCCCGTCGTCTACACCGGCGTGCTGAAGCTGCTCCAGATCATGACCGAAAAAGGCCTGGTCGAGCGCGACGAACGCGAGCGCGCCCACGTCTACCGCGCCGCCGTCTCCCAGGCAGACACCGAACATCGTTTCCTCCGCGAACTAAGCGACAGGTTCTTTGCCGGCAGTGCGGCGCAACTGGCTCTCCGCGCGCTCGAAATGGAAAGCGCAAGCGAAGAAGAACTCACGGCGATCCGGAAACTGATTGCAAAGAAAAGCGCAGCGCGGTGAGCCGTATCAAGTTTGTAGCTGTAAGTGAATCTCAGTGGAAGTTCCAACGAGTTTCGGAGGGGAAACAATGGTCGCAATGCATTGGTTATCGCGCGAAGAAACGGTAGCGCTCGGCTGGACCCTGCTGCACTTCCTCTGGCAGGGTGCGGTGTTGGCCCTGGCCTTCGCGGTCGTCGATCGAATGACCCGCCGGACCTCCGCGTCGATGCGGTATCTTGTCGCCCTCGGCGCCCTCGCGCTGATGCCGCTGGTGGTAGCGGCCACCTTCGCCATTGAGATGCGTACGGCGTCTCCCACCAACGCAATGGCACAGCGGAAAGCAGAGATCACCCAACTCTATCTGGACGCTGCGCCAACCACCGTCGGGCGCGACTTGACCCTTGTCTTGTCACCGACCGCGAGTCGCCGCGCCTGGCTCGCGAACCACATGGAGCCGATGTTGCCCTGGGTCGATGGCGTCTGGATGATCGGCATCTCGCTGCTCGCACTAAGGGCGATGGGCGGATGGTACCAGCTACAGAGGCTACGCAAACGAGCGCGATGGACGATTCCTGCCGACGTCGCAAATCAATTCCATCAGATATCGAAGCAGATGCGACTGGCGCGTGAGATCTCCCTGCGAATCTCGGAAGAGATCATTTCTCCCCTAGCCATGGGAGCATGGCGAGCCACGGTGATCCTGCCGGTCAGCGCCGTACTTCGCATGCCGCCATCGGAACTCGAAGCCGTCCTCGCCCACGAGCTCGCTCACATTCGCCGCTTCGACTACCTCTGCAATCTTGCCCAGACGGCCGTTGAAAGCGTTCTGTTCTTTCATCCTGCGGTCTGGTGGCTCAGCCGCACCGTGCGCGAACGCCGCGAGGTCTGCTGTGACGAGATCGCCGTCTCGGTCTGCGCCGACCCCGTCGTCTACGCCCAGGCATTGCTGCGCCTCGAGGAACAAAAGTCCGTTCAGCTCCAGCTCGCCGTCGCCTTCAGAGGCTCCAAGGGCTCGCTCTTGCGCCGCATCAAACTCGTGCTCGGCGATGGAGTCACCACCGAGAGCCGCGCCACCAGCGGCGTCCGCGTTGCTGCAGCAGCGATCTTAGTGATGGGACTTCTGTTTGGCCCCAAGGTCAGAAGCGTCGTCGCCGCGCCGTTGATCACCGTCTCACAAACGGCTTTCAACCACGCCGCCCCAGCGCTCTCGCTGGTCGCGATGCCCCAACCAGCAACCACGCCAGTCAATGTGAAGCCCCACAGCGACGACCAGGGGCCAGCCAACATCGTCGTCACGCCGACGCCAGGCGTTGACGTAAAGGTCAAGGTGGACGCCGCCAACGTCGTCGTCGCAAACGAGGATCTCTCAGTAGACCTTTCTTCCATGCACGTTTCGCAGGGTGCTGGTGATTCGCAGGGCGCGGGGGAATCGCACTCCGCCGGCAGCTCTTCGTCGACCAAAACCTCAACCTACATCGAGAGCATGCGCGCCGCCGGATACCCTCTCGACCTGAGCAACGATCTCGACACGCTCATCGCGTTCAAGTCGCTCGGCGTCACCCCGGAGTACGCCAAATCGATGGCGCAAACCGGATTAGGAAGACCATCCGTGCAAGACCTCATCGCCATGAAGTCCCTCGGCGTGACGCCGGAATATCTTGCCTCGCTCAAGCAAAGCGGCCTCGGCCCGAAGGACCTCCAGGACGCCATCGCGCTCAAGTCATTAGGCGTTACTCCGGAATACGCAGCGGCGATGAAGCAGGCCGGCTTCACTGACCTCGATGCGCAGAACCTCATCGCAATGAAGGCCCAGGGTATGACGCCCGAGCACGCCAAGTGGCTCAAGCAGCAGTTTCCCCAGGCAACCACTGAGGAAATGCAGCAGGCCGCCGTCTTTCACATCGACGACAAGTTCATCGCCGACGCTAAATCCCACGGCTTCGACACCAAGGACTTCGACAAGTTATTGCGGCTCAAGATGTCCGGCCTGCTCGACGAATAGCTATCCACGGCACACATTGGAGAATGAGTATGAAACAAGCATTCCTGTTTAGCTTGCTGCTCTCGCTCGGCGCAGCAACAGCAATGGCCGACACTCCGCAGACCTGTACCATCGCCGCCGGGCGCCACGACGGCAAGATGGAGTTCAGTTGGCAACGGGGCGACTGCAAGCCGGATGTCCACTGCCACGAAGGCGATTCCGATATGTCATGGAGCCGGTGGACCGGGGTCACGCCCGCCGACCTGCAACGCGAAGGCGCATCCATCGACGCGCGCATGAAGGGCGAGGCCGGAGAGATGCGCTGCGTCGGCGCTGTCCACAACTCCGAGATGCACGGAGCCTACACCTTCACGCCTGACATGGAGTTCACCCACCGCATGGAGGCCCTCGGCTTCAGCTTCCCGAGCGAGTCAACGCAGCAGATGAATGACCGACTGCAAGGCTACGTCATGCTCGACGTCACGACGGAGTGGGTCAAGGCAATGAAAGACGCCGGAGTTCAGGGCATGACCTCCGAAAATATCATGGGCCTCCGGGCGCTCGGCGTTGACCCAGCCTACATCCACGCGATGGCCGCTGATGGCTATCCCGAGCTCGATGCTGGCAAGCTGACGGGAATGAAGGCCGTCGGTGTCACTCCAGAGAAGGTCAAGCAGATCCGAGCCATGGGCTACTCGCCCACCCAGGACGAGCTCATCCAGATGAGCGTCTTCAAGATCGACGCACCCTTTGTCGAAAGAATGAAGGCCAAAGGACTCAAAAACCTCACCATCGCCAAGTTGGTACAGATCAAAGTTTTCAAGCTGGACGAATAGCCCAACCCGAAGCGGCAAATACCCTCGGGCGAGACCGGACCTAAAGGTCGCCCGAGCGCCTCACTTGCAACTGCACTTCGATTGGAAAGCGCAACTCTGGCCGTCAGCCGTAGTCGAACCCGGTTTGCAGATTGGCGACTGCCCGCCATTGCAGGTCACCGAACATCCCGAGCAAACCCCGCCGCCCACATCGCCGATTCTGCACGAACTCACACCCGATGCGCTCCCCGGCGGCGGAGGCGCGGCGTTCTTCCCGAAGTCACAGCCACACTTCGCCTCAAACGCGCATCGTGAACCATCGGCAGTGGTCGACCCCTGCTTGCACTTAGCCTGGGCCCCGTTTTCGCAGCTCGCAGAGCAGCCGCGGCAAACACCCGCATCCCCTACCCTGCAGGCGCTGGGCTGGGGCGGCGCAACTACGATTACCTGAGAGGGAGGCGCAGGCGCGCCAGCAGATGGCGCCTGCGATTGACCTGTCAGCTCATCCAGCAGCTGGCTTGAGGCCTCGGTAAATCCGCGCAGGGGATTCTTGGTGCACCAGTTATTCAGCCACAGCGCATTTGACGGCGTCGAAGACGCCTGTAAGGCTTTTGAGTAAGTGTCGACCCCGCGCTGCGCATCTCGCGACTTGGCCACATCGGCAGTTGCCTGCAAATAGGGTCCATATGCCGCCGACCCGCCCTTGTAGGCCTCTACATAATCGCCGCACTGTTTGTTCGTCGCCGGACCGCTGCCCATTTGGGCTACTGCGCAAGAGGCGATCGCTGAAGTAAGGATCGCTGTAAGCAACCGTATAAAAACGCTTCGATGAAAGGAAAAAAAGCGATGCATTGCGGTGAAGTACCTCTAAATTGGAATGAATGTTGGGGATGAAAACGATCGGCTACTTGCCGGAGACCGCAACACTCAAATCATAAGTGACGTTGCCACGATCGGAGAGCACGTTAATCAGATAGCGGCCGCTGGTTGGCAACACTCCTGACCACTTCGTAAGATGACGGTCGCCGTCGCCGCCGGGGGTGAGACGCTTGCCCTTCACGTCCAGCCCATCCTCAGTCTTCACGATCTGATATTGCGGCAGGTAAATATCAAAGGTTGCGTTCTTCTCAATCGCTTCGATCTTCACCGTCAGCGTCTGGCCAGACTTCGCGATCACCGTCCAGCAATCCATCTCGTTCCGCTCAAAGCCGCCATGGTAGGTGGCAGAACTTCCGCCTTTGGAGAATGCCACGGCAGTAGGCTTCGCACACGGTGCATCGGTAGTGTCGTCCGCTCGCGCATCAACGGCGCCGTCGAGCATGATCAAAAGAATGAAGATCAGGGGACAACTCAAGCGAAGGCGCATCGAGCCTCAAAAGAAAAGATACGTATGGGAAAACTTCTCAAGGGAACTACCGCGCAGCCCGAACCGGCTTCCTGTCCCGTCCGGAAACCGCGACCGCTTGCGCTTCAGCCAGCGACGCCGACGACTGCTGGTCCATCCACTCATCGATGCGCGACTTCTTGAAGCGCCAACGGTTGCCCAGCTTGAACGCCGGAATGAAACCCTCAGAGGCGTACTTATACAGACTGTCAGGGCTGATGCCCAGATAGGACGAAGCCTGACGGATATCCATCACTTCGCGAACTTCACTGCGCACGGCGGACGTTCTCATGACAGCCTCTCCGGGTACCGGGATAGAAGCAGCTTGAATTGAATTTGAGCGTAGTCGTCTTGCCAGAGTCGAAATGCCGGGGTCGAGCAAACCCCGCCCCAGAGTTATACCGCCTTTTCCCGTCAGGTTCAAGGATTTCCGGTTTGCTTCGGCAATTGAGGGTGTTTTCTGCGGATTCACCCTGGCTCCCGGGCGGAATTCCACCCAAACCCCGCTTGGCGCCACACAACCGGTGGAAGGAATGATTTAATGCTCACGAGGGAATCTCCGTGCCCAAGTCCGTCGTGAAGCCCTTTTATAAAACGATTTTCTGGAAACGATCTCTCCTTCCAAAGCTGGCTAGCTTCACCGTAATTCTGGCCCTTGCTGCCGAGCTCGCGCCTGCCCAAACTCCCGCCGACGGCAACGGAGCCTTCGCCACCGGCCACTACCGCAATCTCTTCCTCGAAAGCGGCCACAAGCAGCCTGAGATCGACGCCAAGATCAATGCCGCCTTTGAGCATCTCTTCCACGGCGACCCCGCCACCCAGAGCTGTGGTCTATTCCGTTGGAAAGAACGCCAACGGCCCGCTCGCCTACCTCAGCGACATCAACAATCACGACGTCCGCACCGAGGGCATGTCTTACGGCATGATGATCGCCGTGCAGATGAACAAGCAGGCCGAGTTCGATGCTCTCTGGAACTGGGCCAAGACCTACATGTACGTCAGCGACCCCAAGCATCCGTCGGTCGGCTACTTCTCCTGGTCGTGCAAGACCGACGGCAGCCCCAACGAAGAGACCGCCGCACCCGACGGCGAAGAATATTTTGTCATGTCGCTCTACTTCGCCTCGCACCGCTGGGGCGACCGCACGGGAATCTACAACTACAAGGGCAACGCCGACGAAATCCTCACGACCATGCGCCATCGCGCAGTCATAAGCGGCCCGACCAAGTTCGGCCCTCGCACCGTCGGCTCCATGGTCAACGAGGAGGCGAAGATGATCCGCTTCGTCCCCGGAATCGGTCGCGGCGACTTCACCGACCCCTCTTACCACCTGCCCGCGTTCTACGAGCTATGGGCGCGATGGGGTCCGGTCGCCGATCGCGAGTTCTGGGCCCAGGCGGCAACCGTCAGCCGCGATTTCTTTCAGAAGACGACCAATCTCAAAACCGGACTCGCCCCCGACTACGCCAACTTCGATGGAACCCCACACCCCGAGCCCTGGAACAAGCGCGCCAACGATTTCGCCTTCGACGCCTGGCGAACGGCGAGCAACTGGTCGGTCGACTACTCGTGGTGGGCCAAAGACCCCCGCGAACGCCAACTCAGCGACCGCATCCAGACCTTCTTTGCCGCGCAAGGCGTCGCCACTTACGGCTCGGTCTTCACTCTTGACGGAACCGCCCTCGACTCGCATCACGCCACCGGCCTCGTCTCGACTAACGCCGTAGCCAGCCTCGCCGCCACGCAGCCTCAATCGAAAGAGTTCGTCGAAGCGCTTTGGAACGCACCCATCCCGTCCGGCCAACTGCGCTACTACGACGGAATGCTCTACATGCTCAGCCTGCTCCACACCAGCGGCCAATTTCGCATCTGGCCGCCAAAATGAGAAGAGCGCAACGTCTCTGACGTCGCGCTCCCCACAGTTCGGTTCGGATGGAAGATCTAAACTGCCGGTTCCAGCCCAGTCAAAATCTCCAGGAAATTGTCATCCACCGTACGGTTCTTCGAGATTGCCTCGGCCAGCGTGATGCTCTTGATCTCCGTCCCGCGCAACACTACCAAGCGGCCAAACTGACCTGCGTGGACCAGATCCAAAGCCGCCAAACCATAGCGCGTCGCCAGCATCCGGTCATACGCCGACGGAGTTCCGCCCCGCTGCGTGTGTCCCAGATTCACCGAGCGAGTCTCATACCCGGTCTTCTCTTCGATCTTGTGCGCCAACTGCTCGGCAACGCCTGAAAGCTGCGCGTGACCGAAGGAATCGACCTTCGTCCCCTTGATCGCCTGCCCGGTCTCAGGCAGCTTCGCGCCTTCTGCGACGACGACTATGCCGTATTTCTTGCCGTGGTCATGGTTGTACTTCAGCAGCGCGCAAACATGATCAAGGTCGATCGGCTTCTCTGGAACCAGCACCACATGGGCATTCCCAGCTACGCCCGCTGTCAGCGCAATCCATCCCGCATCGCGTCCCATCACCTCGCAAACGATGACCCGGTTATGCGCCTCGGCGGTAGTGTGTAGCCGATCGATCGCCTCCGTCGCGATGCCGACAGCGGTGTCAAAACCAAAGCAAACATCGGTCCCATTCAGATCGTTATCGATCGTCTTCGGAACACCCACTCCGGGAACGCCCAGCCCAATCAGCGCATTCGTCACGGACTGCGTGTCGTCGCCGCCGATGGCAATCAGCGCATCGAGCTTGTTCGCCTGGATATTGGCAACGCACTTCTCGAGGCCGCCTTCGATCTTCCGCACATTCGTCCGCGAGGTGCGCAGGATCGTCCCACCCTTGGTGATGATCCCATCCACCGACTCCAGCGTCAGCGGCATCGTCTTGTTATCCAGCACTCCGCGCCAGCCCTCAAGAAAGCCGACAAACTCATCCCCGTGATGCAGAATTCCCTTTTTCACCACCGCGGCGATCACCGCGTTCAAACCGGGGCAGTCTCCGCCGCCCGTAAGTAGACCAATGCGCATTGCACTTCCTCCAGAGCCCCTGAAATGAGTTTGTCAGTGGAACGTGCGCCAGAACCAGGCGCGAGAATCAAACCCTTCTCGAATGATACGAGCAGGTCGTTGCAGATTCAATTCGCTGGAAACAAACCGCTCGCCGACCAGGGCGGTCAGCTCTTTGCGCCAGGACATGCCGGGTCAGCTTTCCGCTGGCCCGGCCAAAAGACGCTTCGATCAGAACCTGGTCACAACAACAACCGACAACACGATCCCAACCACATCCTCAATCAATGCCGCAGGCAGGTCCTTTCCAAACGCCGCCGCCAGCTTTCCGCGCACGGCCGCGCCGCCCAGTGTTCCCACGACTGCGCCAATCGCCCCAGCAACAAGACCAAGAATCAGCGAGCCAGACCCCGCACCAACCGTTGCGCCCACAAGCGCACCGCTGAAAATCCTGGCGATAAATTGCGGAGGCGTCTTGCGGCTCGGCGTCTTTGGCAGCTTGTCATTGATCAGCTCACCTACGGCCAGCACCGTAAGAATGATCGCCGTGTACTTGAAGCCCATAAACGCCATCGGCGTTCCGGCGACGGCCAGCATCCCAAGTTTCGCCGCCCAACTCACGGCCGCCGGCCCCATCATCGCCCGCAGACCGCAAACAACTCCCAACAGCAATGCCAAAACTATAAACATCGGAAGCACCCATTTCTTTCTAGTGTGGCTGCAGACAATCAGCGTAGCCTCATCGTCTCTCAGATGCTGAAATTGGCAAAGCTTCTTTCGAGTCCCAAAAAGCAACCCTTTAGTGTTGTTGCTCGCTCGCCGATTCGACGGGGCCCGGAACCAATGACATCCACTCCCTCAAGCCAGTGAAGCAATAGCCGATTAGATCTAAAAGCTTATGTCGAATCGCATCAAGGTTTCCTTATCAGAAGAAGCTGCTGAGGTGCTGATCCGCTACGCAGAGGCAAACAGCATTTCCAAAAGCCGCGCAGCCAACGAGCTCATTCTGAGCAATCTGCGGAGGCCCTCGCAGGGCACACCGGAAGATGGTGTCCCCATACTCGACATTCCAAGCAAGGCGAAAAAGCTACGCTGAAGGACTACAAGCGCATTCACGATACGGAGGACGACGCCGAAATCCGCAAGCTGTTGAAGCCTCGCTAACGCCGCCCATCCCCAACATAAAACCCAGCAATCTCCGCCGCATACCGCGCCTCAACCACCCGCCGCTTCAGCTTCAAACTCGGAGTCAACTCCCCACCCTCCAGCGACCACTCCTCCGCCACCAGCCGAAACCGCTTCATCGTCTCGAAGTTCGCCAGCTCCGCATTCACCTTGTCGACGATGCCTTGATATTCGGCGACAACTTTTGGATTCGCAATCAGCGCCACGTGGTCCGAAGCGTCAATTCCCTTCTCTTTCGCCCACGCGGCGAGCGCGGCAAAATTCGGCGAGATCAGCACGCTGATGAACTGATGCTTGTCCCCAACCAACGCTGCCTGCCCCACCAGCAGATTCGCCTTGAGCTTGTTCTCGATCGGCTGCGGCGCCACAAACTTGCCGCCAGAAGTCTTCAGCAGCTCCTTCTTCCGGTCGGTGATAAAGAGGAACCCATCGTCATCGATGCGCGCGATATCGCCCGTCTTAAACCAGCCGTCTGAAGTAAACGTTGCAGCGGTCGCCTCCGGCTTTTTCCAATAGCCTTGAAAAACCGACGGCCCCCGCACCTCAAGCTCTCCATCGCTCGCCAGCCTGCACTCGAAATTCGGCAGCGCCTTCCCCACAGAACCAATCCGGTACGCGCCTGGCTTGTTCAGCGCAATCACCGGCGAAGTCTCGGTCAGTCCATAGCCTTCCAGAATTCGCAGCCCCGCGTCGGCAAACCAACCCGCCGTATCCATGCCAAGCGGCGCACCGCCGGCGATGAAGTAGCGCGTCTTTCCGCCAAACGCCCCGTGGACCTTGGTCAAGACCAGCTTCGCCGCCAGCCGCCACAGCGCCGACTTCGGCAGCCGGTCATTCACGATGCTCTCGCGATGTTGATGCCCGACGCCGATCGCCCATCGCAGCAGCCGCTTCTTCACCGGCGATTGCGACGCGCGGCGCTCGACCTCCTGCCGCACCTTCTCATATACGCGCGGCACGCCAACGAACACGCTCGGCTGGACCGTCTTCATCGCCGCCGGCAGCTTGTCAAAACTCGAACAATGCGCCACCGTTACGCCGCGCGAAAACAACGCCGCATCCAGAGCGCGCGCCGTGATGTGCGACAGCGGCAGGAACGAGATGCACCGATCACCTTCGCGAAAATGCAGCCCCACCGTCGAATAGCTCATATTCGAAGCCATGTTTCCATGGCTCAGCATCACGCCCTTCGGCTCGCCTGTGGTTCCCGAGGTATAGATAATCGTCGCTAAGTCTTCCGGCTGAATCTCTCGCGCGCGCCGGTCAAACTCCGTGTCCCTCTCGAACCCTGCGTCACCGTCAGGCATCAGCGACGAGAAAGCGATCGCATCGATCCCCGCATCCGGAGCGAAGCTATCCATCATCACAATCCGCTCCAGATGCGTCTGCGCGCGCACCGAAGCAACCTTGTCATACTGCTCGCGGGTTGAGACAAACGCGATCCGCGAACCGGAGTCCGCCAGCAACACCGCCGTCTGCTCTGCCGTTTGCGTTGGATAAATCGGCACATCGACGGCGCCGATTGCCAGAACGGCAAAATCCATCACCGCCCACTCCCACCGGTTTTCCGCGAGAATGGCGACCCGGTCGCCCTTGGCAATCCCCCAAGTCAACAAAGCATCAGCCAGCGACTTCACCCGGGCATAGATTTCACGGGCCGAGATCGGATGCCAAAAACCCGCCGGCATCCTGCTGCAGCATCGACTCCGAGCGATCGAGCTCGACGAGGCGGAAGAAGACATCGTTCGCGGTGACCAGACCAAGCGATTCAAGTTGGGGAGCGGGATGGATTGCGGTCGTCGTCACAGATTCGTTCGCCCGCCAAGCAGGCACGCTCTCGACTTTACCGAGGACAAACAGAATTGGCAAAGACGGTCAGCCGCTTCGCCCGACGAATTAATGCTTAACTCGACCGCAAAGCATCGAGCGGATCACCCGAAGCAGCCCGTAACGCCGGAAGCGCCGAAGCCAGCAACGCGATGAACATCATCGCCGCAACCGCAACCAGGTAGACCAGCGGATCGGTCGCACTCACGCCAAACAGGAATGCGCTCACCACCCTCGAAACGGCCAGCGAGGCGATCAACCCAAGCCCGCATCCCAACAGCGCCAGTTTCGCGCCCGAAGCCAGCACGAGCCTCGCAATCCCAGCGCGCCGGGCGCCCAGCGCCATCCGGATTGCAATCTCGTGCGTCCGCAGTGAAACCGAAAACGCCACCACCGCATAAATGCCGGTGATCGCGAGCAGCAGAGCACCCGCTGCGAAGGCAGTGATCAGGACCGTGTTGAACCTCCGCGGCGCCTCCACGTTGGAAATCACTTCCTCCATCGGTTGCACCTGTTGCAGCGGCAGCAGCGGATCGACCTCGGCGACCGCCGACCGCAATGTCTGCGTCATCTGATCAGGCGGCAGCGACGCGCGCAGAGTAATGTAGCCCGCAGCGGCCTGGGTCCGCGTTCCGGCGGCCGCCGCCCCGTAGAGCGCGGACGCCTGCTGAGCAGCGGCATAAACCTGCTCGTTGCCGGGCTGATCGAGCGCGCCGACCTTGGTATCGGCGACGACGCCGATGACGGTAGCCCACGGGTACGGCCTCTTTGGATTGCCCATGTGCATGCGCTTCCCAATCGCCCGCTCACCCGGCCACGCATGTTTCGCCATGGTCTCGTTCACGATCACCACCGGCATCGTGCTGGAACGGTCATCCATAGTGAAGACGCGACCGTCGAGTAGCGGGATATTCATGGCCTTAAAGTAATCGCCATAGACGGTCGCGAACATGGCGAACTTCAGCTTCCAATTTGCCGCAGGCACGCCTTCGATTGTGTATCCGGAGCCGATCCACTCATTCGAAGCCGGCAGGCCGTTGGTCAATCCAACCGCGGTCACCCCCGGTGCTTTCGACAGCCGATCGACCACCGCGCGATTGAAGTTGTCGACAGACTCATTGGTGGGATATTCGCGGAACGGCAACTGATATTCGGCCACCAAAACATGGTCGGCGCGGAAACCCGGATCGACCGCACGCATCTTCTGAAAACTTCGCAAAAAGGCTCCCGCAACCGTTAGCAGCACCAGCGCAACGGCAATCTCAGCAACCACGAGCGCCGACCGCAGCCGCGAGTGGCTCGATGCCCCGCTACCGGTCCGCGCACCCTCTTTCAAGCTCTCCGTCAAATTGGTGCGGATCGCCGCGAAGGCCGGCGCCAGGCTGCAAAGAACGCCGGTAGCGAGGGCCAGCGCCAGCGCAAACACAACCACCATCCCATCCATCGAGATGGATTCGACCCGAGGCATCGACTCCGGCATCGAGCGCAGCACAACCCGGATCGCCGCGGCAGCCAAACCCAGACCGAGCAGTCCGCCAGCCAAGCTCAGCACTAGCCCCTCACACACAGACTCGCGAAGAATCGCCGCCGGGCGCGCGCCAAGCGCGAGCCGAACCGCATACTCCCGCCTCCGCCGAATCGCGCGCACCAGTAGCAGACCTGCGACATTGACGCACGCCATCAGCAGCACAATCGCGACTGCCATCAATAGGGTCCGCAGCAGCGGCCGCACTTCCGCTACCACCGTCTCCAGCAGCGGCGTCACGTCACCCTGGATGTGGATCGCCGTCATGTTCGGGGAAACTCGCGCATGACCTGTTTCGCGACTCGGTCCGCATCCTGCGCGGCCTGAGCAACGCTGACGCCGTCTTTCAGCCGGGCGACCATGTGGAAGCCCCAGGCGCCTGCATTTTCCTCAGAGATCTCCTCCGCCGTTAGCCCCATCGGCACCCACAACTGCACCTGGTCGAGATGCCCGGCCTGCAGCGGAAACTCGAATCCGCGCGGCATCACACCAATAATGGTGTACGTCTTGCGATCCAGCACAATCGTATTGCCAACCACCCGCGGATCGCGATGATACCGGTTCAACCAAAGCGAATCGCTGATCACTGCCAGCGGCTCGTGACCATCTTCTTCTTGCTGCGTAAATACTCGGCCCAGCGCGGGATCAACACCCAGCGTGGGAAATACCCCCGCAGTTAAACGCGCCGCCTGCACTACCTCGGGTATCGCGCCTCCGGAAAGCTCGTAGGTGCTCCCAACATATCCCCCCATCGACGAAAATGCGCGAGTAGCATTCGAATAGGTGCCGATCTCTCGAGCGGTCACTGCGATCGCTCTACTGCTTCCAAGATGATCGCCTAGCAGAACGAGCCTGTCGGCATCCTTAAAAGGGAGCGGACGCAACAACACACCCTCGACCAGCGAAAAGATCGCAGTCGTCGCGCCAATTCCCAGCGCCAACGTCGCTACGACAGTCAAGGTGAACCCGGGAGCTTTCCAGAGCTGACGAAACGCAAAGCGCAAATCCCAGGCCAGTTTGTGCACTTTACCTCTGCTTGTGGAGCGATAGCTCTGTTCCGGTTAGACTGCGCATCGAGGGCTTTGTCAGTACATCGGGCTCTCTACCTCGCCTACAAACCCGCCCGGGCCCGGGTCACCTCCTGCACCGCGCTCCAATCAACATCAGCAAGCCCACGATCCAGGCACTCCACCAATTTGCCCTCGATCACCGTCGCAATGTCCAGCGGACAGCCGACTCGCTTCCCAGCCTCCAGCATCAGCCGAACATCCTTCAGCCCACCGCGCGTCGAGAAGCCGCCTTCCCCGCTGAATTCTCTGTCCTTCATTCGGCGCGCATACCCTTTAAGGCCCGGCAAAGCGAACGACCTTTCGAATATTTGACCCATGATCTCGCGCGAAGCGCCCGACTTCTCGGCAAAGGTGTAACACTCCGCCATCATCTCGATCAGCGAGGCGATGAAGAGGTTGGCGCAAAGCTTCTGGCTGTTCGCTACGCTCGCCGGTCCCGTCATCGGTACCGCCACCGGCGCAAACGCCTTGCAGACCGGCGCGATCTCCTCGATCGCGCTCGCGTCCCCCGCCAGAAACTGCAGCAGGCTACCTTCTGCCGCGGCATCCGGTCGACCCAGCACCGGCCCCGAAACATACCGGCTCCCACCCGTGGCATGAGCCTCCGCCAGCCACTCTCCACAGACGGGAGAGATCGTCGCCACACAAAGATGAATCGAGTTTGGCGTCATCTTCGCAATCAAACCCTCCGCCCCATCAAAAACTGCGTGGACCGAAGCGTCATCCATAAAGCAACTGATCACGAGATCAACGCCTTCGATCGCCCCCACCGGAGAGGCGCAGGCAATCGCCCCCTCAGCCGCAAGCGGAGCCATCTTATCTGCACTCCGGTTCCAGACCCGCAGCGAATGACCCGCCCGCAACAGGCATCGCGCCATCCCCGAACCCATATTTCCTAATCCCAGAAACGCAATCTTCATCTCATCCCCGAATCTATCCGCGACCTGCCGCACCGCCAACTATCGCCCCTTAGTCCGCAACCATTGTCTCGCCCGGTAAAATTGGCCGCGTCCGGGGCAACATCCCGCGCGAAGCAAACACTCCCATCAGCGCCAGCACGGCCAGGTACACGGTCAACTTGATTAGACTCGTCGTCCGATTCAACGGCATTGTCTTCCACAGAATCAAAAGCACAACCTGCGCCGCAGTCACCGCCCAGACTGAACCGTAGAAATACCGCCGCTCTGTCCCCTCACCCTTGGTTGAAGAGCCCACCCGAGGCAGCCAACCCGACGCGCCAAGAATTAGGATCGCAGCACAGACCGGAGCATACGCATACTGGTAAATCTGCTTGATATACCAGCCGCCCGCAGCGACAGCGATCGCCAGTCCCAAAAGGTTCATCAATGCGAAATTGATCACCGCATTCCACGCGAAGGTGTAACAAACCCGCCGATACAGCGGATTCGGCTTGTCCTCATCGAAGCGCAAAATATACGGGCCTGGCTCCGCCCCAGGCAACCGCCCGCGCAACGCCGCAATCCCCGTTCCCACCAGCACTGCAATCAGCCACGCCAAATTGCCCCGCCCAAAGCCATGCGCGAACAAAGAAAACGTCAGCGGGCCCGGCGCCAGAAAAAACACCCAAATCCATATAGGCCAATGCGCCAGGCGATAGAGTGGAGTGTTCCGCTCGCGCATCTTGCGCTCTTGCGCATATTCAACTCTTCCCGCGTATTGCATAGTCGAGAGTCTCGCAGAGCGACCTCGAGAGCGTCAATCTATCGCCGATGCCTCAAATACTGTGGAAATCATCGCGCAAACACTTGACATTTTGCTGCTGCATATTTATACATAGTGAAGTAGTTTTTATGCATTCAGCGTCAAGGTTGATGCGGCCAACTGGCCGCTTTTCTGCTTTTACGCAGGAGAACGATTGAAGCCCGAGAGACATAGCGTAATTCGCGAGATCGTTGGATCGACGCCGGTCGCCAGCCAGCACGAGTTGCGCCGCAAGCTGGTGCGCCGCGGGTTTGACGTCACCCAGGCCACGCTGTCTCGCGACATTCGCGAACTACGTCTTTACAAAGGCCCCGGCGGATACGCGCTTCCCAACGGCATCAGTTCCGACACCGAAGACGACGAGCCCACGGTTCAAGATGTTCTTCGCGGCTTTGCGCTCAAGGTAAAGCAGGCTCAGAACCAGCTCGTCGTGATCACCACGCAGGGCGGCGCGCAACCCGTCGCCGTCGCGATCGATCATGAAGATTGGCCCGAGGCTGTCGGCACCATCGCCGGCGATGACACTGTATTAATCATCTGCCCCGACAATAAACATGCGGGGAAGCTTGTTCGCACGCATCGAAGAGATGATCGGCCAATGACGACCGCAACACAAATCGAGACCATCCAAACCGCCGTCGTCGGCGTCGGCGGCTACTCCGGCATGGAGCTGGCGCGGCTGTTGCTCCATCATCCTCGCTTGAAAGCCAAACCACCCGTCTTTGCTGGCCGCTCCGATGCCTCGCAGACGACCGCGCCGATGCCCCTAACCGCCATCCACCCAAAGCTGATGGACAACAACGGCTCCGCGTCCCTTTTCGTCGAGCCCTTCTCCTGGGACCTCCTCGAGTCGCGCAACGTCGAAGTCCTCTTCCTCGCCACGCCCCACGAACAGTCCCGCGAATGGGTGCCCGAAGCTCTCGATCGCGGCATTCGCGTCATCGACCTTAGTGGAGCATGGCGTTTGAGCGACGCGACAAACCGCGCCGTCTACAAGTTTGAAGACGAAGGCAGCGACACCGCCGTTACCGTCCAGGCCAAGAGCGTCTACGGCATGCCCGAGCTGCATCGCGACGAAATCCGCGACGCTCAGCTCATCGCAAACCCCGGCTGCTATGCAACCTCGATCATCCTCGCCCTCAAGCCGCTCGTCGATCAGGGCTGGATCGATCTCGACCGCGGCATCGTCTGCGATTCTAAATCCGGAGTCTCCGGCGCCGGCAAAGCCCCGACCGCGAAGACGCATTTTATGTACGCGGCCGACAACCTTTCCGCTTACGGAGTCTTCGGCCATCGGCATACGGGCGAGTTGCTCGAGCAATTGCAACTGTCATCGTCACAAATAGTCTTTACCCCGCATCTATTGCCGATCCCACGCGGAATCTTGTCAACGATCTACATTTGGTTCCGCGAACAGATGACCGCCGAGCAGATCAAGTCCTGCTTCGATCAGTACTTTTCAACAAGCCCGATGGTGAGAGTCTTTAGCCAGGGAGAATTGCCGCAGATCCAATACTCCGCCTACACCAACTTCTGCGACATCGGCTTTCAACTCGCACCCGACGGCAAGCGATGCGTCATCGTCTCGTGCCTCGACAACCTGCTTAAAGGAGCAGCCGGGCAAGCGGTCCAAAATCTGAACCTGATGTGCGGCTGGCCCGAGGCCGAGGGCCTGCTCTGAACCTATGACGCCGAAGGCCTGCTCTGAAGTTACGAAGTGGATGGCCATCTGTAGCGGCCACGCAAGGAGATTGAAATGAAGTTTGTCGTCAAATTAGGCGGAGCCGCTCTCGAAGATCCCGAGATGCTGCACCGCTGCGCGCAAGCCGTCGCCGAACTCGCTCGCGACGGCCATCAGGTCGCGCTCGTCCATGGCGGCGGCGTGCAGCTCACCCGCACGCTCAAAGCCATGGGCAAGCAAAGCGAATTCGTCGCCGGACTCCGCGTCACCGACGCCGTCACCCGCGACACCGCGCTCATGGTGCTCGCCGGTCAGGTGAACAAATCGCTCGTCGCCTCGCTCGGCGCGCACGGCCAATCTGCCGTCGGCCTCTCCGGCGGCGACGGCCTCATCTTCCGCGCGCGCAAGAAGCGCACCGCACCCGATCTCGGCTTCGTCGGCGAAATCGTCGCCTCCGATCCGCGCTGGCTCGACGCGATCTGGAAGATGGGCTCGGTGCCCGTTCTCTCCAGCATGGCGCTCGGCTTCGATGGCGAATACTACAACATCAACGCCGACGAAATGGCCGCCGCCTGCGCCATGTGCTGCAACGCCGACGCGCTCGTCTTTCTCACCGACGTGCCCGGTGTTCGCGGAGCCGACGGCGACGTCATGCGCTGGCTCACGATCGATAAGATCGCCGCGCTCGCCAAAGACGAAGTCATCAGCGGCGGCATGCTCCCCAAACTCAGCGCCTGCCGCGAAGCCTTGCTGCACGGCGTCAAACGCGTCCGCATCCTGCCCGCGGCCGAAGCCGGCCTACTTCCCGATCTATGCAGCGCACGCATAACCCACGGAACCGAGGTGATGGTGGCATGAACGACCAGCTCAAAGCACTCAAAGAAATTCAGGCCGCCGAAGCCACGCTCCTGCTGCCGACCTATGAACGGAACCCGCTCCTCTTCGTCGGTGGCGAAGGCGTCTACCTTGAAGACGAACACGGCGACAAATACCTCGACCTGCTCAGCGGCATCGGCGTCAATGCCCTCGGCTACGCGCATCCCGCGATCGAACAAGCGATCGCCGACGCAGAGCAAGAAGCTGATCCACACCTCGAACCTCTTCTTCCATCCCGGCCAGGCCGAGCTCGCCCTGCGCCTGACGGAGATGAGCGGCCTCGATCGCGCCTTCTTCTGCAACAGCGGCACCGAGGCCTGGGAAGCGGCGTTGAAGGTCGCTCGCGCCTACGCAGGAATGCTCCGCGCTGAAGGGAAACAACTCGGGACGAACTTCCTAGCCATCGAAAACAGCTTTCACGGCCGCACCTTCGGTTCCGTATCGACCACCCACAAAGCAAAGTACCGCGAACCCTTCGCACCAACGCTCCCCGGCGTCGAGTTCGTTCACTTCGACGATGTCGCGGACCTGCGCGCTAAGTTCTCGAGCGAAGTCTGCGCCATCCTCCTCGAGCCCATTCAAGGCGAGGGCGGCATCCGCCCCTTGTCTGCTGAATTTCTACAAGCTGCGCGCGACCTCACTCATTCGACGGGGGCACTGCTTGTCGCCGATGAAATTCAGTCCGGCCTCGGCCGCACCGGCAAGTGGTTTGCCTATCAGCACTACGGCATCATGCCCGACATCACCACGCTCGCCAAGCCACTCGCCGGCGGACTTCCCCTCGGCGCAATGCTCTGCACCGAAGCCGTCTCGCAGGCCATTCATCCCGGCATGCACGGCACCACCTTCGGCGGAGGCCCGCTGGCCTGCGCCGTCGCCATCGCCGTCATCGATGAGATGAAGAGCACCAACCTCCTTCATCACGTCACTACGGTCGGCGACTACTTCAAGCAGCAACTTTCCGAACTGCGAACAAAGCATCCTTCGATCCTTGATGTCCGCGGCAAGGGCCTGATGCTCGCCGCGCAACTCGACTCCGCCGAACTCGCCAAGACCGTGCTCGCACAGCTGCTCGCGCGCAAGATCATCATCAACCGTACCGATGAGACTGTGCTGCGCTTCCTGCCGCCGTTCCTCCTGCAAACGGAACACGTCGATACGACAATTCAGGCCATCGATGAGGTTCTCACCGCAACAGAAGCGGCCGCCGGCCAGCAACACGCAACAAGCCGTCGCCCAGGGAGGTAGATAGTTGCCCACAAATATTTATGCCGGAAGCGCCCTCGCGCCCGATACCGAAGAAGTAGCAATCGCTTCGGCCACAGAATCGCTTGCCGGTCGCGATCTCTGCTCCATCGCCGACTTCACCAGCGCCGAGATCAAGGCCGTTCTGCAGCTCGCGCATCGCGTCAAGCAGCGCCCACAAGACTTTCGCTGGGCTCTCGATGCAAAGCAGATGGTCATGTTCTTCGAGAAAGCCTCGCTGCGCACGCGAATCACCTTTGAGGCTGGAATGAATACCCTCGGTGGCAGCGCGATCTTCGTCGACCAGACCCAATCACCCCTCGGCGAACGCGAGTCCCTTGCCGATATGGCCCGCAACCTCGAACGCTGGGTTAGCCTGATCGTGCTGCGCACCTATTCCCACGACACCATTACCGAGATGGCCGAATATGCAACCGTGCCTGTGATCAATGCGCTCAGCGATCTTGAGCACCCCTGCCAGGCCCTCGCCGACTTCCTCACCCTGGAAGAGCGTTTCGGCTCCGTCAGCGGCCTGAACTTCACCTATGTCGGCGACGGCAATAATGTGTGCCACTCACTGTTACTGATTGCCGCGCAGCTCGGCGCGAACTGCACGATCGCCACGCCAAAGCATTATGCACCCCGAGTTGATATCGTTGCCCGCGGCGAAGCCATCGCCGCAACCACCGGCGGCCGCATCACGCTCATGACCGACCCCATCGAGGCAGTCAGCGGGGCCGACGCGGTCTACACCGACGTCTGCACCAGCATGGGCTCCGAACATGAAGCAACCAAGCGCGCGCCGATCTTCAAGCCCTACCAGGTGAACGAAGCACTGATGGCGAGAGCCTCGTCGAACGCTGTATTCATGCACTGTCTCCCCGCGCATCGCAACGCCGAGGTCACTGACGCCGTGCTCGACGGCCCACAATCCGTAGTCTTCGACCAGGCCGAAAATCGCATGCACGCACAGAAAGCCCTGATGCTGTTGCTGCTTGGCGGATCGGCGAACAGGGCGAATGTTTGACAGCCCAATTCTGGCGCCTAACTGCAATAGGCCATAAACGAAACACTTTCCGAGGTTCCAAAGCATGTCCGTAATTCTCGAATCCCTGCCCGTCGGCCAAAAGGTCGGCATTGCCTTCTCAGGCGGGCTCGACACCTCCGCCGCGCTGCACTGGATGAAACAAAAGGGAGCCATCCCCTACGCCTACACGGCGAATCTCGGCCAACCCGACGAGACCGACTACGACGAAATTCCGCGCAAGGCCCTCGAATACGGCGCCGAAAAGGCCCGCCTCATCGACTGCCGCGGCCCGCTCGTCCGCGAAGGCATCGCGGCGCTGCAGGCCGGCGCGTTTCACATCACGACTGCCGGCGTCACCTACTTCAACACCACCCCCATCGGCCGCGCCGTCACCGGGACCCTGCTGGTCTCCGCGATGAAGGAGGACGACGTCCACATCTGGGGCGACGGTTCCACCTTCAAGGGCAACGACATCGAGCGCTTCTATCGCTACGGCCTGCTCGTCAACCCCAATTTGAAGGTGTACAAGCCCTGGCTCGATAACGCGTTCATCGACGAACTCGGCGGCCGCGCCGAGATGTCCGAGTTCATGCGGCAGTCCGGTTTCGCCTACAAGATGTCCGCCGAGAAGGCCTACTCAACCGACTCCAACATACTCGGCGCGACCCACGAAGCCAAAGACCTCGAGCATCTCTCTTCGTCCATCAAGATCGTCGATCCCATCATGGGCGCGGCCTTCTGGCGTGACGATGTCGAGGTCCCGCGCGAAGAGATTGTCGTCCGCTTCGAAGAGGGCTTCCCGGTTGCGCTCAACGGCACGCACTTCGACGACCCAGTCGAGCTCCTGCTCGAGGCCAACCGCATCGGCGGGCGCCACGGCCTGGGCATGTCCGATCAGATTGAGAATCGGATCATCGAGGCCAAGAGCCGCGGAATCTACGAAGCCCCAGGCCTCGCTCTTCTGTTCATCGCATACGAGCGCCTCATCACGGGCATCCACAACGAAGACACCATCGAACAGTACCGCGACAACGGCCGCAAACTCGGTCGCCTGCTCTACCAGGGCCGCTGGTTTGATTCCCAAGCCATCATGCTCCGCGAATCCGCCCAGCGCTGGGTCGCCAAGCCCATCACCGGCGAGGTCACGCTTGAGTTGCGCCGCGGCAATGACTACTCCATCCTCAACACCGAATCGCCCAACCTCACCTTTCATCCCGGGCGCCTCAGCATGGAGAAGACGGAGTCCACTTTCTCTCCGCGCGACCGCATCGGCCAACTCACCATGCGCAACCTCGACATCACCGACACCAGGGCAAAGCTGCTCACCTACGCTGCAACAGGCCTGCTCACGCTCAGCCAGGGCAGCGAAATGCCCCAGCTTCAAAGTGCAAAGGAAAAGGAGCTGGCGCAATAACTTCGCAATGGCGGAAGCCTCTATCTCTCCCTTTCGGAACCGCCGAGCTTGAACAAACGAGTCCTACTCAACGCTAAGGAACAGGCAACCTACTGATGTCGAACGAACAACAATCCGCGAAGATGTGGTCGGGCCGCTTCCGCGAGCCGCTTGACCCTTTCTTCGATCAACTGGCAGCGCTCCCTCCGCTTTGATTGGCAGCTTCTCGAGCAAGAGATACTTGCCAGCAAGGCGCACGCGCTCGCCCTGCATGACGCAGACATTCTCTCCCACACCGAGGTTGCGACCATCCGCCAGGGGCTCGACAGCATCTGGGCGCAGTTTCTCGACCCCAAGCTCGGCGGAGTCCGCCTGGATTCGCGACAATCCCGACGCCGAAGACATCCACCACTTCGTCGAACTCCAACTCAGCGCACGCATTGGCGACCTCGCGCTCAAGCTCCACACCGGCCGCAGCCGCAACGAACAAATCGCCACTGACCTCCGGCTCTACATTCGTTCGAGCATCGGCTCCCTCGTCGATCAACTCGCCGACTGGTGCGAGTCGCTGCTTGCGCAAGCAACCGCCGCTGGCGAAGCGACCCTGCCCGCCTACACCCATCTGCAACGCGCCGAACCCGTGCTCGTCGCCCACTGGCTGCTCGCTTACGTTCAAATGCTTCTGCGCGACGCTTCGCGCCTGCAAGACTGCGCCGACCGCATGAACTATTGCCCGCTCGGCTCAGGCGCAGTCGCCGGAGCAACGCTCAAGCTCGACCGCAGCATCGCTGCTGCGGAGCTCCACTTCGCCGCGCCCACCGCCAACAGCATGGACGCCACCAGCGACCGCGACTTCGTCCTCGAATACCTGCAGGCACTCACCATGATCGGCATCCACGCCAGCCGCTTCGCCGAAGAGATCACCCTGTATGCGACAGCAGAGTTCGGCTTCGTCGAGCTTCCTGAGGCGTTCTCCACCGGCTCAAGCGCCATGCCGCAAAAGAAGAATCCGGACCTCACCGAGCTCGTCCGCGCCAAGGTTGGTCGCCTGCACGGCGCGGCCGAGACGGTGACGCTCCTGCTCAAAGGCCTCCCGCTCGCCTACAACAAAGACATGCAGGAAACGCAGGAGCCGGTTTTTGAGGCGACCGCGGTCGCGCATCAAATGCTTCATGTGCTCGCGCCGTTTACTCGCTGCTCTGCGCTTCCGCACCGACCGCATGCGGGCCGCCTGCGAGAGCGGATTTCTAAATGCAATGGCCGCTGCTACATATTTGGTTTACAAAGGTGTACCATTTCGCAAAGCCCACGAAAAGATCGGCAACGCCGTCCGCTATTGCCTCGATAAGGGCTGCGAACTTGGCGATCTCTCGCTCGCCGGAACTGAAAGAGTTTGGCGTGGAATTCGATAACTGATTTTTTTGCAAGCATCACCCTGCAGGCGACCGTCGATTGCCACGACGTGATCGGCGGCACTGCAACCGCTCGCGTCCGCGAAGCGCTCAAGACTGCTCACCAACGTGTAACTGATCTTCGCCATGAGATTGGAGAGTCAGCCCAATCTCCGCAGGAGGTCGCCCATGCGAGTGCGTGAAGCCAAGCTCCCTGACGCTTCCAACATCTACCACATCGTCAACAGCCTCTCCGGCGACGGCACGCTGCTCCGCCGCGAGCTTCGCCGAAATATGCGAAAACGTGCGCGACTTCATCGTGGCCGAGTCTGACGAGGGCGACTTCCTCGGCTGCGGCGCGCTGCACCTCTACGGCCCACATCTCGCCGAGGTGCGCTCGATCGTCGTCGATCCCGAGTGGCAAAATCATGGCGTCGGGGGCAGGCTGCTCGATGCTCTCGTGGATGAGGCAGAAGACCACGGCATCAACTCCGTCTGCCTCTTCACGCGCACCCCAAATTTCTTCCTCCGCCACGGCTTCCGCATCGTCGAGGACCGCACCGCGCTCCCCGACAAAATCTATAAGGACTGCCAGAGCTGCCCACGCCTCTACCGCTGCGACGAAGTCGCCATGGTCCGCGGAGAAATTCCCAATGTCTCCATCCTCGGCCCCAAACTCGCCGCGCAACAACTCGTCCAGCTCGCCGGCTGATTGCGCTTCAGCCTCCTGACCGCCGGCAGTCGTTCACGATACTATGACTGCTGGCTCAGTTTGCAGGAGGTTTGCATGACGCGTGCGCGCGGGTTTATCGGGTTCGTCGGATTGCATTTCTTGGATGCAGCCTGGGCAGCACAAGCCCAGCAACCTGCCCCAACCACTCTCGCCGAGCAACAAGCGCAGAGCGGACTGCCGGCGAACACGAACAAAGGCCGCCTTCACTTCCGTCACCAGCGCGCGCGACGAACCCGACGGCATCGAGATCACTTCCGGCTCCGCCACAATGTCGATCATCGCTCTTCGCGATGACGTCCTGCGCATTCGCGCCAGCGCCACCAGCACCCTGCCCGAAGACGCAAGCTGGGCCGTCGCCACTGAAACCCGCGCAAAACACATCGCCGTCGACCCTCACAATGACGCAAACGCCGTCGGCTTCCGCACCAAACTCCTCGACGTCCGCATCGACCGCGCAACAGCGCGCCTCGTCATCTCTGACCTGAAAGGCAACATCATCAGCGCCGACGCCCTCGGCCACACTACCCACTTTGAAAACGGCTCCTTCCGCGTCTGGAAAACCCTCCCCCGCGATGAACACTTCTTCGGACTCGGCGACAAGACCGGCCCGCTCGACCGCCGCGATCAAGCCTTCGACATGTGGAACACCGACGCCTTCGGCTTTCAGGAATCGACCGACCCCATCTACAAAACGATTCCCTTTTTCCTCGCCATCGACAAAGGCGTGAGTTACGGAATCTTCCTCGACAACACCTGGCGATCCAACTTCGACTTCGGCCGCAGCGAGCGCCTCGCCTACTCCTTCGGCTCCGAAGGCGGCCCGCTCGACTACTACTTCCTCTACGGCCCCGAGCCCAAGCAGGTCGTCGAGGACTACGCCTGGCTCACCGGAACCCCGCCGCTGCCGCCGCTCTGGTCGCTCGGCTATCAGCAAAGCCGCTACACCTACACGCCTGCGTCGCGCCTCCGCGAGGTCGCCGATCGCTTACGCAAAGACAACATCCCCGCCGACGCCCTATGGCTCGACATCGATTTTCAAGATCGCAATCGTCCCTTCACCGTCGACGCGAAGACCTTCCCCGACATGGCCAAGCTGCTCGCGGACCTTCGTGCGCAACACTTCCACACCATCGCCATCACCGATCTTCACGTCGCCAAAGCGCCCGACCAGGGCTACGCGCCCTATGACACCGGCCTCGCCGGGGACCACTTCGTCCACAATCCCGACGGATCTGTCTTTACTGGAGTCGTCTGGCCCGGCCCCAGCGTCTTCCCCGACTTCACCCAGCAGCAATCGCGTGCCTGGTGGGGCACCAATTACAAGCAGTTCGTCGCCGACGGCTTTGCCGGCTTCTGGAACGACATGAACGAGCCGTCGGTCTTCGACGGCCCCGGCAAGACCATGCCGCTGACCACCGTCCATCGCATCGACGAACCCGGATTTGTAACCAGGACTGCGACACATGCCGAAATCCACAATGTTTACGGCATGCAGAACTCGCGCGGCACCTACGAAGGAACGCTGAAGCTCGACCCCAACGAGCGTCCCTTCGTCATGACCCGCGCCTCCTATGCCGGAGGCCAGCGTTACGCCGTCACCTGGACCGGCGACAACTCCGCCACATGGAACCATCTCCGCATGAGCACCACCATGCTCGAAAATCTCGGCCTCAGCGGCTTCGCCTTCGCCGGCGCGGACGTCGGCGGATTCGCCAACTCGCCCCAGCCCGCTCTGCTCACCAAGTGGCTTGAGCTCGCGGCCTTCCAGCCCATCGATCGCGACCATTCCGCCAAGGGCACCGCCGACCACGAGCCCTGGGTCAACGGCCCGCACGACGAAGATGTGGCACGCAAGTTCATCGACACGCGCTATCGCCTGATGCCCTACCTCTACACCGTCGCCGAAGAGACCTCGCGCACCGGCGTGCCCATGATTCGCCCGCTCTTCCTCGAGTTCCCCCACGCCACCTACAGACGGTCATCCCGTCGACCTCGATGCCGGCGGAGAGTTCATGTTCGGCCCCTCGCTGCTCATCGCGCCGCCCGCCTACCCCGACACGCTCGATAAGTATTCACTCAATCTCCCCGGCGACGGCTGGTACGACTTCTGGACTGGCAAGCTCATGCCGGCCATCCCGTCTGAAGCAGAGATGAAGGTCCTCTTCCAGGCCTCACCCGATGGCTCGACCATGCTCTCGCCCGCAGCCCAGGCCGCGATGAAGGCCATCAACGCCAACCGCATCCAGCCCACCGAAGACGAACTCCCCGTCTACGTCCGCGCTGGCAGCATCATTCCCATGCAGGCCCTCGTGCAGAGCACCGACGAAACCCCGCAAGGCCCGCTCGAGCTCCGCGTCTATCCAAATGCAAAGCCGGGCTCCGATTGCAAAGGCTCCATCTATCTCGACGACGGCCACACCTTCAAATACAAGCAAGGCGAATATCTCCGCACCGACTTCACCTGCGAAACAACCGCCAACGGCGTCAGCGTGAAAATCGGCGCACGCCAGGGCAGCTTCTCACCCTGGTGGAAGCAAATCGAAGTAGTCGTCTACGACTGGCCGCAAAGCTCAGCGAGCGCCACGATCAACGGCCAACACGTCGAAGCCGCATAAGCAGCCGCGACCTCACCGTCCACGTGCTCGTGCCAGAAAGCGCATCCGGTAGTGAAGTCGTCCTCACCAAGTAGTCGAGCAACTACCACTGCGCGCACAAACTAGCCGCGACAGCGGCCATGCGCGTACAACTTTGATATGAGCCTCTTCGGAGCCACGCCCGATCTCAAGCCCGCGCGGCACACGGCCACCGCTCCGCTCGCCGAGCGCATGCGGCCGCGCACCCTCGACGACTACGCCGGCCAGGAGCATCTCGTCGGCCCCGGCAAGCCGCTCCGCATGTTGATCGAGACCGATGACCCCGCCTCCATCATCTTCTGGGGCCCTCCCGGAGTCGGCAAAACCACACTCGCCAAAATCATTGCCGAGCAAACCCGCTCCACCTTCATCGAGTTCTCGGCCGTGCTCTCCGGCATCAAAGAGATCAAGCAGGTCATGGTCGATGCCGAAAAGGCCTCGACCCTCGGCTCCCGCACCACCCTCTTCGTCGACGAAATCCATCGCTTCAACAAGGCCCAGCAAGACGCCTTCCTGCCCTACGTCGAGCGCGGATCCATCCGCCTCATCGGCGCAACCACCGAAAACCCCTCCTTCGAAATCATCTCCGCGCTGCTCTCCCGCTGCCGCGTCTTCACCCTCCGCCCGCTCAGCGAAGAGCAGCTCATCTCGCTCCTCCATCGCGCCCTCAATGACAACGAACACGGCCTCGGCCAACTCTCTCTCATAGCCGACGACGAAGCTCTCGCCATGATCGTCTCCTACGCCAGCGGCGATGGCCGCCTCGCCTACAACGGCCTCGAAATCGCCGCCAAGCTCGCAGCCACGACACCCGAGCACCGCATCACAGCCGAAATCGCAGCCGAGGCGCTCCAGCAGCGCGTCCTCCTCTACGACAAGTCCGGCGAAGAGCACTACAACCTCATATCCGCCCTCCACAAATCCATTCGCAATAGCGATGTCGACGCCTCGCTCTACTGGCTGGGCCGAATGCTCCGCGCCGGCGAAGACCCCATGTACGTCGCCCGCCGCATCGTCCGCATGGCCGTCGAAGACATCGGCCTCGCCGCGCCCGAGGCGCTTAATCTCACGCTCTCCGCCCGCGACGCGATGCACTTCCTCGGCTCGCCCGAGGGCGACCTCGCGCTCGCGCAGGCCGTCGCGTATCTCGCGCTCGCGCCAAAGTCGAACGCCGTCTACACCGCCTACGGCGAGGTCCTCGCCGACATCGAACGCGAACCCGCCGCGCCCGTGCCCCTCCACATCCGCAACGCTCCGACGGCGCTCATGAAGTCGCTCGACTACGGCAAGGGCTACAAATACGCGCACGACGAAGAGAATAAAGTCGCCGACATGCAATGCCTGCCCGACAACCTCCGCGACCGCCGCTACTACCATCCAACTCAGGAAGGCCGCGAGAAGCTGCTCGCTCAGCGTATGGAACAAATCCGAACCATCAGAGAAGGCGCCAAGAACGGCGAAGGGACGAAACCTGATCAATCTTGATCAAATCTCCGCGTCAACGCAGACAGCGATACACTTTGATGGGCCATCCAAGTAATGTGATCGCGCCGGTAAACACCTATTGATTAACAAGCTCGTATTCTCGAATCTCGGCCATCGCCCCGTCCGCACCGCGCTCAGCGTGCTCGCCATCGCTGTCGAAGTCACGATGATCCTCACCCTTGTGGGCGTCAGCTATGGCACGCTCGACAGCACCTCGGAACGCGCCCGCGGCGTCGGCGCCGATATCATGATTCGCCCGCCGGGTTCGTCGATCGTCGGGCTCAGCACTGCGCCGCTTCCCGAGTCGCTTGTCGCTCTCGTCGCCAAGCAACCGCACGTTGCCCAGGCGATTGGCACGGTCGTCCAACCGCTGGGTGGCTTCGATTCGATCACCGGCCTCGACATCGATGCCTTCACCAAAATCAGCGGAGGCTTCCACTTCCTCGCCGGCGGCCCCTTCCAGAGCGATCAGGACGTCCTCGTCGACGAATACTACGCCAAAGAGAAGCATCTCCACGTCGGCGACCCCGTCTTGCTCGCGAATCACACCTGGCGCGTCGCCGGGATCTTCGAGTCCGGCAAGCTTGCCCGCGTCTGCGCCCGGCTTTCCGTCGTGCAGGACATGATGGGCAGCCCCCACCACATCAGCCAGATTTACGTGAAGGCCGATCAGTCAGGCGATATCCCGCAAGTGCTCAGCGAACTTCGCACACTCCTGCCCGGCTACCCCATCTACACCATGGAAGAGTTCACCTCGCTGCTCTCGATCAACAGCGTCGGGCTGTTGCGCAACTTCATCGGCGTCGTCATCGGCGTGGCTGTGATCGTCGGCTTCATCGTCGTCTTCATGGCCATGTATACCGCAGTGCTCGAGCGCACCCGCGAGGTCGGCATCCTGAAAGCCGTCGGCGCCTCACCCGGATTCATCCTCAACCTACTGATCCGAGAAACGCTTCTGCTCTCGGTCCTCGGCACGCTCGTCGGAATCCTGCTCACCTACGCAACGCAGTGGCTGATGAAGCACGCCGTCCCCTCCAGCCTCACGCAGGAGACGGTGTATTTCTGGTGGCCGATCGCCGCGGCCATCGCCATCGTCGGCTCGCTGCTCGGCGTCATCGTTCCGGCAATCAAAGCGATGCGGCAGGATGCGACGGAGGCGCTCTCTTATGAGTGAGACGCCCATCATCCAGGTGCGCGACCTCTACAAAACCTACCGCGCTGGAGACGTCGACGTGCACGCCCTGCAAGGCGCAAACCTCGAAGTACAGCGAGGCGAGTTCGTCGCGATCGTCGGCCCCTCGGGTTCGGGGAAATCCACGCTCTTCAACGTGCTCGGAGCGCTCACTCCGCCCACATCCGGAACTGTCCTGATCGACGGCAAAGACCTCGCTCGCCTGTCGAACGCGGAACGTTCAACGATGCGCAAATTTCTCGTCGGCTTCGTCTTCCAGAAGTACAACCTGCTACCCACGCTCACCGCCGAAGACAACATCCGCATCGTGCAATACATCGGCAAACAGTCCACCGAGTTCACGCCCGAGTTCCGCGAGGTGCTCAATATCCTCGGCATCGCCGACCGCCTCAAGCACAAGCCCCGCGCGCTTTCCGGAGGCCAGCAGCAGCGTGTCGCCATCGCCCGCGCCATCGTCAATCATCCAGCAATCCTGCTTGCCGACGAGCCCACCGGCAACCTCGACAGCCAGAACTCCGCCGCAGTGCTCGGCCTGCTCACCGACCTCAACCGCCGCCTCGGCCAAACCATCCTCATGATCACCCACGATCCCGAGGCCGCCTCCTTCGCCAGCCGCCAGGTGCACATGCGTGATGGCAGAGTACTCTAGCGCCGACGGCAGTAACTGAAGAATTACCGCCCGTAATCAAAATCTCAATGCTGCCATGAAAGCCAACGAAGCATCCATTGTCTCCGCGAGGGGCATCCCTCTATGTGACAGGAGGACCGACCATGGATCCCAAGCTTGTAGCCGCCATCATCGTAATCGCCATCGTCGCAGGTCTGGCTGTCTTGTGGGCCATTGCCCGCAGCCAGCGCACCTCGAGACTGCGCAGTCGCTTCGGTGCGGAATATGACCGCACAGCCCGCATGACCGGCGCGCGCAGGGCAGAGATTTTACTGATGGAACGGAAGCGGCGCGTCGAAACCTTTCCCCTTCGGGAGCTCGGCGCGGAAGAACGCGAGAGGTTCATCACCGAGTGGCGCCTGATCCAATCACGTTTTGTCGATGGCCCTCGCGGCGCAGTGGAGCAAGCCGATCTGCTGGTCGAGCGCCTGATGCGTGCGCGCGGATACCCACTGACCGGCACCGACATCGAGCAGCGCGCCGCTGATATTTCCGTCTCCCACGCAGGCGTGGTCGATAACTACCGCGCCGCGCACCAGATCGCCTTACGCCACAGGCAAGGGCAGGCAACGACCGAGGACCTGCGTCGAGCGATCGTTTACTACCGTTCCTTGTTCGACGAGTTGCTCGGGACTGGCCCAATGAGCCCGCAACAAAAAGAGGCGGCGTAATGGCGGCGGTAAAGGACGAGGACGATCAACCATCGGTGATCGCTGACCTTGCAGAATGCCCACCCGAGGTTCCGAGACCAGATAGTTTGCGTGAGTGGATCGAAGGCTGCCGCATTCCAACGAGTGGCGCAGCGGGACCCCGCCTGGTACGCGGTGCCGACACTGTACAAGGGCCGTGGATTCCGCCGGCAATTCCTCCCCCATCAACAGAGCGTTTAGCGATCAACTCGGGACCCATGGCGCCATTATTGACTGAGCCTGAGATCGCCGAGTTGCGCGCTCGTTGGAACGACATTCAGGTGGAATTCGTCGACGAACCGCGGCGTGCCGTTCAGGAAGCAGATAAGCTCGTCGCAACCGCCCTGCAGCGGCTCGCAGAGGGCTTTGCAAATGAACGAGCCAGCTGGAGGCAGGATGGACAAGCGGAGACAGTGATTCCACCGAGAGTCTTCGAATAGCGCTTCAGCGCTATCGCGCCTTCTTCAGTCGTTTAATCAACGCTGCGTAGGGAACGTCGCCCCGCATCGAAGTCTATTCCTTTGCTGCAGCAGTTCGCGTCACAGCGACTTGCTTATCCTGCTTCAACTCATCCAGCGCGTCAAAGACGATTCCCGGCGTCAGCACTTCAGGCAATATCTTCGGGAGTCGCGCCTACAGTTCCCGAATACAAGCACATACGTCGGAACACCGCTGCGCCCCAACCCCGCCAGCGTCTGCGCAATCACTTCATCGTGCCGCGTCCAGTCGGCGCGCACCAGCGCAATCCCGCTGTCGTGGAGCCGCTTCTGCACGTCCTCGCGGTCGAGCACGACCCGTTCATTCACCTGGCAACTCAGGCACCAACTCGCGGTGAAATCAACAAACACCGGCTTGCCCTGCGCCCGGTATTTCTCGACCAACTGCGGCGTGTAGGGTTCCCAACTCGACGGCCCCTGAACGCCCGCTTTATTTGTAACCGTCTCAGGCACAGAACCATACTTCTGCGCCGCGTAGATCGGAAGAGCAATCGCCACAAGCCCAACCACCACGGCAATCGCCGTCGCAAACCCCTTCGCCGGCCACCGCCCCAGCACCCAACCCGCAATCGCCAGCACCAGGAATCCGCCCAGCAATCCAAGCAGCGCATTCACGCCCGCCGACTGCGCAAAGAGCCACACCAGCCAGATCACCGTCGCGAAGATCGGCACCGCCGTCGCCTGCTTCAACACTTCCATCCACGCGCCCGGCCGCGGCAGCAACCGCGTCCACGCCGGATTAAACGACAGCAGCAGATACGGCGCAGCCAACCCCAGCGCCAGCGCGGTGAAGATCGCAAACGTCACCCCCGCCGACTGCGCCAGCGCAAATCCGATCGCCGCGCCCATAAACGGAGCCGTGCACGGCGTCGCCACCACCATCGCCAGCACGCCGGTAAAGAAGCTGCCCGCGTACCCCTGCTTCGACGCCAGCCCCGAACCCGCGCTGGTCAGCGTCAACCCAATCTCAAACATCCCCGCCAGCGAAAGCGCCAGGAAGAACAACAACAGCGCCATCACCGCGATAAACTCCGGCGACTGAAACTGAAATCCCCACCCAAACTGCCGCCCTCCGGCGCGCAGCGCCAGCAACACCGCGACCACCGCCCAGAACGAAGCTATGATGCCCAGCGTATAAACCACGCCATGCGCGCGCATCCGGCTCCGCTCTTCGCCCGAAGACTGCACCAGCGCCAGACCCTTGATAAACAGCACCGGAAAAACACAAGGCATGAGGTTGAGGATGATACCGCCAAGAAAAGCGAAGCCGGCAATCTTCAAAACCTCTGCAAATCCAGCCGAAGCCGCCTCATCCGCCACCGGCGGCTCCTTGCGGGAACTGCACATCGTAAGCGCGCCCATCGGGGAAAACCACCAACCCATGCAGCGTCGCCGGAGTCGCCTTCAGGTTCTCATCCTTCTTAAGCTCGATCTCGATGCCGCGTTTCAGCGGCGTCAGCTTCTGTTTCGCCGCATTATCGATCTGGTCTTGGTCGTAGGGAAAAAACTGCGCCCCCGTCTCACCGTTTGACTCGCTCTTGCCAGTCAGCACCACGACCTTAAAGCCGGTCGGCGTCGCCGAAAACGACGCCTTCGCATCCGACGGCAACGGCAAAGGCAGCTTCTGCTGCCAACTCTGAATCAGCGCTTGCTCGAGAACCTTCCCCTGCGTTCCCGCATCAGCCACGGCAATTGGCAGCTTCAACTCAGCCTTGCCCGGAATGCATGTCTCGCGGCAAACCAGCCAGTTCACCTTCGCCGAAGCATCAAGCGAACTTCCCACCTTCAGCGAACCCGCCCCATGCAGCAGAATCGGGAAGACAACCTCGCCCTCATAGCCATAATCCATCAACGGCCCAAGAGGCAGCCGCTGCGGCGTCGGAAACTGCATCGCATCGGCCGTCAAGCCCTCTGGCAGCGACCACTTGATCTTCGGCGGCTCGCCCGAATCGCCGGCATTCGACCAATACACATGCCAGCCCTTGTCCATCTTGAAATACAAACCGGCCTGGAGCGAATCGCCCGGATGAATCACATCCCGCGCACTCACTAACTGCACGACCACATGCGGCGCCTGCACCGCGCCGTCAGCGACTGTCCCCGGCGTCTGCGCGCAGAGAGTCACGCCTGCCAGCAAACCAGCCATCGCCAGCAGCAACCCGAATCGCTTCATGTCATCCCAAAACCGCATCAGCCGCACACTTCCCTCGTTCCCGATCTTCCTACCTATTGTAGGACGCACCCCGAACAAAAGAATTACAGACCGCTCCTAAGCTCTGTGTTCTCCGTGTCCTCTGTGGTGAGTGCAAGCTCTTCAAACGAAACCTCCGCCCCCGCCTTTTGTTACCTTAAAACCAGAGACGAACTCCCCATGACCCAAGCCCCACCCACCGCCCGCTACCCCGCGGGGCAAACCCTGCTCCTCGACGCCGACGACACGCTCTGGGAAAACAACATCTACTTCGAACGCGCCATCGCCGCCTTCATCTCCTGCCTTGACCATCATGAATACTCCCCCGACGAGGTGCGCCTCAAGCTCAACGAAGTCGAGCGCGAAACCATCCTCAGCCACGGCTACGGCGTCTCCAGCTTTCGCCAGTCGCTCATCACCTGCTTCGAACGCCTCTCCCATAGCGAGGACCATTTCACGGCGAGCAAGCGCGAACTCGTCGCCGGCTTCGCCCAGTCCATCACCGATCAGGAGATCGAACTGCTCCCCGGCGTCGCCGAAACCCTCCCCGAGCTCGCCTCGCGCCATCGCCTCATCCTCGTCACCAAGGGCAATCACGCCGAGCAGGCCGACAAGTTTCAGCGCTCCGGCCTCCAGGCCCACTTCACCGCCGTCGAAATTCCGCCCGAAAAAAATCCCGCCGCCTACCACGCCATCTGCGCCAAATACGACTCGCGCCGCACACCACCTGGATGATCGGCAACAGCCCCAAGTCCGACATCAACCCTGCTCTCGCCGCCGGCCTCCACGCCGTGCTCATCCATCACCCCAGCACCTGGGTGCTCGAGCACGAACACGTTAATGCTCCCGCCGGCCGGCCAGAACTTCCTCGAGCTAACCGCCTTCAACACACTGGGCGAATATTTCTGAAATCCCACCGCCGCCAAATGTAAACTGCTGTCGAGAATCACAGGAGCAAAGCGATGGCCACCGCTACGTTAAGCAAGCCAGAGAGCTCAGACAACTTCGATAACTTCAACCCCAAAGTCGACGCCTACATCAACAAGGCGAAGCCCTTCGCGCAGCCCATCCTCGAGCACCTTCGCGAGCTCGTCCACAAGGCCTGCCCCACTGTCGAAGAGACCATCAAGTGGAGCCGCCCTTTCTTCGAATACAAAGGCGCCATCCTCGGCAATATGTCCGCCTTCAAAGAACATTGCAGCTTCGGTTTCTGGGGCGAAGAGATCGGCGCCGTGCTCCGCGAGGCGAAGGCGGTGCAAGACGGCGCCATGGGCTCGCTCGGCCGCATCACCACCGTCAAAGATCTGCCCATCCGACAAGCAAATGCTCGGCTGGATCCGCCAGGCCACAGCCTTCATCGACAGCGGCAACTACACCAGCCCGATCGCGGCAAGGCACAAGGTCGTCAAAGCTCCAAAGGCCGCGACCGGAAACGCCCACAGAGTTCGCGACGGCCCTCAAGAAAGACAAGAAAGCCGCAGCCGGCTTCGCCGCATTGAGCCCCAGCTGCAAACGCGAATACGTCGAGTGGATCGCCGACGCCAAACGCGCAGAGACGCGCGAGAAGCGAATCGCAACGGCCCTCGAATGGATCGCCGAAGGCAAACAGCGCAACTGGAAATATCAGAACTGCTAACTCCACCGGCGGAGCGACGGCCCACTAATAAGCCCAACTACAATCCCGAGTGAAGTCCGTCGTCGCTGAGCGCTTCCATCCACCACCGATCTTTTCTACGGCAAAGATCCCACCACTCCCGCAAAGCCCACCACAGCTCTTGATCACCGACACCAGCGCATGCTTATGCGACTGGTCATACCCCGGCACTCCCAGATACCGCACATATTTAATCTGCTTGTATTTGTCGCACTGCGCCGCGTCGCGTCCGTGCGTCGCCAAGCACGACTGCACCTGCACCAGCTCGCCATGTGACAGCAACTTATACCCTTGTGGAATCGAAAACTTCTGCTCCCATTGATGGCTCAGCCGGTTCGCTGCAGTGAAGGCGTCCGCCATCTCCCGTTCGTCCGCCGTCGTCGGCTTCAGGCAGCTGCCATCCACCTGCGGAATATCGGTCCCCGAACCCTCGGCAAACACCAGCGGCTCCTCCATCGGAGCCTGGTACAGCGCGGAATAAACCTCATAAGCATCCGCCGGAGCCACACCACCACCCGCCTGGTTCATCGGCGATGTGGCCCCCAGATCGCCCACGGGCTTGTTCGCGGAACTCCCCGCATTCCAGCGCGAGCCAATCCAGCGCCACGCCAGAGCCAACACCACCAACGTCAGCAACACCCGCAAAACCAGCCGCCACGAAAGACGCATCCCGATCCTCAACCCTCTGACGCTGCAAAGGGATTACCGCATCGTAAACCCTCCCGCGGAGTCGACCGCCAAGCTCTCCTCAAAAATCCCGCCGAGTCTAATATTGAAAGGCGTGATCGATCATGAAATCCCTCGTAGCCGTCGCAGCAAGCTTGATGATGTTAGGAAGTAGCGCCATGCCCAAGGCTGACACCTCGCCGCCTGCCACCAGCGCGCTGGCGCGACCATATGCGCAGTTCGGCTTCGATGTATTGCGGCAGTTATCGACGCAGCGCCCAGACTCCAACGTCTTCATTTCGCCAACCAGCATCGCGGTCGCGCTGGCCATGACCTCCAATGGCGCAACCGGAGAGACCCAAACCGCCATCCTAAAAACGCTTCATGCCGACGCGCAGCCTCTCGAAGCATTCAACGCCGCCAATCGCGAACTCGCCGAGCAGATAAGCAAAACAACCGCGGTTCAGCTTTCGATGGCTAATGGCCTCTGGGTGCAGCAGGGCCTTCCTGTAAATCCTGCGTTCCAACAAGTTCTGCAAACGTTCTTTGACGCCCAGGCCGAGACGCTGGACTTCCGCAGCCCTGCCTCCGTTGGAACGGTCAACGCCTGGGTCGCCAAACACACCAACGACCGCATCGAGCACCTCATCGACCAGATCGATCCTCGAACCGTGGCGATGCTCACCAACGCCATCGCCTTCAAGGGCAAATGGACGCTCCAGTTCGACCCCAAGTCGACACAACCGCACGATTTCAAACCTGCGAACGGCGCCGCGCTCCAGATCCAAATGATGAAGAACTCCGCCGAATACGCATACTACGCCAACGGAAAGGGCTTGCAGGCGATTCGTCTGCCCTACGCGGATCGCAGCTTTGCGATGTACGTTGTGTTGCCCCAAGATGCGAATCAGATGCAATCGTTTCTCAACCAACTCACGGCAGATACCTTCGCATCGCTGGTCTCGTCCCTGCGCTCGCAGCGAGGAACCATCGAGCTGCCCCGCTTCGCGATCAACTACGACGCAACGCTCAACACAGCCCTGGCAAAGCTCGGCATGGGGATTGCCTTCGGCCCTGGCGCAAACTTCGACAGTATCCGCAAATCGCCGCGCATGCAGATCAGCGAAGTCCGTCACGCCTCATTTCTAAAAGTTGACGAGGAAGGCACCGAAGCCGCCGCTGCCACCAGCGTCGGCATGCGCTCGATGGCTGTCAGAATCGAGCCGCGGCCATTCCACATGGTCGTCGACCATCCGTTCTTCCTCGCCATTCGCGACGAACGCAGCGGCCAGCTCCTCTTCACCGGAATCATCGCTAAACCCGAAAACTAACTCGCGGCGATTCCCAGTGCCGGCGTTTTCTTGATCGCTGTTAAAGCTGATAAACACCGGCCGGAGCCATCGCCTCGACAGCCGGGAACTCGATCCGAAAAGTAGTTCGAAAGACCCCGTCGTCCCCGCTGCGCACGCTGATGTGGCCGCCGCTTTTCTCGGCGAGTTCCTTGCTCACCCACAAGCCAATCCCCGTGCCCACGTCCTCCTTCGTCGAGAAAAAAGCGTCGAAGATACGGCTTAGATTTTCCGGCGCAATCCCTGATCCGTTGTCACGCACTTCAATGACGGCTAAACCTGTCTCCGTCGAAATCTCAATCTCGACCACTCCTTCGGCGCCGGTCACTGCGTCGCACGCATTGGAGACAAGGTTGGTCAGGATCTGGCGCAGATCGTCCACTGGCACCGCAACCCAGGCCTCGGCCCTCCGCAGCAGCCGCAACTCGCTTCCCTTCGACTTGCATCGCGGCTCAAACATTGCAACCACGCTCTCGACGGCTGTCAGGACATTCGTAGGTCCCTTCTGCGAGTTGGGCCGCACAAATGTAAGGGTGTGTCTCGAGATGCTCGCCAGCCGCGCCAATTGCTGGTCGGCCATGTTGAGATGTTCTCTTGTTTCTGGAGAAAGCCGTTCGTCCAGCAAAGCCAGATAGAGCAGGTTCGTCACCACCTCAAGCGGATTGTTAATCTCATGCGCAATCGTCGCCGAAAGACGCCCGATCGCGGCCAGCTTTTCCGAGCGGATCAGCGCCCGCTCCGCATTCTTTCGATCGGTAACGTCGATCGTGACGCCGCGCCAAATGCCCGCCTCCACTGGGGAAGGCGTCCCGCGGCTCTCTAGCCAACGGACCTCTCCGTTCGGCCATCGCACTCGATATTCCGCGTGGAAGACTTTTGCCGAGCCCGCGACCCCATGCATTGCGTCCTCAAAACCGGCTCGGTCTTCTTCTAAAATAAGCGGCATGGGCGAGTCGAGCGCCGCCATCTCTGAAAATGGCCGCCCAAAAACCTCCGAGCCGCCCTCAGCCCAGCGCATGCGGCGGTCCGCGATGCTCAGCGTCCACGCGACCGAATTGCTGCCTTGTTGCGCTTCCATCAGCGCTTCGGTCTGCCCCCGATACGACGCAAGCGCCATTCGAAGCCGGTCACCGGTCGCGTTTTGCCGATGGCAGATTCCAGTGATCAAAAGGCCGACGCAAAAGATAATGGCGCTGTAAAAAAAGGCTTGTGCGCTCAGCGACCATGCCCCGACCGGAGAGATGACATAGTAGTTGAAGAAAATCGTGGTAACGGCCGTGGCCAGCAACCCCTGGCGAAAACTCCAGAAGAGCGTGATCACGGCAACCGAAGCGAAGGTCAGCGCGAACGGCGTACTTTGCAAAGCATGCGTGTGCAGGCCCAGACTCGTGCCGATCCAGGGAAGAATGACCGCCGCAACATATCCGGCAGCCTGTTTGAGGAGCACCGTCCATCGACTCGGTTTATCAGGCACGATTCGTGAGCTCACAGCAGTCTTTCAATAGGCCAGTATCGGAAGCAGATTCGAATAAGGCAGGACTTGACGGAATGTGATTGCAGGATACGGCGGATGCTGTCACTTAGCAATGACTCTCTCGGCAGCCTCACCAGGTTAAGACGCGGTCATAACTTGGTGAAGAATGACTTCCATCCGGATCACCAGGTCTTTTCGGTAACTCGCGCATTTAAATCTAGCGCCGGTAAACCACTCCCCCTTCATCACAAACACCACCTTCTGCCAGCACATGAATATCCGTCAACGGATCCCCCGGCACCGCAATCACATCCGCATAAAACCCCGCCTTCAACTGCCCAATCGCCTCCGCCCACTCCAGCAGCTTCGCGCCATTGATCAAGTCCGCCTGCAACACCTCCGCCGGCGTCATCCCATACTGCACCATCAGCTCAGCTCCCGCGCCTGCGTCCCATGCGGAAACGGCCCCACATCCGAACCCACCGCCATCGGCACGCCCGCCGCCATCTGCTTCTTGAACTCCGCCGCATGGAACCCATGCAGCGTCCGCTCCCGCGCCGCCGCTCCGGCGATCTCGGCGTGATCGGCAAAGTACTCCTGAATCGTAAACGTCGGCACCGCATAGATCTGCTTCTCATGCATCAGCCGCATCGTCTCCGCGCTCAGCTCGTCCGCATGATCGATCGAAGCCACGCCCGCCTCCGCCGCATACAACGCGCCCGGCTCCCCGTCGCAATGCACGCCAACGCGCGTCCCCATGCGCGCCGTCTCCGCCACCGCCGCCTCCAGCTCCGCCTGCGTGTATTGATACGGAGTCCAGAACTTCCCATCGCGCAAGCCGTCTCGCCCCGTCTCATAAATCTTGATGAAGTCCGCGCCTTCCTTCTGCTGCTCGCGGATCACCTCCACCAGCTCCGTCGCATTGTTCGCATAGTCGGCATTCGAAGGCACATGCGCCGCCGGGTTGTAACTCAATCGCATCCTCATGCCCACCCAGCATGCTGATCGCATTGCCGCTCACCCGCATCCGCGGCCCCGGAATCAGCCCCGCATCGATCGCATTGCGCACCGCCGTATCCGCCGAACCCGCGCCCTCCGTCCCCATATCGCGCTCCGCCGTAAACCCGGCCATCAGGTCATCGCGCGCCGCAGCTCCGCCAGAATCGTCCGCTGCGGCACCGACTCCTGCACCGTCTGCAAATCCTCCGCCCCCGGATGCAGAAACAGATGCACATGCGCATCGATCAACCCCGGCATCAGCGTCGCGTCGCCCAGGTCGATCACCTCCGCACCCGCCGGATGCGTCACCGCCGCGCCAACCTCCACAATCTTGTTCCCCTCAACCAGCACCTCGCCCGGAGAAACAACCTTCCCCGCCGCCACATCCAGCAACCGCGCCGCATGAAGCACGAGTAGCCTTGTGAGCTGCATCCGGGCAAGGAGTGCCCGGAGCACTCTGAGCGCCACCACCGCGCCCACCAGCGACGAGGGCGACCCCAACCGCCTAGCAACGAACCCGAAGATGTGTCTCATAATTAGCAGCCATCCTAGCACCACATCCATCGTCTTCCACGTAAATGGGTGCCCCATATGAGCGGGTGAAACCCGCCAGATGTGGGAGGATCAAATGCATCGTCCTCGCTTTCTCAGAGCCCCTCGATCGAACCAACCCACAATTGAACTCCCAACCAAATTCCCACTAAAGTAAAGAGGCACACAGGAGACAAATCTTGCGTTCCAACTCCCCAGCCCTCCTCGCCTTCCTGACTATCTCCACGCTCTTGCAAGCCCAGTCGCCAACCCAGCCCCGCGGAGTCGCCGCCGAAAACATCGACCGCGCCGCCAACCCCTGCACCGACTTCGACGCATACGCCAACGGAGCCTGGCGCGCCACCCATCCCATGCCCGCCATCCAGACCATCTGGGCGATCCGCACCGTCACGCAGGATGAAACCCGCGCCCGCCTGCGCTCCATCGCTGAAGAAGACGCCGCCAAATCCTCCATCGCTGCCCAAAGGCTCGCCCGGCCAGATGACCGGAGATTTCTACGCCGCCTGCATCGACGAGTCCCGCATCAACTCCCTCGGCCTCGATCCCCTGCAGCCCACGCTCAAGAGCATCGACACCGCGGTCGACGCCAAATCGCTCACCGCGCAGATCGTCGCCCTGCAGCAGATCGGCGTTGACGCGCCCGTCAGTCTTTCTTCCGACGCAGGACCTCCACGACACCACGCACGTCATCGCCGAGATCTCCATCGGCGGACTCGGCCTGCCCGACCGCGACTACTATCTCCGCGACGAGCCCCGCTTCAAAGACGCCCGCGAAAAATACATCGCCTTCGTCCACAAGATGTTCACCCTCGCCGGAGCGAGCGAAGCCGACGCCACCACCGCCGTCAACGCCGTGATGAAGATCGAAACCGCACTCGCCAAGGACGGCCTCAGCCGCGTCGAGCGCCGCGATCCCAAGGCTGAGGACCACCCCATGACCTTCGCCGAGCTCGAAGCCCTCGCGCCCCACTTCGGCTGGGACGCCGAATTCGACACCCTCAACGTCAGCAAAGAAGGGCACGTCAACGTCACCCAGCCCAAGCTCGTGCAGACCTTCGATAGCCTGCTCACTTCGTCCTCTATCGCGGACTGGCGCCTCTATCTCCGCTGGACCGCGCTCCGCACCCAGTCCGGCTACCTCGCCGCTCCCTTCGAAGAAGAGCGCTTCAACTTCTACGGAACCGCGCTCACCGGAGTCAAAGAGCAGCGCCCCCGCTGGCAGCGCTGCGTCATCGCCACCGACGACAAGCTCGGCGAAGCGCTCGGCCACGAATACGTCGATCGCTATCTCCCGCCCGAGGCCAAGGCCCGCGCCCGCCAGATGGCCGTCAACATCGTCAACGAGCTCAAGCTCTCCATCGAGTCCCGCGACTGGATGTCCGCGCCCACCAAGGCCAAGGCTCTCGAAAAGATCAACGCCCTCAACATCAAGATCGGCTATCCCGATAAGTGGAAAGACTACGCCGGCGTCACCATCGACCGCTCCACTTACCTCGACGACGTGCTCAGCGCCACGCCGCTACGAGGTCCGCGACGACCTCAGCCAGATCGGCAAGCCCGTCGACCGCGGCCGCTGGGGCATGACGCCGCCCACCATGAACGCCTACTACAATCCGCAGATGAACGAGATCGTCGTCCCCGCCGGCTACCTGCAGCCGCCCGGCTTCGATCCCAAGGGCCTCGACGCCATCAACTACGGAGCCGTCGGCGTCAGCATCGGCCACGAGATCTCCCACGGCGTCGATGACGAAGGCGCGCAATTCGCCGCCGACGGAAAACTCGAGAACTGGTGGACCCCCGCCGACTACAAAAACTTTGAGGGCCGCACCGCCTGCACCACCAAGCAGTACGACAACTACTTCGTCGAGCCCGGCCTCCACCTGCAAGGCAAGCTCGTCACCGGCGAAGCCCTCGGCGATCTCGGCGGCGTCAACCTCTCCTACCGCGCCTATCATCGCTCCCGCGAAGGCAAAGGCCCCGAGCCCAACGTCGACGGATTCACCCCCGACCAGCAATTCTTCCTCGCCGAGGCCCAATGGCGCGGAGCCCTCGTCCGCCCCGAAGCCGCCCGAACCGCCGTCTCCGTCGACCCCCACCCACCCGGAAAATTCCGCGTCCTCGGCCCACTAAGCAACATGCCCGAATTCGAAAAAGCCTTCGCCTGCAAACCAGGCGACCCAATGGTAAGACCCGAAACCGAACGCTGCGCGCTCTGGTAGCGGAGCTCACTTTAAGACATGAGCTACTGGTCGACGAGTCTCCTACGGCGGCGCAATGTCCCGAATGCGGACCTTCCAAAGCAAACAGGCTCAGGGCATTGATGCTACTGGTCGATATATAGAGGTAGAATTCAGGACGGAGAAAGAATGCCGACGCCGATCACAATCCCAATATCCTTTTTCGAGCTGACGGCGACATACAAGCGGCCTAATCTCCGTCTATGGGCCGACCGTGCCGGAATTGTCCAAGCGATATTTGAAGCACTTGAACGGATGGACGTTAAGGTCGATGATGTAGAGGTTCGTACGACAGGTGCTATCTCCGATCAAGGCATCAACTTCAAAATCCCACAGAAACAATCAGCTTTCTTTTTTTGGCCCCGAAACATGCAAGTTTTCCCGTGACAATATTCATTGGTCCTTGGCCCAAGAGACAATCCTAGTCATGGATACGGCTTTATCTTCCCTTCGATCATTTGGAAAAGTCGAGATCGGTAAATACGACACGACGATAGCCATGCACTTTCAGCCGAAAAGTGGATCATTTTGGGACATTTTGAGGCCCTTTGTGGCTTCTCAATTTTTCAACCTTGATCCGTCAGACATGAAAACTATGGCTGCTGTGGCAAAATGGCCTCACCGTCGCATCACGATCGATGGATCTGGCAAGCTTGCCAATGCAGGTTTTATACGTCTCGAACGAGAGTTTGCCGCCGATGCAACGTACGAGGCAATGGCACATCAGATAAGAGCCGATGAGGAGGGTCTGTTTCAGGCCATGGATGTTGAGGAGGAGATACTTTGAACGTCTATTCGACTATTCAGAGCTCGGATGTCAACTTGTCATGCTCCGTGCATCCTAGTCTGCTCGGCTTGACCGGAAACAATTTCGAGCTTGAGGCTTCGCAGTTACAGCTCATAACTCTTGAGGATCTGAACCGTCCTTGGCGTAGGCGCGCTACGCCTATCGAAAGCCCATTTTTAAAGGAAGAAGAATCCAATCTTTTTGAGGCGTCGAGCCTCCAAAACGGAGAGCCCTCGTCAACGACACTGTTGGAAAAAGAGTTTGTTATACCATCTGACAATTCAGTTTCCGTCTTTATCGGCACCCACCGAACCGTTTCCTCTCTGTTGATAAAGTCGGCACCTAAATTGCGAGAATACTTGGGTTCGAATATTGTTCTGACTTTGAAGGCCGTTACGGACGCACATGGGTGGCAAACCCTATATGCTGTCGCCCAATGGCCAGGCGATCCTATGGAAGCGATCGCGCGACTTGATCGTTTCGACGACTGGTGGCTTGAGAATTCGAATTCAACCTCAGGCAGCGTCAATTTTACGTATGAGCTAGTTTAATGCCCGATCCACAATTCGACTGGTCCGAATATCTGAAGATAGCCGACGAACTTTCCAAGCGTCCCGAAGAGGCATGTCATCGCACAGCAATAAGCAGGGCCTACTACGCCATCTTCCATCTCGCCCGCATGCGCATAATCGAAAACCGCTTCTACATATCGCAGGGCCAGGATTCGCACAAGCAGATATGGGAGAAATTCGATAATCCAGACAAATCTTGTCGAAAACTCTACGACATGGCTCTGCGTCTGAAAGGAAAACGTCAGATGGCGGATTATGATGACGTCTACCCACGCATTAGTGAAGACGCTCCAGCCGTCATATCACAAGCCAAAACTTTTGCAGAGGGGCTTTCTCAGCTCGACAAACGACTACCGGCAAACCACGGTATAAAGGCCTGAAGCGTATAGCTGGGTCCCAACATCCCCAGCAACTGGGATGTCGGGGAGACTCGCAGCCCTCAAAAACTTAGAGAATCTGACCTGCCCCCGAAAAACTCTGCCACTCGAAGCTGGAGTTCTCTCGTAATTGACCCGCCCCGGAAAACTGAGCCGCAGGAGGCTGGAAATTTCGGCCTGCGTGGTTCGATTCGTGCCGGATTTACCGGCAGATTTGCAGTTAATGTAACTCACGTGAGGGTCTCCAGCAAGAGGCTTGAAGATTGATCGCTCTTCAGAGAAAACCCAGCCGCAGCCGTGCGGAGGGAAAGTGGGAAACGCGGAGCGTTTTCCAAGGCGGCTCGATCGCCGTCTTTTCCTCCGCTGCATAGGGTTGCGAATTCGTTCGGCGTCCGATCGGCGAGCGCCGAATGCGGACGGTGGTGGTTGTAGTCATGGCGCCACAAGGCCAGCTTGCGACGAGCATCGGCCAGAGTGAAGAAGACTTCCACGTTCAGGCACTCATCGCGCAGCTTGCCGTTGAAGCTCTCGATGTAGCCGTTTTCGACCGGCTTGCCAGGCCGGATAAAGTCCAGATGCACTCCGTTCTTGTAGGCCCACAGATCCATCGCCTTCGATGCGAACTCGGTTCCGTTGTCGACGGTGATCGATTGCGGAGTACCTCGCTGGTTCACAATCTTGTCCAGTGCCGTGGCCACCTTCTCGCCACTCAGCGCCGTATCGGCGTGCAGCGTCAGGCACTCGCGGGTGAACTGGTCGACGACCGTCAGCACCCGGATCCAACGCCCGTCGGGCAGTCGCTGGAGGACGAAATCCATGCTCCACTTGTGGTTGGGACGCACCGCCTGTCCGAGCGGCACGCGCTGCCGCTGGGCCCTTTCCTTGCGCCTCTGAGTCCGCACGATCAGTCCCTCCTCGGTGTAGATCCGGTAGATGCGCTTGGCGTTCACTTCCCAGCCTTCGCGCTTTAACAGCACCGTGAGCCGGCGATAGCCGTAGCGCACGCGACTGCCGGCGAGCTCGCGTAATCGCACCCGCAACGCGTCCTGGGGATCGCGGTGGTGCTCGTAGCGAAGGGTCATGCGATCGACTGGGATCAGCCTCGCCGCGCGGCGCTGGCTCAGTTGATGGGCCTCCCCGGCCCACTCCGCCAGCTCCCGCCGCAGACGAGGCCTCACAGCTTTTTTGCGACGATCTCCTGCAGGATGTGCCGATCCAGGCTTAGGTCTGCAACCAAGCGCTTAAGCTTGCAGTTCTCCTCGCGCAGCTGTCTAAGCTCGCGCAGCTCGCTCAAACCGAGACCCGAATACTTCTTCTTCCAAAGATAAAAGCTCTGCTGGCTGATGCCGTGCTTGCGGCAGACTTCCACCACCGTCGTCCCCGACTCCGCCTCCCGCAGCACCCGCAGGATCTGCTTCTTCGCTGTGTCCACGCTTCGCCATCTTCCCGGTTCTCCTCTCCGACTTCCAGAGAACCACGAAGGCTTCGATCTCTCAACTTCAGACCGGCTTAGTTTTTGGGTTTTGGGTCAGGTTTCTTCTTGAGCTGGGCAAGGGTTTCCTATTCGAAGCACGCCAGAAGCGATTCACGTTTGACGAGGAACACTTCTTTGTCGATTTGGTGCTCTACAACCGCCTGCTTCATTGCTACGTCTTGGTCGATTTGAAGATTGGCAAGTTGACCCATCAGGACCTCGGCCAGATGCAGATGTACGTCAACTACTTCGATCGCTTTATGAAAACCGAAGCCGAACAATCTACGATCGGCATCATTCTCTGTAAATCAAACAACGAGGCGCTAGTCGAGATCACTCTTCCCAAAGATGCACAACATTCATGCCCGGGAGTACCAACTTTATCTTCCCAGCAAGGACGAGCTTCAGCAAAAGCTCAAGGAATGGACGGTCTCGCAAGTAGACCCTCAAAACACGGCCGGCACTGTTGCATTGACCCAAATCAGCGCCTCGCAGGAAGGAAAAAACTTTTTCTCAGATTTCGTAATAGCTGGAGTGAGACGGTCACCCGTAGCTCTTGGAGGTGCTGCGGATTCACAACGTGCCAATCCAGCAGGTAATGTAGATTCGCCACCGTCTCAAGAACTGGGAGGAATTCCTGGCTAGTTCGCGCGCTCTCTTCTCGCCCTCTTTCACCGATGTCTCCGCCATATGTTTTGGGATGCCAATTTGTTCCAATTCTTTCCAATTAATGTATTTTTGGGAAGAATCCTGCAACCGATCGATTGAAGGGCAAGATCAATGTCAGATGTCGTCAAGATCGTCTGCGTTGGTACTGATCGAAGCTGAAGCTTCCCGGCGCTTTTGAAGGCGATCGCCCGATAACCATCAAACTTTATCTCACGTATCCATTCGTCATCCTACGGCAAGGAGCTGGACTTGAGCAGCAGAAGGTCCACGAACACCGCTTTGGCTTTTTTGATTGCCACTTCCGAAGGGTACCTCGCTTAACATCCCTGAAGAGCTATCATTCAAGAATGGATACGACAGAAATAATCGCTGAGTTAGACACCGAAATTGCTCGCCTGCAAGAAGCGAAGAGCATCCTCTCCGGTACAACCACTACCCACGTGAAGCGTGGCCGTCCTACTAAAAGCTAGCGTTACAGCCATTATTCCAATCGAAGCAAAACGCATCCTGTCGCCCGAGGCACGCGAAGATCGCCGCCGCGCAGAAAGCCCGTTGGGCGAGATTTAAGAAGGCCAAGAAAGCTGCTTAACAGCGGAACTTCAGTGGACACGCGATTGTAGAGCTATGCGGTCGTATGATTCTTGCCCCACGCTTTGCGCAGCAGTTCGGCTGCCACGTCCGCCTTCACAATCGCCAGAGCAGCAGCTTTTCTTACATCAACAATTGCCCAGGCGGTAACACCCGCCAGAACGCCGAGTATCCAAGGACGATTTATCACACCACACCCCGTTCATTTTCACAAATTTTTTAAATGGTTTTATGAGCAAGCTGAATAGATGTTGGCTACTCCGATGGAGATGTCTGAAACGCCAGCCGTTGCTCGGAGGCGTTAACGGGCTCGGACAAAGCTCTTTTGCTTTCATATCGCGGGGCTTGGTAACTGCCTGGATAATGTTAAGCCTTGATCTATAGTCGGAGGCAAGGGCTGACCAATTGAAGCAGGCAGGATGATTTGCTTTCCATCCTGCCCCTCAATGTGTTCGATTTGGCTCCGTCTGCTATGCCGACTTTGCGTGGAAGGGGCAGCCCGAACCTTTTCTACGTGAGTGCCGTGGCTGCGAATGGCTTCGTGGAGTTGAT
>CAVZRF010000018.1:0-47107 GCA_963777685.1 uncultured Acidobacteriaceae bacterium | reverse complement strand
GGCGATGGCGTAATCTGCTGCTTGGAGATTCCGCACCCGATGACCACTGCTTTGGAGTATTCACGATCTCATCAAGCCCGCTTTTTGGACGAGCTGAAGGCGCTGCTGCGCATTCCTTCCGTTTCAACACTGCCTGAACATAAAGACGATTGCCGCCGCGCGGCGGAAGTGCTTGCCGCGGAACTGAAGCGAATCGGGATGGAGCACGTCGAGCTGGTTGAGGGGAGTGGGCACCCGCTGGTTTATGCGGACTGGCTTCACGCCGAAGGTAAGCCGACATGCCTGGCCTATGGCCATTACGACGTTCAGCCGCCCGACCCGCTCGACGAATGGCTTTCTCCGCCGTTTGAGCCGGTCGAGCGCGACGGAAACCTCTATGCGCGTGGGGCTGTGGATGACAAGGGGCAGATGTATATCCACGTGAAGGCGCTGGAGTCGCTGCTGGCCGCGACCGGAAAGCTGCCGCTGAATGTGCGGGTCATTCTGGAGGGTGAGGAAGAGGTGGGCGGGGAGTCGATTGCGAAGTTTGTGCGTGAACACCCAGAGCGGCTGAAGGCTGATTTCGCGCTGGTCTCCGACACCGAGCTGTTCGCGCCCGATCTGCCCACCCTCTGCGTGGGATTGCGGGGGATGATCTATACCGAGATCGAGGCGCGGGGCGCGAAGACCGATCTGCATTCGGGGATGTATGGCGGTGCGGCGCCGAATCCATTTGTCGCGCTGGCCCAGGTGATTGCCCAATTGAAGGATGGTGAGGGGAAGATCCTTATCCCTGGTTTCTACGATCGAGTCGTCGCGCCGGATGCCGCCGAATTGGAGGCGTGGAAGAAGCTGCCGTTCGATGAAGAACACTATCGCGAGACCGAGGTTGGGTCTTCCTTGTTGACCGGAGAGGCAGGCTATTCGGTACTGGAGCGGACGTGGGCGCGGCCGACGCTCGACGTTCATGGGATGCCCGGCGGATTTATCGGGGCCGGTGCGAAGACTGTGATTCCCGCCAAGGCGACGGCGAAGGTATCGATGCGGCTGGTCCCCAACATGTCGCCGGAAGAGGCATTCGCGCAATACAAGAGCTATGTGGAGTCGCTGACTCCGAAGGGGATTTCGCTTGAGGTGCGGCTCATTCATTCTGGCGAGCCGCTGGTGATTGGCACGGCGAATCCGTACATCCAGGCCGCAACCCATGCGCTGCGCGAGGTCTGGAAGGCGGAGACGGTCTTCATCCGGTCGGGTGGATCGATCCCGATCGTGGGCGACTTCGAGCGCAATTTGAAGATTCCCAGCGTGATGATGGGCTTTGGGCTGCCGGACGATAACCTTCACGCTCCGAATGAGAAGTTCCATTTAGCGAATTTTTATCGAGGCATTGAGTCGGTCATTTGTTTTTGGGAAGCAGTTGGCAAGTAGCCTGCGTCTTTGCTCTCTGGTAACTATTTAGGCCAGTCTTCTAGGTATTCGGCTCTTGGGGCTAGCTTTCGGACTTAGATCGTCGTTTGAGTTAACGTTTACTTGAAAGGCAACACATGCGCCAGATCTTTCTCTTGATCGCGTTCTATTTGACTGCGTTCTCCAGTGGAGTGGCTCAATCGCCTCTTCTCGCGCCCACACCGCCGATGGGGTGGAACAGTTGGGACGCCTACGCACAGAACATCACCGAGGCCCAGGTCAAGGAGAACGCCGACTTCGTCGCCGGGAAGCTGAAGCAATACGGCTGGAACTATATCGTCATCGACGAGGGCTGGTATCTTCCTGATCCCGGGCCGAGCACTGAGGTCAACAAGGCATTTGTGATGGATGCTTATGGGCGGTTTCTTCCCTCGCCGACACGATTTCCTTCGGCCGCCGGCGATGCTGGCTTCAAAGCCATGGGTGATTATCTGCACGGTGAAGGGCTGAAGTTCGGGATACACATTTTGCGGGGCATCCCCAAGGGAGCGGTGGCGAAGAACCTGCCGATCGCCGGCTCCGCATTTCATGCGCAAGATGCGGCAGATCAATCGGATACGTGTCCGTGGAACACCTATGACTTCGGCGTGAAGGACAATGCTGCCGGCCAAGCCTACTATGATTCGCTCGCGAAACAGTATGCGGGCTGGGGCGTGGACTTCATCAAGGTGGATTGCATCTCCGACCACCCGTACAAAGGCGATGAGATTCGCATGATCCGGCAGGCGCTGGATAAGACGGGACGCCCGATCGTGTTGAGCCTTTCGCCCGGGCCGACGAAGGTTAGTCATGCTGACGAGGTGAGGAAGTATGCCGAGATGTGGCGGATCTCGGACGATTTCTGGGACCACTGGGGAGTTTGGAAAGGGCACGAATTCTCGCAGGGTCTGCAGCAGCAGTTTGCTTCCGCAGCCGCTTGGGCCGAACATACCGGGGACGGCCATTGGGCCGATGCGGACATGCTGCCGATTGGCCATCTGGGCCCGCATGCCGGGGAAGGCGAGGTGCGTGAATCGATGTTTACGCCCGATGAGGCGCGGACACTTGTTACCTTCTGGTCGATATTTCGCTCGCCGCTGATGGTTGGAGCCAATTTGCCGGCGAGCGACGCTGTAACCATTAAGTTACTAACGAATAAGGAGGTAATCGATGTCGATCAAAATTCGGTTGGTAACCACCCACTAGTTACTTCAGCAGATGAGATTATCTGGGCGGCGAGACGGCGCGACGGAGCGGGAGAGTATATGGCGATTGTCAATTCCGGCGAGACGGCGAAGACGATCAGCCACGCCTGGAAAGATCTTGGGCTTTCTGGTAAGTCCTATCAAGTGAGAGACCTGTGGGAGGGAAAGGAGCTGGGGGCGGCCGATCATTTGAAAGTCGTGCTCGCACCCCATGCCGCCGTCCTGTACAAAATTTCGACGCGATGAACATCGCGAATTGGACCGAATCGCGAAGATGAATTTTTTTTTATTTACACTCGCGCGCGTTGGCCCAAAGGGTGCATCATAGATAACATCAACAGAGGCATTTCAAGTAGTTCTATCCAACCGATGTATCTAGTCTCATCACAAATGGTTCGCTCCCCAGCGAGCTCACTCTAAGAAATCTCCTGGTTACCCTCCCGAACGCCTCTGGAGCGGGCCCGCTGGAAAGCGGGCCCACTAGCTCTAACCCCTGCTGACATTTACTCTGGAATCCAAAGAGGCTCCACGAATCTTGGATTCGCATATCTCCACCGACCAGAGCGCTATGCCCAGCCTCGAAATGACGCAGGCACAGCAGGCGCTACCTCAACCCGATGAGATGGTGCACTCCTTCGATTTGAATATCTTGCGCATTCCCCAGTTTTCAGCCGAGGCATGGCTGGTCCATGGCTTTAGCACACGAGCTGGCGGGGTGAGCGAGATTGCCGGGGCGTCGCGGTCCGGCGGCGACTTGAATCTTGGTTTCACGAATCGCGATACCGCCGAGGCGGTCTCGCGCAATCGTGAGCGATTTCTAAGTTCCGTCTCATCGGCTGGCGGTAGTCTCGAAACTCGCATGGGGATTGTCACGCTGAAGCAGATGCACTCCGCGCTGGTGCGCCGGGTGGGGCGGGGAGAGGTCGCTGAGCGGGCTTCGCTTTGGGGCGACGGCCTGGTGACGGACGAACCGGGCGTTCTGCTTGGGATCCAGACGGCGGACTGTCTTCCTATCCTGATTGCCGATCGGCGGCGCCGGGCGGTGGGCGCCTTTCATGCCGGCTGGCGGGGCACGCTTAAGGGGATTGTCGGGCTTGGCGTTGCGGCGATGGGCCGCGAGTTTGGGAGCGTTCCGGAGGACCTGATCGCGGCGATTGGGCCGGGGATCGGGCGATGCTGCTTCGCTGTCGGAGCCGAGGTCCGCGATCTGTTCCGGGCTCGCTATGGATATGCCGACGAGCTGCTTTCCGCGAGCGAGACGTTGTCGCTCGATCTGGTGGAGGCGAATCGCCGGCAGTTGCTGACGGCGGGGCTGAGTCCGGAAAGCATCGTTGCGCTCGATGCCTGCACGAGTTGCCGAACGGACGAGTTCTTCTCGTATCGTGCGGAACGCGGCAAGACTGGGCGGATGATGGCGGTGATCGGCGTCGCTTCGTCCTGACGCTCGCGCTTCTTCATCCTTAGATAGTGCAGGTCGATCGTCAGTGCGGAATTACACCGCTTTGGGGTTGACGAGGTCGCGCAGTTCTTTGCTGGGCTTGAAGTAGGGGACGCGTTTGGCGGGGACGTCGACGCGGGCTCCGGTTTTGGGGTTGCGGCCGATGCGGGGCTTGCGCTGGCGGATGCGGAAGCTGCCGAAGCCGCGGATCTCGATCTTGTCGCCGGACTTCAACGCGCCGATGACGGAATCGAAGATGGTATCGACGATCACTTCGCCGTCGCGGCGGGTGAGATCGCCGAGTTGTGTCACTTCCTCCACTAAATCTGCTTTGGTCATGGCCGAATCGCTCTCCGAAACTCATTCCAAGAATACGGCATTTTTCGCCACAACCTGATTCGATGCAGCAAATTAGCGCAAAAGTCCGATTTGATGTCGCGGTGGGATTTGTGGTGGCGAGGAATTTTCGGGTGAACGCTCGGAAGGGAGGGGTACGGGGCGTTACGTCTGGCGGCGTTCGTCACCGGGGGAGAATCTTGGCTCGTCTCCTGCCGGAGGGGGGAGATCCAGCGGCTCGTCCCTGTGGGTAAGTATTTTGTTTTCTTCAGCTTAGTTGGCTAGCCAGCCAAAACCCATACCTCATTCTAAAGGACTTACTTGCAGGTGTCAGCAATCAAAGAACTTACGGGCTTAACGAGCGATTTTAACTGGCGTTGCGGCGAGGTTGGGGACCTAGTGGTTGACTTTGCCTAATTCCTGCCTACTTTTTTGATCTCTACTTCTATTTTATCAAGTTGGATACGTTCACTACGCCAACTCATTTTTGGTAATATCTCGTTGATTCTAAGAGGGATGGAGGGTGGTGTTTACCTTCTCGCCACTTGACAGTTTCTTGGGCGCGGCTTTTTCAGGATGCCCGTTACCAGGGGTGCCGCCCCGCCGGGGTTAGCGCTCTCTTTGTTTTCCAGCATCTCCGCTATTTCCAAACTCGCACATCGCAGGTGTGGCGTCGTCGTGGAGTTGGTAGCAAAACGTGAGCCAGTGGCTCGCACCTCCGCACAGCAACGCCCCGATGGCACTCCGCCAAGCGCACTCCGCCCCAAGCGCACGTTCCTCCAGCAAGGCGAACTCCGCCTCGCTGACCTTCGTGCCAACTGATTTTGTGCGGAGCGGCGGCTTCACGGAGCACCGCCTGGGAGAGATTTCGGGGAGAGGCCGCACGATCTCTGTGCGTCGCTGGGAAGGACAACAGGAAGCAGGAGGCGGGCTAAGGGATTAAGACTCAGTGGGTTCCCCTACAGCAACGTGCGCTCGCCTCTAGGATACCGCTTTCGGTCCGGTTTTTCTCTTAGCTGCCTGTTTTCAACAAGTTCCTCTTCGGTAACCGAAGGTTACTCCACAGCACCCATTCTGGGGTGACGTGTCCAGGTAACCCGATGCGAAGCATGGCGGCTTTTCGGCGATGCTGGATGAGACGACGGTTTCGGGGTCGGAGAGGACGCTAGGTAGCGTTGCTGGCATCCTGAACTGATGTCAGACACTACATGGAGCAGGGGCCGCGATCATCTCCTTAACTGAGGAAAGACCGCGTGATCCCGATCAGCAAAGCTATCGCCGTCATTGCGGCGAACTGTTTCCAACCACCTTTAGGCGGTATGAACGCTTGCACGATCACTCCTAAAATGAGTCCACTGGCAAAAGCGAGCTTGGAATGCGAGATAAACAGATATGCCATTAGATCACCAACCAGGAAGATGATTAGGACCTTGAGGGTAACCAATAACACAGATGCTCCCGAGCTTTCTCTCATACCGTCATCCGATGGGGACGTTTCCGATGCCTGCCGCACTAAGGCAACCGGTGTAGGTAGCATCAAAAACAAATGCCTTTTGAATGGCGTGGACGGCGCTCCTACGTGCAAAGCCGACCGCAGCTCCAGAGGCAGCCTTAGAGATCAACGGCAGGATAGGCGCATCTTCCGGAAGTCCAAAATATCCGGCCGCGAGGCCCAATAGCGCCCCACCGACCGTGTCTATGCTGTTCTGTCCGGTTGGGGGACAGAAGGCTGAGAACTTGCGGCAGATTGCCCCTGAGAAAAGCAGTTGCTGATAGTTGTAGTCGTATTCTGTCCCGCTTTATTTAGGGCGATACCCAAAAATGCGTTAACGGCGAACCTCGTCGTACATCTATCCATCGCCGTGGTTCCGTCAGAGAGAGCGTGTCCGCCTTTCACCCGCCTTTCGGCTTTCTCCCATGAATTTCCCAATGAGCGACGCTGCCTATCGCCACGAAAACGAGGCAACGGCGTATATCACTAGCGCAAACATGGTCAAAATGCTAGCATCCCGCAGCTTTTGATTTCGGGTCCGCCCGGAAATGCCAACCGCAACGGCGTTGAAGACCCAGAAAATCAAAGCAAATATCTTCAATATACTCTACATGAGTCGCGTAATAAAGCGCGACAGAGACGAGGGAGGCTGTGATCGAGAGCAGCAATAGGCGTTTGTCATTTTGATCACTTTTCTCCACGTCTATCCCCCACCACAAGCTTCAACGTCGTTGTCGTATTGTTTTCCTGCGGCACTGGCAGCGGATAGCCAGCTTGGAACAGTCACGAAGTATGTCTTAACGAAAGCTCCCGCCAGGTAGGATCGGGCCATGCCCATCAGCGAGAATGACGCTCCCATTCCGTACTTCATCGCAGTGGTTGGGCCTAAGAGCGCCGCCCCTGTGCCATAAGTTTTGGCCAAATCCTTATTGGCGGCATCTGTAGCCGCCTTGAGAGAGCTCAAGGCGTTGTATAGAGCCGCCGCCTTACAAATCGCCGTAGGAGCAGAAGAGACAGGGTTATTTGGGGCGAAGGCGAGATCATTTACTTACCGCAATCCCTATACCCATTTCACCGTCCGGGTGGTGTCGTTTTTCGACGAAGTGACCGAGCATGAAAATGAAGCCTAACGATACCGCAATCGCCGAACAACTAGCGAAAGCCATTGAAAAAGAACCATGTTGCCAAGGACCATTCTTGTCGGCGGATCAGCAAAAATGTAGAAGGCTGTCCAGAATGCGAGAGCAACAATTGGGTTTAAACCGAGGAGAATCTTTTCCTGAAGCCTCAAGCGCCGTTCAAACCTGCGCAGAAAGACGGCATATATCGCAATGATTAGCACCGCGAGGATACACCCATAAACGCCCATGGCTTATATTCCTGTTGAATGGTGAATTGACGACCGTATGAAGTGACCCGCTCAAGTACCGAGCCACCAACTAACAACAGACCCCAGGCTGAGTTCCTCTTCCCACGAAGAGCCGCGCTTTACAGAGGCTTGCATGCATTCACCGCCTGAGCATAGGTAATTAGAGCGCCTGCTGTACTGACTCCCCCACTTAACCCGCCGCCAATTATGCTATTTACTACCAATCCTCGGCTCCGGAAACGATGCCATCGGCGGCCTTTTCCAGGCAGCTCGCGCCAGCTGCTGCAACGTCCAATGGACCCAGCTCTAATCCGAGTATTGCCGTGACTCCCCCTACTAGAGACAGCCTTTGCCTGCGTTATAGAGCAACGTCCCAGCACCTCCTTCTAACGACCCCACTGCGGTATCGTTAAGTGCCGATCCAACGCTTTGCTTTAGTGCTGCACGAGCGTTCGCTTCACACATCTGGCGTGCTGGCGATTTTCCGCTCGGTTTACTTGGGGCTCCGCCGCCATTTCCGCCACTCCCGCTATCACCGGAATTGCTGTTATTGCCTCCATTACCTCCACCGCCGCCACCGCCACAGCGAACCAGAGGCAAGCGGCAGGCTGTCTGAGCCGGAGCCCGTGTACGTATAGCTATACTGCAACGATCGTTTCCGATCACCAGCTCAAGCCCCGAGGGGTCGTGAAGCTCAGCGGATTGTTCAAGGCATAGGCATACCGTTCAAGCTCTGCGGATTGGTTATGTCGTAGGAGCCGTCGTAGGGATCGGGAGCGAGCCACCGCCCCTGCGTGGAAGAGTAGTTGCGGAACTCGGCGTGTTCAGTGTTGCTTTCGTAGTCGTGGTCAAGTCCGGCGAAGTGGTAGGCATCGTTCACCGCCGAAGCTCCCGTGTAGGCATCGCTACCAGTCCCAGCGCCGGTCAAGGCGTCACCAAATGCCAGCGACGTATACGTGCCTTCAACGACCCCGTTGTAGCTCGTCTGGATGCGCTCCGTCCCCATATAGTTTTGATGTTGGAAGTGGGTATTGCTGTCATACCACGCAATCGGCGTCGAACCCCAATAGTATTGATTGCGCAGCTCAGCCAAAGTGTTTCCGTCCCATGCCGTCGTCCGCTGTCCGTTCAGATTGTAAGCGAATTCGTATTTTGTAATGAGACAGGGCTGCCTGCGATAGCAGGAGAAAGTCAGAAAGTGCCAATCCCCGGCTTGCTGGTAACGGACGAGGCCTTTTGTCATGCGACCATCGTAGCCCATGTCTCAAAGCGAGACATGGGGCACCCGCATCACTGCTGGATTTTCAGACCTGGGCCACCTAGCCTCAATGCTGACGCCTGGCTCAATGCTGAAGTCGCCGAAGCGTATCTCGACTGAAGGACCACTTCCGTCCACGGGCATCGACAAACTGCACTTGAAGATCAGGCCGGTCGTCGAGGGGATTGAAATCCTGCTCTTCGAGCTCGTAGTCTGAAGGCGCCTTTGGTGCGACGGGGCCCCAGCCCGTAATCGACAAGTGTAGCGACGGCGAAAGCACTTTGACTTGCTTGACGATGATGGGGGCATCGCTGTGGTTGTCGATATAGACGACCCAACGGCGGGGCGTGGGGTCGGGGTGGTCCCATCGTTTCCACTCGATCATTGCGGAAATTTGGCGAGCCTGGCGGTCTTCTTCAGGATCGGCGTCGATGTCTAACTTTTTCAGCAACGCTAAGACGTCGTCGGCCCAGCGGTCTCTGCGGATTTCGAAGGCCTGTTTTTTTGTGATTGGGCGCAGGGCTTCCGGCAGGCCGGCGTCGCTTGGAACCGAGCTCCGGTTCAATAAGACTGGAACTATGGGGACGTCTCTTTGGAGTGCGGCGAGGAGCTCCATTCGAACGTAGTCTTTCACGTCGTGGAGGCGTGATTGATGAAGGGGATCTGGCGCTGCTTCCCACTCCGGGCCGATGAGCGCAAGTAAGACCGTGGTTTGACTGAGAGCCTGTTTGAGTTCGACTTCAAAGTCTTTGCCGGGCACGATACTGTTCAAATCAAAAAACGTCGCATCCGGGCCGAGGAGCTGGATGAGGGTGTCGTTCAGGCGGCCAGCGTCTCCGCCTGTGTCGGAGCGGCGGTACGAGATGAATAGCTTCGGCGGTTGACGCATGCGCACCTTAGCGCCACAAGAAGTAAAAGCCTACGTTCTTCTCCAGCAGTTGTTGCGGCCCGGGGAAGAGGTCGCTGGGTGAGGCGAGGATGTCGATGATGCTTTTGCGCCGGATGTAGGGTTTCACGATCTGTGGGTCGCCGGCGATGCCGACCTGCTTTGCGGTGGCTTTCAGTGCGTCCTGAAAGCTGCCGATCGAGTCGATGAGGTGGAGGGGGACGGCTTGCTGGCCGGTCCAGACCTGGCCGGTGGCGAGGGGCTGAATCTCGGTCACAGGACGCTTGCGGCCGTTGGCGACATCGTCGATGAACTGTTGGTGCATGTTGTCGACGAGACCCTGCATGTAGGCCATTTCTTTCGGCGTGAGATCGCGGACCGGCGATGGGGCGTCTTTGAGTTCGCCGGCTTTGATGGTGACGTTCTTCAGCTTGGCCCACTTGAGGAGGTCGCCGTAGTTGGTGTATTCCATGATGACGCCGATGGAGCCGACGATGCTGGCGCGGTTAGCGTAGATTTTTTCGGTTCCGGAGGCGATGTAGTAGGCTCCGCTGGCGCCTTCGCTCTCGATGCTGGCGACGATGGGCTTTTTCTTGTCGTCGCGGATGCGCTTGACCTCTTCGTAGATCTCCTGGGAGGCGGCGGCGCCTCCGCCGGGGGAGTTGATGTGCAGGATGATTGCCCGGATGGAGTTATCGTCGGCGAATTTGCGCAGCTGGCTGATCGGGGTCTCGGCGCTGAGGATGACGCCGTCCACGTCGATGACGCCAATCTTGTCGGAACCGAAGGAAGAGATGTCGCTGTCGCCGGTGGCGTGGACAATGGCGAAGGCCAGGCCGACGATCACGGCCAGGACAACTACAAACAGGCCGCCGCCGATCGCTACCCAGAACCAGGTGGAGCGTTTCTGTTGTTCATTCATAGCCGGGAGTGTAGCATCTATGAGTCAAGATTTGGGTTCAAGTATACAGAGGCTTCGATCCAGTCGAGCCATTCTTGAACGAGGCACGCCGCAGAGTCTCAAGAATAGGCAAGAGCCAAGGCGAAGCGCGAGAGCTAGAGACAGGCAAGTTAGAGATTAGACAGGGATGAATTCCGGACCGACGTTAAGCATTATTATTCCGGCCTATAACGAGAGCGCTCGCATTGGTTCCGCGCTCGAGCAGGTGCTGACCTGCATTCACGAGCGTCAATGGACGGCCGAGGTCCTTGTGGTCGACGACGGTTCGCGGGATGCGACTGCCGAGATCGTCCGGGGATTTGCGGAGCGCGACCCGATTGTGCGGCTGATTCAGAACCAGGTGAACCGGGGCAAAGGCTTTAGCGTTCGCAATGGAATGCTTCACGCGTCGGGCGATGTGATGATGTTCACCGACGCCGATCTGTCTTCGCCGATGGTCGAGACGGAGCGGCTGTTGACCGCGATCCGCGAGGGCGCTGACATTGCGATTGGCTCGCGCTGGCTCGACAGGGGACGCCAGACGAAGCACCAGCCCTGGTATCGGCAGATGTTCGGCAGATGCTTCAACGCGGTGACGCGGCTGGTGATGGGTCTGCCTTTTGCGGATACGCAGTGCGGCTTCAAGGCATTTCGGCGGGAAGCGGCGTACACGGTCTTCCAGTTGCAGCGGATCGAGCGCTGGGGTTTCGATCCTGAGATTGTTGTTCATCTCGCTGAAGCGGGGCTATTCTGTCCGCGAGGTGCCGGTGACCTGGGGCCACGATGAGCGCAGCAAGATGAGCTATCTGAAAGATGGCATCAAGATGCTGGAAGAGCTGATGTACATTCGCTGGAACGCGTTTACCGGAGTGTATGACCGCGACGTCAGCCACTTCCAGCCGGAGTTGCCGGTGGTTAAGGGATAACGCCTTGTTGCTGCTCAGGTCTCGGAATTAGATCCAATTCACGACCGCTTTTTTAGCGTCTCCACGTCGGCTTCTAGCTTCCCAGTCAGGTGGTAAAACTGCCGGAGATCGGCGTTGATTCCACCCAGCTGCGTGTCAACTTTGTCGAAGCGGGAATACATTTCGCTGCGCAGACTGTTGATTTCGCCACGCACGGTTCCAATTTCACCGCGTAGTTCGCGGATATCGTTGCGGTTAAACAATATTCCGGCGAGGATCGCGAGAAGCGGAATTCCGACGACGATCACGTCATGCATACGGCGATCCCTCTGTTACGACTATAGCCTCGCTATCTTCTGCGTGAATGTATAAATCTGCAAATCGCAGTCCCATTTTGGAACGTACGTGAAGTGCCGGATGTTGGAAGAGCTGGTCGACATTCGCTGGAACGCGCTTACCGGTGCTTACCTCCGCGACGTCAGCCACTTCCAGCCGGAGTTGCCGGTGGTTAAGGGATAACGCCTTGTTGCTGCTCAGGTCTCGGAATTAGATCCAATTCACGACCGCTTTTTTAGCGTTTCCACGTCGGCTTCTAGCTTGCCAGTCAGGTGGTAAAACTGCCGGAGATCGGCGTTGATTCCACCCAGCTGTGCGTCGACTTTGTCGAAGCGGGAGTACATCTCGCCGCGCAGACTGTTGATTTCGCCACGCACGCCGTTGATCTCCGCGCGCACGGTACCTATTTCGCCGCGCAGTTCACGGACATCGTTGCGGTTAAACAATATTCCGGCGAGGATCGCGAGAAGCGGAATTCCGACGACGATCACGTCATGCATGCTGCGATCCCTCTGTTATGACTATAGCCTCGCTATCTTCTGCGTGAATGCATAAATCTGCAAATGGCCGTCCCATTTTGGAACTTATGGGGATCTATAACGACAAAGCCCTCGCGTTTGCGAGGGCTTTGTCTTGTTCGATTGGGCTGCAGTCTAGGTAACCGGCGAGGAGATTGGGTAGTTTCCGTGCGGGGTTGCGGTGACGCAGGTGGGGTTGCCCGCGGCGACGAACGGAGTATTCTGCACCGGCGCGAGCGTTCCCGTATTTGGGTTGAGATCCAGGCCGGTGACGGTGTTGTCGAGGAAGTTGGTGGTGTAGACGTAGCGTCCGAGCGCTGGTTCGACGAAGACGCAGGTGGGGCCGGTGCCGGTACTGTAGGCGCCCGCAGCGGCGACGCCGGTGGGATATCCGGTAGCCACGTTGATGGTGTAGGCATTCACGTCGTTGGAGGTGTAGTTGGCCACGTAGATGTACATCCCGCGCGGGTCAACGGTCACCGCATCGGGAAAGACATCGGTGCGGGTGGGGCCGTCGGTGTTGGGGATGATCTGGCCGCTGGACTGCACCGTATAGCTGATCAGCTGATTGTTGACGCTGTCGGTCACGTAGAGAAAGAGTCCGCGCGGAGTGCTCGCAGCGGCATTGGGCGAGGTGCCCGAATTAAAGGTCCCGTTCCCGGTCGAATCGCAAATGGAGGCCGAAGAGGAGCAGGGGACGAAGGTGAGCGCGCCGTTGGTGGCAACGCTGAAAGCGGAAATATCGCCGAGGCCGGTGGTGGTGTTCTGGCTGACCACATAGGCGAGGGTTGCTCCGGTTGTGGTTGCATCGACCGGATTCTGGGTCAGCACGTTGACGGCCTTGGGAGTGAGAACGTCGGTCCCGGTGCTCAACGGATTCGAGACCGGCGTTCCCAGGGCGCCGTCGGAGCCGATCGGAAAGACGACCAGCGAACCGGAGCCCGTCGTCACGTTCGGCGCAAGGCGGTCGGTCACAAACAGCAGCGTTCCGGCAGTGTTGATGGCTATCGAGTTGGGAAGAGTTCCCGGCGTGTTGTACTTATGGGCCTGCGTGATCTTGGCGTCGCCACCGATGGTGAACTGGACGACCGTGTTGTCACCCTGGTTGACGACATACAGGTTCTTGAAGTCGGGCGAGGTTACCAGCGCCACCGGGTCTGCGCCGCCGGAGGAAAAGGGAGAGCCAGAAACCTGGGAGAGCGCCCCGGAGCGTGCATCGGTGTAGTAGACGTCGACTTGTGAGGTCTTGGCATTGGTGACGTAGACGTAATCGACCGTATTGTTATAGCCATTGGGTCCGCAAGCGGTGAACGCGGCGGAGACACCCAGGGACAAGACCGCGGCCGTCGTGGCCCGCCCGAATTTACTGAACTTCATGCGCTTCCTTCGTCCCGGTCCTTCAATATCTGGATCAGGTGCTGCCGTGGCAACCGAACTATTTCGGGATCGCTCCCAGGTTGAATTGTAAAAGCTCCAAGAGCTTTCGGCCAGTGAACGCAGAGCCATTCCCGATGGTCTCGCATGCGCTCGGAGTGAGATGTTGTCCCGCATTCCCCATATCTGCATTCTCTAGTTCTCGGAGGTGATCGGCGGGTGCTTATTGTGTGGAGTCCCGGCGACACACGTGGGCTGGCCGTTGGCGAGGAACGTATTGTTCTGTACCGGGGCGAGCGAGCCCGAAGTCAGGTCGAGGTTAAATCCGGAGATGGTGTTATCGAGAAAATTGGTGGTGTAAACATACGTCCCTAACGCCGGGTCGACGAAGACGCAGGTTGGTCCGGTGCCAGTGCCGTAGAAGCCAATGGGAGTCACTCCGGTCGAGGCGGCCCCGTTCACCGATGCGTTGATGCTGAAAGCACTGACGCTATTCGCGGAGTAGTTGGCGACGTAGACATATTCGCCGCGCGGATCGACGGTCACTGCATCGGGGAAGACATCGGTCCTGGCCGTGCTGTTGAGCGTGGGAACGATCTGTCCGTTGGACTGAACGGCGTAACTCAAGAGCTGATTGCGCTCGCTGTCGGTCAGGTAGACATATCGGCCAAGCGGCGTGCTGGCGATGGCACTGGGCGTAGTGCCGGCGCTGAAGTTGCCATTTCCAGTCGAATCGCAGGCGGATGTCTCGGGAGAGCAGGGCAGCGTCGTGAGTGTTCCGCTGGAATCAACTTTGAAGGCCGTGATTTCGCCGAGACCGGTGTTGCTGTTCTGGCTAGAGACATAGACGAAGGTGCCAATTGCCGTCGTGGCGCCCACCGGGGTCAGGCTGAGCACATTGATGGCGGTCGGATTCAGGACATTCACCTGGCCGAGGCTTAGGGGGTAAAAGGAGAGATTGCCGTCAGGTACCGGTGTTCCCAGGCTGCCGTCAGAGTTGATGGGGTAGACAACCAGCGCGCCCGGCCCAGGATTGGCGGCGGTGTACTGCGGCTGGTAGGTGTCGGTCACAAAGAGGAAGCTGCCGGTGGAATCGATGGCGATTGCGTTGGGGAAGGTCCCCGGGGTGTTGTAGGTGTGCTGCGGATAGAGCTTGGCGTCGCTGCCGATTCCGAACTCGACGACGGTGTTTTCGTCGTGGTTGATGACGTAGAGGTATTTGAAGTCCGGCGAAGTGACCAGGCCAACGGGATTTCTGCCACCGGTCGGATAGGGGGAATCGGAGATCTGGGTAAGACTGCCAGCATTCCCGTCCGCGTAAAAGACGTTGATCTCTCCGGGATTGTTCTTGGAATTGGTGACGTAGATGTAATCGACCGTGTTGTTATAGCCAGTGTGGCCGCAAGCGGTAAACGCCGCGGTCACACCCAAGGACAGGACCGTGGCCAGCGTGGGCCGCCCGAATTTACTGAACTTCATGCGCTTCCTTCGTCCCGGTCTGAACTGTGGACCGGGGCTGCCGTTGGGCAGAACTATATCGGGATCGCTCCCAGGTTGATTCTAGTCGCCACCCTTGCGACACCGGGCACAACCCGCGGTGCGGGCCATGCTCAGTGGCCGCGGGTGCAGGGCTACTGCGTACGGCCACTTACGGTGCACCAGGTTGGATTCCCGGAGGTCGGGAAGACCGAGCCGGCACGCAGTGGCTTCAACACGCCCGCATTGACGTCAATGATGCTACCGGTCACGGTGCTGTCATTGAAATTTGCGGTGTAGATGAACTGGTTCGTGGGATCTTCCAGGATGCAGCGCGGACCGGAACCGGTGCCGAAGGGCTCGCCCGCCATGAAGGCAAGTTTGCCGCTGGTCGGATCGATGGTGAATCCGGTGATCTCACTACCCGGTTGGTCCTGATTGGTGTTGGAGGCGTTGGCTACGTAGAGGAACTTCGACTTGCTGTCGACTACCAGCACCGTCGGCCCAACCGCTGTCGGGTCATTGCAGGTTTTGCCGCCAACCAGCGACTGCAAGATGCCGCCACTGCCGATGGTGTAGGGAAGAATCTGCGACTGTCCGCCAGTGCAGCCTGCGGCGGGACCTGCGTCGAGCAGATAGACGTACCGTCCAGCCGGGTCGCTGTTGATGGTGGTCATCGCCGTGGCGCCGGTTTGCAGAGGGGCGTTCTGGGTCAGGGTCAACTGCCCGTTCGAGGCGCTCTGGGCGTAAGAGAACACGGTCTGCAGGTCGTTGTTGCTGGCGCTTCCGGTCTGTGCGGTGAAGAGATATCCGCCCACCAGTCTGAACTCGATGGGGAAGCAGCCGAGCGGGAAGTAGGTGAGCTGCGTGCCGTCCGGATTGGCTACCTGCGCGTTGGTGATGAGAGCGAGGCGGCCGGTGTTCGGGTCGATGCTGAAGGCGCTGATGTCGCCCGTAGGATAGGCGGTGCCGCTGGTCGCGACGCAGGGCTTGGCGGTCGCCGGGGAGTAATTCATCCAGGATATAGAGGTGCGAGCCGCTGGAGTCGGCCACCATCGAAACGGACTGGTTGCCCTGAGGGTAGTAGCTTTGCTGGAAGGTCAGGACTCCGTTGCCACCGATCTGAAAGAGGCTGACGCTGCTGGCCGTTGTTGGCGTCGTCCCTGATTGAGGACGTAAACAAAACGTCCGCCGCTGAGCACGAGGACCCGCACAGGATTGGTGCCGCTGGCGCCAAATGGAGATTTTCTGACCGGGGTAAGCTTGCCGGTCTGGTTGTTGATATTAAAGCCGGAGATCTGATTGTACTGCGAGCCCATCACGTACATATAGCCAACGGTATAGCTGTTGGTGCACGAAGTTACTCCAATACTGAGACCAACAGACACAACTAAGGCCAGGAGAACCTGACCGACGTTCCTGAACTTCATGCGTTTCCTTCGTCCCCGGCCAATCGACTTCTGACGCGGGGGCTGCTCTGCAGCGGGCTGTTTCGAGATGTTTCGGGATTGCTCCCACATCGAATTGTAAAAGGTGGAAGCGCTTTCTGCTAGCCGGGAGGAGAATTGGTGCGAGGCCTGGCCCTCTAAAGCCGAGGGCCGAGGCCTCGATATTCGTCGCGTCCGTTGCTGCTGGATTCACGCTCTATTGGACTACCAGACGCGGCAAGCGTTATCCGGCATCATGGGCTGGCCTTTCTTGCAGCCGAAGGCTTTGCCGAACTCATCGAAGTTCTGCACCGTGCCATTGGCGCGCCATTGGCCGGGCGAGTGTGGATCGGTCTTGACCAGCACGCGCGCGGACTGGTCGGTCGCGTTCTGACACCACACCTGGGCGAAGGAGATGAAGAAGCGCTGCGCGGGCGTGTAGCCGTCGATCGGCTTCTCCGCCGCTGGGCCCTGCGGACGCAAGCGTGCTCATCAGCGCCTGGTAGGCGATGCGCAAGCCGCCGTTGTCGGCCGTGTTTTCGCCGAGCGTGAGCTTGCCATTGAGCTTTGCGCCGGGGACGGACTCGAAGCTGCCGTACTCGTTGACTTCGCAATCGGTCTTGGCGACGAACTGCTTGCGGTCATCGGGCGTGTACCACTCGCGCAGATTGCCTTTGCCGTCGAACTGGCTGCCCTGGTCGTCGAAGCCATGGGTCATTTCGTGGCCGATGACGACGCCGATGCCGCCAAAGTTGACTGCCGGGTCTTTGTTGGGGTCGAAGAAGGGCGGCTGCAGGATGCCGGCGGGGAAGTTGATGTCGTTCATCGCAGGAGCTGTAATAGGCGTTCACGGTGGGCGGCGTCATGCCCCACTCTTTTTCGTCGACCGGCTTGCCGATCTTGTTCATGTCGTAGTTGAAATCGAAGGTCGCGACGTGGTCGAGGTTGCCGATCAGGTCGGTCGCGATCGACCTTGATGCTGGAATAGTCCCGCCACGTGTCCGGATAGCCGATCTTCTGGCGGAAGAGCTCGAGCTTGGCCTCTGCTTGCTTCTTGGTTTCGTCGGTCATCCAGGGCAGGGTTTGAATGTCCTCGCCAAGCGACTTCTTGAGCGCGGCGACGAGCTTGTTCCATGTCGGCCTTGGACTTCGCCGGGAAGTACTGCTTGACCCAGTCCTGCCCTACGGCTTCGCCGAGGTTCTGGTCGGTCAGGCGAGTGCAGCGCTTCCATTGCGGAGTTGGCGAGTCCTGGCCCTGCAGCTCATGGGCGAAGAAGTTGAAATTTGCCTGATAGAAGTTGTCGGAGAGCCAGGGCGCGTTGCCGTTGATGATGTGCAGACGCAGATAGCTCTTGAGCTGCGGCAGGCTGCTCGTGGTGATGACCTGGTCCATCGCCTTGAAGAAGTCGGGCATGCCGACGTTCAGGCTGGTGAGCTGGCTCTCATCGAGAGAGGTGAAATAGAGCTTCCAATCGAAGTCCGGAGCGATGCCTGTGAGCGCCGCGACTTCCATCGGGTGATAGCGCTTCTCGGGATCGCGAAGTTCGGTGCGGCTGATGGAGCCTTTGGCCAGCGCCGTCTCGATGTCGAGGACGTTCTTCGCCTCTGCCGCAGCCTGCTCGGGAGTATCGCCGACCAGCTTGAAGACGCGTGACCATGTAGTCGGTATATTGCTGGCGAATCTTGGTCATGCGGTCGTCGGTTTCGAGGTAGTAATCGCGATCGGGTAGAGACAAACCGCCCTGGCGAGATGCCGGCGATCTGTTTGGTGGAGTCTTTGAGGTCCTGCTCGGAGCCAATGCCGAATAGGGCGAGTGCCGAGCTGGTTCTTCTGAATGTCGCGCGACCAGAGCGGCGAGTTGCTTCTTGTCTTCGAGCGCGGCGATCTGCTGCCAGCTTCGGCTCGATCGGCTTGACGCCTTTTTCATTCGTGAGCGGTCGTGTTCATGCAGGCGGCGAAGAAGTCTCCGTATTGCTTCTGCAATGGACTGCGCTGCGCGGAGGGATTGCTGGCCTTCTCCAGTTCGGTATAGAGGAGGTAGTTGTTGCGCTCGGCCAGCTCATTGAAGCGGCCCCAGCGGACCTGGTCGCCTGGAATCGGGTTGTTCTTCTTCCAGTTGCCGCAGGAGTATTGGTAGAAATCCACGCATGGATCGGCGGTCTTGTCGATGGCGGTGAGATCGAAGCTCTGCGGCGCCTTGGGCTCTTTGGGCGCGGCGGCCGGAGTGTCTGCGGATTTCGATGCGGCTGGCGCAGGTTTCTCGGCGGCGATGGCGGCGGTGGTGAAAAGAAGTGCAAGGGTGGCGACGGCGGGGATAAAGCGAATGGGTTGCATAGACTCCTGCTACAAGGTGGCGGGGCTGATCGGATTGCGGAAGCGGCCACAGGCTGCCCAGGGCGGACATCCGAATACTTATCCGAAAAGGTAACACATCGAGCGGGCTGAAACTATCGGGCTGGCCCGTTCGGCTGGAGACGCTAGAAGACTTTGACGTGGAAGGTCAGGTACTTCTTCGGATTTTCGCGGATGGCGGCGATGAGGCCGCGCGATTCGGTCAGAGTCTGGTCGAGATTGTTGTAGACCGATGGATTGCGTACCAACTGGCCAAGCGTGCCCTCGCCATTGTCGGCGCGAGTGAGGATGGAGTCGAGCTTGGTGACGACGTCGTTGAGCTTGTCTTTGAATTGCGGGTCTTTAGCCATTAGCCCGAGGCCGCCCTTGCCGGCGTTGATGTCGTCGAGCAACTGGCGCGCGCTGGCTACGGACTTGTTCAGGTTGTTGTAAAGGGTCTCGTCTTTGAGCAGCTTGCCGGCGGTGCCCTTGCCGCTGTCGAGGTCGTCGGCGATATGCTGCAGGCGGCCAACGGTTTCGTTGGCGCGGTCATAGAGGCTGTCGTCGGTGAGCAACTTGCCGATCGAGCCTTTGCCGCTGCTCATCTCGTCGACCAGCTTCTGAATCTGCTGGACCGCCTCGTTGGCGCGGTCGTAGAGCTCGGGGTCCTGAATCAGTTTGCCGATCGAGCCTTTGCCGCTGTTGAGCGAATCAACCAGGCTGTCGACCTTGGCGAGGATGGTATTCAACTGCTCGATTGTGCCCTGGCTCGATTTGATGACGTCGCTCAGGTTGGGCGTCTCGGTGGTCTGTAGCTCATCACCGTTTTTCAGCGGAGGCCCGGTGGCCTTGGAGCTGCTGATCTCGAGCACGGTGTCGCCGAGAACGCCTACTGTTTCGAGGCTGGCCCTGGAGTCGGTATGCAGGCCGTCGGCATATTTTTCGCTGATCTTCATGGTGACTTCGACGGGCGTCAGCTTGTGGTCCGGGACGATCCGAATGGCCTTGATGTTGCCGATGGTCACGCCCTCGAGGTTGACGGGCGCGCCCACCTTCAGGCCGGCGGAGTTTTCAAAGTAGGAGCGAACGGTGATCTTGCCGACGAAGAGGCCGCCGGTGTTGCCGGACATGAGAAAGATGAGTCCAGCGAGCACGGCCAGCGCGACGAGGACCAGCAAACCGACCTTGAGCTGCGACCACTGGACTTCTTGCTGGCTAGGCAAACGCTTCTCCCTGAATCTTCCCTCATTCTAAACACATTGCTGCCAGGGACCAGGGACTGGGGACTCAGGGACTAGGGACATGGGGACCAGGAAGCGGATGAAAACGCCGCTTTATCCCGCTTCGACGAGGCCATACCGTCTCTGCCAGGCCTCTTTGAGCCTGGCCCAGACGCGGGCCTTTTCGTCGGGGGTGGCCTCGGCGTCGGCGTTGCGGACGAACTGGGCGGACTCGTCTTTGGCCAGCTCCAGCAGAGCGCGGTCGCGGAGCAGGTTGGCGACGCGGAAGTCGGGCAGGCCGGCCTGGCGGGTGCCGAAGAACTCGCCAGGGCCGCGCAGCTGGAGATCGAGCTCGGCGAGCTCGAAGCCGTTTTGGGTGCGGACCATTGCCGCGAGCCGCTCTTCGCCCTGGGGGGATTTTTTCGCTCCGGTCGACCAGGATGCAGTAGGACTTGGCCGCGCCGCGACCGACCCGGCCGCGGAGCTGGTGAAGCTGGGCGAGCCCGAAGCGCTCGGCGTGCTCGATGACCATGACGGTGGCGTTGGGCACGTCGACGCCGACTTCGATGACGGTCGTGGCGACGAGTACATCGATCTCGCCGCGCTGGAAGCGGCGCATCGTGACTTCTTTGTCGTCGGCGCTGAGGCGGCCGTGGAGCAGGCCGAGGCGCAGTCCGGCGAGGCTGGTGTGGCGGAGACTCTCGTACATCTCGACGGCGGATTTCAGCTCGGGAGTGTTTCGGCGCGCGGCGACTTTCGGAGCGGGGCTTTCGCCGAAGAGGGATTTCGCTCTTGCCGATTTTGACGCGGATTTCTTGGCGGGCGTTTTGGCGGCGGATTCTAGCGACGGCTCAGCCGGGGCGTCCGTGGGGAAGTCGAGTTCGGGCTGGTCGTCTTTGGCGCCCTCGATGATGGGGTAGACGATGTACGCCTGATGGCCCTTGGCGACCTGCTTGCGAACGAAATCCCAGACGCTCGGACGAGCGTTCGTCGCTGGTTTGGCGGGTGATGATGGGCGTTCGCCCCGGCGGCAGCTCGTCGAGCACGCTGAGATCGAGATCACCGTAGAGCGAGAGCGCGAGGGTACGCGGGATGGGCGTCGCGGTCATGACCAGCACGTCGGGCTCGGCGGCGTTGGGCTTTTTCATCAGGCGGAAGCGCTGCAAGACCCCGAAGCGATGCTGTTCGTCGACGACGACGAGGCCGAGGTTGGCGAACTCGACCTTCTCCTCGATCAAGGCGTGAGTGCCGATGACGAGATCGGTTTCGCCGCGAAAGATCTTGCCGCGCGTGGAGCGCTTGCGGTCTTCGTCGAGCGAGCCGGTGAGCAGCGAGACGCGGTAGGGCCGATTGGAAGCGGGTGACGTCGCGTTTTCGAGCAGCTTGCGGATGGATAAGTAATGTTGCGTCGCGAGAATTTCGGTCGGGGCCATCAGCGCCGCCTGATAGCCGTTTTCGATGGCGACGAGCATCGCCTGCAGCGCGACGATGGTCTTGCCCGAGCCGACGTCGCCTTGCAGCAGGCGGCGCATCGGCCCGGAGCGGCGCATGTCGGCGACGATCTCGCCCAGTGCCTGCTTCTGCGCGGCGGTGGGATGGAAGGGCAGCACCTGGCGGATGGCCTCGCGGACTTTGTCGTTGGTCTCGAAGACGATGCCGGCGCGCTCTTTGAACTTGCGGCGCTTGAGCTCGAGGCCGAGCTCGAGATAGAAGAGCTCTTCGAAGATGAGCCGGCGATGCGCGGGCGTCGACCATGCCTGCAGGTGAGTCATCGGCGTTCCGGCGGGAGGGAAGTGCGCGTTGCGCAGAGCTTCTTCGCGGCCGGGAAGTTTGAGCCGCGCGAGCAGTGCTTGAGGAAGTGATTCGGTCGCTTGCCCTTTGAGCTCTTGCAGCAGGTCGTAGATGGTGCGGCGAATCCAGCGCGAGGCGAAGCGGCTGCCGCCGAGGGATTCATAGACGGGAGTGATGCGGCCGACTTCGAGCAGCGCGACTCTGCTCATCATCGTGATCGTCGGGCAGGATCTCGAACTGCGGCTGGATCATTTTGAAATTGCGCGACGATCGGCTCGGCTCGACCTTGCCGTAGAGCGCGATCATCTGTCCGGGCTTGAAGCGGTCTTTGAGATACGTGCCGTGGAACCACATCGCCTTGAGCGCGGTGAGGTTCTGGCCGATGGTCATCTCGAAGATGGGCATCGAGCGGGTGCGCAGCAGCGCTGGTGCCGCGCACTTCGCCGATGACGCTCGCCATCTCTCCTGCTTTCAGCGAGTCGATGGGGGTGGGGTGCAGGCGATCTTCGTAGCGGAAGGGGAGGTGGTAGAGCAGGTCTTCGACGGTGAGGATGTTCTTTTCGGCGAGAGTTTTGGCGATGCCGGGGCCGATGCCTTTGACGAATTGGATTGGGGTGTCGAGGGCGGGCACAGTGACGATGCTAGCAGCTTAGGGTGGTGGGAAGAGGTTTCAATCCGCTGAGCAAAATGTGTCTTGAAAATGTATTGCAGGCACATGAATGAGCGCTAGTTGGGTAACGACGCCAGGAACGAGGCGAGGATCGTATTGAATTCCTCTGGCCGTTCCAGGTTGGTCATGTGCCCTGAGTCTTCGATGATTTCGAGTCGCGAGCCGGGAAGGGCGCGGTGCATTTCCTCAGAGAGAGGTACGGGCGTGAAGGCGTCGTAGCGACCGACAATAATCAGCGATGGTGCCGTGATCTGGCTGAGCAGTGGAATGTAATCACGGCGTTGGGTGCGGCCGCGCAGTGCGGCTGCGGCTCCGTGGGGGTTGGAGTCGTGGACCATCCGGATGATGTGCTCGGCGACGGATGGAAAGGCCTGGGCGTTGGCCGGAGTCATCATCTTGTGCAGCGACTCGGTGGCGAAGTTGCCGAAGCCTTCGCGGTCGAAGCGGTCGGCGGTATCGAGGCGGGTCTGCTTCTGTTCCGGCGTATCGAGGCTGGCGAAGGTGTCGGCGAGCACGAGGGCGCGGATTCGCTTGGGCGCTTGACGCCAGGTTTCGAGAGCAATTTGGCCGCCGAGCGAGAGGCCGACGATGACGAAGCGCTCGATGTTGAGACGATCCGCGAGGGCGAGAATGTCTGCGGCGAAGTCGTCGAGCAGCGTTACGCCACTGCCGGAGGGTAGACGGCGTGACGCCGTAGCCGCGCAGTTCGGGCACGATCACGCGATACCTGGGCGACAGGAACGCTACCTGCGGCATCCACATGGTGTGGTCGAGAGGATGACCGTGGATGAGAAAGACAGCTGGGCCGGCGCCAGTGTCCTGGAAGGCGACATCGATTCCGTTGGCGAGCTGAATCTGATGGAGCATGATGAGTTCATGCTGCCATAGTCAGGACGCGCGCGCCACTGGCGATGGACCGGGTTTTGGATCAAGTTGTGCCGAAGTCCCTGCTACACTTAGCCCATCTTTTATGGAGTTCCCCGGATGCCTGTTGTTGAGTTGGACCGGATTTCAAAAGCCTATGACCAGAAGATCGCGGTCAAGGATTTAAGCCTGAGAATCGAACCCGGCATTATGTTCGGCCTGCTAGGGCCGAATGGCGCGGGAAAGACCTCGAGTATTCGCATGATGATCGGCGTGACGCTGCCCGACTCGGGCACGGTGTCGCTCTTTGGCAGCCCGTTTAGCCGCAAGGCGCTGGCGCGGGTCGGCTATCTGCCGGAAGAGCGCGGCCTTTACAAAAAGATGAAGGTCATCGAGCAGCTGGTCTTTTTTGGCGAACTGCATGGGCTCGACGCGGCGACGGCCAACACGCGTTCGCGGCAGTGGGCGGAGCGGCTGGAGATTGCCGAGGCGCTCGACAAGAAGACCGAAGAGCTGTCGAAAGGCATGCAGCAGAAGATCCAGTTTATTGCGACGCTGTTGCACGATCCCGACCTGATCATCATGGATGAGCCGTTCTCGGGGCTCGATCCGGTGAACGCGATCCTGCTACAAGACACGTTGATCGAGCTGAAGAACAAGGGCAAGGCGATCCTCTTCTCGACGCACCGCATGGACCAGGTGGAGAAGCTCTGCGACGCAATCAGCCTGGTGAATCGCGGCACGGTGGTGCTCTCGGGGACGATGCGCGAGGTGAAGTCGCGCTATGAACGCAACCGGGTGGTGATCGAGTTTGAAGGCGATGATTCGTTTTTGAAACATGAATCGATCGCCGAGTTCAAGAACTATTCCGGCCATGCGGAGCTGAAGCTTAAGGACGGCGCCGATTCGCAGGCCTTATTGCGCGAGGCTGTCAGCAAGGCGCGGATCAACAAATTCGAGCTGGTCGAGCCGTCGCTTGAAGAGATATTCATTCAGACCGTTGGAGGCAAGGCCGATGCATAATATCTGGCTGATCGCGAAGCGCGAATATCTGGAGCAGGTGCGAGGCAAGGCATTCAAGATTACGACGATCCTCGTTCCGGCGATTTTCATTGGGATCTTTACCGTCATCTACATCGCGGGCAAGAACTCGGGGACGGGGAAACATATCGCGATTGCGTCCAGCGACGCGGTGCTGGCGCAGCGAGTCGAGGGACAGCTGTCGAGCGATAAAGACGCACAGATGAAGCTCGAAGTGATCGCGCCGGCCACGGTGGAGGACCGGCAGCGGTTGACGGAGCGGGTCGATAGCAAGGACCTGGACGGATTCCTGTGGTTGCAGATGACGCCGGGGCAGTCGCAGCCGACGGGGACCTATGAATCGCGGACGTCGGGGGATTTTGCGACGGTCGGCCGGCTGACGGACGCCGTGACCCGCGCGGCGATGCAGCAGGAGCTCACGTCGCGTGGTTTGTCGGCGAAGGACGTCGACTCGCTGACCAAGGACATCAAGATCGAGACGCTGCAGATCCAAAACGGCAAGACTAGCAGCAGCAGTGCGATGGGGACTTTCTGGGCGGCTTATGGAATGGCTTTCCTGCTGTCGTTCACGACCATCATGTATGGCATGAATGTTGGGCGGTCGGTGATTCAGGAGAAGACTTCGCGGATCTTCGAAGTAATGCTGGCGTCGGTGAAGCCGGAGGAGATGCTGGCAGGGAAGTTGATTGGCGTTGGCTCGGTGGGCATCACGCAGCTTGCCATCTGGATCGCAGCCGCGACGATTCTCGCGGGCAGCGCCTTTGCGGCGAAGATCTTTTCGGGCGATATGGCGGTACATGTCTCGTATGCGCTGGTGGCGCTCTTCGCGGTGTATTTCATTCTCGGGTATGTGCTGTATAGCTCGCTATTCGCCGGCCTTGCAGCCACGGTCAGCACCGAGCAGGAGCTGCAGCAATACAGCCCCTTGGCGGCGGTACCGATCTGGGTGAGCTTTGGGATGATCTCGTTTATTGTGAGCAATCCGAACTCGATCTGGTCGGTGGCGATCTCGATGTTTCCGCCGTGCGCGCCGATCACGATGTTCCTGCGCATGGCGTCGCAGTTTCCGCCCTACTGGCAGATTGCCTTGTCGATCGCGCTGATGCTGGTGGCGATTGTGGTGGTGCTGTGGGTGGCTTCGAAGATTTATCGCGTGGGCATCCTGATGTATGGCAAGCGGGCGACCTTCCCGGAGATGCTGCGCTGGATGCGGTATAGCTGAAGCTAGGGACTAGGGACTAGGGACTAGGGACTAGGGACTAGGGACTAGGGACTAGCGTTGGATGCCGTTCTTCGTTATTCGTGGCTGGTTAGAATGACATCGTGACCCTCGGCCAATCACGCAAGCGATTTTCTTTTGGACAACGGATTTCGCTGGCCATTGTTCCTCGGCTGGTGGCGCTGATCATGAGGGCGATTGGCTCGACGCTTCGTTTCAGCTATGTGCTAGAGCCGGGCGTCATTCCTCCGACGGTTGCGACTCCGGGCATCTACTGCTTCTGGCATCAGTGTGCGCTGCCCTCGCTGCTGTATTTCAAAGGAAAGCTGCGCTGTTCGATCCTGGTGAGCCAGAGCTTCGATGGCGAACTCATTGCGCGCACGATTGAGCAATTTGGATTCGATGCGGTGCGGGGGTCGAGTTCGCGCGAGGGTGCGGCGGGGTTGCTGGGATTGAAGCGGTCCATCGAGGCGGGGTTTATCGCTGTCTTCACCGCCGATGGGCCGCGGGGGCCACGCTACAAAACCAAGATCGGCCCGGTGAAGCTGGCGCAGATTGCGCAGAAGCCGATTGGCATTCTGTATTTGCTGCCGGAGAAGCGATGGACGGCGAATTCGTGGGACGGATTTCTCGTTCCCAGGCCGTTCACGCGTGTGGCGGTGAGCTGGGCGCACTCCGTGCCTGCGCCTGCGCCGGATGCGAGCGGTGAGGAGCTTGAGGCGGTGCGTCTGCAGGTCGAGGCCGCTATGGAAGGCGCGCGGTTGCGGGCTGAGGATTATTTTGCGCCGAGGTAGGCGCTCGAAGGCCCGAGTAGAATCGACCTCGTGCTGGTCTCCGATTTCGACTTTGAACTTCCTGAAGAACTGATTGCGCAAGAGCCTCCGGCGGAACGGTCGGGTGCGCGGATGCTGCAGCTCGATCGCGCGAGTGGGGAATGGCGCGATAGCTGGTTTCGCGAGTTTCCGGAGCTGCTTCGCGCTGGCGATGTACTGGTGTTGAATGACAGCCGGGTGATTCCGGCGCGACTGCTGGGACAGAAGGCTGCGAGGGAGGGGAAGTCAACTTCCGGGCAGGTGGGTCAAGGCAAGATCGAGGCGCTGCTTACTCAACAAGTGAGCGAATGGGAGTGGACCGCGCTGGTTCGCCCCGGTCGGAAGGTTTTGGTCGGCGATGCGTTGGTCTTCCAATCACAGGATGAGACTACGTCTCTCGAAGCCGACGTTGTTGAGCACGGAGAATTTGGCGAGCGGCGGCTGCGGTTTCGCCCCGTGCCGGATTTCTTTGCACGTCTCGACAAGATCGGCCACATGCCGCTTCCGCCTTACATCCACAGACCAGATGATAGCGGCGATCGGCAGCGCTATCAGACTGTCTATGCGCAACAGCCGGGGTCGGCGGCGGCGCCTACGGCGGGATTGCATTTCACGCCCGAAGTGCTGGAGCGGATTCGTGCGCGGGGAGTGACCATTTGCTTTGTGACGCTGCATGTTGGGCTGGGGACATTTCAGCCGATTCGGGTCGAGCGTGTGGATGAGATTCGACTTCATGAGGAACACTACACGCTGCCGGAGTCGACGGCGGCGGCGGTGAATTCCGCACTGGCGGACGGTCGTCGCGTGATTGCCGCCGGCACGACCACCGTCCGCACGCTGGAACATTGCGCCGCTGTCGCCAATGGTGGTCCGCTGGCGGCGCATTCTGGCGCGACCAGCATCTTCATCTCGCCCGGTTATCAGTTTCGCGTGGTGGGCGGGTTGCTGACTAACTTCCACCTGCCGCAATCGAGCCTGCTGATGCTGGTGAGCGCCTTTGCGGGGAGTGAAAGCGTTCTAGCCGCCTACCGCCATGCCGTCGCGGAGCGCTACCGGTTTTTCTCCTACGGCGACTGCATGTTTTTGACTTGACCCGCTGAAACCGGCGTGCGAGAGTTTCGGGTAAGCGATTCGATCGACATCTCCGGAGGGACTTCCGTGCTGACTCTATTCACCTGTTTGATCACGCTGCAATTCCTCATCATTCTCCTCCACGATCTGATCGATATCCCCGGCTGGGTGCACGGCTCTAAGATTCAAGAGTTGATGGGCCGGCGCAAGGTCTGGCTGGCGACGCTCGTGAACTCGACTCTTCCTGGGCTTGCGATGGCCTTTGCAATTTATTTCTGGAACCGGCCGAAACCGTCTTACGTTTCGAATTACTGGCTCATCTATTGCGGACTGGCGATGATGTCGGCCATCGGCATGTGGTACGTGCCCTACTTCCGCGGTGCGCCTGAGAAGCAGAAGCGCGAGTATCTTGAGATGTACGAAGGAACCAGGCAGGTACTACCCGCGCGCGGCGACAATCCTCGGCCTAACGTCTTTCACATCGGGATTCATGGGCTCTTTCTGGTGAACCTCTGCCTGGCGGTGTTCCTGCGCGTTCACGGCGCATAGCTTTTCCAGATGCCTGATCGAATCGTCTAGACTTTGGACGTGCCCACACTCCCCAGCGACAAACCTCCCGTATTCCTGCTCGACTCGATGTCGTTCATCTTTCGCGCGTATCACGCGATGCAGCGGCAGCGGCCGATGTCGACGCGCAGCGGCGTGCCGACCGCCGCGACCTTCGTTTTCGTGAACATGATCAACAAGCTGCGAAAGGATTTTTCGCCAGAGTTCTTTGCCGCGGTCTTCGATGTCAGCGGGAAGGTCTTTCGCGATGAGCAAGCGAAGGCGATGACCGCGGTGAAGAAGTTCAACATCAAGACGCAGGCCTTTGAAGATGTCGATTATCTCGGTTACAAGGCGAACCGTACCGAGATGCCGCCTGACCTGGCGCAGCAGTTGCCTTATATTCGCCGCGCGCTTGAGGCGTTTCATATTCCGATCCTCGAGGCGCAGGGATTTGAGGCCGACGATGTGATCGGCACGCTGGCGAAAGAGGCGGCGGAAGCGGGGCATCCGGTGTTTGTCGTCTCGAACGACAAGGACATGTTGCAGTTGGTGACCGAGAGCGTCAAGGTGATGAATCCGATGAAGGACAACCTTGTGCTCGATCGCGAGAAGGTGATCGAGACGCTGGGCGTACCGCCGGAACGAGTGATCGATGTGATGGCGCTGCGCGGCGACTCGGTCGACAACATTCCGGGTGCGCCGGGGATTGGCGACAAGGGGTCGGTGGAGCTGATCCAGCAGTTCGGCACCGTTGAAGCGGCGCTCGATCGGGCGAGTGAAGTGAAGCGCAAGACCTATCGCGAATCGCTCGAAAACAATCGCGACAACATCATGTTGAGCAAGGAGCTGGTGACCATTCACTGCGCGGTGCCGGTGCCGCTTGACCTGGACGCGATGCGCACGACAGCTCCGGATGTGGCGGCTTGCCGAGCTTTGTTTACCGAGCTGGAATTCACGTCGATGTTGAAGGAGCTTGCTCCGGAAGAAGAGGCGGTGAAGACGGAGTTCCTTCTGGCACCGACGCCGGAGCAGGTTGCGCAATTCATGAGCGCCGCAAAGAAAGATGGCTTCGCCTTTGCGCTGGAGACTTCGATTCTTGAGGCGGTCGCCGAGCAGGTGAGCGAACAGGAGGCCGAAGCCGTCGAAGAGGCCGAGCCGGCGCTGAAGAGCATGTCGTTCATGGGCATGTTTGAGGCGGCCGATCTTGCGGAGACTGCCGCTGAAACTGCTGGCGCGCCAGCTGGTATTCGGATCGGAGTTTCGGCTGAGGCCGGAACTGGGTTGATTTTGCGGATTGGCGATGGTCACGATGCCCACCTGAGAGTGCTGCTCGAAGATGCTTCCGTTCCGAAGCGGGTTCATGATCTGAAGGGAACGTTGCGGACGCTTGAACAGCAGGGCATTCGACTTGCTGGGGCGAACGATGACCTGATGCTCTATTCGTATCTTGTGAATCCGACCCATGCGACGCACCGGCTCTCCGATGTGGCGGCGCGGTTCACGAGCCGCCCATTGCAGGAAACGGGCGAGGCGCAGCTGGCGGAGGCAGCGCATGTGATTCGCGGACTCACTCCGGTGCTGCGCGAAGACATCGACTCACTCGATGAGCGCCGACGTTTATGAGGAGATCGATCTGCCGCTGGTGCCGATCCTGCTCAAGATGGAGACGGTTGGCGTGCGCATTGATTCTGGCGTGCTGAATCGAATGGCGGAGACGCTGTCTTCGGAAATGCAGCGGGTGGGCGAGGAGATTTTCGAGAAGTCTGGGCATCGCTTCAATATCAATTCGCCGAAGCAGCTCGGCGATGTGCTCTTCAACAAGATGAACCTGCCCAAGCCGCTCAAGTATGGCAAGGGCAAGGTGGTCTCGACCGCGCAGGATGTGCTTGAGGAACTGGCGGCGCATCATGACGTGCCGAAGCTGGTCATCGAATATCGCTATCTTGCCAAGCTGAAATCGAATTATGTTGACTCACTGCCGCTGCTCGCCGACCGCGATGGGCGGGTGCATACGACGTTCAACCAGGTGGGGACGGCGACAGGGAGGCTCTCGTCGACCAATCCGAATCTGCAGAATATCCCGATCAAGACCGCGTTGGGGCGGGAGATTCGCGCTGCGTTCATTGCGGCTCCGGGACGGGTGCTGCTTTCGGCGGATTATTCGCAGATCGAGTTGCGGCTGATGGCGCACTTCTCGGACGATCCGCTGCTGCTGAACGCCTATCGCACGGGTGAGGACATTCATACGCTGACTGCGTCGGAGGTCTTCGGGGTTTCTGCCGACACGATGGATAAGGAGACGCGCAACCGCGCCAAGGCGGTGAACTTCGGCATTGTTTATGGCATTTCGCCGTTTGGCTTGGCGGCGCAGCTTGGCATCGACCAGAACCAGGCGCGGCTTTATATCGAGACTTACTTCGCGCGCTACAGCGGCGTGCGCACTTACATCGATCGGCTGCTCGAAGAGACGCGTCGCGAGCAGAAGGTGCGGACGGTCTTTGGACGGGTGCGGCCGATTCCGGATATCCAGAGCCGCAATGCGAACCTGCGGGGATTTGCGGAGCGGACGGCGGTGAACACTCCGCTGCAAGGGACGGCGGCGGACTTGATCAAGCTGGCGATGATCCGCATCGACGAGCGGCTGGCGGACGAGAAGCTGAAGAGCGTGATGACGCTGCAGGTGCATGACGAGCTGGTCTTCGATGTTGCGGAAGATGAGGTTGATGAGATGCGGTCGCTGGTGAAGGAAGAGATGGAAGGCGTGATTGAGTTGAAGGTCCCGCTGGTTGCCGATTGCGGCGTTGGGGCGAACTGGCGGGACATGGAATAGCGGCGGGTTAGAGGAAGGAAGAGATCGAGATCGACCATACGTTGCTGTTGCTGTTGTCCCAGCTGTCGAGCCGGTCGAGATCCTGTTGCGCGTGCTCGTGAGTGCGCGGGAAGTGCACTATGACAGCGCGGTCGCTGCTGAAATAGAGGGTGCGATGGTCTGGCCCTAAGCGCGGTTCGTCGTCGGTGCTGTAGCCGTAGGGTTTTTCATCGCCGGCGTAGCGGATCTGGGCTACCGGTCCCCATCCTGCGCCGCTTCTGCGAACGATGTAGAGATGATCTTTCCCGTCGTTCGGCGCTCTTCCGGAACTGCAGAAGACCAGGAATGAGCCATCCGGCGCGATCTCGGGGTCGACGTCGGCGGTGGTGCCGTCGCTAAAGGAGAGAGGCTGAGCCGTTTGGTAAACGCCATCCACATATTTTGAGGAGAAGAGGCGCTTGCCTCCCTTGTCGTCGATGACAGTGATGTAGATCGTGCCGTCGGCGGCGATGCTTGGCTTCCATATCGAGTGGCCGATGTTGACTGCGTCCGGTAGCCGTTTTGGGGCACTCCAGCCGGAACCCGCGCGGTCGACACGCCAGAGATTTGAGACGATGCCGGGGATGGGTTCTCCGGCTTTAGGTGGCGCGGCGAGCGGAATCGCCGGGCGGGTGGATTGGAAGACGATGTAAGAGCCGTCGGGAGAAAATGCGGGAGAGGAGTCGGGCCATTCGCCGGAGAAGGATGCGAGCGTTGGCTTTGACCATTGCCCGTCGATTTTGCGCGACTCGAGAATGACGGTCCAGTGCGCGGCGCTGCGGGTGAAGAAGAGTGTGTTGCCATCGGGCGAGAACGTGGGTGCGCCATCGTTGGCCGGGCTGGATATGACGCCGGGGGCAAAGATCTGTGGCTCCGGCAGGGGAGTCGCCGGTGAGGCTGCCGCTTGCGCTATCGACGGGGACGATGATTCGGCGAGGATGTGTGGGGCGAGCCAGGAAACGGACAGCAGCAAGCAACATCTTTTCAGCATGTGATGTACCCGTGTACGGTTGGACGATGACGGCCAATTTTGGAAAGCGCGCCGTCACTACAGGAGGGAGCCGTGACGGAATGGAAGGCGTCGGAGTACGCGCGCATCTCGGAGCTACAGCATGCGATGGCGGAAGAAGTATTGGCGCTGCTCGATCTTAAGGGCGATGAGCGGGTCTTAGATATCGGCTGCGGGAACGGCAAGAACACCAGCGAGATTGCGGCGCGCGTGCCTGAGGGGAGCGTCGTCGGCGTGGATTTTTCGGCGAACATGGTAGCCTTTGCCGCTTCTCAGTATTCCGCGTCGCACGCGAATCTCAAGTTTCAGACGGCCGATGCGCGGCACCTGGGCTTTGGCCCGGAGTTCGATCTGGTTGTCTCGTTCAATGCGCTTCACTGGGTTCCTGAACAGGAGTTGGCGCTGCGATCGATTTGCGCGGCACTCAAGCCTGCGGGGCGCGCGCAGTTGCGCATGGTCTTCAGGGGCGAGCGCAAGAGCCTCGAAGATGTTTTGCAAGAGACATGCCATTCGCCGCGCTGGCATCCGTACTTCACATCGTCGCGCGACCCTTACCTGCACCTCACTCCTGAAGAGTACGCGGCGTTAGCCCAAGAGAATGGGCTGGAGGTCCGCGAGTTGCACACCGCAGCCAAGGCGTGGGACTTCGAATCGCGCGAGGCCTTCTTCGCCTTTGGCTCGGTGACTTTTGTCGAGTGGATGCAGCATCTGCCGGACTCGGAGCGCCCGGCCTTTATCAACGATGCTCTCGACCGGTATCGCATGGTGGCCGCCGATGCGCCGGGCGAGGAGAATTTCTTCCGGTTCTATCAGATGGATATTGTGCTGAGTCGAAAGTAACGTCATTCCACGACGGGCTCGATGCGTACCTTGACACCCCGCTCTCACATTCCTAGAATTAAACAGGAAGACTCTACCCGAAATAGCTTCTAACCGATAGATATTTCAAGGGTTTAGGTGTCAATCATGGCCGGCGAGATCAGGATCAGTCCACGGGAACGGGCGGTGCTTACCGCCATTATCGAGATGTATATCGATACCGGGGAGCCGGTCGCCTCGCAGGCGATCGCCCGGCAATTGGGCAATCGCGATGGCATGAGTTCGGCGACGATTCGCAATGTGATGGCTTCGCTGGGCGAGGCCGGGCTGCTCGATCAGCCGCATACCTCGGCGGGTAGAATCCCTTCCGCCCGGGCATTTCGCTTTTATGTTGAGCAGTTGAACGGGATGGCGCGCACCGGAGCGCCTGGATTGACGCAGGACCGGCGCGACCAGATCGAGGACAGTTTCTCGGGAGTGAGCAGCCGGCAGCAGTTTCTGGAGCGGACCTCGCATGTGCTGGCGCTGATCTCGAATGGCGTTGGCGTGGCCGTGGCGTCGAGCGTGGACTTTCATGCTCTGGAGCACATTCATTTCTCGCGCCTCGCAACCGGGCGAGTGCTGGCGGTGGTGGTGACCAAGGCCGGAGCGGTGCTTGATCGAGTGCTCACTCTCGATCGCGACCTCTCCATCACCGAGCTTGGCACGGCGGCCAACTTCCTGAATGAAAACTTTCGTGGCTGGTCGATGGAAAAGATCCGCCGCGAGCTTGAGCGGCGCATCGAGCAGGAGCGTCACGAATACGACCAGCTCATCCACTCAGTCGGGGAGCTGTGCCGGAAGGGCGCGCTCGACGGAGACGGCGATGGACCGACGATTTATGTCGAAGGGATTGGCAATCTGCTCGCGAGCCAGGTTGACCGCGACCGCCTGCGCCAGTTGCTGGGAGCGCTCGAGGCGAAGCGGCGGCTAATCGAGCTACTGAATGCGTATGTCGATGCGCGGCAGCAAAACGTTCGCGTGGTGATCGGATTGGAAGAGACGATTCCGGAAATGCATAGTATGGTCTTGATCGGAGCGCCCGCCCTGGTTGGATCGGAGAGCCTTGGCACGGTCGCCGTTCTTGGACCGGTGCGCCTGCAATATCAGGAGACGATGAATGCAGTGTCGTTCATCGCCCAACTCTCCGATAGAATCCTGCAGCCGCCCCAGTAAATCTAAAACAAACCAGGTCGTATTAGCCGGCAAGCGAGCGGAGTAGTGAAGATGTCGGGACGGCGCAATTTAGGTGATGTTTGGAAGAAGGCATTTATGAATACAAAAACAATTGACGAACAGAACGCAACAGATGAAGAACTGGAACTGATTCAGAACATCGATCCGTCTTCCGATCCGATGGACTCGCCGACTACCGGCAATGAAGACAGGCAAGAGTCATCGGCGCCGGGCGCGGCGCCAGGCGGGATTTCGCTCCAGGAGTATGAACGGCTCAAGGCGGAGCGCGACCAGCTTTTCGATCGTATGGCTCGGTTGCAGGCCGAGTTCGATAATGCGCGGAAGCGCGAGGCGCGGGAGCGCCAGGATTTTCGCGACTTCGCCGTGGCCGGCGCGGTCGAGCAGTTTCTGCCGGTGATCGACAACTTCCAGCTGGCGTTGAAGGCTGGTGGTAGCGCCGATCAGCTTCGCATCGGCGTCGAGCTGATCGTGAAGCAGATGGAAGACGTGTTGCGGTCGCTGAATGTGCAGACGGTGGAAACGGTCGGCGCGCACTTCGATCCGCATGTGCATGAATCTATCGATTCGGTCGAACGCGTCGATCTACCAGATCAGCAGGTGCTGGAAGAGGTCCGCCGCGGCTACAAGATCAAGGAACGCCTGCTGCGCCCCGCATTAGTGCGGGTCGTTCATAATTCGCAATCAGGGTCTGCGTGATTTCGAACGAGATGGGTGATGCAGGCTTTTTCTTGAGAAAAAAGCCAGATGAGATTGGGGCTTTTTCCTTACGGTAATCCCTGATTGCGATGAACCCCAGCCAGAAAGAGATATGAGTCCAGTAAACAACGTGACCAAAGTCGACTACTACGAAGTGCTAGGCGTAACCCGCGATGCGAACGATCAGGAGCTGAAGACTGCCTATCGCCGGCTGGCGATGCAGTTTCACCCCGACCGCAACCCCGGCGACGCTGAGGCCGAAGAGAAATTCAAAGAGTGCAGCGAGGCGTACCAGGTGCTGACCGACGCGCAGAAGCGCGCCGCCTATGACCGCTACGGCCATGCGGGCGTGAGCGGCGTCGGCGGCAATGGCGGTGGCCCATTCGCTGGCGCTCAGGACATTGGCGACATCTTCGGCGATCTCTTCGGAGAGATGTTCAATGTTGGCGGCAATCGCCGCCCGTCGCGAGCGCAGCGCGGACGCGATCTGCGCTACGAGCTGACCATCGCCTTTGAAGAGGCGGTCTTTGGCAAAGAGACCGAGATCAGCATTCACCGCATGGAGGTCTGCATTGACTGCTCCGGCACCGGCACGCGCAACAAGCAGGGGCCGTCGACATGCCAGCAATGCCAGGGGCGCGGTCAGGTGCGTTATCAGCAGGGATTCTTCTCCATTGCGCGGACGTGCAGCGTTTGCGGCGGAACAGGGACGATGATCACCAACCCGTGCGGGACTTGCCGGGGCGAAGCGCGGACCGCGCGCGACCACAAGATCATGGTCAACGTGCCTGCCGGCGTTGAAGAAGGCACGCGCATTCGCTACCAGGGCGAGGGTGACGCGGGCCGCTTCGGCGGACCGAATGGCGATCTCTACATTGTGCTCTCGGTCAAAGCGCACGAGTTCTTCGAGCGCGAAGGCAACGATCTGCACTGCGTGATTCCGATCTCGGTGCCGCAGGCGGCGCTGGGAGACGAGCTCGTGATCCCGACACTCGAGGGCGAGACGACGCTCAAGATCCCTGAGGGAACGCAGAGCGGGAAAGAGTTCCGCATTCGCGGCAAAGGCGTTCCGCACCTGAACGAGCGCGGTCGCGGCGATCTGGTCGTCCAGATCGCGGTGCAGACGCCGAAGAAGCTGACGAAGGTCCAACGCGAGCTGTTGCGGCAACTGGCGGAGACGATGACGGTCGAGAACAAGCCGACCTCGCGGAGCCTCTTCTCGAAGGTGAAAGAGATGTTTAGCTGAGGAGAAGTGGTCAGTCTTCAGTTGTTAGTCCTCAGTTGTTAGTCTTCAAAAACCTCTAATCGAGCCATGCAGCGGCGATCGAGACGGCGGCGATCGCCGCTGTCTCCGCGCGCAGGATGCGTGGGCCGAGACTGACCGGCTTCCAGCTTTCCTTAGCAAAGAGAGTTTCTTCTTCCGGCGTCCAGCCGCCCTCGGGGCCGATTGCCAATCGAATTCGCCTGGGGCTGGTCTCTCCCGCATTTTCACTCGACGCGTTGAGAGCATCTCGCAGCATCGTCGTTCGCTCGGTTTCAGCGAGCAAGAGTCGCAGGGCCTCGGGCTCTTCGCGGATGGCGTCTTTCACTTGCATTGGATCTGAAATCTCAACCGTGTCGGAGCGGCGCGATTGTTGTGCTGCTTCGCGGGCGATGCGCCGCCATCGTTCCACTCGCGCGGCCGCCGCTTGCGCGAGATGCTTCTCGGTGCGGCGCGCGATGACCGGAACGATTTTCTCGGCTCCGAGCTCGGTGGCTTTCTCAATCGCCCACTCGAGGCGATCGAACTTGAAGACTGCGAGCAAGAGTGTGACGGGCAACGAAGGATCGGCATCGATTTCTTCGCCGAGAGTGAACTCAATAATTAAGTCCGAGATTTCCACAATCTCGCCGCGCCGCACGCGATCTCCGGCGACGATGTCGAACTGCATTCCGGTCTGCGCGCGCAACACTCGCGCGAGATGCGTGGCCTGCGCTCCGCTCAATCTTGCGGTGGTTTCGTCCCAGCTGTCGGCGATCCATCTGCGGCGTGTCATCTCGTCTCACTTATGTTTCAAAGAACCTTGCATGGCCTCGAAACCCGCATGAACACTGGGCGTTCATAAACACTTAGGGGGACGCTCATCGCGTCCCCCTAATGTGTTGCCTGTTGCCGTTGGTTACTTCTTTTTAGGTGCGGCCTTCTTCGCGGCTTTCTTTGCGGGGGCCTTTTTCGCTGCCTTTTTGGTTGCCATGGTTGCTGTTCTCCCTTTTTCGATTTGACATCGAGACTGCAATTAACAAACTGCAGTTAACGAAAGGTATAGACATCGCGAAAAAGAGTGTCAAGAAAAAAATCAAATTTTGTGCGCGAAGATGCGTGAGTTGGAATCGCAAGAGTCACCGACGCGTGTGATGAAGAGAAGTGAGCTTCGAAAAAACTTCTCACATGATGCCGAGCGGAACGTTCGCGCGCTTGAGCGCCCACAGTAAAAGTCCTGTGAAGGAGTCGTGCCAGCCGTGCGCGATCATGCCTGCGCGCAGGCTGCCGCGCTTGATCGCGAGCACGCTGAAGAGCGCGCCGTAGATCGTGATCATCAGCATTCCGGCGATTCCCTCATAGCCGTGCGCGGTGCCAAAGAGCAGCGCCGAGACGGCAACACCGACCCATGCGCGTCCGGTTGCGCGCGTGAACTGCTGCTGCAGGTATCCGCGGAAGACGAACTCTTCGCAGATTCCGGCGGAGACGCTGAGTGCAATCCAAATCGCGGCCTCGGCGAGGCTCGCGGGAGCGAGTTCGCTGATCTGCTTTTGCGCGCTCTCCATATGAAAGCGGCTGAGAATGACCGCGAGCGCCGCGAGCACAAGCAGAGAAGCAATCCAGAAGAGCCCGGCGGCGGCTACGTCGATGAAGAATTCGTTGAGGCCGCGACGGCGCTCTCCGAGAATCTGCCGCAGCGGGGTCTTGCGCATGCGGATGCCCCAGTAGGCGAAGCCGGCCAGCGCCCATTCCCATGCGAGCGTGACGGCGTAGTTGCCGAGGTGGTGCGAGGCCATTGTGGTTTTTGCCGAGCGCATCGATCCAAAGGCGGAGGCCGCCGCGATGATCGTGATGAGCAGCGCGCAGTGCCACCAGGGAGCAATTACTTTCCGGTCCGGCGGGAGCGACGCCACGCTGGGCTCGACCTCGCTCGGCGGGAAAACCCTGCTTTGGGAATTGCTCATCCTCTAAGCGTAATTGTTCCTGCGATCGTTGAAGCAGGCAGTAAACATTCAGTGCCCGGCGAGCGAACGCGTTTGGCCGCCAGCGGCTGCGTCGGAAAGGCGTCGTGAGGGGAGCGGCCGCACCTTTGTCCGCTTTTTCTGTGAGGCCTTCCAGAAGTCGTATTGAAGCTGGAGCTTCATCCATAAGTCCGGGGAGGTGGCGAAAGCCTCAGAGAGCTTCAGAGACATCTCCGCGGAAATGCCGGCTTGGCCATTGAGTAGCCGGGAAAGCGTGATGCGGGAAACACCGAGGTGTGCGGCCAACTCAGTGACGGTGATGTCACCCATTTGTTCACGGAGCAATTCGCCGGGGTGGGATGGGTTATACATGCGCATAGCAATCCTCTAGTGGTAGTCCTGATAATCGACGAGTATGACTCAGCACTCGATGACATTCAACGCCAGCCCGGCGAGCGAGGTCTCTTTATACCGCGATTGCATGTCGAGGCCGGTGAGGTACATGGTGCGGATGATCTGGTCGAGCGAGATCTTGTGGCCTTCGGTTTCGTTCATCGCCATGCGGCAGGCGTGCACGGCCTTGACCGCGCCCATGGCGTTGCGCTCGATGCAGGGAATCTGCACCAGGCCGCCGATCGGGTCGCAGGTCATGCCGAGGTTGTGCTCCATGCCGATCTCGGCGGCGTGCTCGACTTCATCGTTGGTGCCGCCCATCGCGGCGACGAGCCCGCCGGCGGCCATCGAGCAGGCGACGCCGACTTCGCCCTGGCAGCCGACCTCCGCGCCGCTGATCGAGGCATTCTCTTTATAGAGAATGCCGATCGCGGCCGAAGTGAGGAAGTAGCGCAGGAGTCCTTCTTCAGCTTGCAGTGAGTCGGCGCTCGCGACGAAGTTGCGATAGTAAAGAGCGACGGCGGGGATGACTCCTGCGGCGCCATTGGTCGGCGCGGTGACGACGCGACCGCCGGCGGCGTTTTCTTCATTCACCGCCATCGCGTAGACGGTGACCCAGTCGAGCGGCGCGAGCGGATCGCCGATCTTGCCCTCGGACTCTCGCGCCGTAAGGCGCTCGGCCAAGCCGCTTCGCGCGGCGGCGCACGTTCAGGCCGCCGGGAAGAATTCCCTCGGTGGCCATGCCGCGCTCGACGCAGGCTTGCATCACTTGCCAGATGCGGAGGATATCTGATCGAACCTCGGCCGAGCTGCGATGTGCGCTTTCGTTGGCGAGCATTAGTTCGGCGATGGTGAGGTTATGGCTCGCGGCGGTCGCCAGTAACTCGGCGGCGCTGGTGAAGGGGTAGAGAAGAGACGGCGCTGACGCCTGGATGGATGGAGCGGCTTCGCCGTCGGCGACGATGAAGCCTCCGCCGATCGAGAAGTAGACCTGTTCGCGCAACATCTCGCCCTGCTCGTCGAAGGCGGCGAACTTCACGCCATTCGGATGCTGCGTCGCCGATCCGGGCGGAAACATAATCTCGCGATGGAAGAGAAGATCGGTGGCTTCGTGAAAAGCGATGTGTTTCGATCCGAGAAGCGAGAGCGAAGCGGTCGAACGAATCTTGTCCAGCTTGGGCTCGATGGTTGCGGGGTCGATGCTGCTGGCTTCTTCGCCGGAAAGGCCGAGCAGGACGGCGCGATCGGTGCCGTGGCCTTTGCCGGTGAGCGCGAGGGAGCCATAGAGATCGGCGCGGACGCGTTCGGTGATTGCGGAGCAAGCCGCTAGCCTGCAACTCCGAAACGAATCGATGCGCCGCGCGCATGGGGCCCATGGTGTGTGAACTCGATGGGCCGACGCCGATTTTGTAGAGGTCGAAGAGGCTGGTAGTCACTGGTTTCGATTCTATTCTGCTGCGCGGTGCAAGCGACGTTTCCGGACGTGGTAGCCTTGTTTGCGATCGGTCCATCACGTCGAAGGGCCATGGCCAAGTGCCGCAAGTAAATTGATTTATACGGTAGTCGACGACAATGAAGAGAAATCTGACGACCTTACTGAGTCTTGTGATGTTGGCGCTTGCTCCGGCATTTGCGCAAAAGCCTGCTTATCCCTTTAACGATCCAACGCTGCCGACGGAGAAACGAATCGAGAACCTGCTCTCGGTGATGACGATCGACGAAAAGGTCGCTTGCCTGGGAACGAAGACCGCCGTGCCGAGGCTCGGCGTGCCGAACATCGGCAGCTCCGAGGGCATTCACGGCGTCGTGCAGCGCGAGCGAAATCAAGGCGGCTATGAGCGTAGCGCGATTACGACGACGCAGTTTCCGCAGCCGCCGGGGATGGGCGAGTCGTGGGACCCCGATCTGGTGCGGCAGGCTGCGGGTGTCGAAGGCTACGAGGCGCGCTTCATCACCCAGACCGCGAAATACGATCGCCAGATGCTGATGCTGTGGGGGCCGCAGGCCGACCTGGCGCGCGATCCGCGCTGGGGACGCAGCGAAGAGGTCTACGGCGAAGATCCGTTCTTCAACGGCACGATGGTGACTGCGTTCGTCAAAGGGCTTGCAGGGCGACGATCCGAAATACTGGCAAGCGGCCGCGCTGCTGAAACACTTCCTTGCCAACAGCAATGAGAATCTGCGCACGAAATCGAATTCCGATTTCGATCAGCGTCTGTTCTGGGAGTATTACTCGGTGCCCTTCCGGATGGGCTTCGTCGACGGCGGCGCGAAGGCGGTGATGGCCAGCTATAACGCGTGGAACGGCACGCCGATGGCGGTCAATCCGGTATCTGAAGAGCATCGTCGAGGACAAGTGGGGCGTCGATGTTCTGTCGAGCGATGGCGGAGCGGTCAGGCTGCTGGTGACCGACCACAAGCGCTACGCGACTCAGCAAGCAGGCCGTCGTTGCCTGCCTGAAGGCAGGCATCAATCAGTTTCTCGACAAGTATGCCGACGAAACCAAGGCGGCGCTGAAAGATGGCTCGATCACCGAAAAGGAGATCGACGAGCTGCTCGGCCGCAAGTTTCGCGTCGCCGTCAAGCTCGGCTTGCTCGATCCGCCGGCGATGGTGCCGTACGCGACGATCAAGGATTCGCCCGAGCCGTGGAACACCGACAAGGACAAAGCGGTCTCGCAGAAGCTGGCGCTCGAATCGGTCGTGCTGCTGAAGAACTCGAATTCGTTTCTGCCGCTCAAGAAGGATCGATCAAGTCGATTGCGGTCATCGGGCCGCTGGCCGACTCGGTGCATTGGGATTGGTATGGCGGCACGCCTCCTTATGCGATCACGCCGCTGCAGGGCATCAAGGACCTGGTTGGCCCGAATGTGAAGGTCAACTATGCCGCCGATGAGACCGATAGCGCCGCAACCAAGGCCGCGCAGTCTTCCGATGTCGCTGTGGTGGTGGTGGGCAACGATCCCACCTGCGGCGACATGGCGCATGAGTGGCATAACACCCCGGATGGCGGAGGCACCCTGCCATGCACCGTAGCGAGCGACGGGCGCGAGGGCCGCGACCGCGAACGTCATCACCCTGGCGCAGGAGCAGCTCGTGAAGCAGGTCTATGACGTCAATCCGAAGACGATCGTGATCCTGGTGTCGAGCTTTCCGTTTGCCATCAACTGGTCGCAGGAGAATGTTCCCGCGATCCTGCACATGGCGCACTCTTCGCAGGACGAAGGAACTGCGCTGGCGAAGGTGATCTTCGGCGACTACAACCCTGGCGGCCACCTGGTCACGACCTGGCCGAAGTCGGTCGACCAGCTTCCGCCGATGATGGATTACAACATCCGCGATGGCCGCACCTATATGTACTTCAAGGGCGAGCCGCTTTATCCGTTTGGATTTGGGTTGAGCTATACGACCTTCAAGTATTCCAACCTGAAGACCAGCTCTCCGCAGCTGGCGAAGGATGGGACGGTCACGGTCAGCGTCGATGTGACCAACACCGGAAGTGTCGCAGGCGATGCGGTCGCGCAGCTTTATGTGAAGCACTTGAAGTCGAAGGTGGAGCGTCCGCATGAGGAGTTGAAGGGCTTCCAGCGGGTGATGGTGCAGCCGAATGAGACGAAGACGGTGACGATTCCCTTGAAGGCTGCGGATCTGGCTTATTGGGATGAGAAGTTGGGGAAGTTTCAGGTTGAGACGGAGCCGGTGAGTTTGATGGTTGGGGATTCTTCGGCGGATATTAAGTTGGATGCGACGGTGAAGGTGAAGTAGACAAGGAATTAGTTCCCGGCGAAAAACACCGACGGCGAAACGTGGAAGCGCATACTGAGTCGGGCGATGTGATCGCGAGTTAGCGGCCGCTTTCCAGACAGTACGAGCGAGACGGTGGTCTCGCTCCCAAGTTCTTCGGCGATGTCTCGCTGCGTCAGGCCGTTCTGGTCGAGCAGGAAGCGAAGCACATCGGCGGGCGAGGCGTTTGGCACAGGGTAGCGCTCCGACTCGTAGCGTTCGATGAGCATCGTCAAGAGATCGATTGCTTCTTCGTCGTCGCTGGTAGGGTCTGCCTTCGCGGTGAGTTGAAAGAGCGCGTCGGTGTACTCCGCCAACTGGTCGTCGGAGCGGATGAGCCGCGGCGCTCCCTTCTGCATCATCTTGGTTGGATTTGCCAGTGTCGTGCTCATCGTTTGACTCCTTTGTCCCAATTCGCGGGGTTGTCGTATTGCTTGTGGATCAGGAAAGATCGGATGTAGATGTGTCCTTCCGTGATTCGGCCCTGCTTCTCGCGGGAGTAGTGGATGATGGTGACGAGCCGGTAGCGGTTTTGTCGGATATTAAAGATCACTCGGCCATCCACTGCGTCGGCATCCTTGAAGACTTGTCGGACCTCGATGAAACTTCTCCAGCGGGCTGCGGCGGCCACTTTGACCCACGCCTGGATCTCTCTTGCTGCGTCTGGAAATTGCTCTTCCGCGCCGGTCAGGTGCTGCCGCGTGACGATATGCATGGAAGAAAATCAATCCGCCTTAACGGTACCACCAGACTTTGCAAAATGCAAAGAGGGAAATTCTCTGGTCATATCCACTTTCGCGCCGTAGAATCCCTGCAACACTCCCAACGCACTTCAAGGCCCCATGCTTTTCAAAGCGCTGAGCGCCGCTGTGTATGGCATCGATGCGAACATCATCGATGTCGAGGTTGATTTTTCGGGCATTCAGATGAAGGAAGACCAGTTTCATACGGTCGGTCTTCCGGATGCGGCGGTGCGGGAGAGCCGCGACCGGGTGCGGGCGGCGATCAAGAACTCGGGGTTTGCGATTCCCCCGACCCAGATCACGATCAACCTGGCTCCGGCGGACATTAAGAAGGAGGGCTCGGGCTTCGACCTGCCGATCGCGATCGGCATTCTCGGCGCTTATGGCGCGCTGCAGCTCAAGGACCTTAGCCAGTTTCTGCTGGTTGGCGAGCTTGGGCTCGATGGTAGCCTGCGTGCGGTGCCGGGAATGCTGCCGGTTGCGGTCGCTGCGCGGGCCAAGGGAATTGCGAACCTGATACTGCCTGCCGCGAACGCCGCGGAGGCTGCAGTGGTCGAGGGGGTGAAGGTCTATGCCGTCGGCTCGCTGACCGAGGTCCGCGAGCTGCTCAACGCCGCGGCTAACGGGGGCATTCACACCGCAGCCATTCAAGGTCGAGACCTCGAAGCTGCTGGGGGAGTTGCAGAGCTTCCACCTGGATTTCAAAGACGTGCGCGGCCAGCACTCGGCCAAGCGGGCGCTTGAGGTTGCGGCCGCGGGCAGCCACAATATATTGATGATCGGGCCGCCGGGGTCGGGCAAGACGATGCTGGCGAAGCGGCTGCCGTCGATTCTCGCGCCGCTCAGCTTTGACGAGGCGCTGGAGACGACCAAGATCCATTCCGTCGCCGGGGTGCTTGATTCCGACGCCGGACTGGTGACGCAACGACCATTTCGAGCGCCGCACCATACGATCTCGGATGCCGGGCTGATTGGCGGTGGGGCGATTCCGCGGCCGGGCGAGGTTTCGCTGGCGAATAACGGAGTGCTCTTTCTCGATGAGCTTCCCGAGTTTCCTCGCAACGTGCTCGAAGTGATGCGGCAGCCGCTGGAAGATGGCAACGTGACGATCGCTCGGGCGAGCATGTCGCTGAGTTTTCCGGCGCGGTTTATGCTGGCGGCGGCGATGAACCCCTGCCCCTGCGGCTACTTCAATGACAAGTCGCATGAGTGCCTTTGCACGCCGCCGATGATCCAGCGGTATATCTCGAAGGTTTCAGGGCCGCTGCTCGACCGGATCGATATCCATATAGAGGTGCCGGCGGTGCAATATCGCGAGCTGCGGTCGGGCGCGGCGGCGGAGGGCTCGGCGGAGATTCGCGACCGGGTGCTGGCGGCGCGGGACCGGCAGCAGGTCCGTTTCAAGCAGGCGGCGGAGAAGATTTACTCCAATGCTCAAATGGGTACGAGGCAGGTGCGGGCTTTTTGTGAGCTTTCCGCCGAGGCCGAGCGGCTGCTGGAGCGGGCGATGCAGCAGCAGGGATTGACGGCCCGCGCCCACGACCGCATTCTCAAAGTTGCGCGGACGGTCGCCGACCTCGATGCCCAGCCGGCGATCACCGTGGCGCACATCGCCGAGGCCATCCAATACCGGACGCTGGACCGGAATTACTGGAGTTAAGGTCTTTGAATCAGACTCGACCGGCCTTCAAGTCAGCTGAGGTCAAAATGCCTTCCCAGTTTGGGGCAGCGTTGCGGGGTACGTCCGTTCCGGCACAGGCTCAATTTCCTTCTTTCGATTCCTCGTTTCGCGGCGCAGTTTTGCCGAAGACTAAGGGTGTCCTCGTCGGTGAGGTGACCCTCGGTGAAAACGGCGCAAATCCTGCTTCTGGCTTCGATCTTCGGGGCAGCTTGCGCTATCCCTGCAGTGAGCCAGGCTTTGCCGCCCGCTCCGCCGACGACCGGTGCGAGCGACGTCCGCTTTGTCTCCTCCTTTGTTGCGGCCGGGGAGCCGGTACCGAGCGAGTGCCGGCAAGAGGCGCATGCCTTTGCTCGCGCGCTGGTCCGCTACGCCCGGCCGGAGTCATGGCATTGGGTTCTGGTTTGCGATGAGGCGGGTTGGCGGCGATTTCTACGTTTGTCCGGCAGAGATGAGGGGGCGGCTATCTATGCGTCCACCGACCTGGATGCGAGCACGACCTACATTCGCGGGTCTAAATTGCTCTATCCATATGACTTACAGGCAGAGCCGGACGACATTATCGCGCATGAACTTGCCCATATTCGGTTGCATACCGGGAGCGAGGCCCGCGCGGATGACCTGGTTCAGCTATGGCAAAGGAAGGAGAAACAGGGGTTGCGATAGGTGGAGGCAGAGGGGATGTGTCTTACCCAATACGAAATTGTGGCATTCTCGCAGCGAAGTCATCAAAAAGATGTTGACGATAACGGAATCGGGGGCTATCTTCAATGTTGGCGAAATTTATAGAGCGGCATTGGCACTCAGCTTTCCCTTCTGCTTGGTTGCTATCGCTTTCAGCTCTCAGTCCGGACTGATACAGGAATTCAGGACCACGTCTTCCCATCTGCAAGGATCAAGTACTAGTTTCGCCATGGTGCACAACCTTCTCGCCTGAAGTCGTGGGTCGAGGAGCGCAGCGAGTTCGACGAGCCCTGGTTATCCGGTCAACATGTCGATACCGGGCTTCGAAAAAAATAAAACGTTGTGCGAAATTGAAGCGTCTATAAGTGATAGAGAAAAAAGACCGTCTTTGCGGCCAATGGCTTTTGGCCAGCAGGATTTTGAGAGCCGTCGACACGGTCAACGATAAGGAGAATAAACTGATGCGTTCTGATCTGATATTTGGGGCTTTAGCCCATGTCCGGAACCGTTATGAACTGTGCCAGCTTGCCTCCAAGGCGACCCGCAAGCTGCATAAGCCCACCACCCGGCTGCAAGACACCGCGAACGAAGTCCTGGTGCGATTCCACGAAAACAACCCAATGAATGCCGATTCCCAAACCGCTTCTTTAGAGCTGCAGGAAGCACCCATCCAGCATCGCCGCGCTGCTTAAGCGCGGCTTTGCTGTACCCACTGGCGATACTCAAAAGAATAAGCTGAACCACCAACTCCTGCCTAAACAGCACAATCCCTTCCCTACAACTTCCCTCCACTATCGAAAACTCCGCAGGTAAAAATGACCATTTCCGAACTGAAAGAAAAAAGCATTACTGAACTTAGCCGTATTGCGCGTACCCTTGAAATTCCCGGCGCCAGCGGCCTCCGCAAGCAAGACCTGATCTTCAAGATTCTCCAGGCCCAGAGCGAAAAAGAGGGCCACATCTTCGCCGAGGGCGTGCTGGAAATCCTGCCCGACGGCTATGGCTTCCTTCGCTCGCCCGACTACAACTACCTGCCCGGCCCCGACGATATTTACGTCTCGCCCTCGCAGATCCGCAAGTTTGACCTCAAGACCGGCGACACCATCAGCGGCAACGTTCGCCCGCCGCATGAGGGCGAGAAATACTTCGCGCTGGTCAAGATCGAGGCCATCAACTTCGAGTCTCCCGAAGAGACGCGCAACAAGATCCTCTTCGACAACCTGACGCCGCTTTACCCCGAAGAGCGCATCAAGATGGAGACCACCCGCGAGGCCATCAGCGGCCGGGTGATGGACCTGTTGACGCCGATCGGCAAGGGCCAGCGCGGCCTGATCGTCGCGCCTCCGCGCACCGGTAAGACGATGCTGCTGCAGTCGATCGCGAACTCGATCACGACCAACCATCCCGAAGTCGTGCTGATCGTGCTGCTCATCGACGAGCGCCCGGAAGAAGTCACCGACATGCAGCGTTCGGTCAAGGGCGAAGTCATCAGCTCGACCTTTGACGAGCCGGCCGCACGCCACGTGCAGGTCGCCGAGATGGTCATCGAAAAGGCCAAGCGCCTGGTCGAACACAAGCGCGATGTGGTCATCCTGCTCGACTCGATCACCCGCCTCGCGCGCGCCTACAACACCATCGTGCCGCCGTCGGGCAAGGTGCTCTCGGGCGGCGTCGATTCGAACGCCCTGCAGCGGCCGAAGCGCTTCTTCGGCGCGGCCCGCAACATCGAGGAAGGCGGCTCGCTCACCATCATCGCCACCGCGCTCGTCGATACCGGTTCGCGCATGGACGAAGTCATCTTCGAAGAGTTCAAGGGCACCGGCAACATGGAAGTCATTCTCGACCGCAAGCTGGTCGACAAGCGCGTCTTCCCGGCGATCGATATTCAGCGCTCGGGCACGCGTAAGGAAGAGCTGCTCATTCCCAAGGACGATCTGCCCGCACCTGGGTGCTGCGCAAGGTGCTGCATCCGCTGTCGCCGGTCGAGGCGATGGAGTTGCTGGTCAGCCGGCTGGAGAAGACGCGGAACAACGCGGAGTTCCTGCTGAACATGAACTCGATCT
>CAVZRF010000017.1:0-241019 GCA_963777685.1 uncultured Acidobacteriaceae bacterium | reverse complement strand
GGCTTTTTCTTTGGATCGGATCAGTACTCCACTCGAACCATATCCAGCGAAGGCAACAATGCAGGATGAACTTCCACCTGAAGACGCTCGGCAACCACAGCCGGGTCTTGCTCGGCGATTTGCTTTGCCGCTTCCAGACTGTCAGCCTCGATGATCGCCATCGCGGAAATCGCTCCGCCGTCGGTAATCGGACCCGCAGCGCGGTAAGATGCCGCCTCGAATTGAGTGCGTAGAAACGCCAACTGCTGCACGGGCAAGTCTTCCGCGCCTTCGGTTTGGTTCCAGCGTTCGCCGGGCCGGAAGAGCGCTAGGAAGTAGGGCTTGAGGTTGCGGGGAAGGTTCTGGATCGGCGGTCGCGACGGGGCCATGGGTCGATTCTAGTTCACCTGCATCGGACGCGAGCACTCGCTACAATAGACAGTTATGGCAGCGAACACTACCGATCGTCTCTACTATTCTGATTCGTTTCTCACCAACTTTGACGCCGTCATCACCGACATCCGGCTCGTCTCGCGCACTGGCGGTGAGGCGCTGTGGCAGGTCGCGCTCGACAGGTCCGCGTTTTATCCGACCAGTGGTGGGCAGCCTTTCGATAAGGGAGTTCTGACCGCGACCTCGCGTAACGGCGCAGTGCTTGAGATCCCCATCGATGAGGTCGCTGAAGACGACAGGGCGAGGTGTGGCATTACACTGCGAAGCCTTTAGTCGCTGGAACGGAAGTTCACGCAGCGATCGACTGGGAGCGGCGGCTCGATCACATGCAGCAGCATTCCGGACAGCATTTGCTGTCGGCGATTTTTTCTCGCGAGCTTAGCGCGCATACGGTTTCCTTCCATCTCGGCGACGAGAGCTCGACCATCGACCTCAACGCGGCGTCGATTGCTCATGCGAGCCTTGAGCGAGTGGAGCGGCTCGCCAACGAGATCATCGCGCAGGACCGGCCGCTCTCTATTCGCACCGTGACTCGGGCCGAAGCCGATGCGCTGCTGGCCGCGGGGCAGTTGCGCAAGCTGCCGGAGCGCGAGGGCGACATTCGCCTGATTGAAATCGATGGCGTCGATTTGAACGCCTGCGGCGGGACGCACGTTCGTTCGACTGGGCAGATAGGCGGGCTTATGCTTCGTTCGGTCGAAAAAGTGCGACAGGGTTTGCGAGTCGAGTTCGTCTGCGGGCTGCGGGCGGTCGCGATGGCGCGGCGTGATTTCAGCGTGTTGACGGAGACAGCGGCCAAACTTCCGTCGCTTCAAGCCAGCTGCCGCAAAGCATCGACCGCCTGTTGGCCGACACCAAGCACGCCGCCAAAGAACGTCAGAAACTGCGGGAGGAGGTCGCCCGCTACGAGGCTGCTGAGCTGCTTGCCAAGTTACAGTTCAGGATGGTCTCCGGATCGTTCGTAAGCAGTTCGCCGATCACGACGCCGACTATGTGAAGCTCCTGGCGTCGAAGCTGGCGGCTGGTTCAGGGACGATTGCCTTGCTCGCTTCTACTCAGCAGGAGCCTGCGTCGATCGTCTTCGCGCGCAGCACCGAGGCGAAGTTCTCCTGCGGCGAGTTGATGAAGGCCGCTTTGGCGGATCTCGGACTTCGCGGAGGAGGCTCGGCGACGATGGCCCAGGGGCAAATTCCTCGCGACGCGCTGAACGCGCTCTTTGACCGGCTGGAAAAGGGAGCCGTGTTGGCCCCTTCTTCTCGCGGTTGACGCTAACATAGTGGCGACGTCTATAGGATGTTTCCCGAGGTAAGCTATGCTCGATCGGTTCAAGGCCATGGCAGCCGACATTCGGTCTGCATTTTCCGCAGCTCCCTCCCAGCCCTCCGATGGTCCGATCACGCGTGATCCGGTCACGCAGCGATCGGCGCCGATCACTTTTCGCGTGGATGATGTGAAGCCGTCGGCTGATCGGCTTTGGATGAGCACCCTGCGCGAGAGCCTTGAGATGCGGAGCGGAAGCAGCATTCTCATCATGCCGGAAGCGCGACATTCCGGCTCTGGCGGCAGAGGGATATTTCGTACCGAGAAACAAGGCCGGAAAAATCGAACATGGCAGCGAGGTACAAGAACCGTTGCGCCGGGTAGGAATCTACTCGCGAGCGATTGCCAATTCGGCTTTCCGTCAAAACGTGGACACGTCCGAGGCGACCGTTCTGAAAGGGATGGCAACCGGCACTCCCATGCTCCATCCGCTCATGCAGGCCATTCACCTGGCGTTCAGCCAGCACCGGCCCCTGGTCTTGTCGCCCGACTCCATCTGGCTCACGATCGTCCAGGGCTTTGGGCATCATGTGCATGAGAACGCTGAGGCCCTGCGAGACAGAATCGTAAGTCACGAGGGAAAGAAAGATCTGGAAGTTAAGACCAGATCTCTCGATGCGGAGCACTGGCCGCTATTGACAGCGAAGTTTTCAGCTGCGATCCGCGACAATTCCAACGAAGTGCTCTATGAGACGCTGATGTGCAAGTTCTCAACCACGACCCCGAGCATCCAGACTGCGATGGAGATCGCTTTAATGGATGTTTATGAGCGCTACTTCAACTACAGCGTTATGTGCGTCTGCGGGATTCCGAAGATCACCCTGGAGGGTACTCCGGCAGACTGGCGGCGTATGCGGGAGCGCGTCGAGGTGCTCGCAATCTATGACCTTGAGTGGTGGACCAGTCGGCTTGAGCCCATCCTGGACCAATTTGTCGCCACTGCCGAGGGTCACCCTGACCGCAAATTCTGGCAGGCAATCTACAAACCCAGGCAGGCTTACGCCACCGAATTGGCCACAGGCTGGATCACCGACCTGTTTCCCTACCTGGGGGACCGACCTGAAAGACGTCGCAACGAAACCCTTAAGCTGGCCCGAGAAAACTGGATATTTCCCAACCCGAACCAAAATGCAAGTATGTTTTCCAGCACCGGAGTCGGGCTCGGTTCTTTTCCGAGTGGTCTATCCCGGGCACCCGTCAAGGTCACGGTGGAGTCCTCGGATTTGGAGATGGACGTCGATCTAATTGGCGGCTTCGCGGGGGTTGGGCAGGGAACGGATGACTGCGCTCTCTTTCCCATCATTAGTTGGGCCGTCGCTGAGAAGAGTCAGGAAACGAAGGCTGTTCCGCCGAAGTCTCCAGGTCGCTCTGTAAACGCTCATGGATCTGCGCATCCAGAGAGCGGCACATCGGCCGGGCAGCTTTTTATTCCTCGGGATCGCTGATAAACTAACAAGAGTGTCTCCCGCCTATTGTGGGGCTGTAGCTCAGTTGGGAGAGCGCCTCGTTCGCAACGAGGAGGTCAGCGGTTCGATCCCGCTCAGCTCCACCATCGTCTTCCCAAGCCGGTGATTTTTCTCCGTACCGTTTTCGTCCGATGCCGCGCCTCCCGGCCAGAATGGCCCAGGTTTGCCTGCCCGAAAATATTTTTAACGAATTGTTGTCGGCAGTGATACGGTCGGTATCTACAAAGTCACTATAGTTTGTGCGCTGATCGTTCTGCATCGACGCCCGCTCGATAATTCTTCCCGACTTTGCTTAATCAGAGGAGTTCCAATGAAAACCTACGCCCGCTGCAGAGCTGCACTCGCGGCCCTCTCTCTACTCACCCCAGCCCTCATGTATGCCCAACAAACGGTGCTCATTGGCGACACCCAAATCAACAGCGCTGCGAGCACGACGAACTATGCCAAGTCCACAACGCTGCAAGTGGGCGGCGGCTATTCCACGCTGCTGTTGTTTGACATCTCCTCGCTGCTGCCAGCGGGAACCACGTCGGCCCAGGTGGAACACGCGAGCCTGATCATCTTTCCGAATACGGTGACGACCGCAGGTACGATCACGGTCGACCGGGTGACCGGCAGCTGGTCAGAAGGCGCGGTGACCTATGCCACCAAGCCGGCCACCACGGCGACCGGGGAGGCAAGCGCTTCCATCAGCGCGGTCGACAAGTATGTGCAGATTTCGCTGACCGGAATCGTCAAGAGCTGGGTGGGAACGCCCTCTGGCAATTATGGAGTGGAACTCTTCGCCAGCGGCGGCACCAAATTCCTCATGGACAGCAAGGAGAACACCAACACCAGCCATAACGCGCTGCTGTTGATCACGCTCACTAGCCCTGCAGGACCGGCTGGGCCCACCGGGCCCACGGGTCCCAAAGGGGCAACTGGAGCGACCGGCCCCCAGGGACCGACTGGACCTAAGGGACCCGCAGGCGGACTCAGTTTGCCTTACTCCACGTACGGCTATGAGAATGGATATCCGGTTTTCGAGATCCAGAATCTGGGTGTCGGCACTGACTATTATCAAACCGCCGATGGAATTGAAGGCATCGGTGGAACCTCGCAGGCCTCTCAGGGGTATGGCGGAACCGGTGTCGTCGGCCAGGGTGGCCCTGCGAATGCCGGGAGTTCATCGAACGTTACCCAGGGTGGCTATGGTGTAAAAGGAACCGGCGGCTCCGGCAATCCCTACTACAACGGAGGCGCAGGTTCATACGGAGGCCCCGGCGGAGTCTTTACCGGCGGTCCCAGCGGGGGGGCCGGAGGCGAGGGCGGCTACGGCATCGAGGTGTTCGATAACTACGACTCCATCGGCGTCTATTCAGTCTCCAGCGGCTCCGCTGGATATTTTATCGGCAATGTTGAGGTCTACGGCAATCTGTCGAAATCGGGCGGTTCTTTCAAGATCGACGATCCCATTGATCCAGAGAACAAATATCTCTACCACTCCTTCGTCGAGTCCCCGGACATGAAGAATGTTTACGACGGAACGGTGGTGACGGATGGCGGCGGTACTGCGACGGTGAACCTGCCGGAGTACTTCGAGTCGCTTAACAGCGACTTCCGCTATCAACTGACGACCGTCGGGCAGCAGGCGCAGGCCTGGATCGCCACCGAGATTTCCGGAAATCACTTTGTCATCCGGACTGACAAGGGCGGCGTGAAGGTCTCATGGCAGGTTACGGGCATTCGCCAGGACGCTTGGGCCAAGGCTCATCGCATTCCCAATGAGGTCGAAAAAGGCGATGCGGAAAAAGGCCACTACATTCATCCTGAGCTCTTTGGTCACGCAGGCGAACCCAGCGTGATGGAGGTAGCGCATCCGGCAGCGCGTCCGCGACCGCAGCAATAAGCCGATTCAGAGCAAGGATGGCGAGCTTCCATCGCTCGCCATCCTTGTTGCGGGTCTTGCCTTGAAACGTCTTGAACTTCGCTATGGCCTCGCTCCGGAAGCGGGGCGCTTCTGCTGTATGTTGCGCCGGCATCTCGAAGTGACTTTTGGTTCAATCTGTAAACGGGTCAACCATTTCGAATCGAGCCATCCGGATCGAAATGGAGTTCCGTCACCTTGACGTTGCGCAGGTGGTTCTTGTTGGAGAGCTGGGTGTCAGCATAGAAGAGCCACCATTTGCCGCCCCATTCCACGATCGAGTGATGGGTGGTCCATCCCTGAACGGGAAGCAAGAAGTGCCCCCGGTATTGGAATGGCCCCATCTGGCGACTTTCCTGTGGCATACGCGAGAAAGTGTGTATCGCCCGTCGAGTAGGTGAAGTAGTAGACACCGTCGCGCTTGAACATCCACGAAGCCTCAAAGAAGCGACGCTCATGATCACCACCAAGCAACGGTTTGCCGTCTTGGCCGAGTATGATGACGTCGCCGGGTGGCTCCGCAAATTGCTTCATGTCTGGAGTGAGCCTTGCCACCTTCGCCGTGAGCGCGGGTTTGTCATCCTGGTGCAGATCTGATGTCGACCCAGCGACGAATTGTCCAGTTGTCCAGTTTTCGAGCTGGCCGCCCCAGATACCGCCGAAATACATGTAGCTCTTGCCGTCGGTATCCGTGAAGACGGCGGGATCGATGCTGAAACTCCCTTTGATCGGTTGAGGCTCAGCTTTGAAAGGTCCCAATGGACTGGTCGAAGTCGCAACCCCAATGCGGAAGTGACCCTCCTTGTCGCGCGCCGGAAGATAAAGGTAGTAGGTTCCGTTCCGGTAGGCGGCATCGGGCGCCCATAGTTGTTTCGACGCCCAGGGCACGTCCTTCACGTCGAGCGCAACCGGGCCTATCGTGACCGGACCGCCAATTTTGTCCATTTGAAGCACGCGGTAATCATGCATGGCGTATTCGCTGCCGAGGTCATCGTCGGGAATGTCGGTCGGCACGTCATGAGACGGATAGACGTAAATCTTGCCATTGAATACATGGGCCGACGGGTCCGCAGTATAGATCGAGGAGACCAGGGGCTGAGACAGATAATGCCGGCCGTTGGGCGCTGTAGGCCCGTCCGCCATGACGGCGGTCAACGGCAACGCGCCCGCGAGCACGCAACAAGTAGTCCAGTTCACTCTTTGTCCTCCGAATCGTTTGATTGCGAAACGATGATATCAAGCGCGGACTGGATGAGGCGGAATCGTCGACTCTATCTTTTGAAACCAGCCACCGAGCGCGTTTCTCCCGGTTGCGATGTCCCTCGCTGCTCTGGCGATAGTGCTTGGCTTTCTCCGAGCAAATGGTGTTGTCCATCAGGCCGACGAAGGAATCGAGGCCCATATCTGGCAACTGTCGATGATGGACAAGTGCCCATTGTTGATTTCTTCATGGTGCGATGGTTGCCACATTCACTTCGACCAACACTGCCTGTACTGGTTGCGACTGCTCTCGCTTCCATTGCACCCATCTTTTTTTCTTCACTTACAGGTGGGTTGACTTCAAGGTTTTCCATTTCCTGGAACGTTCGTGGTTAGCTGCTTTCCCAAGAACTCTTGCAGGATCCCGATAACAGCTCGCCCGCCGAGGCCTATGGCGGCGGTGGTGAAGACCAGTCCCACTCCGCGATCGGCGCTAGGGTAATATGCGTTGGAAATGGCGCCAGAACACAAAGCTCCCAGGAAATAGGAGTAATTGGGCATGCGATGCCCGCTGTCGCTCCGTGCGACAAAGGCGTTGCCCACTGCGTGGTAAATGCGCGACTTGGTAGATCCGCTTCCCTGGTAGAAATAGCGGGGATCCTGGTGCAACAGGGACGGGAACACTGCATGGCTTAGGAAATCTTCAGTTCTCCCATTTGCAAATTGGGCTGCCCAACGCTTTGCGTATCCCGAGGCGCCTTGCCCGTACCCGGCAAAGTTGTTGTTCGCCTGTTCGACTCCTGCGATTGCACTGACGCCAATCAAGAAAGTCCAGTCGAAGGTGTCGCGAGTGGCAAGCGAGAACTTCTGCTTCGATGTGAGTGGCGCCGCGTCATGAATGTAGCTGACGTAGAAGTTGGGAAAGACTCCAATCACGCGCTGCTTTTCCTCCGCCCTGATCTGTTCGGCAGCGATCACCTCAGTCGGTCGCACAGTGACCGTGCTGCTGGTAGTTTCCACCCTCAAGGAAATGCTCGGAACCTCATAAGTCTGAGCCGGCGCGATGTCGAACGAGGCAGAAGCATAGGGTGCAAAGCCGGTGGCGTTGACGATTACAAGATAGGTTCCTGGAGAAGGAATGCTGAAGGAGAATCTTCCATCTTCTCCAGACGCGAACGTTTGAACGAGCGTCCCATCCTTGCGAGTCAGTGTCACCTGTGCCTGAGGAACGAGGGCTCCGCTGCCGTCTGTCACCGTGCCTGAAATAGTCGCCAATTGTCCTGACGTGGCTGCCTGATCGGTGGGAGGCTCCTGAGTGGGCTGCGGTGAAGGCGCCTCAGGGAGCGAATTGGCGGCTAGAACTAATGTGCTCCGCTGTTGAGCGAAGACGCTCACCGTAGACAGTCCGATCAAAACCGTCGCGCAAATAGTCAGCGCATTCACGACCGGAGAGCCGCGATCGTTCAACGGCCAACTCCGATCGGCAAGGGTATTGGGCGGATTGCAGGCAAGTTCAGACAGCAAAACCGCATAGCGATTTGATTCGACCTCAATGAATTTTCGCGCAGAGGCGTGACGTGGCTTAGCTCCGAGTTTTTAGAGAGTTGCGAAAGGTTTATTGGCCCGGAAGGTCCCATGTCGTCACTGTAGTGTGAGCGCCTTAACTGAAGCTGAAGACGTGAAAAAGAAGATCGATCAGGCTTCCTCGATTTCAGGTTGGCTTAAGGGAGACGTGGGATTATCACGTTACAGGAAGAACAACTTCGTCCGGGAGCATTGATGATGAAACGTCTATATTTGGTAGCCCTGCCGTTGGTCGTCTTGTCCAACGTTGTACCCGCCCAAGAAAAAACAATTGCGGAAGCCGATCTTCCTGTAGCGGTCCAGAAGGTGGTTCGAGAGCAATCTCAGGGCGCAACCATCAAGGGTTTCACCTCCGAAGTTGAGCTTGGAAAGACGGTTTACGAGGCCAAGTTGATGGTGAACGGTCATACGAAAGACATTGAAATGAGCGAGGACGGCAATATCAACGAGATCGAAGAACAAGTAGTGATGGACTCTCTTCCCGATGGCGTACAGAAGGCGTTAATCAAGAAAGCCAGGGGAGGAAAGATCACAAAGGTTGAGTCGCTTACGAAGCAAGGAACGCTTATCGCCTATGAAGCGGGCATCCTTCGGGGATCTACGAGGAGCGAAATTCAGGTTGGCCCGGACGGATCCACTCTGCGCATTGAGGAATAACGCTCTTCCTCGCGGACTGGTTTGACGTGCTCACTCAAGCAATTGTGGGTCCGCACAACCTCCAGCCGACCGATTCACCAAAATGAACCGAGCCTGAGAAACGGCGGTTTCGGAGCGCCTTGCGAGTTTAGTGAGCGCTCCTTCGACTCCGCGGTTGGCTCGCACATTTTTACCCGGCTGAATCAGCATCGCCCGCGCTGCGCAGCAGGTTGCCGGAATCGGGTATCCTCGCTGTGTAGCCCGTGACGATGCCGGGCCAAGCGAGGACATACGATGAAGCTCAAGCAGCAATTCCATTCCGCCCTGGCTCTGGGTGCGCTCACATTCTCGACGGTGGCGGTTTATGCCAAAGGTCCTGCTCCGGTTACGGTGACGCTGAAGACGGCGCAGGGCGCCGACGCGGGCACGGCCGTTCTCAAGCAGGAGAAAGACTTCGTCATGGTGAAGCTGGACCTGAAGGGGCTGCCTCCCGGCGAACATGGGATCCACGTCCATCAGAACGCGAAGTGCGATGCGCCTGATTTCAAGACGGCCGGAGGCCACTTCAACCCCGACCAGAAGCAGCACGGCATCAACAACCCCGCCGGGCATCACAACGGCGACATCCCGGTGAACCTGACCGTCAAGGCAAACGGAACCGACAAGGTGTCGGTCAAGGTCCCGGGAATTTCGCTCGATCCCACCTCGCCTAACTCGGTGTTTGCGAATGGAGGAACGTCGCTGATGATCCACGAGAAGGCCGACGACATGATGAGCGACCCAGCAGGAAATGCAGGGGCGCGCATTGCCTGCGGCGTAATTACTCGGTAACCAACCGGTCTCGCCGCGCTACTTGGCGGGTTGACCGCTCCGATCCGGTACTTCATCGGACGTGACCTCAAATTTCGTCATCGTCGCCGTGCCGAACGAAGTCAGGAACGCCACGTCGGCGGCATCGCGGCCGGTGGCCATGAGCACTCGTCCGATGCGGGGCTTGTTGTGGCGGGCGTCGAAGGTCCACCATTTGCCGTCGAGGTAGGCCTCGAACCAGGCGCTGAAATCCATCGGCGAGGTATAGGCGACGCCGATGTCGCCGAGGTAGCCGGCGACGTAGCGGGCGGGGATATTGAGGGCGCGGCAGAAGGTCACGGCCAGGTGCTGGAAGTCACGGCAGACGCCGACGCGCTCGGTGTAGACGTCGAGCGCGGTCTTGGTGGCGCGGGCGTATTGGTAGCCGAAGGTCACCTTTCTATTCACCCATTCGACGACGGCGTGAACGCGGGCGCCGCCCGGCGGCAAGTGGCCGAAGAGGTCGAGCGCAATCGACGACAGCAGATCGACCTCGCAGTAGCGGCTGTTGAGCAGGAAGACGAGCACGTCATCGGGCAGCTCCTCGGTCGGGATCTCGCGCGGCGTCATAGGCGACTGGATCGGGAAGGCCGGAGTCCTCAATCAGCGTCGAATTCCATATCCGCAAGTTGCCGGCGGGCGCGAGGAAGCGCGTGCAGATGTTGCCGTAGCCGTCGCGTATATTCGCGGGTGGTCGACGGCGCCATCGTTGCACGACGAGAACGTCCGGCTCGCGGAGATCGGCGACGCGGCTGGGATGCACATGCAGCTGGGCCACATAGGAGAGCGGGCCGGGCAGGTAAAATTGGAGGTCATAACCTAATCGAATGAGCATTGCTTTCTTTTCCTTTAGTGAGCTTGATTAGGATGTTTCTTCCTTCGCGATCGTTGTAAGGCCGATTGCGCAATCGGGCAATGGCAGGCCGGCGCGGGGCAGGAACGAGAGGCCGGGAGCGCATGACCTATTGTTTAAGCATCATGACACATGAGGGGCTGGTGATGGCGTCGGATTCGCGCACCAACGCCGGCTACGACGACCTGAACGTCGCGCGCAAGATGCACACGTTTGTGCAGCCGGGCGAGCGGGTCTTCGTCGCGCTGGTGAGCGGAAGCCTCTCGCTGAGCCAGTCGGTGATCAACCTGGTGCGGGCCAGCTTCGACGCTGGCGAGGGCTTGGCGCAGGCGAATTCGATGTATGAGGCGGCGCGCGAGATTGGCCAGGCGGTGCGCCAGGTTTCCGACATCGACCGCGCCGCGCTCGAAAAAGACGGCTTCAGCTTCAACGTCCATCTGCTGCTGAGCGGCCAGATTCGCGGCGAGACGCCGAAGTCTTTCCTTATCTATCCGCAAGGGAATCCGCTTAGCGCGAACGAGGACTCACCGTTTCTGCAACTGGGCGAATACAAATATGGCCGGCCGATTCTGGATCGCGGCATCGTCTTCGGCTCGACATCGCTTAAGGTCGCGGCGAAGTATGCGCTGCTGTCGTTCGACGCGACGATGCGGTCGAATGTGACGGTGGGGCCGCCGATCGAGCTGCTGCTGTACCGGAAAGACAGCTTTCAGCTGGATCTGCTATCGCCGCTTCAAAGACGCCGATCCGGAGCTGGAGATGATTCACGCGCACTGGGAGCGCTCGTTGCGCCATGCGGTCGAAGACCTGCCGGATATTCGGATGGAGACGCACCCGGCGGTGGATGCGCAGACGGTGCTGGTGTGAAGTCGCCATTCTCGTGACGAGCGACCGGTTCCTCAAAAACGCCCGATTGGCGTTGAACATGCTCAAACCATTGACCGCTTCTGCACTGCGGCGCAGGATATAAGAGAGAGATTCTTCCGATGGCTAGCACCGCAACCAACCCGAAGCAGCGGGCCCACGAACTCATCGAGCGCCTATCTACAGGCCAAGCCTCCGCTGTCGTGAGCCTGCTCGCAACTATGCTTGATCCGGTTGATCGCGCCATCGCCAACGCCCCCTTTGAAGACGAAGAGATCAGCGAAGAAGAGACCCGCGCCGTCGCCGCTTCCAAGGCATGGCTCAAGAATCACGATCCGATCCCCAACGAGGAAGTCTTGGCCGAATTCGGCCTGACCACCGACGATTTTGAACGCATGGGACGTACTCCCCTCGAACCCGAACTGCCCCACCCCGGACAGTGATCATGGGGACTAAGAGCATCGCCTGGACCGACCAGGCCAAGGCTGACCTGCGTGCCATCGATCAGCGCTCTGCTCTGCGCATCCTGCACACCGTCTCTCGCTATCTCGCCAGCGGCGAAGGCGACGTAAAACGTCTTCAGGACATCGAGCCGCCCGAGATGCGGCTGCGCGTCGGCGACTACCGCGTGCGTTTCTACGACCTCGGCGACTCCATCCTCGTTCTGGCCGTCAAGCACCGCCGCGAAGCCTACCGCTGAACTGCCGTCGAACCGACCTAGGCACCTGGAGATGGATTCACTCCGACTGGGAGCGCTAGCCGCGACACGCACTAGAGCGCCTGCCGGATATTCGGATGGAGACGCATCCGCAGACGGTGCTGGTTTAGGGGCGAGAACAGAGTTGATACAGAGGGAAGTCCCAGATCACGCACTCTCGCCTCTCTGTTTGAAATTTCAGTATCAGACGATCTGCCTGTTAGGGAGGGAGTAGTACACTTTCGCTCAAAATGCTAGGATTCTCAGCGTCGGAACCATCTGAAAATGCCGCAAGTTTGAAGTGGCGACACGGTAGCCAAGCTCCAGAGCAGTAACCCCGATCAATAGATCGGAGAGAGCAAGGCGAACGCACTTCGCCGCGTTCTCTCCATAGATCTGTCCGGCTCGTAGGACCACCGGAATGGTCACCGGATGCATCGGTAGGGCCGTTGTTAGCTCATGCAGGAACTGGCGGCGCATTGCCTTTCTTTCCGGCGTGTCGGCGCGGGCAGCGCCGTGGGCCAGTTCGATCAGCGTTACGACCGAAAGGGCAACGTCCTCACCGGGCGCACGCAGAGCGATTTCGCTTAGCGCCTGCCGCGCATTGCATCCCTTACGCTCTGCACGCTCGAATCCGAGATCAAACCCAAGGGATCAGTTCCATGCCGGAGGATTCAAAGGCTCACGATGGGCTGCTTGGGCGGCCGAGATGTGGATCGTTGCCAGACCCATGATGATACCCCGCGTCTCTTCGGGATAATCGTCTCTGCTTAGTTCTTAAAGAAGTTCTTCGCCAGAAACAGCACATTTGCCGGACGTTCGGCCAGTCGGCGCATGAAGTAGGGGTACCATTCGCGACCGAAGGGGATGTAGACGCGCATCCCGTAGCCCTGCTCGACGAGCGTGCGTTGCAGGTCGCGGCGGACTCCGTAGAGCATCTGAAATTCGAATTCGCTGGGGTCGATCTCGCGCTCTTTCACGAACTGGCGGGTGGCCTCGATCATGGCGTCGTCGTGAGTGGCGATGCCGTGGTAGATGCCGCTTCTGACCAGCATCCGCATCAAGCGGACGAAGTTTGCGTCGACATCGGACTTGGCGGCGAAGGCGACCTGAGGCGGTTCCTGGTAGGCGCCCTTACACAGCCGGATGCGGATGCCGTCGGCCATGAGATCGCAGATGTCTTTCTCGCTGCGGTAGAGATAGGCCTGGATGACAACGCCGACGTGGCCACGGTTGGGCTTGCCGGCGCTTTCCCCGGCGTGGAGGCGCTTCACAATGTCGAGGGTAACCTGAGTCACCGCCGAGCTCTCCATGTCGATGCGCACGAAATTGTTGGTTTCGACGGCGTGGGCGACGAGGCTGGAGACAATCTCCTCGGTCAGTTCGGGGTCGAGCTCGAGACCCATCTGGGTGAGCTTGACGCTGACGTTGGCGTTGAGGCCGCGGCTTTGGATGTCGTCGAGCAACCGGTGGTAAACGTCGGCGGAGTGGCGGGCTTCGTCCGGGGTGGCGACGTTCTCGCCCAGGCTGTCGAGGGTTGCCGAAATTCCCTGCGAATTCACGGATTCGGCGGCGCGAAGGACGTCTTCGACCTCCAGCCCGGCGACAAAGCGCGACGACATCCGGCGTCCGATGGAGGACGACTCGGAGAAGCTGCGCAGCGTGGGATTTCGCGATAAGGCTATGAAAGTAGAGCGCAGGACAGGCATGTCGATAGTTTTTCTATTCTCGCACAGGGGCTTTTCCGACGGCCCGGTAGGCGGCCTGGCCTCGTTTTCGCGGTGGCGACACGGGGCTTGTTCCACTTCGGGACATGAGTCGCGAACCTGATTGCCGGGCCGATGGGAAATTCAGACGCAATCGCGATAGTTTGAAAGTTGTACAGCCAACTTAATTCCTGGTGGCGCAATCCTAGTTACTAGAGTTACGCCCAAACGACGCATGGATGCCGGGCAGAGTTGCCGGCTAATTTGCTGGAGACGTTGTTTGCAGGTGCCATTTTCCTTTCGGATGACATTTGCGGGCAGAAGCCAGAGATCCAGGTTGCGCGGCGCAGAATGAAGGTGAGACCGTGGTCGATTACTGCGCGAATCCGAAATGCATGAAGCCCTTGGTGTACCTGCGCGAGGGCACCGTCTATATTTTTGAAATCTCGGACGGCGATGACAGCGCCCGGAGCGTTCACCAGTTGCAACACTACTGGCTCTGCGGCGACTGTTCGATGGATCACCGGCTGGAGCGCACCCCGAAACGCGAAGTCCGTCTCGTCGCCAAGCAGGAACAGCGGTTCGTTCGTCGCTGCCGCGCAACCGGTGCGGGAGTCCCTGCTCGCCGCTAAGATTGCTTAGAGACCGCCCGTTAGCGTAACGGGCAGCAGCACCGAATGGAGCCTGGCCCGGCCCGCTGACCGGGTTGTTTTCGCTGGGTGTTTGTCAAGCATTTCTTGGTGGCGGCGGATGGAATCGAACCATCGACCTACGGGTTATGAGTCCGTCGCTCTAACCATCTGAGCTACGCCGCCGGGGTCGCAACGCGATGCTTGAGGCAGGAAATCAAGCACTCGAAGCGCAATGCGACGCTTTCTCTATCTTACGAAGCGCTGAATTCGCCGTCAACGCGGCCTCTTGAATCCGCGCCATCGTCAGAGTCTCCAAATGCTGGATCAGGGCGCATTCGAATAGGTCCAGTCGAGGATGCGTTGCACTGCCGTCGCCCCTCCTGAAGCCGCTGTAAAGCCCACATAGGCCGTGTTGCTGCCGAGCGTCTGCGGAATATTGATCGCAACGGTATTCGAAAAGATCTCTGGCACCGGGGAACTCTTGTCGGAGATCTGCCAGGTAAGATTTGCGCCGTCGTAGGTGATGTGCGCGTGCATCAGATCGCCGGTGGAGAGCACGACCAGGCTGCTGGCGAGATTCATCGCCGGGAGGGTGGGCATCGCGCCATTCAGATACAGCCCCGTTGCAAGTCGGACCCTTCGCCTGCGTTGTTGTAAAGATCAAACTTGATTGCCAGGCTGTTGGGAATGCCGTGGTAACCAAGACCTCCCCCGCCCCCACCGACGACGCCCTGGGCACCGTTCTGAATCGTGAACGTGAATCCATCGCCGAGCGCCGTGCCCGCCAATCCAGGGGAGACCTGGAAATCGAAGTCGGTGGTAAATGTCTCGATATTCAGCGGGAAATAGTAGTAGACGCTGTTGGCCTCGTTCTTTCCGCCGTTGGTCAGCTCCACGGCGGTGCCGCTGAGGAAGGCCCCGGTGTAATACATCATCACGTTGTCAAAGCCCAGCGGATAGGTGGGGACTGCGGGCGGGCCCTCAGCGAGCGTCCATGAGGTGATCTTCTGGCTGGAAGTGAGGCCGCCGGTGCCTCCGGTAAAGCCGACATAGGCGGCGTTGCCGCCCACCGTCGCGGGGATGTTGATCGGCCAGACGTGCGTCCAGCCTTGCAGCGAAATGGGATCGGTGAGGGTGATCGTCAGGTTGAGGCCGTCGTAAGTGATATGGGCGTTGTAGTAACCGCCGCTGTGCAGGTTAATGGGCGTGCTGGTCAGATCGATGGCCGGAACCGTTGGGGAGGCTCCATTGGTGTAGAGTCCCGTCGAGTCAGCGCCCTCACCGGCGTTGTTGTAGATGTCGAATTTGATGGCGACACTCTTGGGAATCCCGGCGTATCCGAGGCCTCCTCCGACGCCACCGAGCGCCGATGGGCCGCCCGATTGAATGGTGAAGGTGAAGCCGTCGGCCTGCGGATTGGACAGCTGGAAGGTGAAGTCGGTGGTAAATGCCTGAATATTGACCGGCTGAGCGTAGAAGGCGCTTCCCGCCTCCAGAGTGCCTCCGTTGGTGAGCTGCAAACGGAAGTCGTCGAGGCCGGTGCTGCCGTTGAATTGCATGAGCCCGGAGGAGACCGCCTGGGTGAATCCCTGAGAGAAGTTGATGGCATAGAGCGGCGTGATCGTGTAGGCCGCGCTGACCACTGCACTGTTCTTAAGCCCGGGACCGGTTGCGATGGCCTTCACGGTTTCGCTGACCGGAATGGAAATGACAAGCGGGGCATTGTTATGGGAGGAAGGCGTATAGCAGGTTGAAGCGGTCGTTGGTGTCGAGCCATAGACGGTGTAGCAGATAGTTGCAGTGGCGGTCGCATCGGTAATGGTCAGAGTTTGCGTGCCGGAGTAAGTGCCGCTCGCCAACGAAAAGACGGGGTTGACGGCGTTGCTGGTCGAGGTAAAGGTCACCGACGCCGGAGCGCTCAATCGATCGCCGGTAACGCTGGCGATGGCGGTAATTGTCTCGGTGGAACTGATGGAGAATGGTCCGGAATACACCGTCGAAGCAACGGTCGGCAAGGTGCCGTCGGTGGTGTAGTAAATGGTGGCATTGGCGGTCGAGTCGTTGATCGAGACGCTGAGCGACCCTGAGAAGCTTGTCGTGGCGGGGTTCGAAGTGATCACGGGCGTCGGCGCGGCGGGAGTGGAAGCAAACAGGCCGTAGACGTTCAAGCAGATTCGCCTGCCCGGTATAGACCTTGCCGTTGGCAATGGTCGGCACTGCGTACTGGACGGCTTGCCCTGGATTGTCCTGGGCGAGGTTGGCGTTGCTGGAGTAGAGCAGGTTCGCCAGGTTGGTCGCATCGTAGGCGAGCAGCGCCGCGTTTCCGCCTCCAAAATAGGCATGGTTATCCAGCACCCAAACGATGCCGTTGGATTTGCCGTTGGCGGAGATCGACGGCGTGGGAGCAGGGTAAAGGAACTGTTCGCTGCTCTTGCTGGTCGGCGTGGCTGACAATACTCCGTTCGCGAACGAATAAGCGGTAAGACTGTTGCTGAGCGCGGGGCTGGTCCCGCCGAAGTAGAGGTTTCCGTTCCAGTAGGCGGAGCTTCCCCAGACTCCAGCGCCCCAGTTTTGTTGGCCGGTGATTGGCGTTTGTACCTCTTGCACGACCTGATCCGGTCCTTGGTGTTGAAGCCGCCCAGTCCAGCCGGACTATACGGGTTAGGGGCGCTGTTGCTGCCATCGTTATTGTTGTCGCGATCGAGGATATAGATCATGCCGGATTTGCCGACCTCGACGAGCGGATCGAGGGTCTTGCCCGAGGCCAGGGTCTGGAGCGGCAGCAAGACTGGCCCTCCTGAGCCGAGGTCGCCATCCTCGCCATTCAACAGAGCTTCGTTGTAAGGAGTGAACTCGTCCTCCACGGTCATGATTCCGTTCGTGAGGTCGAGATCAAGGACGCTCATGCCGTACTCATTCTGTGGATTGCTGTAGGGCGGCTTGCCGGAGGCCGGCGGGGAGATTCCGTAGAAGCCGTTCCCGGTTGCGAGGAACATCCGGCCATAGGGTTTAGCCGGGTTGTTGACTTCGGCAGCGAGCCCGGCGCCCCCCATCCAGATTCCGGCGCCGCTGCCGTCCGCGGTCGTGCAGAAGACGTTGAATTGGCGCAGCGTTGGGGCATTGGTCGACGAATTGGTTCCTACTCCATAGGAGAAGATCCAGCCGTGCCAGGGGCCATCGTCATTTACAGAACCAAACGGCACATATATGACACCGTTCAGTAACAGAAGACCGGCCCGTTGGCGCTGATACAACGAGTCGAAAGCGACACTGCCATTGGTGCTTCCGCTGCCTGTGCCTGCGACACTGGCCTGGATCGGGAACGGACCGCCGAATTTCTCCGCGCCGGAAGTAATATCAAGCGCATGCAGGCGATATATCTGTGTTGTGCCCTGAGCTTCCGAACTTACCAGAAACAACGTCTGCGCTGTGGGGTCGGTTGCGCTGGTTGACGCATCGATGACTGGAGTACCAGTTACGCCGAAGGTCGAAGTGTAAGTCCCCGACGGGGCGCTATTGGTGAGTAGCGAGACCTGCCATAGCGGGGCCGAGTCGATGCCGCCGTTCGAGTCCGCGTCGAAAGCGTAGACGTAATCGTTGCCGGTCGCGACATAGACAACATTGTGTGTCCCCTTGTTACCGGCGATCGTTACATGGGGCACGTAGAGAGGCTGAGCGAAGACAAAGCCATTCACCGATCGGGAGAAGAGCTTACCGAAAAGACCCGCGTTCGAGCTGACATTTGCTGGCGTCAGGATTGTTTCGTTCAGGTTCTGGCCGGTGCGCGCAATATCATTGTGCGCGGTCACGACACTTACCTGTGCCTGGGCGACAATCTCCGCCGCCGTAATGAGGGCGACGAGGAAAGCACCGAAACAAATGCGCTCGAGCGCGGCCTTAAACCCAAAGGCTCGGTCTCGGATGGCAAACCTCGATGGCACTGCGGGCTGGATCAAGAGCGTGGCCTCATCGCGGACCCCTAAGTGGAAGCTCAACGCCAAAATTATAGTCGACCTGAGCCGCCCAAGCGTCCGCGGCGCAGAAGGTTCGATCGGAGTTACGCCAGAATTCCTCTGATGCAGCTGAATGTGGCGGAGACATATTTACGCGAAGCAGCAAAATCTTCATAGCAATCGAGAAGAGATTACTTGAGGCAGAGAGTAATAAGAGCGATCGTCGAAAATACTCTCTTATTGGGGTGAATAATTCTTGTGCCCTCATCTTCTGCCCTGTAACCTCAGGTCATCAACGCTATTCATCGCTACAGGCTAATGCCAGCACCCTCGAAGTGCTGTGCATTTTTTGAAACAGCGCGACACGATTCGAGTGCTCGTCGCGAGTAACGTGAATAAGGTTTGTCCAGCCAGTAGGGAATACATCTGCAAGGTTGTCACGCTCTGTTCATTTTTAAGCGGCGGCTGTAACGAAACGACTTTCTTCGTAACTGCCTCATGAGGAACCAAGGCTGCGACGCGCGGTCCGAGGGCGCCATATCCGAGGGCGCCATGTGCAACGTCATGGTTACGGATTAGAGCTTTCATATTCATGGTCCCAATCGTCGTTCGATTTGGACGGATAACCGGTGGTCAAACCAAAGAGCGATGAAACATTACTTTCGTGATCGGGGGAACTCAAGCAAATGAGTGAGATATGTTTCACCGGTTGCATAAAGTGAATTGTGAGTATTGATCAAAGGTTATATCCGTTGTACTCTCAGAGCATAAAAGCAATAACTCTAATTCAATTAGTTCAGGCGTCCGCGGTTCGCGATGACGAACAGCGTGGGTGTACTCAAAGAGGCGTCTGACCGGTTCCTTGCCTTTCTTAGCTGTGTCTTGCGTTGCTGCCAAAGAACAAATGATGCCTACCGATGGAAGCGTTTTCGCTCCCGATCGCGAGGTGTATCTCTACGCAGGGTGCGGTGATTTTGGGAGTCGTAATCTTATGGATAGCTATTTGGTAAGTGCTCGCCGGCTGCGGAGGTCCAGGGTTGGGAGCCTATGCCTGGCGCTTCTCTTGGTCACGTGCGCGTCGCGCGCCTTTTCCGGCAACAATCCTGTTCCAGTGGTTGGCAATTCAAGTCCCACCGAGGCAGCCGCCGGCAGCACGGTTCCGATCACGTTCTCCGGGAATGGATTTGTGCCGGCCACGGTGATCCTTGTCAACGGCGCCGCTGTTCCCACCACCTATAAGTCTGCCACCAGCATCCTGGCCCAGGTCAGTGCGCCGGCGAACTCTCCCAATGATCTTCAAGATTCAGCGAGAAGTCCTGCGCCAGGGGGTGGAACCGGGGCGGCCTTCACGTTGCACGTGGAATGCATCAAGTTGTCGGCTGTCAATCCCGACGGAACCAACACGGGTACAGCGCGCCTTTCCGTGCCGGTGACCATATCAACGATTCTTTCCGGTCTGGCGAACAATCCAACGCGGATATGGAGTATGCAGGGCGCAGGCAGCCTTGATCTTAACGGTGACGGAAACGGCTGGGCCGTCTACACCCCTCCGTCAACGCTTCCGGCAAACCGGAATGTGACGATCACGGTGAAGGTAAACTCGAATCCCGTCGAGTCAACCAGCTATTCCTTCGCGATTGTGAATCCTACCCCTGTGGTCACTGCCTCGACGCCGACCCAATTGCTGAGCGACGGTACCCAGACTCTGACGCTGACCGGCACCGGCTTCCTGACTTCCACTGTCGTGGTGTTTCAAGGCGTGAACTACCCCATCCATTACAACAGCCCTACGAGCGCGACCGTGCCGATTTTTGTCCCGGCCAACGTAAGCGGCAAATTAACGTTCCACGCCCAAAATCCTGACCCTGGCGGCACTTCGACGGTCTTCCTGAATTACGTCCCAATTAACACGATTACGCTGACCGCAACCGACGGAGACGGTACAAACACCGGCACCGCGGATCTGGGATTCCCGGTTGCGATGTCGGCGGTGGTGGTCGGCTCGGAGCAGACGGCCGTCAACTGGAGCGTGACCGGAGCTGGTTCGATCTCAAATACCGGGGTCTATACTCCACCGACGGTGCTGCCTGCGAACCGGGGGGTCGAAGATAACCGCGACGCTTGCATCGAATCCGGCAATCACCGCTACCTATCCGTTGAACATTGTTAATCCTGTTGCGACGATCGCGGCCGTAAATCCGATTCAAATCCCTCCTGGTGGGACACATCGGGTGACGTTGACTGGCACCGGATTTCTTCCCTCGACGACGATTCTGGTGAACGGCACGAGCGTCGGGACGACGTACGAATCCGCGACGGAAGTGATTGCCCATATTCCAGTCGCGGCCAACGCCTCCGGCAACCTGATGATTCAGGGTCGCAACCCGACGCCGGGTGGGGGCGTTGAGCCCGAATTTCCGGAAGCGGTCACGACACCAATTAGTGAAACGACGGCGGCGCGGCTGCTCGATCAAACGACCTTCGGGCCGACGACAGCGCGCTGATCCAGCACGTTCAGCAGGAGGGCGTCGATGCCTGGCTGGCGGAGCAGTACAACACGCCGGAAAACTATCTGCCGACCGTGCCCCAGAACTTCCCCAGCTATTGCGGAGACGCCGAGCACTGTGTCGAATCGGAATGGTGGCAGACGGTGCTGACCGATGACGACCAACTGCGGCAGCGCGTAGCCTTCGCCCTCAGCCAGCTTTTCGTCGTCTCCAAGGACACTGTTTCAGGTTGGGGCATTCAGTGGTACCACAACGTGCTCGCTCGCGATGCGTTTACGAACTGGTACACGATCATGAACGACGTGACGCTCAGCCCGGCAATGGGCATTTACCTGAACATGGCGAATAGCAGACAGGCCCCTCCAGGGCAGATCGCCAACGAAAACTTCGCCCGGGAGAACATGCAGTTGTTCAATATGGGTCTCGACCTGCTTAACCAGGACGGATCTCTGAAATTGGACGGTGACGGGAATCCGATACCGGCTTACACGCAGGCCCAGGTGCAGGCTTTCGCGCGTGTCTTTACGGGCTGGACCTTCGCCAATCAAGACGGTTCGAAGCCCGGCGATCTCAACAACCCCGTGAATTTCTACGATCCGATGGTGGCGGTGGAGAGTACCCACGATGCGAACCCGAAGATATTGCTGAATGGAGTTACGCTTCCGGGAGGACACAGTGCTGAGCAGGACATGTCGGAAGGCCTGAACAATATCTTCGAGCACGCCAACGTGCCTCCGTTTGTCAGCCGGCAACTGATTCAGCATCTGGTGAAGAGCGAACCGAGCCCGGAATATATCTCACGCGTGGCGGCGGTCTTTGCGAACAACGGCAATAACGTGCGCGGCGACATGCAGGCGGTGCTAACGGCGATCTTCACCGATCCCGAGGCGCGCGCCGGGGACACGGACCCATCGGCAGACGATGGTCATCTGCGGGAGCCAGTGCTGTGGGTGACCAGTGTGATGCGAGGGCTTGGCTTCGTCAACGTCGATCCCAACGGCTACTACCAGTATCTGTCGCAGGATACCCAGGTGCTGAATGAGACGCCCTACGATTCTCCGTCGGTCTTCAATTTCTTCCCACCCAGCTACGTGATTCCGGACACGACGTTGAACGCACCCGAGTTCGCCTTGGAAAATACGGCGAGCGTGAGCGATCGGCTCACCCTTGCCGACACTATGGTGAGCAACGATCTCTGGGGATTCAACGTTGACCTCAGCAAGACCAGTCCATTGGGCACGATTTTGGTCACCAATGGGCCGGCTGCCCTGGTGAACGAACTGAGTAACCTGTTCCTGTACGGGACGATGGATGCGGAAACCTCCAGCGCCATCACCAGCGAGATAAGCACGATCAAAGATCCGGCTCAACAGTTGAGGGTGGCTGTCTATCTGGTGATTACTTCCTCGCAGTACAAGGTACTTCACTAGTCCGGCGACGGTAGCGCCTCGACAGACGATGTCTTTAGTTCAACCGGCATTTGCAAGAAATGGAGTCTCGCATGAGATTGAATCGACGCAGTTTTGTTCGCTACGCATCGCTGGCCGCGGCCGGCAATGCGGCTGGTCTTCATCCTTTCGGCGCTCTCAACGCGCTGGCTGCCGGAACGACGCCGACGTATAAGGCGCTGGTGTGCATCTTCATGTTCGGTGGCAATGACTCGAACAATACACTGGTGCCATTTGACACTGCCGACAACGGGACCAATGGCTACACCACGTATGCCAATATTCGAGGTCCGCTTGCGCTGCCGGCCAGCAGCCTGTTGCCGCTCGGGGCGGGCGTCAATGGCGACTACGGACTTCATCCGAGCCTGCCGGATATCCAGACGCTCTTCAACCAAAAGAAAGTAGCTTTTGTCGCGAATGTCGGCACTCTGGTGAAGCATATGACGCCGGCGCAATTTCAGGCAGGGGGCATGCCGACTCCCGTGAACCTGTTCTCCCACCCGGACCAGCAACTGGAGTGGCAGAACGCGCAACAGAGCTCCGCGGTCAACACGGGCTGGGCGGGGCGAATCGCCGACAACATGGCTGCCACCTACAATCCCACCGCAGGAATCCCGCTCGTCACCACCGTCTTTGGCGACACCGTCTTCTGCAACGGTGCGACCAGCACGCCGGTCTCGGTGAACCCAGGCAACGTCGGTGGTGTCCAGTGCTCGGAGGGTGCGACGTGCACGAGCCGCACCGCGACGGCACAGCAGATGATTACCTTCAATAGCGGGCTTTCGCTGGTGCAGGCGGACAACGGCATTACCGCCAACTCCTATAAGTACACGAGCATCCTCGCCAATGCTGTGAAGTCGGTCGCTCCGCTTCAAACCCAGTTTCCGGCAAACAATATACTGGCCGCGCAACTACAGCAGATCGCGCAGATCATCCAGGTGCACAAGGCGCTTGGCGTGACCCGTCAAATCTTCTTCGCCGGACTAGGAAATTTCGACACCCACGCCAATCAGCTCGGCACGCAGGCTGCGTTGCTCTCGCAGCTAAGCCCGGCCATGGGCGCGTTTTATCAGGCCACTCAGGAACTGAATCTCCACGATCAGGTGACGACCTTTACCATGTCCGACTTCAACCGGGCATTCCAGCCCAACTCCAACTTCGGCAGCGATCATGCGTGGGGCGGACATCATATGGTGATGGGTGGAGCGGTCGACGGCGGACGAATCTACGGTTCTTACCCCACGCTCGCGCTTGGCGGACCGAACGACGCGGACGTCAATGGACGGTGGATACCGACGAACTCTACCTCGCAATATGCTGCCACTCTGGCTTCCTGGTTCGGAGTTGCTCCCGGCGACCTGAACACCATTTTTCCGAACCTCGCAAATTTTGGAACGACCAACCTCGGATTCGTCTAGACTCCCTTTTTTCCAATCCAACTTGATTCGCGGGCGCTTGTTCCCAAGCGTCCCGCGATGGATGCGCGTCAGCTCGGCGATCTCTGCGGCTTGGGGAGATACTCCGGCCACGTCCCCATGGGTCGATTCTGAAGTCCCTCTTTGCATCGACGATTCGTGCATGACGAGCCCACCAAAGAAGCAGGTCCCCCCTGCACACCATTCAGTGAGTTCCCTCCGATTCAGACTGGAATCCAAGGCTCGCCGGACTTCGAACTGAAGTGACTCCGCCGGTAACAAGTAAGGAACCCACCAATTACCATCGTAATAAGTGAACTCAAAGAGTTCTTGGGATTCCCTTAAGAGTTGTGGATAGTAAGGATGCTACTTAATCCTATGCACCCCTGTCGATACGCAGCCTGGGGCTTCAAAGATTAAGTGGGAACGGAGTACTTACTCATAACTCTGAATGGTCTTGGTAGATCGGCCTGTGAATCGATGTTCCGCCACCCTTCACGAGTTCTGAATACAAGCTCAACCGATATGCCGAACCAGGAGTAAGGTAACTCCCTCGGTATTTATCTCTATGAGTGTGTGCAAACCTAACACAGCCGGGGGGCTTGTATGGTTGGTCGTGTATTTGGCAGGCCTTTGTCTGCTTGCTTGCGGCAGAGAATTGTCGTTTTTCTGCTCGGAGCTTTCTTCCTATCCGGTTCGGCTCTTGCCGCCGTTTCGATTGGGGTCACCGCCAAAGGGTTATCGGGAACGACTCCTCTGGTTGCGCTTGGCAGCACGGTCTCTTTCTCTGCAACGGTGTCTGGATCCACCCAGACGGGTGTCAATTGGAGTGTTGTCGGAGGCGGCACGATTTCGAGCGCAGGCTTGTATCAAGCGCCCTCGACTATGCCCACCAGTAATCAGGTCACGGTGGTCGCGACACTTTCTTCCGACCCCTCGACCAGCACAAGCTATCCCTTGGCTCTGGCGTATCCCATTCCAGTCATTACCAGCGCAAGTCCCACGCAGGCGGTAGCTGGCGTGACGACTCCAATTTCCCTCACCGGGAAGAATTTCCAACCCGGAATTGCAGTCCTGGTCAATGGCGTTCCCGCGCCGACAACGTATGTATCCGCTACATCGGTGACTGCCCAGGTCACGGCTGCGCCGGGGACGAACACGAGTTTGTCGGTGCTGCCGCAAAATCCTTCGCCCATGATGGGCTCTCCCACCGCCTTCTCTCTCGCCCCAACAGCCGAGATCAATTTCAATGCGACGAACAACGATGGCACGACCAATAGCGGACAGGTAGTAGTCGGTTCGTCGATGACCCTGACGACTGTTTTGTACCACTGGTCCAACGATCCAAGGACATGGCAGTTACAGGGTCCCGGCTCGATTTCCATTAAAGGCTCAGTGAGCGGTTATGTCGTATACACACCACCTGCATCGGTCCCTGCCAACGCGAGCGTGACGATCACCGCCACGATGAGCACTAACTCGAACCTGACCACCTCTTACAGTTTTAACGTGGTCAATCCGCTCCCGATAGTTACGGCCGTTAACCCAACGCAGTTATTGACCGGCGGTACTCAGCCGGTGACTCTGACGGGCGCTGGCTTTGTCGCGGGAGCGGTGGTCACACTCAATGGAACGGCGGTGGCCACGACCTACAACAGTCCGACATCGCTGACGGTGCAGGTTCCGGTAGGGAATACGGCGACGGGCGCATTCAGTCTGGCGGTCCAGAATCCAGCGCCGGGTGGCGGATTGAGTGCGCCAGTTTCCCTCCCGGTAGCCACCAACACGGTAACCGTAACTCCGTCCGGTCAGGGCGGAGGCACGGTCGTTCTGGGAAGCAGCCTCAACATGACGGCGACGGTGGCGGGTCTCAACAGACTGCGGTGAACTGGAGCGTGAGCGGGGGCGGTTCGATCTCGGCAACCGGAACCTATACGGCTCCTGCGGCGATGCCGAGTGGAAGTGTTGTCGTCACAGCCGCTCTGGCGTCGAACCCCGCGATTACCGGCACGTACCAGCTCGCGTTGGCCAACCCTGTGCCGGGGATAGCTGCCGCCAGCCCGGCGCAGTTATTGACCGGTGGCACGCAGACGGTCACGCTGAGCGGTTCCGGCTTCCTGCCCGGAACGGTGGTGACCGCCGCGGGCGCAGCGTTGACGACCACTTATGTCAGCGGGAACTCGCTCACGGTCCAGGCGCCGGTGGGCAATCACGGCGACGGGTTCGTTGACTCTGGTAGCCCAGAATCCCGCTCCCGGCGGCGGTTCGAGCGCGGCGTTCTCCATCCCGATCGCCGCCAATTCCATCACGGTAGCACCTCTCGGCCAGGCCGGAGGAATGGTGGTGTTGGGCGGTAGCCTCAACCTGGCCGCAACTGTGGCCGGTTCCGCACAAACGGCAGTCACATGGAGTGTCAACGGAGTCGGAACCATCTCCGCGAGCGGCGTCTATACCGCTCCGGCGAACATGCCGGCGGGTAACGATGTTGTGATCGCGACCCTGGCGTCGAATCCCGCGATCACCGGGTTGTATCAGATTACGTTGGCGAACCCTGTGCCGGTTCTCGCCTCGGCAAGTCCGACGCAGTTGCTGACCGGCAGTACACAGACGGTGGCCCTGAGCGGCTCCGGCTTCGTGCCCGGAACGGTGGTGACCCTCGCCGGCGCGGCGTTGACGACGACTTATAACAGTGGAAACTCACTCACCGTTCAGGTTCCGGTAGGAAACACGGCGGCAGGTTCGTTGAGCCTGGTTGCTCAGAATCCGGCTCCGGGCGGCGGACCGGGCGCGGTATTTTCGCTACCGATCACCGCCAATACCGTGACCGTTGCGCCCTCCAGTCAAAGTGGAGGCACGGTCGTGTTGGGGAGCAGCCTAAGCCTGGCCGCGACGGTCACCGGTTCCGCACTGACTGCGGTGAACTGGAGCGTGAACGGTGCGGGAACCATCTCCGCAGCCGGCGTCTACACCGCTCCGGCCACCATGCCGGCGAGCAACGACGTTGTGATCGCGACGCTCGCGTCCAATCCGGCAATTACCGGATCGTACCAACTCACATTGGCGAACCCTGTGCCGGGGATAGCTTCCGCAAGTCCAACGCAGTTGCTGACGGGGGGCACGCAGCCCGTCGTCCTGACCGGCACGGGCTTTGTTGCCGGGACGGTGGTGACCCTGAATGGCGCTGCGCTGACGACGGTTTACAGCAGCGGAAACTCGCTCACCGTGCAGGTCCCGGTCGGGAACACGGCAACCGGTTCATTGAGCCTGATTGCTCAGAATGCGGCTCCCGGGGGCGGTTCGAGCGCGCCATTGTCGCTTCCGATAGCAGTGAACACGGTCAGCGTGGCGCCCTCCGGCCAAGGTGGAGGCAGTGTACTTCTGGGAGGCAGCCTAAGTCTGGCCGCGACGGTAGTAGGCTCTACGCAGACAGCGGTGAATTGGAGCGTCAGTGGAGGTGGCTCTATCTCCACGGCAGGCGTTTACAGCGCGCCGACGATCATGCCCGGCGGAGCTGTGGTGGTCACCGCAGCGCTGGCCTCGAACTCCGCGATCACGGGAACCTACCCGGTCACGCTGGCCAACCCGCCGCCGGTGGTATCTTCCGCAAGTCCGGCACAGCTATTGACAGGCGGGACGCAGACCGTGACTTTGAGCGGCTCTGGTCTCTTGCCGACGACGACGGTCACGCTTGGCGGGACTGCCTTATCGACCACTTACATCAGTTACACGCAACTTACCGTGCAGGTGCCCGTGCCCGCCAACGCCACCGGTAACCTCTCCTTGCAGGTGCAGAATCCCGGAGCGGTCACTGCGGCTAGTTTCAGCGAAGCGATCGCGGCGAACACTGTAACGGTGACCGGAGCCGGCCTCTCGGCAAACAATCCTGCCGTGGCGCTCGGCAGCACTACCAACTTCTCGGCCGCTGTAACCGGCAGTGCGCAAACCGCGGTGAACTGGAGCGTGACCGGCGCGGGAACCATCTCCACCGCTGGCGTTTACACCGCGCCTCTCGCCATGCCGGCCAGCAACCAGGTCACTATCGTGGCGACCCTCGCCTCGAACTCTTCCGTTACTGGCAGTTATCCTTTGGCGCTCCTGTCTGCCGTTCCGGTAATTACCAGCGCCAGCCCGGCACAGGCCTCAGCTGGCGCAACCATTCCCATAACCCTCACTGGAAGTAACTTCCTGCCGGGGACTACGGTGCTCGTGAACGGCGTTGCCGCGCCGACAACTTATATCTCGGCTACGTCGGTCAGTGTTCAGGTCACGGCTCCAGCGGGGGCGAACACCAGCATACCGCTACTCCCCCAAAACCCATCGCCTATGTTGGGTACGCCCAATGCTTTTTCCTTGCAGCCTACTTCCGCAATCACGCTGACGGTGGCTAACCCTGATGGCTCGACAAACAATGGATACGTAGCCCTCGGCGCGAACATCACGCTGTCGACGGTCTTATATCACCTGGCAAACAATCCAGCCCGGAACTGGCAATATCAGGGCGCCGGAACTCTGACCCTCATGGGTACGGGGAATGGCGCAGCGAAGTACGTGGCGCCGGCGACGATGCCGGCAAATCCGGTTGTCACGGTTACCGCAACGGTGAGCACGAATACCAGCGTTGCGACGACCTACACATTCTCGCTGTTGAATCCGCTACCCTCTATTACTTCGACGAATCCCGCGCAGGTGTCCAGCGGCGGCACCCAGGCAGTCACCGTCTATGGCTCGGGATTTCTTCCCGGAACGGTCATGACGCTCAACGGCACTGCGCTGGCCACGACCTATGTGAGCTTGACCCAGGTTTCCGTTCAGGTCCCGGTAGGGAACACGGCGACGGGTTCGATGAGTCTGGTCGCCCAGAATGCGGCCCCCGGTGGCGGATCCAGCGCATCGTTTGCGCTACCAATCCAGCCCACAACGATCACCCTAACCCCGGTTACCCAAACCGGCCCGGCAATCATTCTCGGGAATAACCTGACCATGCATGCAGCGGTGACAGGTTCGCTGCAGACAGCGGTGACCTGGAGCATGACTGGCGCCGGGACCATCTCGAGTACCGGCGTCTATACGTCGCCGATCGCCATGCCTACCGGAAACGTTATCGTGACGGCTACGCTCGTTTCCAATCCTGCGATCACGGCCTCCACATATCCGCTCACCTTCGCGACTCCCTTACCCTCGATTACTTCAACAAATCCCGCACAGGTGTCCACCGGCGGAACGCAATCGGTCACGGTGAGGGGCACAGGATTTCTTCCGGCAACGACGATGACACTCAACGGCAATCCGCTGGCCGCGACCTACGTCAGCGCGACCCAGGTGTCCGTTCAGGTGCCCGTTGATGCAGCAGCGACGGGTTCGTTGAGTCTGGTGGCCCAAAATGCGGCTCCAGGCGGCGGAACCAGCGCCACGTTTACCTTGCCGATACAGACCAACATGATCACCCTGACTCCGGTCACGCAAACCGGGCCAGCTATCATTCTCGGGAACAACCTGACCATGCATGCAGCGGTGACAGGCTCCCTGCAGACGGCGGTGAATTGGAATTTGACCGGCGCCGGAACCATTTCGAGTACCGGTGTCTACACGTCGCCGACAGCGATGCCTGCCGGGAACGTCATCGTCACGGCTACGCTTGCTTCCAATCCGGCCATTACGGCATCGACCTATCCGCTCACCTTTGCGAACCCGGTGCCTGCGGTCAATAATGCCACCCCGTCTCAAGCGCTGGCCGGCACTACCGTTCCGATTACGTTCACCGGCAATGGGTTTGTGCCTGGCACTGTGATTCTCGTGAACGGCACTGCGGTTCCGACAACCTTCACTTCCACGACGGTAGTCGTCGCGCAGGTCATGGGTGCGGCAGACTCGACCAGCAATCTCTCGATCCAGGCTCAGAATCCTGCGCCTGGCGGAGGCGCCAGCGTCACGCCGTACCAGTTGGGCACAGCAAGCCTGCAGTTGACTGCGGTCAACTCCGACGGAACGAACACGGGTTCCGCGCGGCTTGGGATACCCGTCAACATCACGGCGGTGAACACGAACACAGCCCATGGAGCAGTTGCGTGGACACTGCAAGGCGCCGGTACGCTCACTTCGTCGGGAACCAACCGTGTCAACGCAGTCTATACGCCACCTCAGGTCATGCCCGCGAACTCCACCGTCACGATCACTTCCTACTTGTCTTCCTTGCCGGCGCTGACGACGTCCTACACGATCACGCTCATCAATCCGGCGCCGATTGTGACGGCGGCGACCCCTTCGCAGTTGCTGACAGGATCGACCCAGACGGTTGCTCTGTCTGGATCGGGATTTGTTCCTGGTATGACGATAACGCTCAACGGAACCGCGCTTTCGAGCACTTACCTCGACTACAACGATGCGTCGGTGCAGGTGCCTGTTGCGGCGAATGCAAGCGGCACGTTCAATTTTCAGGTTTTGAATTCCGCTCCCGGCGGCGGCGCTGCCGCCTTCACCGAGAGCATTCAACCCAACTCCATCGCGTTGACCGCGATCGACGCGGACGGAACCAACACCGGCACCGCGGAACTGGGTGTCAACGTGACCGTGTCGGCTGCGGTCACGGGATCCTCGCAAACCGCAGTGAACTGGAGCCTAACCGGCCCAGGGTCACTGTCAAGCAGCGGCGTCTATACCGCGCCGTCCACGATGCCATCCAGTCAGGCAGTCACAATTCAGGCAAGTCTGGTGTCCAACCCGGCTATCAGTGCGTCGTACGCCTTGAACCTTATCAATCCAGTACCCACGATCACCAGCTCCGATCCCGTGATGGTGCCTGCGGGGACGACCACATTGGTGACGCTTACGGGGAGCGGCTTCGTCCCGTCGACGGTCATCCAGGTAAACGGCGTTACTGTACCAACAACCTATGTCTCTTCCACCTGGATACAGGCTCAGATAACCACGGATCCTTCTGCGACCGGCATTCAACAGGTAGGCGCTTATACGTCCAGTCTCACGGGAGGCCTCAGCAATCTTTTCCCGCTCGCGGTCTCTTCGGGAATTAGCGCGACATCGGCCGCACGACTACTTGATCAAACCACCTTCGGGGCGACAACCAGCCTGATCCAACACGTGCAGCAAGAGGGCGTGACCGCGTGGTTAGCCGAGCAATACAACACGCCGCAAACCCTGCTGCCGGTAGTGCCGCAGCCTGTACCTGCCTATTGCGGCTCTGGTGCGCACTGCACGGAGTCGGAGTGGTGGCAAACAGTGCTGACCGGCAATGATCAATTACGGCAGCGAGTAGCTTTTGCGCTGAGTGAGCTCTTTGTGGTCTCCAGCAACGACGTCACTGGAGTGGGCATTCAGTACTACCACAATTTGTTAGCCACTGACGCGTTTACCAACTGGTACACGATCATGAACGACGTCGCCTTGTCTCCGGCGATGGGAATCTACCTGAACATGGTGAACAGCAGAGCGGCGGCCCCAGGGCAGATCGCCAACGAGAACTTCGCCCGGGAAAACATGCAGCTCTTCAACATGGGTCTTGACCTGATCAATCAGGATGGAACGCCGCAGCTGGATGCCAACGGCAATCAGATTCCGGCGTACACCGAGGCCCAGGTCGAGCAGTTCGCGCGGGTCTTTACCGGCTGGACCTTCGCTAATACCGACGGGTCTGCGCCGAGCTCTCTCAACAACCCGACGAACTACTACCACCAGTTGGTCGCCGTCGAATCGACGCACGACATGACCGCCAAGACCCTCTTGAATGGCGTCATCCTTCCGGCAGGCCAGACGGCCGAACAGGATGAAGCTCAAGCGATGACCAATATCTTCAATCATCCCAATGTCCCCCCGTTCGTGGCGCTGCAACTGATCCAGCACCTGGTGAAGAGCCAACCGAGCCCGGCGTATATTTCGCGGGTGGCTGCGGTCTTTGCGAACAACGGCAACAATGTCCGCGGCGACATGCAAGCGGTGCTGACGGCGATCTTCACCGATCCCGAAGCACGGGCCGGAGACACGGCCCCGCAGGCAAGCGACGGGCATCTCCGTGAGCCGATTCTGTGGATGACCGATGCAATGCGCGGTCTCGGCTTCGTGAATGTGGATCCGAACAATTACTACCAGTACTTGTCGGACGACGCGAACGTGCTTGGCGAAGTGCCTTACAGGTCTCCAGCGGTCTTCAACTTCTTCCCGCCCAGCTATGTCATACCGGGCACGACGTTGATCGCGCCAGAGTTCGGTCTGGAGAATACGGCCAGCGCCACGGACCGCCTTACCCTGGCGGACACGATCGTCAACAACAAGATTTGGCGGTTCAATGTCGACCTCAGCGCGACGAGTCCACTCGGCCAGGTGCTGGTGTCACAAGGGCCGGCCGCTCTGGTGAATACGCTGAATTCGCTGTTCCTGTACGGAACGATGGACCAGAACACCGCCGCCGCCATTACCAGCGAGATCAGTACGGTCAACAACCCGGCGCAAGCGGTCAGGCTCGCGGTGTACCTCGTGATCACGTCATCGCAATACAAGATACTGCACTGATTTCAAGGGCGGGAGCACTTCGTCCGCCGAGAGAGCAACGCGATACTCCGCCGTCCACAGGGCCGGACGGAATCAGAGATCGGAATGAGGAAAGAGGCGTGAAATGAGTTTTAGTCGACGCAGTTTCATCCGTTACGCATCGCTGGCGGCCGCCGGCAATGCCGCCGGGCTTCACCCTTTCGGAGCGCTGAACGGGCTGGCCCAGTCAGCGCCCGGATACAAGGCCCTGGTATGCATCTTCATGTATGGCGGGAACGACTCGAACAATACGCTGGTGCCGTTTGATACCAGCGCGAACGGGAGCAACGGCTATACGAACTACGCCAACATCCGCGGCCCCCTGGCTCTGCCTGCCAACAGCCTGCTGACGTTGGGAGCGCAAGCCAACGGAAACTACGGCCTGCACCCCAGTCTTCCCGATATCCCCGCGCTTTTCAACAACGGCAACCTGGCGTTTGTGACGAACGTCGGGACGCTGATACAGCCGCTGACCCAGGCGCAATATCTGGCGCGGGCTGTACCGACGCCCAACAACCTGTTCTCGCATCCCGATCAGCAGTTGGAATGGCAGAATGCGTCGTCGAGCGCGGCAAGCAACATCGGCTGGGCGGGGCGGATCGCCGACACGCTCGCGCCGACCTACAATGGCGGAGCGCAAATTCCGCTGATCACGTCAGTTTACGGCGACACGGTCTTCTGCAACGGCGTGTCGAGTTCGCCGGTGGCCGTCGATCCCGGCAACCTGCAGGGCGGGCCAGTGTTCCGAGGGCGCGGCGTGCGCCGGCCGCATCGCAACCGCGCAGCAGTCTGCTCACCTTCCAGAGTGGAATTTCGCTGGTCCAGGCCGATGACGCCATCACCACCAACGCCTATCAATACATGAGCAACCTGGCCAACGCGGTGCAGTCGGTCGCGCCGCTGCAAACCCAGTTTCCAGCCAACAACAGCATGGCCGCGCAGTTACAGCAGATCGCGCAGATCATCCAGGTGCGTCAGGCGCTCGGTGTGACGCGGCAGATATTCTTCGCGGGGCTGGGGAATTTTGACACTCACGCCAATCAGCTCGGCACGCAAGCCGGCCTGCTGTCATTGCTAAGCCCCGCGATGGCGGCATTCTACGCAGCTACCCAGGAGCTGGGGCTGGCAAACCAGGTCACCACCTTTACGATGTCGGACTTCAACCGGGCGTTCCAGCCGAACTCCGACTACGGAAGCGACCACGCCTGGGGCGGCCATCATATGGTCATGGGAGGAGCGGTGAAGGGCGGCCAGATCTACGGCACGTACCCCACACTCGCCCTCGGCGGTCCAAACGATTCCGGCGCGAACGGACGTTGGATTCCGACCCTCTCCTCCTCGCAATACGCGGCCACGCTGGCTTCCTGGTTTGGCGTGCCCGCTGCCAACCTGAACTCCATATTCCCGAGTCTCTCGAACTTCTCCAGCGCGAATATCGGCTTTGTCTAAACGCTGGAGCGCTTCTCATGCATCCCAACAGCATGGGGAGCATGACCGCAAGGACTCACCGGGTTCCGGCAACTTGAATCCATCAGGTCCATAGGTTAGTGTCTGAACTTGATGACAGTTGATGGCGTCGAACAGCCGCGTAGCGGCTCTATGCAGGCCGAGCGCGATCCTGAGAAAGCACAAGGGAGCCAGCGACCGGCGGTCTTTTTCTTTCCTGGCCTTTTCGGCGAGGATGATCCTGAAATTGCAAAATTCTGCGAACCGCTTCGTGATGAATTGGACTTCTTGCCCGTTACCTACTTTGACTGGGCCCGGCACGTCGAAACCAACTGCGATTTTGCGGCATTGGCAGAGCATGTGCTGACCCAGGTCGAGACCGGGATGCCCTCCGGGCCAATTCGGATGGCAGGATATTCCCTCGGTGGACATCTCGCCTTCGCCACGGCCCTCGCCCTTGAAGCGAAGGGGCGGCGAGTCGAGGCGCTGGCGATACTGGACGCTCCCGTTGACTTCGGAAGCGTGAAGGGCTCTTTCCGCAAAAGGCTCAACATGCGCGTCGAGCAAATCCTCAGCTTCAACCTGCGCGGCGGTCTGGCTTCGGTGATCGGCAAGTGCCTGACGCATAAGCGATCCCGACGGATTCTGCGATACCTCCCTCGATACCAGAACACCAAACTCCCGTTTGACTTCGACGTTGCCTTGCATCGCAAGCTCACCATGCAATTGGTAAGGAGCCTTCACGGGGACTGGTGGCAAAAGACACTTCAGGAGGCGACTCCGCTTGACGCGCCGTGGAACCTCTTTCGCTCTCAGGAACACGAAGCCTATGAGCCCGACGATCTTGGCTGGGCGCCCTACTGCCGCCATCTGAAAGTGATTCACGTCGCCGGCACGCATCGCGGCATGCTCGATCCCGCCATCAGCGGGCCTTTTCGAGCTGGCTTTGTCGACTGTTTGACTGCCACTCCTAAATGAGACCGATTTTCATCAACGGCCGTTTCCTGACACAACGGATAACGGGTACGCAGCGATATGCCCATGAACTGGTGAAACAGTTCGATGGAATTCTCGGGGCTAAGTCGACGGTGTCTTCTCCAGAGGTGACTGTACTTGTTCCGCCTTCCGATCAGCCGATGCCGGTCTTTCGCAACATCCGCATCTTGCGGGTCGGACGGTGGAATGGTCAGTTATGGGAGCAGCTCGAACTGCCCTTCTATGCTCGCGGCGGAATCCTCTTCAGTATGGTTGGCGGAGCGCCGTTGCTCCATCGCCGCAACATTCTTACTCTTCATGACGGCGCGGTCTTCGCCATGTCTGAAAGCTTTTCGGCGGCCTTTCGGTATTGGTATCGATTTCTCTACCGGCGTTTGTGCCATACAGCGCTGCACCTATTCACCGTCTCTGAGTTCTCCCGGGCCGAACTGGTCAAATGGTGCGGAGCGGAACCAGAACGGATCACGGTCACTTATCTTGGCTCGGGCCATGCCCTGCGACCGAAACCCGATGACGGTGTTCTAGTCAGGAACCAGCTTGAGCCCGGCAAATATGTGCTGGCGGTCGGTTCGCGAAACCCGAGCAAGAATCTAAAAGGAGTGCTTAGCGCCTATCGCCTGTTGCGCGATTCCGGTCTGCAGCTTGTCATCGCGGGCGCGAGCTATTCCAGGATATTTGGGTCGCAGGAAATTGAAGATGAGGGTCTGCGCGACCTCGGATACGTCAGCGATTCGGAGCTTCGCAGCCTGTACGAGAATGCCGCCTGCTTCGTCTTTCCCTCGCACTACGAGGGCTTTGGCCTGCCGCCGCTGGAGGCGCTTGCGCTTGGCTGTCCCACTGTTGTCGCCGATGGGAGCTCGCTGCGAGAGATATTTCATGAGGCCGCTTTCCTCTGCGATCCCAATAGCCCTGAGGACATCGCGAGGAAAACACTTCAGGCTTGCCAATCCAACGAGGAGGACAGGAAGAGATATCGCGAATTCGCCCAACGATTCCGGTGGGAGGATTGTGCCGCAATGACGTGGTCGACGATCTTGCGCTTTGCCGACTCGCTATAGCGCTTTCGACGCCGCATCCGGGAATAAAGATCTACAGCCATCCCGAGAACCGCGTGATCTCTGGGCCTCTTCCGGTGAACCGCCCATCGATATGGCTTGCCCAACGTCGTAGGAAGCGGCGAAACTAAAGAGCATGGCCGGTCCCGGCGGCAAATTCCGTGCTGAAAGTGAAACGAGTGCCCGATAAAGACCCAGCGCTTCGTGACTTTCTCAGGTTATTGGATCGCAGACGGCGTCCACTTCTAGTCACGGCTGGTTCCATCTTCTTTGTTTCCGTCTTGCTGTGTATCTTTGCAACCCGGCAATACACCGCCTCCAGCGTGATCGAACTGCAAAAGATGTCTGGCAGCAGCGCGAGCCTGGATGGTCTCGTAGGTGGCGGTGCAGATGCCGCCGGCGATGCGATGAATTTGAATGTCGACCTACAGACGCAGTCGAACATTCTGCAGTCGGACGTTTTGGCGCTGCGGGTGATTCATGAGCTGAATCTCGAGCAGAACTCCGATTTCAAGGCGCACTTCAGTCCAGTCGGGTGGGTGCTCGGCCTTTTTGCGACGAAGGGGCATGGAGATCCGGCCAATGCCACGCTCGAAACCTCGCCACGGCGGCGGCTTCACGCCCTGTTGATTTTTCGCAAGAATCTGACGGTCAACGTGAATGCCGGCACGCGCCTGACGGAGATTACCTACACCAACCCCGATCCTGACGTGGCCGCGGATGTAGTCAACCGCTTGATCCAGGAGCTGATCAACTACAACTACGAGAGTCGCCTGGCGGGCGGCCGTCAACTCTCTCGCGGGCTGGAGGAACAGCTTAGCGAACTGCGGAACCACAGCGAGCAGCTTCAATCCAGAGTCGTCGACTTGAAGCAGCACAGCGGCATCTTTGGCATTGCCGGAGGCAGCACCGACGGCCCCGGCAGCGCCAGCAGCCCAGTGTTGGAGAGCCTCGATAAGTCCACCGCGCAGCTCTCTCAGGCAACGATGAATCGGGTCTTGAAGCAGGCGGTCTACGATGTGGTCCGCAGCGGGAACGCGGAAGCAATCTCGCAGTTGAGCGGCACGCAGATGGGTGACAACAGCCAGGGCGCCAACAATTCGCTGGAGCTCATCCAAAGCCTTCGCCAGCAGGAATCCGCTCTCAAAAGCCAAATAGAGCAAGAGTCGATCAAGTTTGGTCCCGCCTATCCAAAGCTGTCACAGGATAGGGCCTCCCTGGAGTCCATCCAGCGATCTCTGCAAGATGAGATCGCCCGGATTGCGACGCGAGCCAGGACCGATTATGAAGTCGCCGCGAAAGCTGAGCAGGGCGCGAGGGCCGCTTATGAAGCAGACAAGGCCGCCGCTGAAAAGCTGAACAGTCAGGGAGTGGAGTATTCGATCGCCTCGAAAGAGGCCGATCAAAGCCAGCAGCTCTATCAGGACCTGCTCAAGCGTCTTAAGGAAGCAGGCGTGGCCGATAGCCTGCACGCTCCGAGCGTTGCGGTGGTGGATGTTGCGACACCGCCCCCATCGCCAAGCAAACCAAACGTGGTCCGAACGCTGTTTCTTGGCTTGCTTCTTGGTTTGATCGCGGGGGTTGTCGTCGCACTTGTCGTGGATTCGCTGGACACCCGGGTTCAGGGCACCGAGGAGATCGTCGCCATGAATATGCCGATCCTTGGTTTGGTGCCCCAGATTCAGCTTGATGCAGCGCCCCCCGGCGGGCTTCTGCTCGATTCCAACTACTCAGTTTTCGGGGAGGCGGTGCGTGGACTTCGGTCGACGCTGCTCGAAGCGCACACCGGAAAAAACGTGCAAGTGCTGGTAGTGACCAGCGGCAATCCGCGAGAAGGGAAGTCGGCTCTTGCGCTGAATCTGGCTGTCTCGCAGGCGCAGTTCAACAAAAGAGTTCTGCTGGTTGAGGCCGACTTGCGTCGTCCCGTGCTGCGCAAGATCCTGGGATTGCCTGGCAAGGACGGCTTGAGCGACCTGCTGACTGACACGAGGTCCCGAGTGACTCCGCATCAGGTGCTGGCGCATATGAACCTGTACTGCCTGCCTGCCGGTCCGCTGCCTCCGCATCCAGCCGAATTGCTTGGCTCCGAGCGGATGCACCACTTGATGCGCGAGTGGCGCGAGTCGTATGACTTCATTGTTCTGGATTGCCCTCCGGTGCTGCCAGTGACCGATACCCAGTATCTCGAATCGCTCGCCGACGCGACATTTCTGGTGGCGCGTGCGGGGGCCACGACGAAGCTGGCTTTGCAGCGCTCTTACCAACTTTTGTCGAGACACGCAAGAGACCGGGATAACCCCAGAATAGGGGTAGTATTAAACTTCATCTCGTTGCGCTCCGCTGCCTACTATGGGTACTACGGCTACTCCTCGGATACCCAGGACGAATATGAGAAGGTCGAGAGTTCGGAATGAAAACGAATGCACAGTAAATGTTGAAGCTGGGAAAATGTATTCAGCAAGAAAGTGTGGGGAGTGTGAATGGGTAGTAGCGGTGCATCGAATCAACCAATCCTGGTGACCGGAGGGGCGGGTTTTATCGGGTCGAATTTTGTTCTGGATTGGATGCGCGAAGAATCCGGCAGTGTGGTCAACCTCGATAAGCTCACCTATGCGGGAAACCTTGGAAATCTTGCCAGCCTGGAAAGCGAACCGCGCCATATCTTCGTGCGGGGCGATATTGGCGACCCGGAGCTTGTCTTATCCCTGCTGCAGCGGCACAAGCCACGGGCGGTAGTGCATTTTGCGGCTGAGAGCCACGTAGACCGATCGATCAGCGATCCTGGGGAGTTCGTTCTCACCAACGTCAATGGAACGCTGAATCTCTTACAGCAGAGCCGCACGTACTGGGAAAGCCTTGACGCTGAAGAGAAGCAGAGTTTCCGCTTTTTGCACGTTTCGACCGATGAGGTCTACGGCACTCTCGGCGCCGATGATCCTGCGTTCACCGAGGAGACGCCGTATGCCCCCAATAGTCCTTATGCGGCGTCGAAAGCGGGCTCTGACCACTTGGTTCGCGCCTGGCACCATACTTTCGGCTTTCCCACGCTGACGACGAATTGCTCCAACAATTACGGACCGTTCCAGTTCCCAGAGAAGCTGATTCCGCTGGTGTTGTTGAAAGCTCTGGATGGCGAGCCGCTCCCGGTCTATGGAGATGGCCAGAACGTCCGCGACTGGCTTTATGTTCTCGACCACTGCGAAGGCATCCGCACGGTACTCGCTACCGGCAAGCCGGGCGAGACCTACAATATCGGCGGCAGCAACGAGCGTAAGAACATCGATGTCGTGACCACCATCTGCGACATTCTGGATGAGTTGCGCCCGAGCGCGACGATCGGTTCTCGCCGGTCCTTGATCACCTTTGTGAAAGATCGCCCCGGCCACGATCGACGTTATGCGATCGACGCTACCAAGATTCGGCGCGAACTAGGCTGGGCGCCGAAGACTTCCTTCGAACCCGGAATTCGGGCAACCGTTGAGTGGTATCTGGCAAACCTGAAGTGGGTGAACGATGTCCGTTCCGGCGCTTATCTTGAGTGGCTCGAACTGAATTACAGGGAGCGATAGATGGCGCGCAAGGGCATCATTCTGGCCGGAGGCTCGGGCACGCGGCTGTATCCATTAACACTCGCGGTCTCAAAACAACTGCTTCCGGTGTACGACAAGCCAATGATCTACTACCCGCTGAGTACGTTGATGCTTGCGGGAATCAGGGACATTCTGATCATCTCTACTCCCGAGGACACGCCCCGTTTTTCCGGGCTTCTCGGTGATGGGGCGCAATGGGGACTGAACATTCAGTACGCAATTCAGCCCAGCCCGGACGGCCTGGCGCAGGCCTTCATCATCGGGGACAGCTTTATCGGGGACAGCGCTTGTTCGCTGGTGCTTGGCGACAACATTTTCTTTGGCTATTCGCTTTCGACCCAGTTGCAACAGGCTGCGAAACAGACAACCGGTGCGACCGTCTTCGCATACAGAGTGAGCGACCCTGAGCGCTACGGAGTTGTCGAGTTCGACAAGAACGGGAAGGCCCTCAGCATCGAAGAGAAGCCTGCCAAGCCGAAATCGTCGTTCGCAATTACAGGTTTGTACTTCTATGACAACGATGTCGTTCAGATTGCCAAAGCGGTAAAGCCTTCGCCGCGGGGCGAACTGGAGATAACCGACGTCAACCAGGCCTATCTCAATCGAGGAACGCTCGATGTGCAGCACATGGGCCGTGGAACGGCTTGGCTCGACACCGGCACGCACGATTCGTTGCTTGAGGCCTCTGTATTCATCCAGACCATCGAGGGAAGGCAGGGGCTCAAGATTGCCTGCCCCGAAGAGATCGCCTTCCGGATGAAGTTCATCACGGCAGAACAGTTGGCCGCGTTGGCTGCTCCGCTGCGCAAGAGCGGCTACGGCCACTATCTTCTTGCGCTGATCGAAGAGGCGGGAGAATTTGGGGGGTCCGTGTGAAGGTGATAGAAACCGGCATCCTCGGGCTGCTCATTGTGGAAATGCCGATCTACCGGGACGATCGCGGGCAATTTCAGGAAACCTATAACGAACGCCGCTTTCTCGAACTCGGGCTGCCGATCGACTGGAAGCAGGACAACCTGTCGTTCTCGAAGAAGAACGTAGTCCGCGGATTGCACTATCAACTGATCCAGCCGCAGGGAAAGTTGGTGCGGGTGATCAGCGGATCGGTCTTTGACGTCGCCGTGGACATTCGGCGCAACTCGCCAACCTTTGGCAGACACGTTTCGATGGAGCTAAGCGCGGAAAATGGACTTGCCTTCTATATCCCTCCGGGCTTTGCTCATGGATTTACCGCACTCACCGAGGGCGCTGCCTTTTCTTACAAAGTCACGGACTTTTACGAACCTTCTGGAGATCGCACCATGTTGTGGAACGATCCGGAACTCGGGATCCAGTGGCCCGTTGCGGCGGAAGACGCCATCGTCTCGGCCAAGGACCTGCAAGGCAAGCCGTTGGCCCTGGCTGAGGTGTTTCCGTGAGCGCTGACGCGGCAGCCGATCGAATCCTGCTCTTCGGGGCAAACGGCCAGCTAGGCACCGCGTTGCGCGGACTGCTTGAGACCAGATGTGAACTCCATGCAATGACTCGAGACCAGGCCGATTTTTCCCGGCCCGGACGAGTTGCGCCGCATCGTGGCCGATCTTAAGCCGGCAGTCATTCTGAATGCTGCTGCGTATACGGCCGTAGACAAGGCTGAGTCTGAGCCAGAGCTGGCAGACACTGCTCAATGCAACCAGCCCCGCAGTGCTCGCCGAGGAGGCGACCCGCTATGGAGGGTTGCTCGTTCACTACTCGACGGATTATGTCTTCGACGGTTCCAAGTCCGGCCAGTGGGTCGAGGACGACCCTACCGGGCCGCTGAACGTTTACGGCAGCACCAAGCTGGCGGGCGAACGAGCGATCGCCGCGGTTGGCGGGTCGTACTTGATCTTTCGCACCAGCTGGGTCTTCGCGCCCCACGGTAAGAACTTCCTGTTGACGATTCTGCGATTGGCCAGGGAGCGCGATCGCCTGACGATTGTTGCCGACCAGCATGGATCTCCGACCTCGGCCCAGGCGATCGCCCAGGGCACCCTTGAGGTTCTTCGCAATTTGCGCGACCGCAAGGCGGAGCCACCCAGCACATGGGCAGGGATCTATCACATGACCTGTGCGGGCGAGACGAGCTGGCAGGGCTTTGCGCAAGCGATTGTAGATGGGGCTGCGGCGGCGGATTTGCTCGGCGGCAAGCATCCCGAGGTTGCGCCGATTTCCAGCGCACAATATCCGACGCCGGCGAAACGCCCGGCCAACTCGGTGCTCGATAACGGCAAACTGTTGCGCGAGTTTGGAGTCGCTCTGCCAGATTGGCGCGAGGCGCTTCACGAGGCGATGCTCGAAGTAAGATCATCGGTAGGAGAATCGAACGGTGATCGGCTACCTGCGACGGTTGATTCTGCGTAACCTGATCTCGCCGTATGGCCTCGCCATGGCGTCCAGTTGCCTTTTTCTCTTCGCATGGGTCTTTCCGCCCGGCATCTATACCCGATACATCCTTGAGCCGGATTTACTGCACTACAACGTAGCGGTCCTAGTCTTCTTCGCGATCTGCGTCGCTGCGTTTCTTTGCGGCGTGCGCTTGACGGGCTTCCTTGGCCGCTGCTGAGTCGGCGGATGTCCGGCCAAACCTGCAGTTTCGGTCAGACTCCAGGCTTATGTATCTCCTCATGCCGTTGGTTCTTAAGTGGCGTCTTCTGTTTCATCTATCTTGTGCTTCTCAGCGGAACTATCAATTTTGTCGCGCTTCTATTTTCGCGGCAAGGGGATGTGATCAAGCAATCCATAACCGGCGGCCCGGCTACAGGCTATTGGGGTTCGACCCTGTTCCTTCTGACAGGAGCGCTTTGGTGGGCGGCATATCGCTCGACTCAAGTGAGGCTTAACGGGACCTCGAAGAGAATTTATTACGCAGTGTTTCTCGGGTGCTTCGCTGTTGATGGGACTGACTTGCCTGGCGACCTTTGACCGGACGAACCTTATGCCTTTGTTGGCCGGGCTGTCGGTGATCTATCTCTTCTTCAAGACCATCGGCCCGGAAGTCAAGCTAGTCCGGCTTGCATTGAGTAGCTTCCTTGCGGCTGTAGCCATCCTGGGCGCCTTTGTGGCGCTACAGATCGCTCGTGGATCCGCCCGAGTCGACGGTGTTATTGCAAGCATCCTGGGATATACGGTCGTCTCCTACAATCGCCTCGCAGCTCTGATGCTCGGCGTTATGCACTATGCTTATCGAGGCAAAGGAGGCTACCTTGTTGCCTTCCTTACGGAGAACGAGCGGTTCCACACGATTCGCGAGCAGATGGGACTTCCGAACTCTTATCAGCTTTGGCTCTCCGAGTTTCCGTCGGTGCAAATGAGCGGTCTGAACTCTGCTTATAACTGGGCCAGCGTCTTTGGGTATGTCTACTCTGATCTTGGCTGGTGGACGCCTCTCTACCTCTGTGCCGCCGGAATTGCTGCCGGTTTTCTCTGGGCCCGTTTCCGCGCTGGCACGACCTTCGGTATCGTGCTGTATCCCTGGATGGCGTTTTGGATTCTCTTCTGGTTTGGATGGAACCTCTTGCTCGATGCGCGCGGAGTTGTGTTGATCGAGGCGAGCGTTTTGCTCTATGTCTACGACCGGCTGAGTCTCGTTCCGGCGCGGCACGCCGCTGCTGCTTCCACGGCTGTACTCTCCAGTTGGGAACCGGTTCAACCACTCGGCAACAGCAGTAGAAAAGGATTTGATTAACGTGCCCGGATTACTTGGCCGCCTGCGGTCTCTTCAGCGGCACCAGGTATCTCGCAACGCCTCGTGGCTGGTGGCAGGCCAGTCGGCGAATTTCCTGTTGCAGGCGATCTTCTTCCTTCTGTTGACCCGTCTGCTCGGCGTGAATGAATACGGAATCTTCAGTGGCGCATTGGCCCTTATCACGCTGGCCACGCCGTACAGTTCACTCGGCACGGGCATGCTCTTTATGCGTTATGTCAGCTCCGACCGCTCCCAGGCCGGGCTCTACTGGGGGAATGCGCTGGTAGTGACGACGTCGGTGACCCTGTTGATCGCAGTGGTCTTCTACTTCGTGGGGCCGGCCATCACGCACACGCAAAGCCATTTGATCTTCTTTGTGCTGGCAATCGCCAATTGCCTCTTCTCCCAGGTGTCCGATCTGGGCAACATGGTCTTTCAGACCTTCGAGAAGATGCGGTATACGGCGGCGCTCAGCTTCCTGGCGAACCTTGTTCGCGTTCTGTCACTGCTCGTCATGCGAGCGGCCGTGCATCAGGCGACTGCCCTGCAGTGGTCTATCGGCATCCTGATTGCATCTGGAGTTGCTGCGGCTGCCACTTTCGTTTGGGTGAGGCGAGAGATAGGTCCACTCAAGATCGATTTTGAGTTGGTGAAGAAGCATTCGCTCGAGGGGCTGGGATTTTCCTTCGCGGGGACGACCCAGAATGCATACAACGATATCGATAAGACCATGCTCAGCCACTACGGGCTGAACCGCGAAAACGGATTTTATTCTCTGGCCTATCGCATGGTCGATTTTGCGAGTGCTCCAATTATCGCGATTGACTCGGCTATTCTTCCTCGACTCTTCCAACGGAGCCGGCAGAGCCTTGCCCGGACTTTTCGTCTGGCCTTTCGTTCCGCCGGGCTGGCCGCGATCATTGGCCTGGTCGTGGCGGTCGGCATTCTTTTCATCGCACCCTGGGTTCTGCGTCTGGTGCCGAAAAGCTTTGCTGGGGCGATGACCGCATTGCGTTGGCTCTGCTGGCTTCCGCCGCTGCGCGCGATCCACCGGCTGACGGGCGGCGCGCTGACCGCAACTGGCCGGCAGAGCTGGCGCACGGCCTCGCAGTTTACCGTTGCCGGAATGAACCTTCTCCTCAATGTTTGGTGGATTCCGGCGTATGGTTGGATCGGCGCGGCGTGGGCCAGCGTGGCCGCCGACGGATCGCTGGCGTTGATCAACTCAGCGTTGCTGCTGGCTCTCTGGTATCGATTGCCGCAGCCAGAAGCAAGCGAAGAGTTGGAGGTTGCGAAGCCGTAGATGATTGCCAATGGGGTCTGCGCGGTCATCGTCACCTTTCGACCTTCGCCCGTTGTCGCTGCGAACATCGCCAGGATTCGATGTCAGGTCCAGGGGTTAGTGGTCGTCGATAACGCTTCGCCATCCGAGGCGCTTGCGCCGATCCTGGCTGCAAGCCGCGAACTGGATTGTGAGCTGATCCGGAACGGCGCGAATCTTGGGATCGCCGCGGCGCTGAATATCGGGGTCAAGTGGGCCAAATCCCAGGGACACTCCTTCGTCGCACTCTTCGACCAGGACAGCGGCATCACCGAAGGCTTTATGACGTCGATGCTACAGGAGTACGAATCGAATCCCCTGCGCGAGACGATCGCCATCGTCACACCCAAGCATCTTGGAGCACGAGACCGGAGACTGGGAGCGGCCGGCGATGGCTGAAGACGGAACTCCTCTGACCGCGATTACCTCTGGCAGCCTGATGCCTCTCGGCATCTTCGATCGATGCGGATGGTTTGAAGAGGACCTGATCATCGACCGGGTGGACGACGAGTATTGCTTACGCGCGCGATCGATGGGATACACCATCGCACTGTGCAGCGATGCTGTGCTGCACCACTCCATTGGGTCGCCGAGGATGCACTCCTTCCTCGGAATTCGCCAGGTGAAGGCGACGCATCATAGCGCTAAGCGATACTACTATCTGACCCGAAATCGGATCGTGATGGTCAAGAGATATTGGCGCAAATATCCGCGCTGGTCTTATCTCACGGCGCGTTCGGTCGTGCGCGACCTTATCGTAAACTTCGTGGTGGAAGACGATCGTTGGCAGAAGCTCGGCACAACGCTGCGAGGAGTTGTCGATGGGCTGGTTGGGCGGATGGGAATGGTGATCCAGCTTTGAGTCGATTTTGACTTTGAATCATTCAATGAGCGCGCGACCTGCGTCGAGAAATTAAAGGGTCGGCGTTTCGATAAAGATAGGAGAGAAAGTGGCATATTTGGTAACGGGTGCGGCTGGATTTATCGGCTTTCACACCTGCCGTAAATTGCTCGACCGCGGTGAGTCTGTGGTCGGCGTCGATGTTGTGAACGACTACTACGATCCGGCGTTGAAGGAAGCCCGGCTCGCGATACTTACGCAGTCTCCAGCCTTTTCATTTCATCGCGTCGACGTCGCGGACCGTGGCGCTATGGAGAGCGTAGCTGCGTCGCACCCCGATATCACGCGGATCATCCATCTCGCCGCCCAGGCCGGTGTGCGCTATTCGCTCGTCAATCCGTACAGCTACACGCACTCCAACATCGAAGGCCATTTGGTGATGCTTGAGATCGCGCGCCACCTGCCGCTCTGCGATCACTTTGTATACGCCAGTTCGTCTTCAGTTTATGGGTCGAACAAGAAGCTGCCATTTTCCGTCGATGACCGTGTCGACCAACCAATGTCTCTGTATGCGGCCACGAAGAAGGCGGGCGAGCTGATGTCGCACTGCTATAGCGACCTGTATAAGATCCCCACCACCGGGCTTCGGTTTTTCACGGTCTATGGGCCTTGGGGCCGGCCTGATTCTGTGACTTATCTCTTTGTCAAAGCAATCCTCGAAGGCAAGCCGATTACCGTTTACAACAACGGAGACATGAGGCGCAACTTTACCTACGTGGACGACATCATCGAGGGAGTTTTGGCGGTCGCGGCAAGTACGCCAGCGCGAATCGATGTACCAGCAAAAATCTACAACGTTGGCAATCAACGCTCCGAGCCTCTGGCCAGGTATATCTCGACGATCGAAGAAACCCTTGGCATGAAGGCCAAAATCGAATACGCGCCGATGCAGCCCGGAGATATCAAAGAAACCCTGGCGGACGTCCAGCCACTTATCGACGACTTTGGTTTCCAGCCGAAGACCTTGATCGACGAGGGCGTCCCTCAATTCGTGAAATGGTACCGGGAGTTTTATCGTGTCTAGCGCACGATGGAACGATGCGCGACCGGCTTACGCCGATACCAGCGCGTAGTACTCCGCTTCGATCTTCGTCACCATCGTCTCAGCCGAGAATTGTTGGGCGATCTCTGCAAGTGCGCCCATCTGTTCCATGCGCGAGGAGTCGTTCTCGATGATCGAGAGAAGAATCGACGCCAGTTCATCTGCATCCGGCGAAGACGCAATGTTGTGAGGCAAGCGCTCGCGAAAGACCGCCTCGGAGCCGTAGTTGCTCGTGGCGACGGTGGGGAGTAAGTCGGCGCACGCTTCGATGAGCGAGTACGGCAAGCCCTCATAGACGCTGGTATGCACCATCACATCCATCTGTGGCAAAAGCGGTGCGGCTGGAACGTCTCCATGCCACTCGATCCTCTGTTCGAGCCCCAGCCTGCTCGCGAGCCGAAGCAGGTTTACCTTCATCGGTCCATCGCCCACGATGATGGCCCGCACATCGGGGACATGCCCTGCAACCTTTGCCAAAACATGAAGAAACAGCGCGGGATTCTTTTGGTAGACCAACCGGCCGACAAAGCCCAGGCAGAGCGGTCTGTGCAACTGCCTGCGCCGCTCCCAAACCTCGGAGAAGTGGATGTGGTTGGTGTCGAGGCCGTTGGGGATGCAACGCAAAACCTCTGGCCGGATGCCGATAGCTTTCGCATACTCCATCTCCCCCGGAGCGACGGCGAGAATGCGGTCATAATTCTTGCTGAAGTTGTGCTCAACCCGGCCGAGGAACTTCTTTGAGAGTTCCGATGCGTTCGGGTCTTCACCGCGATACGCGTGAGGCGTGAACAAGCTCGCTTGCACGCGAGAATGCAGCAGCGACCCGAGCATTCCAGCTTTGGTCGAGTGGGCATGGAGGATGGTCTCGCGGGGGTCTGACTTCAGCAGGCGGGCGATCTCGAGATAGGCGCTCACGTCGTTCACATGCGGCGCTCGCCGCATCGAAACATAAGTAATGTCTTCCGGATCCAACTGATCCAGTTCGTCGCGATATCTATCTTCGAGCCGCATCGGAGAGAGAACCATGCTGACCCGCCAGTCTCTTGAACGAAGGCCCTTATAAAGATCGATCACATGCCGCGTCACGCCGCCGGCAGCCTCGGCCAGCAGCACGATCCGCGGCGTAGGACTCGCCATGCAGGCTCCCACCAGTGCCAGGTCTCGTGCCGGTTTGCGTTCGACGCTGTCCATTAGGTGGTCATTCATCGTAACAAGTGAATCTCGGCAAAGCACAGAGATCGGCGGAACCTCATCCCAGATGTGGACGAATAGCCGGGATGGCCGTTCCGCTCAACGACACGGCGTTGAGACGCTGATGAAATATTCGCGTTCCAGACCGAATGCGGGCACGGCACGCAACTCAGTGCATGGATATGAAGAGCGGGAATCCTTTGCCGGTATCAGGTCTCTCTACTTCGCCGCCACCTGGGTCGATGAAACAAAGCTCTTTACATGCGCCAGCTCGGGACGGGAAGATTCCGCTCCGTTGTCAGTCGACTTGAGCAGAGCGGCGTAGAACTGCTGCGCCTTCGCCTTATCGCCAGCCTGCTCTGCCGCAAGCCCGGCATGGTAGAGGCCGTTGAAGCGGTTCGGGCTCAGCTTGAGCGAGATCTCGTATTCCGCCAGCGCCTCTTGCGGACGATGAAGCTCAAGCAGCATGTCCGCGAGCATCTCGCGCGCGGGAATATCGACCTCGGCCTGGCCAACCTTGTCCTGCAAGTCGGCGGCCTCGCGCATGTGCTGCAGTGCTCCGTCGTTCATGCCTTTCGCAAAATGCGACCCACGCGACCATCTCGGCGCGTTCGATCTGCACCGCAGTGCCTTCGGCCATGTAAGCGCGCTTGCCCTTCTTAATCTCTTCGATAAGGGAGTCGTATTTCGCCAGGTCAGCGCTCGCTTGCGTCGCATCGTGTAGCCGTCCAGCCCCTACGGTACGCGCCCAGTAAGTCATCGTCGCGACCTCCGGGGGTGCGCCTGGCGCGGGCTCCAACGCGGCAGCCGTCTTCCAGTCCCGCATTTCGAGCGCGTAGAAGGTTGGCAGCTTAGCGCGATAGTAGGGCACCATGCCCTCTCTATGCCCGTTCCCCATGTTCGGCATTGCTTCCATCCGCGTCAGCACCGCCGAAAGGTTGTTCATCGCTTCCTTCGAGTGCGCATCCTGTCCGCTCTGAATGTAGGCGTAGGTCACGAAATCGTAAGAGTGGGGCTCATCCATCAGGCCGCCCTCGCCGCGCTTCTCGGCGCTCTCCGATGCCGCGATCGACTCCAGTTGGGACGTGATGTCCTGCGGCCACATGCCGAGCCGCGCGTAGATGTGTCCGGGCATGTGGACGGCGTGCGCACCGGCCGGCGCAATCTGGCCATAGCGATCGGAGGCCGCCAAGCGCCTCCGAAGCCATTGCAGGGTTATCGCAGGAGTGAATGATGTAATGAACGACGCCGGGATTGTCAGGATATTTCGCGAAGAGCGGGACCAGCACCGCCATCGCCTTATGTTCGTTAGCCAGGCTGGTGTCGTTGGAGGCTACTGCCGCCAGCAGCGAGAGCGCATAGAAGGCGCCTGAGTCGACGTCCGGATACTGCTCGTACAGCTTGCCCATCGCCGCCGAGTAAGCGTCGATGCGGGTCTGGAAATCCTGCTTGCCTGGCTTGAAGAAGTCACTCAGCGCAGCGATATAAGCGCGTTCGCGCTCAGTCTTTGCGGGTGGCGTCTGCGCCTGTTGCATCTGCGGCCCACGCGCTCGCTGTCGTTTTCTCGTCGGGCCGGCCCCAGATCTGATGAAAGTCGCTCATCGCCACGCCCCAGTGCGCCATCGCGCATGTCGGGTCGGCCTTGACGATCTCCTCGAACTGCCGCTTCGCCTCCGAATACCAGAAGTCATGCAGCAGCGCGACGCCGCGATTGAAGGGCGCTTGCGTCGACGGCGAGCAGGAGACGGGGAATGAGACCACGCCCAGCTTTTCAGAGAGCGGATCGGCGGCGGTCATGGGATGGTCCATCGACATCTGGGCCACGGCAGGGAATGCGGTCAGGGTGAGCAGAGACAACGCAAGTATCTTCATCGCGCTTAATTATAGGACTCGGGGCTATCTTCTAACCAAGGTTTTCGGCGCGGCAGGAGCAAGGCTCTCCGATTCCTGCTCCAGCTTTCGCTTGTGGCTTTCAGCACCAACCCAGTAGTCTGCCGATATGCTTAGAACCAAAACTTGCCTGTCTGCATGGATCGCTGCGGTTACTCTGGCCGGTATTGCGCCGTTTATCTGCCTTGCTCAAAGTGCCGATAACCACCCTTCTTCTCATGTGGCGAAGCACCCCATGACCCTCGACGACCTCGACTCGCTCAAGGACGTCGATAGTCCGCGAGTCTCGCCGGATGGCAAATGGGTTGCGTACACCGTCGATGCTGTCGACCACGAGAGCGACAGCGGCATCGCCGATCTTTGGATGGTGAGCTGGGACGGCTCGCAGGATATTCGCCTGACATGGAATTTCGATGCTTCCGTCTCCGCGCCGCGCTGGAGCCCTGACGGCCGGTATCTCTCCTTTCTCTCCGATCGCGCAGGTGCGCCCAAGGTCGAGGGCGCGCAGGTCTGGCTGCTCGACCGGCGTGGTGGCGAAGCGCACCAACTGACTGCGATCAAAGACAAGCTGACCGCTTATGAGTGGTCGCCGGACTCGAAGACACTGCTGCTTACGATCACCGAAATTCCCGAACCTAAGAAAGACAAAGAGAAAGACAAGGACAAAGACAAAAAGGCCAAGGCCGACGACGACGAGGATGCGGATAAACCCAAGCCCATCGTCATCGACCGCTATCACTTCAAGCAGGATGTCGAAGGATATCTCTCGACCGAGACCCGCCCGTCTCTGCTCTATCTCTACGACATCGAATCGAAGAAGCTCGACAAGCTCACCACCGATAAGAAGTTCGAAGAACAGGAGGCGGCTTGGTCGCCCGACGGCAGCCAGATCGTTTACGTCAGCAACCACGACGCCGATCCCGATCGCAGCCCGAATACTGACGTCTTCGTTGTTGCTGCGCGCCCGAAATCATCGGCGCGCCAACTGAGCACGACGCCCGGCAACGATGGTGGCCATCCCGCATGGAGCCCCGACAGCAAGCTGATCGCCTATATCCACGGCAGCGAGCCGAAGCTTGACGAATACAACCGGCGTCAGCTCGCGGTCGTTCCCGCGGCGGGGGGCGAGACGCGCATCCTCACTGCGAGCTTCGACCGCTCGGTGGCGGAACCGATCTTCTCGGCCGATGGCGAGTCGATAACCGTGCTCGTCGATGATGATCGATCGCTCTATCCTGCCGCTGTCTCACTGAAAGATGGCAACGTGCAACGGCTCATCGACGCACCCGGCCTGGCCGACAAGGCCAATCGGCAGGGAAGTCACCTTGCGCTCACCTGGACGACAGATGCCGCGCCGCTTGAGGTCTTTGCCCTTGAAGACGGCCCCAACGGCGAACGAAAGCTGCGCAAGCTCTCCAGCCAGAACGACTCCCTCATCGCTAGTCTGAAACTTGCCCCGACCCGCGATCTGCAGGCGACCAGCCCGGACGGAACCGATGTTCACGGATTGCTCACGCTACCCCTCGGATATACGACGGGGAAAAAGTATCCGATGCTGTTACGAATTCACGGCGGCCCCGACGGGCAGGACTATCACGACTTCGAGCCCGAACGGCAGCTCTTCGCCGCCAAGGGCTATGCGGTGCTCAACGTGAACTACCGCGGCAGCAGCGGCCGCGACACGGCTTATCAGCAGGCTATCTTTCGCGATTGGGGCAACAAGGAGGTCGTCGACCTGCTGGCGAGCGTCGATGAAGCCGTCAAAGAGGGAGTCGCCGATCCTGACCGGCTGGGCATCGGCGGCTGGAGCTACGGCGGCATTCTCACCGACTACACCATCGCCACGACCACCCGCTTCAAGGCGGCGATCAGCGGCGCGGGCATGGGCAATCCTTTCGGGCTCTACGGCATCGATGAATACATTCTGCAATATGAGCAGGAGCTTGGATCGCCGTGGAAGAACCCGGATCTCTATATCAAGCTCGGCTATCCGTTCCTGCATGCCGACCGCATCAAGACGCCGACTCTCTTCATGGGTGGCGATGCAAGATTTCAATGTACCGATCACCGGCGGGGAGCAGATGTACCAGGCGCTGCGCAGCCTGGATATCCCGACAGAGCTGGTGATCTATCCCGGAGAATTTCACGAGTTCAGCCGGCCCAGCTTTATCCGCGACCGCTACCAGACGGTACTTCGACTGGTACGGCAAATACCTGATGCCGAAGGCTGCTAAGTAGCCACCGGATTCAGATTTGTCATCTCGACCGGACCCGGATCGTAGTCGAAGGGGGCAGTGGAGAGATCTGCGGTGTCAGCGATCTCCGTTTTCCCAAATATCTTGTAGTCGATTCGCCAACCGGATACTCTTTCGGACATGCTTTCTTTCAGGATGTTTTGCCGCGCGGCGCTCGCCGCTTCTGTCTTCACCTGCTCTGCCATTGCCCAAACAACTCCGCCAGCCGCGCCGCCCGCAACAAAGCCCGGCCCTCATCCGCTGGGCCTCGACGACCTCGACCACCTGCTCAGCGTCGGCTCGCCGCAGGTCTCGCCCGACGGCAAGTGGGTCTTGTACACGGTCAGTCGCATCGACACGACGGCCGACAAGCGCATCACCGACCTGTGGATGGTGAGTTGGGACGGCACGCAGGACATCCGCCTCACCTATGGCGTCGATAGCTCGGTAAGCGAGCCGCGCTGGAGCCCCGACGGCAAATACATCTCGTTCATGGCCGAGCGCCCCGGCGCGCCCAAGGTCAAAGGCAGCCAGGTCTGGGTGCTCGACCGGCGTGGCGGAGAAGCGCGCCAACTGACAGACGTGAAGGGAAACCTCTCCTCCTACGAATGGTCGCCCGACTCGAAGAGGCTTCTGCTGAGCATCACCGAAGACCCCGAGGCCGAAGCCAAAGAGAAAGAAAAGGACGATAGACAAGGACAAGCCGAAGCCCATCGTCATCGATCGCTATCGGTTCAAGAAGGACATCGAAGGCTACATCTCGACCAACAGCCGCCCCGGCCTGCTCTATCTCTATGACATTGAGAGCAAGAAGCTCGACAAGCTGACCACCGATAAGAACTTCCAGGAAGACGACGCCGTCTGGTCGCCTGACGGAACCCAGATCGCTTTCATCAGCAACCACGACGCTGATCCAGACCGCACCATCAACACCGACGTCTTCGTCGTCGCCGCCGCGCCCAATTCAACCGCGCGCAAGCTCACCACATTTCCGGGTCCCGACGAAGGGCCGCCTGCGTGGAGCCCCGACGGCAAGCTCATCGCCTACATCCACGGCAGCGAGCCGAAGTATGAGGAGTACAGCCGGCGCGATCTCGACGTTGTGCCCGCCGTTAGTGGCGAACCCGCGCAATCTCACCGCGAAGTTCGATCGCCCCGTCGGCGACCCTATCTTCTCGCCCGATGGACAATCGATCACCGTGCTCGCAGTCGATGACCGCTCGATGTATCCGGCGTCGGTCTCGCTGAGCGATGGAAGCGTGAAGAGGCTGGTCGACACGCCCGGTTCCACTTTCAACCAAGATCAACACGCCGGCCACACCGCAGTTCTATGGACCACTGACACGACTCCGCCCGCGATCTATACCCTCGAAGACAACAAGCTCCGCAAGCTGACCTCGCAGAACGATGCGCTCGTCGCGCAACTACAACTCGGCGAAACCCGCGACCTGCAGGCGAAGACCGCCGATGGCACCGACGTCCACGCGTTGCTTACGCTGCCGGTCGGTTACGTCGCAGGCAATAAGTATCCGATGCTGCTACGAATTCACGGCGGCCCCAGCGGCCAGGACGGCCACACCTTCACACCGGAGCGGCAGCTTTTTGCCGGCAAAGGCTACGCGGTGCTCAATGTGAACTACCGCGGCAGCAACGGCCGCGACACCGCTTACCAGCAAGCCATCTTCGCCGATTGGGGACAAAAAGAGGTCGTCGACCTGCTCGCCTGCGTCGACGAAGCCGTGAAGCAAGGAGTCGCCGACCCCGACCGCCTCGGCGTGGGCGGATGGAGCTACGGCGGCATTCTCACCGACTACACCATCGCCACGACGACGCGCTTCAAGGCCGCGATCAGTGGCGCGGGCATGGGCAATCCCTTCGGCTTCTACGGCGTCGATATGTACATCTTCCAATACGACAACGAGCTCGGGCCGCCCTGGAAGAACCCCGAGAACTACATCAAACTCGGCTACCCCTTCCTGCATGCCGACAAGATCAAGACGCCCACGCTTTTCATGGGCGGCGACAAGGATTTCAACGTGCCCATCAACGGCGGCGAGCAGATGTACCAGGCGCTGCGCAGCCTCGACGTGCCGACCGAGCTAGTGATTTATCCAGGACAGTTCCACGGATTCACCCGGCCCAGCTTTATCCGGGACCGGTATGAAAGGTATTTCGCCTGGTACGACAAATACCTGATGCCGAAGCCGGCAGGGAAATAGATGGAAGCCACGACCAGCAAGGGCATCCCTGCGAGAGTCGTACCTTATGTCTATGGGATCAGTGTCATCATTGGTTCTATTTATGGGGGGTGGGCTGCCGGGGCACGCCTGCCGAAAAGTGTCCTGCATATAGACAATGTTCTCGAAGCCTGGATGAGCTCGCCATATTCGAATCTGGCGGCGGGCGTCCTTGGGCTGGTCTGGGCCTCCTTATGGCTTCTCTTCCGTTTCAGAAAGCTTGATCGACGGGAGGCAGCGCTTCTTTGCTTCTTCTTGGGAGCTTCCGCTGGAGCCCTCGCGGTTTCATTGACATTGTTGGCGCGATGAACCTCTCCTGACTTTGGCGATGAGCGTAAAATTTGTGAATGGGAGCCTCATTCGGGAGCGAATGTCCGCCGATCAGTATCGACCCCCAAGTGGTCCATGGCGAACCCGTCTTCGAAGGCACCCGCATGCCAGTCGAGATAGCGATCGACAACTACTACGCCTTCCGCGAGATCGACGGCCTCTCGGACGAGCAGGCTGTCACCGAAACACTAGATTGCTTCCCAACCATCCCGTGTGCTGAAGCGCTTCGGAGCGTTCTCGACTTCGAAGCCTCGCGAGTATTAATTGGCGGCTTGAGCGCGACGAGGCGTTGCCGAAACCCAAAATGAAGTCGCTCTTGTTGATGGCAAGATAGCGGGCTAGCCCGGCACGATTTTGGGCTAGCCCAAAATGCTAACCTCATAAGAGAAGCATTCTCAAGCAATGACCAGAGTTTCGCCCGCACCCCTCATCAAATCCGCCCTCGATTCCGACCCCGCGCTCACCCCCGGCAGCCGCTTCGTCCGCGCCTGCCTGCGAGCGTCCCGTCGACCGCACGCCGGTATGGTTTCTGCGCCAGGCGGGCCGCTATATGCCGGAATATCAGGCCGTCCGCAGCACCACACCCTGCTCGAAATCTGCAAGCAACCCAAGCTCGCCGCCGAAGTCACCATCACCGCCGCCGAGAAGCTCGACGTCGACGCCGCCATCATCTTCGCCGACCTGCTGCTGCCCTTCGAATGCATGGGGCTCGCCCTTCGAATTCCTGGCCGGCGAAGGCCCGGTTGTTCATCACCCTGTTCGCACCCTGGCAGACATTCAGCGCCTGCGCACCGACCGCGCCTCCGAGCTCGGCTACGTCGCCGAAGCCATCGAGCGCGTCGTCGCCCACTTCAAAGACCGCCTCGGCATCATCGGCTTCTGCGGAGCGCCCTTCACCCTCGCCAGCTACATGATCGAGGGCGGCGGCTCGCGCAACTACATCCACACCAAGACGCTGATGTATCGCCAGCCCGCCGCCTGGCGCATGCTGCTCGACAAGCTCGTCGTCGTGCTCCGCGAATATGCCGCGCAGCAGGTCGACGCCGGCGCCGACGTCATCCAGATCTTCGACAGCTGGGCCGGCGCGCTCAGCGTCGAAGACTATCGCGACTTCGTGCTGCCCGCGACCAGCACCCTCGTGCGCGAAGTGCAGGCGCTCGGCGTCCCCGTCATCTACTTCGGCGTCGACACCGCCAGCCTGCTCCCCGCCATGCGCGAGACCGGAGCCGACGTCCTCGGCCTCGACTGGCGCACCCCGCTCGACGAGGCATGGCGCACACTCGACTACGCCTGCGCGGTGCAGGGCAACCTCGACCCCATCACCCTCTTCGCGCAGCCGGAGCTGATCCGCAAGCGCGTCCACCAGATCCTCGCGCAAGCCGCCGGCCGCCCCGGACACATCTTCAATCTCGGCCACGGCATCGTTCCAGAAACCCCGGTCGAAAATGTGCAGCTGGTCGTCAAGTTCGTCCGCGAATTCTCCCTTCCCGGAATGCTCTCGCCGGACCTATCGATAGCCGCCGCAGTCACGATAATCCGGCAGGTCAGATCGTGGCTGAACCACAGATACCGCGGTCCTGCTGCTCGCGCACGGCACCCCCGATACGCTCGACGATATCCCCGCCTACCTGAGCAACGTCGCCAGCGGCCGCCCCATGCCCGACCACGTCATCGAAGAGATCCGCCACCGTTACTCGCTGATCGGCAAGAGCCCGCTCTACCGCGCTGACCAGCTCGAGCAAGGCCAACTCTCTCGGAGAAGATCGGCCTGCCCGTCTACGTCGGCATGCGCAACTGGAAGCCCTACATCGCCGATGTCGTGAAGCAGATGCGCGCCGACGGCATCACCTCGCGCAGTCGCCATCTGCCTTGCCCCGCAGAACTCGCGCACCAGCGCCGGCCTCTACCGCCGCGCTGCCTTCGCAGAGGCTGGCGACGCCATGCAACTCGAATTTCGTCGAAGGCTGGGCCGACCATCCCCTGCTCGCCAAGGCCTTTGCGGACAAGCCTCCCGCTTCGCAAGAAGCTCGAGGCAGAACCGGCGCGCAAGTCCCGGTGCTCTTCACCGCCCACAGCGTGCCCTGCCGGACGATCCAAACTCCAGCCCGCAGGCTGCGGCCGCAACTCCTGCCGAACGCGAGAAGATTTTCTGGCCGGTTGCCGATCCGGCGATTCCCGACCCCTACCCGGTCGACGCCAAAAACACCGCCGCCTCGTCGCCGAGCGAGTTGGACTCGAACGACTCGCAATGGTTCTTCGCCTTCCAGAGCCAGGGCCAATCCGGTGGCCCCTGGATCGGCCCCACCGTCGAAGATACCCTCGACAGCGATGAGCCAGGCCGGCCACAAAGCCGTGATCGTGCAAACCATCGGCTTCCTCTGCGACCACGTCGAGATCCTCTACGACATCGACATCGCCTTCCGCGATTTCGCCGCCGGACTTGGCATCAGACTCGAGCGGACAGAGTCGCTCAACGGCTCGCCGATCCTCACCGAAGCGCTCGCCGACCTCAGCCATCAGGCGCTTGGCCGTTTGTCAGAACGACTCGCCGCGCGTGACGTCTCAGCACAGCCGCAACCCGTCGCAGCAGGAAGCTGATGTCCGCGCATTGCGATCATCGGCGGAGGCCTCTCCGGCATTTCCTGCGCCTATGAACTCAGCGCGGCGCGGCCACTACCAGACTTTCGTTCTCTATGAATCAAGCGCTCGCCTCGGCGGCATCGTCGAGACCCACCGTGAGGCTGGCTTCGTCATCGAGTGCGGCGCCGACTCCTGGGTCACGGAAAAGCCGTGGGCGCGCGAACTCGCCATTGAGCTAGGCCTCGAAAGCGAGATCATCCCATCGAACGATGCGCATCGTCGCACCTACCTGCTTCAGGACGGCAAGCTTGTTCCGATGCCGGAGGGCATGAGGATGATGGTCCCGACGGACCTCCATGCGATTGCCGCGTCGCCCTTATTCAGTGAAAATGCGCGGCGATCCTATAGCGAAGAACCCTCTCGCGCCGAAGAGCTGAAAGACCTTTGCCGCGTCCCGGCCAGATGACTGGGACGAGTCCATTGCCAGCTTTGTGGAGCGGCATTTCGGCGAGGAAGTCGCGGAAAAAATCGCCGGGCCGTTGCTCGCCGGCGTCTTTGGCGGAGATATTCGGCAGCTCAGCGTGCGTGCCGTGATGGCGCCCTTCGTCAAAATGGAGCGGGAACACGGCAGCCTCATTCTGGGGCTGCAACGGCAGTCTCGCAGCGGCGTTTCGCCGTCTGTCTTCACCTCGCTCAAGAGCGGTTTGCAGAGCCTGGTCGAAGCCATGACGGCCATCATTCCGTCATCGATGATTCGGCTCAACGAAGAGGTCAAGACCATCACTCCGAAGGCCGGAAAATGGGAGGTCGCGACCGCTTCAGGCTCCGAGCATCTTCGATGAAGTAGTCGTTGCCACGCCCGTACATGTCACCAGGAAACTCGTCGCGCCCTGGAACCACGAGTTGCAATCGCTGCTTGCGATTGAGGCGAGTTCGGCGGTCGTCGCCGCATTCGCATTTGATCGAGAGCAATCGGCGAAGCTGACCATTCCGGAAGGCTTCGGTTTCCTTGTTCCGCAGCGTTACGATTCCGCTCCCGCCGATCCCGAACTTCTCGCCTGTACCTTTGTCGATCAGAAGTTCTCTCACCGCGCCCCCGAGGGCCGCATGGTTCTCCGCGCTTTTTATGGGGGAAGCTCTGCGCCGGCGTTGCTTACCCAGCCTGACGACGTCATCCTCGATCTGGCCCGCCGCCATCTCTCGGCGGTGCTCGGCGAAATTCCCCAAGCACAGATCCAACTCGTTCGGCGCTGGCCGCTGTCGCTACCGCAGTACACCGTCGGGCATCGCGCCAAGGTTTCGCGGGTCGAAGAGATTGTCGCCAAAATCCCCGGGCTGCACATAATCGGCAACGCATTTCACGGAGTTGGCTTGCCAGACATGGTCCGCCTGGGACGCTCAACAGCCGCAGGCCTGCTAGCTCGGCCCTAGGCAGGTGAGCGCCCATGCTCAATATTTCATCAATTTGTGCAACTCTGTCGTCCGCCCAGGTGTCTATAGGGGTGAAGACCGACGGGGAAACACTATGCCGGAGTTCAAGAAGCGCCTGTTGATCGCCTGCTCATGCCTCGTGCTGGGGTCGGTGGAAGTCTTGTTTCAGGTTTTCGGCTCACGACACGTTGATCGATTTGGCGACCTACTTCGCCGCTATCGAGCGGCTTCCGTGCAAAGTAGTAAAGCGAAAACGCCAGCAGCGCAAACATCACCACCGAGACCCAATCATTGTAAAGAAACGTCCGTGGGAACTTGAGGATGTCTGTGTGGCCAGTCGCGGCCTCATACAGCTTGAGCGCCACGCCCATCAGCCCCACGATGCCGCCCGCCGCAATCAGCCCGCTCGCATAGAGCGATCCCGGACTGATCTCGCTCTCGGTATCGGTTCCGCCGCCCGCCTTCGCGACCGCGCTGTCGACCATCCAGCGAACCATTCCGCCAACAAAGATCGCCAGCGTCGTCGCAATCGAAAGATAAGCGCCCACCGCAAACGACAGCGAGCGAATTCCCAAGCAGCTCCACCACAATCACCAGAAAAACGCCCAGCAGCACCAGCCCCCACGGCAGCTTGCGCGTGAGGATTCCGTTGATCACCGTGGCCATCAGCCGCGCCTGCGGGGCCGCGGCCTTTTCGCTGCCGATACCCTGCACCCACTGCACTTCAATCTGCTGCGTCGCCGGATTGTAAAGATACTTGCCGTCGGCCAGTTCTGGACGAGCCCAGCGCATTGAGCAAGACATAGTTTCTGCCCTTGCAGCGCTGGCTCGGAACTCTTGCCCGTGATCTGAAACGACTTCCGCGTGAACTCGCCCTGGTTCTGGACCCCGGAGTGGGATGCGCTGATGTCCCAGGGTTGCGAGAGCGAGTGAAATTCCTCCAGGCCCTTGTTCATCGCGTTCAGCGTGATGCCGATGACCACCGTTGAAACCACAACGCCGATCATCAACGCCAACTGCTGTTTCCACGGCGTCGCGCCGATCAGGAATCCGGTCTTCAGGTCCTGCGAGGTATCGCCGGAGTTCGATGCCGCAATGCAAACCACGCCGCCGATGGTGATCGCCAGCGCGCCAAAGGCGGGCGCCGTCCAACCCTTCACCAGAAAGATCGCCGAGGTCGCCATCAGCGTGGCGATCGTCATGCCCGAGACCGGGCTCGCCGAGCTTCCGATCAATCCAACAATCCGCGAGGACACGGTAACAAAGAGAAACCCAAAGACCACGACCAGCAGCGGAGGCCGCGAGGTTCGCGAGCAACGCCGACCTGCGCGCCCGGCACCGGCTTGAAGGTCAGGAAGAAGAACATCATCACCACCAGCAAAACCGAGCCGCCGATCACCACGCTCATCGGCAGGTCGTCATCGGTCCGCAGCACCGCGGCCTTCGTGCCGCCCGCCCTTCATGTTCTTGATGCCGGAGCTCAGCGCGCCGAATGATCGTCGGCATCGTCTTGAGCAGCGTAATCAGCCCCGCCGCCGCAACCGCCCCCGCGCCCATCGGACGCACATAGGTCGACCACAACTCGCTCGGGCGACATCGCCGCAATCGGCTTCGTCGCCGGATACAGCGGCAGAGCATAGTGCGATCCAAAGAAGTAAATCGCCGGCATCAGCACCAGCCACGAGAAGACGCCGCCGGCAAAGATCACTCCCGCCACGCGCGGCCCGATGATGTAGCCGACGCCGAGATATTCCGGAGTGACATCGGCGCGAATCGCCGCGCCCTTCAAAACATGCTGCGGACCAAAATCGGGCTGGTAGTCCGGCGTTCCGGGCCACGCACCCAGCAGATTCTCATTCTGAAAGAGCGTGTAGACGCCGCCCAGCCCGAGCCCAAAAAAAACCCGGCTTGCAAACGATCCACCGCGCTCGCCCGCCAGCAGCACATCCGCGCAGGCCGTGCCTTCGGGATAGGTCAGCGTCCCATGTTCCTTCACAATCAACTGCCGCCGCAGCGGGATCATGAACAGCACGCCCAGCCAGCCGCCGATCAGCGCCAGCAGAAAGATCCGCGAATACTCCAGATCGAAGCCCAGAAAAATCAGCGCCGGCAGAGTGAAGATCACGCCCGAAGCAATCGACTGCCCCGCATTGCCGGTCGTCTGGACGATGTTGTTCTCAAGGATCGAAGCCCGCCCCAGCGCCCGCAACACGCTGATCGACAGCACCGAGATCGGGATCGACGCGGCCACGGTGAGCCCTGCGCGCAGGCCCACGTACACCGTCACCGCGCCAAACAAGATCCCGAACAAAGAACCCAGCAGAATCGCGCGAACCGTAAACTCCGGCCGCGTCTCCGTCGCCGGAATAAAGGGCTCAAAATTGCAGGGCTTTCAGACACTCGTGGGACCTCCATGGTTGAGAAGACCTATCTTAGCGCGTTACTAAGGAAGGATAATCGTGAAGCACATCACGAACGTCCCAACATATCATTAGGAGACAGATAAGCACTGGCCGAGGTGTGAGGGTGGATGAGTCCGGAGATCCTCCCAAACAGACTCTGAGATCGAAAGAGACGAAGCATATGAGCGCGCAAAAAAAGCGTGCGCTTGCCATGATGCGTCGGGGATTCAACAGGGTAGCGGCCCTTACCCTGGTCGCGACGAGATTCACGAGCGGGATCGGGAAGGCCCAGCCCAAGCTACCTCCAAAGACGCCGACCAAGATAGGGGTCAGTGACGAATCGCCGCAAGACTCCGCTCTGGTATGAAAAAATAACCCATCCATGAAAGCCATCCTCACCGCCCTCATCCTCGCTGCCCTCGCCGCCCAACCAGCCATCGCGCAAAAGCGCCTCGTTCTCATCGATCAGGACGGCTCCGGCCCCGGCGGCTCTAACCAGATGGCGATGATGGTCTTCCTGCAATCGCCCAACGTCGACGTGCTCGGCATCACCATGGTCACCGGCAACGCATGGCGCGATGAAGAAATGCAGCACACCCTCCGCATGCTCGAGATGATCGGCCGCACCGATGTCCCGGTCGTGCCCGGCGCCGTCTTCCCGCTCGTCCGCAACGAGCAGCAGACGCGCCTCGAGACCGCCCTCTACGGCAAAGTCAGCTGGCTCGGCGCCTGGGGACAAGGCCCGACCACCCTCACCCCGTCCGCTAACGGAACAATGATGCCCACCATCGTCGCCAATCCGACCATCCCGGCGTCGAACCCCGACAACCCCTACTTCGTGCCGCCGATGCCCGAGGGCGCGCCCCACACCAAGCCGGTCGACGAAGACGCCGCCCACTTCCTCATCCGCCAGGTGCACGCCCACCCGCATCAGGTCACCATCTTTGCCGGAGGCCCGCTCACCAATATCGCGCTCGCCATCTCGATCGATCCGCACTTCGCCGAGCTCACTCAGGGCATCATCATCATGGGCGGCAGCCTCGACCCGCAGACCGCCGATCCCGAGTTCTCCGCCAGCTCCGCGCCACGAATTCAATTTCTGGTTCGACCCCGAGGCCGCGCACATCACCCTGCGCGCCCCATGGCCGCGCATCGATGTGACGACCGTCGATATCTCGATCAAGGCAATGTTCACCCAGGCGATGCTCGACGAAATCTCCAAGTCGCCCAACCCCGCCGCGCAATACATCGCGAAATTTTCACAGGACCGCTACTACCTATGGGACGAGCTCACCGCTCTCGCGTGGCTCGACCCAACCATCATCACCGGCGAGCGCCAGCTCTACATGGATGTCGACATCACCCACGGCCCTACGTACGGAGACACGCTGACGTGGACCAAAGAGCTCAAGCCGCAGATCGAGGTGCAATTGGTCCACGCCCAGACGGACTTAGACCTACCCAAATTCTCCAAAAAGTTTATCGAACTAATGTCCACGCCCACGCCCGCGCCGAAATGAACCGCGATGCTGACTTATCTAAACACTGTCGGCAAATGAAGAATTGTCATCCTGAGTGGAGGGCGAAGCCCGCAGCGAAGGACCTGCGGTTTGATTGAATGTCGCGCCGCAGGCGCACCGACTTATTTAGCACTCATCTGCTTCGCCAACTCCGCCTCAAACGCCTGCTCCCGTTCCGCAACCGCAGCCTTATATCCTTCCGGATCAATCCACACGCTCTCACCCGCGCCAGCCTTGGCCCGCGCCAGCTTCCCCAGCATGTCGAAATACTGCCCATGCGCGCCAAGAAAAATATCGCAAGGCAAACTCTTCAGCGTGACGAAGGTCTTCTGATAATCCGCCGCAATTCCGGGATACGACGCGAGCTTACCCGGCTTGTCCACTAACCGCCAGCCCGGATTCACATTCCAGCTCCCCACAATCACCACGTTGAGCGGCTTGCCCGCTTGCGTCGCCTGCATCGTCCACGTCGTGCACCCGCGCGTATGCCCCGCCGTCTTATGCGCCACCAGTACCGCGCCGCCCAGCCGCACCTCATCGCCATCGTGCAGCACGCGGTCGACCTTCGCCGCCGGATACCGATCGTTCGGGTAAGCGAAGTCCTTCGCGCCCCCGCTCTCGACCACCGGCACGTCGCCGTCCATCACCATGTACTTCGCGCCCGTCATCTTCAAGATCGCCGCGCTACCCGCATCATGGTCGTCGTGCGCATGGCTGATCAACAGAATCTTGATGTCGTTCATGTGAAAGCCCAGCTGCTCGACACTTTTCTTGATCAACGGCACCGAGGCCTCAAGGCTCGAGTTGATCAGGATGTCGCCTTGCGGAGTCACCACCAGGTACGAAGCGAGGTCTTTGCTGCCGACGTAGTAGAGGTTGTCCGCAATTTTGAAAGGAGGAATCGGAGTCGTCCACTCCGCAGGGTTCGCCGCCGATGCCCGCGCGACCGTCAACAACATCGCAAAACCGAACCACACCATAAACCGCTTCTTCGCCATAGCAGCCATTAAACCGCAAGGCGGCGAGCGAGTGTGCACCATCCCCGCGGCAGAATCATCTTCGGCAAGAGGGCGCTGTCCCCCGAGTTGGTTTCCACACACCCACAAAGGTGTCATCCTGAGCGACCAACAGGAGCGAAGGACCTGCAGTGTCCCGAATCGTCGCGCTCGAACAAAACGAAGGGGTATATACTCACGTATAGACGAACCGTAGGAGGCCACCAATGCCCGAAACCCGCTCAGCCAAACTGTTCAAGAACGGCAGTAGCCAGGCCGTCCGCCTCCCCGCGGAGTTCCGCTTTGAGGGTGACGAAGTCTACGCCACCCGCGATGAAACCACGGGCGACGTTGTGCTCTCCAAGAACCCCGGCACAAAAATTTGGGAGGACTTCTTCGCCATGCTTCAGACCATCGATGTGCCGAAGGAGTTCATGGCCGAGAGGCCAATGAACCAAATTCCCTCCAGGCCGGGAATCTTTGACGACCTGATCGAAGACGTCAAGCCGCAACGAAGAAGGGCCTGAACCTTGCTCTACATGCTCGATACCGACATCGTGAGCTACATCGTCAAGGAGAAGCCTTCCAGGGCCAAGGCTCGCATGCAGTCGCTCCTGCCGTCCACGCTCTGCCTCTCCGTGGTGACCCGGGCTGAGCTGATGTATGGTCTCAAACAACTTCCAGCGAGCAATCGCACCCAATTTGCCGTCCGCCAGTTTCTCAAGATTGTTCAGACTCTATCCTGGGACGCGGAAGCCTCCGACTGGTACGCCGACCTTCGCCACCAGCTCACTACCACCGGAAAGCTCATCGGCGAACTGGACATGATGATCGCCGCCCACGCGATCTCCCAAGACGCTGTGCTCGTGACCAACAACCTTCGACACTACCAGCGGATCAAGGCTCCGCTGATGTTGGAGAATTGGGCTTAAAGCCTTCGAGAGGGATGCTGCTCAGTAACCCTCCGTATACAAAGCGCTGTTGCTTATTAACTTCCCCGCACATGCTAACTTCTTCATCTCCGCCGGGTGCACGGATCTTTTGCGCTAGATGTGGGCCCTCACGAATCGGGCGGCCTCACTATCCAGCAACTTCTTAAGGGACAGCCGCACCGAAGTCCCAACCAATTACACGCTCTTACGACTGCCATCGGCCGGTAACAGGTCTTCTGCCTTACGCAATCAAGTGGAGCGCGCTCGCGCCTCCGGTCACAGCATCAACGATCAAGCGCCGATCAAGCGTTGCTAACTTGCCGCCATGGGCTTGAGCCAGCGCAAGAAGGTAGGTGTCCGTCACCTGGGCAGCCGTCAGCAACCGCGTTGAATCAATCTTCGCCGAGTTCAACAAGCTGATATCGTCAGGCCAGAAAACATGGCCGGGCTGTGCTAACAGACTTCGCATCGACGCCACGACAACCGACGGAGCCGTCGGCGAGTTGAAGTACTGGGCATTGGAAACAATTCGGATGGCTCCATTCTCCGTGATTGGACACGTCGCCCAACTCCGTCTTCCATCCGCCTCAAACCAATCATGCATCTTGGCGTGGTTTATATGAGTGGGATCGATCAGGGCGATCAGAATATTGACGTCTAGCAGATACGTCACTATGGCGACTCATCCCGCAATCGATTCACCAACTCCAGCGTGACCGTTTTTGCATCCGGGCGCACAGGGAGTAAAAGGATGCCATTTCGTGTTCGGGCGACTGGAGCAGTCGGTTGCATCGCCTGACGCGCCAGTGCAGAGATAACCTCACCAACCGTCTTGCGCTCCATGACAGCACGCTCTTTGGCAGCGCTTAATACATCATCATCAATGCTCAAAGTTGTACGCATCTTTCGTTGTTCCTACATCAAACATCATACATCAGATGCGATTGAGGACCATGACGCGTTCCCGATTCGGGAAGACATCGAAATCGGGCCGACGATTTCTGCTGCGAATCCTTGACCCAGGAATAAACTGAGACCTATTCCAACAACTGAAGATTGCCAGTGATCCAGGCTGTTCGGGCAGCTTAGCGCGACATCATGCGTAAAAGATTGCAACCGCAACATAACAAAGCTTTTGGGCGGAATGCTGAAAACAAAGAACTTAGCTGCCAACCGCGCGGCAAGCTACTGAAATTACGGATGTTAGCCAAAAACGAGGGGGGAGGGGGTACCACTAACCGTCCACCATCTCCCGCGCAGCGGATCCGAAGAACGAATAGAGCGCGATCACCACGAATACGACTAGCGGCACCAGGTAAGCGAGCGCCATGCTGTGGACGTGGACGGCGATTAGTCCCATGAGCAGCGGTAGCGCCGCTCCGCCGATGATGGACATGATGATGACCGAGCCGCCGATCTTCGTATTTGGCCCGAGGTTCTTGATGCCCAGCGCGAAGATCGTCGGGAACATCAGCGACATGAAGAAGCTGGTGGCGAAGGCGGCCCAGAGCCCCATCCAGCCGGGGTGAAAGACGGTTACCGACATCAGGCCGACGTTCACCACGGCATAGACGCCCATCAGTATGTTAGGTCGGATGTATTTCATCAGAAGCGCCGAACTGAACCGTCCGATGAGGAACATGGCCAGCGTACCGGTAAGCAGATAGCCCGCCGTCTTCTCCGGTGCCGTGGTGTAGTCCTGAACGTAAGTGATGAAGTAGCTCCAGATTCCGGTCTGGCCGCCAACGTAGAGGAACTGAGCGATCACGCCGAAGACGAAGTGGCGCTGCTTGAACAAATGGAGAAAGCTGGTCTCTTCCGGGTGCCCGGCATGCTCGTGCTCGCTCTTGATGTCAGGAAATTTGGTGCGAATGATCAGGATCGCCCAGATGAAGGTGATCACGCTGAGCACGATGTAAGGTCCTTTGACGCGTAGCGTCTCGCTTTGCAGATACTCCTTATATTTGTGGGCTTCCTGTAAGGCCGTCACCTGCGCCGGAGTGAGGCTGATTCCGGAGAAAATGAACTTGGTGCCAACCAATGCTGCGGTGATCGAGCCAAGCGGATTGAAGGCTTGAGAGAAGTTGAGACGCCGCTCGGATGAGCGTGGGTCGCCAAGCTGGGCGATGAAGGGATTAGCCGCTGTTTCGAGGAAGGCAAGGCCGCTCGCGATCACGAAGAGCGCGAAGAGGAAGAAAAGATAGCTCTGAGCAGCCGCAGCCGGCCAGAAGAGCAGCGTTCCAGTGCTGAAGAGCAGCAGCCCGACGACGATGCCGGCCTTGTAGCCGGCGCGCTTCATCATGATCGCCGCTGGCATGGCGAGCAGGAAATAGCCCATATAGAACGCCGACTGCACGAGCACGGCCTGGAAGCGCGAGAGCTCGAACGACTTCATGAACTGCGGAATAAGCACGTCGTTCATGTTGTTCGGAATCGCCCACAGGTAGAAGAGCGCGGTCACCAGGAAGAAGGGAAGAAGATTTCCGGGCGGCAGCATCGCCGGCTTGGTGCCGTCGTCATGGGCTGTTGCCGCAGCATTCGGTGAAACGTAAATCTGAGCCATTGAGGTGTTACTTCCTTCATTGCTGCAAGCTTTTATCCGACCTGAATCATGATCTTGGTGAAGCGCGCCGGATCCGCGCTCCACGCCGCGATCGCTTCCGGCGTTTCTTCTAACGGAACAATCCTACTCACCGCATCGTCAACTGGAAAGCGATGCTCTTCCAGCATCCGAATCACTTCGCGGAAGTCTTCGGGCAGAGCATTGCGTGAGCCGAGAATATCGAGCTCTTTCTGGACGAAGAGCCGCGTCTCGTAAGCAACCGGCTCCTTCGCATAGCCGATGTAGACAACGCGCCCAGTGAAGGCGACCTCCTCGACGGCGGCGCGGAAGGTGCTCGGCAATCCGATCGCCTCGATGATCACGTCGGGTCCGAGGCCATTCGTCAGCTCGGCCAGCTTCGTGTGCAGATCGTCGCGGTTGGTGTTGATGAGTTCGGTCGCGCCAGCCTTACGCGCGATCTCGAGCTTGCCATCGTCGACATCAATTCCAATGGTGCGAGCGCCGCGAAAGCCCGAAGCAGCAACCGCACCCAAGCCAACTCCTCCGCAGCCGATGATCGCGACGGTATCGGCGCTGGTCACGCGCCCGCGAGCGACGGCGTGGAAGCCGACCGTAAGCGGCTCGACGAGACACAATTCCTTGAGGCCGAGATTCGCGGTGTAGAGCTTCTCTGGCGGGACGACGAGATATTCGGTCAAGCCACCGTCGCGCTGCACGCCGAGCGTCTGGTTATTCTGGCATGCATTTGGGCGCCCGCGACGGCAGGCTGCGCACTCGCCGCAGTTGGTGTAGGGCGAGAGCGTGACCTGATCCCCCGAATGGAATCCAGCAACGCTTTCGACGACCGTCGCCGAGATCTCGTGTCCTGGAATGCGGGGAAAGCTGACCATGGGATTCTTGCCGCGGAAGGAGTTGAGGTCGCTGCCGCAGAGGCCAACCATGTTGACCTTGAGCAGGACGTGGCCTTCGATGAGCTTGGGCTCCGGGCGATCTTCGATCGCGAGCTCTCCGGGAGCGCGTAGCACGACTGCTTTCATCGTGATTCCTTTCTGGCAGCGAGTTCGGCAACGCTCGAGAGCTCGGCGCTTGATTGTTGTCTGAGGCGAAGGCCATGGCCGATCGCGAGGTCTTGAGCTTGGGCGAGGATCGCTTTGCTTGGCTCGTTCGTGGTCAGCGCGGATATTGTTACTTGATTCACGATCTCTGCGAGTTTCGGCAGGTCCTCGCAGAAGGGAAGGGTTCGGGCCTCGGCGCTGAGCTGTTCGAGCTGGGCGTAGATCGGGATGCGCTCGATCACGTCGGGGTCGTTCCAGGTCGAGAGGCGTACTCCGACCGCTCCGTGTAGCGTGGTGAGTTTGTCGCTCTCGGCACTCGCGATGTGGCGCAACAAGTCGTAGCTTGCCGGCTTGTTCTGGCTTCCCGTACCGATGGCGATCACCCAGTAGTTGCTGAGCGTTGCAGTCTGGCCGGGCTTGCCTCCTGGGATCGGCGCGAGGGCGAGCTTGCCGTTGAGCGGTGAGCCGGGCCCGCTGGCGCGGGCGGCGAATCCGAACCAATTGACCATCATGGCAATTTGGCCGGAGAGGAAGACGTCTCCGGATCGGACGGAGTCGATGTTGTCCGCGTTTGGGTAACACGCCTGAGAGTCATTGACGATGTTGCGATAGTAGTCGAGCGCTTCAACGACGATTGGGTCATTCAGCGTGGGAGTGCCATCGGTGGTGTAGAGTTCTCCACCGCGACTCCAGACTTGCAGGACGAGGTCGTAGAGGGTGTTGTGGCCGTCGGGATAGGCGGCGAAGAGAGTACCCCATAACGCCTGCTTGTTCGGTTGCGAAGGGCGAGTAAAGAAGCGGGCGGTTTCGCGGAACTCTTCCCATGTAATTGGAGGCTTGAGTTCGCGTCCGAATTGGCTGCCGAAGGCCTTTTGTTCTTCGGGATCTTCGAAGAGGTCTTTTCGGTAGATCAGGCATTCGGGGCCGTCGTGCCAGGGGATGCAGTAGAAGTCGTCTTCGTGGCGAAGCGGCTCGCGAAGGCTGGCTGGCCAGCCTTCGGGCCAGTCTGGGAGCGGGTTTAGCCGCATCAGCGGAGAGAGGTTTTCGATTGCTCCGGTGCTGATCGCTGAGCCAACCCAGTCGGTGGGGAGGATGGCGAGGTCCCATTTACCGGAGCGCAGGCCGTTGGGGCCGAGGACTGCGTCTTCGAGGCCGGGCAGATCGAAGGCGACGACCTCGATCTCGACTTCCGGATGCAATTGCCGGTACGCGCCGAGTTGGGCGGCGAGGGCTGATTGGAAATCTGTGAAGGAACGAATTGCGACGCGCAGCGGCTTCATTCGTACCGCTACAGTAAACGATTAAGGAAGAGATGGGCAAAGCTTCTTATCCCGCTCATGCACAGACTGGCTTGAACACCCGAGCGACGATCGCCAGGTGTTCAAGCCGAATGGGGAGCTATCCGTCGCCAGCTTCCGGCCGCGACTCCTAGTTGCCGGACTTGCGGCTGGCTGGGGGGACGATGCCGTTGAGGCGGAGGTAGACGACGATTTGGCCGTAGTGGTCCATGGCGTGGGCGATGCAGAAGGCGGCTGTCCCGGCGCGGGTGCCTTTGTCTTTGCCGAGCGACTCGAAGGCGTTGGCGGCGGTGATGGTGTCGATCGCTTTGTGGGCGTAGACGTAGGAGTCCTTGAGCGCCTTCACGATGTCGTCTTTGCTGGTGAGCTTTTCGATGTCGGCTTCCTGGGGCGCGGGGCCGATATTCCAGCCGTCGAAGAATTCGTAGTTCGATTCGGCGAGGTGCTTGACCTGCTGGCCGAAGGTCCTGACTCCGGTGAACTCTCCCTGAGTTGGTGCGAAGTTGTATTTGTCGGCGGGCATGGCCTCGGCGGCGCTGATGATTTCGCTCTGCATGCCGGACATGAGCTTGCCGTAGATCTGGGCGGGGTCGCCGGGTGCGCTGGACATTGGCATTTGGGCGAGAGTGGCGAGCGGCAGCGAGAGGCTACAACAGAGGGCGAGGCGAGCGAGACGAGAGTGCAGGTTCAAGCGGTTCTCCTTCGGGATTGCTATTTCGCTGCAAGCCTAACAGAGGATGCCCGGGTGCGTCCCTATTTGCGGTTGAGGCCGATTTCGGTGGATCGATTCCGCTTTCGCCCGCGATGGAGGGGGCGACAGTCTTAGACCCCCCATCCAGCTAAGTGCTGTGTTTTCATGGGGATCGCGGTTTTGACCGCAAACCATTGAAAAGGTGGGGCTTTCGGGCAAATACCTCGTGCGCTGGGCTTGGCAGGGTCAGCTCGACGAGCTGACCCTGCTACTTGCCATTCGCGGCCAGGATTTTCCCCTCCATGCGCATACCTCTGTACCTCGTAGTCTCGGCTTCTGGGCAAGGAAAAAGGCGGCTTGCGCCGCCTCGCTGTCTTTGTTTCTTGAACTCTATTTCTATTTTATCAAATCGGACCCTTTCGCTACGCCAATCCTGGCCGAGTTTCTAATCAATAGAATGAGGGGTTTGCAAGATATTTTCGGTTGGGTCTATTGACAAGTTTTGGGGTGAACCCCTTAGTTGAGACAGATTGGATTTTGCGCATTCAGCCGGAGACGGCCTTTCATCTATTTGCTGCCCTCATCCTTCGGAAGCACCAGTGCGACCAGTCCGAATTTCGTCTTCCCGTTCTTCGCGCCGTCCACTCCAACGATCCACAACCGTTCCGGGGTCCCCGCCCGAAGTTCGTGGTCGTCTTCGCTTTCATTCACGTTGATGCCACCATTCTTGCGGTCGCCGCAGGTTAGCCCGCTTTTCGTCACGCTTAACGAACCTACCGGCCTCCCGTGGTCGCATTCCAAGACTTCGCCGAATTTCGCCAGCGGCTTTCTGTAGAACTCAAGTACGTGCCCCTGCGAATCCGTGGTCACAAAGCTCGCTTCTTTCACGCTGAAATGAAAGCTGTTCAGCAGAAAGAGCACGTCCCCCGACGATGAGTCGTCGTCCTTCTCCTTGAAGGGCGTGGCTCCTGGATAGATTGGCAGCCCAATATCCTTTGCCGTTGCATGCGAATTGGCGTGCATGTTCAGGTTGAAATCGGAATTCTGCCCGGCGCTCGGGAACGCAAACGAAACCGCGCCCATCAGGACGACCGCCAGTATTCCTTCAGAAATAGGTCGACGCATCGAAGTCCTCCGCTTTCCTATACGGTTGGGTCGGCCGCCATGTTCCCGTATGGTCCACTGACTCTTAAGAAGCTGCTATCGGGGACTCTTTTGCCGATAAGACGGGCGGTCCATTTGGCACCAAATCATACGCCAAATATGACCTTGCATTCTGACCCACGCAAGCCGTTGAAAAAGGGCAGGGGAGCCGTGGGTCAAAACTTACCCATTGTGGGATAACGTGGGCCTTCTATCCGGAGTTCCGAAATTCCCGTTTTTCGCCAGCTGCTGAGTCGCTCACCAGGGTATTTATAGATGGTACCGAGTGAGATGGTGGAAAGGGTCTACGACTTCTAAAACCAAATTACCCTCTATTGGCTTGGCCAACAACCGCCTATCTCTCGGTTTGTTGCTGCGGGCCACCACGCCGGAACAGTCTCGTGGCTGAGAAATCAGACGTCCGCCAGAGCGATTTTCGTCCCGGGTGACCGTTCAGGCACCCGGTTCTCGCTATATGGAGTGAGCTACAAAAGTTCTTGGTTATCCAGAGTCTACTTTCGATGAAGGTTGGGAGTAAAAACTCTGACCTTCATGCTCCGAGGCGGCTGGCGCTGGTCGCAAGGAAGTTGACTCTGAGAGGTCTTTAGACGCTTTAGGAGATATCGAAGTGCGGAGGTCAGCGGATGGACCCGAAGCTAAGTGAGAGGTGATTTATGGCCAGTCAACAAATGCGAGATGACTCAAAAGGATCGAATTGGAGGTTTTACCCTATGCGTCGCGAGCAATTTTTGATACTCGCCTTATTCTCTACATCCACCCTCTTCAATTTCGCTTTTGCACAATCTACCTCGCTAAACTTAGCGGCTCGCTTGACCGACTCCAACCCAGGACAGTATGACCAATTGGGCTCATCCGTTGCTGTCAGCGGGAATACAGCGGTGGCCGTCAAGTCGACTTTTGATGGTGGTACCGGTATCGGCGCCTATGTTTTTGAGAAACAGGCGAGTGGGTGGACAAGCGGGACAGAGACCGCGACGCTGACGCCCTCGGACGGCGAGAGCACCTTTGGAACTTCCGTGGCTATCAGCGGTGACACCGTTGTCGTCGGTGCGGTCGAGAAGGTTTACATCTTTGTGAAACCGGCGACCGGCTGGCAAAACATGACGGAGACGGCCCAGCTCATCGGCACTCACGAGGGAGCAGCCGCATTCGGGCAATCTGTGGCTATCGATGGAGATACCATTGCGGTGAACGTGCATGGGCAAGGCTACGTCTTTGTCAAGCCAGGCGGGGGTTGGGCAACAACTACTACACACAGTGCGCAACTCACGGCTCGCTCCATCGATGACGTCTTTCCTGTGGCGATCAGCGGGGACACCGTCGTGCTGGGCAATACCGGATTCGCCACTGTATTTGTGAAACCAGAGAATGGATGGTCGGGGACTCTGGCGCCTACGGCCACACTCACGAAAGCCAATCCGACCTATGAGGACGACCATTTCGGGATTTCCGTGGCGGTTTATGGAGACAGAATCGCCGTCGCAGACGGTGATGATGGCGGTGTGGTGGATCTTTTTCTTAAGCCGGCCACTGGGTGGTTAGACGGCACAGAGACAGTCGAGCTTAAAGCCCCCCCATCCTTGCCTTTTGGCGGTTTTGGGGATTTTGTAGCCATGGACAGCTCTCACCTTGTGGTAGGTACGGCACGTCAGATTTTTGTCTATTCCCAACCAGCAGCCGGATGGGCCGCGTCGGCATGGCCTTCCCAGGACCTGGTTGGCGGCAACGGAAATTCCTATCCTTTTTCCAGTCCTGCCATCGATGGCGACACGGTAATTGTTGGAGCGCCTGACGAGAAGGTTAACGGCGTTTATTCGGGCGCCGCCTTTCTCTTCTCTTTATTCCCGAATCCAATCCTGGTTTCTACCGACCATGTGATCTTTCCGGATATGACGTTTGGAGACAGCGAAGGCGAGTCACTGACGATCACGAATAGAGGGACGAGCACTTTGACCTTCACTGCCAAGGTGGACGCGCCGAACTACCAGGTTCTTGAGACAGACGAGAATACCTGTTCAAAAGGAGTTCCAGCGGGGCAGAGTTGCGTGCTGCCTATCCAGTTCAGTCCTCCAGTAGTTGGTGTGCACACGAATCACTTGACGCTGACCTCGCCATCGACGGCTAGTTTGCGCGTCATCGAATTATCCGGATCAGCCAGCGGCGGTGTCAGCGCCGAAAAGGACAGTCCCCTCAACTTTGGGAGTGTCAACGATGGGTCTACGGAAACGCTCCCGTTGGCCGTAACAAACTTTGGCGTTCCCGGTTCTCCGACGGTAGCGGTGTCGTCCAGCACCCCGTATTTTTCGCTGGCGTCCCAAGGTACTTGTGCCGCGGGAGTGGCGGAAGGGAAGACCTGCAACTTGATGATCAAGTTCGCTCCGGTTGACCCTGGTGGCAGTGTCTCCGGGCAGATTACCCTGACCCCAAGCACGGGCGCGGCCTCAACCGTGGTGGTGCAGGGGTATGGCAATGCTGTTCCCTAGAACCTGTTGGATTTTTGGAAACCAGGATGAGGTGGAGCGAGGCTCCAATCCTCGTACTCCTTGAAAGTCGTCTTTGCGGAAACTGCGCCACCACGCTCGCAAATGACCTGTGAGCGCCAAGGGAACATCAGCGACCCCTTCCACTTATGCGCAAGCCATGAAAAACAGGCAGGGAACTGCTGCTTCGCCAATGCCAGTCTTTCGTCCTGGCGATCATAATAAATGCTCCTTCCGAAAAGCCGACTTTGTGGGAGAAGATGTCACTTGAGGAGAACGGCTTCGTGATGCCGACTTCGGCAAATGAGGGGAGATTTCGTGATCGAAAATCTCCCACATAATCGAGCTAGCCTGTATGATCCGTCCGTTTATTGGCAAGCCGCATTGTCTTACGGCATCCCCGGAACGTACGTCCATGTGTAGAGCAACGCGTCGGTCACCTCGTTCCCGGTGGAGCCGGTGAAGCCGACATATGCGGTTGTCTCGCCAACAGTGCCCGGTATATCGATTGGCCACGAGTCCGAGAAGCTCGCGAGTGTAGCCGGGTTGGTGATCTTCAGAGTCAGATTGACTCCGTCGTAGGTGATATGAGCGTCGAAAATGTTTGTTTCGGACCCGGAGACATAGCCGGTCAGATAAAAACCACTGCTACTCATATCGACTGCGGGTAACTCCGGACTTGCGCCGTCAATATAAATTCCGGTCGAATCCTTTCCTTCGCCGCTGTTGTTGAAGGTGTCGAACTTAATTGCCACGCTCTTAGCTATGCCCTTATAACCGAGGCCGCCGCCTATACTACCCAGCGCGTCCGGACCCGCATTTTGAATCGTGAAGGTAAGTCCATCGGCGGGAACGTAACTGCTGGCAAATTGAAAGGTAAAATCCGTCGTGAAAGCCTCAATATTCTGTGGCGCCGCGTAGAACACACTACCGGCTTGATCCATATATCCGGTTGTCAATTCGATCTCAGAAGCGGTCGCATAGGGAAAAACGCCAGGCTGGGCATTTCCGTTAAGCACAAGGTCTGAAGTATCAAGAAAGCCCATGGCGTAACTTGGCGGAGGCGTTCCGTTGGGAGAGAGCTTGACTGCATTCGACACGCTCTCTTTGAAATCTCCTTCACCCCCATAAGTGGCGTTGACAGTCGTCGTGCCCGGGCCCAGTTCCTCTTTGGCCAGTATCAGATCTGTGGTCTGCCAACCAAGAGCCACAAGTTCCTGCTTCGTTGAGAGTGACGTGGCCAGATCCAGCCGGCCGTCTCCGTTAAAGTCTCCGGCTATCAACGATCCGGTACCCGCAAGATTGGAATAGAAGTTCACTGGAGTTTGAAAAGTTCCATCTCCATTTCCGCGCAGCAGCAGGAAGTCGCCACTTGCGGGATTCGGAGCATTATTCTCGATTCCGATTGCAATATCCAACTTGCCATCCTGATCGAAGTCCGCAAGTACCGTTTGGATTCCATACCCGATTGCGTAAACTGCCTTTACCTGAAATGTTCCGTCCCCGTTTCCGAGCAGGACGATGGTGCCCTCTGGCTCAACGATCACAGCATCAAGCTTTCCGTCGCCATTGATGTCACCCAGAGCCAGGCTGACGCTAAAGTCGCCGCCATAGTTATATAAAGAGTCGGAATTGATGTCGAGGGTGAAGTCCTGATATTGCAAGAAAGTGCCATCGCCTTTGCCGATCAGTACGCTGCCTAGAGCGCCATCGTCGACTATGAGATCCTCGATGCCGTCGCCATTCAAATCGCCTGCTCTGACGGCGAAGCCAGCAAAAAAGCTGGCGTCGTAGTAAGGCGCAAGAGCGTACGTCTGTGGCGCCTGGAAGCTGCCGTCACCATTCCCGAGGAACACGGTCACGACCGGGATGTTGTTCAGCCGATTGGCGCAAATGATATCAAGATTGCCATCGCCATCAAGGTCAGCAACATCCTCACCGTAACTGTACTGGAGAGAACCAAGATTATCTGCGACTGGAAAGTTCCATCGTTGTTGCCGAGCAGAACGGCCACCTCGACGGTATTATTCGCGCCTACAATCCCTATCGCTAAATCAAGCCGTCCATCGTTGTTGAAGTCGGCAGCATGAATATATTTCGCCGATTCCTTGGTTGGGTAGACGATTGGTTTCTGGAACGTTCCATCCCCATTGCCCAGAGCAACCGCAGGCCCGCCGTTTACGATATCCAGAAATCCGTCGCCATTGAAGTCCCCGCTTGTCGCACTCGAGTGCGGATTACTTCCCAGCACGGGTTCACTCTTGACGACGAAATCAGGCTTCCACTTCGCTCCGCTGAGCGACTTCGTCCCAATGACCGCGCCATCGAAAATATGTGTGTAGTCAACGCTTCCACCGGGGGGATTCACGCCCGCAGCCCGCACAGTCGCTGGCAGCCAGAAATCGGTTCCAGTAACATACCCCGACAACGCGAGCGTCGTCTCGCTCTTTCCCGTCACCGTGAGCGTCTTCGCGGCCGATGTGCTCTTCAGGTCGCTCCTGGTTCCAGAGAAGACTGCCGTGATCGAATTGGATCCCGGCGCAAACGAAGCAGTCTTTAGATTCGCCGTCCCCTGCGGAAACGCCCCCGAACTCCCACTCACAATCTGGGCCGAGCCCAGCGAGCGGCTACCGGCATAAAACGTAACTGTGCCCTGATGCACTGAGTGGCTGGCCGCATCTGTCACCGTCGCCGTCAGCAGCGCCGGAACCCCCACGGCGACGGTTGGACTCGAAACTGTGAGTTGCGTCGTCGTCACCTGGGCCAGTACGGTATGGGCAAGGCACAAGGTTAAACCTGCGGTGAACACAGCTTTGTTGATCGACCGGGAAATGACTTGAATTGCGGGCAAGACGTAATTACGCACGAGAAACTCTCCTGAAGAGCGATGTGGCTTGCAACGAGCGATGGGTAATGCAGAAATTGATCGCCCGGTGCCAGCCAAGCAGGCAGAAGCTCCGGGATAAGGGCACGTGCCTAAGATGTGTCCGTAGACGCCGCCGAACATGCGCCATAGAACGGAGCCAATGGTTGCACACCCCGCCATAGCGACGCAAGTAGAGAAGTGAATGCCTGTCTTTCGATGAAGTGGGCCGCCGCGACACAGGGTTCACACTCTAAATACATCGAAATCACTCCCTGCCGTGAGGTTCCCGGAAAACGGTTCCGACGCATCGCTCATGCGCGCCCGAAAGACGGGGTCTTCGGAAACTGCGGGGTTGTTGCCAGTCTTCATCGCGATCGCGCACTTCGTCGCAGGTACATTCTTGGGAGCACTTTTCCTGCGGGGTATGCGGCCCTGAGCTGTCCGCTTTCGAACATCTTTGGCCTGGAAGCGGACGCGGTGTCCTGCGCAGTCTTGCGCATGTGCATTGATTCTGATGGGTTTGTTGCGAGAGCAGCTTGGCCCGGTACGTGCCTGTTTTCACGGTGTTGTTTAGGGGAACTGTTATGACACATCCTTCGTACCCTCCGTCAGGAGGACGCCCTATGCGCCGCTTTGCGATCTTCGTCACCGCTCTACTGGTTTTGGTGGTGGTCAGCGCTGGTTCTCGGCCGCGAGCTGTCGCCAGCCAGAAACATTCTTTCTGTGTTTGCATGGCTTCGAAGGCGGCTTTGCTGATGAGGTCGATCAGTGGGGCTCCGGGGACGACTACGGCGCAGGCGCGGCCGCAGCCGCTGGCTTCCAGAACGGCTTCCGCCGCCGCCGAGTAACACGGCTCGACGGGGTTGATGAAGCATTCCTGCGTCCGACGGACTACGTCGAGATACAGTAGGACGCGCGGTGGGATGGGGCGTTGAGGCACCTGTTCTCATGATGAACCTCTCCGCTGCGGAGACCGCCTGATTGTGGCGGTAGATGGCGTGACTTCCCCCTCAGAATTGAAAGCCGGAAAAAACCGAGGACGAAAGATTTGATTCGCCCACATCTGGCGCGCTCCTGCGCGCTCAGATATGGCGCACCTATTTCTGTTGCCGATCGATGGAGGGGACAAATCAGATATGGCACTCGCCATTTCCCCTGCGCACCGCAGTGCATCTCAGCATTGGAGAGGTGAACTGCGATGAGGATGGATTCGAGCAGAATTATTCCCAAGGTTTCTGAGGTGGTTGTGGCTTTGTTTACGGATTTGAAGAACGCCAAGGATGCGATTTGCGATCTGTCGCGGGCGGGCTTCGATGCTTCGCAGATCAATGTTGCCTATGCCGCGCCGGCGGGTGGGCATGGCGATGTTTCGAATGCCGAGCACACTATTTTTTGGAAGCTGAGGGATAGTTTCGAGCGCGATTTGCAACATCAAGGTGCTTCGCAGATTGCGGGGGAGACGGGGAACGGCAACGCGGGCGAAATCTCTCCCTACACTGAGGTCGATCTGCGGACGGCGCTGTCGGAGATTGGGGTTGCAGCGGATCGGATTTCTTTGCTGGAGAGCGAGATAGGGCGTGGGGTGCTTTTGCTGGTTAAGGCCGGGGGGCATTTGAGGCAGGCGGAAGAGATTCTGGAGCGGAATGAGGGGACGATCCGGACGGATACGGCTTTGGAGGCTGCTTCCATGCTGTAGATGCTCAAGGCTGCGAAAGGAGGAAATGCAGGTCCTTACCCTTCGCTCACAATAACCTGCCTTGTATGTGCGACTGAGATGTCCTGTGACTGTTCGGTCGTACGTGACTTGGGCAGCGGCCCCTGAGCTGAGCGTCGGTCATAAGACCACCGGATGAACGGGTGCTGTCCGCCCGCGGCGGGACGCTTCGCGTACCCTTCGACAAGCGCAGGGCAGGCTCTGGGACATCCGGATTCGTTAGGCTTGTGCGGAATCGGGGATGGGCTGGCTGGCGGGTTTTGTTGGGAGTGCTGCGATTGGGCTTTTGCGGGGCTTCTTCTTTGGTAGAGCACGTTTCGCGGGCGTTGCCTGGGTCGCTGGCTTGGTTGTTGGTGATGGCGGTTTCGCGGCTGGAGCCGTTGATTTCGGAACTGCTGGCGTTGGTTTGGGGATGTCGCTGGATGTGACTTTGCCTTCGGCGAGTTCCATGAAGAAGGTTTGAGCATCGAAGGGCTTTTCGGATTTGAAGGGTTCGACTGAGTTGGCGTAGTAGTAACTTCCGTCGGCGGCCTCGATGCGGGCTTTGACGTTGCCGGCGAGGTAGGCGGCGAGGATCTCGTCGCGGAGCCGGGCGCGGAGGTTTGGGTCCTTGATGGGGAAGACGACTTCGCAACGCTCGAAGAGGTTGCGGGCGAGCCAATCGGCGCTGCCACAGTAGATCTCTTCTTCGCCGCCGTTTTTGAAGTAGAAAATCCGGCTGTGTTCGAGGAAGCGACCGACGAGGGAGCGGACGCGGATGTTCTCGCTGAGTCCTTTGATTCCGGGGCGCAGGGCGCACATGCCGCGGACGATGAGGTCGATCTGGACTCCGGCTTTTGAGGCGGCGTAGAGAGCGTCGACGACGCTGGGCTCGAGGAGGGCATTCATCTTGGCGATGATCTGCGCGGGCTTGCCGGCGGCGGCGTGTTCGGTCTCGCGATGGATCATGCGGATGAAGGTCTCGGCGAGGGTGAGCGGGGAGACGAGCAGCGGCTTATAGTCGTCGGACTCAGAGTGCGCAGTGAGGTAGCGGAAGACGTTGTGCGCACCTTTGGTGATCTCGGGGTCGGAGGTCAGCAGGCTGATATCGGTGTAGAAGCGGGCGGTCGAGGGGTTGTAGTTTCCGGTGCCGAGGTGGGCGTAGCGGCGGGTGACTCCGTCTTCATCGTGGCGGACGAGCAGGGCGAGCTTGCAGTGGGTTTTGAGGCCGAGGATGCCGTGGAAGACCTGGACTCCGGCGTCTTCAAGGTTGCGCGCCCAGCGGATGTTGGAGGCTTCATCGAAGCGGGCCATGAGCTCGACGACGACGGTCACTTCTTTGAGCTGCGCGGCGTCGACGAGCGCCTGGAAGATGGGCGAGTCGCTGCTGGTGCGATAGAGGGTCTGTTTGATCGAGAGGACGCGGGGATCGGCGGCGGCGGACTGGATGAACTGGACGACTCCGTCGTAGGCGTCGTAGGGGTGGTGGAGCATGATGTCGCGCTGGCGCAGGTCGTCGAAAAGATCGGTGGCTTTGCGGCTGAGGCGCATCTCGCGGGGCACGAAGGGCTTGAACTTCAGGTCGGGCCGGTCGGTGTCGCTGTAGAGGTTCATCAGCCGGGAGAGATTGACGGGGCCGTCGGTGCGGAAGACCTGGCTGTCTTCGAGTTCAAAGTTGACGCGCAGGCGGTCGATGATCTCGGGGTCGGCGGAGTCCTCGATCTCGAGGCGGACGGCGTCGCCTTTGCGGCGGTTGTGCAGCTCGGAGCGGACGGTCTCGAGCAGGTCGCGCGCTTCTTCTTCCTCGAAGTAGAGATTGCTGTTGCGGGTGACGCGAAAGGCGGCTTTGGAGAGGATTTCGTAGCCGCGATACATTCCGGCGGAGTTTTGCTCGATGAGGTCGACGAGAAAGAGGAAGTCGTGCGTCCCGGCGGTCGAGGGAAGCGGGATCAGACGCGGCAGCGCACGCGGCACGGTGACTACGCCGAGCAGAGAGTTTTGGGCGCCGGCGCCTCTGCGCTTGCGCTTGAGCAGCAGGGCGAGGCAGAGGGCTTTATTGATGACCCGGGGAAAGGGATGGGCGGGGTCGAGGGTGATGGGGGTGAGGAGCGGGTCGACTTCGTTCTGGTAGAAGGCGAGGGCGTGGGCGCGTGCGGGGGCGTCGAGGTCTTCCCACTTGAGCACGCGGACTCCGGCGGCGTGAAGCTCGGGGAGCAGCTGGGCATTCCAGCAGCGATATTGGTCGCGGACGAAGGCGTGGATGTTCTCGCTGAGCTGGTCGAGGGATTCCTGGGGAGTGAGGCCGTCGAGGCGGGGCTCTTTGTAGCCGTCTTCAATGCGCTGCAGGACGCCGGCGACGCGGATCTCGATGAATTCGTCGAGGTTGCTGGCGGTGATGGCGAGGAACTTGACGCGCTCGAGGAGGGGATTGGAGGCGTCCTGCGCCTCTTCGAGAACCCGGCGGTTGAAGGCCATCCAGGATTCGTCGCGGCCGATTACCAGACTTTCGGGACGTGGGGCTGTTTTAGCCATAGGCGTCAGGGGTTCAGACTCTGACTACTAACGATAACCGATTGCGGAGGTCTTGGCACGTCGGCCGAGACCTCCCGCTTGGCCATCTAGTTTGGCTACGGCTGGCGCGGCGGACCGACCAGGGGAGTCTTGACCGGCTTGGCCATTCCGTAGAAGACCACCACGCCCTGGCCGGCGCCGAGGGTTTGTACCGCTTCGTCGACTTTGCCCATGGCATCGAGGTAGTGCTGCCAGTTGTTGGTGACCCAGAGATCTCCGGCGGGACCGATGCCGACATCCACCTGCAATTGCAGTCCGCCGCCGACGTAACCCCCGGGAGGCGAGATGGCGTCACCCGTCTTTACGCCGGGCGGGCAGTGTTCGGTGCGGAAGCCGCATAACTCTACGATTCCGTTCGACGCGGAGCTGAAGTTGGAGATCCAGACATTGTCGTTGCCATCGACGGAGGCCGCCCAGGGGCCGACGATGCCTTTGCCGTACACGGGTGAGAAAGGCGCTTCGGTGCCGTCGGGGCGCAACACCGTAATGCTGCCGCCTTCGTAGCCGGATTTCTCCGCAGCCATGGCAGGGACCAGGACCTTGGTCGCTCTTTGTCCGGCGTCGGGGTCGTTGTCGAAGTTGAACTTAAATGCCGCCAGCATCTCCGCGAACTTCAGCGCTCCCTTGGGTGAGCTGCCCAGTTTGTTGGTCACCCAGACGTTGCCGAGGCTGTCGATAGCGAGGCCGCTGGCGGAGTATCCGACCTTAAATGTTTCAAATTTGCTGGGATCGGAAGCGGGGAAACGAACCACGTGGTCGGCAACGGCGTTGGTGACCCAGATACGGTCCTGCTGATCGATGGCGAGAGCGAATGGGCCCATCAGCTTGCAGGGGTTTTTCAGGGGATCTCCGGTCTTGTTCTGGCAGAAGAACTGCACCTTCGACGGATCACCCTGGGGAAGCTTCACAACCTGGCCCTTGATCAAGTCGAGCGTCCAGATATCGCCACTCGGGGTGGAGATGACGCCCTGCATCTGGCTGATCTGGCCGTTGAAGTTCCAGCCCTCCGGCGGCGAAAGCGGCTTGCCGCTCTTATCGAACTTCGTAATGTTCTGACCGGTAAAGCTGGTGGCCCACGCGTTGTCCTGCGCGTCGAGCGTCAATCCGAATCCGGGGCCAGCGATACCTCCGCCCCGGAAGCCCAAGGGGCTGGGCGAGAGTGCCTTACCGTTCGGAGCGAACTTGCTGAGCCCGCCGGTCCACGAGGCATCCTGGTTTTGCGCGCCGACGGTGAAGTTATCCGCGACCCAGGCGTTGCCTTCGCTGTCGATCATGAGCTTGCCACCACCGCTTACGCCACCGCCGGTGAACTTGAGCGGGAAGACGAAGGCGCTGGGAGCGAAGGTGAGATACGGCACGAAGGGTGCGTCCCGCAAGAGTTTGCCGGGAGTGCCGGGCTTGGGCAGGGGGTAGAACTCGTTGAGCAACGCGAATATCTTGTCGGGGTTATGCCAGGGGGAGAATGCGACCACTTCGGTGGCAAGAAGCGTGTCGGGCGGAGGACCTCCGCTGGGAGGTGTAGTTGCCGCGAAGAAGTGGCTGCATGCGTCGGGCTTCACCTGGGTAATGCAACCGGCCATCACGTCGGCGAGTGTGCCGAAATTGGCCATCGTCGGTGTCTGCGCGCTGTTGAGGCCGTCGAGAATCGTCGGTCCCCAACTGCCTGTTTCTAAGTCGACGAAGTTGGGCACGTTGCCGGCGGCAATCCGCAACTGGAGCGGGGAGCCTTTGATGGTGGTGTCGTCGATGAACTGGGCGTGCGTCACCACCGAGGCGATGGTGGTGAACTCGTTGATGGCGACGCGGGCGGGGGGATTGCTGCCCACTACCGTCAACAACGCGATGGCCGGATTGTTGCCTGCCGCCTTGTTCGCCGCTGAAATGCCGCCCGTGGCTACCAGATAAAGGCTGGAGTCCGGCGCTCCGGATCCGCTGATAACAAATCCGCCGTCATCACCGCTTTTCGTCTGGGCGAGCTGCCGGGGTGCGCCGGCGCTGGCTTCGAAAAGAGTCACGGTGGATTGCGCTATTGGCGCGCCTCCGCCGAGCACCTGACCCTGGATGTCGGCGGCAAGAGCCGATAGGGGAAACAACAAGCTGGAAGCCGCGATCGCCGCTAACATCGATATCGACTTTCGAATAGCTGATATCGGATTCATCTCGTTCTCCTTATTAGAGGTGTCTGCTGCGAACCTTTAAGACAGTGGATGGGTGATTTGTTTTCAGTTTCTGAGTTTAATCAGCGTTCTCATCGCCTGGGAACTGGCAATTCTGACAGGCAGCCTTGCCTCTTGCAGAAACGATTCTCGATCAAAATGCTTCACCGACCCCTACACCCCAGGTCCAGCTATTCTTGCCCCGGGCGATATCCGCGCGCAGATTGAGGTGGTACTTGCTGCTGAGCTCATACCTTGGTCCGCCCCCTACGTCAGGGAGGAAGTTATCGACCCGGAAAAATTGACTCGCGCCGGGGACTACTTCACCTACACCTGTGAACGCCGCCAGGCCAAATTTCTTGGGGAGCACGAGACGGTACTCCAATTGGGTCGCGAACATGTGCCGATCGAGGTACTGTCCGGCTACGTATCCGCGAAGCTCATTGCTGACGCCATACACGCAATTGCCATAAAAGGGCGGTTCGCCACCGGTGAAGCAGCCGAACAGGTTGTAAGCCAGCACCTGGTTCTTCGCGATGGTGTTGTATTTGTTGAAGGTGAAGCGGTAGGACTGAAAGGAGTACTTGCTGCCAAGGTCCTTGGCGAAGACGTCGGCAGTGAACTCGGCTTTCATTCCCGCGGTCGGGTAGAACTGGTTCGGCCGGGTGTCGCGGATGACGCGCGTGCCCAAGGCCCGCAAGGTAGTGTGGAGTCCAACATCGGGTGGAATGGGAGGAATATTGCCGTTATTCGGCTTCACCGCGACAAACGAGTCTCCCGTCCAGAACCGACCTCCTACAAAAATCTTCCATTTGATGACCCGCAGGAACTCGGCGCGAAAGACCTGACCATGTTGATCGAGCGGTAACTTCAGTCCGGCATCGCCGGCTGCCGTGCCAATTCCGTAAAGATTGTAGTCAATGTTCCCGTGTCCATAGAGGGCCGTAGTCTCATACCTGTCTTCCTTGAAATACAGGTCACCATACAGGCCGAAACCGCGGCTGCCGTCATCCGTAATCAGTCCGGCTGCCCCGACGACGGATGGAGGAGACACCTTGTCCTTCTCGCTGATGGGGAAGATGTACCCGAGTACGGGGATGATTCCGCTCCCGATTGCTGGGCTCACAATCGGAAGCGGAGCGGCGACAATTGCGCCCCGGCCGGGGAAGCGCTTCTTTTTTCCCGTGTGCAACGCCTGGGCTTGGGCAACAGCCGTGGGTTTGCCGGCTCCGCTGTTCTGTTGCGGGTTGGCCGCTTCAACCGTCTTCGAGCTGCTGTCGCCGGTCTGCGCAGCTTGTGGCTCGCCGAAGGTGTCCACGGAGCCGATCAGAATCCTGAAGGCAAAGAGACAGAGGAACAGGTTTTTCAGAGTAAACATACGGCGAACCAATAGGCGTCGAAGATCCATCACTTTGGGAAGATCAGCTCTCTTCGCGAATGCAGCGCTGTCGATGCTCACGATGTGGTCAGTTGATCAGCTTTTACATTGTCTGGGAACTGGCAATTCTGACAAGCGGCGCATTCTCAAGGAGCGCATCTTGTCCGAGGCTGCATCAAAAATGGACTCATCTCGATCTTCGGTATTGCCGAAGCTATCCGAGATTCCGCGCCTAGTGTTTCCTTACGGATCACGGACGGATCGGAAATCGCACAGGCTACGAAGTGCTGAGGTGGACCGGGTGGCGGCTTCCTGTAGAAGCGGGCTTGGCGGGTATCCCGTTGTGCACCGATGGGATACGATTTCCTAAGAGCTACCCCAATTTTTTCCAATCGTTGGGGCAACCCATTGCATCCAAAGAGGGACATTGCGAGCACTGGCACTTTTCATGAGTCCCGACAGGAACGGCGGCGCGCGGTTCTGGCCGGGAAAAGGCCACGATTGGCTGAGTTTGCCTGCCATGCGCCAGAAGTCAACATGCTTTGAGAGATTTTCGAATGGAAGGTTCTTGTTTGGCTGTTAAAGGGAGAGTTCTGCGCTGGGTCGCCGGGGCGGCTTCGGTGGCTGTGGCGACGACCTTGCTAGCGCAGACGCCGCCGCAGCCGGGTACTACGTCGACGGGTACTCCGTTTCAGCCGAGCCAGCAGGCGCCTCCGTCGAGCTCTTACCAGGGCGGGGTGGTGGACGAAAAGGCCACTGCGGACGTGCTGTCGCTGACGCTGGACGATGCGATTCAACGCGGGTTGAAGCACAATCTGGGGTTGATCCTGACCGGCACGAACCAGCAGTCGGCGGGCGGTCAGAAGTTGCAGGAGCTACAGTCGCTATTGCCGACAGTGGATGGGACTTTCAAGGCGGCGGTGAATGAGACGAACCTCGCAGGCCGAGGGTCTGCGAATTCCAGGGTTTCCGGCGATCATCGGCCCTTACGGTTACCAGGATGTTCGCGGAACGCTGACCTGGTCGCTGCTGAATATTACTTCGCTGCGGAATTATCTGGCCGCGAAGCATAACTTTGCGGGCACGCAGCTCTCGTTGCAGGATGCGCGGGACATGGTGGTGCTGACGGTCGGGAATGCGTATCTGACCTGTATCGCGGATGCGGCGCTGATTGCGAGCGACGAGCAGCAGGTGGCGACATCGAAGGTTTCGCTTGACCAGGCGGCGGCGAACCACGAGGCGGGGGTTTCTCCGTTGCTGGATGAGCTTAGGGCGCGGGTCGATTACCAGACGCAACAGCAGACGCTGATCTCGGCCAAGAACCAGTTTGAGAAAGACAAGATCACCCTGGCGCGAGCGATTGGCCTGCCTTTGGAACAGAAGTTTACGTTGAGCGATCAGGCCCCGTTCGCGGCGCTCGATCAGCTCGACCTGAAGGCGCTGATCGATCAGGCCGAAGGGACGCGCAGTGATCTGAAGGCGTTGGGCGAGCAGGTGGAGAGCGCGAAGGAATCGAAGTCCGCGGCGACGGCGGAGCGGTATCCGACGATCAATTTTGAGGGCGATTACGGCGCGATCGGCGTGAACATGCTCAGCTCGCATGGCACCGGGGACGCGATGGGAACGTTGACCGTGCCGCTGTTTGAAGAGGGCAAGCTTCGCGGCGACTCGCGCATCGCGCAGTCGGCGCTCGATCAGAAGAAGGCGCAGTTCAGCGATTTGCAGGGGCAGATCAGCGCCGATGTGCGGGATTCGATTCTGGACATCCAATCGGCGCAGGAGCGGGTTACGGTGGCCGCGAGCAATGTGAAGTTGGCTGCCGAGGCGCTGAGCGAGGCGCAGCAGCGGTATGCGGCTGGGGTATCCGACAATCTGGCGGTTTCGCAGGCGCAGCAGTCGGTTGCGCAAGCTAACAACCAGTATGTGAGCAGTCTTTACGAACATAATGTGGCGAAGTTGTCGCTGGCCCGGGCGCTTGGGCTGGCCGACCGGAACTACAAGCAATATGTGGGAGGGAAGTGAACGTGGCGGACCAAAATCCAGAAACTAACGGCGACGAGACCGAAAGCAGCGAACAGCCGAAGCAGAAATCAGGACGGCGCTTCATCATCATCGGGGTGGTCGCGGTGCTGGTTGTCGGCGCGCTGCTCTTCTGGTGGCGCTCGACCTTTTATGAGGACACGGACGATGCCCAGATCAATGGGCACCTGATCCAGATCAGCTCGCGCATTGCCGGACAGGTGATCAAGGTCTACGTCGACGAAAACCAGGAGGTCAAGGCCGGCGATCCGATTTGCGACCTTGATCCGAAGGATTTTCAGGTTGCGGTGATGCAGGATGAAGCGAACCTGCAGGCAGCTGAGGCGGCGTTCGAATCCGCCAAGGTTAATGTGCCGATTACTGGAATCAGCACCGGAAGCAATCTGCGGTCGACGTCGTCCGACGTTGAGGGCTCCGAGGCCCAGGTTGCGGCCAGCCGGCAGCAACTGGCGGGTGCGATTGCGCAGATTGCTCAAGCGGACGCCAACTACACCAAGGCGAAGCTGGATCTGGAGCGCTACAAGCCGCTGGTTGAAAAGGATGTGATTTCGAAGCAGCAGTTCGATCAAGCAGTTGCGACCGCCGACGCCGACAAGGCGGCGCTCGACAATGCGAAGGCCAATGAGGCGACGGCGCGGGCCCAGGTCAGAGTTGCAGAGGAGAAGGTGAAGACCGCGCAGGCGCAACATGAAAATGCGCTCTCTGCTCCACAGCAGATTGCGGCGCAAAAGGCCAAGGCCGATCAGGCTGCGGCGCAGGTCGAGCAGGCGAGGGCACAGCTGGAGCAGGCGAAGCTGAACCTCTCCTACACCAAGATCATTGCTCCGGAGGCGGGAATTATCACGCGCAAGAGCGTGGAGATCAACCAGAACGTCAGCGTCGGCCAGAACCTGATGACTCTGGTTTCGCTGGACGACATCTGGATCACGGCGAACTTCAAAGAGACCCAGCTGCGCGAGATGAAGGCAGGGCAGACTGGGGAGATCTCGGTCGATGCCTACGGCGGCCGGAAGTATGACGTGAGGGTGACGCAGATTGGCGGGGCGACGGGTTCGGTGCTTAGCCTTTTCCCGCCGGAGAATGCCACGGGGAACTATGTGAAGGTGGTTCAGCGCGTTCCGGTGCGACTGGACTTGTACGATCCGAAGGCTGCCGATCCGAAGAATGAAAACAAGGACCATCTACTGCGGCCAGGACTGTCGGTTGAGCCGAAGATTCGGGTGAAAGAATAATGAAGCGGAAGTCGGCTGCCAAGCCGCCTTCCGCTCGTAAATGGACAATGAAATCGGCAACAACTGGGGACGCGTTTTTAGCTCTAGAGCATCCAATTGATTGGAGGTTTTAGAGCATGAGCGCTACTGCTGTGAGAGAACCCAAGCCGGCATCGAAGTCTGATTTCATTACCCCTGATTGGCATCAACACGCAAACCCGATCCAGAAATTTGGGACGGTCGTTCCCGATCTACCGATTGGCCTGGACGAGAAGGTTCGCCTCGAAGTGACGAAGCGGCTGAACCTGTTACTGGCCGATACGGCGACGCTGCGGGACCTGTATAAGAAGTCGCATTGGCAGGTTGGTGGGCCGACCTTTTATCAGTTACATCTTTTGTTTGACAAGCACTATGGCGAGCAGGCGGAGCTGATCGATACGATCGCCGAGCGTATCCAGATCCTGGGTGGGGTGGCTGTCGCGCTTTCGCAGGACATCGCGGAACACACCCGTCTGGAGCGGGCCCCGCGCGATCGTGAAGAGGTTCCGGTGATCATCACTCGGTTGCTCGAAGCGCACAACTTCATTGTGAAAGAGGCGCGAGACTTTGCTCATCGAGCTGCCGATCTGGGCGATGACGGGACCAATGACATGCTGGTGAGCAACGTGGTGCGGACGAACGAGATGCAGATATGGTTCGTGAGCGAGCATCTGGTGGAGATGCCGCTGACGCGGGCGAAGTAAGCGCACGTCGGGTTCGAGAAAGCAGATTGAGGCCGGACGAGATGTCGTCCGGCCTTTTGTCGGTTAAGCCTTTGCATAACAGTTCGATATCGGTCGAACCGTTTTCCTCCGCAGGACATCTATAGTTAGGCAGTAGGCCGTCTTCCGTTGTTGTCATTCGCCCAGCCGCTGCCGTTCCAGGCAGCTAGGCGAGGTGACCCCTCGTTCGGGGCTTTTCTGAATTGCTAATGTTTTGGGAAGATGGTTGGGTCTGGGGAATTTCTGATGCCGCTCGCACTCGATTTTTTTATTCATTACGGCTATGTGGTCTTGTTTGTCTGGGTGCTCGCCGAGCAGCTGGGCATGCCGATTCCGAGCGCGCCGCTGTTGATCACCGCGGGGACGCTGACGGCGACGCATAAGCTGAACCTCGAGCTGGCGGTGCTGTCGGTGCTGATCGCGAGCCTGATCAGCGATACGATCTGGTACCAGTTGGGCAAGCGCTTTGGTGGCAGGGTGGTTCGGATGGTCTGCCGGCTGTCGATGGAGTCGTCGACCTGCGTTCGCCGGACTGAGGATTACTTCACCAAGCATGGGCCGAGCGCTTTGTTGCTGGCTAAGTTCATTCCCGGGCTGGGCACGGTTGCTGCGCCGATCGCCGGGCAGACGAGCATGAAGTATCAGACCTTTCTGGCCTATGATTCCGGGGGCATTCTGTTGTGGTGCCTGAGTTATATGCTGGCGGGGCGCTTCTTTGGCGATGTGCTGAAGGCGCATCCGGGGGCGCTGGCCTGGGTGGGGCATTTCTCGGCGACGCTGTTTGTGCTGGCTGTGCTGGGGCTGCTGGCTTACCGCATTTACAAGCAGCAGGCATTCCTGAAGCAGGTGCGCACGATGCGCCTGGAGCCGGAGGAATTGAAGCGGATGATCGATAGCGGAAACCCGGTGTTCATCGTCGACCTGCGGCATCCGCTGGATTATCTGCCTGATCCGCGAGTGTTGCCGGGCGCGCTGCGGCTTACTCCGGACAAGCTGATCGAGACGAATGCGGAGATTCCGCGCGACCGGGACATTGTTTTGTATTGCACCTGCCCGAGCGAGGCGACAGCGGCGAAGATGGCGATGAACCTGCGCAAGCTGGGGATTTACCGGGTGCGTCCGTTAAAGGGCGGCTTTGATGGATGGAAAGAGAAGGGATATCCGCTGGAAGAAGTGGAACCGGCGGCGATGCGCGCCTAGATCCTTAATAGCCGGCTGCAGAGGCCGGACGTGCTTCGTTCGATGCCTTTGCTACGATTCCCTCCGGCTGTGCTAACTTCGCCATATCGCATTTCCCCTGGCGGCAAGAGGATGACCCATGGCCTGGATTGAGAGCTACCACTGTGACGTATGCGGCAGGGCGAAGAACGAAGACCAGAACGACTGGTGGTTGGCGTGGATGGAGACGATCACACCGAGTCCCAGCGAGCCCGAACAGCCGGTGATGCGGTTTACGCCGTGGAGCCTGCTGATGTCGCATAGCTCGGAGGTTGTGCATCTATGCGGTGCACGGTGCGCGCAGACAGCGCTTGACCGGTGGATGGCGCCGATTCACGACACGCTTCGCGCCGGCGAGGTTGCGGCCGCTCTTCTGGAAGAGGAAGATGATGTGCCTGCTCCGGGAGCTTAAGGGCAGGGACTAGCGACGTAGGGACTAGGGACATAGGCGCTGCGCGGGGTATGCTTCTTCTCCGAACTCCGTACGAGAAGTCCGCTTCCATCCTCAAGAGCGAACAAATTAGGGACTTCAATCCATCGGCTCACATCGAGTGAGTATGGGGTCGCGCTCCGCGGCCCGCCTCTCCTGTTACTCCTTTAAGATGGAACCTGGAATTGGGAGAGAGGCGGCGGCGTGGCGCACGATGATCTGAGGGACTGGATCAAGGTCCTCGATAAAGCGGGAGAGCTGAAGCGGATTCGTGAAGAGGTCGATCCGATTCTGGAGATCGCCGAGATCACCGACCGCGTTTGCAAGATTGGGCGCCAGGCGAAGGGCGGAGCGGGGAAGTATGCTCCGGGTGGGCCGGCGCTGCTGTTTGAGAAGGTCAAGGGATATCCGGGCGCGCGGGTGCTGATGAACCAGTTTGGCAGCGAGCGGCGGATGAAGCTGGCGCTGGATGTGGATTCGCTGGATGAGATCTGCGGAGCGGATTCGCGAGTTCATGGAGCATCAAGTCGCCCGAGGGCATGCTGGACAAGCTGAAGATGCTGCCGATGCTGGCGGAGGTGGGGAAGTTCTTTCCCGAAGCGATTGCGGCGCGGGATGCGCCGTGCAAGGAAGTGATCCTGCGGAGAGAACGTTCAGCGTGCTGAAGTTTCCGGTGCTGCAGACGTGGCCGGGGGATGGCGGGCCGTTCATCACGCTGCCGTGCGTGATCACGCGCGATCCGAAGACGGGCAAGCGCAACGTGGGCATGTACCGGATGCAGGTGTATGACGGGCAGACGACGGGCATGCACTGGCAGCGGCAGAAGGTGGCGGCGGAGCATATGCGCGAGCGGCTGCGTGCGGCGGCTGCGGAGTGCGGCGGCTGGTGATGGCGTTGACGGCGCATGTATCGGCGATGGCGGCGACGGCTGGCGGTACGCAGAATCTTGGTGCGGCGCAGCGTCGCTGTCGGCGAAGATTCGCGGCGAGCGGATGGAGGTTGCGGTGGCGATCGGGACCGATCCGGCGACGACGTTCTCGGCGATCGTGCCGGCGCCGCCGGAGGTTGAGGAGTATCTGATCGCGGGGTTCCTGCGGCAGAAGCCGGTGGAGCTGGTGAAGTGCGAGACGGTGGACCTGGAAGTGCCGGCGCATGCGGAGATCGTGCTGGAAGGCTATGTGGAGCTGGGCGAGCTGCGCAGCGAAGGGCCGTTTGGCGACCACACGGGCTTCTACACGATGCAGGACGAGTATCCGGTCTTTCACATCACGTGCATCACGCATCGCAAAGACCCGATCTATGCGGCGACGGTGGTGGGCAAGCCTCCGATGGAAGATGCGTGGATGGGCAAGGCGGTGGAGCGGATTTTTCTGCCGCTGATGCGGCTGACGATTCCGGAGATTGTGGACATCAATCTGCCGGCGGAGGGCGTGTTTCACAACCTGATGATTGTGAGCATCCGCAAGAGTCTATGCGGGGCAGGCGCGCAAGGTGATGAACGGCATCTGGGCGATGGGGCAGGCGATGTTTACCAAGTGCATCGTCGTGGTGGATGAAGATTGCGATGTGCAGGACGTGGCGAGGTGACGCTGCGGGTGGCGAACAATATCGATCCGGAGCGGGACATTCAGTTCACGCTGGGGCCGGTGGATTCGCTCGACCATGCTTCGCGGCTGCCGAACTTTGGGAGCAAGATGGGGATCGATGCGACGCGGAAGTGGGCGGCGGAAGGGTTTACGCGGCCGTGGCCGCCGATGCTGGAGATGGATAAGGGGACTAAGGCGCGGGTGGATTCGATTTGGAAGAAGTTGGGGATTGAGTAGTGGTTGATGGTTTCGCGCGACGAGTTTTTGCGTCATGCAGAAAACCCATGTCCGAAAATCCGGACATGGGGCACCCGGATCTGTTCTACCCACCCTTCCGCAAAAAACGCGGAAGGATGGGGCACCCTTGTTTGTTCTGCTTCGTGATGCTTTGGATGTTCTTTGCTGCGGTCTTCGGACATGCTCAAGTGATTGATGGGTTTGCCTGGGTGGATTTGAAGGCTGACACGAAGACTGTCGGTCGCGTTAATGAACTTCTCGGGGGCAAACCTTATACCGCGATTCGGGAGATTGGATTGGTTGGGCAGCAGGCGCTGGTGATTGCTTCGCTGCGGAAAGACCCCATTGCTAATCCGATGAATGATTCGTTCGTCGCTTATGGGGTTTCGCTTCATGATGGTTCGGTCGAGGAGCTGCTCGATGGGACGAACCTGAAGTATGTCGACTGGCAGAAGTTTTATGACTATGACACTCCGGAGCTGGTCGCGACTTATGACGATTGCGCGCAGTGCAAGGCGACGACTTTTCTGACGGCCTTCTATATTGACCGCAAGACGCGGCGGTGGGGCGCGCGTTGGCGGCGGGAGGTTGCGGGGGCTCCGCTGTATTCGACTGACCCGGCGAAGAACTATGTCTATGCGTTGTTTATGAATGTCGATCAGAAGGTGGTGCTGGATACGTGGGTTTCTTATCCCGAGCAGAAGAAGTCTAGCCGCGGTGGGGAGTTTCTGTTTGAGTACCGGATCGATGTGCCGAGCGACCAGGGGACGTCGCGTCCGCTGAGTGGGCGGGATGTGTTGCCGGTGAAGCAGCGGCTTTGTGCGGGGCAGGGTGTGGTGTTTGGGATTGTGGGTGGGCAGGATAGTGAGGCTTGTAGGGATTTGGTGGGGAAGCGGAGGTAGTCCAGAGCCTTGATTAACCCAGATTCTCTTCCTATTAGTGGTGTACTATAGGTGGTACACTAGCCCCTATGGATCCAGAGGGAAGTGGATGTCGAAGGCTCTCAAGCGCATTCCCGCTCTGTTCTTCCGGACCCAAGCTGGCGGAGAACCCGTTCGTGAATGGCTGAAGTCGCTTCAGGGCGTCGACGATCGAAAGAGAATTGGGCTGGACATTCAGACCGTAGAGTTTGGTTGGCCTATTGGAATGCCTACCTGTCGCTCTATGGGAGACGGAATCTTTGAAGTCCGTACTAGTCTCTCAGGGAACAGGATCGCGAGAGTTCTGTTCTATGTCGATCTTGCAGGCCGAATGGTTTTGCTGCACGGGTTTATCAAGAAAACACGGGCTACCCCAGAAGACGATCTGGGATTGGCGCGAAAGCACAAGAAGCTGCATGAGGCCGAGATGAGGAGCAACCGATGAAACGCAAGTTAGCAATGAACCCCGTCCACAGCGGTTCGAGCTTCGACGATTTTCTCGAAGAAGAGGGAATTCGGGACGAAGTGGAGAGCGCTGCCATTAAACGGGTGCTTGCGTGGCAATTTGCGGAAGAGATGAAGAAGCAGGCGAAGACGAAGCTAGGGATGGCGAGGGAACTGGGTACGAGCCGCTCTCAGCTTGATCGCCTGCTCGATCCGTCGGTAACGTCAGTTTCGTTGGATACATTGGTGCGCGTAGCCGGTGTGCTGGGTAAGAGATTGGTGATTGAAGTCAGGAATGTCCCCGCCTCGGAGAAGGCGAGCAGGGTGGCGAAAGTCGCTTCGCGTTAGTCGGCGGTGCGGAGCTCGACCGAGACTAGGTTGTGGACGCAGCGGGCGGGGCGTTTGTCTTCGGTGACTACTAGTTTGAAGGGGCCTTCTTTGTCGCCGATGGGTTTGCCGTCGAGGGTGTCGGCGACGATGACGTCTCCGGGATGGAAGGCGGGGTCTGTTTCGGCGATGCTGAGGACGGCTTTGTAGCCGTCACTTCCGGTGGCGACGATGTAGTCGGAGAGGCCTTTGCCGCGGAGTTTGTCTCCGGTGGGCGCTCCGTATTTGGCGAGCAGGTCGGTGAGGGGAACTCCGGTGTAGACTTCGTCGGCCTTGGTGTGGACGTTGTGGAAGGTGACTGTTTCTTGGGGGAGCGCCTTGAGGTCGGCGAGGGTCAACGTGGCCGTTTGGCCGTTGACTGTCACCTTGAGCGAGGAGTTTGCGGTGGGCGTTTGGCCTGATGGCATATTCATCCCATCGCTTTGAGCCATCCCGATTGTGGACGCGCTAGTCAGCTGCACACAGACAACGAAGATGGCTACGATTGCCGATTTCTGCATAAGCCAACTCTACCAAAGGCTGTTAGGCTTGATGAGGTGGCTCGGCTTGGAGCCGGCGATTGGCGTCTTTGGGCGCCTGCGTAATCGATGATGGTAGCAGTGCCTGTTACAGCGAATTGATCGGGAGCCGTCAAGGTCAGATAAGGCAAGCATTCGGCGATGGGAGCTAGTCGTTTCAAGATTCGCGAAGGGATCGTCAAGGGGAGGCATGAGAGCACATTCCTCCTACGGCGGTTCGATTCGTTGCTCCGTAGCTTCCTTGAGGATCAATTTTGGCGGTCTTCACCAGGAACCCCGCAGCGTGTATGTCGGTTCACAGGCCGTAACTTCAGGTATTTCAGAAGAATTGCGTTTCCAAGGATATCGGTCCGGGAGTAACACAAACGCCGCACCCGTTGTTGCTCACCTTGAGGGTCGAGATTCACCAGATTTGTTTTGGGAAATCGATCTGTTTCCTGCTTCTGTCGACGGTCACTGGACCGCTAGCTCGTAATCTTCCGGGCTCCAGTGCCATGACCGCAGAACCCTCTTCATTGGTGACCGCTGCTGCTCCAGCCCGGTCGTCCAGCCGGTAACGAAGATCGCGGCCCTCGGAATGACTGCACCCGATTGATCGGTGATGTTCACGGTCAATTGCTGCAAGGGCGCCTTTTGGGCTTCGACGTTACAGTCGAGTCGCAAGGATGCACGCCGAGGATGGCGAGAACGAGAAGTCTGGATGAGCGCAGGCGCGCGCTTACCATGGTTCCTTCAATGCGACCGCTCCGCTGCGTGGCCTTCTGGGGCCGCGGCCGAGGGGTTGGCGGACTCCGGTGAGGGGCCATTTGGGTGGCTCCTGGTTTGGGGGTGTGTGGCGGAAGAGCTTTTGGAGGAGCGAGGAGAGGAGGCTGGCGAGCCAGGGCTCTTTCTCTTCGTGCTGGTGGCGGCGCAGGATTTCGGCGGCGACTTCTTTGGAGGGGTCGGGATCGCCGGGGGCGATTAGTTCGGTGAAGGGACGCATGGCAACCTCCCGAAAGCGGCGATAATGCGGATCCTTCGACTCCGCCGCTGCGCGGCTTCGCTCAGGATGACAACTTATGGCGCGGAAATTTCCCGGCTTCAGTATACTGGCATCATGTCGATTGTGCGCAATATCGCTGGCATTGCCAAGGGCATGAGCATCACCTTACGGGAGATGGTGCAGCCGACCGAGGTGGAGAATTATCCCGACGGCAAAGGGCCGTTGCGGGGAGCGGTTTTTCAGGACCGTTTTCGCGGCGCGCATGTGTTGCAGCGCGACGAGAACGGGATGGAGAAGTGTGTCGCGTGCTTTTTGTGCGCGGCGGCTTGCCCGTCGAACTGCATTTATATCGAGGCGGCCGAGAACACCGAAGAGGCGCGCATCTCGAGCTCGGAGCGGTATGCCAAGGTCTATAACATCGACTACAACCGGTGCATCTTTTGCGGCTACTGCGTGGAGGCGTGCCCGACGGACGCGATTACGCATGGCCATGGCTTTGAGCTGGCGACGCTGAACGCGACCAACCTGATCATGCGCAAGGAAGATATGCTGTCGCCGACTTTTGCCATGCCGGGAAGCATCACGGTGCATTCGGACTCGGTGAAGTAGTTGCGATAAACAGAACCGAATCGAAGGCGCTGGGTGGGTAGGCCACTTCGGCGCCTTTTTCATTTGCTGGGAAAGATTGATTGAAAGGTGAAGTTGAGCTAGCAGCTCACTTTAATTCGTAATGATGAGTTCTCTTGTTCAAGCTACTTCGGATGTATTGACGGCGCGGCAGCGTGCTGCTGCGGCGCGGCGCATTGTGATCAAGCTGGGCACTAACGTGATCATTCGCGATGATGGCGCGCCGGCGGTGGGGCTGATTCATGGCTTGGTGGAGTCGGCGATCAACCTGCGGCGCGAGGGTCGCGAGGTGATCTTTGTCTCCTCCGGGGCGATTGCGCTGGGAGGGAGGCGGCTGGGGATGGATGCTGCGCCGACTGGCCTGGCGATGAAGCAGGCTTGCGCGGCGGTAGGGCAGAGCCAGTTGATGGCGCTTTACGATAGCGGCTTTCAGCACTTTGATGTGGCTACGGCGCAGATCCTGCTGACCGAAGATGACTTTGTCGATGCGGTGCGGTACTCGAACCTGCGGGCGACGCTCGACACGCTTTTGACGCTGGGGATTGTTCCGGTGATTAACGAGAACGATACGGTTTCGACGATTGAGTTAGAGAGCCCGGGAGACCGCAGTGCTCCGCGTGAGAGTGAGCGGGCGGGCGATCGGATGTTTGGGGATAACGACAAGTTGTCGGCGCTGGTGATGACCAAGGTCGATGCGGACTTGCTGATTTTGCTTTCGGATGTGGGCGGGTTGTATACGGGGCGTCCGACGGAGCCTGGTGCGGAACTGATTGGTGAGGTGGGGGCGATTACCCCGGAGCTGATGGCGGCGGCGGGGAGCGCGAATGGACGGGGCCGGGGCGGGATGCTGACGAAGGTTGAGGCAGCGCGGATTGTGATGGATGCGGGGAAGGTTGCGGTGATTGCGAGCGGGCGGATTCCGGGAATGGTGGAGCGGGTTTGCGCTGGTGAGGATGCCGGAACTGTTTTCGCGAAAGGTTTGCAGGCATGAGCACGACTATTGCGGCGGGGCTTGCTGAGGCTGTTGCGTCTGGCAGTGTGAGCGAGCTTGCGCTGGCGGCGAAGCGGGCGGGGCGGAAGCTGGCTTCGCTCTCGACCGAGGAAAAGAACCAAATACTGTTACAGATTGCCGAGTCGCTGGAGCGGCATGTCGATGAAGTGCTGGCGGCGAATGCTGTAGATGCTGCTGACGCGGCAAAGCTGGTTGATTCCGGCGAGATGTCGAAGGCTTTGTATCAGCGGCTGTTACTAAATCCCGAGAAGTATCGGGGAATGATTGATGGCGTGAGGGCGGTCGCGAAGCTGGATGATCCGGCGGGGCGTGTCTTGCTGCGAACGCTGCTCGATGATGGGTTGGTTCTCGAAAAAGTGAGCGTGCCGCTGGGGTTGCTGGCGATTATTTTTGAGGCGCGTCCGGATGCAATTACGCAGATCAGCGCTCTGGCGATCAAGTCGGGGAATGCGGTCATTCTGAAGGGCGGCAAGGAAGTGGAGCGGACGATGCGGGCGGTGCTGGGGGCGATCCATGAGGAGCTGCGCGAGTCGGGATTGATCGACGCAGCGGCAGTTACTGGGGTGTATGGGCGCGCTCCGGTGGAAGAGTTGCTGAAGCTCGAGGGCGTGGTCGACCTGGTGATTCCGCGAGGATCGAATGCGCTGGTGCAGCACATTCAGAAGAATACGAATATCCCGGTGTTGGGGCATGCCGATGGGGTTTGCCATGTTTACATCGATTCGGCCGCTAACCTCGACATGGCGATTGCGGTTGCGGTGGATAGCAAGGTGCAGTATCCGGCGGTTTGCAATGCGGTGGAGACGATTCTTGTTCACCGGGCGATTGCGGGTGATGTTCTGCCTGCGCTGGTCGATGCTCTTGAGGTCGGACAGGTGAAAGTGCGTGGCGATGAGCGGACGCGGGAGTTGCTGCCGGGGCGTGCGATTGATTTCGTTGGTGACGATGAGTGGCATACGGAGTATTCCGACCTGATCGTGGCGATCCGGATTGTGGATGATCTCGATAGTGCAATGGAGCATGTGGAGCGATTTGGGTCGCACCATACGGACGCGATTGTGACCGACGACGCCGCGGCGGCGAAGCGGTTTCTGGATGAGGTGGATTCGGCGAACGTGCTGCATAACTGCTCGACGCGCTTTTCGGATGGGTTTCGCTATGGGTTTGGGTCAGAGGTTGGGATCAGCACGAGCAAGCTGCATGCTCGGGGGCCGGTTGGGCTTGAGGGTCTGGTGACTTACAAGTACCGGCTGATCGGGAGCGGGCAGGTTGTGAAGGACTATGCGGGCAAGGGCGCGCGGGCATTTAAGCATGTGAAGCTTTGAGATCCGCTTCCAGCTTTCACGGCCGAGCTTTCGAGACAAGTTCGGGGGAGGCGAACTCGGGAAACGCGAGTTCGGGTGACTCCGCCGGTACGGAAGTTGGAGAACTGAGTTTCTCGATCAGCGTGTTCAGATTGTTTTGTGCCTCTTCTTCGACGTGAAGGAATTCGAAACCGGCTCCTTTGCCACGCCGAACCGTTGTCACCTTTGCCGAAGCGCGAAAGTGAACGTCGCTCACACTGAAGCGGACCTCGACTTCCTGCCCAAGGTCGGCGCCGAGGTATGCGGGGCTTTGGATGTAGCAACCGGCGTAGCTGAGATCGCTGGTGAGGCCGCGAAAGAGGATTTGGCAGTTGGGGATATTCACCTCGGCCAATCCATCGACGCGAAAGCGTTCCCGTTTGCGCCTATCGTTGACCAACGCAGGCTTCTCGACATTGGCTTTCCGCATATCGTCACATTCGTCGAGCTCGGCCACGAGCGGCGGGAAGGGCAGAAGGTCTCTGCGAGCCTGATCGTCGCTGGTTGCGCTTGAGAGGTCGATCGGGCGACCCAGCTTTCCCTGGGTCTCGAGAGCGAGGCAGATATGGTGCTCGCACCAGTAGCGAGTAGCGCCGGGAATTGTTGTCCGAGGAAAGTTGACGCTGCCGACCTCGATTTCCTCGGCAAATCCCGCGATGGCCGCCTGGTTACATGAGCGAACCGAACATGTTTGCATTTCTTTGCTCCCGATGAACCGCGAATGAAGCTCTGACCGCTTTTGATCGTTCAAGATCGCGATCTTCAGGGCTCCCAGATAGCAATATCGGCATCATCGACGACGGCGATAAGGGAGAGAGATGGTGACTTGGGTCATGGCGGATTGGTATCGGGGCATTGCCCCATGGTCCGAGGCGATGTTCCGGCCGATTAGAGGAAGCGTAATAACGAGTCGGGGTGGTTGCTCTTGATGCGGGCGAACCAGGCGCAGGGCCAATAGAGCAGAAGGACTACCGCGGCCCACATGGCGCAGACGGCGGCGAGTCCGTGGCAGTAGGGTTGAAGGGTTGGAGAAACTTGATTCCGAAAATATGCGAAGATGCGCCCTCACAACCTTTCGGGGGGAGATCTGGACGGCGGATCGGTTGCACCGCGCGAAAGTTCTGCGACCGAGCAACGGTGCGATTCATCTTATGAGTGCCGAAAAACGCGGAGCCGGATTGGTAAGCCCGGCTCGCTGCGGAATCTCTTCCGCAGTCCAGTCAACTCCTCAATGCTGAGGAGAAGGGACCCACGGCGATAGCGGTAGTGCTTGTCACTGCTGCCTGTCGCGTGGTGCGTTTGGTAATCCTGACAAGCCACGCGATGGAACTCACTTTCAAAAGGAGATCGCGATGGTTACTTTGAATCACACCAATCTGACAACTTACAACGTTCCTGAATTGACTGAGTTCTTTTGCTCGGTTTTTGATTTTCAGGTGTTGGAGAAACGTAACGACAAGTTGGCGGTATTGCGGAATGCGGATGGGTTTCTTCTGACGCTGATGTATGACAAGCGGATGACTCCGGAAGCGGGGTATCCGGGGCTGTTTCATGTGGGCTTTTTGCAAGCCACACAGCAGGCGGTCGATACGATGCACGAGGCGCTTGTCGCCAGGAAATATGAGGCGCCAGCTCCCGCGAAGCTGCAGCGGGGAGGACCTCCAACTTATGGGTTTTACTATGCGGCTCCGGGCGGCGTGCTGGTTGAGGTGAGCACGATGAATTTCGGGGATTGATTGAGTGACTGCGGTTGCAGCGCTCTATTTCGGCGCATAGGTGGCGTGGCTTAGGCTGCGCCACCTATATCTATTTAGTGGTTTCGAGGACGACGTTGGACAGCACTGCGGTGTCGACTTTGTCGGGGACGTGGGAGCAGAAGCCGATACCGACGTAGAAGGGACCGTCGAAGTGGATTGGGATTGGCGGGCCGAATTGGTGGAGTGGCTCGCCGTCGATGCTCACCAGGAGAGCGATGGAGTCGCCGCGCTTTTCGAGGCCGATGCGTTTGGGGGCGACGTTGACGAGGCTGTCGGGACTTGCGCCGCCGGGAAGGCCTCGTCCGCCGAAACGAAATTCGAAGTCTTTGATGCGGACGTTTTTCTCGGGGCGCTGGGCGAACTGAAGCATGGCTCCGCCGTGAAGTCCGGCGAGGACTTCCTTTGAGTCGTCGTCAAGGCTCTGGCGGATGATGATGACGGCCTTGCGATCGTCGTAGCCTTTGGGGTTGGGAAAGCTGACGTCGGCTGAGAGCGTGACGTCGCCGGAGAGCTTCTTCCAGAGAAATCGAAACTCATCGCGGTTGTACCAGATGTTGTAGCCGGCGGAGTTGACTGTGTATGCGCCGGTTGCTGCGTCGTAGGTGGCGCTGCCGGGGAGGGCCGCGGTGCCTACGTCCGACTGACCTTCGAAGATACCGATGGGCGTGGTGAAGGTGGTGGTGGGGCGATGGAAGTCCGATGGCGGCGCGACCTGGGTATGGGTTGCGGAGCCGGGTTGCGCCCATGCTGGTACGGCTGGTGGTGAAGCCGGCGGTGTGTTCGGCGTTTGCGCGTGAAGCGTGGCTGCGGCGACGCACGCAGCGAGAGCCGCGACGATGGTTCGAGGGGCGACGCTGCGGATTTGGCGATGGAGGGCTGGCATTGTTCGCTGACTCTATTTGGTCGGGCTGGCTGCGGTGAAGTTGGAGCAGCAGGGCTTGATTGCGGGCTGAAATTCCATGACCTCGGCGCGGGTTCCGTCGGGGTCGTAGATGTTGAGCTGCCATTTGCCGTCTGCGCCGATCTTGGGCAGGGTCTCTTTATCGGGCAGGCGGTCTTCGCCATAGAGCAGGGTGTAGGCCTTTTCCATGTTGGGGACGCCGAGCGAGAAGTGGTTCAGAACTCCGGCGGTCTGCTGCGACATTTTTGCGGGAATGCCGTGGGTCTCAGGGCCGCCCTGGACCATGTACTCGAGCCAGTCGGTGCCGTCGGGGACCTGCTGCGAGATCCATTCTGTTTTGCCGTTACGGCCACCGTACCAGTAGGGGCGGAAGCCGAGTACCTTGCGAAAGAAGGCGTTCTCGGCGTCGGCGTTGTGGACGATGAAGCCGACGTGGATGATGTGATTGCTAAGCGGGTTGAGGGGAATGATCTCGATGTGGGTGGATGGCTGGACGAACTGGATGTGGTTCATCTCGGGATCGTCGATCTGGAACCAGAGGCTTCCGTCGCTGCCTTTCTCTACTTGCGCGGGAACCTTCACGTTGTTTGCGGCGAGATATTTCCTTAGCGCCTCGGCGTTGGTTGTGTTGAAGGCGACGTGGTCGAGGCGGTTTTTGGGGTCGGATTGATTTGCGGGGAGCGGCAAGACCTCGATGAACTGGATGGGGTTGAAGTAGTAGCGGACTCCGGCTGGGTTTTCGGGATCTGGCCGCTTTACTCCGCCCATATCGTGGACGTAGAAGTGTTCGGTCTTCGCGGCATCGGAGGTGTAGACGCTGAGGTGGGAGACACCGGTGATGCGTGGACGGGCGGAGGTTCCTTGAGCGATGGCTGAGAGTGTGGTGGCGATCGTCAGGGCGAGGGTAGCGAGTGGCGAGAACTTCATTGCGAATCCGCTCCTGGAGAGGCTGCTGTCATCAGGCCGCTAATTGCGATGCTGGCTTTGCCGGCTCCGTAAATTCGAGGATCAAACTATTTCGGAAAGACCTACCTGGCTTTACCAATGAGCTGAGAAAAGAACGGCTCATTGGTAAAGCGATTTTTCCGACAGGAGGATCATACCCGAGTTTTCAGACGGCCATCATGGCTTGGAAGTTGCTACGAGTTCTTCGACTCCGGGGACGATCATGTTGAGGAGCGCGGCCTGGGGCGCTTCGAGTTGCTTGAGCGTTGCGAGTTGCTGTGGTGCGGATTCTACGGGCTGGTGCTTCTCGATGGAGTCGAGCGCGGAGAGGCCGATGGTTGCGGCCTGGTTGAGGTTGCGGGAGAGTGGCGCGAGTTCGGCTGTGAGTTCGGAGGTGGGAAGCTGGGGTTGGAGGACAGCGTCGTTGTCGCGCCAGAGCGTGAGCCATTGCCGCGCCTGCTGGAAGTCGGCTGGGCTTGCGCTGCCGGTGGCGATGCGATGGGCCAGATTGCGGAATTCGCGAGCTTGATCGCTCTCGGGCGGTACGGTATCGACGAGGTGATTGAGCGGCGTGTAGCTGTAGTACTTGATGCCGAGATTTTCGCGGGTGTATTCCTTGGGTGGCTCGACTACGCTGGCGAGCGTCTTCAACGCTGGCGATGCCTGATCGGGGCTGAGGCGGTTGAGCATCTCGGCGTATTCGGCCTTGTACGTCTGGCCGAAGTAATTGAGTTTTTCGGAGACGATGGCGAGGCGGGCGTACATCGAGTCGACGTTCTTGACATCCTGCGGCGACCAGAGGCGCTCGGCGATGGCGGCGGTGCGGGGCCAGATGCGGCTGCCGACGTTTTCGGGGGTGACGAATTCAGACCACATCGTGGCTTCGCCGCCGAGGATGAGTTTCTGCTGCTCGGGGTGAGGCTGGCGGTTTCGCCTTCCATGGGATCGACGGCGTAGTGCTGCGAGGCGGGCTGGCCGAGGTCGATGTAATAGCCGGTGGAGAGTAGGCCGCGATTGCCGCCTATCGCAGCCTGAGCGAGCGATTTCTGACCGCGCCATGACTGGATCACAACATCTTTGGGCGTGTTGGGCTGGAGGACTTCGTCCCAGCCGACGGTGATCTTGCCGCGCTTGGTGACGAGCTTTTGCACGCGTTCGGTGAAGTAGGCCTGAAGCGCGGCGTTGTCTTTGATCTTGTGTTCGCGCATGTATTGCTGGATGCGCGGATTGGCGTCCCACTCTTTGCCGTTGCACTCGTCGCCGCCGATGTGGAAGTAGGCGTCGGGGAAGAGCGCGGTCATCTCGGCGATGAACTTGTCGAGGAACTGATACGTGCTCTCGCGGGTGGGGTCCATTGCAGGATCGAAGACGCCCCATTCGCGCTCGATCTGGTAAGGACCTTTTCCGCTCGCGAGGTCGGGATAACCCACGAACCAGGCTGTGGTGTGGCCGGGCATATCGAACTCGGGCACGACGCGGATGCCGCGGTCGCGGGCGTAGGCGATGATGCCGCGCATTTCGTCCTGCGTGTAGTAGAGGCCGTCAGAGCCTTTTTCCTGGAGCAGGGGATAGGTCTTGCTCTCGGCGCGGAAGCCCTGGTTTTCGGATAGGTGCCAGTGGAAGACGTTGAGCTTGACGGCTTCCATGCCGTCGATGGTCTGGCGGACGGTATCGAGGGGCATGAAGTGGCGGCCGGCGTCGAGCATGAGTCCGCGCCACGGGAAGCGGGGCTGATCGTCGATGGTGACGGCGTCGACGGCGAAGCCTTGCGGCGTGGTGTGGACGAGTTGGAGAAATGTCTGGAGGCCGTGCAGGCTGCCGAGCGGATTCGGCGCGGTGAGGGTTGCGCCGGTGGGGGTGACCTCGAGGTGGTAGGACTCGTCTTCGCCGAGTTGCTGGACGGGGGCGCTGGGGCCGGCGGTCTTGATGACGAGTGTTGGGCGGTCGCCGGGTTGAGTGGGTACCGGGAGGATTCCAGTTTCGGCGGCGAGGTGAGCGAGGAAGCGGTCTCTGGCGCGGTCGAGGCGCGGCTCGGTGTAGCCATCAAATTTCACCTGAAGTCCGCTATTGATGGACAGGTTTCCCGAGCCTTGCACCGCGTGCGCAGGCAGAGGCATGATCGGCAGCGTTGCCTGGGCTAGCGATGGAATGTTGGGGGACAACACGAGAGACGCGGAGAGGAGGGTCATTCTGCGCCAGCGCAGGAGGATGTTGGGAATCATTGCTCTTCCTTTGTAGCGTTCGGTGGGGTAAAAGACAAATCTCCTGTGCAGAATGCTTTGCGGGTTGGCGAAGTGCGTAAGATTCGCTAGGCTGGGCGGAGAGAATCTAGTTGTGAATCGCGACGGAGAACGTGGATGCGAGTGAGCAAGTGGCGGGTGGTTGTCGTATTGAGTGTGTTTGCCATCGGCTTGACTTCGCCGTCACGGCTTGTTGCGCAGCAATCGAGCAGCCCAGGGGCGGGGCCGGCTGGGCCGGCGATCAGTTACACGTTGCCCAAATCCGGTGAGGTGACGCTGGGCGTTTTCGATGCGGATGGCAAGCTGTTGCGCACAGTGATCAGCGGAGAATCGCGCACTGCGGGAAAGCTCAGCGAAACGTGGGACGGTCTCGATCAGTGGGGTAAACCGATTCCCGCCGGGTCTTATGTCTTGAAGGGGCTGTACCATCCGACGATCACGACGAATTATGTGATGAGCTTTGGGAACCCGGGCAATCCGCCGTGGCCAACTATCGAGGGCAAGGGGGACTGGCTGGCCGATGAGTCTGGTCCACAGGCGGTCGCGAGCGATGGGCAGTGGATGTTTCTTGCAGCACCCGGCGCGGAGAAGGCGTGGAACATCGTTGGTCTCGACGCAACCGGGCAGCGGCAATGGGGTGTTGTCGAGCCGTTCAATCCGGTCACCGTCTCGCTGGCTGTGGATGGGGACTATCTCTATGCGCTGTTCTCTGGCCCGCAGCTGACGGATTCGACGCATAAGTATTCTCCTGGTGGAGCGAACGCGACGGGCCGGGCGATTCTTGTTTGTCTCGACAAACGGACGGGACGAGCGGCTAAATTCTCGGTTGCCACTCCGGTGAAGGTGATCGCGAAGTTTGGCTTTACGGGGCAGACGTCGGCGCTTTGGGATCTGCGTTCGCAGAAAAGCTTTTCCCCCGCTAACTACAGCGGTCAGCCGCGTTACAGCGATAACGATGTGGGCGAAACGACGGACGCCATCGGGCTGGCTGCTGCGAACGGGCGGGTCTATGTCTCGATGCACGACGACAATCAAATATTGGTCTTCGATGCCAATACCGGAAACCAAGTGGATCAGATCCCGGTGCCATCGCCGGCCGGATTGTTTGCCGAGCCGAGCCACTCGATTCTGGCGGTGAGCGATCAGCATGTGGTGCGGATCAATCCTGCTAACAAGCAGATTCAAACGGTAATTAGTTCAGGACTGGTCGCGCCACGATGCGTGACCGAAGACGGGAAGAGCCGCATTTATGTTAGCGATTGGGGAAGCTCGTTTCAGGTGAAGGTGTTTTCTTCGAGTGGGACTGCGCAGCGGAAGATTGGCGATGAGGGCGGACGGCCGTGGGTTGGGGCGTGGGATGACAACGGCATGCTGGTGCCGACGGGCATTGCGGTGAGCGGCGACGGGAAGCTCTGGGTGGCGGAGGACGATACGAGCCCGAGTCGCGTGAGCGTGTGGAATCCGGATACGGGCGCACTTGTGAAGGAGTATCTGGGACCGACGCCTTATGGCGGGCCGGGATCGGTTATCGATCCGAAGGACCCGACCGATGCGAATGGGATTGGAACCCGGTTCAAGATCAACTTTGCGGCGAAGAGCTGGACGCCGCGGGCGACGATGGAGCGCCGGATGGACATCAACCAGCCATTTGCGCTGAACGGCGCTGCACCTCAGATGCCCGGCCAGAAGGTGCTCTACCATAACGGCGAAGAGTACCAGACGGTGTTGTCTTCGGACAGTATTGTGATTCACAAGCGCAAGGGCGACTTGCTCGTGCCTGTGGCTGCGTTGGGATCTCTGCGGGTTCCGGATACAGGCGATGGCACGGGCCGGACGATCTGGGACAGTGACCTGGGCAAGCGAATGGTGACGAATGTGAATCCGTCGTTTTTCGGGGGCCATGCGGGTGACAACTTTACCTGGACGGACAGCAACGGCGACGGCCTGGTGCAACCGGGAGAGATGCAGTGGCTTCATGCGCTCAGGGGCGGTGAGAACTATGGTCCGGGATCTCAGCCGATCGCCCAAAGCTACTGGGGATTTAGCATCGGGGAGGATTGGTCTATCTATTGGACAGGTTCCTTCAAGACCCAGAGCTATATTTTTCGGTTAGACGTGAAAGGTTGGACGCCGGAGGGTGCGCCGATTTACGACGTCCACGATTCGAAGCCGATCGTGACGCAGGCGCGTACGTCGGAGCCGAACGCAGTTTTTGCTACGACCGACGGTAAGGTTGTCGTGAGTTATGGATACGAATTCTCTCCTCCGGCCAATGCCATTGAATGCTTCGATCGCAACGGCAAATCGCTATGGACGCTGGCCATGCCGAAGTTTCCTCCAGCAGGGACGGGACAGGGGCCGAAGGACATTCTTGCGAGCAGCGTGATAGCCGAGCTCAAGGTGCCGGGGATCGGTAACGTGCTGGGGTCATGGCTTTGGCATGCGAATACGCATCCGTATCTTTTTACCGATGACGGGTTATACGTTGCGTCGCTGCTGGAGGAGACGCATATCGGGCCGAACGCATCGTGGGATGAATCGTACAAGAGCTACTATCAGGATCCGCAGGGCGTGCCGTACATCATCAATGGCGGCAACGATGCCTTTCATGTGCTGAGGATCGATGGACTGACGCAGGGTGGGCGCTTTCAACAACCGTTTGTTTATTCGCCGCAGGACTTTGCGAAAGCGACGGCTTTCCGGCTTATTCCGCCGCCTAAGGTTGTTCCAAAGCCGATTCTTAACGTGACATGGACGACGCAGGCGCCGAAGGTCGATGGGAACCTGACCGATTGGAATATGCGGACGGGTGCATCTCTGCAAGGAGCCAAAGGCCGAGGTGCTCAGATCGCGATCGCTCGCGATGCGACGAACCTTTATCTGGCGTATCAGGTCACGAAGGACCGTCCTTTCTCGAATAAGGGCGACAACTGGCAGACGCTGTTCCTCTCGGGCGACTGTGTCGACCTGATGCTGTCGAGCAACGCTGCGAGCGGCGTGCATTCTGACCCGGCTCCTGGGGACATTCGATTGCTGTTCAGCATGTACCAGGGCAAGCCTGTTGCGGTGCTCTACCGGCCGTCAGTGCCGGGGACCTCGCAAGGTGTGCAGTTGATGGCTGCGCGGATCGACAGCATCCAGCAGCTTGCCTCGGCGAAAGTGTCGATCGTGCCGAGCGGCAATTCATATGTCGTTGAGGCCTCGGTTCCGCTGGCGGATATCGGCGTCGATCCGAAGGCCAAGGGTGTTGCGTTGCTGGGCGATGTTGGCGTGATTTACGCCGATGCGTCGGGGACGAGCCGCGCTCTGCGCCTCTACTACTACAACAAACAGACCAGCGTTACTGCCGATCTGACGACCGAGGCAACGCTGCAACCCGCGCAGTGGGGGACGGTTCAATTGCCCTTCGGACCGAATGTGCTGAAAGACGGCAGCTTTGAAAACGGCTTTGTGGCGACCCCGGACCAGGGCTGGGTCAAGGTGATAGAAGCAAACGGGGCGGTCGTCGAATATGACGCAGCATCGCCGCACAGCGGCCAGCAATCGCTGATGATGCAGCAAGTGAAGCCGGTGGTGTTTACCAACGAGGCGCTTGCCAATCTCAATTATCAGGCGTTTCAGGCGTCAGCCAACAGTGGCGCCGGAGGCGGGCAGACGGTTGTGCAACAGCGTGTTCCGATCACAGCGGGACACGTCTACAACTTCCGCTTTTATTACCGCGCTGACCAGATGCAGCAAGAGAAGCCAGCGCCGGGGCCAGGCAGAGGCTATGTCAATCTTGGGATCGGGATTGAATGGACGGGCCCGGGAGTCGCCAACGCGCAGAAGTTCATTGGCGCTCTCGGCGACAAGACCGACTCGGCGGATTGGACGCAGGCTACGAATACTTCAGCGCGCTATCAGAGTCTTCCCCAGCCTTATCTTGCGCCCGCTGGAGCAACAGGGGCGATTCTCACGATTCGGCTGAGCACTAACGCCGCCGATCGTCTGCCGACGGTGTTTCTCGATGATGTCGAGCTTGTGGATTTGACTGCGAATCCTTAGCGCGGGAGAGCTTATTTCCGGGGAGATGTCTTGTTGAGAGCTTATCGGTCTTTGGCGCGTTGCAGATCGCTTTTGTTTGCACTTGCAATTAGCGGCGTTGCGATCCACGCGCGCGGCGAAGACGGCGCGGCGGGTTGGCTGCGATATGCGCGGGTAAGCGACGATGCGGCATGTTTGCAGATTCCCGCGGAGGTCGTTGTCGCGACCGGTGGGGCAGAATCCGGTGATATCGCGATTTTGCGAAGCGCCGGTCGTGAACTGAGTCGTGGGCTGACGTCGATGTGTGGCCGTGGGGTTGGCTTGCGCGATTCACTCCCAGCCGGTGACGCTCTGCTGGTTGGGACGATCAGGCGGAATTCAGGCGACGCTGCCGGTATGGCGTCCGGTGCAATTGCCGGGACGCGAAGGCTATGTGATTGCGGAAGCGACTTCGCAGGGGCATCGCTATGTGATTGTCGCGGGTGCGGATGCGCGAGGATCGCTCTACGGGGCTTTTGCCTTGCTGGCGCAGGTAGGCGAGGCGCGCACTCTTTCGCTGAAGCAAACGCAGTCGCCGGTGGATGCGATTCGCTGGGTCAACGAGTGGAACAACCTGGATGGATCGATCGAGCGCGGCTATGCGGGGCGGTCGATCTTCTTTGATGGCGGACATGTGCGCGCGGACCTTAGCCGCGTCGGGGAGTACGGACGGCTGCTTTCTTCGGTGGGGATCAACGGCTGCACGATCAATAATGTGAATGCATCTCCGCAGATGCTGACGCCGGAGATGATCGCCGACGTAGCGCGGATCGCTGAGGCCTTTCGACCGTGGGGGGTGCGGATGTCGATGTCGATCGACTTCAGCAGCCCGCAGGCGGTTGGGGGACTGGCAACCTTCGATCCTCTCGACCCGGCGGTGGCTGCCTGGTGGGCGAAGACGGTCGATGCGATCTATGAAAAGATCCCCGACTTCGCCGGGTTTGTGGTCAAGGCTGACTCGGAAGGCAAGCCGGGGCCATCGCAGTATGGGCGCTCTCCAGCGCAGGCGGCGAACGTGCTTGCTCGCGCGCTGAAGCCGCATGGCGGGCTGGTGCTCTATCGCGGATTCGTCTACAACCATCATCTCGACTGGACGGACATGAAGGCGGATCGTGCCAAGGCGGGATATGACAATTTCAGCAAGCTGGATGGCACGTTTGACGACAACGTCGTCATTCAAATCAAGAATGGGCCGATTGACTTTCAGGTGCGCGAGCCGGCTTCGCCGCTGTTCGCAGCGCTGCGGAAGACCAATCAGGCGATAGAACTTCAAGTCACGCAGGAATATCTGGGGCAGCAACGGCACCTCGTCTATCTGGTGCCGATGTGGAAGACGACGCTCGACACCGATATGCGCGCGGAGAACCGCTCGACTCCGGTGAAGGAGATCGTTGCGGGGAAGAGCTTTCATCGTCCGCTGGGTGGGTTTGTAGGGGTTGCGAATGTTGGACTGGATGCGAACTGGGTGAAGCATCCGCTGGCGATGGCGAACTTGTATGGGTATGGGCGGTTGGCTTGGAACCCTGATTTGTCTTCGGAAGAGATTGCCGACGAGTGGACGCGGCTGACGTTTGGCAATGAGGCGGTGGTGGATCGGACGATCGATGACATGCTTCTGCGGTCGTGGCATTTGTATGAGGATTATTCTGGGCCGCTCGGTTTGGGGACTTTGACCGATATCGTTGGCGCTCATTACGGGCCGGGTGTTGAATCGTCCGAGAGAAATGGCTGGGGGCAATGGCTTCGCGCGGACCACGACGGCATTGGCATGGACCGCACTGTCGCGACGGGCACGGGGTATATCGGGCAGTATCCGCCGGAGCTGGCAGCGAAGTATGAGTCGCTGGCGACTTGTCCGGATGAGCTGCTGCTCTTCATGCATCACGTGCCATACACGCATGTGCTGCACTCGGGGAAGACGGTGATCCAGCATGTTTACGATTCGCATTATGAAGGCGCAGCCGGTGCTGCGCAGCTTTATGTAGATTGGTCGACGCTGAAGGGCCGTGTGGACGAAGAGCGCTTCGAACAGGTGCAAGGGTTGCTGCAATATCAGGCCGGTCATGCGATTGTGTGGCGCGATGCGGTGTCGAATTGGTTTCTGCGGATTTCGGGGGTTCCCGATGCCAAGGGGCGGGTGGGGAACTATCCGGATCGCGTGGAGGCGGAATCGATGCAGCTGCGCGGGTATGTTCCGGCCGATGTGACGCCGTGGGAGACGGCGTCGGGTGGGAAGGCCGTGATCTGTAAGGAGGCGGAATGCAGCGCTGCGACTTCTTTCCGTGGAGCCGCAGGCGCTTATCGGATTTCTGTCGAGTATTTTGATTTTCATGATGGCGCGTCTGCCTATTCGCTGAAGGTGAATGGAAGAGCCGATTGGGACGTGGACGGCGAACAACACGCTTCCGACGAATCAAATGAACGGCAGCACTTCGACGCGATATCTTGTGGCTGAGCCTGTGACGTTGAAGGCGGGGGACACGATCGAGATCGTTGGGCGTCCCGGTGGGACAGAGCCTGCGCCCTTGGACTACATTTCGATTGTGCCGACAGACCAGGCTATGGCTGCGACTGGCGCACCTAAGCAATAGTCAAAGAGCGATAAGGAGTTTGTAACAGTGAAGATTACGAATGCGCGCGTCAGCATCTGTTCCCCAGGGCGGAACTTCGTTACATTGCTGGTGGAGACGGACGAGGGCATTGTCGGACTTGGCGATGCGACGCTGAATGGCCGCGAGCTGGCGGTGGCGAGCTATCTGACCGACCATATCTTGCCTTGCATCATTGGACGGGATCCTTTTCAGACGGAGGACATCTGGCAGTATCTCTACCGGGGTGCGTATTGGCGGCGCGGCCCGGTGACGATGGCGGCAATTGCGGCGATCGATGTGGCGCTTTGGGACATCAAGGGCAAGGCGCTGGGTACGCCGGTTTATAACCTTCTGGGAGGGAAGAGCCGGGAGGGCGTTCTCGTTTATACCCACGCGAATGGCAAGGAGATCGCGCAGGCGCTGGACCAGGCGGCGAGGTATATCGATGAAGGCTATCTTGCGGTACGGCTGCAGTGCGGGGTTCCAGGGCTTGCATCGACTTATGGCGTGCCGAAAGGGAACCAGCCTTACGAGCCGGCGGAGCGCGGGCTGCCGAGCGAGAATGTATGGTCGAGCGAAAAATATCTGGTTCATGCGCCGAGGTTGTTTGAGGGAGCGCGAATGCGGTTTGGCGAGGACGTTCACCTGCTGCATGATGTTCATCACCGGCTGACTCCAATAGAGGCCGCGCGACTGGGGAAGTCGCTGGAGCCGTATCATCTTTTCTGGCTGGAAGATCCGGTTCCGGCGGAGTTGCAGAGTGGGTTCAAGATCATTCGGCAACATACGACGACGCCCCTTGCGGTTGGGGAGGTCTTCAACTCGCTGTGGGACGCGCAGGAGCTGATTCAGAACCAGTGGATCGATTATCTGCGGATGTCGGTGGTGCATGGCGGCGGATTGACGCACCTGAAGAAGGCCGCGGATTATGCGGATGTCTATCATGTGCGCACGGGCTGCCACGGGGCAACGGACCTATCGCCGATCACCATGGGGGCGGCTTTGCACTTTGGAATCTCGGTGCATAACTTCGGCATTCAGGAGCACATGCATCACTCGGCGGAGACGGATGAAGTGTTTCCGCATGCCTATCGCTTTGAGGCTGGTTCCATGACGCCGGGCGATGCGCCGGGGTTGGGTGTGGAGTACAACGAAGAACTGGCGAAGCGGTATCCCTACCAACGGGCATATCTACCGGTGAACCGGAAGCTGGATGGGACGCTGACCGATTGGTAAGTGTTCGGTTATTGCTTCGCTTCGGATTTGAAGAGCCCGAGCAGTGCCTCGGTGGCGAGGTGCGCGTCCTGGACCTTGAAGTCCTCAGGCAGATGCAAACCGGGTGTTCTCGGCGCGATCGCGCGCAGGCCGCGCAGGGCAGTCTCCGATGGGAGTTGCGGGGTGCCGGGGCCGACGAGGATGTACTCGACGTCTTCGACGCGGAGCAAAATCTTGGCGTCGCCGTAATTGCAGGTCCATTTCACATCGAAGCCGTGTTGGGTTAGGACGGCGCGGACAAAGGCGCACAGGTCGGGAGACTGATCGAAGAAGAGCACACGCTTGCCGTGTTTCTCGATGTGTTGTGTGGGCTGGCGCTCGAGAAACGAGAGAATCGCCGCCTCTTCGGTGTCATAGACCCGGAGGAATTTGGAGAGGTTGGCGAGGGTCAAGAGCTTGACGATAAACTCGGGCGGCGCGGCGAGCCGGATGTCTCCGCCGGCTTTATGCATGTTGGTCGCGTTGCGCACGAGGAGGCCGATGCCCATACTGTCGAGGCGATCGACTTCGGCAACGTTGAGCACGATGCGGGAAAACTCGCGGGTCGCGAAGCGAAGTTCAGCCTCAAGTGCTTTGACCTCGTCGCCCATGGCGATGCGGCCCTTGCAGTGGATGATGTAAACGTTGCCCAGATGGCGCGAACTTAAGACCAGCGACATGCCTTCCTCGTGTCTCCGTTCTGAATGCCAGGTTGCGGATAAGAGCCAATATACGCGAGGGCAAAGATCGAGGTATATAAGAGAACTTTCTGTGCCAAGCGTCGGAGGCCCAACCCTGGGACAGGCGGAGTTGGCTTCCGTTTCGCGGCGCTACAAATGAAACAGGGATTCATAGGAACGGATGGAGGTCACGCGGTATACTCTTGTTCGGTCACTCCGAATTTGAGTGGCGATCTTCGTTGCCGCTGGAGGCCACAAGGTCTCAACGACAGTTCAACTCGTAGCCCCCCCGCGGCTTCGCAAGCTCACACTGCTTCCTTTAGTTGCGGCCACTTATTTCATGGTCTCGGGCGGCCCGTATGGATTGGAAGATATCGTCGGCCAAGCCGGATATCTTCGTGCTTTGCTGCTGCTGGCGGTTGTTCCATTGATTTGGAGTCTGCCGACAGCGTTGATGATTGGCGAGCTTGCCTCGGCGATTCCTGAAGAGGGCGGCTTCTATCGCTGGGTGAGCCGCGCCTTTGGCCCTTTCTGGGGGTTTCAGGAGGCGTGGCTTTCTTTATCTGCTTCGGTCTTCGATATGGCGATCTATCCGGCGCTGGCGGTTGCCTATCTGGGGCAACTCTCGGCGAGCCTGACGGCGGGGCATCGCGGGCTTTTCTGGTCGCTGGCGATTGTGCTCATTTGCGTTGGCTGGAATTTGCGTGGCGCCCACTCGGTTGGCCAGGGATCGATTGGGATGTTCGCGTTATTGCTGACGCCGTTTCTGGGAATTGTTCTCTATGGCAGCTACCATGCCGCTTCCGCGCCGTTTGGGCCGCGCAACTTCGCCGCAATCGGTGAAGGCAATATGACGACGGCGCTGCTTTTCGTGCTGTGGAATTTCATGGGTTGGGACAACGCCTCGACGATTGCGCGCGAGGTGAAAGACCCGCAGCGGAACTACATTCGCGCCATGGTGGGCGCAGTCGCGGTGGTCACGATCAGTTACATTCTGCCGATTGGGATCGTGGCGATGACGGGGATTCCGGCGACTTCGTTTGCGACCGGGGCGTGGGTCGATGCGGCGCGCACGCTTGCGGGGCCGGTCGTCGGGCCGGTGCTGGCGCTTGGGCGTTGTGGCTGGGGGAGCCATCACGGGCGTGGCAATGTTTAATGCGCTCACGCTGTCTTACGCGCGCGTGCCTGCGGCGATGGCGAAAGATGGGATGCTGCCGAAGCCTTTTGCGAAGCATATGGACAACGGCGTGCCGTGGGTCGCGGTGATCGTCTGCGGGCTGGGTTGGGCGATGGCGCTGGGGCTGAATCTTACCCGGCTGCTTGAGCTTGACCTGATGCTGTATGGGTTTTCGCTGATCCTTGAATTTGCGGCGCTGATTGCGTTGCGGATTCGCGAGCCTAATTTGCCGCGTCCGTTCTCGGTTCCCGGCGGCCTGCCGGTTGTGATTGGCGCGGGAGTGGGGCCGACGGCGCTGATCCTCTTTGCGATCTGGGGTGCGCGTAGCGACCATCTGACGCCGGGGCTGCCGGCGATTCTGCTGGGCGCAATCATTGCGCTTGCGGGGCCGGTCATCTATGCGCTCACTATCGGTCTGCGAGCGCGCGCGACGCCATTTGAGAAGGGCGCCGCGCCTGGTACTGGGCTCGACTAAGATCTTTCGACGACCCTAAGCCCTCTTACAAGATCAAGCCGTCGGCGGTGGCGAGGGTTTTGTCGCCTGCAGCACGGCTCCATCCAATGCGGAGGTCTTTGACTCCGTGCAATGCGAATGAGCCTTGCGCGCCGCGCGGTGCGGTGATGGCGAAGAAGTCGGCGCGGTCGACGTCGTCGAGATAGAAGGCGGGGCGGGCGTCGGGCGTGGCGCGGGCGATCTCGACGTGGCTCATCTCGAGGTTGCGGATGTGGCGGAGGAAGAAGCCGTGAGGCGGGCATGGGGCCGAACATGTGGGGGTCGGGATACTTGTTCTCGTTCTCGGGCGGACGGATGGCAGCGTCTCCGGCTGTGCCGCCGCCGACGGTGCTGGACATAGATGTTGGAGAGCTTGACGTCTTCGATGGGGTAGCCGGGGATGCCGCTGAGGATGGAGCTGATGCTTCAGCGGTGGCGTTGTAGCTGACGATGTTGGAGATGAGGATGCGGCGCAGGGTGCCGACCTTGGTGCTTGTCTTTGGGGCCGCGCAGGCGCGAGCCGAGGCGCAAGAAGAGCGGGCCGGCGACGATGTCGCGCATGGTGATGTTGGTGATGGCGATGTCTTCGAGGAGGGCGCCGTCGACGGTTTCGAGCGCGATGCCCTTGCAGCCTTCGAAGACGCAGTTGGAGATGGTGATGTTGCGGAAGCCGCCGTTGGATTCGGTGCCGCACTTGATGCGGCCGGTGCGCGCGGACTTGCTCGTCGGGGGCGAACTTCTTCCAGGTGCCGTCGAGCACGGTGCCGAGCTGGTAGGTGCCGGTGACGTAGCAGTTGGTGATGGTGACGTTGTCGGTGGAGCGCGCGTAGCCGAGCGCGTAGCTGGACTTGGGGCAGATGCCGTCGTCCCAGGGCGAGTTGACGGTGCAGTTGGAGACGCGGACGTTGCTGGCAGCAGTCGATGTCGATGCCGTCGCGGTCGGTGTCGATCTTGAGGTTGTCGATGGTGAGGTTGTCGACGCCGGTGGCGAGCAGGGCGAAGTGGCCGCCTTTGAGGATGGAGAAGTCGCGGCAGCATGACGTTGCGGCAGTTCTTGAGGGCGATGGCCTTGTTGCCGACGCCGGCCTGCTCGGCGACGTAAGTCGGGTAGTCGCCGCGAGCTGTGCGCCTCGCGCCGAAGCTGAGGCCTTTGCCGTAGATCAGGCCGGGGCCGATGATGGAGAAGTCGTGGAGGTCTTCGCCCCAGAAGAGCGAGTTGTGCCAGTGGTTGTGGCCGTAGTCCTGGTAGGCGTCCCAGGCGGTCGTTGGGCTCGGCGGCGTCGTAGGTGCCGCCGTTGTAGCCGGTGGTCTCGCCGGGCAGCGGGGAGTCGGCGGCGAGGATGGTGCAGCCTTGGACGAGGTAGAGGTGCGACGTGGCTCTTGAGGCGGATGGAGAAGCAGAGGTAGGTGCCGGCGGGGAAGACGACGGTGCCTCCGCCGGCTGCGGCGGCGGCTTCGATGGCGTGGTTGATGGCGGGGGTGTCGAGGGTCTTGCCGTCGCCGGTGGCGCCGAAGGTGCGGACGTCGAAATATCCGGCTGCGCCGGAGAGAGGAGCGGAGTCTTGTGCGGAGGCGCCGATTGCGAAGGCAGGGATTGCGGCAGCGGCTAATCCGGGACCGGTCATACGGAGGAAGTCACGGCGAAGCGGGTTGAAGTTGTTCATAGGAGGTCATGCTAGCAGGGAGTGCTTCGCGAGAGAAGTTAAAGTCGGGTCTTGCTAGTGAGAAGGCCTGCAGGCGGTCGTGATGAATCGATGGAATAGAATTTCGCTTGTTGTTCGAGACGTTTAACGATGCATCGAAAACGGCACTTCATATCGCGCTGTCTTGGGCTGGTTGCGTTGTTGGGCGCTCTTGCGGGTCTGCGCTTGCAGTCGCAAACTCTTCCGGAGCTGAGGCAGAGCTTCGCTCATCCGCCCGATGCGGCGAGCCGATGGTGCGCTGGTGGTGGTTTGGCGCCGCGGTCGAGAAGCCGGAGATCTTGCGCGAACTGGAGCAGATGAAGGCCGATGGCATTGGCGGCGTGGAGCTGGCGTTTGTGTATCCGCAGGTGTTGGATAACCCGCGAAGGGACTGGTGAACCTGCGATTTCTGTCGCCGGCGATGCTGGACGACGGTGACGCTATGCGCAAGCCGAGGCGCGCAGGCTGGGTCTGCGCATGGATGTGACGCTGTGCAGTGGCTGGCCTTATGGTGGGCCGCACATACGCTGGCCGCTGCGGCCGGGCAGCTGCGCGACGTGGAGGTTGCCCGTCGCCTGCGGAGCGACGGCTGTCGCCGGCCCGCTCGCGCTGGCGGAGGGCGAGTCCGCTCGTCTCGATCTCGCTGGTGAACGGCGCAGCCGAATCAGTGGAGTCTCCAGGCAGGCGACGAGCGCTTCCGCTGGCTGGCGGGCAATCGCAGACTGAGCCAGTTGAGGCTTCGTCGGCGACTCCACGCGATGGCGTTGTTCTTCTGTGCCGAGCCACACGGGGCAGCAGGTGAAGCGGGCGGCGGTGGGGGCGAGAGGGCTGGGTGCTTGATCCGTTCTCGCACGAGGCCGTTGCGCGATCATCTGAAGGCAGTGGGCGAGCCGCTGGTGAGGGCGTTCGGGGCGACGCCGCCGTACGCGATCTTCTCCGATTCGCTGGAGGCTTATGGCGCGGACTGGACGCCGCGAGCTGCCGGAGGAGTTCCAGAAGCGGCGCGGCTATGACCTGCTGCCGCATCTGCCGGAGCTGGTGGCGGGTGGCACGCCGGCGGCCGAGAAGGTTCGGCATGACTATGGGCGCGACGCTGACCGAACTGGTCAACGAGAACTACCTGACGCAGATCAACGACTGGGCGAAGGCGCATGGCACGAAGTTTCGCTCGCAGACTTATGGCGAGCCGGCGGTGATCGTTCTCAGCGCAGCGTCTGGTTGCGTCTGCCCGAGGGCGAAGGGCCGCAGTGGCGGGCATTCTCCACGCTGCGCTGGGCGACGCTCGGCGAACCATGTCTTCGGGAACGACGTGACGTCGGCGCGAGACGTTTACGTGGCTGCATTCGCCGGTGTTTCGGGCGACTCCGCTGGATATGAAGGCGGAGGCGGACTGTCGATTTCCTCGATGGGCGTGAACCAGTTGATCTTCCATGGCTGGCCTTATTCGCCGCCGACAGGCGTGGCCGGAGCCGGGATGGTCGCTTGTATGCGGCGGCGGTGTTCAACGATCACAATCCGTGGCATCCGGTGATGCCGGCTGTGACGAAGTACATTGCAGCGGGTGAGTTCGCTGCTGCGGCAGGGCGAGCCGGCCAATCAGGTTGCGGTGCTGCTGCCGACCGATGATGCGTGGGCTGCGCTTTTCGCCGGGCAAGGTGACGGTGACGCGGCGAGATGGCGCAGCTGATTTCGCCGGAGCTGATGTCGGCGATTCTGTCTGCAGGATACAACGTCGACTTCATCGATGCGGAGACGATTGATCGGCTGGGAGTGGCGTCATCCGATTTTGGTGATTCCGCCGACGGACCGAATCCCGCTGACGACGCTGAGGAAGATTCAGCAATATGATTGCGGGAGGAGGCAAGGTGATCGCGGTGGGGCGTGCGCCTTCGGTGGATGACGAGGGGCAGACTTCGGCGGAGATCGCGGCGTTGTCGGGGCAGCTTTTCTCGGCGGCGAAGGGGAGTTTCGTCTCGGCGGAGGCTGCGCTGGGAGATGCCTTGCGTAAGGCTGGAACTCCTGACTTTCAGCTTTCGGCGAATAGAGGAAGAGATTGGTTTTATTCGGCGCAAGCTTTCGAGCGCTGACATTTACTTTGTGGCGAATACGTCGAATCGTGCGGTGAGCGCTCATGCTGTCTTTGCGACGGCGCATAGGTCTGGGGAGCGGTGGAATCCTGATACCGGCATTGCCTTGCCGGGTGCGGTGACGCCGAGCGATGCTGCTATTGAGCTGGCTCCGTATGAGTCGGCGGTGTTTGTGTTCAGCGATGCTCCGGTTGCTGCGCCGGCGCCGCGTAGGACTCGCTATTCAAGTGGCGGATTTCAGCGCGGATTGGCAGGTGACTTTTCCGTCGCTGCGGCGGTTTGTTACCGAGCGCGTGCCGACGGATTGGATTGCCGATCCGGCGACGAAGTTCTATTCGGGCGTCGCGGTGTATCAGCGCGATTTCGTGCTGAAGAGCTTGCCGGCTGGGTCAGGTTTATTCTGGAGGTTGCGGGTGGATCGCCGCTCGGCTGAGCCTGCACAGACTCGTCGCCGATGAAACCGCTCGTGCGGCGGGAGCTGCGTTGCCGAATCCGCTGATCACGCAGCCGGGGCCGGGGATGCAGGCCTGGTATAACCCGCCAATTCGTGAGGCGGCATTGGTCTTTGTGAATGGCCATCGCGCTGGAGCTTTGTGGCATCCGCCGTACCGGGTGGCGGTTGGGCCCTATCTCAAAGCTGGCGAGAACCATATCGAGATTCGGGTTTACAACACGGCGATCAATGCGTGGGCGGCGCTGCCTCCGCATGATTACAAGCCGCTGATTGCGAAGTATGGAGACCGCTTCCAGATGCAGGATCTGGATAAGGTGCAGCCGGTATCTTCGGGACTGCTGGGAGCGGTTCGTTTGGTGGCGGAGTAGCGCTGCTATTTGTTGCCGAAGAAGACCAGCGTTACTCCGACTGCGACTAGAAAGACGCCGAGCCAGCGCTGCGGGCTTACGCGTTCGCGGAGGAAGGTGACGCCGCCGAATGCCCCGGCGACGTAGCTGAGCGCGGTGACGGGGACGACGAAGCTAACGTTGTAGAGCGAGAGCGCGCCGAGCAGGGCGAAGAAGGCGATGGCCATCATGGCGACGCCGAGCCACATCCAGGGAACGGTGAGGGCGCGGAGGATGACGCGGAGCATCTTGCCGGGATGGAGGCTGGGGGCCTCGCCGACGACTTTCATGGCGCGGGAGACGAAGAGCTCGCCGCCGGTTCCGGCGACGACGATCAGGAAGAAGAGGATGAAGTCGCGCACCTTAAGCTGTCTCCATCGCGGGGTTCTTGGCTGCATGGCTGGTCGTTTTGGGATCGGTGCGGCCGACGACGAAGACTCCGAGGCAGATGACGCGCGATGCCGGCCCAGCGCATGAGCGAGACATGCTCGCCGAGCATGAGGTAGCCGAGCAGCGCGACGACTCCGTAGGCGAGTGAAGAGGCGGGCTGGACGAAGCTGTAATCGGCCCAGGAGAGCACGAGCATGTATGCAACGAAAAAGGTGATCAGCGAGGCAATGCCGAGCCAGATAAACGGCGACGCGAGGATCTTTTCTCCGGTGTGGAGCAGCTCCATCGGCGGCCAGATGGCGAGTGTGCCGATGCCTTTCATTCCTTTGCCGAGCAGGACGTTGCCGAGAGGGCCGGCGATGATCATGATGCCGATCAGCAGATAGGTCTTGAAATGGGAGGCCTGCTGGGTCATTGGATCGGGCCAGCAGAGATTGAATCGCACAACATCTCTTCATTCTATATGGGCGAGCGCGTCATCACTGCGTCAAGATGGAGCGGATTGCGGGCATCTTTGCTAGTCTGAAGGATGAAACTCCCTGAACGAGGCCTTCCCCCACTTTGTGTGGCATAGCAGGATTCACGACAAAAAACTGGTCTCCCGGGCGGGAGCGAATTCAGTCGGCGACCGACACGCTGACTTCATCGCGGTCCGGACCAGCAGGGAGTCTTTCGCTCGCGCGTTTGTTCGCTTGGCGCGACGCGGCTGAAGATCGTCGATCTTGCCCACGGCGATCAACCGATCTATTCCGAAGACGGCGACTCGGTCATCGTCTTCAATGGCGAAATCTATAACCATCTCGAAGTGCGGCGCGAGCTCGAGTCGCTGGGCCACCGCTTTCAGACGCACTGCGATACGGAGACTGTCTGCAGGCTTTTCTGGAGTGGGACACGGATTGCTTTGCGCGGCTGCGCGGCATGTTTGCGGCCGCGATCTGGAGCAACAGCCGGCAGCGGCTGGTGATTGCGCGCGACCGTGTCGGCATCAAGCCGCTGTATATCTGCGAGCGCGGTGATGATCTATTTTTCGCCTCGGAGCTTAAGGGCATTCTGGTTCATCCGGAGGTCGAGCGGCGCCTCAGCCTGAAGGGGCTGGACTGCTATCTCTCGATGAATTATGTGCCGACGCCGTGGACGCTGATCGACGGCATCGAGAAGCTGCCGCCGGGGCATTGGCTGGAGTGGCAGGACGGCGCAGACGCGCAGAGAGGCTTACTGGAAGATTCCGGAGATTAAGCCGGCGGAGATGTCGCTGGAAGACGCGAAGGCGGAGCTGGATTGGCTGCTCGACAGTCGGTTCGCGAGCACATGATGTCGGACGTGCCGCTGGGAGTCTGGCTGAGCGGCGGCGTCGATTCGTCGACGATTCTGCATTATGCGGCACAGGCGACGAGTTCGCGACTGCAGACTTTTTCGATCTGCTTTAACGGGCACAGCTTCGATGAGTCGTCTTACATCCGGGAAGTCGTGAAGCATTATGGGACCGACCATCACGAGTTGGACCTGAATCCGGAGCAGGACCTGGCCGGAGCGATTGATGAGCTTCCGTATTACTCCGATGAGCCGAGCGCGGACTCCGGTGCGCTGCCGGTGTGGTTTCTGTCGAAGCTGTGCAAGAAGCGATGCACGGTCGCGTTCAGCGGCGAGGGCGCGGATGAATTGTTTGGCGGCTATCTGACGTATCGCGCGAACAGGATCGCGGCGAAGGTGCAGCATCTGCCGAGCGGAGCGATCCGGCTGGCGCTTGAAGGATGCGGCTGTGGCCGGCGTCGAACGAAAAGATCAGCTTCGAGTACAAGGTGAAGCGGCTGCTGCAGGGCAGCCTGATGACTCCGCAACGCGCGCATGTTTATTGGAACGGCACGTTTTCTGACAAAGAGAAGGCCGCGTTGATGCGCGTGCCGCTGCCGCAGACGCTGACTCGCGGCATTCTGGCGCGGCTTGGGGCGAGCTTGCCGGGTGATGGGATTGCGCCGTTTATCGAGTTCGATCAGGAATATTACCTGGCCGATGACATCCTGGTGAAGTCGGACCGGATGAGCATGGCCCATGCGGTTGAGGTGCGGCCGCCGTTTCTCGATCATCGGATCATTGAGTTTGCGGCGACGCTTCCGGCGGAGTTCAAGATCGATGGCAGCCGGCAGAAGGTTGTGCTGAAAGATCTGATGCGCCGAAGCTGCCGCCTTCGGTTGTTCAGCGGAAGAAGACGGGCTTTGATATTCCCGCGCATGAGTGGTTTCGCGGACCGCTCAGGCGATGCTGCTTGAGACATTGGAGGCGGCCGAGGCGGAACACTCCGATGTGTTTGATTTTGCGGTGATCCGCCAGTACACCCAGCTTCATCTCGATCGAAAGATCAACGTGGGCTACCACTTGTGGGGGCTGCTGATGCTGTTTTTATGGATGAAACGATGGAAGATTCAGTCGTCACCCTCCTCGATCGGCGCGACGATGTCGAGCTACGAAAAGCCGGGGAGTCAAGTGCTCGCGGTCGAACTATGACCAGCCGCCGTTCGTTGCCTGATTGTTGTGCTGTTTGCTGCCGCAGTCTATCTCGGCTGCATTTTCTCTCCGCCGTCGCTGATGGACGATGTGGATGCGGTGCAGGCGCAGATCGCTCGCAACATGTTGACCTCCGGCGATTGGGTGACGGCGCGGCTGGACGGGGTGCCGTACCTCGAAAAGCCTCCGCTGCTCTACTGGATGATGGCGATTTCCTTCGAGATTTTTGGGGTGCATGATTGGGCCTGCGCGCATCCCGGTCGCGCTGTCCGCGATTGGGCTTTGCTGGGTGACTTCGGCTTTGGCGCCTGGGCGTTTGGGCGGCGGGCGGGATTTTTTGCCGGCCTCTGCATGTCGACCTGCATTGGGCTGTGGCTCTTTACGCGCATTTTGCTGCCGGACGCGATGCTGACGCTCTTCATCGCACTGGCGTTGTGGGCCTTTCTCCGAGCCATTGATGATGAAGAGACGCATCCGAGGCTTTGGGCTGCGGTGCTTGCAGCGAGCCTGGGCGGCGGACTGCTGCTGAAGAGCCTGATCGGGGTGGTGTTTCCGATTGGGGCGATTCTTGTCTATCTCGCTCCTGACGCGGCAGCTCTTTTCGTGGCGGCTGTGGAAGCGGCTTCGGCCGTTCAGCGGACGCGATCATTCTGCTGATTGCCGCGCCTTGGCACATCCTGGCGACGATCCGGAATCCGCCGATCTGGGAGTTCACGATGAAGAGCGTTCCCGGGGAATATCACGGGTTCCTCTGGTTCTTCTTCATTAACGAGCAGTTGCTGCGGTTTCTGAACCTGCGCTATCCGCGCGATTACGATACCGTGCCGCCGGTTCTTTTCTGGCTGTTCAATTTGGTGTGGCTGTTTCCGTGGAGCGTCTATTTTCCGGGCGGCCCTGCGGCTGTCTTACAGGCCGATCGACCGCGCGGGCAAGACGCGGCTGCTGGCGCTTTGCTGGATCGGCTTTGTGATGCTGTTCTTCACCTTCTCGACGACGCAGGAGTATTACTCGATGCCGATCTATCCGGCGATGGCGCTGCTGATTGGCTCGGCGATGGTGGTGGACGACGCGCTGGTCCGCGGGGGGACGCGGGTGTTGACGGTGTTCTGCGCGATTGCGGCGCTTGTTGCGGTTGGGATCCTGATCGCTGTGCGGCATGTGCCGACTCCGGGAGATATTTCGCAGGCGCTCAGTTCGCATCCGAGCGGCTTACAAATTTCGCTCGGGCATATGGAAGACCTGACGCTGAAGTCGTTCGCCTATCTGCGACTGCCGCTGGGGTTGGCGGCGATCGCTTTTCTGATCGGAGCGATTGGCACGCTGCGGACGCAGGCGAACGGCGTCTACGTCACGGTTGCGCTGATGATGGTGGTGTTTTTCCATGCGGCGCGACTGGCGATGGTTAACTTTGATCCTTATCTCTCGTCGCGGCCGCTGGTCGGAGCTACTGGAGAAATCGCCGCCGGGTGAGCTGATTATCGACCATCACTACTACTGGTTTTCCTCAGTCTTCTTCTACACTAACCGAAATGCGCTGCTGCTGAATGGACGATTCTTTAACATGGTGTATGGCTCATATGCGCCGGGAGCCGCGGACGTATTTTTGGACGACGGCCAGTTTCTGGAGTCTTTGGCACAGTCCGGAGCGTTACTATCTATTTGCGAACGACGAACGATGGATCAGGTGACCTCGGTGGTCCGGCAAAGAGCGAGCTCAATGTTGTCGATGTAAGCGGGGAAAACTCTGTTTACGAACCATCCGATTTCGGCCGCGAGTGTGTTCGTTACAAACGCTGGATTCACGGGGCGGCATGGTGGCGAGATGTCCTTATTCTTAGAGTCGCAACCAATGGCGCAGAGATTCCGTCGATACAATAATGAATGAAAGGGTTTGGAGGAAGTATGAAGATTGCTGTACTTGGTGGCGACGGCTATTGCGGTTGGGCGACTGCCCTTGTATCTTTCGCAAAAAGGTCACGAGGTGGCCATCGTCGATAATTTTGTTCGCCGCCAGTGGGATCATGAGCTGGGCGTGCAGACGCTGACGCCGATTCGCCCGCTGGCCGAGCGGCTGCGGGTGTGGCACCAACTGACCGGACAGCCGATCGAGCCTGCGTGTCGGCGATGTCACGCGACTACGATTTTCTGGCTTCCACTGATCACGCGATCTGAGCCGGAGGCGGTCGTCCACTTCGCCGAGCAGCGCTCCGCGCCGTATTCGATGATCGACCGCAAGCACGCGGTCTTCACGCAGGTGAACAACGTTGTCGGCACGCTGAATCTGCTGTTCGCGATGCACGAAGTGCAAGCCGGATTGCCACATGGTCAAGCTGGGCACGATGGGCGAGTACGGCACGCCGAACATCGATATCGAAGAAGGCTACATCACGATCGAGCACAACGGCCGCAAGGACACGCTGCCGTTCCCCAAGCAGCCGGGCTCGTTCTATCACCTGTCGAAAGTGCATGACAGCCACAACATCATGTTCGCCTGCAAGATCTGGGGCACTGCGCGCGACCGATCTGAACCAGGGCGTGGTCTACGGGACGGTGACCGACGAAGTCGCGCTTGGACGAGGCGCTGATCAACCGCTTCGATTACGACGAAGTTTTCGGCACGGTGCTGAACCGCTTCTGCGCGCAGGCGGCGATCGGCCATCCGCTGACGGTCTACGGCAAGGGCGGGCAGACGCGCGGCTTCCTCGATATTCGCGACACGGTGCGCTGCATCGAGCTGGCTTGCCTGAATCCGGCCAAGCCAGGGGAGTGCCGCGTGTTCAACCAGTTCACCGAGCAGTTCTCGGTGCTGGAGCTGGCGCAGATGGTGCAAGTCGGCGGCCGGGCAGTTGGGCTTGAAGGTTGAGATCGATCACCTGCCCGATCCGCGCGTGGAAGCCGAAGACGCATTACTTACAACGCCAAGCATTCCAAGCTGATCGATCTGGGTCTGCAGCCGCACCTGCTCTCGGATTCGCTGCTCGATTCGCTGATGAATATCGCGATGCGGTATCGCGACCGGATCGATCCGTCGTCTGTTCCTGCCGCAGGTGAATTGGCGTTCGGGCAAGAGCGAACGGCGGACGACATCCGTGCCGGAGCCAGCCTTATCGAAGTAGGTAGGTAGCTTGATCCAATGAAAGCGCGGCCCGATCACTCGGGCCGCGCTTTTCTATTCTCCCCTGTTCACACGTTGCCGCTGCGTAGCGTGGAGCGGCCTGGCTCAGGCGGCAAAGTCGATCTGTGCAAGATTAGGTGGGACTTGGGGAGGACACGTGCGCCCGCCTTCCGGCGGGCCTTTGAGAGGCAAAATGGGGAGGGTAGGGGATTTGGCGAGGAGGAGAAGATCAGTAGTAACTACGAGGGTAATTCTGCTGGAGTTAACTTTGGAGTGAAGCTGCGAAGCCTCTAATATCGGCAACTCTACGGGCTTGAGGAGACAGAAATCTTCAACTTGAGCAGAAATTGAGAAGTTTCTTTAGAATAACCGCAACTAATTACCCCTTGATAACAACTGATCTTTCTTCCCAGGGTAGTTCCGGTTGACGATGCAGCTCTTCGGTCAATACGCGATTTCGTCGAATCCGCCGGAGGTACGGCGGGGTGGACGACTGGTGAGGCTCTCGCCGAAGCAGTTCAGCGTGCTGGCATTACTCGTGAATGCGGGCGGCAAGACGATCAAAAAAGATACCTTCTTCAAACGGGTTTGGCGAGGCAGCGTGGTGGAGGAGTCCAACCTGAGCCAGACTGTCTTTCTGATTCGAAGAGCTTTAGGAAAACTGCCGGACGGGACGGACTATATCGAGACGATCCCAGGACAGGGGTATCGTCTCGCGTCTGCGGCGCTTTCGGCAAGCTCACCGGCGAGGCCGGCATCGAATAGCTCCGCACATGCCGAAGCGTTTCGTATCAGCAGTCTGGGCAACGAATCGCATGTTCGCCTGCTGCTCGACTCCATCGAAGACTATGCGATCTACTTGTTGGACGCTACTGGTAGGGTGCTCACATGGAACCTGGGCGCAGAGCTCAACAAGGGCTATAAAAGCGAAGAGGTGCTTGGGCAACACTATTCATTGTTCTTTGTTCCCGAAGATATTGATTCCCGGATTCCGGACCGGGAGCTCGCCATCGCGGCCGCTAACGGGCGCTGCTGCGGCGAAAGTTGGCGGTTGCGAAAGAACGGCGAACGGTTCTGGGCGAGTTTCGCACTCACTGCCGTCCGCGGCGAGAGCGGAAAGCTGCTCGGTTATGCGAAAGTCGTCCGCGACGTCAGCGAGCGCAAGCGTCACGAAGACACCCTGCTTCGATTGGAAGCAGGGCTGCGACGAGAGCGGGACAGGCTGAGCGCCGTGACGAACGGCAGCATGGACGCGATCTATATTTGCGAAGCTGTCCGCGATCGCGAGGGCGAGGTGGAGGATTTTGTCTTCACCTATGTGAATGAAAACGTGGGACTCATGATCAACTTCTCGCAAGATCATTTGTTGGGGAGCAAGATGTGCGAATTGTTCCCCGATCATCGCCACACGGGGTTGTTTGAGGCTTATAAGCAGGTTCTTGTCACAGGGGCCCCTTTGGTGTTGGTGGTGTCGGACAAAGAGGCAGACCTCAAGATCGAGTGGGCAAGGGTGAAAGTGCTTCGGGTAGAAGACGGGATTGCGATCACCGTGTCCGACATCTCGGCGCTCAAGCGCGCCGAGGCCCGGCTTGCTCAATGGACCACTTTGGCAACGGTAGCGCCCAAGCCTCTGAGTTGAGCGACCATGCAAGCACCGCTTCCAGGGGACGTAAACCTCAAGATCGAGTTGGCGAGGGTGAAGGTGGTTCGGGTGGGAGATGGCGTTGCGATCACCGTCTCCGATATCTCGGCCCTGAAGCGCGCCGAGGCACGGCTTGCGGAGTGGACTACTTAGGGGATGGTAGCGCCCAGGTCTCGGAGTTAAGCAGCTATTGGAAGAGCCAAGAGAAAATTTGCTGATTGGCGGCCTGACTTCCTGTGCTGCCTGTGAAGCCTACGTAAGCCATGTTCCCTCCGACAGTCCCAGGGACGTCAACGGGGAACGAATACGACCACTTAGTGAGGGTGAAGTGGTCGGTCAGTGTAAGGTGGAGGCTTTCCCCATCGTACTCGATGTAGGCTTCTAGGAGGTCACCGCTGTGCAAGTTGATGCCGCTGCCGTTCAGGTCGATAGACTTTGCGAACGGCGGCTTTCCATCGAGATAGATACCCGTCGAGTTGTTTCCCTCGCCAAAATTATCGTAAAGATCGAATTTGATCGCCACGCTGAGCGGTATGCCTCTGTAGCCCAACCCTCCACCCTGACTGCCGAGCGCGCTGGGCCCAGCGTTCTGGATCGTAAACGTAAATCCGTCCGCGACTGCATCCGTGAGTAGGAAGGTAAAATCGGTGGTGAACGACTGGATATTCACCGGCGCGGAAAAGAAAGCGCTTCCGGCTTCATTCAATCCGCTGTTAGTCAGTTCCAATGCGGTGATGTTGCTCCCATTTAGATATTTGTCAAATGTCGAACTGCCATTCAGGGACAAGCCAGTTGCTGGCAAAAAACCTCGGAAGTATGAAAGCTGCAATCCGGCTTGATAGCTCCAGGCAAGGATTTGCTGTGTGGCGCCCAGGCCTCCCGACCCTCCGGTGAAGCCAACGTAGGCCGTATTGCTACCTACAGCAGTAGGAATGTCGACTGGGAACAAGTGTGACCAAGTTGCTGCGGTGATCGCATCAGTGATCGTGAGGGTCAGGGTGGCACCGTCATAAGTGATGTGAGCAAGCATTTTGTCGCCACTATGCAAGTTGATGCCGCTGCCGTTCAGGTTGATAGAGTTTGCAAACGGCGGCTTTCCATCGAGATAGATCCCTGTCGAGTTGTTTCCCTCACCGAAATTATCATAGAGATCGAACTTGACCGCTACGCTGTGGGGAATACCTCTGTAGCCCAGGCCCCCGCCGAGACTGCCGAGCGCGGCAGGTCCAACGTTCTGGATCGTAAACGTAAATCCGTCGGCGGCTGCATCTGTAAGCCGGAAGCTAAAATCGGTAGTAAAAGACTGCACGTTCACGCGGGTGGGATAGAAAGCACTCCCCGCTTCGCCCGCTCCTCCGTCAGTCAATTCGACCGCCGCTCCGGAAAAAGAAGCGCTTCCTGCATAGTCCATGTCGCTCAGCGAACCAAAACCTGCGCTGAAGTCGATCATCGATGTCGGCTCGAAGACGTACCCCGCGCCTTGATAGGGGAGGCCGCCGACTGTCTGTTGGGGGGCGCCCACCACAATAGCATCATTGGCAATTGCGAGGCCCAGACCAAAAAAGGAATTCACTTCTCCCGAGACCAGCGTAGCGTCGGGCGCTGAGGTAGACATCCAGGAATCCGTTCCGGGTCGGTTATAGACGTAGACTTCGCCGGGGAAGCTGGATCCCCCCACCACGACACGGCGGCCATCCGTGGCAACCGCCGACCCAACATTCTGGTCGACACTATTGGCTGGCGCGGCTAATTCCGCAGTTTCGGTCCTGCTGACCCATCCCGTTGATGGCATCTCAAAGACATATACGGCGCCATAGGGGTAGCTCGCAGGAGAGGCTTGATCGTCGCCGGCCACGATCGTCTGGCCTGAAATGGCTAGCGAGCTACCAAGAGAGTCGTACGGTCCCGGATGGGACTCGGTGAGTATGGCGGTTTGAGTCTCACTTTTCCAGCCGGTAGAAGGTTTCGTAAAGACGTAAACTGCCCCATTACTACTTAGGGCGCCATGGACGGTAATACCCAGGGCACCTCCGACGGCGATTGTATCGCCGCTGATTGCCGTTCGCCCTCCAAGCCTGGCAAATGGCAGCTCGGACGCGGTCAACTCCCCGCTGAACGCGGTTGTCGTCACCCAGCCCTGTGGGGGCTTGGTGAACACGTATGCTGCTCCATTGCCCTTTCGCTGGTCAGTGGTGGTGCAACATGAGCTCAAAACGATCGTTTCTCCGTCGATGGCCACGTAGGGAAATGAAAAAGATGCTACGAAGCCGACTGAGAGTTGTGCGTTTTCCGTCATGTTCGTCCAGCCCAAGGCCGGTTTCACGAAGACGTACGCCTTTCCTAGTGCAGCGCTCACCACGATGGTGTCGCCGCTGATTGCCACAGATACGGCTCCGAATTCGTCGCCAGGGAAGCCATCGGACGGAGTCAGTTTCGCAACCTGGACCATGTTCTGCCATGTGGGTCCAGATTTCTGGTAAACATAGGCTGCGTTTTCAAGGGCCGTCCCCGGCGGGCAGATAGGGTTGCCTCCCGCTTCATCACACTGTGCACCCATCACCACTGTATCCTCGCTGGCTGCGATCACTTCTCCTAACCCCAGAGAGAATCCTGCTTCTCGATCGGAGGCGGTTAGCTGGGAAATGGCCCTATATTGTTGGGCGCGTGCAGGGAGAGAAAGCAAAACGACGGCGATCGCTATTGAAACCGACGGACGGGGAATGCGTGCCATGGCGGCTCTCATTTACCAGGAGTTTAGGCGGGAATACCTTTAGGAACCTGCTTGCAATAACAGCGATACGTGCAAGGCTTGCCCCCGACTTCTACGCGGCATAGTAGCAGCCTATGAATGAAGCCGCAACGAAGATTCTTAGCGCTTGACGCGGCCGCAGAGCCCGACGAATTCGTGTCAACGAACGGAGCGAGCGAATTTCTAGGGAACAGGTTGCGCTTTTGCGTCGGCGATGGGTTCGTTCGCGGTGGGGACTAGTTCGCCGTTGCGGATCACGTAATCATGGCCGCGCCAGCGGATGGATTTTCGTGAAAAGCTGATGAGCCAGATGAGGGTGGCCATTGCGTCCCAGAGGGGAACGAGAGCCAGCTTCTTCCAAACGCCTTGCTGCTTGAGGCCCCAGGAGCCAATGAGAAGCGTGAGCAGGGAACGGACGACTATATAGCCGCCCAGAAAAGCCCAGGCTATCTGTCGAGTCGGCAGGAGCGCAACCGCGAGTAGTGCCCAAGGCAGACCAAGGGTGAAGATCAGACCGATGTGGCCCCAGGGACGCATGTGGCGCATGACGGTGATCCAGCGGAGGCGTTTGTAGAAGAGCTCTTTGAGCGATTGATAGTCCGGAACCGTGGAGATGGCGTAGGGCAGCAGCACGACTTCGCAGCCCTGCTCGGCGATGAGCCGGCCGACGAGGAGATCGTCCGCGGGGCGGTTCTCGATGGCTTCGTAACCGCCGAAGGCGCGCAGGCGAGAGCGGGTGGTGACGATGGTTGGTCCAAGGGCGAATTTCACGCCGTCGAGCTGGCGAGCGACGAGGATTCCTGGGTAGAAATCGGACAACATGCCGACATCCTGGAGACGCTGGACCCAGCTATTTTCTTCGGTGGGGACGTAGAAACAGGTGACGGCGCCGACATTGGGATCGGCCATTGGGGCGATCAGGCGGCGCAGGTAGTTGGGTTCGACGCGCACGTCGCTGTCACTGATGACGAGATGTTCGTAGGCGGCTTCCTGGGTCATCCGCGCGAGCTTGGCTACCTTGTCGTTGGTGGCGATGCGGCCGGAGCCAATGACGATCCTGATATTGGTGTCAGGGAAGTCGCGGATGAGCCGCTGCAGGACGGGCAACACGGGGTCGGTATCGTCGCCGACGCAGAAGATGATCTCGTAGTTGGGATAGTCCTGACGGCAGAAGCTGGCGTAATTTTCGTAGGCGTCGGGGTCGAGGCCGCGTACCGGCTTTAAGTTGCTGATCGGCGGCTCAAAGCGGCTGTGCTGGCCGGACTTCTTGCGTGCGCCTAGAAAAAAAAGGAACGAGCTGACCAGAGCGAGGGCGTAGTAGATGAAAGGAATCGCGGCAATCCCTAGCATCAAGTCTCGGATTAAGTCGATCATCATCTGGAAGGCAAGTCCGGGACCGCAAATGACTGGATTCTTAAGTGTATCGCAAACGTAGGGGGCAGCAGCAGGGCGGGGCGGCGAACTATAAGTTGCGCAGGATTAATCGTCGACGAGGCCCTGGAAGAGGGAACGATCCGAGCCAACCTCTTGTAGCCCGCGCGCCGCGACCAGCAAGTACCGCTCTTGCTCCCATGATGGTTTCCAGAGGTCTTTTGCCTTCTCGAGGACCCCGGCCTGGGTCGAGTGCTTGCGAAAGGCCTCGAACTTTTTCTCGGTTTCGGCACCTAGCTCCAGTGTGAGGGAATATGGAGTCATGCAGGTATGAGCCTCCTCTTCCTCATCGCGAACCATCAGGAAAGGCGTTGCCGCGTAATAGAGCTTTTGCGGCCAGTAGGGTTCCATTCCGCGGTCGAGTTGCTCAGCAAAGGCGGAGCGGCGTCCGGCCCAGTGAAAGGCGACGGTGGCCGCCATGCTGACTACGGTGTGGTCGCGATGGAGGTTGACGCCACCCTCGCCACCGAAGGTAAGCACTACCTGCGGCCGCCACTGGCGGATACGCTCGACGAGCAGGGAGATGAGTTCGGTGGGGTCGTGGCGGTAGAGCTTGCCGTCGGGGAAATGGAGTACTTCGCCGCGAGTGACGCCGAGGACCTCGCCCGCAGCGGCAAACTCGCTGCGCCGGAGCTCGGCGAGCTCGATGCCGCTTTCTGCGTCTCCGCGATTGGAGGCGGCTTGCCCCTCGGTCAGGCAGATGACGGTGGTCTCGGCGCCGGCTGCGTGGGCCATTAAAAGCGCCCCACCGAAGGCGCCGCACTCATCGTCGGGGTGCGCGGTGATGCACATCAGCCGGTAGGGCATTTGGGTTCTCCTGAGGCCAAAGAATACATGAACGAGGCGACGTGCTGGTGCGCGCGACGCAGGGTTATGTTTCTATTGGCCGCGCCAGATGAAACGGAGTGCCGTCAGTTGAGGGGAGACGGAGGCGACCTTGGTGTCGATGAATCCGCGCTGGCGAAGTGTTTCTCTCACTGCCGTTTCGCCGAAGTCTATTGATATTTCCTTTGGGGTAGACAATCCATAAGGGAACAAGGTCGGAGGGGCGTTTTGGCAGCCGGGTGAGAGCGTGCTGCGAGATCGATGGAAGTCCGCACTGAAGCGAGAATCAAGTTGGCGGCCTTGCCGTCGGATGAGGCGGCCTCGGCGATTGCGGCCTGGAGCTCTTCGCTGTCGATCTCACCGATGAGTTTCAGGCGCGAAGTGGACGAGATGCCTAATTTACTGGCGAGGGTCGGTGGAGGTTTCGCGATAGCCTTGGCCCAGCGCTGCGCGAGCTCGGAGCCTAGAGAGAGCGAGACCGAATCGCCATTTGCTTTGAAGCAAAGGTCTTCGTTCTGAACGGAAATATCTGTCAGACTCGCGATCGGCACGTTGCGGCGAATCGCTCCGCGCAGAGTCAGCTCATGGCTCTCGAGGAGCACCTTGCAGACACCGGCCTCTTGCGCCCATTGACATTGCACTGTTGCTTCTCGGCCCATAGTTTGGCTCCGGTCAGGTGGGGGTCTTCAATAATAGATAGCTTCCAACAAGGCCAAACAATACATCTGGCGACCATGCCGCGAGGATGGCGGGCAGCATATTCACGTTGCCCATAGCCTGGAAGATTGCCGCGGTGACCCAGTAGGCGACGGCGAGACCGATCGCTGCGGCGATGCCGGTGAGCGAGCCGCGCCGGCCCATTAACAGCGCGAAGGGAATCGCCAGCACCGCCATTACCAGCGTGATGAGCGGATATGCCAGCTTGACGTTCAGCTGCACGCGCAATGGCATCGTGTCGAAGCCGCTTTGGCTGAGATCTCGAATGTAACGGTTCAACTGGGTGAAGCTCATCTCCTGCGACTGCAAGCTTTCCTTCTTGAAGTATTGCGGACGCTCGGGGATTTCCGGGAAGGTACTGACTGCAAAGGGCTGGTAGCTGTCGACCACGTCGCCCTTGAAAGTACCGCACCCATCCGTTCTCGAAGATCCATTGCTGAACCTGGGGTTCCCATCGGGCGGTCGTCGCGAAGATGCGCCTGGAAAGAGTGAATGTCGCCGGGTCCATCTCAAAGATCGTGACATTGGCGAAACGATCATGGTCGGGATCGAAGAACTGGTAGTAGAAGATGCGGTCCGGCTTTCCGGTTTGCTGGCTGCCGAACATCCACTTCTGATCGGGGCGAAAGAAGGTCTGCGCCGGCTTGCCCTTGATGACGCTGCGCAGGGCCTCCTGGCGGCGGTTCGCGGTGGGGACGTAGGTCTCGTCGAAGGCGAAGAGTGAGGCTGCCAGGATGAATGCGATCACGAGCACGGGCAGCGCGACGCGATAGAGGCTGATGCCGGTCGCTTTCATCGCTGTGAGCTCGTTGTTGCGTTGCAGAGCTCCAAAGGTGACGAGCACGGCGAGCAGGACACTCAACGGAGTGATGGTGTAGATCATGCTCGGGGTGAGATTGATCAGATAATCGCCGACGGTGATGAACGGAGTTTTGTTGCGGATGATGTCGCCGATCAGCTCAAAGAAGGTGAAGACCAGCAACAGCATGACGAAGGTGACGAGCACGAGCCCGAGCGTGGTGAGAAATTCGCGCAGGATGTAGTCGTCGAGGATGAGCGGAAATCTTCCCCGCGCATGATGCCGGACAGGTTCGATGACGCGGGTTGGTTTTGCCGGGGCTTCGAGCTTGGGCAAACGGGACTTGACCCATCCTGCGGCCGCGCCGAGGAATGCCGGCGCCGCGCCGCCGGTCACCATCTGCCGCAATAAAACGATGCCACCGATTCCGAAGGCGACATTGGCCAGCCAGACTCCGGCGAAAGGAGGGAGCTTGCCCTGGCGGGCGAGAGCTACGCCGATGATCGAGAGGAAATAATAGACGAAGACGAGCAGAATGGTGAGGACGAATCCGGCGCTCTTGCCGCCGCGCCGGGTCGCCATACCTAACGGCACCCCGACCAGCATTAAGACGAGGCAAGCAGTTGGGTAGGAGAGCCTTTTATTCAGCTCGATGAGCGCGGCCTTGCCGTCGGGCGTCTTGGCTGCCGGCCCATGACTGCGGACGAGGAGTTCGCTGCTCGGGACAGCCAGGATTGGGGAATCGCTGCGGCCGAGGCGGGTTTCGTCTCTATCGTTCAGAGGCAACGGGAAGTCGGTGGCAGCGAAGGTCGAGATGGTGTACTGGTTGGGTCTGTCCTGCATCGGTCTGGTGCTCGACGCCGTCGCGCAGCCTCATACGCAAGCACGGAATCCTGGTCATTGACGACGGTCGCTTGGCCGGCGCTGATGATGCGCGGCGAGCGCGGGCGCGCTCAGGTCCGCGAGGAAGACATTTCGCCAATTGGCCACGCCAGTGCCGGCCTTGACCTCCTGCACGTAAAGGACGTAGTCCTTGAAGTCCTCATAGAAGACGCGGGGCTGGATCTCGTAGGAGGCCTGCTGGGTCTCCAGGGAATCTTCGAAATGCGAGCAGCGCCGCCGAGGCCCGCGGAGCGAAGTAAAGAGAGTTGACGAGCCCGGCGCCCCAGCCGAGATGGCGACGATGGCTGACATGCGGACGAAACTCAGCACGCCCGATGCCGGAGGCGCGCATGGCGGTGATTTCGCTGTCGGCGGCGAGACGGCTCAGGCCAAGCAGGATGCCCACCAGCACCGACATGGGGATGGTGACTGATGAGGGTGTTGGGCAGGATGAAGAGGAAGATCTTCAGCACGCTGACCAGCGAAGAGCTGTTGCGAACGACGAGGTCGAGGATCCGGCCGAGGTCGCGCATGTACAGAATGAAGGTGAAGAGCACGCCGCCGAGCAGCGCGTGGGAGACGATCTCCCGAAGAATGTAGCGAGTGAGAATGCGCATGGGCGACGACCGTTTTCAGTTTACAACTGCGGCACATCGTTTGCGGAGAGTCCTGCGAGGACGCGGCGTATCGTTGTCTGCTCTAGCGCGCGTGGCGGTAAACGAGATCGAGGAGTTCGTCGTACATCGCGTCCGCCGAGGGCGAGCCTTTGCGGATAGCGTCGGCGGCACAGTGTTGCAGGTGGTTTCGCAGCAGCTGACGGCTTGCGCCGCGCAGTGCCTCCTGCACGGAGGAGATCTGGAGCAGGATGTCGGCGCAGTAACGCTCCGACTCGACCATGTTTTGGAGGCCGCGCACCTGTCCCTCGATGCGGGCGAGACGTTTGAGGACAGTGGCTTTGATTGCCGGATCGACGCCGGATGCTTTGCGCCCGGTATCGCAGGCGCAAGCGGTGTGGAGCGGAAGTGTTGACTGCGATTTGCGGGTTGTCATTTGGCGTGAAACCTCCGCAGGAGAAGACTGTTTCCGAGCACGCTGATCGAACTCAGGGCCATGGCGGCGCTCGCAATTGCGGGGCTGAGCAGAATTCCGAAGAATGGATAAAGAACTCCGGCAGCGATGGGAATGCCGAGTATGTTGTAGCCGACCGCCCAGCCGAGGTTGGCGCGCATGGTTCGCAGCGTCGCTCTTGCCAGGTCGATGGCTGCAACGATCGCGAGCGGCTCGCCGCGCAAGAGCACGGCGTCGCCCGCTTCGCGGGCCAGATCGGTGCCTGTGCCGATGGCGAGTCCGGCGTCGGCCTGTGCCAGAGCAGCCGCGTCGTTGATGCCGTCACCGACCATGAGAACTTTGTGACCTTTGGCTTGCAAACTGTGAATGTTGGCGAGCTTGTCTTCGGGGAGCAGTCCGGCTTTGAACTCGTCGATGCCCGTTTGTTGCGCGATGGCTTCGGCTGCCGCAGCGCGAGTCTCCGGTGAGCATGATGGTTTTCAAGCCGCGCTTCTTCAGTGATGTGATGGCTTCGGCGGCTCCGGTGCGGAGTTGATCCTGGGCGATGAGATGGCCGCGATAGACGCCGTCGATGGCGATGAGAAGTATGCTCCCGCTGCCATGCTGAAGAGCTTCGGTAGGCGTGAGAATGCGGAGTTCCGCGAAGAGAGCGGCATTGCCGGCGGCGACGTGATGGCCTTCGACTGTGCCGGTAACGCCTTTGCCGGGGATGGCTCGAACATCGGTGGCTTCGTGGAGCGTGAGTTCCGAGTGGGCAGCGCGTTCGAGAACGGCTTTGGCCAGCGGATGTTCGGATCGCTGTTCAAGGGAGGCTGCCATGAGCAAGAGCTCTGGTTCGGTGGTTCCCGGCGTCCAGATGCACGCTGGCAATCTGTGGTTTGCCCTGGGTGAGGGTGCCGGTTTTGTCGAGGACGACGGTGTCGATGTGGGCCAGTCGTTCGAGGGCTTCGCCGCTTTTGAAGAGGATGCCGAGTTGCGCGCCGCGGCCGATGGCGACGGTGAGCGCGGCGGGAACGGCGAGGCCCATGGCGCAGGGGCAGGCTATGACCAACACGGTCACCGCGGCGGCAAAGGCGAAGCTGAAGTTCCCGTGATCGAATGCCAGCCAGGCGAGGAAGGTGACCAGCGCGAGGACGAGAACGATGGGGACGAAGATTGCGCTGGCTTTGTCCGCGAGTTGCTGGGTTGGGGCGCGCGAGGATTGCGCCTCTTGCATGAGGCGCAGCATCTGACTGAGGACGCTGTCGGCTCCGACTGAAGTGGCGCGATACTCCAGGGCACCCTCGTAATTGAGCGAACCGCCGATGAGTGGATCGCCGGGTTTGCGGGTGACGGGCAACGATTCGCCGGTGAGCAGCGATTCATCGACGCTGCTGGTACCCGACAATACGATTCCGTCGACGGGTACTCTCTCGCCGGGGCGGAGAACTACGGTGTCCTGGGTCTGGACCGCCGCGAGCGGGACCTCGATCTCGCGCCCGTGCTGGATTACCCGCGCGGTCTGCGGCTGGAGGTGGAGAAATGCCTGCAGAGCGCCCTGGGTGCTGGCTTTCGCACGCGCCTCAAGCCACCGGCCCAGCAGAAGGAAGGCGAGGATGAAGAGGACTGACTCGTAGTAAACCTCGGGGCGCAGGCCGTGGCCGACGAAGATTTGCGGCGCCAGGGTCGCGACCGCGGAATAGAGCAGTGCGGCGATCGTCCCGAGGGCTACGAGCGTGTTCATGTTGGTAGTGCGATGGAGCGAGGCTCTCCAGGCGGGGCGGTAGACCTCGGCACGGGCTATCCACATTCCGATGAGGGTCAGAGCCAGCAGCGCGAATTCAAGAGTTTGACGCGGAAGGTTGTAGAGGCCAGGGGCGAGCTTCATGGGCAGGCGGGAGAGAAATCCCGAGTTGGCGCTCATGCTGTGCATTAAGGGCATCGACAAGAGCATCGCAGCGAGCGCCAAGGCTAAGGCGATCAAGGCACTGGTGCGAATCTGGGCTGGATCCGAGTCGGGATGATGGTGGTGTGCGCCGGCATAGTCGTCACCTGTGTCGGCGGAAGGTGTTTCCATGCGATTCACGTCTGGGGGTAGCGAAGAGTCATATCCAGAATTTCTGACTGCTTCAACCAGGCTCAGAGGGGTCGCAAGCTGTGGATCGAAGGCCACGCGCGCAGTATGGGTGATGAGATTTACGTCCGCCCCATCGACACCAGGTGTCTGGCGTAGAGACCGCTCCACATGCGACTGACAGGCTGCGCAGGACATACCGAGCACGGGAATCGTGATCGTCTTCAGCTGTGCAGACTTCTCGGGCTGGTTCGATCTAATGTCCGGCCTGGTGGATGGCGATTCAGCGGTCTTCATAATTACTGATCTACTTGTGCGGCGAAGCCGGCCTTGTTCAAACCGGCAATGAGGGCCTGGGCGCTGGCGGCGGGGTCGAGTTTGACACGAGCCGCGCCGAGCCGGACTTCTTCGACCTGAGCCCCGGCGACAGTCTGCAGAGATTGAGTGACGCGGCGGATGCAGGAACCACAGTGCATTCCGTCGATGCGCAGATTTATTTCAGCCATACCTATACCCCCCACCCCTATTGTAGATGCATCAAGGCGCCCGTGGGTTCCAATTCGAGAATTTTAGCTCGCAGCGCTCAGGGCACTGCTGCATCGGGCAGGAAGCGGTAGCCGACGCCTCGAACTGTCTGGAGAAAGACGGGATCGGAGGGTTGGTCCTCAAGATAGCGGCGGAGGCGAACGATAAAGTTGTCGATCGCGCGGGTGTCGGTGTCTTCGCGGACCCGCCATACCTGCTCGAGCAGCTCCTTACGGGAGATGATGCGGCCGCGGTTCTGCGCGAGGTAGCGCAGGAGGTCGCTTTCCATGAGGGTGAGATGGATGGTCTTCTCCGGAGTGATGAGCTCCAGCTTGGAGAAATCGATCGTTCGCCCGGCAAACCGAAAGGGGAGATCTTCTAGCGTTTCGCCGGCGGCGGGTTTAGGGTCTTCGGTGCGGCTATGCCAGGTCATTCGCCGCAAGAGGTTCTTGAGCCTGGCGAGCAGAATATTGAGATCAAAAGGCTTGGCGAGATAATCGTCAGCGCCGGCGGTAAAGCCGCGCAGCACGTCTTCGGGACGGCCGCGGGCAGTGAGCATCAGGACCGGGACATAGCGCTCGTGCTGGCGCAGCTCGGCCAGCACTTGAAATCCGTCTTTGCCGGGAAGCATCACGTCGAGCAAAACGGCGTCGAAATCCTGGCCCTCCGGGGCGCCGTCGAGCAGCAACGCCAGCGCGGCATTTCCATCGCCGGCGATGCTGGCGCGATAGCCCTCTGCCTGCAAGTTGAAGAGCAGTCCCTGGGCGAGATGGGCCTCATCTTCCACGATGAGAATGTTTGCCGCTTGCGTCATGGCTCGCCGATCATGAGACTTCGCCACGGGATGCAGTTCGCGGCAGCATGGCGGTTTGGGCGTGAGATTTGCCGGCTAAACGCCGGGGCAACTGGAGAACGATGGTCGATCCCTTGCCTTCGCCGGCGCTCTCGGCGCGAGCATCTCCGCCATGCTGGCGCGCGATGGTACGTACCAGGAAGAGCCCGAGGCCAGTGCCCTTTACTCGCAGCAGAGCGATGTTCGGTACGCGGTAGAAGCGGCGGAAGACCCCCTTGAGGTGGGCGGCGGGAATACCAACGCCATGGTCGGTGACGCGGAGGACGACCCAAGCATCGCCTTCGGTTGCGAGGGCCACTTTGATATCGACTTTGTCCAGGGAGTACTTCACGGCGTTGTCGAGGATGTTGAGAAGCGCCGATTGCAGGTCTTCGCGATTGCCGGAGACGATCAGGTCATCGTCAGGGGTCCCAGCTGGGTCGATCGTGATAGTTTCTGACGCCAGGTTCTTGCGTTGGCGCGTGATCTGCACCGACTCTTCTACCAGTTCGCGAAGATCAACCTCTTCGCGCACCTGGTTCTTTCTCGCGCGCTGACCGACCTCGCCGGCCTTGAGCACTTGTTCGATGGTCGCGAGCAGGCGGTCACTGTCCGAATGCATGATCGAATAAAACTCTTGCCGCTGCTCTTCGGGCAGGTTGCGGCGTTGCAGGGTCTCGAGATAGAGGCGAATCGAGGCGACGGGGGTTTTCAGCTCGTGGGTGACGGCGTTGAGAAAGCTGTCGTGATGCTCGTTGCGGCGCACCTCGCGGACGAGAAAGATGGTGTTGAGAATGACGCCGGCGATGAGCAGGGCAAAAAATGGAATGCCCAGGACGAGCGGAACCAGCCTCCTCCAGTTAAGGATGATCCATCCAAACTGAAGCGTGACCGCCAGGGCGACCATGCACACGCCGAGCGTGATGAACAGAGCGATCGCGCGACGGCGGCGGATGTTGCGCATGGAAGAGATTCCAGTCAAGTTTCAGTATATCGAGACAGACAGGTATCAGCAGACCGGGCAGCGCCTAGAGCCAGTCGAAGCGCTTCAGCATCCATAGCAGGACGCCGGTAATGAGGAGCATGACGGCGAAGGCGATGGCCGAGCCGTGGGCATTTTCCTCGAGAGGAAGCCCCTTCAGGTTCATTCCGTAAAACCCCGAGATCACGAGGGCAGGCAGGGCAATCGTGCTGAGTATGGTGAGCACTTTCATGACCTGGTTGGTGCGGTTGGCGACACTCGACAGATAGACGTCGAGGGTATTGTTGAGCAGGTCGCGCATGGTATCGATGGTGTCCGCGAGACGCAGGAGGTGATCGTAGACATCACGATAAAAGAGATACAGGTCGGCGTCGATCAGGTTTCCGGAATCGCGCTGCAAGTGCATGCCGACATCGCGGGTGGCGACAATGATTCGACGAAGGTCGATCAACTGCCGTTTGTATTCAAATATCTTCTGCAATACTGCCGGACTGGGGTTATCGAGGACATCATCTTCGATGAGGTCGATGCGATCGTCGAGATGATCGATCGTATTGAAATAGGCGTCGACGATCGTGTCGAGAATTAGATAAAGAATCTTTGCGGGAGGCGTCTCGGAACCGGCTCGCAGGGCGCGTTCCATCGCCTCGCGGACCGGTGGACACTCGAGATCGGCGATGGTGATGCAGAAATCGCGCCCGACGAAGGCGTGCATTGGCGATTCGGCGATCTCGTCGTCGACGATATGGAGAGGTTTCAGGGTGACGAAGAGATAGTCCGGCATCAGATCGGCCTTGATGCGGCCTTCATGAGTGCGGCAATCCTCTATGTGCACGGAATGCAGGTTGTACTGCTCGGCGAGCTTGTCCAGCTCTGAGGTGTCTTTGGTTTCGAGCTGATACCAGGCCAAGCGTTCCTCCGGGAGTGAGATCGAGTCCCTGTCCTTATTTGTTTGGCGGATCTCGCAGCGGCGAGACGGAGCCGCCGCGGTCAATCGAATGATACAACGCAGCTGTTGAGGGTTGATGAGGCTGTTGTGAAAGGCTCTGATCCGGCGTTATCGACTTCCTGTTGCTTTCCAAGAGGAAGCGTGCCATTATTCCTGTAGGAAACCTAAAGGTGGAACCTTCCCGATGAAGGAAAAACCCGACGTCTTGCAAGGAACGCTTGCGCTGATGGTGCTCAAGACACTGGACCTGCTTGGGCCGCAGCATGGCTACGGCATCGCCCGGCGCATCGAGCAGATCAGTGGAGATCTACTGGATGTGAACCAGGGCACACTTTATCCCTTGCTGCTGAAGCTGGAACACGAGGGCTCGGTGGCTTCGCAATGGGGAGCGTCGGAAAACAACCGCCGGGCCCGCTTCTATCGGCTCACTGCGGCCGGCCGCAAACAACTCCAGGCAGAGACCCGCGATTGGGAGCAGACCGCGGCGATCATCGCAGGCTTTTTCAGCGTTAAGGCGGAGGACCTGGCATGAAAATCCTTCGACGCCTTTTGGTACGCCTGGCGAATTTCGCGACAAGGCGGAGTGCCGACGAACGTTTGCGGGAAGAGATTGCCGGGCATCTCGCGCTACAGATCGAGGAGAACCTTCGCGCCGGGATGTCCCCTGCCGAGGCGCGACGCCAGGCCGCGATCAAGTTTGGCCCGGCCGAAGCGATACGGGAAGACCATCACGCCGAGCAAAGCTTGCCTTTCGTCGAGAATCTGATGTTCGACCTGCGCTATGCAGTGCGCATGCTTCTAAGGTCTCCCGGATTCTCTTTGATTGCGATCGCCACGATGGCGCTGGGTGTAGGCGCCACGACTGCAATCTATAGCGTGATCGACGCGACGCTGCTGCATCCTCTGCCGTATCCAAATCCGACAGAATTGGTGCATCTCGAGGATGACCTTCCGGGCGTAGGCGCGCATGACATTGGGATCTCCGTGCCGGAGTGGAGAGACCTCGAGAACTCCGGGATCTTCCAGTCAGTATCATTTTCCGGCGCCGGCGCCAACGTGAACCTTACCGGCAGTACACAGCCGCAGCGCCTCAGCTACAAGCATGTCACGCCGAATTTCTTCGCGGTTTTCGGTGTTGACGCGCAGTTAGGTCGCACCTTCGATCCGCACGACGCCACTCCAGGCTTCAACCTGGAGGCGGTGATCAGCGACGGGCTCTGGAGGAGGGAATTTGGCGCTGACCCGCACATCATCGGCAAACCTCTGCGGCTCGACAACGACGAATATCACGTCGTGGGCGTGATGCCGCATGGTTTTCGCGATCTGGGCTCAACCAGCGGGGAGCGGAATACGGAAATATGGTTGGCGGCTGGTATGGCCGGTCCGCCGTTTCCGCCGCCGCTGCGCAATATCCGGCTGCAGGGTCGAGCGGTCGCGCGCTTGAAGCCCGGTCTCTCGATTGCAGCGGCGCAGGGGCAGCTCGATGCGCTGGTTGCCTCGTTGAAGAAGCAATATCCGGCGGAGTATCCCGTACAGGCCGCATGGACTGTGCGCCTGACTCCGTTGAGCGAGAGCGTGGTGGGCGGCGTGCGACAATCGCTCATTCTACTGGTCGGCGCGGTGGGGTTGGTCCTGCTGATCAGTTGCGTCAATGTCGCCAATTTGTTGCTTGCCCGGGCCAGCGCGCGAGGGCGTGAGATTGCGGTACGCCAGGCGATGGGAGCGACGAGAGCGCGCCTCATCCGGCAACTGCTGACGGAGAGTTTGTTGCTCTTCGTGCTTGGCGGCATCGCTGGTTTTGCGGTCCTCTTCTTCGCGAGAAAGTTCCTGCTTGAGCTTGTTCCAGAAAGTCTGCCGCACCTCAACGATATCTCGATCAGCTGGGGCGTCCTGGGATTTGCCATCGCCGTCTCGGTCGCAGCGGGAATTATCTTCGGGCTTGCACCGGCGTGGCTGATGAGCCGTCTTGATTTGACCACTACGCTGCGGCAGGAAGGACGCGGCTCCAAAGGTTCGCGGGAGCGCTCGCGTGCGCGGCAGATTCTGGTCATCAGCGAATTGGCGCTCTCCTTGGTGCTCCTGGTTGCCGCTGGTCTTCTGCTGCGCAGCTTCTGGGACTTGTTCCAGGTGCAGCCCGGTTTCAATCCTGATCGCGTCATGGCCATCCAAACCTGGCTACCCGGGCCCAACGATCCCGCTGCGGATGTCTACCGAACCGCCACGCAGGAATCGGTCCTGCTGCGCGAGATTCTTCGCCGCAGCCTGACCCTGCGGGGGGTCGAAGAAGCGGCTATTGGCGACGCGGACTCTCTTCCCCTGGGCCACAGCGACGCCGATCTCAACCCGCTGCCCTTGATTCGAGAAAGGATTGGGGAAGGCATCCAGACGACAGACAATGAGGCTCCTCTGATCGATAGTCCCATCGTTTCGCCGGAATACTTCCACCTGTTGGGTATGCCGCTGTTGCGCGGACGCCTTTTCAACGATCGGGACCTTGAGGATACGCCTCACGTCGCGGTGATTAATGAGGCCGCGGCCCGTACCTACTGGCCAAATCAGGACCCGCTTGGCAAGCGCGTGCGTTTACGCCGGGATAGCCGCGCGCCGTTGAACTCTGCCACAGCGGCCTGGACCATGATCGTTGGCGTGATTGCGGACGCCCGCACGGAATCGTTGGCAGACGCGGCCATTCCGCAGCTCTACCTCAGTGTGTACCAGCATCCCGCTAAAAGCCTGGCTATCTTTCTTCGCGGACAGCTCGATCCCAGCACCATCTCCGCACAAGTGCGCGAGCAGGTGCAGTCCATCGATCCGGAACTCCCCGTCTTTCATGCGGAGACCCTGGACGAGGCGCTGGTCGAGTCGCTTTCCGTGAGGCGATTCTCGATGGAGATGGTGGGGTTGTTTGCCGCGACTGCGTTGCTGCTCGCGGGGCTAGGGATCTACGGGACGATCTCCTACGTTGTGCAGGAACAAACCCGGGAGATCGCCATTCGCCTGGCGCTGGGCGCGCAACGAGGGAACATCCTGGGGATGGTTCTGCGTCAGGGTCTGGTTCTGGCCGGCACCGGCGCTGGTGTGGGTGTGGCTGGCGCGCTTATCGTCTCTCACCTCATGGCCGGACTGCTCTACGGCGTGTCGCCGACCGATCTGCCTACATTCGCTGGCGTCACCGTTGTGCTTACCGCCGTCGCACTTGCCGCCAGTTACATTCCGGCGCTGCGCGCTATGCGCCTCGATCCAATCACTACACTTCACGCCGAATGATTTCGCGTCATTCGATCGCGCATCGGACCGCCGTCATTGCGGATGGACGCGCGTTTTGACGGAGCTGGCCACGAGCGACAGGGGCACGACAGCAGAGCCAGAGAATCCGGTTCCGGTGACTGTCACGGTTATTCTTGCGGACCCGAGGGCGGCGGATCTTGAGGCGGTGAGGGTGAGTTCGCTTGCGCCAGATCCTGGCGCGTCAATTCTTGTTGGAGCAAATACAGCTGTGACGCCAGTGGGCAATCCGCTAACGGCAAGGCTCAGGGCAGAATTGAAGCCTCCTGCGGCGGTAGTGGCCAGTTTGATCTGGAGCGTGTTTCCGCGAGCCAGGGAAGTCGACTGAGGGGTGAGCGACATTGCCAGCCCAGGGAGCGAGATGGCGAGCGACTGTGTGCTGGTGACGCTGCCTGCGGTTCCGGAGACGTTCAGGTTCCATAAGCCGGGTGCGAGGGTGCTGGCAGGTGTGAGGGTGAGTGTGCTTGTGCCTGCTCCCGGCGAGGCGATCGACCTAGGATTGAAGGTTGCGGTCAGGCCGGAAGGGAGACCGCTGACTGACAACAAAGTGGCAGAGCTCAAACCGCCGCCGACCGCGGTGGTCACCTTGATCGTTGCTCCGGTCCTGGCGAGAGTGACTGAGGGGCTGGAGAGCGTCAACTTCAGGGTCGGAGTTGGAGCTGGGGTCACGGTGGCTCCCCATGCGGTTACCAGCTTCTCCGCATCGACTGATCCCCATCCAGTCGATTGATCGTATCCCGCGGTGGCGCTGAATCCCGTTACACCTGAAACGGTGTTGTTTCCCGACGTAACGTCATGGAAGACAGCTGCGCCGCCGGAGGCTTGTGCGGCCGCTAGATGGTAGATCTCGGGGTTGGCGTTGCCGAGGCGCGCGCCTGCTTTCTGCGCGGTGATTGCCATGATTCCCGCGAACGAGGGCGAGGCCGCAGAGGTGCCGCTGATGCCGTATAAAGCGCCCCAGACGCCGACCAAGTAGGAATCGTGTCCGGCTGCGGTGAGGGCGACATCGGGAACGTCGCGCTTGCCGTCTGCGGGCACACCTTTGCCGGTTTGCCACGAGGGTTTCGCATAGACGGTGCTGACGCCGCCGCCAGTCGACCAGAGGCCGGTACTGCCGCTCTCGTTCCAGACATTCTCTGGAATATAGCTCAGGGCCGACTCGCCGTTCGAGTTGGTGGTGGTGTTCCAGTAAAGAGAAGGGTTCGCGGTGTCGTTGAACTCGGTGCCTCCCACGCATGTACTGTAGGGGGTCGAGCAGATGCCGTTGACGCCGCGCCCCTGAGTAGCCTTGGTTGCGCTTGAAGAGTCGCAGCCAGCTGCGCCGCTGTCGCCGGCCGAGACCAATACCGTGATTCCCTCAGCAGCTGCCTGCTGCCAGAGGGAGTTGAAAAAGCTGTTCGCGCTTGCACCGAGGTCGGTCTCACAGAGTCCGTAGCTCACGCTCATGACGGGCGCGAGATTGTGGTTGACGACGTATTGAGCGGAGAGGAAGACACCGTCGCTGGTTGCGGTCGATGCGGTGGTGACAAAGTCGATGGTGGCGTTTTTTGCCACGGCCCCGGACCACTCGGTATCGAGCATGGCCTCATCGACGTCGTCAGCTACCGAAGTGCCGGGATCGGTCGGGCCGTTGAGGATTGTGACAGGGTCTTTGGCGGGAAGGCCGAAGGTGCTACGGAAGCTGCGCACGTCGGGGAGCGAGATGTCCGACCGTCCGACGATCGCTATCGTTTCTCCGACGCCGGTGTAGGCCTGGTTGTAGAGCGAGCCGATGTCGTAGATGGTTGCGTAGTCGGCTGGGGATAGGTAGTGCGCGCTGCCCGAGGTGTATTCCGGTTTGGACGCATAGGCAGGGCGGGCTTTGATGGGCGCCGTGTGCTGGGGCGCGCTGAAGACATCGTGCAGGGAGGCGACTCCGGCAACAACGGGTGCGAGCGCCACAGGAATCGTTGGATCGCTCGCGTTGGCGATGTGCTTTTGCCCGGCGATGCGGTAGGTCTTCATGGTGGTCTGAAAGGCGAACTCGACCTGTTCCGAGCTGCCGCTAAAGACGATCGCCCGCCGGCTGGCGGTGACTTCCTCAACCTGGAAGCCATTGCGCTCCAGCCAATTCTGCACTTGCTCGATATCGGGGGTTGAGACACCGAAGTGCTCCGCATAGGTCTCGGGCGTGAGCCACTGATGATAGAGGGGTGAGGCTGGATTCTGTTGCGCCGCGGTCAGTTGATCGAGAGCCGCTTTTTGCAACGGGTCGGGTTTGAGCACCAGAATCATGCGGTCGAAGCGCTTGCCGCCATCGACGCCGCCCGTTTCCAGGGCCGGCAGAGCTGAAGGCAGGGTGTTGTCGTCGAGCGAGATGCGCTGGCTATCTTCGACTTGCCCAACGATCCGATCGTGAGGCGTGATGGAGACGAGCGCTGACTGGACGGCTTCGGAGCTTGACTGGGCGTAGAGAGGGGCGGGGGTGAAGCAACTGGCTAAGAGAAGTGTGTGGAGAAGGAGATGGGAAGGGCTCACCTGCGGCATCGAATGACCTTACGAAGAGGGATTGCCGCTGGTGCGCGGTCTTCGAGGTCATCGGCGGGTCATTAGTAATTGCTTAATGGTGACCGAAGGTGAAACAAAAAAGCGCAGCGGCCATTTGGCTGCTGCGCTTCTGATGGTGATGGGTGAAACGGTCTATGCGGCCCCTGCTGGGCGGGGATTCGCAACATCGTATTGGGCGATCTTGACGTCCTTCGCGAGGCCAATGTGCTTCAAGATCCAGATGCCGTAGTAGTTCGGATCGAACTCGTACCATTTCAGGCCGTGACGCGCGGAGACGGGGTGGGCATGGTGATTGTTGTGCCAGCCTTCGCCGCCTGTGAGCAGGGCGACCCACCAGTTATTGCGCGAGTCGTCGCGGGTCTCGAAGCGGCGTGAACCCCAGAGATGGGTTGCGGAGTTGACGAGCCAGGTCGAGTGCAGGCCGAGCGTGGTGCGCAGGAAGATGCCCCACATGACCATGGGCCATCCGCCGACTGCGAGCAGGATCAGGCCGAGGACGATCATTGGCACATAGTGGTACTTGCTGAGCAGCACGTGGAAGCGGTCTTTAGCGAGATCGGGAGCGTAGCGGTTGGCGCGCTCCACGTCCTGATGGAGAGATTCGCCGTGCATGATCCAGCCGGCGTGGGCCCACCAGGTGCCGTCGTTGGGCGTATGCGGGTCGCCGTCCTTGTCGCTGTGCTTGTGGTGGATGCGATGGGTGGAAACCCAGAATATCGGCCCGCCCTCGAGCGCGAGGGTTCCGCAGACGGCGAGGCAATACTCGACCCACTTGGGGGTCTTGTAGCCGCGATGGGTAAGCAGGCGGTGGTAGCACATGCCGATGCCCACGTTGATCGCGATGACGTAGAGGAAGATCGAGACGATCAGCGCTTTCCAGGAAAACATGAAGAGGGCGGCAATCGCTCCGACATGGAAGGCCGCCATGAATAAGGTGGTCGTCCAGTTCATCTTCTTCGTCTTGGGCTCGCGGCCGGGTACCGGAACCGGGGTGTGCATGCCGGTTGTGGCGCGAGGGAAGGTGTCGATAGAGGGTACGGCGGAGGCCGTGGAGGCGATCGGTTCTTCTTCGAGTACTTGTACAGGCATGAGTTAACCGTATCAGTGCGGGTACCGGGATGGTTGTAACAGTTTTGTAAGGGAGAGATGAAGTTTCGTATAGGTAACGTTGGCGGAGCTCTTACCGTCATAAGTGACTCATACCGGGACACTTCTGGCGTTGGCTTCGCGATGCATGGCGGTGGGGCTGGTGAGCTGTTTCGCGTCCGTCGATGTGGCGAGTGACGTGGTGAGTGAGGCGGTAGGGAACCAGCGTGCGCATGCGCCGCCGGCGAGCTTGGCGCGGCTCAGGGCGAATTCGGCTTCGCGGAGCACGGTGAGGGGCGAGCGTCCGCCGCTCTGGGCGATGCCGATGCTGGCAGTCATTGAGATTGTGGTCTGCAGAATGTCGAAGGGGCGCTCGGAGACGCAGTCGCGGAGGCGGGCGGCCATGCTGCGTGCGTCCTCGTGAGTGCAACCGGGCATGGCGACGAGGAACTGGTCGCCTCCGCAGCGGCCGGTTACGTCGTAGCTGCGGAGAAAGCGGCGAAAGCGGCTGGCGAGCTGGCGCAAGACGCGGTCGCCGCCGTCGTAGCCGTGTTCGCGATTGACGCGGGAGAATTGGTCGAGATCGAGGAGCAGGAAGGCGAGCTGGCTGCCGAGGCGCTGGGTGCGGTCGGTTTCCTGAAAGAGGAGATTGAGTAGCGATTCGCGGTTCAGGAGTCCGGTGAGGCTGTCGTGAGTGGCGTGAAAGCTGGCGGCCTCGAGGGCGTCGGCCATCTCGGCGAAGCGGGACTGGACGCGGGAGGCCGCGCGCAACGAGACGCGGAGCTCGAACTCGTCGAGAGGCCTGGTGAGGACGTCGTCGACTCCGGTGTCTGGCGGGGAGGATTTGTCGCCAGTTTCACGGGCATCGGTGAGCAGGATGGTCCAGCTCCGTCGGCGGGTCGATTGGAGTTGGAGTCGATGCAGCAGCGTCATTCCCCGAAGTCCGGGCAGATCGGCGTCGAGGATGACAATGGGCGTCGCTTCTGGACGCTCCAGCGCCTGGAGCAGGGAAGTTCCGTCGGTGACTGTCTCGACTGGATGTCTCCATTGGTGAAGCAGGGACTCCAAGGCTGCCTTGAGAGTGAGGTCAGCCACCGCGAGGAGGATGGCTGGCGAGTCGGGAGAACGCACAAGGGAGCGGAAGCGAAGGTCCTGCGTGGTGGAGATGGAGGTAGCCATTTCCTCTTCTCATCGGCAGTCAGGACGGTGGCTGAAGGGTCGATAGATTACTTCGGGGTCTGTTGCGTGAGCTTCCCGAGCGGTCTGCTTCGGCCTATTTCGTGAGGATCTCCCCCCCTGGTCTCGTCTCTGTAAGTAACCCTTTTGTTTTGTGCGGTTTAAGTTGTCTAGTCAACCGCCAAGTGTGTCATTCCATTCGAGTTGCGCGCAGGTGTCAGTAAACAATAGAGTTAACGGTCTTTTTCGAGGCAATCCACGCCTTAAGGACCTCCTTAGTGGCGTTCCTGCTCGCAGGGCCAAAGCCTTACGCTGCCAGTAGGTGGCCGTTGCCTGCCCTCGCATGAAAAAATGGCGGCTTTTGGCCGCCTTTCTTTTTTTGATCCTCTAATTTAAGTATACCAATTCGGCCACCTTCGGTACGCCAAGTTTGCGCGACTTTTCGAGCAATGGAATGAGCGAGTTGCAAGGAATTTTTCGGCTGGGCCCTTGACAGATTTTGGGGTGAACCCCTTGGTTGAGACAGATTGGATTTTGGGATGTATCTGCGCATCATTGTTCACGATAACGAACATATGGGGCAGCTGGTGGCTTACGCGCGGATGAATGGGATTGTGCCTCCTGGTCGAAGGGGGAGAGTCAGGCTGGGGAGTAGGAGAGCGCGACTGCTCAGTGGCGACGATCTCCTTGCGGGCTGCATATGCCACATGTCCGATTTGTCGACTGTACGTCCAAGTGACGAGAAGTGCGTTTCTCGTTACCGAACAGAGTTGCCGAGCCAAATAAATTGCGGTTTGCCCAAGGTTTGGGAGGAATACGTCTCCTGTTGTGATAGGCTTCGCTAAAAACCTCATCAAACCGCTAGCGGATGGAGCAAGAGCTTGCCGAGTGCAACTGTTACGTATTGGGCTAAAGTCCCGCCCGCGAAGGTCGAGCAGCAACGCTGCGTTGGATCTTCTCCGGCAAGAGTCGCCGTACTGTGTTGCAGCGGGGTTCCCAAGGTGACGGGCATAACTGTGCCTGGAACCACAATATTTGGGGACGATGTCGAGTTGAGGACGACCGGTAAACTGCGGCGCCGGCTTATTCCCCTGCTTTTTCTGCTTTACATGGTTGCCTACCTGGACCGCATTAACATCGGTTTTGCGTCGCTGACGATGAACTCCGCCTTAGCCATCACCAGCGCGCAGTTTGGGCTACTCGTCGGGATTTTCTTCCTTGGCTATTTCCTCTTTGAAGTGCCTAGCAACCTTCTCCTCCACAAGATCGGCGCGCGCATTTGGATTGCGCGGATTCTAGTCACATGGGGCATCGTAGCGATGCTCACCGGAGCTGTGCACAGCGTTCCGCAATTGTATGTTGGGAGGTTCCTGCTCGGCGTTTCAGAGGCCGGCTTCTTCCCCGGGATCGTTTTGTATCTGACCTATTGGTTCCGCCAGCGGGAGCAAGCTCAGGTCATTTCACTGTTCGTCACAGCCTTGCCGGTTGCGACCATTCTTGGTGCTCCGCTCTCCGGCTTCATTCTCGACCACGCCCATTGGGCGGCTGTCAGCAGTTGGCGCTGGCTCCTGATCCTTGAAGGACTTCCAGCCGTTGTTTGCGGCGTCCTCACGTATTTTCTGCTGCCCAGCCATCCGGCGGATGCGGCCTTCCTCGCGCAGGACGAGAAGCATTGGATCACCGCGGAACTGGCAATTGAAGAACGGGAGAAAGAGGGCGAGCACTCGGTTTCGGCCCTGGGAGCACTCACTCACCCCCGAGTGTGGCATCTGGCATCTGCCCTCTTCGCATTCGACATTGGGTTGTACGGGATGAGCTTCTACATGCCACAAGCCGTCAAATCCCTTTCCAGCGGTTCTGGCAACACGCAGGTCGGCTTCCTGGTGATGATTCCACACCTCGCCGGGTTAGCAGCGATGATCCTTGTCTCCCGAAGGTCCGACCGGCGGCTGGAACGGCGATTCCATGCGGCAGTGCCTCTCTTCGTGGGTGGCGCGGCTCTGCTGTTGTTGGGCGCAACGAAGTCGGCCGCGCTTTCGCTCGTGCTTTGGTCGTTGGTGGCGATGGGCATCTACAGCTTCTTCGGCCCGTTCTTCTCGATTCCGAGCACGTTCCTCACAGGAGCTTCCTCAGCCTCAGGCATCGCCTTGATCAACGCGATCGGCAGTCTGGGTGGGTTCGTCGGGCCATCAGCCATTGGAGTCATTGCCAACGGGAAAAGGGGAATCTACGGAGGTCTAGCTCTTGCCGGGGTTTCGTTATTCGTGTCCGCGACGCTGGTACTGCTGCTGGCCAAAGAAGCAGCCCGCAACCAACCTGGTCAGGTTTACCGGCATCTCCGATAAGCTTTAGCATTGCATGCCATCCGATCGCGTATGGACGTCGATGATATTGCTGAGGCTAACAGACGCAATGTACCGCTTCTCCAGTAGAATGATCGCGATTGTGCCCGGTAAACCAGCTACTCGGAAATAGCCGTCGATTCGTAATGGTAAGTCGGCTTACGCTCACTATTCCTCGCTTCACTTGTCCGTATAACCGGCTACTCGGGCAATGCTTAAGCGGGTAGCGTTGTCGGCACCGGGCGACGGCGGGTCAGTTGAGGAAAAGAGAGTCGATGTGGATGGGGGTATCTGCGCATCATTCTCCACGATAACGAACATATGGGGCAGCTGGTGGCTTACGCGCGGATGAATGGGATTGTGCCTCCGTGGTCGAAGGGGGAGAGTCAGGCTGGGAAGTAGGAGAGCGCGACTGCTCAGTGGCGACGATCTCGTTGCGGGCTGCATATGCCACTTGTCCGATTTGTCGACTATTCGTCCAGGTGACGCTAAGCGCGTTTATAGGTATCTACGCACCTGAACCTAACCTTTGTCTGGAGCACGATCTGGCTCAAGCTGCTTGAGTGCCGCCGAAGCGAGCGTTCGAGTAAATTCGTCTGCTGGCATGGGGTTCACGAGGCGTGCTGCCTGACCGGCCCAGAGTTGCATGTATTCGAGGGAGCCGTTTTTCTCCGACGTGGCGCGCAAGGGAGCAACCAACATAGCTGCGTATGGGAATGCCAAGGCCGCGTTCGAGACGGGGCCAGCTTCGCTCAGGTAGCGGTTCACAATTCCCCTTGCGGGGCGCCCGCTGAACAGGTTCGTAACGGCGGTGCCGGCATCTGTCGCGTCACGGAGCGCTAGACGGTAAAGAGGCGAAACGTTGGCCTCCGGACAGAAAAGATAGGCCGTGCCCATCTGAACGCCCGACGCTCCAAGCGCAAACGCGGCCACAACACCTCTGGCATCCGAAATCCCTCCGGCTGCTATCACCGGCACGGACACAGCGTCCACTACCTGGGGCAACAACGCGAAGAGACCAACCTGTTCTGCGACACTAGTCTCCAGAAACATAGCGCGGTGGCCGCCAGCCTCGAAGCCTTGGGCGACGATCGCGTCACATCCATGATCCTCAAGCCACACTCGCCTCCTTCACACTGGTGGCGGATGCAAGAACCTTGATGCCACGCCTCTTTAGGCGACCCAGCAAACCTGGGGATGGTAGCCCGAAGTGGAAACTAACCACCTCAGGAACCACCTCTTCGACGACCTCACACGTTTCCTCATCAAAGGGGAGGCGCAGGCGACTCTCCGGCACTGCCTCGATGTCGAGTCCCAGACGCCCGTAGTGAGGCCGCAGAAAACTCTTCCACCTCTCCTTTGCATCTGGGTCGGGCTGCTCCATTGTGTGACAGAAGAAGTTGAGATTGAAGGGGCGTGGCATATCCTGCCGGAGAGCGCGGACAGCTTCTCTTATGCCATCTGGAGTCAGCAGCGCGCACGCCAGCGATCCTAGCGCTCCTGTGGAAGACACACCTCGCGCGAGCGCAACGGAATCGGATCCCGCCATAGGAGCTTGGATGATCGGGAGTTCGAGTTTCAACAATTCCAACAATTTGGGATTCGGCCAAGTGCCCATACTTCAATTCTGAGCCTCGAAGGGGCATTTGGTATAGCTCCTCAAAAGTCGGCTTGTTGTTTACTAATCCCCGTATCCCTTGTGCCATAAACACCACCTCCGGTGAGACCTCTGAGTCAGATGGTGTTGCATTGATCTGTTGAACTCGCACGACTTCTCGTCCATGTGGAAACATGCCGTCAATGAGTGGTTTGGCGATGACGTGCTCATTGTGGTTGTAAGAGGTGGCGAACGGAAGCGCCACTTGCCGACTGGATATTGGACCTCAAGCTCACAAAGCCGCTTCGCCAGCGATTGGACAACGTGAGTGCGGGCAAGGAAAGGCCCAGGGTTTGCTGATCGGAGGGAGCGCGCGATGTGCGAGGAAATCCCCGGACAAAGATCGCAGCGCTATTGCGGGGTCCAGTGGGGATGGCTGGTGAAGAGTCCGGCCACAAAACCAAGCCGATACACGAGAAAGGATCCAAAGCAAAGACTGACCACCCCAGAGGCCACTCCGAGATAACGGCTCAGTATAGAGAATCGGTCTCCCGCATAAGCCAAGGGCAAAGCAATGGCGGCCGTCATGAACATCATCCCAACCAGTGTTCCCGCGCCGAAGATGAGCAGATAGACCGTCGCCCAGACCGGATTGCGAATCGTAGAGAGCACCAGCAGTGCCACGGCGGCCGATCCCGCAAGCCCATGCACCAAACCGATAGCCAACGGTCTAGCGCATTGATACCAGCCAAGTCGACCAACCGAATTCTCGAAGTATCTCTCCGTTCTCGTTCGGCCGATCGTTGGCTCTGCCGACACGGGCGTCTCCGGGCGCCCATCCATCGCCGGAGTGAAATAACCAGTCACTTTCTGCATGACGCCAGTCAGATTCAGAACGCCGAGCAGGATGAGCATCAACGCCACGCTAAATTCCATTGACAGCCCTAGCCGTGGCGGAATCTCGACGCCAAACAGAATGATCAGCGAGCCGACGACAAAGATCGTGATGGTGTGACCCAATCCCCATACAGAACCGATGAATGCCGCATTTCGAATGCTTCGCTGCTTGCTGACGATCGTCGAAATAGCCACCACGTGATCGGCGTCAGTAGAATGCCGCATGCCCAGCAGCAGACCGAGCCCGGAAACCAGCAGGACTGGGCCCAGCTTATTTGCGGAAAAGGTGGGCACCTGGAAGTGCATCGAAGCCAGGGCCTGATAGGTCAGGACCAGGCCAAGGATGGTGATGAATGCGGAGGACGCGGCAGGCAGCCACCGCTTCGTCAGAGGGCCGTCAATTTGCAGATGGGTCATGAAGCGGCGCGCATATACCATCAGCATCCCAAACGCGATGAGCACCGAGGCGAGGCCGACGCTGAACGCCACAATCAGAAAGAACCCGAGCCCGATTCTGTGCAGAGCGAACGCGCTCAAGAGCACAATTAGGGCGGCCGGGCATGGGATGATCCCTCCGGTGATGCCCAGGGTAAAAAGCTGGGCCATGCTGACGGACGGCGACGAATTCCCGAGGCCTGAATCCGGAAGCGCTTCAGTCTGTTTCGCGTCTGTCGAACTCTTCCAGAAGGCCCAATGGCTAGAGGATGTGCCCGGCGCATGGGAATGGTCCGTGGCTTGTCCGGTCAAGCGTCGCAGAAGCAGATAGCAACCCAGCCCGGCAATCGTGATGCCGGAAAAGGCTCCGAGCCACGGGTAAAGCTGCTCCGGGAGGATGTAACGCGAAGCATAGAGCGTGATCGCTCCGAGTGCGAATACCCCAGCCGTATGCGACACGGTCACAATCATTCCAAGCAGGAAGGCGTGACGCGCGGTGCCTTTCGAGCCCACCAGATAGGCAGCCACGATGGTCTTGCCATGGCCTGGTTCCAACGCATGCAGACCTCCCAGTCCGACGGCAATGAATGCCGCGGTGAACAGGAACCAGGCGCTCAGATGCTGGGCCGTAATGAGATCGGTAAATATGCTGCGTGGAGTCTTCTGCTGATTGGCCTCCAGATGCACCGAAGCCAAAGCCTGCGTTCCAGGCTGCGAAGCTACAGGAGCTTGCGCGGGCGGGAAAGAACCGAGATGCGGGGGGATTGAAGCGGCCTTCTTTCCGGCCTTCGCCTCCGCAGACAGCGATTTGGCGACGACTCCACCTTGACCCGGCGCGAGTACTGGATTGGGACGAGACCTCTCTTCGATGGCCGCAACCGGCAGCGCGGCAATGATCGAAGCTTCAAGCACCTGAGGTGGGCTATTCAACAAATCGGTTGGATAGTTGCTAAGCTCACCGCTCCGATCATTCACTGGAACAGAACTGCGGAGCAAAGACCCGGACGAAGCAGACGCTACAATCTCCTTCCATCCTGTGTGTCCCGGATAGTTATTGTCTACATATCGCAGGGTGATCTGCTGACGCTCCACAGCCGGTGGAATCACCGCCTCATAGACAAAGCCCATCTTCATGGTCGGCAGTCCGCCGGCTCCGGGAGGAAAAATGACTCCGCTCGAAATCATATGCAACGGAATCGATTTCCCGTCGACCTCAAGGACGAGGCCATGGCCCAGTTCCACTCCGCGAGCTGCCACGTAACGGATGACCACTCCGGCATTCGGGTCTACAGAGGTCGTCGGAATGTCCCCTTGCTGTAACTCCTGGTAAGTAGGAATCTCCGCCAAGTCAATGAAGTACCGAACGAGCACTTTGTCACGCTGGACATCAATACTGGAATAGTGATTCACGCTGAAATTGCCCATTGGATGGGCTAAAGCGAATCGACAGATACCCATCACCAGCAGGAGTGCCCCGATCTGTTTGAGTCGTTTAGCGTGCATAAGGGCTGGGCCCTCCCTTCGATGCAGACTGCACTGCGAGATCATTGAGTTGCTGTTGAGCGGTCGCCGAATAGATTAGGTGGAAATGCGGATTTATCTGCAACGCTTCCTGCAATTCAACTCGGGCCTTCTCGCGCTGCCCCAACCGGTCGGCGATCATGCCGGAGTGGAAAAGCAACAGCGGGTCGCGGGTCCCGAAGCGGCAGGGCCTTCGCGCTCGCGTCAGCGGCCTCAGTGAGCTTGCCGTTCTTGTAGAGTGCCCACGCCAGCACATCCCAGGTGTAGATGTCGCGCCGGACTTCGAGTTCTTTCCGCGCGAGATCGAGGGCCTCGCCAAGTTTCATGTCGTGATCGGCATAGAACAGAGCCAGATCGCGATTGTGCAGCACTTGATTGATGTGCCCGAGCAATCCGATGTACTCCACCAGGGCATACTGCCTCTTGGCTTCCGCCTGGTTTCCCGCTTTTGCATATAGGTCGCCGAGTTCGGAGACAAAGATAGGCATGGGGACAACCGCGATGGCCTTTTGATAAAGCACGATCGCCTCGGAATATCTACCGTTGTTCGCTCTAAGCTTACCCAAGGCCGCCAAAGCGCGATAGTCGCCGGCATGGATAGTGAGCGCCGTAACGTAAGCTCGATCTGCGGATGCGGCGTCACCAGCTTGAGTAAAATACTCGCCTAACTCGTAGTAGAGCCATGCCAGATTTTCGCTTGGCAGCTGAGCCTCGATTCCCTCCGCGACCGCTGCTTTCATCAGTCTCGATCGCCCCGGCAGTGTCCCCGGCGATGAACTTAAGGTACGAGAGCCGGCTATCGCGCGCGTAGGCTGCACGCGGGGCAAGTGTCATATCCGGAGGAGTTAAGCGACCATAGGCCGAGCCCGCTTTATCGTACTCGCCCATGTCCGCGTAGGCGTCCCCGACGATGGCGAAAGGCGAGACGTCCCCGGTCCCCAGCGAAAGTGCCTTCTGCGAATACGTAAGAGCGTCGGCGAAGCGATGTTCTCCCATGCAAACCTCGGCCATTGTTTCCAATGCCGCATCTGCCGTGAAATCCACTGAGACCAGGTCGAGTGATTTAGTCAGGCCTGTTCAGCCAGCTGGTAATCGCTCACATCGCCCGTCTCCCGCGCGCGCTGAAATGTGCGGCGCCCAGGGCCGCATAGGCTTTGGCATTTGCCGGATTGTTGGTCACCGTGCCTTGGGCGGTATGGATCAACCGATCCGTCGAGGTCGCTTTAGGAGTGAGTAAGGCCTCCGCAACTGGAGCAAAAGCCGGAGCCTCCTTCGGTGTCGCAACGTCGAGAGGAGCTGAGTTGCTCTTCAACTGACCCGGTCCCGCAGAGTCGCGCAATCCGTCTGTTTGCAGCGCTGTGGGCTCTGTCGGAGGAGCCTTCTGATGATCGTCTTCCGCTACTACCGGAAGACTCACAAACCTGAGGGCGTCGGCTGAGTATTCAGAAGCGGGATCCGTTCGAATCGCCAGCTGGAAATACTTTGTGGCGTCTGCCTTCTGGTTCAGTTTTTGAGCGATGTGGCCTGCGTGATCGAAAATCTGGGCGCTTTGCACGCCCACCGCAATCGCTTTTCGCTCGGCCGAGTCGGCATTGATGAAGTCGGCGTTGGCATAGAGTGCCCAGGCGTACGCATCGAGCGTCCACACATCCTGCCGTGCCGCGATCTCTTTCTGCGCCAGGGTCAATGCCTTCGGAGCGGTCACGGGATTGGCGGCATACATCAACACAAGATCTCGTCTCGCCTCGTCGGTTGATTTCGCGGGGTCACTGGCCAGCTTCTCAAACTCTGCATAGGTGGCGCGAGCTTCCGGGGATTGTCCGGCAGCCTCTTGAACTCGGGCCAGTTGATAGACCACGTCCGGGTTGGCGTCGATCTGCGTGGCTTGCCTCAGGAGCAGGACGGCATTGTTTGCTCGATTCTGCTCCATGCGAACCCGAGCCAGGTTTTCTATCGTGTAAGGGTAAGGATGAAAGACCTGTGCAACCGCCTCTAAAGTCTGGGCGGCAGCGTCAATCTGACCCGATTCAATCTGGATCGACGCGATACGGTTGGCAATCCACGCCAGCTCTTCGGGCTCAGTAGGAGAGGTTTCGGAATAGGCCAGGCTCAGGAATTGAATGGCTCCGTGACTGTCTCCATAAAGGCTTCGCAATTCGGCCCCGATCAGCAATCCTGGAATATTGTTGGCTCGGAGGTTCAGCATCCACTGCGCGTTCGTCTCGGCCTCTGCGCAATTCCCAAGGGCGATGTCCGCCTCGGCGATGTATCCATAGGTCATCACATCGTCTGGAATGAGGCGATGGACATGAGCCGCCTGCTCTCTCGCCTGAGTAAACTCGTGGCGGGCCAGCATTAGTGCCACCTGGGTTTTCTGTAGCTGAAAGTCCTGAGGGTCGAGCTTCATGCCCTGGGCGAGAGCGCTGTCCGCGTGGCTCAGTTGGCCGGGGTCCGCGCTTTCGCGGGCTCTTCGAGATAGGCAAGCGCCAGCTCGTTATATGCCTGCACTTTCTTCGGGTCTGTTTCTGGATTTGGCGCTGCGCTGCCCCGGCGATGCTTTGCTGGGCCGGAGTGTTGGACTGAACACAGGGCCTGGCTGGATTCCGGGAATCTGCGACGCGATGGGCAGCTTGACCTGCTGGGCAAGTGTTACACTAGAGAGGAAGCCGACTAGAAGGAATAGCTCTGCGCTCGAAGCTTTCATCGAGGAACCTATTTCCTGAATTCCTGGAGTTTGGAGTCCTGCGCGGAGGTTGCCGCGCAGAACTCCGTTAAGGTTGAACTGCCTGTTACTCAATCGGGCAAGGGTTTGGACCGCCCTGGTTTTCAGGCGGTGGGTTTGAGTTCTGAGGACTGCCGAAAACCGGTTGATCGCCGCATCCGACAGCGTCGCCGGGGCCGATGTGATGGCTGTTCCGTCCGCTGTAGGCGTAGTGCACATACGGGAAGGTTTCCTGCGGAGCGACATCCGGAGCGTTGACCCCATCGCCGATCGGATACGAGAGGCCGGCAAAGGCCCCAGCAACCGCGCGGGAAGCGATATCGACAACATCGTCGGTCAGACGGCGTCCGTTGGGGAAGCCGGCCGGATCGCCTGCAAGTAAGCCAAGTCGCTTGCGTGCAGCAAATGGGGTGGGGGGTACGCCAGTGTTGAGCCGCAACAAATCTGCGATTGGACCGGCAGGAGTTCCCGCTGGAGCAATCGGTGCGGCATAGGTAACGAGTGGGAGCAGATCGGTGCGCGGAGCGTCCGGAACCTTGATCCCGTAGATCGCGTTGTAGGCTCTGGCCAGGATTGGATCCAGATCGAACGCAGCGAACTGGCTATCGTTCACCGGATCGGACATGCTCCAGAAATCCTTGCTGCCTGTTCCAATGATTAATTCGTTGATGAGGGGATTCCCGAGCCGCTGAATTTGGGCGAGGGGTCCGGAGTTCGTCGCAGGCATGGGAGACTGACGGATGGTAGTCATGCTTCTCGAGGTTGTCGCCCACGCGCCAATCGTCCCCTTCGGGTCGGTGGCGGCGTGCTTGGCACCATCGCTGGTCAACATCGTGATGGGTACCTCGATGACGATGGTGTTGACGTTGAATCCGGAGACTGAGTTCGGCGCCGAATTCATCCGATCGTCTGCATCCTCCGCAGGGCTCAGAACGCCACCACCCGCACCGGCCCGATAGTTGAGGCTGTCAAAGTTCGCCCCCAGGTCGATAAAGAATGGATCGGCAACGGTCCCGGTAAAGATCCGGATGTTGTTGTTGCCATCAGGCGTCTGCAGGGCATAGATGCCCTGAGCAGCCAAGGCGTCGTAGTCGGGCATTGTCCGCGGACCGACGTTGCTGGGTACCGCAAACAGCGGGCCGCCGGTGAGGTTCGGCAGATTGACGGTGGTGCCGCCCTTGATCATGGTGACCGAAACTGTCTGACGCTCGCTGAAGCCCTGCGTTCCAGTACCGCTTAGGTTTGTGATCGCCGGTGGAACAATCGGAGTTCCCGGAGGTACGGGCGCGGGAGAGTTGGCGGGAGAGTTGATCCCAGAGCCGGCTCCGACAAAGCCGGTGAACAACCCTGGATTACGAATGGTCGTTGTGTAGCGGAATTGGAAGGTAACGTCCGCCAGAGCGTCTTGATTGTTGTCAATTTTGATCTGGTAGACGACCGAAGGGTCAAATGGGAAGTAGTTGGGGCCGTTGCTCGGCTCCAGGAACGGATCAACGTTCATGATGAAAGTGACATAGCCTGGACGGCCGTAGCTGACAAAGGCATAAAAATCCGTAATGTCGGCTGCATGGTCCAGGGCGGTGATCGGTGCTTCCCGGTGGCTGGATGCAAATGCGCCCGGTGGCACGGCTAGGAGCAGGCTTAATGCTATGCCTGCTGCGGATTTCAATTTTGACATGGGGCTCTCCCGTACAAATTCACTGGTTGGGGAATGGGAGACCTGCGTTGGAGGGGAACAGATTGGTGGACGTGCCGGCCTGCCATTCGTTTCGATGAATACGCAGCCGCCTGACGCCTTGGATTGCAGATAGGGCCAAAGATTCTCGAAAAGAACAAATTGCAGAATCCGGGAGCGGCGCTGACACGTACCTGCTGCAGTGAAGTCCGAAAGAAAACGAAGTAGCAAAGCGTAGCGGACGGCCTGCCCGAAATGCTCCTGGCAAACGTTCGCGCGGATGAAGTGTCGCCCGTCAGGTGCTACTCGGACGTTTGAACGGTAACATCATGGCTCGGGCGAAGGACGGGTAAGCAGCGCGTTATGAGATTGCGGTTTTTTGTCTTCCTTCTTGCGGTTCTTGTCACCGGCCTCGGAATAGCGCAAACCGAAGCTGGCAAGAAATATGCGCCTCCGCTATCAGGCACTGTCGTTGATCCGTTTGGCGCAGTGATTGCCGGGGCTGCCGTGCAGGTTCGAAGCGTCGACGGCGCCGTACAAAGAACGACACGAGTCGGACAAGAACGGCTCCTTCACGATTTCTGGACTCCCGGCAGGTGATTATCGACTCGTTGTCTCGAATCCCGATTTTGAAACCAAAGAAATGCCCGTCACCATAGGGCCCACCGGGCGCCGGCCCCGCTGCGCATCTCTCTGGCAGTGAGCCCCGTGAGCACCACCGTTAACGTGCAGGGCCGGGAGGATGACCTCATCGGAATCGCCGAATCCGCCACCCAGGGAACGGTGGGCGCAAAGGAAATCGAAGACCGTCCGATTCTTCGTTCGGGAGAAATTTTGGAGACGGTTCCCGGCGTCATCATCACGCAACACGCCGGCGGCGGCAAAGCCAACCAGTATTTTCTCCGCGGCTTCAATCTCGACCACGGCACCGACTTCGCCGTCTTCCTCGACGATATGCCGCTGAACCTGCCGTCGCACGCGCACGGCGAAGGGTACGCGGACATGAACGCCGTCATCCCGGAGTTTGTGCAGCGGGTGAATTACGAGAAAGGTCCTTATTACGCGGATATCGGCAACTACGGCTCAGCGGGATCGGCCCATCTGGAATTTTTCAAGACTCTGCCTCAGAACTTCTTCAAGGTGGAAGGCGGCATGTATGGTTTTGGGCGGGCCGTTTTCGGCGCATCGCAAAAGCTCGGAGCGGGCAACCTGCTGTACGGCGGAGAAGAGTATTACGACAACGGCCCATGGACGCATCCGGATGCTTATAACAAAATCAACGGCCTACTAACTTACAGCCAGGGCGATAACGCCAATGGTGGCAGCATCACGGCCCGCGCTTACCACGGAAAATGGAACTCCAGCGATCAAATCCCGGTCGACCGCCGTACCCCTCGTTGGCTTCTTCGGCGCCCTGAATCCGACTGACGGCGGCCACTCCCAGCGGTATAGCCTGCAGGGGGAGTGGCATCGCCAAGGCGCCAATTCCGAATCGGCAGTCATGACCTACGTTTTTTATTACGATCTGAATTTATTTTCCGATTTCACTTACTACCTGACGGACTTTCAGAAAGGCGATCAGTTCGAACAGCGGGACAGGCGCTGGGTCGGCGGACTGGACGCCCACCACACAGTCTTCGGCACATGGCTTGGCCGCAAGATGGCAAATACCTTCGGCCTGCAGCTCCGCAATGATTGGATCGACAACGGCCTCTACCGTACGGAGAATCGAGTCCGCACGACCAAGACGGATTATTACGCTACCGGCATCACTTTTTACCCTACAACCAGCGCCACTCTTCCCACCTGCATCACGACTACGGGCACTATTACGATTACTTTGCCCAATGGCACCGCAACCCCGACCACGACCACTGTTCCCAACACCACTTGCCCTATCCTGCCCGCGACCACGGAGCGGGATAACTTTACCGACACGATGACCAGCTTCTATTGGGAAAACAAAACCCAGTGGGCGGATAAATTCCGCACGGTAGTTGGCCTGCGCGGCGATTGGGAATACTTTGACGTCACCAGCCTGGCTTACTCGGCCGCCGTCAACGCGGCCAATTCCGGCACGGCCAGCAAGTTTCTGCCCAGCCCAAAATTGAGTTTGATTTTCGGCCCCTGGTTCAAGACTGAGTTTTATGCACAGGGCGGATTCAGTTTTCACAGCAACGACGGCCGTGGCACGACGCAAACGGTAGAACCGATTTCGCCGGACAATCCTTACCCCAACACGCCTGTCGCAAAGATACCTGCGCTGATCCCAACCAAAGGAGCGGAGGTAGGAGTACGCACTGCGGCCATCCCCCATCTGCAAAGCACTCTTTCGCTCTGGTATCTCCACAGTGCTTCTGAACTGCAGCAGTCTGGCGACACAGGAGATACGGTTGCTTCACCACAGTCGAGCAACCGTTATGGCGTTGAGTGGGCAAACTACTACACGCCCTTGGACCATCTGGCAATTGATTTTGACCTTGCGAACTCGACGGCACTGTTTACCACAGTCGACTCAGATGACGCGGCACAGAGCATCGTCAACGGTATCGTGACGACCTCCTACGTCAATGGCAGCGGAAATACCGTCACCAATAGCTTCGCAGACGGCGTGTTGCAGAGCGGCCCAGGCGGCAAGCGCGTGCCCGAGGCGGTTGGGTTGGTGATTTCCTCGGGCATCACCCTGCACGATTACCGGGGCTTTTCGTCGAGCTTGCGCCTGCGCTACTTTGGCCCGCGCGATTTGACGTCTGACGGAATCTATCGCTCCCAAACAACCGCGTTGCTTAATGGAGAGGTAGCGTATGACTTCAATGAGAAATGGCGCATTTCGGGCGAATTTCTGAATCTACTGAACCGCCGCGATCACGACATTGACTATGCCTATACGTCCCAAATAACGCCAACTGCAATGCCAACAGCCACACCCGCATTCACAGATGTTTTCCATCCCGTCGAACCGTTTCAGGTGCGCTTCGGGCTAGAAAGAACCTTCTGACAGTCCCGCAGTTATCCGGCAATAGAGCAAATCTAAACAACTTCGACCAGACGCTTCGAAAGAATGTTCGCCTGGTGGAATCGAAGTCGCAAGATCATCGTTAGACATGCTTTGACCATGCTCGTCCGCTCGCTCCTGATTCTTCGATTTGTTCTAACGATCTGCCCTTCGTTTCCGGGACAGCTGCAAAAACAAATCCCGCCCCGACAAGGCAAATAGCGCCGTAGGCAAAGAACGTGCCCCCCGTTCCAAGACTTTGATTCAAGAGTGGAAATGTATAGGTAAGAACAAACGATGCGATTCACAACGATGTTGAAGAGGATATCGCTGACGCCATAGCCAAGACGCCATAGCCAGCGCTTCGATACACCTCTTCGGCATAGTTGAAGAGAACATTGATCCCGCTAGCCTGTTGCAGCACTGCAAGAGTAATCCCTACAAGCAAAAGCTTGCGGATCCTTCCAGTGAAGAGCAGGCGCCAATTTCCCACTTTACCGCACTACGGCGACGGCTTGAGTTTAACCACCGACGTCTGCATAGAAACGGCAAGGACGAAAGAACAGTCACAACGGCGTGTCTGGAAACCTGATGTCCGAATTGGTTAGCAACACCGACCGGCTAATGAGGACAGATACGCGCGCAACTCATCATGGCCAGGAGCGATGTGTGCTCCACAAAAAGGCCGAATTCATTTGCGCGGACTTGTCTTCTCGCCCTCAGCTCTTTCCTTGCAGTCGGACGGCGGACTATACATATCCGGACAGGTAGCTGCGACTGATAGAACCCTTCCTGGTCCTTAATGAAGGGAAAGTTGCCCAGGCGTCCATCGTAAATCAGAGTAACGCACACGCTTTTGAGTCGACCCAATGAGTACTAGCCATTTGCCCGTGACTTTTTTGGCTGCACCTTTTTCTTCTGTCTTTTCTTCCGTTTCGGCCTGGTGCTTCTGCATCTCTCTTTAAGCAGAAAATATCTCGCGGACGGCGGCATCCTCTCGCTATGTGGCCGCATGGCTGGGCACGGCTCGTATTGCTTGGCCTTCGGGCGCGCATGAAAACGTGATCCAAGAGATTGACCACGGCATCATTCCTTCGCGGGGCGAATCACGATGTTTCTAAACGCTACCGGCCCATCTTCACTGCCCTGCAGGTAGATGGGACCGGGCAATGCCTCATTGCTATCCAGCGCACCTCCGGTGATTCCGGGATCTCGCGATCTTCGATCACGGTGATTCCGTTCTGACGAACGGTCAGCCGTCGTCCGATGAAAGTGACGTCGAACGTCTGCCAAACTCCGGGCACTCGAGGTTGCTCCGGATTTGGAGCAAGGAAGCCGTAGATGCCACCGGTGTGGAACTCGCCGGTTTGCGCTGCTTCGTCAGTTTCAATCTGTAGTTCATAGCGGCCGCGAAGGTAAACTCCGCTGTTTGTGGATTTACCATTCTTGAATTCAACGTGCAGCTTGAAATCGCCGAATTTTGCGGTTGTTACCAGATCTGAGCCCCGGCCCGTAGCGATGAGTTCTCCATCTTCAACTTTCCAGCTGCCGGGTTTGCTTGGATCGCGAAGCGTCCAACCGGAAAGATCGACTCCGTTGAAGAGTTTCATTGGTGGACCCCACTGCGGTGTGATCCTTGAGACGAGCGAGGGCGCGCGCACTCCTGTCAGACTCCACTTGGCGCCAGCGGAACCAGTCACCGTACCGGCCAACTTGTCGCCGACCAGCTTTCCCTTGAACACCATGTCCTCGGGAAAGCCTTCTTCGCCCTTAGGCGACAGAAACTGGAATTCCGGTCCTTCGATGTGCAGATCTTTTGCTGGAACAGCGTGGTCCATGGCGCCAACAAAAAGGGCCTTTGGAACACCGCCGGGAAAGGACACTTCGAGCCATGAGGGGAGCTCTCCACTTGGCGTTTTGAGCGTAAGGTCCCAACGCCCGGCTAGAGCGCTATGCGATGTCGGCTCTTGCGCGCCAGAATGCTGAAGGGCGGCGCTCAGCACCAGCCACGCCAGCATGATCGCTCTTACAAGTTTCCCGTATCTCCATTTCATGGTGCATCCTCGTAGGAATGTAGGCCGACCGCTCACAGCAGTGCAAGACTTTGCTCGATCAGGTGGCGCGTATCGGTGGTCGGGTCTGCATCCGAGTCGGACTCCATCGAATAGTAACCGCGATATCCAGAGGCTTTGGCGATGCGAAGTAGCTCCGCCAATGATGCCGTCTTGCGTTTGCCATCGATAAATTCGGCATCCTTCACATGGGCGATGTTCCAGGCATGGGCAAACATTTGTGTGACTACCTGTGCGTTGAACCTCTCATCGCCACCCATCAGGCCATTGCCAAAGTCGGGAAGGGCCCGAAAGTAGGGGTTGTTGGCCAGCTTGATCGCCGCCAGGACGCGCGTCGCGGAGGAATAAACCGGATCGTCATTTTCTAAATTCACAACCACGTTTTGCGTGGCCGCGTAGTCGATAGTTGGCTGCAATGCTTTCACGGCCTTGGCTAGGTCGGACGTGTCGGAGCACTTCGGAATCCATATGCGAATGCTTGGGGAGCCCAGGATAACGGCAATGTCGATCCACTGCCGGTAAGTCGCATTTCCCGCAGCCCGCTTGGCTCCGTCATCAGAGCATAGTTCGACGGACTCATCGACGGGGATGTTCACAGTTCGCACCCCGGCGGCGTCAAACGCCGCGCGCAGCTTGATGACTTCGCCGCGCTCTTTGGACGGGAAATGCGAATCCAGGGGCTCGATGCCGTTCACGTGAAATTCCGTCTTGATAAAACCAGCAAAGGCGGCGAGATCCATCCCCTGCTTTGACGCGTCGCGGTCCCCATTGTTCGGCGCAAGGATGGATCGGCGGAATGGGTAGGACGCGACCGCAAGGCGATCTCGTGGTGTAGTCGGAAAGTTCGCCTGGGGCGATTTCGCCGCACCGAGAGCAGCATCCGTAGCAAGCAACAATGCTCCGGCTCCGAATTGCCGCCGTGTAAGTTTCATCCCTGGCTCGGTGCGACAGATGTGTGCTGGCCAGCCTTGAATTGTTGAACGATATGCTCCGCGGTGCGCAGCGAGAATGCCAGCACGGAAAGAGTGGTCGTCTTGTCGGTGCAGTTCAAGAAGACACTGGCGTCGGAGCAATAAAGATTCGGCACATCGTGCGCCTGGCCAAAGCGGTTGGTGACAAACTTCTTCGAGTCGTTGCCCATGCGGCAAGTGCCGGTTTCATGCAAGCTCCAACCCGGAGACTGGGGTTCTCCATGGCCCTCGAAGACGCCGCCCATGTTGTGAAATATCTCTTCGCAAGACTGCCGCGAGTGTTCCCACATCTTCAGCGTGTTGTCGTCCCATTCGAAATGGATGCGAACCTGAGGCGTGCCGAAGATATCTCGGTTCTCGGGATCGATGTCGACAAAATTCTTGTCAGACCTCTGGGTTGGCGCTTGCGTGGTGAAGTTGACCGGTGTGGGATAGCGCCGCTTGATCTCCGCTTTGTAACTCGCGCCGAAGCCCTCGATGTCCTCGGCGTAAGAAGGAAAGATGTCGCATCCGCCGCCGGGATAAAAAGAATAACCGCGAATGAATTTCTCTTGTTTCGGATTGTCGAGATTCTGCCATCGCGGCAGCCACGCAATCGTTGCCTGCGAGACGTTGTCGGGGAAGCTCGGCTGACCAAGCAACTGCGGCAGGTAGCCATAGCCCGCAGTTCCGTAAAGATGATCGCAAAGGTTTCTTCCCAACTGTCCGCTGGAGTTGGCGATGCCGGTCGGCCATTGCCGCGAACGCGAGTTCAGCATGATCTGCGCAGTGCTAACGCAGGAGGCCGCGACCACTACTGCCTTCGCATAGACCTCCACCTCACGCCGGGTGTTGCGCTCGACGTAAGCGACGCCTTTTGCTCGCCCTTCCTCGTCGACCAAAATCTGTCGTGCGATCGCATTCGTCCGAAGTTCGAGGTTCCCCGTCTCGTGCGCCTTCGGCAGCAAAAAATATGGAGACGAAAAAAATGCACCCACATCGCAGCCCTCGGTGCAGTTGCCGCAGTAGTGACAGGCTGGGTGGTCGTTGTGCGCCTCAGTTAGCTGCGCTGTACGATCGGGCAGATAGGGGATGCCGGACTTCTTCGCGCCGGCCTCGATGATGTAGTCCATGCAGCGAAACTTGAAAGCCGGCAGATAGTGCCCATCCGGATTGGAAGGGCGGTTTTGGACCGTACTGGCCACGCCGATGAACTCTTCGACGCGAGTATAGTAAGGCGCAATGTCTGCGTAAGAGACCGGCCAGTCGACGTCATAGCCGTCGAGCGAGGCTGCCTTGAAGTCGATGTCACCCATCCGCGCTGCCGAACGTCCCCAGAAATTCGTCTTTCCGCCGACGCCGTTGCAGCGCGGCCACGTCCAGCTTGTTCCAGGCGCCGTCGAGTAAGCGATGTCGTGCTCCCAAACGTCGGGGGATACGTATTCGCTATCCATGTAGCCAATACTGATCTTCCTTCGCGCGGGCGAGTCGAAGCTGCGGAATTTGAGATCGTATGGCTGCTTATGCTGGCGAAAATCCTTCGCCGGATCAAGCTGTCGCCCGGCATTGAGTGCGCATACCTTCAGGCCGGCCTCGCAGAGCGTCTTAATCGCCATGCCACCACCAGCGCCGGTCCCGATTACGATGACGTCATACATATCCATAGTGTCTTTGTCCCTTACAGCCCAACATGTTCAGGGTTGCCTTCGTGGGTACAGCCCGGCGAGGCGCTGTAGAGCTTGAGGCCGGGATAATCCAACGACTCCAACCCGACCCGCGATGTGTAAAAGCCCATCACCGTGTATTTGCGGAAGAGCTGGAAGAACTGCTGACCCGCCTTTTCACTCTCGCGATACTTCGCCTTGTAAGCGAGCCGTGCGAGTAGAGTATTTTGTTGTTCCGCAGAGAGAGCGGCAAAGCCTGCGGCGGGCTTGCTCGCGGTGTCCAGCCACGCAAGGCCATCGCGAAATTGCGCCTGCAAAGAAGGATCGCTGTAGACCATGAAATCAATGAATTCGGCGACGCCGGCATCCTTTGCTCCTGGTTGATGCTGATGTGAGCTGTCTTCTGTGGCGGGAAGAATCAGGTCGGCGAGCACCTCGACGGTGCGATACTCCTTTGGGAAGAAAAACTGCGGCGTGTACGGTCCATGAGCAATCTGGACGGGAGCATCCTGGTGATGGTGCGGACTCGTCTCTTCGCCTAGGGCATATCTCCAGCGCGAAAAACCGGAAAACGTGCTCGCTACTCCGGCTAGCGTTAATGCTTGCAGTAATTCTCTTCGACTTGGTCCTTGGCCCGCCATTCGATTCCCCCTACACTTTGCGGCAACGACCTATCTTAAATCTCATCGAGTCCCTCGCGCAGAGGCGTCACCCTGAGCCGAGCTTGGCTTGAAACAGCGGAAAGCCCGACTCCGCAGACGTAATCTCGGAGGCATAACGAAAATCTCCGGGAACGATACCGCGCCACAGTGCCAGACGATACGCCGCGAATTGCAATGGCACAATCTCGAAGATCGCGGCAAGCGCAGGAGCAACGTCAGGCCAAGGAATCAACAAAGGCGCATGACCGCTGCCAGCTTCTGTCGGACCGATCCACCGGACCTTCGCGCCCATGCGCGAAAGATCATCGGCTAAAGAGCGATCTAACGTGCTGAGTTGGCCCCGGCGTTCCGAAGATGACCGCACGGAAATCGCCAGAAACTGCCTCGACCGGCCCGTGGCGGAACTGCCCGCAAGACATCGATACGGCGGGGGCCTTCGCCGTTTCATGCAAGAGTAGCGCTCCTTCATAAACTGACGCGAGCGCCTGCCCGCGGCCCAATAGGTACAGTGGCGCTGGCGAATCGAGCCAATCCTGCCAGTGTTCGCTGGCGTTGTGGCAACCGTCGATGAAAGCCGGAAGCTTCGGCAGCGCGGTCGCACAGGCATCTGCAAAAGCCGCAGTATCGACGGCTATTACCTGCTCCGCTAGCAAGAGCAACGCGAGCACGGTTCCCGTATACGTCTGCACGGCAACCAACTGGTCGGCTTGAGAATGGATCGAGAGCGTTAAATCAGCGACGCGCTCCAACTCCGAGCCGGGCACGTTTGTCACTGCGATGATGATGACGCCGGCGGCCCGCATTTTCTCGGCAAGTCGCAGAACTTCGACAGAGCCTCCAGAACGCGAGATCAAAATGGCCACGTCGCCACCCCTCAAGCTGGCGTTGCCGTAGTGCAACAATTCCGCGCTCTCGACAACCTGAGCTGCGAACCCAAGCTCGACGAGCCGCGCCACAGCCGGCATGGCAGCGAACAAAGAAGCGCCCATTCCGGTAAAGATCAGCCGGCCTTCGGCTTTGCGAATTTGTTCGGCGCACGCCTGAAGCGCTGCACTCCCTTCGCCCAGATGAAACGCGATCAGCCTTCGAAGCGACTCCGGTTGGCCGAAAATATTTTCGAGCATGGGAAGGCGGCTCATGCTTTTCTCCGGCTCAGCCATTCGCCGATCGGCAACCTCGCGGTTGGTTTATAGGGAAGCTGCACCTTGCATCCAAGCCCGGCGGAGGCGTACGCCGCATAAACGGCTTCGAGCACAACTTTGCCATCTTCACCGGTTGCCTGCGGCGCTTCGAGCCCGCGAATGGCGCGCGCGAAGTGGCGCATCTCCTGGGGAAAGCCGTAGTTCCAAAGCTCTTCAAAGACGGGATAGGTCCATCCGGTAGTCGTCGGCGCTTTTTCGACGGCATAGCCAAAACCATATTCGCTGTAAGTAGGCAGCGCGTTGCCCATGTGCAGGTTGGCGATCGTCAGGCCGCCTTCGCCATAGACTTCGATGCGATCGTCCATCCCGCCCCGGCGCGCCCAGCTGTTTTCGATAATGCTAAACGCATTCCCTTCGAACTCGACGATCGTGACCGCCTCGTCGTCGGCCTTCGTCTTGTCGCCGTGGACATAGGTACCGAGATGGGAGTACATGCTGAGGATCTTCGGCCGCCCAAGAAACCAGTAGGCGAAAGCTATGCCATGGCAGCCGAGGTCGAGCAACGCGCCACCTCCGGAACGTTCCACGTCCCAAAACCACGCTGAGTGTGGTCCGAAATGTTTCTCGCTCTGCTTAATCAAATGCAGCTTTCCGAAGGCGCCGTTGTCAGCCATCTCTTTGGCCTTGACATACTTCGGAGTGAAAAAAAGCTCCTCTGCATAAAGCAGCAACACGCCATGGGCGCGACAGGTTTCAATCATCGCGTCAGCTTCATCCAGCGTGACGCACAGTGGCTTCTCGCAAATCACATGCTTGCCGGCGCGGGCGAAGGCCAGGGTCATTTCGCAGTGAAGCGCGTTGGGGGAAGTGATCGTGACGGCTTCGATGTCAGCATCGGCAGCCAACTCCCGATAGTCGGTGTACACCTTGGGAATCTTGAATCGATCGGCAAGTTTCTTTGCATTGCCCAGAGTCGGAGATGCGACGGCAACCACCTTCATATCGCCCTCGATCATCGCAATGGAAGTCGCGTGACACTCCGCCTGAAATTGCGAGCCAACGATGCCTACCCGGACCGGGCCACCTGTCATCTCATCTACCTCCAACCGAGCGACTCAATGCGAACTCCAGCATACCCCACCTCGCAGAGGCGGATAAATCGCCTCTGCAGGGCGGCGTCTCGGGTAGGAGTCCGGCCTCGGAGAGCTACTTCTCCGAAGGATCAGTTCGTGAATTGCGGTCCACTCTCGCGGACACCCGACTCCTGTGCCGTCTTGCGGCACCGGAGTTTCATGTTGAGTAGCAACTATTCAGGATTGTGACTGATCTGAATATCCAACTGGCCGAGCAACCAGCTTGTCGGACAAAACGATGGGAGCCGTTTCAGTCGACAAACCAGCGTTATTAGAGGCAGAAACGCGCATAATGTTACAACAGTTCTGATGCATTTCTTCGTGCGACGAGAAGGTACGATGGAGCAGGAGAATTAAGGTTTGGAGACACCTGTGCCGGAAGTTGAACAGAACAGGAAGGCGCGCTGGCTCGTGAGTGCGACCAGTTTATTTTTCATACTCTTGCAGAGCGCATGCACCGCGGTGATGGCAATCAGCGGCATCAGAGTTGTGATCGGATTGGGCGCGTTGGCTGCGGCATCGGGGTTGGGCCGTCCGGCCGCGGGCTTCCACCGCGACGCTATTCGAATCCCCATGATGGTGATCGCCGTGTTGGGGTCAGTCATCAACCTCTACGTGATTTGGCGAATTCGTTCCCTGCGTAGCCGTCCTGCCTCGCAGTGGCGGATGACGGCACCGACCAGCCGAGAACTTTGGTCAGAGCGGTTTCAGATTTCGCTCGCCGTCGTCACTCTGCTCCTTGTCCTCGCCGAGTGGATCACACACCGTATCGTGCACAATGCGTAACTGAGTGTGGCATTGACGCTGACTCTGGACTCTTCTTGTTGGACGGGTTTGTCGACGGACACCGAGGCCGCGCCCATATGGCGTTGAAACCCGAGGCAGATCAGGGTTTAGGCAACTCTAAATTGAGGCGTGCGTGAAGGCGCTCACTGACACCAACTGGAAGTTCGAAAACACGATCGTCAGCAGAGAGGACAATAATGTTGCGCGTGGAATCGAGAACTGCCGAGCAAATCTCGCAGTGAGCAAGATGCTTCTGAACAGTCTCTCGAATTTCGCTGGATAGAGTTCCGTCAAGGTAATCGGAGATGTAGTTCCAAACATGTTTGCATTCTATGACCATTGGAACCACCTCCTTTTCGTCTCTCCGGTAATCGTCCTCAATTGTGGAGACAACTGCTTTTGTAGCATCATTCGCGCCCTGTGCAAGCGGACTTTTACGGACGGAACGCTAATATTTAAAGCCAACGCAGTTTCATTGATGTTGTACTCTTCCACGTCGCGCAGAAGAAACACCTGTCGATAAATCTCTGGAAGACCTGCAACCGCCGCCTGGAGTAGTTTGCGGATTTCCTTGCGTTCCAGGGTCTCGGAGGGAATTTCACGCCAATCGCGCAACAAAGCCGGGGAAATCGCTCTTCCCTCATCGGGCGATTCATCCAACGATTCCGTTCGAGTTGCCGCTTGACGTCGAAGACGACCCCTCGCCTCATTCAAAGTGATACTGATGAGCCATGTGCTGAACTTTGCTTCCCCACGAAACTCAGAAAGACCGCGAAATGCCTTCATGAAGGCTTCCTGCATGACATCCTCGGCGTCTGCCTCGTTCTTCATGTACGAGAGAGCCATCATGTACACGCTGCGCTCGTGGGGACGAATCAGCTCATGATAAAGCTGATTGTCGCCCGCCAGGATAGCTGCGATCATCTCGAGCTTCTGCGAGAGCCTGGGCGATCGGCTCCATCGCTACCACGCCGCCAGGAGACTGCGCGCTACAGGAGTGGCGGCCAGCGCGGCTGGCGCTTGCAGGAGCGAAAGTGGAGCAACGGCACAGCGGTCATATGGGAAGGCGGTTTCATCAAGGTCTTTGCTCTGCAAGCTTTTCATACAAGATTGGCTGAAATACCTTCCACCTCGTTAGAGATGCTGGCCGGATTTTAGTTACAGGCGACAGCGAAAGCGGAAGCTCTGTATGTGTGGGTCGGTTGTTTTCTCGGGCTGATGAAGAGAGTTGTAACTTTTGTCGCTCTTGCCTGTCTCATGCCCATCCTTCTCTTCAGGAGCGTCTTGTATGAAATCGCTAAGCCTCGGTTCTTCGTCATCTGCCTATTCGTTGTTCAACGGGTCGGTACGTTTCTGTTCTTGCTCTGACCATGCTGTCGGTTGCATTGCCCGTCTTCGCGGAGACTCCTGCCGTCGGCGATAAAGCGCCGGACTTTTCACTGTCCTCGCCCACCGGGGCGACGGTCCAAATGTCGAAGCAGCAGCAGGGGAACGCGTTGGTCCTGGTGATACTTCGAGGATTTCCCGGATATCAGTGCCCATATTGCCAGAAGCAGGCCCATGATTTTGTGGAGCACGCGGCCGATTTCGCTGCGAAGAAGACGAGCGTCTTGCTGGTCTACCCGGGCCCTCCCGCGAGTCTCGATCAGCATGCTAAGGAATTTCTGGCCAGCCAGCCGAAATTACCACCGAATGTTGTGCTGGTGATCGACCCCGACTATAAGGTGACAAACCTCTACGGTCTACGCTGGGATGCCCCGCAGGAGACGGCTTACCCTTCAACGTTCATCCTCGGCAAAGATGGAAACATTCTCTTCGAAAAGATCAGTCACAGTCATGGCGACCGACTTTCTGCGCAGGACGCGCTCGATCATCTCTCGGCACATTAAAAACTCAGACCTTTGAATACGCATTTAGTTAGCAGCCCTTCCGGGACGCTTCGCATTCTCGTGCGGACACTTGCGTGTTGGATCTACGACCACCCTGCCGTCCGCAGCATCACATTGAACCAACTTCGATTCGGTCCGCGCAAAAGTCATGTCTGCTGTAACTTTTCGCGGACGTACCGCTCAAACCTGCGCATCGGTTTCAGTCACTACGATGCGAATGTCAACAGGTGACCAGCAACGATAGCGGTGCTCGCGACTCAGTCCTTCGCGCTTGTGCCTTCACGCAAGACTGGATGCGGTTCACGAGATGTGACGGGGACTTCCTAACCTCGCTCATTCTCTGGGCCCTTAACTCGCACTAGGAGTGTCAAATGTTCAAAGCAGTCCGTCCCATGTTTGTCATCGCGCTCGGTCTCGGAGCGATCACTTCAACCATGTACGCCGCCGACAACAGAGACGGCGGTCCTCCATCCACCGTCTTCGTTATGACCAATGACACAGTGAAGAACGAGGTACTTGCATACGAACGTCTCTACGATGGCAGGTTGAACCTAAAGCAGCGTCTGGCGACTGGCGGCCGTGGCAGCGGTGGCACCACCGATCCGTTACAGTCTCAGGGATCGTTAACGCTTAGCCAGGATCGCAATCTTCTTTTTGCTATCAACTCTGGTAGCGGCACGCTCTCCAGTTTCCATCTCTTCGACGGACTACCCATCCTCGTCGACCATAAGCCTACGGGAGGTTCGGAGCCCGTCGCCGTCGCTGAGCATAACGGGAACGTCTACGTCCTCAATGCTGGTGGGAATGGCGCAATTGTGCTGTTCCGTACTGACGCTATCGGTTTTCTTCACGAAGTGAAGAACTCCACCGTGCACCTCACTGCCACCCACTCGGGAGGCTCGTCAATTTCCGTTAGCCCGGACGGCCAAACGCTCGTGGTCATCGAGAAGGTACCCAACAACATCGATACGTTCCCGATTCACCCCGATGGAACATTAGGCGCGGTCGTCATCAATCACAGCATCACTCCTGGTGTCTTTTCGGGGGTATTCACATCGGGTGGCAAGTTCATCGTTTCGGAAAACCAGCCAAACGGGACGGACATCTCGAGCATTTCGTCCTACACAATCAAGAAAGATGGAACGCTCAGAGCGATCAGTCAGAGCCTCCCTACACGAGGAAACGGAAATTGCTGGAACGTTCTTACCCCCAATGGCAAGTATGTCTATGCGGACAATTCGGGGTCATCTACAATCGCCGGATTCTCCGTTGCTGGCAATGGAGCGCTAACTCCCATTGAGTCAACAATCGTGATCTCCGAGGAACCGGGCACGACCAATCTTGATGTGGCCGTTAGCTCTGATGGCAAGTACATCTACACCCTCAACTCGGGCGTCGGAACCGTCGGCATCTTTCAAGTCAATTCAGATGGAACACTTCAGGCCCTGGGCGAGATCGATGGCCTTCCCAAGACCGTTGGGTTCAATGGAATCGCCGCCCTCTAATCGGGGACAATAACGCGTTGTGGGCCCGGCGCCCTCGATATGATGTTGCGCCGGGCCCACACACGATGACATGCTGCACCGAAGCGCGCGGCTCGGATTTTGAACCGACTAGCACTTCCGGCTAGGTTGGCCGCGAGCAGGAAGCTACCTTTGAGCTGCAGCTCTGCGGCTATTTGCCGTTATATGCGGCGTGCAAACCAAAGAACCTCACTGTGAACGTTGACTTCTTCGATTGTTATTACTCACCAGGAATTCCCGTTGGAGAAGTTACTTTTGGATCGGGCAACTGTGATAGTCAATCCGTCTGGACCATCGCGAATCTGGACGGCTACCATTGTTCGTCAAGTGAGTTCAGCACCTTACCGCCAACCAAGGATTCGGGAGCGAACGGCGGGCATCTGGGCCACCATCTATCAGAACCAGGCAACGCGGCACGTCCAATGGATTGGCTTGTCGCACTGCTCCGCGAAGGCAGGCTTTCGGCAGAGTGCGGGTAAGTTCCAGCTCCGGCAAGCAACCCTTCTCGCTCGTCGATCCCTGTAACTTCGGCCTCTGGCGATGACGAGAGCAGCGACTTCAACTCCTCGACCGGGACTCCGGATGTCTGCGCATCGAGCCGGCTTAGGCCGTCTGCTGAAGGAGTTGCCCGGATTCCGACCAGTCGTCTCGGGTGAGCGGTAGACCGCTTCTTCCATTGTCGGAAAGACTCAGCAGCACCTGATGGATCGCGATCCTGCCGCGGCGGAAGGCATGGGCGGACCCGGCCATGTAGAGGCGCCAAATGCGATAGGTTCGCTCATCCACATATTTGACGGCTTCTTCGCGATTCGTTTCGATTGCGGCGACCCATCGGTGAAGAGTGCGATCGTAGTGTTCCCTCAGGTTCTCAACGTCGCGCACTTCAAATCCGGCTTGCTCGGCCTGGTAAATCGTCGTTGCAAGTGTGACCAGATCGCTATCGGGGAAGACGTACTTTCGGATAAACGTAGGGCCCTGGGAGTTGTTCTCTTCGACAGATTCCACGATGCCGTGATTGAGAAACACTCCTCCGGGCTTGAGAAGGCGCCGGGCGGTATCGAAGTAGAGAGGTAGATTCCGCTTTCCAACATGTTCGACCATTCCGACGCTGGCGATCTTGTCGAAGAGGCCGCCAGGGGAGGCAAAATCGCGGTAGTCACTTAATTCGATGCTGCATTTGGATGTGAGCCGTTCGTCCGAAATCCTCCGACAAGCGAACTGAGCTTGTTGTTTGCTCAGCGTAATTCCGGTGGCGAAGACACCGTAATGGGTAGCGGCATGGACCACGAGACTTCCCCATCCGCACCCAATATCAAGCAGACGGTCGCCGGGGCGGAGCCGAAGCTTCCGGCAGATATGATCGAGTTTGTTTTCCTGCGCCTCATCGAGCGTTTCGTTTCCTCGCCGAAAATATGCGCAAGAATAAGCCATCGTTTGCCCGAGCCAGGGCATGAAGAATTCCGGCGGTTGATCGTAGTGATGGGAGATCGCTCTCTGATCTCGATCCCTGGTATGCCTCCGCAGGAGGCTACCGAGGTGTGTTGCCTGGTGCCAGGAGCGCAACATGGCCAGACCAATTCGCGCGCCAAGCGGCGCATTTCCGGCATCCAGAGATTTCACGGCGTACTCGGCAAAGTCGAGTGCCGCAAAGAGATCTCCTTCGATCTCGAGTCCTCCATTTGCAAATTGCTCGCCCAATGCGAGTTGGTTGGGACGCGAGGCCAGGACATGCAGAGCGGGGCGAGTGCGTAGAACCAGCGAGAAGCGAGGTGACGGTCCCGACTGCCAACGAGCCTGCTGCCACAACCGAATCTCGAAGGCAGGCCCGCAGTAGCCTGGCATCTGCGATTCCAACACCGCAACCAGCCGGCTAAAGATTTGAGCGTCCTTGTTTGCAATCATAGTCATCGTTGCGTCTCTTTTGTTGGAATGAACCTTTGGCAAAGATCGAGTGGGCGGCGAAGCGGGCTTTTTGCTTCTCCGCCCAACTCCGTATGGCACGCCCGAAGGAGACCGAGAATCGTGGCCTCCTTGAGGTATTAACGATTGAGTTCCTGCTCAGCCAGCACGGCAAAGAACGCATGGCCGAAGATTGTCGGATGGACAGCATCCCAGAAGTAGTAGCTGCTGGGCGAGGAGCAGAGCGTGGCTGGTGAAACCGCGGTGTTGAGGCACGGCGTATCGACGGAGGTGAAGCCATAGTGAGTGCCGTCTGCCATAACGGCGCTCACCAGGGCGTACGTATCGACCCGATATACGTGCGTGTCTTTAAAAAAGAAATCGCAGCGCAAGCCATCGTCGAGTCGCCTGTTTAGCGCGTTGGTTGCCGCGCTGGCAAACGATGAGATTCCTTCCGCCTTTGCCGAAGGCAAAACTCCGATGTCGAACAGCCGCGGAACGAAGAGCTTTCGCGCTCCTGCCTTCTCCAATAGATGGATGCTGGTGAGGAGCGCCGAGGCAATGTTGCTCCCGAGTTCGGTGGGCGAGCCACCGGTGGCATCGAGGATATCGTTGCCTCCTCCCTCAACGATGTACAGGGCGCGCGGATCAGCTTTGCCGCCATGTAAGCTGAGGTACTCTTCGATCTGATCCGGGACGCTCGGAATGTAAGCGTTGCCGAGCGGCACGGTCTGCAGCACCTCTGCGCCTCCGAAGGCGAAGTCGGTGCCGCCGGAGAGGGAAGGCGTCATCGGAAGCCCGAAGGTTCCGGCAACGTGTTCGACCCAAAGAGGACCGTTTGAGAAACGGCCGTTGTAATAGGGCGCGGCGGGATAGGTTCCACCACTGGCGAGGAAGAGGTTGCCGACATCGTTGTAGCTATCGCCGAAGACGTAGATAGCATCGAACTCTGGTTTTGTGCCGGCGTGGGCCGCGACGGTGATGGCGAAGGTGATCGCGGTTAAGGTGATTGCGCGAATGCGATTGAAGAGATTCATTTGTGTTTCTCCTGAAGTTGAGTGGGCGGATCGTGATTGAGTACACAGGCGGTGGTAAGGCTCAGCGTGTCCCCGCCTTCGGCGTGGCTATAAATCCATGCATGATGTTGTTTCGGTCGATATAGGAGCCGGTGATCTGGCCCTTATCGTTAATGCCGTGGTTGGAGGTAGAGAGTGCTTCGGGATAGTCGAAGGAGATCTGACGTTGCGATTTGCCTTCGATCAGGTAGCCATGAGCAGTTATTGGATTGCTGAGGTCCGTTCCCCACGAGCCCACGATGTCTCGCGCATCATTCACCTTGAAGGCGAAGGTGAAACCGTTCCCGCCGTTTGGATTAACTCCGCCGCCGGCGAAATCGAATTGTGAGTATTCATCGCCCTTCCAACGCAGGCCGTGGAAGTTTCCGTTGCTATCGATGAACCAGCCGATAACCAGGGGGCCAGTGGCGCCCTCTGTCTGGGTGTAGATTGCGTCAGGAAAGTCGAAATCTTCATGACTCAAACCATCGAGACGGTAGCAAGAGTTCATAAAGGCGACCGGCGACCAGTAGACGCCAACTACCGTGCCATCGTCGTCAATCCCCTCCGCATTTCCGGCCGGAACGGAAACTTCCTGGCCGTCCTGGTTAACGGTGAGATTGATAATGCCGGCAACGCCATCGAACAATTGAAATCCGCTGCCTTGGCCTTGTGAGTTGCTGAAGTTACCGACCGCCATATTGCTGGAGTTAATGCCGTTCAGCTGTGTGTTCAGCGCTCCGGGATAGTCATAGTTCTCGAACTGGCCGCGGCGATAGAGGAATCCATGCTCGACTTGCGCAGCATCGTAATAAGCGCCGACCGCGTAACCGTGGTCGTTGACCTGGCGGACCTCGGTCTTCTGGCCTCCGGGAAAGTCGACGGTTTTGAATTGGTAATTCTCGATGAGCGGCTTTGACGAATTGCTAAACGCAATGCCATCCAGGCTTCCGAGCGCTTTCTTGTATTGGAGCTGGTAGGTCTGCGCGTTGATTGCGTAGAGATTTTGCGAATCGAAGTTGGCAACGTAGATCGTCTTTCCGTCGGGCGAGGCGATAACGTTTCTCGGCTGGCTTCCCACCGGGAAAGTGGAGACGATCGATCTGGTCTCCACCGAGATCACGTAGCCTTTTTTGGGGTTGTCGCCAACCGCATAGAGGAACCTGCCGTCGGGTGAGGCTGCGACGGCGACCGCGTTGCTAGGCAGAGACACTGTCGCTTCGACCGACTGTGTCTTGGTGGAGATAAACGACACCTGATAGGCGTTGTAGCTGGCGACGTAAATGGTGCTACTGTCGGGGCTGGCGGCGATCCCGATCGGGGTTTCTCCCACGGAAATGTTTGCCGCGACCGTTGCCTTCTTCGTGTCGATGACCGTCACAACCTGGCCGGCCTCAGCCGTTACATACGCAAACTTCCCATCCCGGCCAAACGCAACCATGTGAGGATTTGTGCCGACGGGAATGTCGCCGACCAGCTTGTTTTCCTTTGTCGAGACGATGTGGACGACGTTCTCGTCGTAATCCGGGACGTAGAGATACTTGTCGTCGGGGGTCAGAGTTATTTCGCGCAGCTCCGAGCCAAACTGGAGAGTGGAGACGAGCGCGTTGGTTTCGGTATCGAAGCAGTAGATGTTCTTGCCGTCGTAGGTCGAGACGTAGGCTCGTTTCCCGTCCTGGGTGACGGCTACGCCGTAGGGAGTGTTGATGGTTGGCATCGACGCGATGAGGACATGATCCGAGGCGCGCAGAACGTCGAGAGTGGAATGACTCTCGTCAGCGACGTAAAGGTATCCCCGATCCTGAGCTTGCGCGATGCCGTTGGTTATTCCGAGAAGGCCGGCGCAGATTGCCAGAGCCCATCGTTTTCCAGTTTTTGAAGACATGACTCTCTCCTGGCGCAGAAGCGCCCTTTGTGATGGCCACTTGGGAGTGGCTAACGTTATCGATGAGAAGGTGCGGTTGGTGTGTTAACCGCACCGGCGGGTTGATTCGGTTTCGGGTTTCTTGCGCTCCGGTGGCAGATCTAAGGTAGGTTGGCCTCCTTTAAGCGACCCGCTATCTTTGCCGCGAAAGGATGGGCGAGCTGGCCGACGGACGAGGCATATTCATTGCCAAAGAATTCGGCGCGAATCGTGTCACCGTGCTGGCTTACATATGGCTCCAATTGCTGTGGCACCGTTATCCGCGCGCCCCCGAAAACATAATTCGTGCTGCCCGGCAGCGATCCTTTCATTGGCAAGCTAAGGAACCCGGCTACGTGATCAAGCCAGACAGGGCCGTTCGAAGTCCGGTCATTGAAGTATGGGGCTGGGGGTTCGGCGCCACCTCTCGCCGCGAAGATGTTTCCGACATCGCAATATCTGTCGCCGAAACCGACGAGGTTGTCATACTTTGGAGTCGCAGCGCGGGCGCACAGGGGAGCCAGACAAAAGAAGACTGCTGTCGTCGAAGTCCAAACTCTATTTCCCATTTCTCTCTCCGTTCTCACTGGTTATGCCTACACTTCAAACTGCGCTGGCTGACTGGATGGGCCTGCCGATTTTCGATTCCGAGAACCTCTGCGATTGGCTCGCCGGCCATTTGTCTCTGCGTGACTGAAGTAGCCTGTGCGCGCTCTCCAGAGTTAGCTATCTCGGCTGCTGGATTGGGTTAAGGTTCTCTCGAAGCAAAGAGCTAGGCAATTGTCTGGAGGTGATTTCGTTGTGAATTCCGAATGATTTTCTAGTAATATTCACTTCGCTTATTGAATTCGAACGGATCGAATGCGCGACATCGTTCATTTTGGAGCCTTTCAGCTCAACCTTGAGACTGCGGATCTAAGGGGTAAGGGGCCTGGTCTACGCCTGCCGGAACAGCAATTTCTAATACTCAGAATGCTGTTGGAGCGCGAAGGCGGGGTCGTATCCCGCGAGGAGATCCGCAAGCGGCTCTGGCCCGACGATACAATCGTTGAGTTCGATGGCAGCATCAATGCCGCAATCTTGAAACTTCGCTCTGCTTTACGCTGTGAGTCGAACGACGACGGGTTTATAGAAACGGTGGCGCGCCGCGGCTATCGGCTCCTGGTTCCGACCCAAAATGGGAAACAGAGTCGTGAGAGCGCGCTCCCTGAACCATCCGGCCAGGAGCCACTCGAAGGCCTGACGTTAGAGGACCTGATTTCGAAGTTCTCCGACCCGGCCGGAACCGCCAATCGACTTCCTCCGTTGTCTCAGCGAATTGGCCTTGCTCTTCGGATTGCCGAGGGGCTGGGTGCACTCCACTCTGACGGCATTCTTCACGGCGATTTGAGGCCGGCTCGTGTCTTTGTCATGTCGAGTGGGAAAGTTAACGTCCTCGCGCCAGGAACGGCCACTGACGCGGACTACATGTCGCCCGAGCAGATCCGCGGTGAGCCGTTGGACCAACGCTCGGACCTGTTTTCTCTGGGAATTATTTTCGCGGAGTTGCTGAACCGTTTTCACCCTTTTCGGCAGATTGCACAGGGAGGCATCCGCCAGTCCATCTTGAACGACACTCCGAATCTCGGAGGGGACCTGTCAGATGGATTGATCCTCGTGATCAGGCGCCTTTTGGCCAAACCGATCGAACTGCGCTACGGATCGATTGACGAAGTGCGAGCAGATCTGCAGCGGTTGAGTGAAGCTGCTCCACTGACGCACGAGCCGGGCGCCATGGCTGGAATTCCCCTGATCGGCCGCGACGTTGAATTCACTGAGTTGAAACGGATGTTGAACGAGGCGCTGGCCGGTCGCGGCTCGATGCTGATGATCGGTGGCGAGCCAGGAATCGGAAAGACGCATCTTGCCCGAGCCATTCTAGAGGAGGCCAAGCACCGCGGTGCCGTCGGCGTGATCGGCCATTGCTATGAGATGGAAGGCGCGCCCCCTTATGTGCCGTTCGTGGAGATGCTCGAATACATCGCGCGTATGGCACCACGCGAAGGATTTCGTCACTCCCTGGGAGATGATGCTCCCGAAGTGGCGAGGCTTATGCCAGAACTGCGCACAATCTATCCCGATATTCCTCCGGCCACCCAGCTTCCACCCGAACAACAGCGGCGGTTCCTCTTCAACGCATTCCGCTCCTATGTGGAAAGGGCTGCCCGGGTCACACCCGTGGTGGTGGTCTTCGAGGACCTGCACTGGGCCGATGAACCGACGCTGTTGTTGCTACAACACCAGGCGCAAACGATCTCGACAACACCAATGCTTGTAATTTGTACATATCGCGATGTCGGCCTTGATGCCACCCGTCCGTTCGCGGGTGCCTTGGAAACGCTGGTGCGCCACAAGCTAGCCGCCAGACTGCCGCTGCGTCGATTGCCGCTTGGCGGTGTCAAAGACATGCTCACTGCCCTCGGTGGTCAATCGCCTCCGACACCCCTGGTAAACGCAATCTTCGAAGAAACGGATGGCAATCCATTCTTTGTTGAGGAGGTGTTTCGTTACCTTGCGGAGGAAGGAAAGATTTTCGACGAATGCGGCAAATGGTTGCCGAGCCTGTGCGTCGAAGGTCTTCAGGTCCCCGCAAGCGTTCGGCTCGTGATTGGAAGACGACTGCATCGGCTGAGTGAAGGGTCGCAACGCGTGCTGTCGATGGCTGCTGTAATCGGTCGAAGCTTCAGCCTGCGACTTCTCGAAGAGTTGGAGAACAATGAGCCTGATACGGTCCTCGACGCAATTGAGGAGGCGGAGCGAGCCCACCTTGTCGCATCTGAGCCGGAACGTCGCGACACGCGATACAAGTTCGTGCATGAACTCGTGCGACAGACGTTGGCTGAGTCTCTTTCGCTGCCACGAAGGCAGCGGCTTCACATGCGGATTGCGGACGCGATTGAACAGGTTTATGCGTCGAATCCTCAATCACAGGCCTCTTCGCTCGCGCACCACCTCTATCAAGCCGGGGCAATGGCCGATCGTGAGAGGACCACAGGTTATCTGCTGATGGCTGCAAAGCAAGCCAGAACCGGATCAGCCCACGAAGAAGCACTGGAATATGTGGATCGAGCCATTTCGCTGTGGGAAGGAGAAACAAGTCTGCGCGTGGCGGAACTGATGAACGATCGAGCAAATACGCTGCGCAACATGGGACGTACAGAGGAAGCGGTGATCAGTTATCGCCATGCGATCGACTTGCTCGAAGCTTTTAGTGCAATCGCCAGGATGGCAGAAGCAAGCGTCGCGCTAAGCTATCTGCTGGCGTGGCGACTCGACTTTGAGTCGGCAAATGAAATCATGGAACGGGTCCACCAAAGAATGCCTGGGCAGGATCCGCACTTGCAGAGCAGCGTCTTGTCCATGCGAGCGGCCATCATTAGCAACAGCGGCGAACCTGTTGCTGCAGACCGCATGTTCGACGAAGTGAGAGCCTTGCATCAGGCCATGAAAACGCCGCCTCAAGGCCCCTCTCTTCTGCTCGAGGTCATTCATCACTATCAGTCTTTTCAAATCAACAAAGTTGCCGCGACGGCAAGTCGGCTTGCGAGCGCTTGCCGTGACGCCGGCGACTCGTGGAATGCGTCTTCAATTGAGTACTACGGGCCTTGGGCGGCTTTGTATAGTGGCAGACCGGGTGAAGGCGCCTGCGCGCTTTCACCTGCGATTTTGCGAGCGGAGAAGATTGGCCACCATGTGGCGGTATGGGCTCTCAAGATAGGTACCTCGATCGCGAGTGCCGCTCGCGGCGACCTTACGGCAGCCAATAGTGAAACCCTCGACGCGTGGGAGTTTGGTGCGGCACATGAAGTCGGATGGAATTTTGCCGCAGGGCTCCAGGCGGGACATCTCGCTCTTTGGCGAGGCAATCTGAAAGAGGGCGAAGGCTGGTATGCGCGTGGGCTCAAGCTAGAGGGCAAGTCGTATTTGGCGGGTCTATCAGAAGCGTGCCTGTTCGCGGCGTTCGCTGAATTTAACGATCCCCGGGCAGAGGAAGCGTGGGCAAATCGCGGTTGGAGATCGCCCGTTTCGGGACAACTGAATCCCATTGGGACTTGGGCGGCACTGGAGAGGTCGGTTATTGGACTCGCTCACATGGGTAGAAAGACTGAGCTGGCTGCTTTGCGGCCAGTGACAGATGAACTCCTTTTCACCGGAGCCTGGACTTACTCTTTGCTGTCTCCATTTCGTACCGTGGCAGGGATAGCGGCGGCCGCCGCCGAAGACTGGTCCTTAGCTGAAGAGCACCACTGCACTGCCATTCAACAGACTGACAGCGCGCCTTACTGCCACTTACAGCCGGTGGCGCGAGAGTGGTACGCGAAGATGCTGCTAGACCGGGATAGACCAGGTGATTCCGCGCATGCACGATCGCTTCTCGAGCAGGCGATTGCAATGTACACTCCGAGCGCATTCCGTGGAAAGCGTCTAGTCGAGTTGCTCACGAGGTTATAAAAGGAAGCTGGTTCTCCAAACGGCAGTACTGCAAGCTCAGGCGCAACACCGGCTCCTCGATCCGGCGCGAACAGCGAATCAGAGCGGTTCTTACGTGGCGCGGTCGGCCGAAGGATTTGCTGACCCGAGACTTGAGTGCCGTTCCTGTCGAGTTGTTGATCACGTCACCATCTTTGTGGGTCCATTAAGAGGCCAATAAGCGGTGCGAAGGATTTTCTGCGGCTTTCGAGATCAGCCAAGAGCCGTGCTAAGTTGTTGAAAGTCCGTTTCTTCGAGACTTCACACTGTGGAAGTCGCGCTAGAACCGGTACGATGAACGGTTAGGCGACGTTATGTCATTGAACGAAATCCCTGCTTTGCGCCAACACGCTTCGACCGGCCCGACTCAACCGCAACTGCCGGAACCCAGTCACGCCGAGCGCGTGCGTACTCTCGTTTCTCTTGCCTCCGTCGCCACTTTATCGACCCTCTCCCGAAAGCATCCGGGATTTCCTTTCGGGTCCTTGATGCCTTTCGCGCTCGATCCTGCTGGTCGGCCCATATTCCTCATTAGCAATATGGCCATGCATACTCAAAACCTTAAGACCGATCCGCGGTGCAGCCTCTTCATTGGGCAAGCTCTAGCCGATGGAGATCCCCTCGGAGCCTCCCGGGCGACCATGATCGGTCATGCCGAACCGGTCGGAGAAAACGAAAATGCATCTGTCCGAGAAATCTACCTTAGCCGCCATGAAAACAGCCGTTATTGGGCTGACTTCCCCGACTTCGGCTTCTTCCGGCTTCAACCCATTGACCTTTATTATGTCGGCGGTTTTGGGGTGATGGGATGGGTCGAAGCAAAGGACTACGGGGAAGCCGCTCCTGACCCGCTCGCCGAAGCCGCGCCCGGAATCCTGGCTCACATGAACGCAGACCACGTCGATTCGATGGTGCTGCTGGCCCGTTCGCAAGCGCGCATCGAAGCGGCAGAGGCGACGATGACTGCCGTCGACCGTCTGGGCTTCAATCTTCGGTTGAAAACGGACGATGGGATGAAGAGTGCCCGAATCAATTTTCCTCGGGAGGTGTCTAGTCCGCAAGACACACGGACCATCCTTGTGGAGATGCTCAGGCAGGCGAAGCAATGATTTTGCTTTCACTTCCTCGAATTGACCGGGAGCACCACCTGCGTCGCATAAACGTTAACGGGCCATTCGAGCTCATCGCTCTCAGCAGAGAAGACGCACTCGTGCGAATGGCAAGTGTACGAGATGGCGACTATTCGTCCAGGTGACGCTAAGCGGGTTTCTCGGTAGTAATTCCGATTAAGAAGCAGATGTCGATTTCATACTTGAAGTCAGAGGGCTGTTTATAAAAAAGACAGACCGCCCAGGACGGTCTGTCTATGATTTTCGGTTTTCGTGACGTGCTAGCTGGTCATATTTTCTTGAATTGCTTTTGCGGCCTTGCGGATCACCTCGACGACTCTATCGGGCATCGAGAGCATAGGAACGTGGCTGCTTTCGACCTCAATCACAGTCGCTCCCATACGGTTTGAGACCCAGCGTTGGAGATCGGGATGGACGGTATGGTCCTTCGTAGTCAAAACGAACCAACTGGGCTTCGACTTCCACGGAGTGCTCTTGATTTTTTGTTGATGGAAGAGGTCGTAGACGGGCGCGCAATGTGTGGCCCAGACAAGCTTCTGCTCTTCCTCGGAGAGGTCTCCCGCGAAAAACTCAGTGCCGTTGGGAAGCATCCAGGCCCGCCCGTCCGCCACCTCGACGCGAGAGAAGATATCTGACGGATACTTGTCGAGCTGTTGTTGCACGGTTTCGCCGACATCCGGGGCAACCGCTCCGATGTAGACAAGGCCAGCTACGCGGTCATCGACGCCTGAGGCCGTAATGGTGGCGCCGCCATAGGAATGACCAACGAGGATCACGGGGCTGCCGACGCGGTTGAGCGTGCGTTTCACCGTGGCCACGTCCTCTTCGAACGAGTCCAGACCATATTGAACTGCAATTACCTCATGCCCGTCCGCCTGTAATGGGGGAATCACCTTGCTGAAGCATGAGCCATCGGCCCAAATGCCGTGGCAGAAAACGATCGTTGGTTTGCGTTGTGATGACATACGGAGACTCCTGTGAGTTGAATTTTCGAACAGCGCTAGCGCTATCCGTTGGCTTATAGCTTCCTCTGCATCAGGCGCTTGCACAAATACTTTGCCTGGTGTACTTATGCTTACAAAGCATAGGAGGCGGAGATGGAACTTCGGCACCTGCGGTATTTCATAGCGGTCGCAGAAGAAGGTAGTCTGCTGCACGCCGCAGAACGGCGTCTCCACACTTCGCAGCCGTCGCTGAGCCGCCAGATTCGCGATCTCGAAGTGGAATTAGGGGTGAAGCTGCTAGAGCGAAAAGCGCGAGGCGTTGAGCTCACTGCGGCCGGGCGAATCTTCCTTGATCATGCAAGGCTGGCGTTGATGCAGATCGAAGTGGGGTGCGGAGCCGCACGAAACACCGAAAGACCTCACAAGCCGGGTTTAGCATTGGGTTTCTTGCCCGGCCAGGAAGTTCTCTGGTTGTCGGAGGCCTTGAGGATCGTGCGCGAGGAAGCGTCGGATGTCGACGTTACGATCATGACAAAATCTTCACCCGAACTTGCCAATGCCTTGATGCAGGGCGAGGTTGATGTGGCTCTGATGAGGCGCGAGACGCGGACTGCTGGTCTGGATTTTAGGTTTCTCGTCAAGGAGCCATTAATCGCGATCTTGCCCTCTCGCCATCGCCTGGCCCGGCATAAGACCGTGCGACCAGAGGACATCTGTCGCGAGGACTTTATCAGCACAGCAGGCGCCGCGCCCGTGTTGAGGAAGATCATCGAAGAATATGCCGCGAAGATTGGCATAAAACTGAAGCAGACCTACGATGCGGAAACTCTATCTGCCGGAATGACGCTGGTGGCGTCCACGGGCGGCTTCACATTGGTGCCTATCTATGTGCAAAATTCGCTGCTTCCTTCGGTAGTTGCCCGGCCACTGCACGGTGAGGTCCCAACCATCGATCTTGTGATGGGATACAACAGGTCGAATACCTCTCCATTGCTGAAGAAATTTTTGCTCAGAGCGAATGAGCTGGCCTGCTATGGTCCTCGCGTGCAAGGAAGGTCCTTGCCTACGAATCGAAAACCTTAGAACGTTGACGGTAATTGAGGTTGGAAAGGTTGGCACCGAGAGGTCGGCTTACGTTCACTAATTTTCGCTTCCCTTGTCCGTATAACCGGCTACTCGGGCAATGCTTAAGCGAGTAGTGTTATCGGCGACCGGGCGACGGCGGGTCGGTTGAGGGAAAGATAGTCGATGTGGATGGGATGCATCTGCGCATTTTCGTTCACGACAACGAACATATGGGGCAGCTTGTGGCTTATGCGCGGATGAATGGGATTGTGCCTCCTTGGTCGAAGGGGGAGGGTCAGGTTGGGAAGTAGGGAAGCGCGACAAGCGTCGTTTCCGTGAACGACTGAATGCGTGGAGATCGTCAACGTCTCTTACTTGATCGTAGAGGCGCGTTCGATCTTGTAGCCAGTTGGGATTTGGAAGAGACGAGGATCAGGGTCGACCCGTTGGAGGTTTTTGAGTTCTTCGCGCACTTCACTCCTGCCCCGCGCGCCATCGCTGCGTGTGATGAGTTGGGAGAGATCCGAGGCGAGCTCTTCGGATTGGAAGACTTCGGTGTAGTCGCTTTCGATGATGGCTCCATCGACGGGCATCCACCAGCGATAGCCATGCGCCTGGACGCCGAGAAGCGTGTGTTCGCCCATGTCTTCGAGCTTCTTCGCTTCAGGTTTGCTGAATTCGTGAAAGGCGGATGGCTGGCTGGCGGAGGAGAGTGCGCCGTCGTTCGCTATCTTTACTGTTCCCGTGATGTGGAGGACTAGACTGGTTCCGCTCCCGTCCGCTGCCTCGGAACGGTCATAGACGCCTTCCTGCTTGATGTTGGTCGTGGTTTTGGCGACGGGATCGCAGATGGTCGTCCAGTAGAAGTCTGCTTCTTCATAAGGAGATCGACCGGGCGCCCAACCAGTTGGGGTTTTGACGAGGACTCGTCCCTGGCTGTCGCGAGCGACATGGAGCGTGGGGATGAGTCCCGTTTGGGTTGTTTTTTCGGCAGGTGAAATCTCCAGGGCTTTGCCGACTACGTCGGCGGTGAAGGGGTTGTTCGCAACTGTGCCAATCCAGAGCGAGCCTGCCTGGCAGGTGGAGGCAGCCCAGGCGCGTGAGGTGAGCAGTAGAAGGGCGCAGGCGGCTGTGAACCAGATTCGACGCGGGTTTGTCATGGAGCGCCTCTGAATGCAGGTAATTGTGCTCCCGAATGGCGCGATAGGCAACATGATTTGTTGGGTTTGATTGCTTGCGTCGTGGTCCACGATAAGGAGTTTATTGGGGGCAGCTGGTTGCGTACACTCGCATGAATGGGATTGAGCCTCGGTGGTCGAAGGCGGAGAGTCAGGCTGAGAAGCAGGAGAGCGCGACTAGTTGGTTGCTCACGATCTTGCTTGCGGGAGTTGCATAGGCCACTTGTCTGATTGGCCGACTCATCGGCGATGTGCCTCGGCTCTCCATGAGGAGCGACGATATATCATTCGTCCAGAGTGACGGGGGACGCAAATATTGCGCGTAGCGTTTTCATCAGCTACTGCATTCCACTCGTAACTCTATGGCGGCGGAGGCTCGATGAATGGATTGAAGATGCCGGTCTGGTTGATTGCTGGCGGATTGATCGTCTTGCAGATGATTCTGATCGCGGTCATCGTTCATGGCGAGTCGCTCACCTTCGATGAGGCCGACCATATCTTCTCCGGCTACATGATGTGGCATAGCGGCGACTACGGTCTGAATCCTGAGCACCCGCCGCTGGTGAAGCTGGTGGCGACACTGCCTTTGCTGCAGGAGAACCTTTGGGTGCCTCCGCTGCAAGGGCGATACTTCAAAGCGGAGGCGTACCGGGGTGGCCGTGACTTTATGGAACGGAACGACGGGCCGCAGCATCGCCTGCTCTTCCGCATACGCCTGGCAGCAGGCGTCTTTGCGGCGGTCCTCTCGGTGATGGTCTTTCTGCTAGGGAGGCAGCTCTTTGGCGAGTCCGCTGGTTTGCTGGCTTTGCTCTTGGTGGTCTTCGAACCCAATGTGTTGGCCAACAGCGATCTGGTCACGACCGATATCGGCGTCACTTGCTTCTTTCTGGCTACGATTTATTGCTTCTACCGTTACGCCAGGCAGCCATCGGTCATTCGGCTGTTACTGACCGGCTTGGCTGCTGGGCTTACGCTCGCGTCGAAGCACAGCGGAATTTTGCTGGCCCCGATGCTGCTGGCGCTGGCGCTGGTGGAGATCGCCTGTGCCGAACGCGAAGAGCGCAAGCGGATGGCTAGAACGCTGCTTGGCGGATTCGCTGCCATCGCGGTCCTCGCGGTCGTGGTGCTCTGGGCTTTTTACGGTTTTCGCTATGCGGCCAGGCCTACAGGATTGGTGATGAACCCGACGCTGAGCGAATACGCCGCACCCCTAACAGGGATGAACAGTTGGGTGATCGGGCATCTCGCGCATTGGCGCTTGCTGCCGGAGTCCTACCTGATGGGGATGACTGACATCCACTATGCAGCGCAGCAGTATCCCATCTTTGTGTTGGGGCACGACTATCCTCACGGTGTCTGGTGGTACTTTCCCGTCGCGCTGTCCATCAAGACCACTCTGGGCTTGATCGGTTTGGTGGTTCTGGCAGGTTTTGCGCTGATCAGCAGACGGCTCGGGCAGAGAAGAGAATTGGCGTACCTGATTGTGCCCGGCGCTATCTATCTGATTGTGGCGATCCTCAGCGGTATGAACATCGGCACTCGTCATGTTCTGTTTCTGTATCCACTGGCCGCGTTGCTCGGCGCAGCGGGTCTGACTGCGCTCGCGCGGCATCACCGGCGCTGGATCTGGATCGGTGGAGGATTGGTCGCGTTCCATATCATCTCGGCGATGGCGATATTCCCGGCAGAGATGGCGTATGGCAACGAAGCCTGGGGCGGCACGGCAAACACGCACAAACACCTGAGCGACTCCAGTGTGGATTGGGCGCAGCAACTGCCGCACATCAAGCGATGGGTGGATGCGCATCCTGGCGAGGAGTGCTGGTTGGCCTATTCCGCTTATCCCGATCTTCGTCCGCAAGCTTATGACATTCCTTGTCACCCACTGCCGACGGCCCATACCGGAGGAGAGATCCTGCCCGTCGAGGTGCCGGAAACCATCCATGGCAACCTGCTGTTAAGCGCCGACGATCTGGAAGCCTGTGACTGGCCCAGCGATCAGTTGAACGTCTTCGAGCGATTTCGGTCGATGCCGATGACGGAGCAGATCGATCACAGCGTCTTTGTGTACCGCGGCGATTTTCATATTCCTGAGGCAGCGGCTTTGGCAGCAGTCCAAAAGTCGAACATTCTGCTGAAAGAGAATAGACCCGCGGAGGCTTTGGTTGCGGCAAAGAGGGCCGTTGCGTTGCAGCCGGAAAATCTGCTGGCGCAGACGGCGCTGGGAGACGCCCAGACGGCATCAGGCGACAAAGACGGTGCGCGAGCCGCCTATGAATCAGCACTGGCAGCAGCGCATCGATTGGAAGCCGACGCGCAACTGCTGTTCGTGCCGGATCTAGAGCAGAAGCTGCATCCCTGACATCTTCGCTATAGAACCGTGGAATTTTTCTTTTTCAGGAGGTCCGATCGTGAACACAATTGCATTCGCACGCAAGAAGTTTAGGAAGGCTTTCGGCTTCGCGTTGTAGCAATCTCCCAGTAATGTTATTGGCAACTCGCGATAGCGATCGAGGATTCACTGGCTGCGAGTGCCTCTATCTGGGCGCCGACTATCTGGGGGCTGGGAGTTCGCGGATCTTGATGTTGCGGAAGGCGACGGGAAAGCCGTGGTCCTGGAGGTCGATGGGGGTATCGTGCATGTTGGCGAAGTTGGGATAGACCTTGAACTTGCTGTTGGCGATGAGTTCGCGGAACTGGGGTGAGTCGCGGTCGTACTCGAGGACTTTGACGCCGTTGAGCCAGTGCTCGGCGTGGGTTCCGTTGACGACGATGCGGGCGGTGTTCCATTCGCCGACGGGATGGATGGGTTTGGTGTGGTCGGCGGTGCCGGCGGCGGGGATGAGGTCGTAGAGGGAGGCGACGGTGCGGTCGCCATCTTTGCCGCGTTTGGCGTCGGGGTGCACATCGTCGTCGAGGATCTGGTACTCGTAGCCGACGGGGGAGCCGGGACCTTTTTTGAGATCGAGGTCGACGAGGTAGAGGATGCCGCTGTTGGCTCCGGTGGTGGTGCGAAAGTCGACGGAGAGCTCGTAGTTGGCGTACTTGCGGGTGGTGACGATGTCGCCGGCGTCGCCGCCTTCTTTTCCGCCGAGATCGGTGGTGGTGAGGAGACCGTCTTTGATGATCCAGCCTGAGGAGGGGAATGGGCCGCCGCGTTCGCTTTGCCAGCCGGTGGTGGTCTTGCCGTCCCAGAGGAGACGCCAGCCTTGTGCTTTTTCTTTTTTGGTGAGGGTGTTGGGCGCCTGGGCGAGGGCGGGAATGGCGGCGGTGAGGAGGATGGATGCGAGGATGGAACTGCGAAGGAACATTAGTCACCACGATACTTGGCGTGGGTTAGGGTTGGGTAGTGGTTTCGCGGCCGGCTTACGATAAAGTGCCCTGCAAGGGGAAGCTTAGGTAGGCTCGGGATGGCTTTCCTCACTTCAGGCGCTTAGGCCCATGAGCTTACCGACGGAGTTCGCAGCTTCGGCAAGTGTGCGATGGTGGATCGTGAAAAGCGCCAGTTCTAGCCGATCCGAGACGCCCGTCTTGTCGTAGATGCTGCGCAGGTAGTTTTTGACGACCTGTTCGCTCGTTCCCAGATGCAGGCCAATCTCTTTGTTTTTGTAGCCCTGAACGATGAGTGCGACGATCTTCATCTCTTTCGGTGTAAGCCGATCGCGGACCCTTGCGCCGACCAGGTCTTCCGGTTCGGCGTCTTTACTTGACTCGACAGGATGAATCGACTGCTCGCCACGAATGACCTGTCGCACCGTCTCCATGAGTGCGGTCTTCGAGATGTTCCGATAGACCAAGCCGTGTAAATCAGCCAAGAGCTCTGGCGGAGGCACATAACCATTCTCAGCGACGAAGATCAGCCGGCTGCCGGCCAAGCGGGCCGCGGCGGTCACTTGCGCCAGATCCGGCCGCATCGACAACGCAACGATGGCGATGGAGTCACGAAAGGTGGCCAGCGCATGAGAGAGTTGAGGGCCGTTCATGCATTGGGCTATGACCCGCAGGTCATCCTCCATGCCGAGGATCTTCCCCGTGCCCGTCCTGAAGATGGCCTGATTGTCGGCAAGAATAAATTTGTGCACTGCTCTTTCCCTTCTTGAGGTCGATCTTGCTGCGTGGACTCAGGAAGGATGCCGACCAATACTTACAAGCAAACTTGCTAAGACTTTCGACGTTGCTCAGCCTCACGTTGAGCTCATGGCTCTACTGCAGCAACGTCGACTACCGCTTCCGCGATGTAGCTGGTCATCGCCTGAGCCAGTTGTGAGTCGACCTCATCGGCAATCGCCATCACATCCGTCAGCAGCACGGCGATATTGAGTTTCTGCAGATTCGTCTGAAGCGTATGAAAGATTGAAACCTGGAGCATCCGCGATTCTTCAACCATCATTGCCGGGGTGTATCCCTGCTCACGCCGCTGGACACCGTGATCGTAGGCTGCGTCGGACGCTAAGGCGCGGGTGCCTAAGGGCAACGGGTTTCGGAGACGGAGCACCAGATCCCTGAACATTGCGGGGAGATGCTGGGATCGTTCCGCTCTCGACAACTTGACGTCCACAATGTCGGGCTCCGAGTCGACGCGCCTCAGCCATTCTGCAATTGTCGATGCAGTTTCGGTTTCCAGGATGGTCGCGACGGTTTCAAAGTTCTTCATCGGTAGTACTCCAATCTCGAACCGTGGGCCGCTATAAGGCTGGCTTCCGGTCCGTGGCATACTCGTGCCTGACTCTTCAATTTGGGACACTTGTGGAACTCGGAAAATTGCGAAGTTGGAGGCGGTTGCGCACTTCGCAGAGGAGATCCGCCGGATGTATCGGCTTTAAGAGCAGCCGAAAATCGTTTCCCAGGTGACGGACCTTTGAGAGCATTTCGCGAGTGGCGGCCTGACCGGAGAAGAGCAACACCGTGCAGTCAGGGCACTCTTCCTTGATCCGTAAGGCAAGATCGACGCCAGACATTCCCGGCATCACTACATCGGAAATTAGTAAGTCGGGCGATTCCACCTTGGCACTGCTGAGGGCTTGAAGTGGGCTCGTGAAAGCGGTGGCGGAAAAACCGTTCATCCGCAGGATCGCAGCTACGGTCGATGCAATGATTTCCTCATCGTCGACGACAAATACCCGCAATGCTGCTGTTGGGAGCACGAGGAACGCTCGATGCTGATGCCATGCCGAGAAGCACACCGTTAAGGCAAATCGTGAAGTGTTCTTGACATCCGCTGCGGGCGGCTTGATGGAGGGTGCAGGCAATCCACTTATTGCCTCTTTTAATATTCAAACGTTTATTCTGGACATGCTGTCCCTTTTTGCACACATTTCAAGAAATTATCGAAATTCAATTCCGGATGGAGAAACTCCAAATATCTGCCGTAGCTGTAGGGGGACCCGGCGCCGGGTCTCAAGAGGAGCTTGCGACGACTCAAGTTAGAGCCGGCGGTATAGTCGGGAGAAGATGGTAAGTTCGTCCGATACGCCTGAGATGAGAGTTCGTCTGACGTGGCCAGCGGTAGTGACAGGTCTTCTGGCTATCCAAGTCTGCCTTTCGATGTTTCTGGGGCAGGGGCGGCGCCTGGACGCTTATTGCGAGACGAGCTATTTTCTGCTGCTGCTGTTGGCCAGTGGCGTGGCTCTTCGAAATGCCGTCAGGAACCGCCAGACGATCCGGCTCTTCTGGTCGTTTCTTTCCGTATCTTTTGCGTTGTGGTCGCTCGTACCGTGCGCGTGGTTTTACTATTTCGTTCTGAATACAAGAGCGCCGGTTTTCCTGTTCGAGACGTTTCCGTCGTTTCTGCATATCGTGATGTTGATCGCGGCGGTGATCGCTCGTCCGCATCTGCGGCTTCGGAGCCAGAGGCCTTACCGCACTACGTTGAATTTTCTGGTTCTGCTGTTTCTCTGGGTTTTTATCTATGCCTACTTCCTATTTCCTTATGAATACGGCCCGCAGGCTGGCGCGACGATTCTGCACTATGAGGGCTTCTACTTCGCGGAGAATTTGCTGCTGCTGATTCTGCTGGGGCTTTTGAGTCTTCGATCGCAGTATCCATGGAAGTCGATCTATGGGCATTTGTTTGGAGCGTCGGCGTTGTATGCGCTTGGCTCTATGGCGGCGAACCTTGCCTGGGCAGCCGGCAATCTCTATGGCGGATTGATTGGGTTGCCCTTCACGGCGTGTATCGGCTGGTTTGTGTGGATTGGCTTGCGAGGCGGAAGGATTGCACCGCAGCTTGCGCAGACGGTCCAGCTCGACACTGCGGACACGAAATACAGCTCGATTCTGGCGAACCTGGCCGTCGTCGCTATCCCTGTTGTTGGAGTCTGGGAGATCTTTCGCACGGATGAGCTTCATAAGGCGCATGAGATCCGGCTACTTCTGGTGCTGGTGGCGGTTGTTCTGCTGGCGGTCGCTTCGTTTGTGCATGACTATCTCACCAACCGAGAGTTCAGCTCCGACGTAGCTGTGGCTCATAGCCGGCTTCGCTTGGCGTTGGAGTCGGGCAGGGCGGTTGGATGGGAGTGGGACGTTTCGACGGGCGAGGGTCTTTGGTTTGGCGATCTGCAAAACATGTTCGGCAGCTCGGTGCAGGAGGAGTTCCGGAACGCAGCCGATTTTCTCGATCGAATCTTTGCAGACGACCGGCCCGTCGTGGAGCAGGCGATCGCTCGAGCGAATCTGACTGGCGATATGTATGCGGCCGAGTTCCGCATGGTCCGCTCTGATGGGGCGGTGCGCTGGTTTGCCGCGAGAGGGCAGTGTTACTCCGCTTCGAATGGAGACGCTGCGCGGGTGTTTGGCATGGCGGCGGACATCACGGACCGCAGGTTGGCGGCAGACGCGCTGTCGACCGTGAGCCGCCGACTGATCGAAGCGCAGGAGCAGGAGCGCACCCGCATTGCAAGGGAACTTCACGATGACATTAGCCAGCAGTTGGCCATGCTTACCATTCAGATCGAAAAGATGAGGCGTGATTCTCCGCGCTCGACTGTAGAAGCGGCGAATGAGTTCCAGGCGATTCTGCATCGCGCACAGAGTATCGGGAAAGATGTGCACGGCATCTCGCATCGGCTTCATTCGTCACGGCTGGAGCTGCTGGGCATTGGTCTGGCCGCGGAAGGATTTTGCAAGGAGCTATCGGAGCAGCGAGGTGTACACATCGACTTTGTGTGCAAGGATGTGCCGCCGGGAGTGCCCCAGGATGTATCGCTTTGCCTCTTTCGGGTTTTGCAAGAGTCTTTGAATAATGCCGTGAAATATAGCGGGGTTAAAGAATTCCGGGTCCGGTTAGGCGAGATGGATGATGGGATCTATTTGACGGTGCGCGACTGGGGGTTGGGATTCGATCCTGAGGCGGCGATCAACAGCCGCGGCCTTGGCCTGGTCAGTATGCGAGAACGGGTCGCTCTGGTGAAAGGCCGGATATCGATTACGACAGGAACGGCAGGGACGATAGGAGCGGCGGGCGGGACTGAGGTCAGCGTCTGGGCTCCTTTGCCTGGCGCAAGCCAGCATTCGTGAGCGGGAACGGCTGCTACGGCTTCTTTGCGGGCTTTGGCTTCGGCGCCACGACTGGTCCTTTTACGAACCTCGGAGGAAATTGCGTCGGTGAGAACTCTCCCGTGACCGGGTTCTTTGTCTTGCCGACGATCCTGAGCTTGTTGGTTGCGATTGTCATGACTTTTTTCCTGTCTTCGCTTTGCGTTCGGGTGTTGGTTGCAGAGAGTCTAACTCTGCGCTCTTGTGCTGGCCGATTTTTGTTGGAGGAACAGCTGGTTTTGGCTGCCCTACTACTTTCTTGGATTCACTCTTGGCCATGGCGGATGTCCTTTCGGCTGATGGGAGTCATAATACGCCACGTTCCTGGCAAATGATCCACGGCAATCGAACGCAGGTTTTTACCGGGAACTCCCTAGCGCGGTGCCGCTTTAGATGCATCCACTAGCTGAAGCCCGCCGTTTTGCTGACGGTGCGCGACAGTCTTAGTTTGGCCTAGCGAGCCTATTGGGCAGACAGAGGATCGACGGCTGTCGCCATCCTGGTATAGGCCTCGCGAAAAGCCACAGCCTCCAAAGAGGTACTTCCTTCAAAAGGCCGCGCAAGATCGGCCACGGCAGTCAGCATGAGTAAGATCAGAAAGCTGATAGAAAGCACGTGAAAGCAGTGAAGCAACAACTGCTCGTTCCCTGAAAGGCATGAGGTAACGACGACCAACACCGCGCCGCTTATGAGGACTGCCCACATGATGGGAGGCAGCCTGTTTCTATACTGCTCTTTTCGGCGCTCGCGATTGTCCTGCAACAAGCGAATCGCGGCCCGCACGGACATGGCTGCTGTAGATTGAGCTGGAAGATCCTTCAGCATGTCTGCGGATACTATCCACATTGCCGCAATCACTGGAACACCCTCGGTCGGCTGGCCACCCTTTGCCATCGTAGGCCATTCATTGTCGACGACGACGCGCGCATAACGAATCGCAACGGCGCGTAAGTCGTCAGAATAAGGCTTTGGCAAGTTCTCTGCGCTCCGATAGACCCCGAGGATAGCCGATGCTTCCTCGGTTAAGTCCACGGATGCGGCTGTATAGCTTCCCCAGACGCTCGAGAGGACAAACGCAATGGTGACCGCGTAGATTGTTCCCAGGACGCCGAATTGCCAACCAATGACGTCGTTATAGTACTTACGCTGATCTGTTCGCCAGAATCGATTGATGATCCAAATAAGAAACCCGGTTAGCAACAAGCCAGCTAATATGATCGAAGCACTTTGCAGATAAGTCAGCATTGAAGTCCGCCTGCCGGAACAGAATTTGAACGCTTCAATCCTAGCTTACAGTCGCCACTCTTCAATAACCCCTCCTTTGAGAGGCGTTGGTTATCAACTCCATGGACTGAAGTACGGTGCGGTCCGCGCAGCGTGGACGGGCGTGCACACATGGAGGGGTGAGGATGAGAGCCGACAGCAGCGCGGCGCCTTGGCTTTCGCCGGGCGCCGCGTGGGAAGGCTGATCCCCTTTCCCGGAAACAGGGACGAACTGGCCGAGAGTCTATTTAGGAGGCGTCGGGGAGGAGAGGGCGATTTTGGAAGCGCCGACGCTGTCGAGAGACCGATTGCGCAGCACGAATTCGCGACCGGTGAAGTGCGACGCAACGTCGCTGCTCCCTTTGCTCGCGTTCCAGGCCGGGTTGAAACCGAATCCGCGCCCGGAGTTGCAGGGATTGACGTCCTGACAGTAGCGCAGCATCGCACGTGTCTCCGCGACATCAGCGGGGCGTTGCGTGCCGTCGTCGAGGTAGGTTTTGAACGCGGCGACGCACTCGGCGGTCGTGCCGCTCTTGCCTCCCTTACCTCCAATCGGACTACTATCTCTTATCGCTTTTGCCGCGAGCTCGTAACTCTTGTCGCAGGCGGAAAGCGGCGCGTCGGTGCACTTCGCGGCCGACGCTGCGCTGCAGCCGGTGACCTCGGCGAAGTTGCGGGTCGGATCTAGCGGCACAAACACCTTGTTGCGGCTATCTCCGAGGGTGAGCGCCACGCCTTTTTGCGTCGAGAGGGAAAAGTCCAGGCCGAACGTGGTCTGAAACGCCTGGAACCACGCCTCCCATGAGGGGACGAACAGGGTCGGGTCCTTGCTGAGATCCATGACCGAGAGCGTGAAGTCTCCAGGCTGGATATCATCGGGGCCGAACCCGACGTAGAGCAGGATCCGCTGCGTGACATCCCCATCCTTGATCGCGCCGTTGCATGCCTGCGTCTGCCAGGTAGCATATTTCTGGAGATTTTCGTATCCCGATACCCACGCCCAGTAGAAAGCGGATGGATAAATGTCTTGCTGCTCGGAAGGCTTTCCGAAACCGATCACGCCGTACAGCTTCGGGCTGACGCAGATCACCGGGATGCATTTCTCGAAAGCATCCTTGTACTCCGCAGCGGTCTGGATGCAGCTTGATGAGGCTTGCGCGGTTGCGGGCGATTGGGCGTGCGCAGCGGGAAGGCTCATGAACGTTACCAAGGCAAGAATCATAGAGCCAAGCAACCAACGAGACCGGGTCAAGATCTGTCGGCGGGGCGCACGGTGTACTTTTGTTGGAGGCCTGGACGTTTGCGACTGTTCAGTCTTGCTTTTCGTAACCTTAAAGTATGTTGGATGTCCATGGTGACAAGGAATACGCAATAAGGGTGAGCAAGTCAATCTATATTAATTCTGCTAAGTCGTCTGTTTACCTTCTTGCTACGGGATAGATTAGGGAAGAAAGTCCCGAGCAGCATCGGGATCGAGATGAATTGATTTGGCACTGTTATGGGAATTCTTCGCGCAGTGTTCGATCACGACGCCTATCAAGTAATCCTTGCTGGAGAATGCTTCCAATACAAGGCAACGTTTCAATGCGTGAGGCGCAACGGCAGCGCGATGGTAGCTGATAAGTTTGTGATCACATATACGGCGAAGATAGGCGAGTCCAACGCAATGTGGGCTTCAAAGTAGTCTTGACTCCGCTTACCTTGGTGCAGGCTCTGAAGAATCTGCAAGCGCGTAGGCAAGCACCGTGACCACTGCTGCGTTCTCGTTCAACTCGTGCGCGTCGACCTTGTCGAAGGTGTCGGCGGGGGTGTGGTGGTAGTTGAAGTAGTAGCGGCTGTCCTGAATGGGGGCGAAGCCGGGGACGCCTTTGGTGGTGATGGTGGCGATGTCTTCGCCGGTTTCGGGGGTGTTGAAGAGCTGATTTGCGCCGATGGGTTGGAGCGTCTGCGCGACGGGGCGTAGCCAGGCTTCGAGAGCGGGCTTGCCGGCGAAGTAGATTCCGGTGGGATGACCTGCGCCGGAGTCGGTCTCGATGGCTCCGATGTGGTTGGCTATGTCGGCGGTGTGGTCCTTGCGCGTAGGTTGCGGCGCCCTGTGAGCCTTCCTCTTCGGACATCCAGGCGATGAAGCGGACGGTGCGTTTGGGATGGATGCCGAGTTGCGAGAGCAGGTGAATCGACTGCATGGAGACGACTACGCCGGCTCCGTCGTCGATGGCTCCGGTGCCGAGGTCCCAGGAATCGAGATGGCCGGAGATGACGATGACCTGCTCGGGATGCTCGGTGCCTTTCCAGTCGGCGATGACGTTGTAGCTTTCGGCGTCGGGCAGGGTCTGCGGGGTGAGGGTGAGCTTCATCTTCACGTGGCCCTGGCTGGTGAGGTGGTCGAGGAGATCGGCGTCTTCGGCGGTGACGGCGGCGGCGGGAATCTTTGTGCCTTGGGGGTCGTACATCGTCATGCCGGTGTGGGGCAGGCGGAAGTCCGCGCCGCCGACGGAGCGGACGAGGACGGCGACGGCTCCGTGGGCAGCGCCGATGACGGGGGCGGACATGCGGTAGATCACCGCTCCGCCGTAGGCTTCAAAGCCATACCCCTGAGCGGCGAGGCGCTTGTCGAACTTCTCGTTGAAGAGGAGGATTTTGCCTTTGACGGCATCGGGACTGAGCGCCTTGAGGTCGTTGAAGGAGTTGACGACGATGACTTCGGCGGTGATGCCGTCGGCGGGAGTGGCGACGCTGCCGCCGAGCGCGGTGAGGACGATCTTCTGGGTCGTGTCTGGCGCCATTCCGGGCCAGGCGACGAGCTGGCCGGTCTCTGCGCCGCGGACCCAGTGGGGAACGCTGGTTTTTTCGAGCGTGACCTCTGCTCCGAGCGAACGCATTTCGGCGGCGACGTATTCGACGGCCGCTTGTGCCTGCGGTGAGCCGCTGAGGCGGGGGCCGATGTTGTCGGTGAGGTGGCGGAGCTCGTCCATCGCATAGGGATCGGTGAGCGCGGCGTCACGGAGGCGATTCATGGTTACGATCTGCGCCGGTGTCCATGCGCCGTTAGGGACGTCGAGGAAGGCGGACATGCGCTGCATCAGCGGCGAATTCGCTGGCGGCTGGGGCGATTGTTGCGCGAAGCAGAGACCAGCGCCGGTGAACAGTAGGATAGCGGGAAATATAAGGCTGCGGGATGAGTGGCTTGGTAGCATGGGGCCTTTCGTTATTCGAAGACTTTCATCATGAGGACGTTGCATTTGATCCTCCCACCCTACGCGATGGAGCCGCGTAGGATGGGGCGCCCATTTCGGTTGAGGTCGAGACGAGTTCATTTTGCGCTTTCGAGCGTGGTCGCGGCGCGATTGAGCGCTTCGGCGAGGATTGCCATTTGCGCCTGGGCGCGTGGCGGGTCTTTTGCGTCGATTGCTTCGTTGACGCCGGGAATGACAACTGCGGCGTAGCCGGTGAATTCGCCGGGCGCGTAGATGGTGTGTTTGTACCAGGGACGGCCGGGGAGGCCTGCGGTTGAGAGCAGGTCGTGTTCGGTCTTTAACAGGACGGCGTTGAATGCGGGAATGTCCGCGACAGGTGTGGCGATCTTTTTCTGAACGCCGGCTGCGGCGGTCGAGAAGCGGTGAGCGGCCGCGATCGCTGCGTCGAACTTGATCTCTTTGAGTCCGGCCTCGTTGGCTTTCTTCTTTGCGGTCTGCAGGTAGGAGGTGATTTCGGCGGCGTAGTTGGGGTAGTCGTAAGGCAGGACTCCGGCGTCGGCCATTTTTATCGCTTCGAGGCCAAAGACGCGCGCTTGTTGCTGCAGAAGAGTGAAGTCGGGATCGGCGTTTTTGACGTACCAGTTGTAGTTGTCGAAGGCGGAGTGGTAGACGCCGTAGGCTCCGTTGGAGCCGATGTCGGTTGAGGGCACTCCGAGATGCTGGAAGAAGGGCGAGTAGTCGGAGCCGCTGCCCAGGTCGCCAACCTCGACGTCGTCAGTAGTGTGGGCGTTGACGTGTTTCTCGCTGAAGCCGTTGGCGACGTTGCCCTTGGCATCGAGCGCTTGCTTTGCCTTCCATTGGTCGTAAACGGTGGCTCCCTTGGCGCTGGGGACTTCCTTCGCAACGTCGCGGACGAACTGCTTGAGCGTGGGAACGGCGGCGGCGGAGAAGTCGGGGCCGGATACGGAGACATCCGTATTGAAGTAAGCGACGGCGTGCTCGAGATGTTTCGCGTGACCCTCGGCCCATTCGGTTGAGCCGATCAGGCCTTCTTCTTCGGCGTCCCAACTGGCGAAGACGATGCGGCGTTTGGGACGCCAGCCGGTTTTGAGGAGTTCGCCGATGCCGTGGACCGCCTCGAGCATGCTGGCGGTGCCGCTGGAGGGATCGACGGCGCCGAAGACCCAGGCGTCGCGGTGGTTGCCGGCGACGACCCACTCGTCGGGATAGGTCGTGCCGTCGATGGTGCCGATCACGTCCCAGATGGTGCGGTACTGGTAGTCCTGCTTGAGGACGAGATGGACCTGCACGCCGCCGGGGCCGGTGCGGTACGGAAAGGGAAGCGCGCCCTGCCAATCTTTAGGGACGACCGGGCCTCCGAGCGCCTTGAGGATCGGCGCGGCGTCTTGCCAGGAGATTGGCGTGGCGGGGATGGTTGGCTGGCTGGCGGCCTGATCCGGAGGGAGGCGTTTGTCGGCGGGTAGATCGGGGTCGGAGGCGATGCCTGGAGTGGTGGCGTCTCCCGGATATTTGAAGATGTATTGCACCGAGCCGCGCTGCACTCCTGTAGGCGGGCGATAGGGGCCGTCGGGGTAGACATCACCTTTGGCGAATCCATCGTCGGCGGGATCGCTGTAGATGAGGACTCCGGCTGCGCCGCCGAGCTGGGCGAGGTAGACCTTGACTCCGCGGAAGTTGTGGCCGTAGCGCACGAGGACGAGCTTGCCCTTGATGTCGACCTGGAGGTCGGCGAGCTTTTTGAAGTCCTCGGGGGTGCCGTAATTCGCGTAGACGACGCTGGCGGTGAGGTCGCAGGATGGCGACGAACTGTTGAAGGCGGTGACGATGCGCGGGTCGTTCTGGTAGGGATCGGCGGCGACATGCTCCGGGGTTGGTCCGGTCATGAGGACCTTGCCATCGGGCGCGGTGGCGGTGATCTTCACCTCTTTGGGCAGGTTCAGCCAGACCTTGTAGGGGACGATGTTGGTTTCGAGTCCGGCGGCTTTGAACTTTGAAGCGACGTATTCGGCAGTGGCGTAGTCCTCTTTGGAGGCGGCGATGTGGGGCGAGGCGGTGAGCGTTCGGAGATGTTCGCCGGCGAGCTTGGCGCTGGGGACGGCTAGGAACTCCTGCTCGATCTTCGGCTCAGAAGGGGCGGGTGCGGATTGGGCGAAGATGAAGTTGGCGGAGAAAGAAAGCAGGATCGCCGCGGATGTGAGTTCGCGCAGGGTCAATAGAGCTCCAAGGCGTTTGAGGTTGATCGCAGAATGAGCATCAAGATTACATCAAGGCTAATAAGAGCCGGGGATGAAGGGCTTGTCGTCAAGTAACGAGCAGTCTGATACGGGTCGCGGAAGCGCGGGGTTGATGCCCACGCTTCCTCTGAGCCGCGGATTTCTAGGCAGCGGCAGGGACTGGCTGGCCGCAGTGGGAGCAGCGAGTGGCGGCCGCAGGGATGTCGCTGAGGCATTCCGGGCAGGGCTTGGTTGCGGGTGGAGGCGCGGTGAGCTTCATCTTGGTCATCAGCGTATTGACCGGCAGCACGACGAAGAAATATACCGAAGCCGCGATCAGCAGAAACGCAATCAGAGCGTTGAGGAAGTTACCGTAAGTGATGTTGGCGCCGTTGACGTGCAGCACGAGATAGGAGAAGTCGGGCTTCTGCACGATCGCCGCGATCAGCGGAGTGATGAGGTCTTTGACGAACGACGTTACGATAGCCCCAAACGCCGCGCCGATAACCACGGCGACGGCCAGATCGAGAACATTGCCACGCAACACAAAATCACGAAAACCCTTCAGCATCCCGGCACTCCTCTTTGTCTCAAGCGAAAGTAATTCCGTCCGCAGTTTATCTGCTTTGCGGCGGAGAAGGTAGCAGATTCAGCGGACTGAGTCGGCTGCCTTCTGGTTGCTTTGGTGAGATGCAAATTGCGCGGGCTAGAGGAGAGAGCCGTCGTAGGGGTAAAGCAGCAAGAAGAGGATCATGGCGATGGCCATGATGTCCATATAGAGGAGGAGGATGACGCCGCCGTGGTAGAAGCTCCACTTGAGGCGGAGGCAGCGCATGGTGTCGAGTGTGCCGGCGATGGCGAGGATGGCTGGGATGGCGAGCTTTGGATTCGCGTGGGCCTCGGGATAACCGGCCCAGATGAATGCCAGAACTAAGCTGCCGAGGACGAGCAGGGAGCCGCGGAGGAGCGATTTCTGACGGAGATTCAGAAAGCGTGGGTGGTGGATGCGGATTGGGAGCGTGGCTGCGATGACTTCTTCAGTCTAGCGGAGGCAGCCAAGTTCGGGACACGGCTCTTCCTATGGGATGAAAAGACCCTCGGGAGCAATCGGGGCACCCTTGAGCGCTCCCCCATTGCCACTAGCCGAAGGCGTTGCGGATAAAGTGGGCAACCATTCTTCCGCCCTCTTCGGTGTAACGTACGGTCACTTTCGTCCCCGGATCGACGTCGAACTTGAAGCCGCTCACGACGCCTCCAGGGGTCTCGGCGCTGGCGTCCTTCGAGATTTCAAAAGTCTCAGTAGCACCGGTATCCGTCTTAACCGTGATCTCGTGGTGTTTCGTCTTGATGACCGATCCAGAGGCCGTTTCCAGCGGCGACGTCCCGAAATCTTTGAGCGCCACAATGGTGCGGTTCACAAAGCCCTGGTCGATGTAGTAAGCGATAACGTGGTCACCGGTCTTGTTGAAATCGGCCGGCTCGATCGTTCCCGTTCGGACGTCTTTATCGAAAACAAGGCTCGATTTTGCTCCCTTTTGGTATTGGAAGACCCAATCGGAGCCATCAGTGGTTTTGAGGGTGATCGTCTCCTTAGCAGGATTGACTGCGGTCACCTCGCCGCTGACGCCGTGCACGATTTTCTGGGCATAGGTCGTCAAGCAAGCAGAGCTGATTACGGCAAGCAGGAGAAGTCGTTTCAACCAATTGCTCATATCGCATCCTTTCGCTTTCACAACCAGATTATGCCTATTTGCGTTTCGGTGGTAGCGATTTGACGCGCATTTTCCCTCGATGCCGGACTTAGACAAGTTCAAGCGGCGGTAGACTTGTGCTCTATGGCGAGCGATGGTGGCGAGGCGACAGTTTCAGGGCGAGTGATGGCTTTGGATGTGGGGAAGGTGCGGGTGGGTGTCGCGCTTTCAGACCCGCTGGGCTATACCGCGCAGCCGCTGCTGACGCTGTGGCGCAAGAGCCGGGGCGAGGACCTGCGGAGCCTGCTGCGGCTGATTCGCAAGCATGAGGTGGTGGCGATCGTGGTGGGGAATCCGCTGCACATGTCGGGGGACGTGAGCCCGTGGGCGGCGAAGGTGCACGCGTTTGCGGCGGAGCTGGGGGCGCGTGCCGGGCTGCCGGTGGAGCTTTGGGATGAGCGGTTGAGCTCGGTGGCGGCGCACGAGATTCTTGATGAAGCGGGGCATGACCGGCGCGACCGCAAGCAGGTGATCGACCAGGTGGCGGCGGTGGTGATTCTGCGGGGTTGGATGGAAGCGAAGCAGGAGGCGGCTTCGCGGTCGGCTGGGGTGCCGTCGTCGAGCCTTCCGCTCGAATGACTTATGGATTTGCCGTTGTAGGACTTCGCGTGACTAATGCTCCTCAATGAGCGCATTGGCGATTTCGCGCTCATTGAGAAGTGGAGCTTTACTTCGTGGGCCGCGACTCCGGCGGCACGAGACCTGCGAGGCGGTAGTACACAACGAGCTGGCCGTAGTGTTCCCCGCTATGCTCGATGATGCCGTAGGCAATGTCGAGAACGCGCGATTTCTGCCCAGGGAAATACTCAACCTCCGTCGTCATGCCTTTCTCGCCTTGCGCCTGGATGGCGGTTGCGCCATCGGCGAAGGATTTCTTGACGAACGCAACGATGTCGGCCTTGGATTTGTATTGGTCGCGCTTCGGATCTTCTGCCGCGGGAGGCTTTTGCCCCATCACAGTATTCGTGAAGTAGTAGCAAGAACCCGCCGCGTGCAGCAACTGCTCGGCGAAGCTCCGCTGCGCGGGTGTCGGCTTGAAGTCATATTTATCCTCGGGAAAATCTTCGGCCATCGCCGTCAGCTTGCGGCCAATCTCATTCCAGGAATCGAGCACGACTTTCACTTCCGGATCGGCGGGTTTGACGGCTGCATCTTTCTTCATCGCGTCCTGGGCATGCGCGACAAATGCGAATGCCACCAGGACGATAGCGAGAAACGGTAGTCTTTTCATTTCTTTCTCCAAGATTGAGTTTCGCGAATCAAAGCTTCCGCTTCTTATTTCGCCTGCGTCAGCGCCGCAACAACTGCAGCAACTTTGTCGAGTGTCTCGATCCAGCCCTCGAATTGCCCGCTGTCCTTTGCGCTCTTCATGGGTTCATTTCCAATGTAGGTGAGTTTCGTCTGGCCGTTTCCGAGATCCTCAAAGAGGGTCACGTCGTATGCACCCTCGATGGCCTCTTGTTCTACTCCTAATTGCTCAGGGTCAATCTTGTTTCCTTCCGAGTCCGAAAAGTACATGGAGGAAACGATCTTTTCGTGCAAAACAATCTCGTGGTATTCAATCGCATTCCAGCCCTCGTACCCATCCGGCGTCTTCATGCAGAGGAGAGACTTTCCTCCAACGCGAACATCCATCTTGCAAACGGGCGAAGTAAAGCCCTTCGGTCCCCACCACTGCATCACGTACTTCGGGTCTGTCCACGCCTTCCAAACCAACTCGCGTGGGGCATCAAAAACTCTTGTAACGACCATCCGCTCAACTTCGCCCGCCGTGTTTTCTGTCATCTCTGACCTCCTCTTTCTTCATTTGCCGTTTTTTCATTTCACCGTCTCTTTTCATTTGATTGATACTACATCCAGTTTGTCGAAGCTCTCTTCCCAGAATCGGCGATAGCTGATCGCCCAGTCGCTGACTGTCTTGATCGCCTCTGGCCTGAGCGTGCATACGCTCTCTCGTCCACGCTTGGTCTTGATCACGATTCGCGCCCGCACGAGGTAGGCGATGTGTTTTGAAATCATCTGCTGCGAGAGTGCAAACGGTTCCGTCAATCCATGCACTGAGGCTGGCCCGTGGGAGAGCCGTTCGATCATTGCCCTGCGGGTTGGATCGGACAGAGCCGCAAATGTTGTACCCAATTTATCCACAACCATATGGTTGTGGATTGTTTGGATAATGTCAAGTGCGGATTTTGCGATTCGTGATTTGGGGAATTGTCGTTCGCGTTAGCGATTGGGTCCTTCAGGCCGGACTGAGCGCATTGACGATTTGGGACTCTTCCAGAGGCAGGGCCCCCGAGACGTGCGTTAGAGTCGCTCGCCAAGAATCAGGGGCGCATAGCTTCGGACATCTTCCAGCAATTGCTCGCGAGTGATACCAACCTTGGCGCGAAGCTGCACCCCCTGTAGCAAGTCAACGAGCAAACGGCCTCGCACCTTGGCAGAGGGTGTGCGAGTCAGGCGCCCCGCCTTTATCTCCTGCTCGAAACGTTTCGCGAAAATATCAGCGTTTACTGTGAAGCCATTCGCGAGCCAGGAACGGATCTCTGTTACCCGCTCCGAATGTCCCAGCGCAGCGGCGGCCAACATGCAGCCGCTGCGAGCGTCGCCGGTCGCGGTGTTGACGGTAGCCTCGCAAAAGGTGGTCACGGCCTTGTGGATGTCCGGCTCCGCTTGAAATGCTGCCATTTTGGGAGCTCCATAGATCAGCGCATAGCGCTCGACGGCCCTGAGCAGCAGGGTGGCCACCCGTCCTTTGTCAAACGCCGACTCGACATAGCTACTGAGTATCCGTACCATCAAGAGTGTGCGATTCGAATGGCACAGATGCGAAGGCTGAAGCGACTCTCCGGCTGCACGGAGTCAGCTTCGATCTTGCAAAAACCGCATTCAGAGATACTCATGCGATTGAATGGATCGACGAACGCGAAGACTATGGCGAGCAGCGTTTTGTGATGCTCGGAATGGGAGACGGCGGGTTGCTTCTTTATATCGCGTATACAGAACGCGAGGAGGCGATCCGAATGATCTCGGCACGCAGGGTGACTCAATATGAACAAGACGAATACTTCCGCCTCAACGGGAAATAGTCCGTCCTCGAAGGCCTTGACGGGGGTCGAGCGAGCGGCGCTTGCCGATCCGGATGCTAAGCCCTTGGTCGAATCTGACTTTCGGCGAATGCGGCGCACTCCTCAGGTCAAGGTTATTCGCAGGGCATTGGATTTAACGCAACAGGAGTTTGCCGAACGCTTCCATATTCCGCTTGGCACCTTGAGGGACTGGGAGCAGGGCCGGGTTGTGCCTGACCAACCTGCACGTGCCTATTTGAGGCTCATCGCGCATGATCCTGAACATGTGCGCCGCGCGCTCAACGAATCGGAAGTGGCGAGTCGGGCTGATTGATTAAGGCTGGCTCACGGCTAGTCAAAGCTGGGTCAGTGCGATTAGTCCTAGTCCCTAGCTTGAAAACCTTCATCAATTCGCAACTGACCACACGCAAAGACCGCTTCGATAGCTTTCTCTTTAGTTGCGAAGATGCCAGTTACTCCAAACCGTGTAGTTGTCACCCCCTCACCATCATCTATTCTGATCTCGTACTCTGCGCTCCATCCCTTTGCTGCTTGCAATTCTGCGAGCCGTGCCACGATCGTATGGCCCTTATATCTTCTCTCTGTCATAGCGCTGACCTTCCTAAACCTGAATCTCAGCATACCCGCCATTCAGCTCTTTGGGCATGGCTCTAGTATTTGAAGGGGTTTTAGGTGCATTCTTGCATTAGAATGCAGGGGATATCGATCTATCTCGGCGCAGTAGTTGGTTTCGGGGGATACCTGTTCGTGTCCAGAAAAATTCTGGATGTTTGGCCTAAGGTGGGGCGCGTGCTTTGTACGCTGGGCATGGCTGCAGGGTATGCATTTATTGGAGCTATCGTGGCTACCTGCTTCGTCGGCCCTCGTTACGGTGTGCTATCATTCCTTCCCATTTATTTCTTCTCACTGCCAAAAGCTTGGCGTGATGTGGGGTCGTGGAACGACGACCTTTTGTGAAACTTATGCGAGATGAAAAAGAACTTACGGTTGTGTCGGGGAAGGATGAGGACGGAGAATTGATCCGCCCATGTCCCAACAACAGGGATATGGGGCGCCCTCATTTGCTTTAAAGGCGAAATTCAGACCTGGGCAGGAGCCGTCGTTATTTTGTGTCGGGATCATTTGCCTCAGCGCGAAGGCGCTCGGTCAGGTCTATGTACTCCGCCGGGTCGAGAAGGGCGACATGATCGCGCGGGTCGTCGGTGTGTAGGCTGCGCTCATCGACGACGACTTGATAGAGGTCGGCTCCATCCTCGCAAACGATGCGGGTCCGTAGCTTGGCGTATGCCGCCGCTGCGCCAGCCGACCGGTTGTAGCGGCAAATTGTGTGGGCGCAGATGTCCGCAATCTGAAGGCCGGTATGCTTGTGCGATCTAAAAAAACCGGTGTTGTCGTGCAGGAGCGGGCGTAAGTTCAGCAGACCAGAACGCACTGAATAGGCTTGCGTGAATGGGTGGTTGCGCGGCCTCCAGGTATTCGGAATGAGCGTCGGAGGCATCGACGATTTTGTGAGGTTACTACGTAGCCACTCGCGCCAGAAGTTGATGTGCTGTTCCTCACGAATAAAGCTCCGATCGATAAGGATGTTCATCAACTGATAGTCGGCATCATCCTCTGCCTCTGAGTAGTGAATAACGGTGTGCTGCAGCGAGTGGAAGATAGTGTGAACAAGTCCCACCATCCAAAGCAAATTCTCTAAGCTGCGATTCTTTAGCCAGCCCGCCTCTTGCCGATAGAACTCTGCCAGCCATGCGTTGTTGTGTTCAGCAGCCATTTCCGCGCAGCGTTCGGTCATAACCCATGCTTGGCGTCTTAACTCTTCGATATGCTCACGTTTCGTTCGATTCGGATCGAGTCCCACGACTGTAAGCAAGATGTCTCGGCCTCGCGTACGCAATAAGTAGTCAGCGAACGTCTCTAATTCTGCGTCTGAAAGTTCAGAACCTTTTATCTCGCGCTTGCTGTTGTTGGCGATAGTGCGTCGCCATTCGCCGAAGCGGGAAAATAGAGCATCGCTGTCGCGGTCGGCGATGGTGACTCCACAGAAGAGCGAGAAGTCTGGTTCTTTGCCGCTGGAGAAGCCGCCCGATTCGTCTATGTAGATTTTCATGCGAATCGTTCATCTATCACAGCCGCAGAGCTAGCCTTCTGCGGCAGCGAGTTCCACTTCAGCCAGCGACTCTTCGTAGGGAGCGCGCAGGACTCCGCGTTCGGTGATGATGGCGGTGACGTACTTTGCCGGGGTCACGTCGAAGGCTGGGTTTTCGATGCCGACTCCGTGGGGGGTGAGCTGTTTTCCGGCGTGGTGGGTGACCTCGACGGCGGCGCGCTGCTCGATGGGGATGTCGTCTCCGTGGGCGGTGGCGAGATCGATGGTGGCCCAGGGGGCGGCGACGTAGAAGGGGATGCCGTGTTCTTTGGCGAGGATGGCGACGTTGTAGGTGCCGATCTTGTTGGCGACGTCTCCGTTGGCGGCGATGCGGTCGGCGCCGACGATGACGGCCTGGATCTTGCCCTGGCGCATGAGGCTGGCGGCCATGTTGTCGCAGAGCACGGTGGTGGGGATGCCGTCGTGCATCAGCTCCCACGCGGTGAGGCGCGCGCCCTGCAGGAAGGGGCGGGTTTCGTCGGCGTAGACGTGGATCTCGTGGCCGCGCTCGATGGCGGCGCGAATGACGCCGAGCGCGCTGCCGTAGCCGCAGGTGGCGAGCGCTCCGGCATTGCAGTGGGTGAGCACGGAGCCGGACTTGGGCATGAGGCTTGCGCCGTGCGCGCCCATGGTGCGGCAGGCGGCGATGTCTTCGTCATACATGCGGCGGGCTTCGGCGATGAGGCCTTCGCGGATCTGGTCGAGACTTTTGCCTTCGGCCTTGAGCGCGTTGTAGTGGCGGCGCATGCGGTCGATTCCCCAGAAGAGATTGACGGCGGTGGGGCGGGTGGAGGCGAGGGTCTTGGCGATGACCTCGAAGTCGGCGTCGAGCGCGGCGATGGTGGTGGCGGGGCTTTTCTGGATGCCGATGGCGACGCCCATGGCTCCGCTGACGCCGATGGCGGGTGCTCCGCGAACGACCATGGTGACGATGACGTCGGCTACTTCGTTATAGGTGGTGGCGAGGACGTAGACTTCTTCCAGCGGCAGGCGGGTTTGGTCGAGAAAGCGGACGCCTTGGGGGGTCCATTCGAGGGTGGGAATCATCTTCTTTAGTTTATCCCAGCGTATCGCTACAGGTCTTCCGGCTTCAATCCTGTCTGTTTAGCGATTCGAGCTTAGGCTCAAATCCACGGGGCTCTGGTCTCTCCAGTTGGCAGGGAAGTGCATCACCGTGATATCGACGGCCGGATAGGTGTCGAGATGATTTTTGAGACGTGCTTTCCATCCTGAACTTGGTGACACTTCGTCGAGGAGTGTTTGGGTGATCAGCGCAATGATGTAAAAACGGCGGTTATCCATCCCTTGCGCTTTCCAGGCGTTCGGGAGCTCCGGCTTGACTGCTAGCTCTTTGTTCCAAAGCCGGCTATGGTGCGCACAAATGTTGCGAACAGCGGTAAGTGCGTGAAGCCAACTCATAAAAACAGGAGCCTGCTGATTGAACTTCCGCGCAATTTGTTTGCGCAATTTGGCGCGTAAGTTTGCATACATCTTGGACAGAGTGCCGAAGGAAATCAGCTCGGTCGCCATCCAGACAGGCAAATACGTTTCGTTCGTATACTTTGTGCGGTAGTGCTCGACGAAAGTCTCAGAGGAGCGCTTTTCTTCTTTGCGGATTAGCTTCAAGAATTGGCCGTGGTCGAAGCTGGGATCAAAATTTCCAGGGTCCGCATAGCCGAACACACCGAGCGTATGCGCCATTTCATATGTGATGACGGCTCGCACGGCGACCTCGATCCGATCCATCGCCTGCATTGTTAGGAGACGTAGACCGCCGTCAAATTTATAGAGATTTACAATTTGATCGAGCGTGACGCCGGTGCGGAAGGTATCTGTTCCCGTGTTCCGAAAGGGAATGAAGTATGCGCTCAGGCGGTAATAGCCGATGCGCTGCAACCATTCGAGTGCTCGCGCGGGGTCGCCGCAGTCGAGCTGACGGCCGATCAGCAGGTTCAATTGGTCGGTATAAAGGAGTGCCGGCTTGCTGTACTTCATCTGGAAATGAAAAACCCGCCGATTTGAGCGTCACCCTCGCGGGGATAGGCTTGGCGGGTATGTCTTCATTAGTTTAGGGCGAGTAGTTCTCTCGTGCAAATCAATTTGCGGAAGTGCTCAGGCCGCCACCGTGATGTATGTCGCTAGCTTCCATGCGGTCGGCGATGACGCGAAGCGCGAGGGCTTCTACGTGGGCCTTTGCCTCTTCGCGAGCTTGCGCCGTAGGCGAGTACACCCGGGATCTCGGCTATCTCGGCGATCCATCTTCCGTCGTCTTCCAGTTCGAATTCGATATTGAAGTTCAAGAAGCCCCTTGGGGACGCTGTGCCCGACTCACAGGCCACTATATGAGAAGTTTACTCCTTCGAGTGGTTCTATCATTAGGAGGCCAACGATGAGGACTGATGCCGAACGCGCTTAGCTTTCTTTGGAATGCCACTCGGGGACACCGTTTGCGGCCGTGGCGGAGCGACTTCATTAAATGGCGCATCGAAACGTATTCGGGCATGAAGGCGGAGACGATGACGGGTTGGGACGTGCTTCGCTTTACGTGGAAGGAAAAGGGCACCCTGTTCCGCTTCCTGTTGTGGACGGGGAAGCTTAATGAGCGGCACGACCGGTAAAGGAGCGAATTTGGCGACGATCGATCATTTGGGGATTGCGGTGAAGAGCATTGCGGCGGCGCGGGGATTTTATGAGGCGCTTGGGCTGCATGTGGTGCATGAAGAGACGGTGGAGGATGAGCAGGTGCGGGCGGCGATGATTCCGGTGGGCGAGAGCCGGATCGAGCTGCTGGAGCCGACGGCGGAGGATTCTCCTGTGGGCCGGTTTCTGGCGAAGCGGGGTGAGGGGTTGCACCATATTGCGCTGCATGTCGACGATATCTCGGGCACGCTGGAGGCGATGAAGGCTAAGGGCGTTCGGCTTGTTTCGGATGAACTGCAGGTTGGGGCGGGTGGCCATCTCTATTTCTTTATTCACCCTGAGAGTGCCGGCGGGGTGCTGGTAGAGATTTGCCAGGATGAGGTTACCGGGGTCTGATGCTGCTGGCGATTGATAGCTGTGGCGCGTTAGGCGGAGTTGCTCTGGGTGACTTGTCTGGTGATCGCACCTGGTTGCGGGAGATTGTGGGTCGGAGCTATTCGGAGAACCTGCTGTCGACGCTGGACGAGATCCTGAGGGAAGCTGGGGTTGGATCGAGCGATCTGCGGGCGGTGGTGGTGGTGAGTGGGCCGGGGAGCTTTACCGGCATTCGCATTGGGGTGAGCGCGGCGAAGGGTTTGGCGGAAGGGTTGGGGATTCCTGTGATTGGGCTTTCGCGGCTGGAGTTGCTGGCGCGGAAGTCTCCGGAAGCAAGTGCGGTTGCTGTTCTGGATGCGGGCCGCGGTGAGTTCTTTACGGGTTTTTATCGTGGGGGCGTTTGCGAGACCGAAACTCTCTTGGCGCGGGATGCTTTGTCGCAGGCGGTGGCGGGTTCGGGATTGCCGGTTGTGGTCTGTGAGGAAGCGGTGCTTTCCGCTTTGGCCGAGCTTTCTCCGACTTTGGTGGCCGCACCGACAGCCGTTGACGCCTTGGTGGTTGGCGGAGAGCGATTCCGGGCGGGTAGCTTCGACGATGTTGTCACCTTGGAAGCCAACTATCTGCGTCGTTCGGAGAATGAAATGCTTGCCCGCGTCGCTGGGCACGTGGCCCGGAAGGCGCAAGTGGCTGCGATCGCTGAATGACACTCCCGGATAATTTCCGAATTCGTCCGCTGGCCGCTGGGGACCTCGATGCGGTGATGGCGATCGAGCGCGAGAGTGATTCCGCGCCGCACTGGAGCGACTCTGACTATCTGGCTTTAATTCAGATAGATATTGGATCATCGTTCAAGCGGAACGCGATGGTTGCTGAGGTTGATGGGGAGGTTGCGGGGTTTGTGATTGTTCGGCTGGTTGGTGGGCCGGGTGCTGCAGAGGCCGAGTTGGAGTCGATTGTCGTCGCTTCGCGTTGGCGAGGCCGGGGGCTGGGGAGCTCGCTTTTGTCGGAGGCTGCCCGGCAAGCCAAAGAGCTGGGGGCCGTTCGGCTTGATCTGGAGGTCCGGGAGTCGAATGCGGCAGCGCTTGGGCTGTATCGGGGGGCTGGCTTCGTGGAGACAGGCCGGCGGCGGGCTTATTATCGCGATCCGGAGGAGGACGCTGTGCTGATGAGCGTCACTTTGTGACCTTTGGCTGGATTTGGAAGTTTTCCTCAAATTGACAATTGCTGGTCGGGCGACCGTAGTGCTACCTTCATACGTCTTAGAGGAAAGAGGTGTTTCATGCAGCCAGAAACCGGAGCGCAAGACGAAGCAATATTGCGGCAACTGCAAGAAGAGCATCGGCGGTATTCCGAGCAGCTCGAAGGATTCTTGCAGAGCCCGTATCTTTCAGCTGAAGAGCAAATGGAAGAGGTCCGGCTGAAGAAGTTGAAATTGCGCGTGAAGGACGAGATGGTCGGTCATCGACCGTCTTATGGGCTTAACTAGTTTCTCTATCCCAAGTGAGTCTTATGGCTCGAGGGCGTCTTGTAACTTCTGTCAAGACGCCATTCGGGCGCTAATGGCCGAGACTATCGGCCAGAGCCTGAATATTCTGGGGCTGAACTCGAATGATGCCTCCGCGCGGGCTGTCGATGTCTGCGATTAGTAAGAACGCGATCGCAACCAACAGGGGCAGGACGATCGAGAGGAACGATGACCTGCTGTGTGCACCGTAGCCGAGCAGGATGTGCGAGACGACGGCGATGGCGAACATGAGGTTCCACGCAGCCCTGGGAATCCGGTTCCACCATGCGGCCTGCGTGTAGCCCTGCGAGTTCAGACACATCGTTCATGCCCGAGGCCGCAAGCCAGGTATTTGTATTCGGCTGCGCTTTTGCCGGCTCGGCGATGGTGTTCCATAGCTGAGTCTGGAGCGCTGATGTCTGGGCATTGATTTTGTCCAGCTCGGGCCCGCGGCGCGCCTTGTAGAACTGAACGCGCAGGCCGGTGTACTGGATCAGAAGCGTCCGGGCTTTGGCGGCTGCGTCGGCGGGAAGAAGATCGACGCGCACGTACTCCGTCCCTATGGCATTTGCTTCCTCTTCCTCAAGGTTCTTTCTCTGGTCGTAGCGCGTGGTGGACATTGAGAATGTGAAGCCGATGATCAATCCGAGCAAGGTGAGTGTCGCGCCCAAGGACGACGCCGAAATCGTCGTGAAGCTTCTCGGCGTCGGTCCGCCAGTGTTTCCGTATGTACATTCCGGCCAAGGTGCTGAGCCACATCAGGGCGAAGGTAACCACGAAGGTCAGCAGTGGATAGTTGGTGAGACGAAACATTCGTGCAATCTCCAGCGCTGATTATAATGACCTTCCCGACGGCGAACGCTCTGGAACGATTCGGCAGGGAGTGAGTGGGCATTCGGCCGCAGGGGGACCCGCGGAATCTGCCACGGTGCGGGCCGCCGTTTCCCGGAACACCTATAATCACAAAACGGGGAAACAGCAACGGATTATGGTACGTGACGGATATTTCTATGGCTTCGGCTTTCTCCTAGTCGCCGGAGCCTTGTTTTGGTGGACGGGTGGTTGGTGGTGGGCGATTGTCCCGCTGCTCTTGGCAGCCTTTTTTCTGTGGTTCTTTCGAGATCCCGAGCGTGCGATTCCGACCGGATCGGGACTTGTGGTCTCGCCCGGCGATGGCCTGGTGACCAGCGTGGCGTCGGTTTCGACTCCCACAGGCGACAGAGTGAAACTGAGTGTCTTCCTGAGCGTTTTTGACGTGCATGTGAACCGGTCGCCCGTTGCCGGAGTGATTACTGCGCGTTCATTATCAAAAGGGTCTGTATTTGAATGCGATGAATCCGGATTCTGCCGACAAGAATGAGCAAAGTGTGGTCACCGTTGCCGGGGATGGGTATGAGGTTGTTTTCAAACAGATTGCGGGACTGCTGGCGCGGCGCATCGTCTTCAATAAGCGGGTTGGCGACCGGGTCGAGCGCGGCGAGCGGGTTGGGTTGATCAAGTTTGGCTCGCGGGTGGACATCATTCTGCCGGGAGACGCGACGGTGAGCGTCAAGAAGGGCGATCGGGTCAAGGGCGGGGCATCGGTGCTGGCGACGCTGGCTGCTGCGTCTGTCGCTGCCGAACCAGCCGGCGCGGCGGAGAAGCGGATTTGACGGGCCCGCAGCGCAGGCGGGGGCTGTTCATTTTGCCGTCGGTTTTTACGTGCGGAAACATCGCCGCCGGCTATTACGCGATCACTCAGTGCCTGGAGGGTTCGACGCTTGCCCCTCAGCATTTCAACTACGCTGCGCTGGCCATTGGGTTTGCGATTCCGTTCGATGCGCTCGATGGCCGCATTGCGCGAATGACGAACACGGCCAGCGATTTTGGCAAGGAGCTGGATTCGCTCGCGGACGTCATCACCTTTGGGGTCGCGCCGAGCGTGCTGGCCTTCAGCTGGGGTTTTCGGTCGCTCTCGCTGGCGATGAATCCGGTTCTGCAACAGCGCTTGATTCAGTTTGGCGCGTTTGTTTGCTTCCTGTATCTGATCTGCGGGGCGGCGCGGCTGGCGCGGTTCAACATCAGCCATACTCCGGTGGCCTTGAATCCCGGACGGCCGGGGCGGAAGTTCTTTGTCGGGATGCCGAGTCCGGCTTCGGCGGGGATGCTTGCGTCGGTGGTGCATTTCTTCCACGGGGAACCGCTGACCGTCTGGTGGATGTCGCTTTTGTGGATATCGCTGGTAGGGCTGATCGGCTTCCTGATGGTGAGTACGTGGCGCTTTTGGAGCGGCAAGGAGATCAACCTCTTCCATCGGCATCCCTTCCGGCTGCTGATTGCGCTGGGGGCCTTTGTTTATGCGCTGGTGGCGTTCTCTGAGGTGATCTTGCTGGTGATGGCGGTCTTTTATACCTGCTCGGGGATTTTCTCTCGGGCGGCTTATTCGTGGACGAGGCGGCGGAAGCCAGCGGAAGTGTAGCCAGGCGACGGGCAGCCAGAAGGATTTCGGAGGCGGCGAAGGCCGCATATGAGGGAGTAGGATTTATGCAGCGAGGCGGCCTATGAAACGAATCCCTCTGCTCATACTCCTGGCGTCGTTCGCGTTTCCTCTTGCCCAGGCCAAGCCCAAGAAGCCAGTTGTGCCTCCCGCGATCTTCGCGCAGGCGAGATATGTCTATGTCGAGACGCCGGAGGGGGACGCCTTTACTCCGGGTCTGCTTCCCGAAGACCGACAGGCCATCTTCGATGTGGAGAAGGCCATCCGGAATTGGAATCGTTACCAGCTTACGGTGCGGCCCGATCAGGCTGAACTTAGTCTTTGTGGTGCGGACAGGGCGGCTTGCTTCTGCGGGCGTCCATGCCGGATTGAGCACAGGCAGTCGCTCGCCAAACAGCGGGATTGGTTCAGGCGCCAACTCGCAAGGCAACAGCATTGGAGGCGATGTCGAGGTTGGTTCGCCTGATGATCTGCTTTGGGTTTATACGCGGAACCCTGACGGGACGCTAAGTGCTCCTATCTGGAGCAAGAGCGAGCCAGAAGGGTTGCGTAGCCACAGCGTTCCTCTTCTGGAGCAAGTTCGGAACGAAGTCGATGCGGCTTATCCGTTGAAGTAAGCCGATCCGCAACGAAACACAGGCCGCAGGATTGATTCCTGCGGCCTTTGTTATTTGCGATTGAAAGCGAGTTACGCGGTGACTGGTTCGAGCAGCGTTGCCCAGCGACGGGCCTTGCGGGCTTCGTAGGCCTTCTTGTGATAGGCGTAACCGGCGATGAGGGGCACGGCGAGTGTGGCTTCGCTGTAGACCATTTGCTCGTAGGTGGTGTCGACCTTGCCCCAGGAGCTGGCTTCTTTCAGCGTGCTCGAGGAGAGCGCGCCGTCGCGGACGTCGGCGACGGTGATCTGGATGGCGTACTTGTGCATCGGCGCGTCTTCGGTGAGGATTTCGGCTGCGACGACGATGTCCTGAGCGAAGTTCTTGGGGACGCCGCCGCCGAGCATGAAGAGGCCGGTGGTGCGGTTGGCGATCTTGAGCTGGGTGATCTCGTAGAAGTCCTTGGCGGAGTCGATCGAGATTTTCGGCTTGTCTCCGCGCTTGTGCTGGTGCATGACCAGGCCGAAGCCGGCCGAGCAGTCGCTGAAGGCGGGGCAGAAGATCGGAATGTCGAGCTGGTAGGCCGCGTAGGTGATGGAGTCGACGCCGCCCTTTTCGGGGGTCTTGCCGTGGTCTTCGAGATAGGCGCCCATGGCGCGGATGAATTCGCGCGAGCTGTAGGGGCGCGGGTCGAGCGAGTCGGCGATCTCGCCGGTGATGGCGTCGCAGTCGCGGAGCTCTTCTTCGTTGATCATGGTGTCGTAGATACGGTCGATCATCAGCTCGCGGAGCTCGTTGTCCTGAGTGCCGGACTTGTAGAGGTCGTCGGCGATCCAGTGCCTGTAGCCGAGGGCTTCGAAGAAGTCCTGATCGACGATGTTCGCGCCGGTCGAGACGATGGCATCGACCATGTTGTTGCGCAGCAGGTCGATGAAGACCTGCTTGAGGCCGGCAGAGACCATGGAGCCGGCGAGGCAGAGAATGACGCCGCAGTCGGTGTCGCGCAGCATGCGCTCGTAGATCGAGGCCGCCCGGTAGAGGTCACGGGAGCTGAACGCCATATGCTGCATTGCATCGACCAGCGCGACTACGTTGTGCTGCTTGATGTCGATGTGCTGAATGGGTTGGGTGAGGAGTTCTTTTTTCGTTGTCATAGCTCAACTATGATATCAACCAAAGCCGCGTATTTACAGGGGAATTGTTAATTTTTAGGGCCTGCGCACGGCACCTTCGCCGCTGAAACGACGGTTCTTCGACTCCGTTACAGGCTCGAGAACAGGCGAGCCCCTTCGCAGGAATGACAACGCCGGCAGGTATACTTCCGCGTATATGAAGGCTACTTTCCTCGCCCCAGTTCGCTTTGCCGCCGCGACCGCGATCCTCGTTCTGCTTCCTTCCACTGTTTGCTTTGGCTGGGGCAGCGATGGGCATCGGATGATCAATCGTCTCGCCGCCGAACACCTGCCGGCGGATCTTCCCGCGTTTCTCCATACTCCCGCGGCGATCGATGAGATTGAATATCTCGGGCCGGAGCCGGACCGCTGGCGTTCGCCGGGCGAGCCGGAGCTGAACAGTGCGCAGGCGCCGGAGCATTTCTTCGATCTGGAGCTTGCCGATATGGTCGGCAATCAGTTGCCGAGGCGGCGCTATGACTTTATCGCTGCTTTGTATGCGGCTGGGTTGACGCATCCGAATATGGCTGCCGAGTTGCGTCCGGAAAAGGTGGGTTTGCAGCCTTACGTCACCACAGAGGTGTATCAGCGACTCAAGGCGGCGATGCGCGAGTATCGAGGTCTTTCCGCGCAGGGGAAGGACACCAAGCCGGTCGAGCAGGCGATTATTTTCTACATGGGATGGCTTGGCCATTATGTCGGCGATGGTTCGCAGCCGCTGCATGTGACGACGAACTATGACGGGTGGGTGGGCAAGGAGAATCCCAATGGGTACACGACGCAGCATGGGATTCACTGCGAAGTTTGAATCGACATTTGTGGCGGCGAATATCAAGCCCGCCGATGTTGCGCCGGTGATGACTGCGCCGCAGGTGATGAGCGACGTTTTCGACGACTATGTGGCGTACTTGCGAAGCTCTTCGAGGCTGATCGAGCGGACTTATGAGTTGGAGAAGCTGGGCGGCTTCGATGGCGCGGGGACGACCGATTCGAAGCAGTTTACTGTCGGGCGCCTGGCGGCTGCGGCGAGCGAGCTGCGTGATCTTTATTACAGTGCGTGGCTGGAGAGTGCGAAGCCGGTTCCGGAGTGGTCGGGTGCGCCGAAGACTCCGGCGGCTGCGGCAAAGCCTAGCGCTGGATTGTAATAGCCGCCGGTTCGCTGGCTGCCCGTGCGAGCAATAGACGCATTAGGGGCCGCAGGGCTAACGTGAGGAGCAGCGTTATTCCTGGCGCAACGACTAGCCAGCCGAGGATCGAGTGCCACTGGCCGGTGAGCAGGATGTGCATAGTCCGGGTCGGGTCGGTCTTTGCCATTGCGAGTAGCTGCTCGGGCGAGAGCGGCATCTTTGGCGCGTGGAGCAGCCGCTCGCCGAGCCTGAGGAAGGGTACGAACAGCACCAGTTGTAGCGGTAGCGCGAGATAGTTGCCGACCTGGATTGCGGGCAGATTGAGCCGGAATGCGAGCGCGACGATGGTGCAAAGAATCGTCGTTGTTCCGAAGATGGGAAAGCAGCTTAGGCCGATGCCGAGGGCGAGGCTTAGAGCGAGCTTTTCCGGAGTGAGGCCGTGGCGCAAAAGATGCAGCAGGCGCGCCGCGAGAGAATGCTGGGAGAGTTGCGCCATGTGGCTAGGATGCCGAGTTCTTCCGTGGTGGTATGGTAGGCTTCCCGGTCAAGAGGAAAGGAGAGCCCGCCAGATGACGAGCCAACTGGAAGCTCTGCGGGAGAAGACGTATAGATCGTCTCCCTGTTCGGTATATTCCTGACCCGCGAGCACATAGGTCATCTGCCATTTGTATTGCGCGACCGCGGTGTCGCCGGAAATATCGATGGCTGGCTCTTCTGTGGCGAAGGCCTTGACCTCAGCCTGCGTCGTGAAGTCGACGTAACTCTGGACCACGGCTTCGCGACCTTTTCCTGCCAGAGCGAATCCTGGTCCTCGCATGACGGCGTCGTCTGCAAAGCATTCGTTCAGGATGGCGGTCATGGCTTCGCCGCGATGATTTTGCCACGCGTCGTTGATTCGCGTGAGTTGGTCGCGGATTGCGGATTCGTCTTTGGCGAGATCGGTCATTGGTTTGGGAAGGGAGGCCTACTTCTTAACCGCCATGCTCACGAACGTGGTCAGAAACTCGACGAACTGTTGTTGCACATGAAGCCCAGTTTCGAGGACTTCATAGTGGTCGAGCGGTTTGCCCTGGATTCCGGCGGCGAGGTTGGTGACGCAAGAGACGCCGAGGACCTCGATTCCCATGTGCCGGGCGACGATCACTTCATGGACGGTGGACATGCCCACGAGGTCGGCGCCGAGGATACGGAAGGCGCGGATCTCCGCCGAGGTCTCGAAGCTGGGCCCGGAGACTGCGATGTACACTCCCTCAGAGAGAGTGAATCCGTGTTTCTTCGATGCGGTTTTCGCCAGGGCACGCAGGCGCGCGGAGTAGGGCTCGGTCATGTCGAAGAAGCGTTCGCCAAACTTGGATTCGTTCTTGCCGATCAGGGGGTTGGTGCCGGTGAAGTTGATGTGGTCGGAGATGAGTACCAGTTGCCCGCGATGCAGACCTTCGCGGATGCCGCCTGCGGCATTGGTCACGATGAGCGTTTCAATGCCGAGCTGCTTCAGCACGCGGAGAGGGAAGATGACTTCGGCAGCTGAATATCCCTCGTAGTAATGCACTCGTCCCTGCAAGACGATGATCGGCGTACCGTGCAGCTTGCCGATGACGAGAAGCCCGCTATGGCCGACGACGCTTGGCTTGGGGAAATGGGGGATCTCGGTGAAGGGAATCGAGATCGATTGCTCGACGTGATACGCGAAGGGGCCGAGACCTGAGCCGAGGATGATGGCGATCTTCGGGACAACACTCACGCGCGAGCGAATGTACTCAGCGGCGACGGCGGATTGCTCGAAGACTTCCGATGCCATGTTTCTCGCTCCTCGACTCGAATCCTAAATCAAAATGCCGACAATCGATGCCGACATCAGGTTGGCCATGGTTCCGGCGAGCATGGCGCGCAGACCGAGCTGGGCGAGTTCGTTGCGCCGTTCCGGAATGAGCGCTCCAATGCCGCCGATCTGAATTCCGATGGAACTCAGATTAGCAAATCCGCATAAGGCGAAGGTTGCAATCGTGAACGAGCGCGGATCGAGCATGGCTTTCTGTTGGCCGAGCAGCGAGTAGGCGACGACCTCGTTGATGATGGTGCGCGTGCCGAGCAGGTTGCCGACGAGCGGCGCGTCGTGCCAGGGAATGCCGATCAGCCACGCGATAGGGGCGAAGAGTGCGCCGAGCACCGCGTTGATGGTCGAGGGGAACGGGATATGGTGGCCGCCGAGCCAGTTGTGCACGCCGCCAAAGATTGAGTTCAGCAGGGCGATCAGCGCGATGAAGGAGATCAGCATGATGGCGACGTTGAAGGCCAGTTGGCCCCCGTCGATGGTGCCGCGGGCGATGGCGCCGAGCAGGTTTTCGTTCTTGTGCTCTTCGTTCTTAGGGACGTGGACGACGCCCATTGTGGCTGGCGTGTCGGTTTCGGGGACGAGCATCTTGGCGACGAGAATCGTTCCCGGCGCGGTCATGATGACGGCGGCGAGCAGGTGTTTGGCCTCGATTCCGGACAGGATATAGGCCGCCATGATGCCGCCGGAGACATGGGCCATGCCGCTGGTCATGATGGTCATCAGCTCGGAGCGGGTGAGCGTGGGCAGGAAGGGGCGGATGGTCAGCGGGGCCTCGGTCTGACCCATGAAGATGCTTGCCGCGACGTTGAGGCTTTCCGCGCCGCTGATGCGCATGGTGCGCTGCATGATCCACGCGAAGAACTTGATGACGAACTGCATGACTCCGATGTGATAGAGCACGGCGAAGAGCGCGGAGATGAAGATGATCGTCGGCAAGATTTGAAAGGCGACGATCACTCCGATGGACGAGTGCTGTTTGCCCAACTCGCCGAAGACGAAGGACGAGCCGGCGAAGGCGTTGTTGAGCATTCGCGTGACGCCGTCGCCAGCCGCTGCGAGCACGCGCTGGCCGAAGGTGAATTTGAGCACCATAAAGGCGAAGAGGACTTGCAGTCCGAGCCCCCAGATCACGGTGCGCCAGCGGATCGCGCGGCGGTCGGTCGAGAAGAGCCATGCGAGGATGAGCATGGTGAGCAATCCGAGTAGTCCGGTGAATCTGGCCAAGGGCGTCTCCTGCAAGGCTGGGGTTCAGGAAAAGCTATTTGCATTTTCTGCGGTTACATATTCATACACTAACGGCGGAACGATTCCCGGTTCGTCGGTAATCATGAGTGCTTCGCGCAGGAGGTTCTCTGGTTCGATGAGCTTTTCCGCATCGGCGGCGAACATCGTTACGAGCGGTTGACGCGGAGCGATGCGCGCGCCGAGCTTGACGTGCATCTCGATGCCGGCGTGGGGTTCGACGGGCTCTCCGGCTTTTTCGCGGCCCGCGCCGAGGCGCTGCACGGCCCAGCCAACTTTTTCGCAGTCGATCTTGGAGAGGTAGCCGGCGTGTGTCGCGACGAAGGTCTTGGTTGCCTTGGGAGCGTGGAAGGCCTCAGGATCGTCGAGGACGCTGGCGTCGCCGCCCTGTGCCGAGACCATTGCTTTGAAGTTGGCGAGCGCTGCGCCGGAGTGGAGGAGTTCTTCGGCGAGCTGCCATCCTGCCTTTGGAGAACCGGCTTTGCCGCCGATATGCAGCATCCAGCTTGCGAGGGTGAGGGAGATTTCGAGGATGTCTTCGCAGAGCGGATGTCGCTTGCCGCTGAGCACGTCGACGGCCTCCCAAATCTCCACCCAGTTGCCGGAGAAGCGGCCGAGAGGCTGGTTCATGTCGGTGAGGACGGCGACAGTCTTCGTGCCGGAAGCCTCGCCGGTCTGGACCATCAACGACGCGAGGTAGAGGGCTTCCTCTTTGCTTTTTAGAAATGCGCCGGAGCCGGTTTTTACATCGAGCACGAGGCCGTTGAGTCCGGCGGCGAGTTTCTTGCTCATGATCGAGGCGCAGATCAGATAAGGGCTCTCAACCGCGCCGATGTGGTCGCGCATCGCGTAGAGCACGCGGTCGGCGGGCACGAGGTTTTTGGTCTGGCCGATGAGCACGGAGCCGGTTTGCTCGAGCACGCGCATCATTTGTTCGAGCGATAGCTGGGTGCGGTATCCGGGGATGCTGTCGAGCTTGTCGAGCGTGCCGCCGGTGTGGCCGAGGGCGCGACCGCTGATCATGGGGATCGCGAGGCCGGCGGCAGCGACGATGGGCGCGACGATGAAGGAGGTGCTGTCGCCGACGCCTCCGGTGGAGTGCTTGTCGACGGCGAATTTACCGAGCGGCGACGGGTCGAAGGTTTCTCCGGAATATCGCATCGCGGTTGTTAGGGAATGCAATTCGGTGGCGCTTAGGCCGCGGGTGAAAGCGGCCATCAGCCATGCGGCGAGTTGCGGTTCGGTGATGCACTGCGGCATCTCGGGCCGGGTCTGCAATGCTGCGCCGGCGACGACGAATTGAATCTCCGCCTTGCTCAGCTCGCCGCCGTCGCGCTTTTTGCGGATGATGTCGACGATGTGCATCGTTATCTGAGATCTCCAGGCTTAAAGCTGAAGGGCAGCAGGTCGAAGAAGGGGCGGCTTTCACAAGCACGTTCGGCTGTGCCGTGCGCCGTTGGGAAAAGGATGATGGCGTCTTCGAGGGCGAACTCGCTGAGCACCTGGCGGCATGCTCCGCATGGCGCGCTGGCTGCTCCGTTGAGATTGTCGACGGCGATGGCGCGGATGCGGATTTGTGGGCCTTTTTCGGAGATGGCGCTGACTACCGCCGAACGCTCGGCGCAGATGGTGAGGCCATAGGATGCGTTCTCGACGTTGCAACCGGTGACCGTCGTGCCGTCGTCGAGCAACAGGGCGGCTCCGACGCGGAATTTTGAATAGGGCGCATAAGCCTTCTCTGCCGCAAGAGTAGCTGCCCTTTGCAGGGCCTCTGCTTCATCAGGAGTGAGAGTCATCGTGATTGTTACGCTATCGGGTTGAGGGTTGGGGCGCAAGAGAGTTGTGTGGTTGGACCGGAGAGATCGTCGAACCGACGATTCCTCCGACTTCGCTCAGCGACTGTCTGGTGATGCCGAAGGGGACAGATCTGATACTGCCCACATCTGACGCGCGATGCGCGCTCAGATGTGGGGCACCCATTTTGGTGGTATGACAACGCTACGGTAGAGAATTGAGCCACCCACCCTCCGCAAAAGCGCGGAAGGATGTGGCATCCTTGATGGTCTGTGGGATGGGAGATCCCACTTCCTTGCTCACTTCACTTCCTACTCCCTTTACTTGCTTCCTACTCCCTTACTTATTGGTGGGGGCGTTGTTCGGGGATGTGGGGTGGGGGGACGGCTGCGAGGGCGACGGGCGTTTCTTCTTTGAGCTCGGGAAGTGGGCCCTCTAGGGCGATCTTGAGCACGTCGTCCATCTGTTCTACCCAGTGGAGCTTCATGGAATTTTTTAGGATGTCGGGGAAGTCGGCCATGTCCCTTTCGTTTTCGGCGGGCATGATGGCTTCGAAGATTCCGGCGCGGTGGGCGGCGAGGAGTTTCTCTTTGAGTCCGCCGATGGGGAGGACCTTGCCGCGGAGGGTGACTTCGCCGGTCATGGCGATGTCGCGACGGACAGGAACCTTAGTGAGAGCGCTCGCGAGAGCGGTTGCGAGGGTGATTCCGGCGGAGGGGCCGTCTTTGGGGATTGCTCCCTCGGGAACGTGGATGTGGATGTCGATGTTGCGGTAGAAGTCGCGGGGCAGGCCGAGGTGCTGGGCACGGCTGCGGATGTAGGAGAGCGCGGCCTGGGCCGATTCCTGCATGACGTCGCCGAGTTGGCCGGTGAGTGTGAGCTTGCCTTTGCCGTCGAGCACCTGAACCTCGGTCTGGAGAATGCTGCCGCCGACTTCGGTCCATGCGAGGCCGGTGACGAGGCCGACTTCATTTTTGTCGTGAACGGCGGAATCGCGGAACTTGGCGACGCCGAGGAAGTCCTTGACGTTTTCGGCGGTGATCTCTTCCTTGTGTTTGAGGCCGTTCTTCACGACGCGGCGGACGACCTTGCGGCAGACGTTGCCGATCTCGCGCTCGAGGTTGCGGACTCCGGCTTCGCGGGTGTAGCCGCGAATGATGGCGGCGAGACCGTCGTCGGTGAAGGTGATGTTTTTGTCGCTGAGGCCGGTGGCTTCGCGCTGCTTCTTGACGAGATATTGCTTGGCGATCTCGAGCTTCTCTACCTCGGTGTAGCCGTGGAGGCGAAGGATCTCCATGCGGTCCTGAAGCGGGCCGGGGATGGTGTGGAGGACGTTGGCTGTGGCGACGAAGAGGACCTGCGAGAGATCGTATTCAACGTCGAGATAGTGGTCCTGGAAGCTGGTGTTTTGCTCGGGGTCGAGGACTTCGAGCAGCGCAGAGGCCGGGTCGCCGCGGAAGTCGGAGGCCATCTTGTCGACTTCGTCGAGCATGAAGACGGGGTTCTTGGTGCCGGCTTTTTTCATCGACTGGATGATCTGGCCGGGCAGCGCGCCGATGTAGGTGCGGCGATGGCCGCGAATCTCGGCTTCGTCGCGGACGCCGCCGAGGGACATGCGGACGAACTTGCGTCCGGTGGCCTTGGCGATGGACATGCCGAGCGAGGTCTTGCCGACTCCGGGAGGTCCGACGAAGCAGAGGATGGAGCCTTTGGGATTCTTGACGAGCTGGCGGACGGCGAGGAACTCGAGGATGCGCTCCTTGATTTTTTCGAGGCCGTAGTGGTCTTCGTTGAGGACCTTTTCGGCGTTGTCGATGCTGCGGTTTTCTTTGGACTTCTTCTTCCACGGCACGGCGAGCAGCCAGTCGAGATAATTGCGCGAGACGGTCGACTCGGCGGACATGGGCGGCATGGCTTCGAGCTTTTTGAGCTCCTGGATGGCCTTTTCGAAGACATCCTTGGGCATGCCGGAGGTTTCGATCTTTTTCTTCAGCTCATCGAACTCGGATTTTTCGCCGCGGCCGAGTTCCTTCTGGATGGCCTTGATTTTTTCGTTGAGGTAATACTCTTTCTGGGCGCGCTCCATCTGGCGCTTGACGCGGGACTGGATGGTGCGGTCCATGTTGAGCTTTTCGATCTCGACGTCGAGGACGTCGGCGACGCGGGCGAGGCGTTCGCCGGGATCGAAGATGTCGAGGAGCTCCTGCTTTTCAGCGATTTCGAGCTGGAGGTTGGCGGCGATGGTGTCGGAGAGCTTGGCCGGCTCGTCCATGCGAACGGCGGCGATCATGGTTTCGTAGTTCAGAGATTGCTGCAGCTTGACGTACTGCTCGAAGAGCGAGGTGACGCGCTGCATGAGCTGCTCGATCTGCGGCGTCATTTCGAGCAGGCCTTTGCCGGTCTTGACGGTGGCGACGAAGAATCCGTCGGCGTCATTCATCTCGACGGCCTTGGCGCGCTCGAGCCCCTCGACGAGAACCTTGATGTTGCCGTCGGGCATTTTGACGCTCTGCACGATGTTGCCGATGGTGCCGACGGTGTAGATGTCGCCGGCCTTGGGCTCGTCGATCGAGGCGTCGTGCTGCGTGGCGAGGAAGATCTTGCGGTCGCGCGGTGAGCGCCTCTTCGAGGGCCCGGACACTGGACTCGCGACCGACCACGAAGGGGGTCATCATGTACGGAAAGATCACCATGTCCCGGATGGGCATCATGGGCAGCTTCCGGAGTTCACTTCTGTCGCGGGTCTCTTTGGGGGTGGTCACGGTACTTCCTTTCGTTCTTACCATTGGATGAGCCAGATAAGCGTCCGACTCATGGTCCGGTTCCAACGCAGCGAATCGTTCAACACCACGCAGACTTTAGTCGAGAATAGTCCGAGCTGGCGGGGCTCTACGGGTGACGCCAGCCGACGAAAGATGAATTGTTAAAGGCAAGTATACAGGCGAATGCCGCTGGTTCGGCCAGCGGTTGGGCGGAACAACTTTCTTCGTGTGGAAACCCGTCCAGGGCTACCGCACGGAGACTTGCCGTAGGTGGCTAGCCAGCTTTTTCGAGCAGGGGAAGCGACAGGTCGCGCTTTTGCACCATCTCGGCGGTGACTTCGAAGTCCTTGATGCGCTTGTTGCCGGGGAGGTGGTACATCAGGTCGAGCATGAGCTCTTCGAGAATCATGCGCAGTCCGCGTGCGCCGACTTTGCGATTCAAGGCTTCGATGGCGATGGCGCGGATCGCGCCTTCGGTGAAGTGGAGATGGACGCTCTCGTAGTCGAAGAGACGCTGGTACTGCTTCAGGATCGCGTTGCGGGGCTTGCTGAGGATCTCGACCAGGGCTGCTTCGTCGAGTTCATCGAGAATGCCCATGACGGGGAGACGCCCGACGAATTCGGGGATGAGGCCGAACTTGATGAGGTCTTGTGGCTCGGCCTGGCGGAGAAGCTCCGCGTCGCGCTGCGCCCGGATTGGGAGAGTGTCGGGAGATTCCTTTTCCTTGTCGGTGAGCGCTTTGAAGCCGAGGGCCTTTTTGCCGACGCGGCGACCGATGACGCGTTCCAGGCCGACGAATGCGCCGCCGCAGATGAAGAGGATGTTGGTGGTGTCGACAGGAGTGAATTCCTGGTGGGGGTGCTTGCGGCCGCCCTGCGGCGGGACATTGGCTACGGTGCCTTCGAGGATCTTGAGCAGGGCCTGCTGTACGCCTTCGCCGGATACATCGCGGGTGATGGAGGGGTTCTCGTCTTTGCGGCCGATCTTGTCGATTTCGTCGATGTAGATGATGCCGGTCTGGGCGCGGGCGACGTCGCCGTCGGCGGCCTGCAGGAGCTTGAGGATAATGTTCTCGACATCTTCGCCGACGTAGCCGGCTTCGGTCAGGGTGGTTGCGTCGACGATGGCGAAGGGGACGTCGAGCATCTTCGCCAGTGTGTGCGCGAGGAGGGTCTTGCCGCTGCCGGTGGGGCCGACGAGAAGGATGTTGGACTTGGAGAGCTCGACTTCGTTGCCCTTGGTCCGGTTCATCTGAATGCGCTTGTAGTGGTTGTAGACGGCGACGGCGAGCTTCTTTTTGGTCTGGTCCTGGCCGATGACGTATTCGTCCAAGAAAGCCTTTACTTCCTGGGGCTTCGGAAGATGGGCGGGGGCTGCGCCGGGCTGCACCTCGCTGCGGTCGTCTTCGAGGATCGAGTTGCAGACGGCGACGCATTCGTCGCAGATATAAGCGCGCGGATAATCGCTTGGCGAAGAGATCAGCTTAGCGACCGCATCCTGCGATTTATGGCAGAACGAGCAGCGAAGTGTGTCGTCGGAACCCGTGCGCGGTTTCATGCTGCTGACCTCTTATCCTCGAACAGGTTTGGCCATCGCACCTATTTGTTACGTGCGCGGCCGGTCAATGATCTCATCAATGATCCCATACTCTTTGGCCTGGGGAGCGTTCATGATGAAGTCGCGTTCTACGTCTCGCTCGATGCGTTCGAGCGATTGCCCGGTGTGCTTGGACATGAGCTTGTTGGTGATCTCGCGAATGCGGAGAATCTCTCTCGCGTGGATATCGATGTCGGTGGCCTGGCCGGAGAGCCCGCCCATCGATGGCTGATGAATGAGAATGCGCGAGTTGGGCAGAGCGAAACGTTTACCGGGAGTGCCGGCGAGCAGTAGAAACGCGCCCATGCTGGCTGCCTGGCCGATGCAATACGTCACGACACCGTTGCGAATGAATTGCATGGTGTCATAGATTGCGAGGCCAGCGGTGATCGAGCCACCCGGTGAATTGATGTAGAGCTGGATGTCTTTCTCTGGGTCTTCTCCGGAGAGGAAGAGCATTTGCGCGATGATCAGGTTCGCGATCTGATCGTCGATCGGCGTACCAAGAAAGATAATGTTGTCGCGCAGCAGACGGGAGTAAATGTCGTAGGCTCGTTCGCCCCGGCTCGTCTGCTCAACCACCATCGGTACAAGTGCCATTGCTTCCTTTTTTCCGCAGAGTCGTGTGGCTCCGCTGTCTCAACCGGTTATTGTGGGCGGCAAAAAGTTAGCCGACTACTTTCATTGCGAAATCAAACTTAAGAGCCGATCCGTTCGTACAGAGAGGCCCGGGTTTTCTCTCTTCGTAATTGTTCACGGATTCTATTGAGGCTGTCATCCTGAGTCAAACGGGTACGCAGAGTTTCGAGCGGCTCGCGGCTTTGCACGGAGATAAAGCGAAGCTGCTCTTCCAGTTCCTCATCGGTTACTTCGGTGTTTTCGGCGTCGGCGATGCGGTCGAGCAAGATGCTGCCCTTCACTTCGGAGAGCGCGGAATCCCGCTGCGCGACACGCAGGCGGTCAAAGTCGAGCTTGCGCATGTCTTCGGGGCTCATGCCCTGCGAGGCAAGAGCGCGGAGACCGCGATCGAGGCGCGCATCGACTTGCTGCTGCATGATGGACTCGGGAACGACGAACTGGAAGCGCTCGACGAGAGCACTGACGAGAGCGTCTTTCGCGGCATTTTCCAGCTGGCGGCTGCTTCTCCGCTCCGGCTTGCTCGCGCAGAGTCGACTTGAAAGCATCGATGGATTCGAAGTCTCCGAGCTCCTTCGCGAATTCGTCATTCAGTTCGGGAAGGACCTTCGCTCTTGATGCCTTTGACTTCGATCTGATAGGCGATGGTCTTGCCGGCGAGACGCTTCTCGTTGAAGTCGGCGGGATAGCTGACCTCGAACTTGAGCTCCTGGCCGGGCTTGGCTCCGACGCAATGCCTCGTTGAAGGCAGGAAGGGTATTTGGGCCTCCGACCTCGACCAAGACACCTTTCCCTTTTATGGGTTCAGAGGGGGTTGTCGCTTCAGCGGTCTCTGAGGATGCGGCTTCAGCCTGCTCGCCGTGAAGTCGATCTCGGCGAAGTCGCCGTTAACGATGGCGCGGTCTTCGAGGACCGGCTCCATGGTGGAGCGGGAGTCGAGGACGCGGGAGAGCTCGTGATCGAATTCGGCGTCGGTGAGGGCCGTCTCCGGCTTGGGGACGGTGATGTCCTTGTAGCCGTCGATGGAGAAGTCGGGCAGAATCTCGAAGATCGCCTTGAAATGCAGGGGCTGGCCGTCGGCGAGCTGAATGTCGGTGACCTGCGGCTGCGAGACCGGCTTGAGGTTTTGCTTTTCGATCGCGGCGCGGAAGTGGCTGGGCAGGATCTCTTCGACGACATCCTGGCGAATCTGCTCGGCGAAGCGGGTGCGGATCAGCGAGTCGGGCACTTTGCCGGCGCGGAAGCCGGGAATGCGGGCCTGTTTCTGATAGCGCTTGGTTACTTTGCGGAACTGCTTTGAGACTTCGTCGGCCGGAACGTCGATCGTGACTTCGCGGGTGCACTCGGGATTCAGCGCGGGTGCATGGTGATGGTGATCGATGACCGGAGTGGTCATGGCCTGCATGATCGTGGCCGGTGATCTTCGTGCGATGCGAGTTCGGCATCGCCCACGGTGGTGATATCGGTGCTTGGATTGGTTTCGAGAGTTTCGGTTGAGCTCAACTTGTGCCTTCCAGACGCGTCCGTCCAACTTGCGTCGATTCCAAAGTGAATTGGACCTGACGCACAACTTGTGCGGCGTTGGACGGCCTATTGCTTATGGTAAGTGGCTTTCAGAGGGGGGTCAAACGAGCGGAATTTTGGTCAAGGCCGAGGATGGTCTTTGACGCGAGCGGTCATAATACTCAGCATGCATATTCCGGGGTCGTGGATCCTGCTGATCTTCATAGCGGCACTGACTGTTGTCATTCTGCTGGTGCTGCACTTTACCAAGCTGGGGATGATCATTCACCAGCAGATCCCCGACCGGCCGCAGCGGCGGATGTTCCTGGCGTCGGTGAGTTTCTTCATCACATTTCTGGCGGTGCGGCTGCTGGTGAAGTCGATCACTCACCATGTTGGGCCTTTCGGTTACGTGGAGTTTGGTGGAAGGCATATTCATCACCTGGTTTGGGGGATTTCGCTCTTGCTGGCCTCCGGCTACGCGGGGGTTGCCGAATATGGAAGAGGTGACACGCCACTCGCGATTCTGGAGAGCCGGTTGATCGCGTTGAGCTACGGGATCGGAGCAGCGCTGACTCTGGATGAGTTTGCGCTGTGGCTGAATCTGGATGCGGCGGCGTATTGGTCGCGGGAGGGGCGCGAGAGTATTGACGCGGTGGTGTTGTTTGGTGCGCTGCTGGCGATTGGAACCTGGGGCTCTCCGCTGTTCCGGAGGATATTCAGCAAGGGTCAGTGAATCCAAACCATAGAATCGGCGCTCGCATCCAGGTCTCGGACTGAGACCTGGATGCGGACGCGGGGTTGTTGGAGGGGCTACTTCGCCGGTGTAAAGAGCGCGAGGCGGACGTGCCAGGTTGTGGACTCGCCGGGCTTGAGCGTGATCATGCCGGTGTCCATGCCTTTCCATTCCTTGCCGAAGGGGTCGCCGAAGTTGAACTGCTCTTCGATGGCGACGAACTGCTTGGTTGGCGGGGCGTAGACCTGGACGGTTTTGATCTCGGGCGAGACGCCGAGGATGTTGATGCCGTAGCCGGCCGCGGGGTCGCTCAACTGCACGTCCACGTTGCCATCCGTGCGCTTGAGAGTGGAGAAGTTGTCGTCGAGGAAGTCGTCGGCGAGGGCCTTGCCACCGGCTGCGGTGTAGTCGTACTTGCCTCCCTCATAGGTCTTGACGTCGACGAGCTTGCCGGTGGGGAAGACTTCGTCGTAGTTATTGACGAGGGCGAGCTTTTCGGCGGGGATGTGGATGCGGGCCTGCTTGCGATCGCCGCTGGGGATGGCGAAGTAGGGGTGCCAGCCGATCGCCATTGGCTCGGGCTCATCGCCGACGTTCTTGGCGGTGATGGTGGCGTCGATTGCGCCGCCAGTGAGCGCGATGGTGAAGCTAACATCGGTCTTCGAGAGCCAGTGGCCGCCGAAGTCCCCGGCGTGGATGATGCCGGTAACGGTCTGGCCGTCGGCTGTGGTTTCGGTGTTGACTGACTCGGCGGCACTCTTCAGGATGAGGCCGTGAATGGAGTGCACCTCCGCGCCGGGCTTCTTGCCGCCGAAGTTTGCGGGGACGGTGATGGTTTTGCCGTGCCACTCGGTGGTGAGGGTCTTGCCGTCGGCGGAGAGCTTGCCGCGAATGCGGTTGGGGTAGGGAACGAGGAAGGCTCCGCCGCCGGCGAAGCTGAGGTTGCCTACACTGTCGTCACCGCCGCTCATTGAACTGGTCGGGAAGGTCGAAGAAGAGCGGAATCTCGCCTTTGCCGGGAATGTTGGCGGTGACCTGAAAGAGGTTCATGCCGCGGCCGGGGAGGACGGTGGCGGTGAGGAACTCAGGCTTGGTGCCGTCTCCGGTAGCCTTGCGCTGCAGCTTGACGACATCGGAGCCGCCGATTTTCTCGGGGGTGGTTGCGGCGGGTTGCGTGGCTGGAGCTGCTGTTTCCGGGGTAGACGACTTGCAGCCAGCGGCGATAAGGGTCATGGCAAGAGAGGCTCCGGCAATGGTTTGCATCCATATGGATGAGGGAAAGCGAATCGGCATGGATCAGTTCCTTCTCGAGAAGTTGAATTCGTGACGCGACGATTTTATTTCCGCAGATTGAGGCGGCCTGAAGATCGCGATTGCGAAACCAGACGATTCTACGCCTAGCTCGGCGTCCGTGAGATGGCGGGAGTTCGAGAGTGCATCAAGGGGTGGAATTTTTTGAGCGATCGCGCTCGACACCGCTCTCGACAGCGGCAACGTTAGAATCGGCGGATGGGTAAGGGAGTCGTTTCAAGGGCGAACGCCATCGCGGAATTGAATGCACGCGTGGTGAATTGCGAGCGATGTCCGCGCCTGCGCACTTACTGCGCCGAGATCGCGCGAGTGAAGCGGCGGGCCTATCTCGATCAGGAATATTGGGGGCGGCCGGTGCCTTCGTTTGGCGATCCGATGGCGCGAGTTTTGATTTTGGGACTTGCACCCGGAGCGCACGGATCGAACCGGACGGGGCGGCCGTTTACGGGGGATGGCTCGGGGAAGTTTTTGTATCCGGTGCTGTATGAGGCAGGGTTTGCCTCGCAGCCGATTGCGACTTCGCGAGACGATGGCATGAGGCTTCATGATGCGCAGATTACTGCGGTGGTGAGATGCGCTCCGCCGGGCAACAAGCCGCTGCCGATTGAGATCGTGAACTGTTCGTCGTATCTGGATGAAGAGATCGCCGCGCTGGCTCGGCTCCGGGTGGTGGTGTGCCTCGGGAAGATCGCGTTCGATGGCTATGTGGCTCATCTGATTCGGGCGGGAGTGATTGCGCGGCGCGGCGATTTGAATTTCGCACATGGCGCGGAATTTGCGGTGCCGGAGGGGCGGCATTTGCTGGCGACTTATCATCCCTCGCTCCAAAATACCAACACGGGGAAGCTGACGGCGGCGATGTTTCTGAAGGTGTTTCAGAGGGCGCGGGCGCTGGCATCCAAGGAAGACTGATTCCGGTTTCATGCGCTGGGGGTCAAGAGATAGTGGGCATCTTGCTTGCGCGAAAACACATCCACTTTACATAGTTGCTCGTTCGGGGAGGTTTGCTATGTTGATCGATGTGGTGATTGTCGTTCTGGTGCTTATGTTGCTCGGAGCCATGCCAGCGTGGCCTTATAGCCGCGGGTGGGGTTACTACCCTAGTGGCGGCATTGGGCTGATCCTGGCAATCGTTGTCGTATTGCTTTTGGCGCATGTTTTCTGATTGCAACGACCTTTTAGGTCTATTTCGATCCGCCCAGAATGGCTGTCGGGGAACTGAGAAGGGTCAGGACGCTTAGATTGAAGTGGATTCTGTTTTTGGAGCGGGAGACCGGGATCGAACCGGCGACATTCAGCTTGGGAAGCTGACGTTCTGCCACTGAACTACTCCCGCTCGCGGCTGAGACGCCGAAATTCGATTGTAGTGGGATTGACGTTTGCTCACAACCCGGAGGTTGTAGCGCGTGATTCTCGTTCTCAATCAGGTTTTGGAAAGTCTTTCCAAGATTTAAAAGACTGACGAAGGCCGAATCATCCTCGGGATTCTTCCTCCCTCCGGTCGTCAGAATGACGCTCTCTCTTGGGCAAGAAGGAACTAGCCAGGCACGAGAGAACTGCGGCCTCCCGGGCGAACTGAAGTGCCTCTCTGAGCCGAACTGCGGTGCTTCTCTGAGGCGAACGGAAGTGCCTCTATGTATTCCCAGAGTGGCTCTCTTATAGAGGAGCTAGCAGGAGATTCCGGCCTTTTGGAGTGCGTCTTTGAGGTCTTTCATGCTGACGCGGGTTGAGGCTTCGGGGGTGCCGGCTCCGCGCCAGTGGGTTTCGAGGCTGAGGCCGTAGTGGTAGCCGTCCTGCTTTAGAGCGCGGAGTTGTCCGACCCAATCGACGACTCCGGTGCCGACGGGTTCCCAGTCGTATTTGCCGTTTTCTTTGCGAGTGACGTTTTTGCAATGGCAGTGGCCGATGCGGTCTTTGGGTAGCGCGTCGTATCCGGTGGGATATGGGACATTGCCGGGGAAGCTGCCGGCGTTGCCGGGGTCCCAGTTGAGCATCAAGTTCTTGTTTGGAATCGCCGCGAGCACCGCCGCGGCTTCCTCTCCGGTGCCGGTGTTGCAGGCCATCTCGTTTTCGAGCACGAGAATGACGTTGCTTTTGGCGCAGGTTTCCGCAGCTTGCTTCAGCGTGGCGTTGATCGCCGCGCGGTAGGGCTTTTGATCTTCGAGCCTCCAAAAGTCGAAGCAGCGAATGCGGTCAGTCTTGAAGGCCTTAGCCAACATGATGCAGTGATCGAGCAATGCGGTCTGCTCTTTGAAATCGAAATCGGCATGAAATTGATCGTGGCTGGGGCTCTCTTTGGAGAGCGGCGCGCCGGGCCAATCCACTTTGAAGAGGGGACTGGCGATGTCGGTCACCTGCAACTTGTATTTGTCCAGGATTTTGACCGCGTCGGCGATTTGTTTTTCGTTCAGCGCGGTGATGTTCTTGCTCCACATGCTGCGCAGCTCGATCCACTTGAGACCAAAGTCTTGCGAGGCCACCTGGCAGGCGTGGTCGAAGTCGGGCGAGATTTCGTCGTTGATGACGGCGAGGCGAAATGGGCAGGCAGTTGTTGCGTCCTGGGATGTATTCGCTGCCATTGCCCTGGACGTGAAAGGTAGTTGAGAAGCCACTCCTGTGGCTGCCAGAGCACCGAGAAAATTGCGACGCGAGACAGCCATGGGCGACTCCTTTGTTCCAAATACAAACCACTGTAGACGCAGCCTGCAAAACAAATCAACGCCTGGCCGCGATTTTGTTGCAAGTGTGGAGGAATGCGTCTCTTGAAAGTAGTTTCGGCGGACTATCAGGGGCGCGGGAACTGGCGAGGTTCATTGCGAAGAGCGGCGGAGCGGGTTACTGCGGCGATAGAGGAATGTAGCCGGTCTTTTCCTGCTCTTTCTTTTGCTTCTTCTGTTCCGCGAAATATTTGTCGAGGTCGGTTTGCAGCTTTGTGACTTGCTCAACGAGGCCTTGGGAGGCGTCGGCGGCGGTCTTGCGGGGAAAGTCGTAGACCGGATCGGGCGGGAGCTTATTCACCGTGTCGAGCCACTTCTTGCTTGCGGGCACGAGGTCTTTGAGCACCTTGCGGATGTCGGCGTGAGCTTCGTCGTAGTTGTCGAGGTTGTCCTGTAGCTCGTCGACGAGGCGGGTGTATTCCTTTAAGAGCTGGCGGATTTTCGGTGGCTTGTTCTGGATGCGGGTGTCGCCGACCATTTCCGCGATGGCATCGGTGCGCTGCCCGATGAATTCCATGTAGAGCTTGATTCGTTCGGGAGGATCGTCACCGGTTTCGCGGAGCTTATCGACCTGGGCCTCAGTGAGGGGGTCGTCTTTGTCCTGAGCCAGGGAAGGTCTCGCCAGACCAGCGAGGAAGAGCACAGCCAGCAGCCAGAATCCCAGTTTGCGGGGAATGACCAGGGATCGAGCAAGGGCCCTGTGAATGGGCGGATTTCGTGGCGCCGACACCTTGTTCTCTATCGCCGGAAGACCTGAAGCATCAACTCCGCCTGCACCTGATTGAGCTGCTTGAGGGTGGCGTCGAGGGTCGGCCGGTCGTCAAGCGAGGCCTCGGAGAGGATGTCATGCAGGCGGAAGGCAGTGTGGCGCATGAGGATCTCGGCGTTTTTCAGGCGTTTGCTGTCGTTGGCCATGTCCATGTGGATTTTGGCGGCGTAGTCCTGCACGGTGTGGATGGTGGTGGAGGCCTGCGCGACTTCGCCGGCGGACAACTGTCTTCCGGCCAGCTCGGTCATCTCGTGAACGAGCTCCGCGTAGAGGAAGCATTGCTCGCGCGGACCGGCCTGGCTGGCGCGCGCCTCGAGGGCCAGCAACGATTGGGCATCTGGGATTTTCTCATCGACGGCGCAAAGGCCGGAGGAGGGCATGAGGAGAGCTAACGAGAGGAGACTGGCCGATGCTGCAACGAACCGCATGATGCACCTCCTGAGGTGCTTACGGGATCGATACGCTAAAGCATTTCACTTCTAAGAGCAAAAAGCTTCAATTCGACTTAGGTTCAAGAGCGATCAGCCGGTGCTGGGCTTCCCACTCCTGATCTGGAAACTTCCCGGCGGAGACCGCAAGGAACTTCTTATAGTACTCCACAGCTTCTTTCTTCTGGTGCAAATTATCGTAGGCGGTTGCCCGGAGGAAGTTACTTCCCGGATTTTCGTCTGCGAATTTTGCTCTCATGGAAAGCGATTGAAGCACCAATGGGTATTGTTTGTCCATAGAGGCAGCGATGGCGAGCTGCATCCAGTCTTCGGGACTCTCAGGGGAAACCTTGATCGCCGCCTGAAATGCCGTGATTGCTTCGGGATAACGATGCTGCTGCAATAGATTTTCTGCCCGGCTATCCAGTAGGTCGGCGTTTTGCGGATATTTCTTGAGCAAACCGACCAAAATAGGCTCGCCTTTTTCAGGATTCCCGTTTTGCGTGTAGGCGTCGGCGAGCATTCCTCCGATGAGCGGATCGTCGGGTTTGAGGGTGTGCAGCTTTTCGAGGACGGCCAGGGCCTCGTCCTTTTTGCCCTCGTAGGTCAAGGTGCTGGCGAGCTGGGAGTTGAGGGCGGGGTTCTCGGGATCGCGAGAGAGGGCAGTGCGGAGGAGCGGCTCGGCCTCGGAGTATTTCTTTTGCTTGAGGAGCAGGTGCACGAGGCCGGCGGTGGCTTCGGAGGACTCGGGCTGCCTGGTCAAGAGCTGGCGGTAGGCGGCCTCGGCGGTTTCGTCGTCTTCGTTGGCGGTCGCGATCTCGGCGGTGAGCAGGAGGTCGTCGGGTTGTTCCCCGCCAAGATGAATGGCGTCGAGGAGATGCTCTTTGGCTGCTGCCGGGTCGTTGGTTCGTTCGAGCCGGGCGAGGGCGCGAAAGGCCTGCGCCTGGGCGGCCGGGTTGGGCGGATCGGGAGTGAGGGTTACGGCCGTCGTTAGCTGCTCCTGCGCCTCCTGGGGATGACCCTCGCGGGCGAGCAGCAGGCCGAGGGAGAGGCGTGATTCGAAGCGCTTGGGATCGGCTTCGATGGACTTCTTGTAGTCGGCGGTGGCGGCATCGGGGTGGTTCTCGGCGTCTTCGAGATAGCCGAGATCGAAGAGCGCGCGGGCGTCGGTGGGGTGGGCAGAGAGCCAGGGGAGGAGCAGGCTTCGGGCTTTGTCGTAATTCTGGAGGGCGATGTTGCCCTCGGCATCGGCGAGGGGCGTTGCGGCTGCGTCCTGGGTGGTTTTTGGCGGTGTAGCTGGGACGGAGGAATCGGGCGCGGAGGTTCCTGGCGGTAGCGGGGCTTGTTGTGCTGTGGCGGGATAGCTACCGATTGCGGTGAAGGAGAAAGTGAATGCCGCGCCGCTTAAGGCAAAACGAAGATACTTGCAACGACTCATGTTCAAACTACGACTTCCTTTGTGGCTATTCTGGGCGGCGAGTACGCGAGCGAGCCATTGCCCGGTGTGGGACTCGGGGTTGGCTGCGACGGTCTCGGGCGTGCCTGTGGCGACGACGCGGCCGCCGGCGGCGCCGCCCTCGGGGCCGAGGTCGATGACCCAATCGGCGGACTTGATGACGTCCAGATTGTGCTCGATGACGACGAGCGAGCCGCCGGCGTCGATGAGCTTGCGGAAGGCGGTGAGCAGCTTGCCGACGTCGTCGAAGTGGAGGCCGGTGGTGGGCTCGTCGAGGATGTAGAGGACGCGGCTTTTCGCTTTCTTGGCGGTTGTTGCGCCGTTGGCATCGGTCGAGTTGGTGCGGATGGTCGCGCGGCCTGTGGCGAGATGCGAGGCGAGCTTGACGCGCTGGGCCTCGCCGCCGGAGAGCGTGGTCGCGGATTGGCCGAGACGCACGTAGCCGAGGCCGACCTCTTCGAGGACGGCGAGCTTGTCGAGGATCTTTGGATTGCCGATGAAGAAGCGCAGGGCCTCTTTCACGGTCATCTGCAGCACTTCATGGATGTTCTTGCCCTTGTATTTGACTTCGAGGGTGCTCGCTTTGTAACGGGTGCCGTTACATTCTTCGCAGGGCAGCTCGACGTCGGCGAGGAACTGCATTTCGACGGTGACGGTGCCGTCGCCTTCGCAGACATCGCAGCGGCCTCCGGGGACGTTGAAGGAGAAGTGGCCGGCGGCGTAGCCACGGCGCTGGGCTTCGGGCTGGGCGGCGAAGAGCTCGCGGATCGCATCGAAGGCCTTGATGTAGGTCACGGGATTGGAGCGCGGCGTGCGGCCGATGGGCGCCTGGTCGACGAGCACGATGTCGTTGAGCAGGTCGGGCCGGAGAGCTCTCTATAGAGGCTCCTGGGATCGCCGCCCTCGCCCATGCCGAGCTCGTAGGCGACGGCGCTGATAGAGGACGTCGTGGACCAGGGTGGATTTTCCCGAGCCGGAGACGCCGGTGATGCAGACGAGCATGCCGAGGGGAATCTCGCAGTCGATGCCCTTGAGGTTGTGGATGCGCGCGCCCTTGAGGCGCAGCCATTCGCCTTTCTGTCGTGAACCGGCTCGCGGCGGCGGGCGGGAATGGGGATGGTGATCTGTCCGTTGAGATAGCGGCCGGTGATGGATTCGGGGTTGGCCTCGACCTCGGCGACGGTGCCGGCGGCGAGGAGCTTGCCGCCGAACTCGCCGGCGCCGGGGCCGAGATCGAGCAGGTAATCGGCGGCGCGGATGACGTCGGGATCGTGTTCGACGACGAGGATCGTGTTGCCGAGGTCGCGCAGCTCTTCGAGGATGTGGATCAGCTTGGCGGTGTCGCGGGGATGGAGGCCGATGGAGGGCTCGTCGAGGACGTAGAGCGCGCCGACGAGGCGGGAGCCGAGCGAGGTGGCGAGCTGGATGCGCTGGGATTCGCCGCCGGAGAGCGTTGAGGCGAGGCGGTCGAGGGTGAGGTAGTCGAGGCCGACGGCGTCGAGGAAATGGAGGCGCTGCCAGACCTCGGTGAGGATGCTGCCGGCGATCTCGTGCTGCACTGGGCGTGAGTTGCAGGCTCGCTGAAGAATTGGTTGGCGGCGCGGATGGTCAGCGCCGCAGTCTCGCAGATGTTCTTGCCGCTGATGCGGACGGCGCGGGCTTCGGCGCGCAGGCGCTGGCCTTTGCAGTCGGGGCAGGTGGCGTAGCCGCGGTATTTGCTGAGCATGACGCGGACGTGCAGCTTGTATTTCTTGCGCTCCATCAGCGCGAAGAAGCCGTGGACGCCGGGGAACGTGCCTGTTGCCGTTGAGGACGAATTCCTGCTGATCGAGCGGCAGGTCGTACCAGGGGACGTCGAGTCGGGATGCCGTGTTGCTTGGCGATGCGCTTGAGTTCGGTCTGAGTAGGGGCGGTACTTGGGGCGGTTCCAGGGGTCGATCGCGCCGTCGTCGATGGATCTTGGACTTGTCGGGGATGATGAGATCGAGATCGAAGTCGATGGTGTTGCCGAAGCCCTGGCAGCGCGGGCAGGCGCCGAAGGGATTGTTGAAGGAGAAGAGGCGCGGCTCGGGCTCGCGGTAGACGCGGTGGCAGGTCTTGCATTCGAAGGCGGTGGAGAAGCGGAGGCGCTCGCGGTCGGACGTCTGGATCTTCGCGGGGGAACGATCTTCGTAGAGGATTTCGCCGGACTTCGCGGTAGCCGATTTCGGCGGCGTCGACGATGCGGGCGCGGTTTTCCGCCGAGACGACGATGCGGTCGACGAGGACGAAGACGGGGCAGGGAGAAGTCGAGTTCGAGCAGTGGACTCGGGGGTGGAGAATTCGTAGATCTGTTCGTCCTGGTAGAGGCGATTGAAGCCGCGGCGGCGGAGGTCGGTGAGGCGCTCTTTGAGGGCTTCGGTGAGCGGGTCGACTTTGGCTGCGGCTTTCTTGGCTGCTGGCTTGCGGCCTCGCGGTGCGGGCTTTGTGGGTGTTTCGAGCTTGAGAGCTTCGTCGGGCAGGGCTGGCGGCGTTGGCTTGCTGCACGGGGAAGATGGCGTGGAGGCGGGTGCCTTCTCCGAGCGCGAGGACTGCGGCGGCGATTTCGTCGACCGAGTCGCGCTTGACGATGCCATCGCAGACGATGCAGTGGACGGTGCCGCAGCGCGCGTAGAGCAGGCGCATGTAGTCGTAGATTTCGGTGGCGGTGGCGACGGTGGAGCGGGGATTGCGGGTGGAGTTCTTCTGCTTGATGGCGATGGCCGGGGCGAGGCCGTCGATGAGGTCGACGTCGGGCTTTTCGATGCGCTCGAGGAACTGGCGGGCGTAGGCGGAGAGCGACTCGACGTAGCGGCGCTGGCCCTCGGCGTAGATGGTGTCGAAGGCGAGCGAAGATTTGCCGGAGCCGGAGACGCCCGAGACGACGGTCAGCTTGCCGTGGGGGATGTCGCACGTCGATGTTCTTCAGGTTGTGGGTCCGCGCGCCGCGGATGGTGATTTGATCGGTCAAGGTTTTGGTTGGGGCTGGGGTTCCCGTATCTCTTCATTATAAAGAGAAGTGCCGTGGCGCATCACTCTATCGGATACCATGGGTTGCGTTCGCTGAGCGCGGCGGAGAAACGGACCGACTGAGCGATGGGTTGAAGGCAAGCGCGTACCCTAGGATGTAAGACGCGTTGACGCGCGAGGAGACTGATTCCAAGAGTGCCGCTGACCGATTGGCTATTTTTCTGACCTGAAGCTTCCGAGCGCCTTGAGGAACACGCCGATCGCGCCGACCACACGTGGTGGCGGGTCATGTGCCTCACCGGGGTGGACTACTTCTCGACGCTGGGATATCAGTCCGGTATTGCTTTTCTTGCCGCAGGCGTTTTATCTCCCGTTGCCACCCTCGTACTTGTGATGGTGACGCTCTTTGCGGCGCTGCCCGTCTACAAGCGGGTCGCGGCCGCGAGCCCTAACGGGCAGGGCAGTATTGCCATGCTGGAAAATCTTTTTTCGGCGTGGAGCGGCAAGATCTTCGTGCTTGTGCTGCTCGGGTTTGCAACCACGGATTTCATCATCACGATGACGCTGTCGGCTGCCAACGCTGCCGGCCCCCACTTCGTGCACAATCCGTATACTCCCCACGTTTTGCAAGAGCCCAACTGGCGGTGACGCTCATCTTGCTTACCATTCTTGGCACGATTTTCTTAAGGGGTTTTCGGAGGCGATCCACGTTGCCCTGGTACTCGTGGCGGTTTACCTGGGACTGAAACGCCATC
>CAVZRF010000016.1:0-23496 GCA_963777685.1 uncultured Acidobacteriaceae bacterium | reverse complement strand
GCCGTCTTTCTTCTGGTATTGATATTTGGCGAGGAGTCCGATCATCCAGGCGCCAAATCCTTTGACGAAATCGAATCGCAGGCCGTCAAAATCGAGTTCCTCGATCGCCATGCGGGCGTATTCGAACATGGCTTCGTAGACGCGGGATTGCGATGGCAGAGGTGCGGGAATCCGGCATAGTTTTCGCCTTCGATCATTACGCTTCATAGCGGCAGGGATGAAACAGTTCCAGTCGCGGGGGAATTTGCCGCTCTTGGGATTGAATTTTGTCCAGCGCTTCTGGCCGTCGAGGGGGTTGGTTTCTTCTTCGTCGGCGCCGGAGTTGTGGTTGATGACCATGTCGGCGATTGCGCCCATTTGTGCTCGGCGCATAAGCGGATGAGCGTTCTCGAGTTCGGCGCGATTGCCGTAGAGGGTCTTCACGCCGCCCTTCTGATCGAAGTCGCCGAGGTCGAAATAGTCGTAAGGGTCATAGCCGTTGGAGGTCGGATTTGCGGATTTGGAAAGGGCGGGAGCCAGAGGGAATTGATTCCGGAGGCCGCGAGCTGAGGCACCTTCTCGGCGACGAAGTTCCACCATTCGCCTTGTTTGTCTTCCTTGACCGGTGCGTCCCAGTAAAAAGCCTGCATCATTACGGCCATCGGCAGTGTCTCCAATCATGTCGTTCAGGCTCTGATTGCGAAAGCGCGGAGCTTGCTTCATGAGAAGTCTGCTTCCGCGGCTTGACGAGCGCTTGTATTGTTGTCGGCCGATCTTCGAGCGAGCAGCGACTCGATTTTTTGATGCGCGGGACGTTGCGTTGCGCTGCCTGGGCGCGCCGTTTTCCATATCCGCTCGCCGGTGAGCGCGCGAGCGGCAACCTGCATCCAATGCGGACATAGCCTGACGAAACGAGGAGCGTTTCGTGAAAATTATTGGTGTGGTGCTGATCATCGCCGGCGTTGCGGCGCTTATTTATGGGGGATTCACCTTTACGACGCAAGAAGAAGGCCGTCGATATGGGGCCGATTCAAATCGACAAGACCGAACACCATGATCGTTCCGCTTCCGCCGCTTCTGGGAGTTGTGGCGATTATTGGCGGCGGCGCGTTGTTTTATTTTGGGGCGAAGGAAGGGAAGTAAAAAGGAGACTGGCCAGCTCGCTATTACGCACGCCGAATGCTTTGAGAATGGCTGGCCGATAGCCGGTTTCCTTTTCGCTCAGCCGCACTCTGTTCTTGACCAGATCGGTGTTGATGAAGAGTTCGAAATACTCTGGTCCATTTTGGCGCTGGGGTGCACTACCTTGAACTTCAAGGGCTGCGTTTGGATCTTGGCGGGGTTTCCTTCGAAGGCGATTGCCGTCATGGGTATCGTTGCCGGCAAACTTAGGCGATGCGCCGGAGTTCCGTAACTGGAAGCCAGCAGGCGAACCAGCGACGTTCCGCGCGGGCCCTCGACGATGAGGGTGATGCCGGCGTTCTTCGGAAAAACCTGCGTCGTCTCCACGCGATCAGTGAAGGTGCTTGCGCGCATGCCGGGCGCGAAATTACGGTGAGGCCGGTGGGTTTCCCTGATAGAGGCCATCGGTTTCGATGACGCATCCGCCGTGGTAGTCGCAGGATGTGGAGATGATGGGCAGGCTGATGTCGACGAGGGAGTCGTGACGATCCACGGTGACCGGCTTGAGCCATTCCTTGCGAACATGAAGGCGGTAGAGGCGGCCTGCGATGAGCAGAGTGAGGACAGCGATGAGAACGAGGAGCCATTTGAGGCGTTCCTTGCTCATGCCGCTTCGGAGACGAGGCCTTCCCTAGGAAATTCGATAGACGTAGCCATCTTCAATGAAGCGGTCGCCGAACGACTGAGAAAGCGTTTGGAGGTCCTTGCGATTCATCTTGCTTCATCCGGAAGAAAAAGTCTCACGCCCGGCTAAGGTAAGCCCCTTCGGCGGTGTCGACGCGGATTTTCTCGCCTTCGTTGATGAAGGGCGGCACCTGGACGACCAATCCGGTTTCGATCTTGGCGGGCTTGGTGACGGATGAGGCGGTTGCGGACTTGATGCCGGGTTCGGTTTCGACGACGGTCATCTCGACGGTGCCGGGGAGCTCGATGCCGACGGGGACTCCGTCGAAGATAGGAGACCTTGATCTGGAGGTTGGGGATGAGGTATTCGACCGCATCGCCGAGGGTCGCTGCTTGAGGTTGGTCTGCTCGTAGTCGACCGGGTTCATGAAGTAGTAGTCGTCGCCGTCGTTGTAGAGGAACTCCATCGGGATTTCGTCGACGATGACGCGCTCGATGGGATCGGGAGAGCGGAAGCGGTGCTCGAACATGGCGCCGGTGCGGAGGTTGCGCAGCTTGGCCTGGATGAAGGCGCGGAGGTTGCCGGGGGTGCGGTGCTCGACGGCAAAGACGGCGTGGAGTTCGTTGTTGTGCTTGATGATCATGCCCGGACGCATCTGGGTGGCGGGAATCGCCATAAATAGAGATCCTTGCAGCTTGTCGCTGGGAATTGGGACCCCAATGATTGAAAATTGGGGGCCGCAGGGACGGGAGTTGGAGTCCGTGCCCAAACTTTTATTGTAGCTTAGGGATCGCTTAGGAATTATCGGCCAGCCGATTAGCAACTCGCGATTACCGGCGTGCTTGACTCCGCGTCTTCGAGTTTTCCGGTTGGGTCTGGGGGATTTCGCGTCAACCGGATGCCGACTGGCGTAGCTGCGAGATACAGAGTGTTACCCAGCTCGACGCGTAGCTCCTCCAGAACCTTATGGGGGAGAATGACACGAGTGAATTTCCGATCTCAATGACTTCGACCGTAATATTTATTCCGCACTGCGAGCCTTGCGTTCGGAGTAAAGAAGAGTCCGCCTGCATCCGAATTAGAACCGCATTAGCTCGATTGTGGCGGCGCGTCTGGCGGAATTCAATGCGGCGGGGATGGAGAAGAGCAACGCGCCGAGCCCGGCAAGACCAGATAGAGGCTTTCGCGAACGATCGTCCAGGGTACCTCTGGGCGAAGTGCGCCGCCTGCATGCAGAGGCCGATCTTGGCAATCTTTGAGCAGTCAAGCAACCATATAATGCAGGCGTAAGTCTCTGAACAAGATCGAGATGAAAGCAATCAATCAAGGAAGAGCGCCCGCGGCCGGAGCCATTTGTCCTTCCGCGGACCGTGGCTACCCCGTAAGCGGCGTGAATCGTGGCTCGGAATCGCCCCTATCGTCCAGGAAGGGTTTGGATAGACTTTTGAGCGGGTTTCGCCCGCTCCGAATCCGCGTTGCCTTGTTTTTGATGGCCGGTCTGTCGATGCTGGCGGGAAGGCCCACCGCAGAGGCATACTCCTTACTCACTCATGAGCAGCTTATCGACCTTGCGTGGCAAGGATCGATCGCGCCGCTGCTGCGAAGCCGATATCCCAACATTACCGAGGCAGAGCTTAATGAGGCGCGAGCCTATGCCTATGGCGGCTGCGCCATTCAGGACATTGGCTATTATCCCTTTGGCGATGTCTTTTTCTCCGAGTTGACCCATTATGTGCGCACCGGGGATTTTGTTTCCAACCTGTTTCGCGAGGCCCACAATGCGAATGAGCTGGCGTTTGCCGTTGGAGCTCTCTCGCATTACATCGGAGACACAGTGGGGCACTCGGAGGCGACCAACCTGGCAGTTCCGGTGGAGTTTCCGCGTCTCGGCACGATCTACGGCCCTGTAGTGACGTATGCGGAAGACAAACAGGCCCATGTGCAGACAGAGTTCGGTTTCGACATCAACGAGATAGCGCACAGCCGCCTCGCGCCTCTACGCTATCTCCAGAGGGTGGGACTGCGGGTTCCGGTTGCGCAGCTGGCGGCAGCCTTCTATGACACGTATGGTCTCGGAGATCCCTTCTCCAAAATCCGCAGGAGGCGAGTCAATGTTCGCGGATACCAGTTTGCAGTACGCAGTTTTATTCCGCGAATCGCCTATGCCGTGACGATCTTGAATCGTGAACATATGCCGCCGGATTCGCAGAGCGCCGAGTTTCAACAGATGGCAGGGGAAGCGGCGAGAGTTGCAAGTGAAAATGACTGGCAGAGATATCGGAGGAGACCGGGCATCTTCACGTATTCGCTGGCTGGGATTATTTATATTCTGCCGAAGTTTGGGCCGTTGAAACTCGTCGTCATCAAGGGGCCGACTGAAGATACCGAAGAGGACTATGTACGCAGCGTTAATCGCTCGACCAACTCGCTGCGCCTGGCATTGGCGAAGTTTGGAGGGCCGAAGCCGGGGCTTGAGAACCGCGACCTGGATACGGGTTCACCGGTTCAGCCGGGAGGGTACAAGCTCACGGACGAGACTTATGCGATTCTGCTTCATCGCCTGGTGGCGGATCGGCATTCTGCGATTCCGGCTGCGGTAAAGACGGATGTGCTTCGGTTCTATGCAGATCCGAACGCGCCGATATACGGCAAGATGTTTGGCGAGCGCTGGGCGCGTATCCATGCCGATTTGCAAATACTTGAGACGATGCCTGTGAAATAGCGGGAGTTGGACTGCAGGGGCAGGTTCTCGTTAATCCGGATGCGGGAACGGCATTTTTCAAACCCGAGGTTTTCCAGGGTATTGCGGCCGACCACCAACTTAGCCCGGTAAACTGGGAGTACATGAAACGAGTGATAGGGCACTACGAACTCGTCCGGAAACTGGGCTCGGGCGGCAGCGGAATCGTGTATCTGGCCAACGATACGCAGCTGATGCGTCCCGTGGTGCTGAAGATCCTGCGGCGGACGACGCTGCCGATGGAGCAGATGCGGACGACTGTGTTGCGCGAGGCGCGGCTGGCCTCGGCGATCGAGCACCCCAACGTCTGCGCCATCTATGAGGTCGGCGAAGAGGGCGAAGAAGCCTACATCGTGATGCAGTATGTGCCGGGGCAGTCGCTGGACAAGATCATTGCTCAGGGGCCGGCGAGTCTGCAGCTGGTGCTGTCGGTGGGCATCCAGATCGCGGACGGTTTGAGCGCGGCGCATCTGCTGGGGATCTTTCATCGCGACCTGAAGCCGGCAAACGTGATGCTGACCGATGGGGGACTGGTGAAGATCCTCGACTTTGGTCTGGCGCGGCGGCTGCCGGTTGAGGATGCGGAGTTCGACCCAGGGAAGACGGCGCCGCGTCCGGGGGCCCGAAGGCAGACCTACACGGCGCGAGGCGGCACCATCGCGTATATGGCGCCGGAGCAGTTTGTGACCGGGCAGAGCAGCGTGCAGAGCGATATGTGGGCGCTGGGCATTATTTTGTATGAGCTGGTGAGCGGACGGCATCCGTTTGCGCGGCCGGATGGCGATGAGTTTCAGAGTATTCGCGCGATTCAGTATGCCGATCCCGATCTCGTTCAAAGAGTGTTGCCCCGACACTCCGGCCGAGTTAGAGAGCGTGATTTTTCGGTGTCTGGAGAAGACGCCGCAGGAGCGGTATTCGTCGGCAGCGGATGTGCGCGAGGCGCTGAAGACGATCATGAAGGCGCTGCAGATCGAGACCGGGATTATTCCCGGCGATGCGGCGGCGAATCTGCCTGTTTCGTCCGGCGGAAGCGGAGAAGCGGTCGACTGGATTTCTCTCGATGCTGGCGGAGCGTTTTCGCGAGTCGGCGGCGACGCAGTCGAAGCAGAATACTGTGCTGGTGATCCCTTTTCAGAATTTAGGAGCGACCGACGTTGCTCCGCTTTATGGGTTTGCGCTGGCGGACGCGATTGGGGCACGGCTGGCGCGGATGTCGTCGCTGGTGGTGCGGCCGGCGAGCGCGCTGATGAGTGTGCCGATTGCGCAGATGGATCCGCTGTCGATCGGGCATAAGCTGCTGGTGCAGTTCGTGCTGGCGGGGAATTTTTTCCGTTCGCAAAAGGGCTTCGATCTGAACTGGCAACTGCTTGACGTTCCGGGCGAGAGCGTGAAGGCAGGCGGTTCCATCAGCGTGCCGTCGTTCGACCTGGTTGCGGTGCAGAACGAGATCTGCAACGGAGGTGTTCTCGTCGCTGCAGGGATTGGGCGCGGGATTTGTGCAGACTTCGCCGATGCCCGCGCAGCGCGAGGCGCTGGCTGACACTACCTCAGAGGAGTATCTGCAGGCGCGGGCGATGTTGTCGTCGTTTATGCAGCGGACCAGCTCAAAGAGCGACCTGGACCGGGCGCGGGAACTCTTTGAAAAGGTGGTCGAGCACGATTCCAACTTTGCGCCTGCGTGGAGCGGCCTGGGCATTACGCATCTGCAATATGTTCGCTATGGATTTGGCGGACAGATGCATGTGATGGCGGCGCGGCGGGCGTTTGATCAGGCGCTGGAGATCGATCCGGGATCGGTTGAGGCGAACCTCTATCGCGTGTATATGCTGCTGTCGCGCGGCGAGAAAGAAAGCGCGCGGCATGGCATCGAGCATTTGCTGCTGACCTCGGCGAACGACTCGAATGTGCACATGGTCGCGGGCATCACGCTGCGACTTGACGGCATGTATGACGAGGCGATGGAGCAGTTCAACCAGTCGCTGCAGCTGAATCCGTCGAATGCGCCGGTGATCTATAACCATCGCGCGCGAGTGTATCAGTATCAGAACCAACTGGAGCTGGCGGACGAGGAATTGCAGAAGGGATTGTCGCTTGAGCCGAGGCATCCGCTGCTGCGAACCTCGGTCGCTTATCAGCGCATGCGGCAGGGAGATATGCGGCAGGCGATCGAGATGCTTGAGGGCGTGATCCGCGACGACGAGAGTATGCGGATTGCTTATCCAACGCTGGCGATGTGTTACGTGCAGATTGGCGATCGGGAGCGGGCGGCATCGCTGATCGAGGAGGGTTCGCTGGCGGCGGCGCAGGTGGATAGCGAGATGGCTTATCGGCTGGCGACTTACTTTGCGGTCGAGGGCGATGAGAGCGAGGCGCTGCACTGGCTGCGGCGGGCGATCTATCTGGGGAATGAAAATTATCCGTGGTTTATGAAGAATCCGGCGTGGAACCGGCTGCGGGCGCATACGGATTTTGAGCGGATTCTTGAGGATTTGAAGAGGAGCTTTCGGCGGAATCAGAAGAACTGGAAGCGGCTTTTGGAGCGGGTGCCCAAGGAAGGTTAGAGCGACACGCTTGCGACGCTCCGTCGATTGCAGTAGCTGAGTTTACAATCGCGCGGAAATATTCGTAACAATACTTGATCTAATATTTCGGAGTGTTCGAATGGGAAAGTTCCACACTGCGTTTGCCGCAATGCTTGTTCTCTTAGTGGCGGCATCTTCCCTCGTCGCTCAACAGGACCTCCAATCACAACTTAGCGCCATCGCTGCTCAGCATCATGGCAAAGTCGCGCTCTTTGCGGAGAACCTCAAGACTGGCGAGACGGCGCAGATTGATCCGGACCAGGTGGCGCCGACGGCTTCGGTGATTAAGCTGACGGTTCTCTTGGAGGCGATGGACGAGGTGCGTAATGGGCGGGCTTCGCTTGACGAGAAGATCGTTCTGAAGAAAGACAATCAAGTTGAGGGGTCTGGGGTGCTGGGGTTGATGGATGCTCCGTTGACCCTCACGCTGAAGGACGTGTTGACGCTGATGGTTGTGGTGAGCGATAACACGGCGACGAACCTGATGATCGATCGACTTGGGATCGACAAGATCAATGCCCATACTCGCGAGCTTGGCTTGAAAGATACCTATCTTTACAAGAAGGTCTTTATGCCGCCGGTGCCTCCTGTGCCGGCCGATCAGCCGAAGTATGGCTTAGGTAAGACGACTCCGCGCGAGATGGCGAAAGTTATCGAGAAGATCGGGCTTTGCCAGTTGGGGACCGCGGCGCGTCCTTCTGCTGCGTCGGACGTGGCTCTTTGCGATGTGATGCTGAAGATGTTGCGGGACCAGTTCTATCGAGACGGGATTCCTCGGTACATAGAGGGCCTGGATTCGAGCGAATCGGGATCGGCGATTGCGAATAAGACCGGCGCGGTCGATGAATCGCGGAACGATGTTGGGCTGGTTGCCTCGAAGAATGGGTTGCTTGTCATCTCGGCATTCACTTATGACAATGCCGATCACGGCTGGAGCAGCGATGACGAGGGCGACGTGACGATCGCGAAGCTGAGCCAGGCGATTGTGAAGGCGTGGTCTCCGGCCGGGCTGGATGACAAAGCGTTTGTCGAGGCGCGGCGTCCGGGGTACGCGAAGGTCCAGCCTTAGCATTCGCTCCGAGGAATAAACCTCTGTCTCAAGGCGGGTAAGATAGCAGACCTTTCCCCGATATTCTTGAGCCGGGCGAGTTCACGGTAATCCATCGCTCCTGGGGGATGGATGAACGTTGCGGAGTTTTCGGCGCTGGTGTTTGGGACTTCGTTGCTGGCGGGATTTCTGGGATCGCTCACTGGCTTGGGCGGCGGCGTGGTGATCGTGCCGGTATTGGTGTTGATCTTCAAGGTCGACATCCGCTATGCGATCGGTGCTTCGCTGGTTTCGGTGATTGCGACTTCGTCGGGCGCGGCGGCAGCGTATGTGCGTGAAGGGCTTTCGAACGTCAGGATTGGGATGTTCCTCGAAGTCGCGACGACGCTCGGCGCTTTGCTGGGGGCCTATCTGACGGCCAAGGTGTCGCCGGAATGGATCGCGATCATCTTTGGTGTGGCATTGCTTTATTCGGCGTATGGGTCGTTCCGCAAGCAGAGCGATCATGCCGCGGCGGCACCGAATGCGTTGGCGACCAGGCTTCAAATGTATGGGACGTATCCGACCTCGGCGGGCGAGGTGTCTTACACGGCGCAGCGTGTGCCGTTGGGTTTCGGCATCATGTTTGGCGCGGGCACTTTATCGGGGCTGCTGGGAATTGGCTCGGGAGCGGTGAAAGTGCTAGCGATGGACCAGGCGATGAAGCTGCCTTTCAAGGTGTCGACGACGACAAGCAATTTCATGATTGGGGTCACGGCGGCGGCGAGCGCGGGCATTTATCTGGCGCGCGGCTATATTCATCCTGGCCTGGCGATGCCGGTGCTGCTTGGCGTGTTGGGCGGGTCGATGATTGGTGCGAAAGTGCTGATGAAGGCGAAGGTCGCGACGCTGAAGATCTTGTTTGCGGTGGTGATTGTCGCGCTGGGCGTGGAGATGATTTACAGCGGACTGACGGGGAGGATCTAACGCATTTTCCCTATTACCATAGACCTTCCAAATTTTGCGATGAGCGGCTTTTTCTGGGGAAAAAGCCACGCAACCAAACATTCTGCTGCGCGCACCTACAGGGGAAATGCTCAAGATGGCTTCCTTAACTGACAAAGAGATGGAGATCGAGATCGGGCTGATGCTGCGTATTGGTGTCAGTATCTCGGCGGCGGTGGTTTTTCTTGGCGGGGTTCTTTATTTAATTCATGAGACGGCGCTGCCTGACTATGCGCACTTTCGCGCCGACCGGCTGACGACCGTGGCGAGCGTTTTTCATGGCCTTGCGCGGTTGGATCCATCGAGCGTGATTGAGTTGGGGATTCTGCTTTTGATTGCGACTCCGGTGGTGCGGGTGGTGTTTTGCGTGGTTGGGTTTGCGCGGCAGCGAGACCGTTTGTATGTTGCGGTGAGCGCGCTGGTGCTGGGGATTTTGATCTATAGCTTGATGAGCGGGAATCGGTAGCCAGTGTTTGCTTATTGGCAATAAGTAGTTCTGCTTGGACTGTGCCTTCTAAAGTGCCGATGCTGAGTCATGAGGTACTTCAGCATGTCAGAGGCACGCGGATTCACTACGCTTCATGGGAAGAACATCTTCTTTGTCGGCCTGTTGGTGGCGGCGAGCGGGATTGTTTCTCCACCGATTGCGCTGGCGCTTGGCATTCTGTTTGGCTTTACCGTTGAGCATCCGTTTCCGAGTGAGAGTAGTTCGCTGGCGAAGCTGCTGTTGCAGATTTCGGTGATTGCGCTTGGCTTTGGGATGAACCTGAAGCAGGTGGTTCATGCCGGGCGTTCTGGGTTTGTGTATACCGCGATTAGTATCAGCCTGGCGATTGCGCTGGGACTATTGCTCGGCAAGCTGTTGCGGATTGGCGGCAAGGCTTCGTTCCTGATTACCGCGGGGACGGCGATTTGCGGAGGCAGCGCGATTGCTGCTGTTGCGCCGATCACCGATGCGAGCGAGGAAGAGATCAGCGTCTCGATGGGTACGGTCTTCCTGCTCAATTCGATTGCGTTGCTGGTCTTTCCGGCGATCGGGTATGCGCTGCATCTGAGCCAGAGCCAGTTTGGATTGTGGGCGGCGCTCGCAATTCATGACACGAGCTCGGTCGTTGGCGCCGCGGCGAAATATGGCAACGAGGCGCTGGCGATTGGGACGACGGTGAAGCTGGCGCGTGCGCTTTGGATTGTACCGGTTTCGCTGCTCACCGCTCTTTTTATGGCGCGGCTGACGGGCAAGACACGCGACGCCGGTGCCGGCCTGAAGGTAAAGATTCCCTGGTTCATTTTGTTTTTCTGCGTTGCGGCGGCGATTAACACGTATCTTCCGCGGTTTGGCTCGACTTATGGGACGTTGAGCCATCTAGGCAAGATCGGGCTTACGGCGACGCTGTTTTTGATTGGAACGAGTCTTTCTCCGCGGACTCTGCGTGAGGTTGGGATTCGGCCTTTTCTTCAGGGTGTGGCGCTTTGGATTGTGGTGGCGAGTGCTTCGTTGTTCTTTATCTATAAGGGATTGATTTCGATCTAGGTAAGCGGCGTGCTCAGTGATCGCTGAAACCGCAGATCCTTCGACTTCGTTCGCCTACGGCTCTCTCCGCTCAGGATGACAAACAAGGTGTCAATTGGTGCGTTTGATGCGCGCCGACGCATTTGGGGCGAGGGCTTCGGCGCGCTCCATGACGAAGCGGCGAAAGACGCCTGCGGTTCCGGTGGCGTTGGGGCCGGCGAGAGTGGCGATGGAAAACATTCTGCCGAGTTTCAGGCCTCTCACTCGCGCGAGGCGGAGCGTGCCGAGGGCGAGTTGATTGCGGACCGCCCAGCGCGAGACGAAGGCGATGCCGAGGCCGGCTTCGACGGCGCTGAGCAGGCCTTCGGTGGAGTCGAAGGTCATGCCGAGATGCAGTTCCTTGATGGGCAGGCCCGCTTCTTCGAGCGCCTGCTCGACGATTCTTCTTGAGCCTGAGCCGAGTTCGCGCGTGACCAGAACCGCATTGCGGAGGTCGGCGACATCGACGTCGTCATCGGCCCATTCGTGGCCGGGAGGGACGACGCAGACCATGTGGTCTTCCATGAAGGGCTCGATTTTGACGTCGCGGCGCATGGCGGGGCCTTCGATGAGCGCGAGCTGGACGCGATGCTCGACGAGCGCTTCGAGGACCTGTTGCGTATTGCCGCCGGTGACGGTGATTTCGACGCGGGGATGATCTTTCAGGAAGCCGGCGATGAGGCGTGGCAGCAGATACTGGCCGATGGTTTGGGAGGCGGCGATGGCGAGGCGTCCGGCGGAGTTTCCGGCGGTTGCTGCGACGGCTTCGCGGGCTTCTTCGGAGATCGTGGCGAGCTTGTCTGCATAGGGGAGGAGGGCTTCGCCGGCCGCCGTGAGCGTGACGCGGCCACCGCTGCGATCGAAGAGCGCGATGGAGAGCTCCGACTCGAGCGCTTTGATCTGCTGGGTGACGGCGGGTTGGGTGAGCAGCAGTTCTTCGGCGGCCTGGCGGAAGTTCAGGTGGTGGGCGACGGCGCGGAAGACGCGGAGGCGGAAGTTTTCCATTCCGATCAAGAGTATCGCTTGTGAGGAGTTGGCTCTCCCACTCAAGCCAAAATCGGGCTTGAATCGGCTACCCACGACTTTGGTGCAACCGCAGATTTCTCCGCTGCGCTCTTCGCGCTCCGGTCGAAATGACAAAGCAAGGATTTGTGCGGAAGCTAGCATTCCACTGTTGCGAAGGACGGTCTAGCCGCCGAAGAGTTTGGAGAAGAAGTGGCCGATGCCTTGAAAGAATCCGCCCTTTTTCTTTGGCGGTGATTGCGGAGCGGGAGCGGCGGCAGTGGGCGTTGGCGGAGTCTCGGGAGCCATGCCGGGTGGGGGCTGTGGAGGCGGTGCGTCGCTCTTGTAGACGAGCGGGACGGTGACCTGGGCGTGGGGTTGTCCGGCGGGGACGGCTGGAGTTGTGGCCGGCGGCGGAGCGGGTGCGAGGCCTTCGCTCTGAGCGATGGGGAAGGCGGTGTCGGCTGGCGTTGAAGACGGGCCACCGACTGCTTTCGCGGCTTCGAGAGTGGCAGGCGGGCAGCCACAGGATTCGGTTTCGTTGTCGACGACGTCGTTGAGGCTGCCGTGTTCGAAGAGGACGCGCTGGTTGGGCTGGACGCGGTAGAGTCCGCCCTCGAGCAGGCTGGTGACGGTGATGTAGGGCGCGTCGGTGCCGTGGTTGTCGAGGCAGGTGTCGCCTTTGGGGCTGACGCGGATCTTCAGATCGGTCTGGCCGGGGCCGGAGATGAGGATGCGGAAGTCCGGCGTCATCAGCACGTCGGAGTATTTGCCGGTGGTGTAGGCTGGCCTCGAAGGCTCCTCGATCGAGCGAGATCATCAGGGCGCTCGACTGGGCGTCGGCGATGGAGCGGTCACGGGAGAGACGGACGGTGGTTGTCGAGCAGAGCTGGAGGGTGCCTCCGCGAGCAAGGGTGACGGTCGCGGTCTTGTCTCCGGCGGTGATGGCGCCGTTGTTGCCGATGACTGCCTTGCCGTTGGCGACATCGAGGGAGCCAGAGAGGGTGACGCCTTCGGTGGGAACGTAGGCGATGGCGTTGCTGCGTCTGCTGGCAGACGCAGCAGGGACTAGGGAATAGGGACCAGGGACTAGGAAGAGCAACAAAGCAGGGACTAGAGACCAGGGACCAGGGACTAGAGGGGGATGCTCACCGGGGAGGAGAACCGCGGATTTCTCCACTCCGCTGCGCTTCGGTCGAAACGACAATTTCAAATATGTTCCGGGGAGAAACCCAGGTCTCAAAAGCGAGACCGGGCGCACCCGCCGTTCGTCGGACGCCGCATTCGATAGGACAGGTCGGCGCACTGATTCACAGCTCCAGGAAGTTCTGGACGAGTTTTTTGCCGTCGCTGGTGAGGACGCTTTCGGGGTGGAACTGGACGCCTTCGATGGGGAACTTCTTGTGGCGGAGGCCCATGATGGTGGTGGTGCCGTCGGCGTTGTGGGTGCGGGCGGAGATTTCGAGTTCGGCGGGCAGCGTGTCTTCGGCGACGATGAGCGAGTGATAGCGGGTGCAGGTCATGGGGCTGGCGATTCCGGAGAAGACGGTCTTGCCGTCGTGCTCGACGCTGCTGGTTTTGCCGTGCATGAGCTGCGGGGCGCGGACGACGTCGCCTCCGAAAGCTGCGCCGATGGCCTGGTGGCCGAGGCAGACGCCGAGGATGGGCAGCTTGCCGGCGAAGCGCTGGATGAGCGGGATGAGGATGCCGGCATCCTGCGGGGTGCAGGGGCCGGGCGAGAGCACGAGGCGCTCGGGCGCGAGGGCTTCGACTTCGTCGACAGAGAGTTCGTCGTTGCGGCGGATGACCATTTCGGCGCCGAGTTCACCCATGTATTGGACGAGGTTGTAGGTGAAGGAGTCGTAGTTGTCGAGGACGAAGACCATAAGGGTAAAGGGCGAGCGTGACCTTTTCGATAGTGTAGCGTTAATTGGGAAGAAGGAATTCTGCCCATGCCCTTGAAGTGCCGCGTCTCCTACGCTTTCGCAATCCTGAGTAGCCTGCTCGCCGGAGCCAATCTTAGCCAGGCCCAACAAACGCCCATTCAAATTACCGCCGATCTTTCGGACGCGCCGCGCAAGCTGTATCACGCGGAGGTTGATCTGCCGGTGACGGCCGGGCCGCTGACGCTGACGACGCCGAAATGGATTCCCGGCACTCACATGCCGGCGGGGCCGGCTGAAGATATTACCGGGGTGGTCTTTACCGCGAATGGCCAGCCGCTGGCTGGCGGCGCGACGATGTGGATCTTTACGAGTTTCACGTGACGATTCCGGCGGGTGTGACGACGCTTCATGCGCATCTGGACTGCATCGTGACTGCGCGCGTGACGCAGAAGATGGCGGTGCTGGAGTGGGAGAAGCTGCTGCTGTATCCAGCGAATATTCCGGTGAAGGAGATCCCGATTCAGCCATCGCTGAAGGTTCCGGCGGGGTGGGGAATTGGCACGGCGCTGACGCCGGAGGGCGGGGGTGCGTATCCGGTTCCGGCGGCTGGCGCGGTTACGCGTTTTGCGGTGACAAATGTGGAGCAGTTGGAGGATTCCCCGGTGATTGCGGGGCAATACTTCCATGAGTTTCCGCTGGCGCCGGAGATTTCGCCGAAGCATTATCTGGATGTTGTCTCCGACCAGCCGGAAGACTCGAACCTGCGGCCGACGTTTCTGGCCGAGGTCGCAAACCTGGTGCGCGAGGCGGACAAGCTGTATGCCTCGCACCATTACAACGTCTACCACTTCCTGCTGACGCTGTCGGATGTGGCCGGCGGCGAGGGGCTGGAGCATGGGCAGTCTTCGGACAACGGCGTGGGCGAGAAGGCCTTCTCTGATCCGGGCCATCAATTGGGCGACGCCGACCTGCTGTCGCATGAGTTCACGCATTCGTGGAACGGCAAGTACCGGCGGCCGGTGGGCCTGTATCAGCCGGACTTTGCGACGCCGCAGCAGGGCGCGCTGCTGTGGGTCTACGAGGGCATGACGCAGTACCTGGGGCAATGTGCTGGCGGCGCGGTCCGGGCTGAAGTCGCAGGCGGAGTATCGCGATCTGCTGGCGCTTTCGGCGGCGGGGCTCGATTACACTCCGGGCCGCGCAGTGGCGGCCGACGGAGGATACGGCGGTTGCAGCAAGCATTCTGCGCGGCGCCGATCCGGCGTGGATCAACTGGCGGCGCGGCCAGGACTACTACGACGAAGGCGAGCTGCTATGGCTTGATGCCGATACGCTGATTCGCAAGACGACCAACAACAAGAAGTCGCTGAATGATTTCGAGCAGATCTTCCTGGGCAAGGGCGGAAACACGGGGCCGCTGATCGTGCCGTATACCTTTGAGGAGCTCGTCGCCGACCTGAACCAGGTGATGCCGTACGACTGGGCTACGTTTCTGCACGACCGCGTCGACAAGATCAACCCGCACGCCGATTTTGCCGGCATCGAGCAGGGCGGGTACAAGCTGGTCTATAAAGACCAGCCGAGCGAGGGATCGAAGACCCTTTCCGCGAATGCAGGCACATACGGGGGAGGCGTGAATGCCTGGTATTCGGCTGGCCTGCGGGTTAGCAGCGACGGCACGATCAGGGATGTGCTGTGGAATGGGCCGGCGGATAAGGCGCGGCTGTCTCCGGGGCAGAAGATCATTGGCGGTGAATGGACAGGTGTATTCAGGCGACTTGCTGAAAGCCGCGATTAAGGAGGCGAAAGGGAAAACCGAGCCGATCCATCTGATTGTGCAGTCGGATACGTTCCTTTCTACAGTGGATCTGGATTATCACGACGGGCGGCGGTTTCCGGTGCTGGAACGGGTGAATGGAACTGCGGATTATCTCGACGACATCACCATGCCGCTGGCGAAGAATCCGCCGCTTCCGGCTGAGGTGAAGGGTGACGATTAGTGCGAGTTCGTAATTCGATGAGGTCAATCCGGCTGGATGGATTCTGTAACTTTTCGGGGTTGGGTTGAGTCGGATACGTGCAGGATGAATTGCGGTTTGAGGTGCATGATGTTTGATTCGGAGTTGGTTCGCGATAAGGATTCGCGGAAGGTGACACGCAGGGTTTTTCTCGCTGGTGGAGCAGCCGCTGCCGCGGGGCTGGCGTTTTTCTCGCTTCGCAAGGAGCCCGTTGTTGAGGCGAGCGGGATGAGTCGCGACGCCGAAGATGGTCACGGTCGTTAACTTCAGCGACGACGGCAAGAATCTGGGCAAAGAGACCATTCCGCAGGTGGTGAAGACCGAGGCGGAGTGGAAGGCGCAGTTGGGCGGGAATTCCTTTGACATTGCGCGGCATGCCGATACCGAGATGGCCTATACGGGCGCGACGTGGAATGAGCACCGTAAAGGGATCTTCCGCTGCATCTGCTGCAACCTGGCGTTGTTCAGCTCGACGACGAAGTTTGATTCGGGCACGGGATGGCCGAGCTTCTGGGAGCCGATCGCCAAGGAAAACATTGGTGTCGCGGGTGACAACTCTCTGGGCATGGAACGCACCGAAGTGAAATGCAAGCTGTGCAATGCGCACTTGGGACACGTATTTCCCGACGGGCCGCCGCCGACAGGGCTTCGCTATTGCATGAACTCGGCGTCGATGAAGTTCGTGTTAGCTGCGTAGAGTGGCTACGTAAATTGCGCGGCTTAGAATAATGGAGGAGGCTGGGGATGACCGATACCTCGGAGACCGGCAGCCCGATTCCAACCGCGTTGATGCTCTATGACGGGCTTTGCGGCTTTTGTAACTGGAGCGTGCGCTGGGTGATCAAGCGGGACCGGCATGACCGCTTCCGCTTTGTTCCGCAGCAGTCGGCGATTGCCGAAGCGGTGCTGGCTCGGCATGGGGTTGAACGTCCGACGAGCATTGGCGCCGAGAGCGTCTACCTTGTGGTTGATTACGAACGGCCCAGCGAACAATTGCTCTGCCGCTCCGATGCCGGCGTTCAGACGCTGCGCTTGCTGGGCGGCGGATGGGAACTAGCCGGACGAGTGCTCGGCGCGGTGCCGAGGTTTCTGCGAGACGGCGTCTATTCGTTGATTGCGCGGATTCGTTTTCGGATTGCGGGGCGGTATCAGAGTTGTCCGCTGCCTTCGGCTGGCGAACGGGCGAAGTTTCTTGCCTGAGTTCCCTTCGGCGTCTTGGTCTCTCTGTCGTGTCAATGGTAATGGAGCTACAATCGGGCATTCGCCGCTGATGGCCAATCATGGCTGAGACCTTAGACAATTTGACGCGATCGACCGACGGGGCAGCGCTTGCGGATGTGCTTACCGCTTACCGCGCTGAGTCGGGGCGAACGCTGCTGGAGCTGACCGAAGAGTCGCCGGTGTTGCTGCTTTTTCTTCGTCACTTTGGCTGCTCGTTTTGCCGCGAGACGCTGGATCGGGTTTCACAGATCCGCGGGAAGCTTGAGGCGAAGGGTGTTCGACCGGTCTTTGTGCATCTGGGAACTCCGGAGCGGGCGAAGCCTTATTTCGATTACTACAACATGTCGGATGTGGAGCGAATCAGCAATCCCGACGCGAGCTTGTATCAGAACCCGCTCTTTGGGCTCGGGCGGACGAATCCTTTTAGCCACTTCTTTCGGCCGACGGTGGTGAAGGCCTGGGTGACGGGTGCAGTGCGGAGCTATGGGATTGGGATGATCAAGGAAGATGGCGAGCAGATGCCGGGGGTTTTCTATCTGCGCGATGGGAAGATCGCGAAATTTTACCGGTATCGCACGATCGCCGACCAGGTGGATTATCTGGCGATGGTTGGGTGACAGCGATCTGTCAGCCTTCGCCCACCCCATTCAAGCCAACTGCAGCTTGAATGGGCCACTTCCGGTCCATTCACTCAACTTCTGCTATACCCCTTGAACCAATGTTGCGCGGTAGATGGCGCCGTTGAAGCGGTGGAGGCGGACTTCGCGATAGGCGGGGCTGTCGTACCAGGCTTTGGCGGCTTCCATGGTGGGGAACTCGGCGATGACCGTGCCTTCGGTGAGGTGACCCTCGAGGTCTTCGAAGGGGCCGTAGGCGGCGAGCAACTTGATGTCGTGGCCTGCGAAGGTGGCTTGGACCTGGGCGTGGTAGATGTCCATTTCGGCCTGGTTGAGGGTTTTTTCGCGGGTGAAGATGGCGTAGGCGCTCATGAGAATCTCCCTGGTTTTTTCTTCGCACATGGTTCGCGGCGGAAGCAGTCTGGTGCGTGATCGTTGACCATGCCGGAGGCCTGCATCCAGGCGTAGACGATGGTGGGGCCGACGAACTTGAAGCCGTGCTGCTTCAGTTCCTTGGACATGGTTTCGGAGAGCGGCGTTAGGGCCGGAACGGGGCCGGTGTTCTGGATGGGCTTGCCTCCGGCGAGAGCCCAGGCAAACTCGGCGAAGTTGGTTCCGGCTTGTTGCATATCCAGGAAGATGCGCGCGCCGAGGATGGTGGCTTCAATTTTTGCGCGGGCGCGGATGATGCCGGGATTCTGCATGAGGCGTTCGATGTCGGCCTCTTTGAAGCGTGCGACCTTTTCGGGATCGAATTGCTTGAAGGCGGCGCGGAAGGCTTCGCGCTTGCGCAGGACGGTGATCCAGGCGAGCCCGGCCTGGAAGCCCTCGAGCATGAGGAGTTCCCAGAGGGCGCGGGAGTTGGATTCGGGGACGCCCCATTCCTGGTCATGGTAGGCCAGGTAGAGTGGGTCGGTGCCGGGCCAGGTACAGCGGGGTTTTTCTTGTTTGGTGGCTGGACTCATGATTCGGGATACTCGCTTTGATTGACCTGAAGAGATCGCACTTCTGCTTGCAGAAAAAGCTCGATACGGTCGGAAGTCCAAACGGCGATGCCGGTGCCAAAGAAGTCTGTGTCCTCGGTCCAAATTGGGCAAGAAAAAGCCAGGGCAGCCGCCAGCACTGGCCAATCTTCTTCGTCTCGGCCCCGCAAACGCTGCTCGGCCTCTTCCCTAAACGGCCCATAGACATCATGGTTGACCGGTTCGACGAGGGACTGGAGATACTGGATCGCGGCGGGAATATCGGTGTCCGGCATTCGCCTTCTCGCCAATAAGGGCGGCAGATACTTCATTGCATCAGCGTATGAGATGTCTGGCGCATAGAACCGTAGACCAAGGTTCGCGTAGGTCTCAAGAAGCTGCCGAACACGGCGTCCGAGCACGGCGCGAATCAGGATGTTAGCGTCCAAGACGATCATTTCGAGGGTTTCGACGACCTGCTCTGGCGGCGCATTTGTTTGAACTCGGTTACGACTTGTTCCTCGTCAAGGTCCGCCAAGGCTTCCGCGAGCCGGTCTGCGGCCGCGCGGAGTTCGGCAGTATCCGCCGATCGGGCGGCTTTTCGGGGTGTTGGGACATAGATGCCCAGCGTTTCGCCGCGGCGGGTTACGGCAACGGGTGTTTCCGATTCCAGGAAGCGGGCGATCTGCTCGCGGAACTCGCGCACGCCAACTTTGATTGCCAGCATGAAGCCCCCTTATGTGTACACCTTAGTGTACGCGTTCGGCGCGCCTGGTTCAACTCTGTCGCGTCGCTTGGCGGCCCTATACTGAACGCGTGAGGAGCCTATGCAGGTGACTGAGCTGTCGCTTCCCGAGTCGCTGGAGAAGTTTGTCGAGCAGGAAGTTGCCGAGGGTGGCTATGAGAGCGCCGAGAAGTATATCCGGCATTTGATCGCGGTTGAGCACAAGCGGCGCGCGAAGGAGCGACTTCAGGCGTTGATCGAGGAGGGGCTGGACTCTGGTGAACCTGAAGAGGCGACTCCGGAGTTGTGGGCGGACTTTGCGGGCCGATGTTGAGCGCGACGCGAAGGCTTGATCGTTGCTGATCTCGATTCGACCCCAAGCGCGTCGAGATATTCGTATTGAACGCGCGGCCTAAGGGACGAAAACTGTTCCGTGGGGGCCTTTGAAGAAGCAGTAGTCGCAGAGGACTCCGCGGCGGTTTTGCTGGGCCTGGTCGGCGGGAAATGGGAGCGTGTTGGTGTAGGTGAGGGGTTGGTTCTTGGGCAGTGCCGCGGCTGCGGCGGTTTCGACGTTTTTGCAGCGCACTCCGCGGCCGGTTTTATGCAGGACGGACTTTCGATTTCTGCTTGCCTGCAACGCCGCTCCACCTGCAGGGTTAGGAACCGTGAAATAAGCGATGTGGCTCCATTGGACGTAGAGCTGGGTGACGTCGAGGATGTCGGAGATGGTGGTTTTTATGGTGCCGGTCCACAGCGTCACTTGGCTGTCACCGAGGAGCCGATAGAGGGTTGCGGTGATGGCGAGGCCGTTGTTGTTCGCGAAAGGCGGACTGTTGGGGTCGAAGTTGAGCACCATCTGAAGGGCCCCGCCGGCAATGATCAATTGGTCGGAAGAGAATGAGGAGCCATCGACGTTCGTTCCTGAGACGGCCCAGGCGACGTGAATGGTCGGATCGGTGAGGCTGATGAAGGTCGGGAATTGATTGAGCGCGCTGCTGGGGAGGACGATTTGGAATGTCCAAGCCTGAAGGTTGTCTCCGTACGAATAGGCTCCGTCAGGGACCGTGCCGTTCAGAGTGAGTGACGGGGATGTGTCTGGTGGGTTGATGGTGACGGCACAATACGAGTCGATGCCATCGGAGGAGATGACGAGGCCCTGGGTGTCGACGGTGATGGTCGTATTGCTTGCGCCGGGAAGGGAGCCGGTTTGGGTCTGAACTTCAGAGGAGCCAAAGGAGGAGCTCGACGAGAGGACGCCGTTGACTGCGTTTTGTGCAGCAGTCTCGAAATCAGCCAAAAGGCCTGGAAGGACTCCATCAAAGATCGCGATGAGGGCCACGGCGATCAAGGGCGCGAATGTGGGAAAGATCACACCCAGAAGCCCTATTAGAGTACCTGCGAGGATTTCAGTGCCGATGCCGGCGCTGATGGCGACGTTTTCCGGCGTAGGTTCCAAGTGGGCGGCCCCTGGCGGCTCAGCCAACCGGTGTCTCCCGAACCCGGACCCTGCGAATACACACCAAAATTGACGGTGATGGTGCCGGCAAGGACGAGGAAATCACTGGCGCTGACCGTGACGGTGATGCCGGGCCAAAACTGGTTGTCGAGCGGCCGCTGGTAGTAGCCGATCGAAAAGTTCGCGCTCGTTATACTTGCGCCGGGCAGGTAACGACAGACCCTTCAAAACATTGGTGACGGGGCCGTTCATGACGGCCATGAGAGCGGGGCCATTTACGGTGGCGGCAACGTTGCTGTACTGGCCAGGCGTCCCGAAGCCTCCGCCAACGAGGCGCACCGTGCCGTCTTCATCGACCGCGTAGCCGATGGCGTTTGGTCCGGCTGCGGTGAACAGATTCACCAATTGCGCTGCGCTTCCCGTGGTGTAGCCGATAAGGTCGGCGGCGACGGCGAGCAGGCCGGTCATGGGGACCACGACGACGTTACCAAATTGGATGGAGATACCATTTGCCGCGATCTGGTCGGGGACAGTGGTTTGTCCGAAAGAGAGCAGTATCTGGCGGGATTGCGCGCAGAGCGGTTTGCAAGCCGCCGAGAATGTCTGGGGAGTTGAGCGCCTGGTTGACGAGGTCGGGCAGGGCGGGCCCTGGATCACGTTCACTGAAATGGCGGAGACGACTGCGTTGCTGAGATCGAGGCTGGGGACAAAGTAACCAGCCTGATCGGCAACCTGCACGGCCGCCGAGATTATCGTGGAGAGAGAGAGGACGACCGTCGTTGGGGCGGTCGCTCCGATCGAAAAATTGAGAAAGCCGCCGCAGCCGAAGGTGGTGGCTATAAGATTATCGGGATTCGGAGCGAGGGCGATCGTCGGCGTCAGGAACTGGAGCGTGGCATCCAAGGCGATGGTTTCGCCGGCGATTTGCACGTTCGGCGGAAGCTGATAGTTGAGGGGTGTCGCCAGGGCGGACCAATAGGCCGCGATCGTGCTGTTGATTACTTCCTGCGAAAGATTAACAACGATGCCGAATCCAGCGTTACTACCCATGCGGCAACACCAATTTGTTCGCTGACTGTCAGATAGGTCGTTCTCACTATCAAGGGAAGAGAAACTGCGTCGTCAATGAAGAAGTAAAACCGTAATGCACTAAAGGTTGATCAACGCCTAAAGTGAACTCGGGTTGAGACCCACCAGTTTGGGATAGTTTTACAGCGGTCAGGCTGAGGTTGTCTATCGGGGAGCGAGGGCACGGTTCTGCTTCCTGTCATGTGGCTTGCGACTGTGGTATTCTTATTTTGCGCTCAGTTGTTTGGTTGTGAGCCTTCTTGCCCTGGAAAGCTGGATCGCCTTCCACAGTATCTCCAAGCCCCTCAGCGTAATCGCCCGCAAATATGATGTGCGCGGCGGTGTGTGGAAGTTTTGATCATGCTGTTGTTGCTTGATCGCTTCCCGCAAAAGGCATCGTGCGGCAGAGCCGAGCCAGGGACATTTCTTCAGCCCCCGGCTTACTGATTCCCGGCACTCCCTCTCGAAAGAAACAATTTCTGTCACGGACGGATGGAGCCGTAGCAGGGCGCGACTCGCGTCCCGGACCGGTCTCTGTCTGCCCACCAAAGCAAGGCCCAGGACCCCAAGCACGGGACCATAGGACAACTTTGACTGAATTTAATGACTTTCAGATTTCCGCCTCGCTGAAAAAGCGTCTGGCGACTTATAATTTCATTATGCCCACGCCCGTACAGGCTGGGGCGTTCCTCCGGCGCTTGAGGGCCGCGATGTGCTGGCGACGGCGCAGACCGGTACCGGCAGACGCTAAGCTCCCTGATCCCGATCATCGAAAAGCTGCAGTCGACGCAGTCAAAGAATGCTACGGCGCTGATTCTGCTGCCGACGCGTGAGCTGGCGGTGCGGGTCGAGCAGACTTTTCGTACCCTGACCCAGGGCACCTCGCATAGCGTGGCGCTGGTGGTTGGCGGGCTGGCCGAGGGCCGCAGATCCAGGCGATTCGCCGTGGAGCGCGGTTGATTGTGGCGACTCCGGGCCGGCTTGAGGATTACATCAAGCGGCGCATGGTCAAGCTGAATGAAGTCCAGATCCTGGTGCTCGACGAAGTCGACCGCATGCTGGATATGGGCTTCAAGCCGGCGATCAAGCGGATTGCAAGCGAGATCCCTGGCGACCGTCAGACGCTTTGCTATTTGGCGACGCTCGATGCGGGAATCAAGGAGGTCGTTGGCGACTACCTGAAGAACCCGTTCGGATCGAGATTGTCTCGGTGCTGAAGCCGGCGGAGAATGTTCGGTTGCAAACCTTTGAAGTTACTTCAGATAAGAAGCAGGAGCTGCTTGAGCACTTGCTGAAATCCGAAGAGGGCAGCTTCCTGGTTTTTGTTCGGACGAAGCATGGCGCGGAGCGGGTTGCGCAGCGGCTGACGCGTTCAGGTGATGGGGCGACGAGCATTCATGGCGACCGCACCCAGGCGCAGCGTAGTGCGGCGTTGAAGAGCTTTTCCAAGGGTGGGCACCGGATTCTCGTTGCAACCGACGTGGCCGCACGCGGCCTGGACGTCGACCATGTGGCGCACGTCGTGAACTACGACATGCCCAAGATGGCGGAACTTCTGTGCATTGCGTGGCCGTACCGGACGCGCGGATCGCAAGGAGGTAGCTCACACCTTTGCCCAGCCGGACGAGCGCGGCGACCTGAAAAAGATTGAGCGTACGCTCAAGATTTCGATGGAGCGCTTTCGCGTGAAGCCTTCGGTAGCTGGCGCGGCGGGTCACTCGAGCTCGGTCCACGTTTAGTTTTTAGGCTGGTTTGATTCAGTTGGGCGCATGACCCTTGTGGGTTGTGCGCCTTTTTGTTTGTGGCGAGATTTGGGAGTCTAGCGGAGGCCGAGGATTCGCCGGGGTCCTTCC
>CAVZRF010000015.1:0-748727 GCA_963777685.1 uncultured Acidobacteriaceae bacterium | reverse complement strand
TGGTTCCCAGGGTCACCACTCCAACACCATCTACTTTCCCATCGGCAGCGACCTATCCCGTTGCCGATTTCCCTGGAGCAGCTTGGTCGTTATCCCAACTGCGGGAATTAGAAATACAAAAGAACCCAGCACCCACATGATCACCGCTCCGGCTGCCTGGTCGGCTACGGGATCGACGTGGAACGGATTGGGTCGGCTCAGGTAATAGCGATAGACCGGGCGGTCACAGAAGGCGAGGAACGCTGAAAGCGCCGTATTCACGAGGTCGGCGGTGACCAGATACAACAACATCCCCCAACCGAAATTATGGTGGCGTGCCGGCCAAGGCTGAATCACAGGCCACCAAAATAGCAGGGAAGCACCGAGGAAGCATATGTGCTCGAGCCTGATGCCAGGGCTGGTTCCAAAGCGCGTAATCGTAGGCCGCCGGCGTGTGCCAAAGGAGAAACGTGACGTTCATCACCAACCAGGCGACCACCGGTCTGGTCAGAAAACGCCCCAGTGCAAGCATAGTTTTGGAACTGAAAAGCGGGCCGAGGATGTTTTGAACGAAAGGACGCGGCAATCCTCTCAAAAGCGGCACGACAGGAAGCCCCAGCAAAAGCAGCGGCGGCACGGCTGACATCAGGATCAGGTGCTGAACCATGTGCGCGCTCAACAGCGCGTCAGCAAACCCGTCAAGCGGTGATGCTAGGGCGACCCAAAGACTCCCTAGACCCATCAGAAAAACCGTCAGCCGCCAGGTTGGGAAGAGTGAGAGGCGGGTACGGCGAATCGCACGCCAGCCACGCAAGTAGATCACCGCCGTGGCCGTGAGACTCGCGGTGAGGAGCCAAGGTGGCGACCACTCCGAAAAGATAAAGTCGCTGGCCGAGGTCATTGCCCTGGCCTCTGCGGGCCGCTAATCCGATTCAACTCTATTCGGATGACCCCGAAGCATGCACCGGAGAAGGCGGAGTCTTTAGCTGCGATGTGTGGGTTAGCTTCTGTGAGGCGTCGATGGCCGGATTTAAGTCGTTGCCGCGCAGCGTACTGAGGAAGCCGACCAACGCGGTTGTCTCGTCGGCACTCAAGGCGTTGCCGTATGCGGGCATATTGCCTCCGCCCTGCACCACCTGGCGAACGAGTTGATCGTAGGTCATACGGGCGGCAACCGCATCGAGGGCCGGGCCGCGCAATCCGCCCTCGCCGCCGATTGCGTGGCAGTTGCGGCACTGCTTGTTCTGAAAGACGATCGCACCCTGGCGTTGGAGCGGCGTCCGGTCATGGAGATAACGAGCAGGTATCGAGTCGGCCGTCCACGCGTCCATGATCGGGCTCCACGGCGTATAGGTGCCAAGCCGGGTAAAGATTCCAAGGCTCACCGCAACCACCGCGAGCGTCAGCACTGCGACCGGGCGACGTGACCAGTGCTTCTCGCCCTCGCCGAAGACCAACGGCAGCAAAAGCATCCCGCCGATGACCAGCGCCGGAACGATGAACATAACTGGCGTTTCAATGCTGGGCGGAAGATAGGCAAGAACCGCGTAAATCCAGAGAAAGAAGAAGTCCGGCTTGGGCGCGGTCTCGATAATTCTCGGGTCGGGTTGACCGGTGGGGCCGAACGGCCCAAAGAACAGCGCACAGGCAATCACAGCGAGGATGATCGCGGCGGCAAAACACCCATCCTTCCACGCACCGTCGGGAACGAACGGGATGCCCTCTTTGGCGGTCTGTTGGTGATACTCCCGCTCATAGGTCGCCTTGCGGACGATGCGACCGGGCATCGGCCATTCATTGATTCCAAGGTGCAGAACCATCCAGACATGCACCCCAACACCTGCCAGCAGAATGCCGGGAATCACAAAAACATGTAGTGCAAAAAACCGGGATAACGTCGCACCGCCGATGATTGGTCCGCCCAGCAGCAGGCTGACCGCGGGTCCACCAATAAACGGGATGCGGCTGGTAATCGACGCGCCGATACCAAGCCCCCAGTAGGCATCCTGGTCAAAGCGCAGAACCTGTCCTGTAAAGGCCATGCCGAGGGTGAGCAGCAGTAGAAAGACGCCGATGATCCAGGTAAGCTCGCGGGGAAACTTATACGCTCCGAAAAGGAAGACCTGACACATGTGGATCAGGACGATGGCCACCATGAAGTCCGAGCCCCAGCCATGAATCGCTCGCAGAAACCAACCCAGAGCGATGTCGTTGTTGAGGAAGTGAAGGGTCTTCCAGGCCTCGTTGGCTGACGGCGTATACACAAGCGCGAGCAGGATGCCGGTCACCACCTGCAGCCCTAATAAAATCGTCGCCGCGCTGCCGAAGACATACAACCAGCTCTCCGACTTGACGGGAATCGGATGCGAAGCCGCATCCATGGCCGGTTTGAAGAGGCCTAACCGGTGTTCGAGCCAGTTATAGATGCCGATTGCGCCCTGCTTCAGGCTGGCCATGGGTCGGCTCCTTCTTTGGCTCTTTCCTTGCCAGATCGGACTTCGCCGATTTGCACCAGCGGAGCCGGCTGTTCCGAGACCGGAGCACCGGAACAGCCTGCGACCTGTTTGGTTCCGGGCCGGGCCAGGGTCGGCAGATCGCCGACCTTGATGATGAGGCTGTTGGCCTCAATCTTGTATTCATATTCAAACAGGCCGCGCTCCGGCGGCCCCGAAGCGCGAGAGCCATCCTGGTAGTAAGCTCCGCCGTGGCATGGGCACATGAAGAGCTTCGATTGGGAGAACCAGCGCACCGGACATCCAAGGTGAGCGCAGTTGATCGCAAATACCTGAAACTGGTTCCCGGCGATGCGCCTCACCCAGCAAGGCAAGTCTGCGGTCTGGCCATCGGAGGGCGTCGTGGAGGGGTTAGTGAAATTGGCGAGCCGGGTCTCCCCTTCAGGAAACTGGTCGACCGAACCCAAGCCGACCCAAAACTCGGTGGCGCTCTGTTTCTTCATCACCGGGCCGAGTAGATACCCGAGGATAGGCACGGCGAAGACCGCGCCGACGATACTGTTGGCGGCGATGGATAGCTTGAAAAGGAACCTGCGCCGCGACACTTCCTCGGGCCTTTGGTGGGGCGCTTGTTCTTCAGGCTGGGGAGCGTCGGGAGGCAATGCCGTCGTGGTCATCGGTTCGACTCCTGTGTTGCGGCGGAAGAGATAGGTTTTGCCATGGACGAGGCTCCATGAGCCGCGGTGGATCCAGGAACCTGGGTAGTAGGCAAGCCACTGGACGCCCGATGCGAGGCCAGCCACGCGACGACATCCGTTACGTTTTGATCGGTCAGCGGAGGATCGCCCTCATGCGCGCTAAAATTCGGCATATCCGGGTTCATTCCTGAGATCACGATGCTGCGCAGGTTCTGGTCGCTAATCAGCGCGAGGAATGAAGGGTCGACAATCGCGCCATTGACGTCGGCACCCTCACCAGTGTCGCCGTGGCACTCAGCACAATATTTCGTAAACACTTTTTGTCCGGCCACGGGATCAGGATGCAGCATTGCCTTGTAAGTTGGCGGGTTCAAATTGTCCAGAACACCCGGCTTGCCCCAATAGCTGATCAGGCCCTTCGCGAGAATATCGACCTGCTGATCGGTGAGCATGCCTCCCGCGCTTTGGCCGAAGGCGGGCATCAGCTTGCCGGACACGCCGTTGCCGATAATGTTCTTCAGATTTCCCTCACCCGCTACGGCCAGATAGACGGGATTCGCAAGAAAGAGCGCCGCGCCGGGTTCGTGACCGTCTCCATGGCAGGCGACGCAGTTCTGCTTATAGAGCGTCGCGAAATCGAGCACCTGGTCGGGCCGCGGAACTTCAGGCTCGGGTCCCGGCTTGCCACGGGGATGATTGCAACCCAGCCCCGCAAGCGAGACGCACGAAAGAAGCGAAATGATCAGCTGGCGCGATCTCCTCATCTCGGTTTGCCCTTCTGATCATCCTCAATGTCCATCGGCTGGTCGGTATGCAACCCAGCCCGGACGGCGAACGGCAAAGCCCGGAACTGTTCCGAACGCACCTTCACTTGCAGGTTAACCACGAAGCCGGCCACCAGACCAAACGCGACCTGCGACAAAAAGAACCAACCCCAGCTGATTCTCTGATCGAGAATCGGGCTAAGTACTCCGAGCGAGGTATACAGAATGCCCGTCCAGAGAAAAGGGGCGACAAAACCGCAGGTAATGATCGGCCGCCGGGGAAACATTGGCAGCATTGCTCCATAGAGCAGGCCGACGAGCAACGACGTAAAAATATGAATCGCCGACGCAGCGAGCAGGCCTTCCAGGTGAAACTGCGCGAGAAAGGCGTCGCTCTCCGTAGCCCAACTCACAAAGCCACCTGCGGCAAGCAGATTAATCGGGAACCAAACGCTGTGGTATTTCAGCAGACCAAATATGGCTGCTGGGATTGTCATGGCAAGGCCGCCGGCAAGCCCGCCCTTTACGCCGACCCAGGTACTGTAATTCTCCAGCGGCTGTACCTCGCGCCGTCCCTGGGCAACATGGTGATGGACGCTGGCGATACGGTCGCTCGATATGGTCACGATCTCGGTCGAAACAGCGACCGGCTCATGGTGCTCGTGAGGTATTACCTGAGAAAACCACCCGACGACCGCAGGCACAATGAGGCATATACCGAGCAGGGTGATCACCCAGTGCGTAACCAGGCCGGCAACTGCCAACGAGATGCCCAGAGCAAGGACCATTGGCCAGATCGTCGGCGTCGGCAGATTGACGAAGCCCTCGGCCTCTCCGTGACTGCCAGTAGGGTTATGCGCCATCTCTGCCCTTCCCTTGTTCTCTATCGTTCATCGTCCCACCACGTAAACCACGGTGAAGACAATTACCCAGACCGCGTCAACAAAGTGCCAGTAGAGAGAAAGTACCTCGAGCCGTTCCGCGTCGTGTTCGGTCATTACGTTGCGCAGCGCGGCGATCAGCGCGATTACGAGCATAACCAAGCCGACCACGACGTGGGTCGCGTGCAATCCAACCAGCGAATAGAACGTAGTGCCGAAGAGGTTTGTCTTGATCGTCAGCCCGTAGTGATAGATCAGCTCATGCCACTCTTTGCCGGTGTAGAAGAGAAAAATCACCGCCAAAAGAATCGTCGCGGCTAGCCATGTTGCGCAGTTCCGGACTTTACTCTTCCTCAACGCCGAGACGGCTGCATGCGCGGTAAAGCTGCTCGAGAGCAAGCAGATCGTGGCGACAATCGGGAGCTCGAGCACCTCTTTCGGCGTAGGCCCGCTCAGGCTCTTGCCTATGTAGTAGATGTACGCGACGACGAAGATGATAAAGATCGCGGACTCGGCGGTGATCAGGCAGGCCATGCCCACCATGCCCTTGCTGGGCAGCTTCCACGGCGCCTCGCTGATTTCAGGAGTGATCGGAATCGCACTCATCGAGACCTCCTGCAATTTGGTGCTTGCCGATACGGCTTATTCATAGTCGGTATCCACGTCTTCAGGATGCTTGAGGTCCCATAGAGGACGGCGGCTGCTGACCGACGGCTCGACGGCGAAGTTGTAGTCCGGCGGAGGAGAACTGATCGACCACTCCAGCGTCCACGCATCCCACGGATCGGCTCCCGCGATCTTGCCGCGATAGTAAGACCACACCATGTTGACAACGAAGATGACAGTGGCGATTGACTGAATAACTGCCCCTACACCAATAAGAAGGTTCAAGGTGTCCCAGCCGCGACCGGGCTCATAGGTATAGATACGACGCGGCATTCCGAGCAATCCGGGAACATGCATGAGGTCGAAGGTCACATGGAAACCAATCACGAACAGCCAGAAGTGCCACTTGCCCAGAGTCTCGTTCAACATGCGTCCAGTGATCTTCGGATACCAATAATAGAAAGCCCCGAAGAGCGCGAAGAGAATCGCTCCGACCAGCACGTAATGAAAGTGCGCGATCACAAAGTAGGAGTTGCCTAGCTGCCAATCAAACGGCGCCGCCGAGAGCATGATTCCGGTTAGTCCGGCGATCATGAATTGAAACAGAAAGCCGGTGCAAAAGAGCATCGGGGTCTTGAAGATCAGCTTCCCGCCCCACATGGTAGCCAGCCAGTTGAATATCTTGATCCCCGTCGGCACCGAGATGATCATCGTCGATACGGTGAAGAAGAGGTTGCCCTCGGCGCCCAGCCCAACGGTAAACATATGGTGGGCCCACACGCTGAGACTGATGAACCCGATTCCTACGCTGGCCGCGACCATCGCCGAATATCCAAACATCGCCTTGCGGGAAAAGACCGGAATGATCTCATTCACAAACGCAAAGGCCGGCAGTACGAGAACATAAACCTCGGGATGGCCAAATATCCAGAAGAAGTGCATCCACAATACCGCCGAGCCACCCGCTTGGGTGTCGAAGAAGTGCGCGCCAAGATAGCGATCGATCGTCAGCATAATCTGCGCAGCGGTAAGCGGACTCACTGCTACGAAGATCAGGAAACTCACTACGAGGTACAGCCAGGGCAGCAACGGCAGACGGCTCATGGTCATGCCCTTGCAGCGCATACACAGAATCGTCGCCACAATGTTGACTGCCGTTCCGGTCGAACCAATGCCGCTCAGCAGGATCGCGAAGGTCCAATAATCGGTGCTATGGCCGGGCGAAAATACTTTGGCAGTGAGCGGCGCATAGGCGAACCAGCCGACATCGGGAGCCGAGCCCTGCCATAGAGGCCATCGCCACCCAGGTAGCTGAAATAAAGCAGGATGCCGCCAAACGCCGATATCCAGAAGGAAAAGGCATTAAGCCTCGGAAAAGCCATGTCCCGCGCACCGATCATCAGCGGAATCAGGTAGTTTCCAAAACCCAACAGAACCGGCATGCCGACAAAGAACACCATGGTGGTGCCATGCATGGTGAAGAGCCGGTTGAAGACCTGCGGCGAGACGAAGTGATTATGGGGAACGGCTAGCTGAATACGCATCAGCACCGCCATAAACCCGGCAACCACCAGAAAGAAGAGGGCATAGACGATGTACATGATGCCCAGCTTCTTATGGTCCACGGTGGTGAGCCACTCATGCACGACCTGAAGCAACAGCTTTTTCGGCTTGGTTTGGCTTGTCAAATCGATTGCCGTTGTCGTTGCCATAGCTCGTCTCCTTTCCGCCGGAATTTACTTCAGCGTGGTCAGATACGCGGTGACCGCGTTCAAGTCCTGTTCATTCAGGTGCATGGGTGGCATCAGCGCTCCGGGCTTGAAAGAGTCCGGATTGTCGATCCACTGTTTGAGATTTTCGGGAGTATTGCTGAACGCCCCCGAGCCCAGAGTCTCGCGACTTCCCATGTGGGTCAGGTCGGGTCCGAACGTCCCTTTCGCCCCGGTTCCAGCAATGGTGTGGCAGTTCATGCAGGCGTTGTGCTCGAAGACCGACTTCCCTGCCAGCTGCTCAGGCGTCAACGAAGCCGATGGAGCGGAAGGTGCCTGCTCCTTCTTGACCCAGGCATCAAAATCCGCAGGTGTATCTGCGTAAACCCGTAGCAGCATCTTCGCGTGTTGGGTCCCGCAATACTGCGCGCACTGGCCAAGGTAAAGGCCTGGGGTCTCCGGATCCATCCACATCGTGTTGACGCGGTTCGGAATCAGGTCCATCTTGCCGGCCAGGCGAGGCACCCAATAGCTATGGTCCGTGTCGGCGGAGGACATCTTCAAATACACCGGCGTCGGGTGCGCAGGATCGCTTACCGGGATGTGCAGCTCATTGGCGGTCACGATTCCGAGCGAGGGATAGCGATATTCCCACCAAAACTGATGCCCAATCACGATCACATCGAGCGCGCTGGCCGGTTTAGGGATGCTTTCCGTGGCAAAAATCACCCGGGCCGTAGTCAGAAAGAGCATAAAGACCAGCAGGATCGGAATGACCGTCCATGAAAGCTCGATCTGGTTGCTCCCGTAAATTTGAATCGGCTCGGTGTTGTCGTCGGTGGCTTTGCTGCGATACCTGAAGACTATCCAAGCCATCAGCCCGCCGACCACAATAAAGATTCCCAGGCAAAGGCCGAGAACGAACTCCGCATTGCCAAACACCAGGCGTGCCGGAGTCGCGGCTGGATCGAAGATGTCCGTAGGCGATAGGCGGCTTGAAACAACGACGGCTGAGCGTCCCAGCATCTGAACGAAGAGCGCCGGCACTGCCCAGATCGCCAAAGCCATAAGAGCCTCTATCCCCCGTTCCGATGAGACGAATCAGTACGCCCAAAAAACTACTGGGCCTTCAACTCCGCTAGAGTCCGATGCCAAGACGTTATCACATTCGTTCTAATGTACTGTGACGCTCAATACAGACAAACGGGTTCACACAAATCTTCTCCCGAAACATCCCCGATACCTTAACAAGGAATATCCCGAAACTCCATTGTTAAAAGTACGGGAGGTGATCAATCTTGCGACGGTAGTGGAAATAGGGACATCACATGCAGCCTGGGATCCTTCGATCGCTAGTGTCATCGGCTTTGGGCGCTAACCGAGACACTCTGTGAGCCGTCTTCCCGACCTTTCATATAGTTCCCGTAACCAACTACCACCGTCGAAAGTATCAGGAAGAATAACCCTCCGGCCACCAGCCGCCGGGTGCGGGCGCTGGTGCCACGCCACTCCTTCAGGAATATGCCAATAATCGTGGCGAAGATCATGATGCTGGCCATGTGCAGAGTCCAGCTGGAGAAATCGTATTTTCCCATTTTGGTCTGGCCCATGCTGTAGAAGAAGAATTGGAAATACCAAATAACGCCAGCGAGTGCGGCGAAGGCATAATTCAACAGCATCACCGCGCCCGGCAGCCTCGGCGCTGCGTGGAAATCGAAGCCAGCCTCGCCCCCAAGCTCACTCAAGACGGGCGTGGAGGCCTTGGTCACAAGAATGTTTTGGCCGAACTCGCGCGCCGGCACGCCTAGATACTGCCGTGCGGAGTGGTTGCGCACGAGCAAGATGACGCACCAGATGAAATTCGTCGTGAAGCCGCCCAGCATGACCACGATCAGCACCGGCAGGTTCTGCCAGATGTCCGATCCGCCATGCGCCAGCAATTGAGTCTTGGCGATCTCGCCGATTGGTTTCCCCGCCGCCAAACCATAGGCGAAGCAGGCGCTCATAATCCCCGAAAGAATCGCGACCGCCAGCCCTTTGCCATAATGGAACTCCCTGACCGTCTCCTGCTTCTCGCTCTCCGTCAGTTCGTTTTCCTTGGAGCGCCCCGCGAATCCGCTGAACAATATCCCAACGACACAGACTCCCAACCCCAACAAAATCACATGACCAGAGTTCTCGCGCAGAATCTCACCCATGGTTCCGCTGAAGATCGGCGGCATCAGGGTGCCAAATACGGTGCACAAACCGAGCACGATCGGATAGCCCAGCGCAAAACCCAGATAACGGATAGACAATCCGCAAGTGAGGCCTCCGACCCCCCACATGCATCCCCAGAAATACGCATAGAAAACGCTCGAGGCCGGTGCAGCGTGCAAGATCGCGGAGATATTCGGCACCAGCAGGCTGGCGATCAGAATCGGTGCAAGTATCCAGCTAAAAGTTCCCTGCACCAGCCAATACGTCTCCCATGACCAGCGCTTGATGCCCCGGAATGGCAGATAGCAACTGGCGGAGGCGAGGCCCCCAAGCCAGTGGTAGAAGACTCCCATTACGGGATTGAAATCCAAGCTGCTTCTCCTCAGGACTGCGCTTTGCGGTGACGTTCCATCATAGCGGAGAGAATCACGCGAAGAGAAACAGATTGTCTATTGAATTTCTTGAGAAGTCGAAGCGTGACGGTAGCTACTAAAACTCACCGGCAAAGGTGCATCTATCTCGAATCGCGTTTCTGCTATCATCGGCAACGATGTTTCAATAGGTATTTAGTTCACAGAATGAGGTTCGCGTTCACCGAAACCGAGGACACAGATGAGCGATCACAATCAGGCAGCCGAGCGAATCGCAAGAGCGCTCGATCGTTTTGTCATCGAAATCCCATCCTGGGGTTTTGCCAATACCGGAACTCGGTTCGGCAAGTTCCTGCAACCCTCGGCTGCGACAACGATTGAAGAGAAATTCGCCGACGCGGCGCAAGTGAATGCGCTCACCGGCGTCAACCCCACCCTTGCCCTCCACGTCGAGTGGGACCTGCCGTCTGGAATCACCGATGTCGTCGCAATTCAGCAGCTCGAACGGAAGTACGGCATTCGAGCAGGCTCGATCAACCCCAACCTTTTTCAAGACCAGGCCTACAAATACGGCTCGATCTGCAGCCCCGACCCGACCGTACGCGAGAAAGCCACCCTGCACATGCTCGACTGCGTCGAGATCGCCAAACAGCTCGACGCCCGCGACATCGCCCCCTGGGTGCCCGATGGCTCCAACTATCCCGGGACGCAAAGCATTCGCAAACGAATTGCCTGGATGCAGGAGTCCTTCAGCCGCGTCCATGCCGCCCTCGCGCCGTCGCAGCGTTTGCTGATTGAATACAAACCGTTCGAGCCAGCCTTCTATCACACCGACATTGCCGACTGGGGCATGGCCGTGGAACTGGCGCGCGCCGCCGGCCCGCAGGCTTACGTCCTCGTCGACACCGGCCATCATTACCAGGCGCAAAACATCGAGCAGATCGTCGCGTGGCTGCTACATCTCACGCCTACTGGGAGGCTTCCATTTCAACGATCGCCGCTACGCCGACGACGATCTCACGCTTGGCTCGATCGATCCCTATCAAGTCTTCCGGATCTTCCATGAAATCCTCAGCCATCAGGCGGCCAGCGACGCGGCGGAGCCACTCTCGACATCGCCTTCATGATCGACCAGAGCCACAACCTCAAAGGCAAGATGGAGGCCATGGTCCAGACCGTCGCAACCGCCGAAGAGATCTACGCCAAGGCAGCTTTGGTTGATTTAGAGCAGTTGGAAGCGCTCCAGAACGAGTGCCGCCTGGTCGAGGCGGAAGAGTGTTTCCGCTCCGCTTTCTGGACAGACGTACGGCCCATGGTCCGTGAATGGCGTCGCTCACGCGGTCTGCCCGAAGATCCGCTGCTGGCCCTCGCCGAAAGCGGCTACGTCGACAAAATCACCGCCGAACGGGGCAGCAAGAACATGAAGACGGTCACATCCTATGCGTGAGGAATGGCTCGGACTCCTAACATCCTGCCCGCGAGTGGAGCCCTTGCAACCTAGGTCCGGCATCCGGCCAGTTCCCTACTGCATGTCCCGTGCATTACCTTGAATTCATGACTGAACCCATTCGCGCTGCGGTAATCGGCTTTGGCAACGGCGGTCGCACCTTTCACGCCGCCTTTATCTCCGCTGTCCCTGGCCTGGAGCTGGCCGCCATCGTTCAACGCAAAGGCGACGAGGCTGCGCAGGCTTACCCTAACGCGACGATCTATCGCTCCGTCGAGGAGATGCTCGCCGACAAGAGCATTCAGATGGTATCGGTCACCACCTCCAACCAGACCCATTTAGAAATTGGCCGGCAATGCTTGCTCGCCGGCAAACACACGGTCATCGACAAACCTTTTGCGCTGACTTCGGCGGAGGCCGCGGAGCTGATCACTATCGCGAACGAGCGCAAGCTGGTCCTTTCCGCCTTCCAGAATCGGCGTTGGGATGGCGACTTCAAGACCGTGCGCAACATCCTCAAGAGCGGAGTCCTGGGTCGCCTCGTCGTCTTCGAGTCTCACTATGATCGCTTCCGCCAGGAGGTTCGCCAGGGGACGTGGAAAGAAAGCGGCCTGTACGGCGGAGGCCAGCTCTATGATCTCGGCACCCACATCATCGATCAGGCGCTGCATCTCTTCGGCGCACCCAATGAGATCACCGCCAGCGTGCGCACCGAACGCGACGGGGCCCTCAACGATGATGCCTTCGACATCCGACTCGGCTACATTGGCGAGACTGAAAAGAACCTAACCGTCTGGCTGCGCTCCACCATGACAGCGGCGATTGCCGGGCCACGCTTTACTCTTCATGGAACGAAGGGAAGCTTCGTGAAGTTCGGAATCGATCCTCAGGAAGTCGCAATCCAAGGCGGAGCGGTTATAGGCTCGCGAATCGGCTCCCTAGCCTGGGGCGAAGAACCCGAATCAGACTGGGGCCATCTGAAACTCGCGGACGGAACCGAAAAGCAAATCCCCACCGAGCCAGGAGATTATCGTGGCTACTATGCCAACGTACGCGACGCGATTCTGGGCGTCGAATCACTAGCGGTGCCCGGGATCGATGCCTGGCGGACTGCTCGCATCATCGAACTGGCGCGGCAGAGCAGCGAGGAAGGTCGAACCCTGCCCGTCAACTTCGATCAAGCGCCTTCCTGAAAAGCAAAAGGCGACCAGAAATCGGTCGCCTTTGCCACTTAAGTTGAGCTGGGTTCTCAGTCGTAGTACTCAAGCCCAAGATGCGTGATCAATTCCTCACCCATGATGTGCCGCAGCGTGTTCTTTAACTTCATCGACTGAATGAACAGATCGTGCTCAGGATAAAGCCCCGGAGCCGTCATTGGCGCCTTGAAGTAGAAGCTCAACCACTCCTGAATGCCGATGCCGCAGAGGCCAGTCGTCCGCTTGGCAAGGTCCAGGAAGAGCACCAGATCCAGCGCCAGCGGCGCGGCCAGGATCGAGTCACGGCAGAGAAAGTCAACCTTGATCTGCATCGGATATCCAAGCCATCCGAAGATATCGATGTTATCCCAACCCTCTTTATTATCACCACGTGGCGGGTAATAGTTAATCCGTACCTTGTGATAGAGGTCCTTGTACAGATCGGGGTAAAGCTCGGGCTGAAAGATGAAGTCCAGCGCGCCCAGCTTCGATTCTTCCTTGGTCTTGAACGACTCCGGATCGTCGAGCACCTCGCCGTCCCGGTTGCCGAGGATGTTGGTCGAGTACCACCCCGCCACACCCAGCATCCGCGCCTTGAAGGCCGGTGCAAGCACGGTCTTGATAAACGTCTGGCCGGTCTTGAAGTCCTTGCCGCAGATGGGCGCGTAGTTCGCCTTCGACAGCTCCTGCAGGAACGGGAGGTCGACGGTCAAGTTCGGTGCGCCGTTGGCAAATGGGACACCTTCTTGCATCGCCGCATAGGCGTAGATCATGGAGGGCGCGATGTTGATGTCGTTCTCTTCGAGGCCCTTCTCGAACGAGGCCACTGTCTCGTGAACCGGCGCCGGCTCAAGGAAGATCTCCGTCGATCCGCACCAGATGATCACCACGCGGCTAACCGTCTTCTTAAACGCCTGAATATCGGCGCGAAGCTGGTTGGCCAGGTCCATCTTGTTCTTGCCGGTCTTGATGTTGGTGCCGTTCAGGCGCTTCACGTAGTACTGGTCAAACACCGCCGGCAGCGGCTTGATCGATTCGAGATAGGGGCGAATCTGCTCCAGCTGGTCTTTCTCCAGCACTTTGGCGTGGGCTGCTGCCTCGTAGACGTTGTCGTCAAAAATGTCCCAGCCGGTAAAGACGATATCGTTCAGGTCGGCCAGCGGCACAAAGTCCTTGATCAGTGGCGTGTTGCCCTCAGTACGCTTGCCGAGGCGAATGGTGCCCATTTGCGTGAGCGAGCCAACCGGTTTGGCCAGACCTTTGCGGACCGCCTCGACTCCGGCGATCAGTGTAGTCGCGACGGCGCCCAGGCCGACGACCATAACTCCGAGCTTGCCCTTGGCGGGCTGAATCTGCGATGCGTGAGCACCAGGCTGGCCGGTGACCTCAGCCTGATAATTGCTGTCCTTCGATGTTGGCATTGCTATGCTTCCGTCCTCTCAGTACACAAAGAAATACAAAATCAAAACGTCTTAGTTTCAACCTTTTACATGTCAGAGCGCAAACCGCCCAAGCCCAATCGCGGGAAAGTATGGCTCAACGGTAGCTTTGAGGGGCCGCCCGGCTCCGAATTCTACGCTTCGCTAATGCGCTTGCGCGAGATCAGATGGGTCCAGACGAACCACACAATGCCGGCCAGCAGGGCAATCTCCACCGCCAGGTGGAAGCGGTGAAACGCCTCTTTGAATGCCGGATTGGTGTCCCATTGTTGCCCCAGCTTCATGCCGACGTAGGCCAGCACAAAGCACCACGGCCATGAGCCGACGAAGGTGTAGATGTGAAAGCGCAACTGCGGCATCCGAGCGACCCCTGCGGGCAGCGCAATGAAGGTGCGAACGACCGGCAAAAGACGGCCTATCAGGACGGTGATCGAACCGTACTTGTTGAAGAAGTGCGTCGCGCGGTCCAGATCCTTCACATCGATCAGCACAAATTTGCCAAACCGCTCCACGAACGGACGCCCAGCCCAAGCGCCGATCCAGTAGGCAACGATCGAACCCAGATTGCAACCGAGCGCGCCGGCCGTCGCGACCAGAAACAAATTGAAGCGACCTGTGGAGACTAGGTAGCCCGCGAACGGCATGATCACTTCCGAAGGCAGCGGAATGCAGGCCGACTCAATCGCCATGAGCAAAGCGACTCCGGCATAGCCGGACGCCGAGATTGTGGCGACGATAAAGCCAACGACAACAGCAAGTATTTTTTCTGTCATGCAGGTTATCTACAGCATACCAACTCCAAGGTGCTCGATGACGACGAGAAAACCCGGCCACAAGGATTTCCCATTTCGGACTGGCCGATCCGGGAACAACGCCTTGGCTGTTTGCTACGATGGCGACGGAGTTAATTCCTACACATGCCGACCAAAGCCGCCTCGAAGAAAGCCGCAAAGAAATCCATCAAGAAGTTGGCAACGACCAAGCCGGCCGTCAAGGGAGCAGCGAAGCCACGCCCGTCAACTATAGCCACTCGCAAACAAGCGCTCGCACCCCAGCGAATCAAGAAAATCCTCGACCTGCTCGCCGCAGCCTATCCAAACGCCGAATGCGCACTCATCCACAAAGACGCCTGGCAGCTCCTCGTCGCGACCATCCTTTCCGCGCAATGCACTGACGCTCGCGTAAACATCGTCACGCCGGTCCTCTTCAAGCGCTTCCCGACACCCGCCGATCTCGCCGCCGCACCGATCGATGAGATCAAAGAGATCATCCGCACCACCGGCTTTTACAACAACAAAGCGAAATCAATCCAGGGTGCAGCAAAGAAGATCATCGCCGACTTCAACGGCAAAGTCCCGCGCACGATGGAAGAGCTACTCACCGTCCCAGGAGCGGCACGCAAGACGGCTAATGTCGTCCTTGGAGTCGCCTACAAACTCGCCGTCGGAGTCGTCGTCGACACCCATGTGCTGCGCCTCTCACGACGCCTCGAACTGACCACGGAGACGACTCCCGAAAAGGTCGAGCAGGATTTGATGAAGATCATCCCGCAAGACCACTGGATCGCGTTTTCCCACGAGCTCATCCATCACGGAAGAAATATCTGTATCGCCCGAAAGCCGCGCTGTGTGGATTGCACACTGGAGAAGGTTTGCAATTCTTCGGATAAAACCTGGAGCACCCACTAAGGCGCATTCGCGGCGAGCAATCTAACGCTGGAGGAATTCCCTGGCGGCTGCGATCAGCCCTTCCGCGCAATGCTCCGCCGCCTCGGCTGCCGGCTCCCACCCGAACTCACGCAAGGTCTCGCTCGTAATCGGCCCTATCGACAAAGAAACAATTGCTTGTGGAATTCCTTCGAAACCTGCCGCTCGGTAAAGTGCAAAGAAATTCTTCACCGTCGAAGAACTCGTAAACGTCACTGCATCAGGCCAACGTGAAGGATCCGAAAACACCTTCCGCACCCGCTCAACCGCGCCATCCGGTATCACCGTCCGATAAGCATCGACGACATCCACGACCGCTCCGCGCCGCGTGAGTTCGTCAGGAATGACATCTCGCGCGACCGCAGCCCGCGCCAGCAATATCCGGCTTCCATTTACCTGATCGCCCAGCTCCGCGACCAGCGACTCGGCGACATATTGCTTCGGCACGATATCGGCGGGCATTCCCTGTTCCAGCATGGCTCGGGCAGTCGCCGAACCTATGGCAACCTTACGAAGTCCGCAGCATTCGGCAGGATCCAACTCCAAAGCGGCAAGCCGCTCGCCTAGAACCCTGGCCGTATTCGCGCTGGTCACGATCAGCCATTGATAACGGGCAAGATTTCGTAGAGCTTCGTCCAAGGTTTCATAGGACTCAAGCGGCACAATCTCAATCGTGGGCAGCTCAATCACTTCAGCGCCCAGCTCGGTTAGCGCCGTCACCAGCGAACTCGCCTGGCTCCGCGCTCTGGTCACGACGATCCGCTTGCCGGCCAGAGGAAGCGGCGACGCAGCGCTCATGACTCCTGCTCGCCCGCGAAGAGAATTGCGTCGGCGCCGTTCTTGAGCAACACCGCGGCGATCTCGCGGCCAAGCTCTTCGGCATTCATCCCCGTCGTGCTGGCGGCGACGTGCTCGTTGCTTTCAAGGCCAGCAACCACGCCGCTGATACGGAATGCTTCGCCCTCACGCCGGCAATACATGCCGATCGGCACCTGGCACCCTCCGCCCAGAGCATTGAGGGCGGCACGCTCTGCGGTAACAGCGAAGCACGTGTCGGCGTGATCCAAAAATGCGACAGCGCGATGCGTTCGGGGATCATCGGCTCTGCATTCAATCGCGAGCGCACCCTGCCCGGCGGCCGGACAAAGATGTTCAACATCGAACCGCTGCCGAATCCACTCCGTCTTGCCAAGCCTATCGAGGCCGCTGGCGGCAAGGATGATCGCCTGCGCCTGCCCCTCTTCGAGCTTGCGAAGTCGGGTATCAACATTGCCGCGGAATTCGATGTATTCGAGATCGGGACGAAGCGCGCGCAACTGCGTCTGACGCCGAGGGCTGCTGCTGCCGATCTTCGCCCCGGCAGGAAGATCGAAGAAAGAATGGAAGTCGACGGAGACGAAAGCATCCCGAGGATCGGCGCGTTCCGGAATCGCGGCCAGGGCAAACTCAGGCGCCAGTTCCGTGGGCAGATCTTTAAGGCTATGAACGGCAAGGTCGATGCGCCCCGCGATCAGCGCCTCTTCGATCTCCTTGGTAAACATCCCCTTGGTTCCGACTTCGGCAAACTTGATCTCCTGTAGCCGGTCGCCGGTGGTCCTGATGATCTCGATCGCAACTTCATGGCCCTGGCCACGAAGTGCATCGGCAATATGATTGGCCTGCCAGAGAGCCAACTGCGAGCCACGCGAACCAATCCTGATCAAGAATCCTGCTCCGAAGTGACGCTATCTGCCGCAGGACCTTCGGGCGCGGCGGATTCGATCACTCCCGAGAGGCCGGCGCTGAGAGGATGCGACTTGATGTACGCCGCTGCCCGGCTCGGATCGAAGGTTGCGCGGTAAGACTCCAGCTTCGCCGACATCACCCTCAGCCGCAGCTGCCTTGATCGCTTGTAGCGTCGGGTGCAGAAACTTGTTCATCATCGCGCGAGTCAGCGCGTCGACCGCCGACCACTGATCTTCGGAAAGATCGCGCAGCCGTCCAGCTTCGGCCTTGCGCAACTCCGACTGGCGCATCGTCTCCGCTGCCTGTTGCAGATTGCGAATGATGGGGACTGCATCCAGGATGCTGAGCTGTTTCTGGTAGCGCTCAACTTCCGCAACGATGATCGCCTCGGCGGCCAACGCTTCCTTGGCGCGGTCGGTCTGGTTCGCCGCAGCCACCGATTGCAGATCGTCGATGTCGTAGAGAAAAATTCCCTCCACCCGGTTCATCTCCGGATCCACGTCCCGCGGCACCGCGATATCGATGAAAAACATCGGCCGGTTGCGGCGCCGGTGAATGAACTGTGCGCCGTGCTCGGGGCGAAAGATAGGTTGCGGCGAGCCCGTCGAGGTAATCACGATATCGGCTCGATCGGCGCTGGCGTAGAGGTCCTCGAAGGGGACGACCTGGCCGCCAAACTCCTGCGCGAGCCGCACTGCTCGCTCAAAGGTCCGGTTCGCCACGAAGATCGATTTCGCCCCCCGGTCGACGAGGTGGCGAGCCGCCAGCTCGCTCATCTTGCCCGCGCCGATCAGCAAGACCCTTTTTCCCTCGAGCGAGCCGAAGATCTTTTGTGCCAGGTCGACGGCGATTGAGGCCACCGAGACCGAGGAACTGCCAATCTCGGTCTCATTTCTCACTCGTTTTGCCACGTTGAAGGCATTCTGCAGCAGCTTGTCGAGGCTACTCTTGGCTCCGCCAACAGACTTCGCCACGGCGTAGGCTTCTTTGACCTGGCCCAGGATCTGAGGCTCACCGACGACCATCGAATCCAGGCTGGAGGCGACGCGGAAGAGATGCCGCACGGCTTCCTGCTCCCGATACTCATAAATATGCGGTCGAAGCGCCGAGTGATCGATCGCGAAGAATTGATTGAAGAACCCCATCAGATCCGGAGCATCGGCGTCGGGGCAAACGACCAGCTCGACCCGGTTGCAGGTCGACAGGATCATCGCCTCGCGAACACCAGGCGTCTGCGCCAGCGACCGCGTCGCCTCGGCAAGACGCGCCGGCAGAGACGGCGATCTGCTCCCGCAGCTCGATCGGGGCGGTCTTGTGGTTCACCCCAAAGAGCAGCAGGTTTCCGGCGTTCATGTTCGCTTTATCGGTCATCATCGCTGTGTTGTTGCCTTGCATCATCCTAAAGTGCCCAGGATCATGGAACGGAAAACCTGTGGACCGAGCTAAAGATGTTCGCCGCCCATACGCTGAGCATCACCAAAAACACCAGGCTCGACCAATATACCGCCCGTCGCCCCCGAAGCCCTGTGCTGCGGCGCACCAGCAACATGCCTATATAGAGAGTCCACATTCCAAAGGAAAGGATCACTTTGGGATCGCGAAAATAGGCCGGCCCCACGCTCTCCTGCGCCAGCAGAGAGCCAATCAGCAGCCCAACAGTCATGCAATGAAAGCCGACCACCAGCGCACCATGACCGATCTGGTTCATCGTCTCAAAGGGGGCAGCCAGGCCAGAAACGACGGGTTGTTCCGGTCTTTCAGCCGTTTCTCCTGCATGCAAATAGAGCAGGCTGGCCAACAAGCTGAAGATCAACGCAGCATAGGCGGCCAACAGCGCGCAAACGTGGACGATGATCCAGCCGTTGCGCGCCCCGGGAGAACGAACGTGTATCTCTCCGGCCCAATCGCCGGAAACACCACCAGCAGAAACGCGAGCGGCAGGGCAAAAAGCCCGAAAGAGAGTGCGCGAAATCGAATCCAGATCAGAAGAAAAGCGCCGACAATCAGCAGCGCCAGCAGCGATTGCATTTCCCGGGTGCCAACCGGCATCCAGCGGTGCGCCTCACCCAGCATCTCGGCAAGCGACACAAAATGGAAGACGAAACCCCGTGATCGAGGCCACGACAAAAACTCTGCCCCAACCGCGCAGGTTGTAGAGCACCGCCGGCAGAGCGCAAAGCGTCGCCACCCCGTAACAGACCGCCGCGACCCTGAGCCAGAGTAAGAACATTCCTGCCCCATGATACTTGGTTGCCTCACAAATCAGGCACATTCGGCCGACTTCTGGCCGGAGCTCTCGGTTCGGGAGCGCGCAGAACCTGCCCCAAAATCAATGCGAAGCCAGTTCAAAAATTCAGCAAGTTCGTTGATCCCGCGAATCTATCACCTTCTGTCGACCCGCTAGACCACGCTCATCCGCATCTCTCTTGTTGATCAAGAATTCTCAAAAGATCGACAGGGAGATATTGGAATGACCGATTACCGTGTAAAAGCAGGAGAAGTTTCGGAAGACCAGGTAACCGCATTGCTCGAAAGCCAGACGGCAAAGCTGCCCACCAGCTTTTTTCTGGGGGCGGCGTTCGCTTCGATGGCAGCTTCACTCATTTTGAAATCGCAGAATAAGGACAATCTCGCTCTATTCGTTGGCCAGTGGGCCGCTCCGTTCCTGATTCTCGGCACCTACAACAAGATGGTGAAGCAGCACGGCTCCGACGCCATCACCCGGGGCTAGGAATAGTCCAAGCCCCTCCTGAGTCGCGAAATCGGCGGAGGAATCCCAAATCCGAGCGCCAGCGTCCCGTTCGCGGTATGCTGGCGTTTCCGTGTCTGTTCAATCGCCAGCTGAAAGTCCCGACTCCGCACTGACCCCGGTCATGCGCCAGTTCGCGGCTGCCAAACGTCTTCATCCCGACGCCCTGCTCTTCTTCCGCATGGGTGATTTTTACGAGCTTTTTTACGAAGACGCGACCATCGCCGCGCGCGAACTGCAAATTCAGCTCACTGCGCGCGACCGGGAGCGCAGCATCCCGATGTGCGGCGTTCCCTACCACGCCGCCGAAGGCTACCTTGCCAGGCTTCTGCGCAAAGGCTACCGGATCGCCATCTGCGACCAGATGGAAGATCCGAAGCTCACCAAAAAGATCGTTCGCCGCGAAGTCACCCGCGTCCTCACCCCGGGGACCGCGATCGATTCCGCGCTCGGCGTCGAGCAGAATAACTTCCTCGCGGCACTGCACTTCACCAACGGGGTCGCCGCGATCGCCCTGCTCGATATTTCTACCGGAGACTTCCGCACAACCGAATTTACGGGGCCGGGCGCAATCTCTCAAGCCGTCGAAGATCTGACCGCAATCAAACCCGCCGAACTGCTCTACGCGACGGCACATCCGCTCTTCTCCGATCCCGAGAACTCCGAAGCCCTCAAGCCTCTGGGCAGCATTCGCACCAAGACTCCCATTGACGCATACGCCTTCACCGCCGACTACGCGATTCCTCTGCTCGAACGCCAATTGGGAACAAAGTCGCTCGACGGCTTCGGCCTTGCGGGACATCTCGCGGCGGCGATCGCCGCCGGAGCTGTGCTTCACTACGCACGCAACACCCAGCAGACCCAGCTCGACCACATCGACGGCATTCGGTTCTATGAGCGAACGAACTGCCTGCAGCTCGATCCGTAACCGTCCGGAACCTTGAGCTCGTCGATACGCTCTTCAGCGACGGCGATGCGCGTGCGACGCTCTTTCACTCGCTCGACTCCTGCTGCACGCCGATGGGCAAACGCATGCTGCGATCTTCGTTGCTGCGTCCCCTCGGCAGACGCGTGAGGTCATCGAGCAGCGGTATGACCGCCGTAGGCGAACTGCACGCGGACCTGATCCTTCGCGAAAACCTCCGCGCCTCCCTTGATGGCATCCTCGATCTGGAACGGTTGCTAGGCCGCATCTCCCTCGATACGGCAAGGCCGCGCGATCTGTTGGCACTGGGCGTTTCCCTGCGCAAGCTGCCTAAGCTGCGCGAGGCGCTCGATCCCCTCACCTCCAATCTCTGGAAGGACCTGCCTTGACCCGCCTCGATTCCCTTGAGGACGTGCAGTCGCGCGTCGAATCAACGATCGTTCCCGAGCCACCGCTCACTCTCGCCGATGGCGGAGTCATTCGCGAAGGCATTGATACCGAGCTGGACGAACTTCGCGCGATCAGCCACTCCGGCCGCGAATCGATTGCCGCCATCGAGCAACGCGAGCGCGAGCGCACCGGCATCCAGTCGCTTAAAGGTCCGGTTCAATTCCGTCTTCGGCTACTACATCGAGATCACCAAATCGAACCTGGCGAATGTGCCCGCGCGACTACGAGCGCAAGCAAACCCTGGTCAACGCGGAGCGCTTCACGACTCCCGAGCTGAAAGATTTCGAGAGCCGCATCCTCACTGCACACGAGCGCTGCATCGAGATCGAGAAGCGCCTGCTCGAAGAGCTTGCGCCAGTTCGTGCTCGGGCCGCCGGACGCATTCGCAAGACGAGCGCCGCCATCGCTGAGATCGACCTGCTCGCGAACTTCGCGCACATCTCGTCGCTGCGAAATTACGTCCGCCCGCAACTGGACAATCGCAACATTCTCGAGACAATCGAGGCGCGGCACCCGGTCGTCGAGTGCATGATGGAGGACGCAGGCGAGGGCCGGTTCATCGCCAACGATCTGCACCTCGACACCGCAGGGCACCGAGCATGCTGCTCGTCACCGGGCCAAACATGGGCGGCAAATCCACCTACCTGCGTCAGGCGGCACTGCTCGTGATCCTGGCCCAGCTCGGCTGCTTCGTCCCGGCGCGAAGCATGAGATTTGGCATCGTCGATCGCATCTACACGCGCATCGGCGCCAGCGACAACCTGGCGCGCGGACGCTCTACCTTCATGGTCGAGATGACCGAGACCGCGACGATCCTCAATACGGCGACCGAGCGTTCGCTGATCCTGCTTGACGAGATGGGCCGCGGCACGGCGACCTTCGACGGCTTGTCGCTCGCCTGGGCCGCGCTCGAATTCCTCCACGCCAAGATCGGCGCGCGCACTCTCTTCGCCACCCACTATCACGAACTCACCCTGCTCGCCGAGCAGTTGCCGCGCCTGAAAAACGTTCGCGTCGCCGTGAAAGAAACACCGCAGGGCATCGTCTTTCTTCACTCCATCGAGCCCGGCCCAGCCAGCAAGAGCTACGGCATCGAGGTTGCGCGCCTCGCCGGCCTGCCGCAACGCGTGCTGCAACGAGCGAGGCAGGTACTGAAGCAGCATGAGCGCTCCGAGCGCCACAACGTCGCGGTCGAGACCGAAGCGCCGCTGCAGCTGACCATGTTCACTCCACTCTCGCAGACCGTCGTCGACCGGCTCGAGGCCACCGACATCGAACACCTTGACCCCGCTGCAGGCGTTGAATCTGCTCGAAGAACTGAAAAACGAGATTCGCGGCGCGCACGTAACGCAAGGGCGGCTCGCAATGACCAGCCCTCCGCAAACAAGTCGGACAACTGCATGATCGCGGGCCTCGAGGCCCTGAGCTGACTGCCATGGAGAGCTCATGGCTCAAACTGATCCAACCCGGCGGAGTCATTCTCTTTCGCCGCAACATTGAAGCTGCCTCACAGACCTATCGTCTGCTGGCGGAAACAAATTCGTCTTCGCCGGTGCCACTCTTCCGCTGCGTCGATGTCGAAGGCGGACTTGTCGACCGTCTTCGCGATTGTGATCGCGCCCATGCCTTCGCTGGCCGCTGTCGCGGCCACCGGCAAGAAGTCCGTCTATCGCAAACACGGCAAGCTGATCGGCCGCGAAGCACGCGCGCTCGGCTTTAACGCCATCCTCGCGCCGGTGCTCGATCTCGCGCTGCCTGAATCGCACGACCAGTCATGCGCACCCGAACCGCACTTCGCCAATCCCGAACAAGTGATCGCCTATGCAGATGCCTTCCTCAGTGGCCTCGAAAGCGAAGACAGTCCTCGGTTGCGGCAAGCATTTTCCCGGACTTGGCGGAGGCACCCTCGACTCCCACCACGCAACGCCGATCATCTCAGCGCAGCATGGACAGACTTGTGGCAATCGGACCTGCTTCCCTACCGCGAACTCGAAGACGCGGCTGCCGATGGTGATGGTCTCGCACGCAAGCTACCCGGCGAGTCGGCGACGAGCAAGCCTGCATCGGTCTCTCGCCACTGGATCACCGACATACTCACGAAGCGAATCGGCTATCGCGGCCTGATCCTCTCCGACGATATGGAGATGGGCGGAATTCTCACCCAAACCACGATTGAGGAGGCAGCCGTCCAAGCGGTCGCTGCCGGAACGCACCTGATCGAAGTATGTAAAGATCCGTCACTGCTCTTGCGCGCTTATGAGGCCTTGCTCGCCGAAGCGGAAAGCTCTTCGGCATTTCGAGAACATCGTCGAAGCCGCCTTTCGAAAGATCATTCGAACCAAACGGGCAATCGACGCCACTCCTCTCAATAAGCCACCGTCACAATCTCACATTGAGAAGCTGCCGCGCCGAAATTGCGGCGTTTCGCGATCCAATGCCCCGAGCCGGAGGTGAGGACTTCCGCATGATGCCAACCCGCAAATCGAATCCCACTCGAAAAGCAATGACCGTCGCCGGCATCATGAGCGGAACCTCCGCCGACGGCATCGACGTCGCGCTGGTCGCATCGCTCCGCGGCGCTCGCAGGGACCGAAGATCAAGCTGCTCGCCCATCACGCAGTTCCCTTCTCCAGCGCTCTGCGCGCGGCGGTGCTGGCTGCGATGGATGCAAAATCGACCACCACCGCCGAACTCGCCCGCCTCAACTGGCGTCTCGGCATCGCCTACGCCGAAGCCGTCAGCGCAACGATCTGCAGCACATCCGGTAAAGCTCGACCTCATCGGCTGCCACGGCCAGACGATCTACCACCAGGCCACGCCGCAGCCCTACGCTGGCAGAAGCTTCGCCTGCACCTGGCAGATCGGCGAAATGGCGCATGCTCGCCGCCGAGACCGGCGTCCCCGTCGTCTCCAACTTCCGCCCCGCCGACATGGTCGCCGGCGGCCAGGGCGCGCCGCTCGTTCCGCTGCTCGACTACGTGCTGTTTCGCCATCCCACCCGCGGCCGCGTGCTGCAAAACCTCGGCGGCATCGGCAACCTCACCGCGATCCCGCCAGGCGCGCGCTCGACCGACGTCATCGCCTTCGACACCGGCCCGGCAACATGGTCATCGACGCGCTCATGCAGACAGCTCTTCAACAAGCCGTACGACCGCAGCGGCGCGATCGCCGCCAGCGGGACAGTCCTGACCCGCGGTCTTCAGACGTCGCATGCAGCGATCCCTTCTTCCGCCGCCAGCCGCCGAAGACCGCGGGCCGCGAACAGTTCGGCGCGACCTTCGCGACCGCCTTTCCTGAAGCCTGCAAGGCTGCGAGCAGCAAGCCCGAAGACGCAATCGCCACCGCAACCGCGCTGACCGCGCACAGCATCGCCGATCGCGCTACGAACGATTCGTCCTGCCGCTCATGAGCAGACGCCCCAGTCGACTATCTCGTCTCCGGCGGCGGCGCCCACAATGCGACCCTCCTCGCCATGCTGCAGCGAATCGCTCACGCCGCTCGGCTGCAAAGTCACAACCACCGACGAGCGCGGTCTCCCAGCCCAGGCCAAAGAAGCCGTCGCCTTTGCCCTGCTCGCCTATGAAACCTGGCACCGCCGCCCCGGCAACGTCCCGTCGGCGACCGGCGCGAAGCGACCGGCGATTCTCGGCGAATCACCTATGCGTAACCGCCTGCTGTGACATGATTTCGTGCGCTAGCTCGCCGGTCTTCTCGCTCTGTCTGGTCTGTCGTCATCGCGCAAGAACCGCCCGGGACCGTCACCATGGTCATCGAGAGCAGCCCGACCAATCTCGACCCGCGCATCGGCACCGACGGCCAATCCGAACACATCGACTCGCTGATCTTCGACTCGCTCGTCCGCCGCGACGAGCATTTCAACGTACAACCCTGGCTCGCACAAAGCTGGGAGACGCCCGACCCTCTCACCTACATCTTTCATCTGCGCAGCGGAGTTCACTTCCACGACGGCCGCCCACTCACCTCCAAAGATGTGCAATGGACACTCGACATCGATCCTTAACGGCGCAATTCCCACCGTGAAGTCGCAGGCCTATCGCAACATCGACCGGCATCGACGCCCCCGATCCAACGACCGTGATCTTTCACCTCAAACAGCCTGACCCCGGCTTGCTGCCCAACCTCTCCGACGGCGCGATCGGCATCATTCCAGCCGGCAGCGGACGCGACTTCGGCCACCATCCGATCGGCAGCGGCCCATTCCGGTTCGTCTCTCAGGAGCAAGACAAAGAAGTCGTCATCGAGCGCAATCCAAACTACTGGGCGAAACCTCCCGAATCATCCAGCGCGTCCGTTTCGCCGTCGTTCCCGACTCCATCACGCGCGCCCTTGAGCTGCAAAAAGGCTCCGCCGACGTCGCGGTCAACGGCCTTAAGCGCCGATCAGGTCTACGCCCTTCGCGACGACCCACGACTTGCAGTTGAGACTGGCCCGGGCACCGTCCTCAACTACATCTCGTTCAACACCCGCGATCCAATTCTTAAGGATGTCCGCGTGCGCCAGGCGATCGCCGACGCGATCAACCGGCCGCTGATCATTCAAGCTCTGTGGCGAGACCATGCGCGACTCGCCGAAAGTCTTCTGCCGATCAGACCATTGGGCATGGACTGGCGATGTCGAGGCGCACGCTTTCGATCCCGCAAAAGCGAACTCACTCCTCGACAACGCCGGTTATAAGCGCGGCAAAGACGGCATCCGCTTTCACCTGACAATCAAGACCTCGACCGACGAGACCAGCCGGACGCTTGCCGTCGTCATCCAACAACAGCTGCGGCAGGTAGGCATCGCGCTAGACGTGCGTACCTTCGAGTTCGCCACTTTTTACGCGGACATCACCAAAGGAGCCTTCCAGATGTATACGCTGCGCTGGATCGGCGGCAACGAAGAGCCGGACATCTTTCGCTATGCCTACGCCACGTCCAGCGCCCCTCCCCATGGGGCAAATCGCGGCTACTACAGCAACCCTGCAGTCGATGCGCTCATCGCGAAGGCGGCGATCACACCGGCCCAGAGCGACCGCGCCGCAATCTACTCGCAGATTCAGCAAATTGTGGCGACCGATCTTCCCTCCATCAACCTTTGGTACCTCGATACGGTCATCGTGCACAATCGCCGCCTTCAGAACATCCAGCTCTCAAGCTCGGGCAATTTCGACTTTCTCCGCGACGCCACGCTACAGCCGTAGTTGGGCGTCGCAGCCCGTCGCATTATGATGGAAGGCGAACGGAGACTCATGGCATTCAATGTTGGAGATCTGGTCGGCGACTACGAGGTGATCGGCACGCTAGGCGCTGGTGGCATCGGCCAGGTGTACCAGGTCCGGCACGCCATCTCGCAGCGCATCGAGGCGATGAAGGTGCTCCTCTCCATGCAGACCGGCGAAGAGGTCGCCGAGCGCTTTCTGCGCGAGATCCGCGTACTGGCGAGCCTCGACCACCCCAACATCGCCGCGCTGCACAACGCCTTTCGCCACGGCGACCAAATGATCATGATCATGGAGTTTGTCGAGGGCGTAACGCTGCGCGCCAAGCTGAGCTCCGGATCGATCATGATGAGCCAGAGCCTCGACTACATGCGCCAGATGCTCTCAGGGTTGAGCTTTGCGCACGCCCAGGGCATTGTCCATCGAGACATCAAGCCATCCAACATCATGGTTACCCGTCATGACCGCATCAAACTGCTCGACTTCGGACTAGCTTTTCAGGGCCTCGGCTCGGACATCACCCGCACCGGCCTGATTCTCGGCTCTCTGCACTACATGTCTCCAGAGCAGGTGATGGGCGAGCGTGTCGACCATCGTTCCGACATTTACTCCGTCGGCGTGACCCTCTACCAGTTGCTCACCGGGCGAGCGCCCATCGACGGATCGAGCGAATTCGCCATCGCCAGCGGCCATCTGAAAGATACTCCGCCAGACCCTGCCACAATCAATCCCAACATTCCCGCGAAACTCTGCGCGATCGTGATGAAATCGATGGCCAAATCGCCGGACGATCGATTCCAGACCGCAGATCAATTCCTCGAAGCGCTCGGTTCCCTGGGTACAGACGAAACCAGGACTCTGCTACCAACTCCGATGCAATCCCGCGAAACCAGTGGTCACGCTCCACGAAAACCGGATGCGGCACCCGCCCCTGCGCCACCGGCGAAGCCGACAACCAAGACTCTGAGCGGCGCCAGTGTGCTCTCCTCCGTCTCCCGCGAGCTAGCGCACTACATCGGTCCTATCGCCAAGGTCGTAGTGAATCGCGCCGCCAAGCAGGCTTCCACACTCGACGAACTCTATTCGCTCGTTTCAGCAGAAATCGGCACCGAGAGCGAACGCAGGACCTTCATGACCACCCGGCAGAAATACTCTCTCGATAGCTAAGGCCTACTCCTCCAGCATCTTCATCGCCTTGATCAGGCTCACGTACATTCGGTTGAAGGAACTCGTCACCTCGGCAATTTCGTCCTTCCCTTTGACTGCGAACTCCGGCTGGCTCAGGTCACCCTTGCTGACCAGATCGGCGGTCTTGGACAAACGGCGCAGTGGCACAATGACGATGTAATAGAGACCTAAATCGATCACAACCATAGTGGCAACAAAGGTCAGAGAGAGATAGAGCAGCAAGGTACGAAATGCCTCGTGGGCAATGGCCAACGGCACTTCAGTCGGCACGGAAACAATCTGCGCCCCGACCACTTCGTGCAGCTTCCAGCCAAAACCGTTTGAACTGCCATAGGTGATGATCTCTGTCGGCGGAGCGACCGCCGGGGTGCTGTGACACTTCAGACAGCCCTCCTGGACTGCGATCGGTTGCGAGAGGTAAATACTCTGCCCCGTCGGCGTATTGCGCTCGCCGATCAACTCTGTCTTGTCGGGATGGTCGCGGAAATGATTGATGATGTCGGCCTCCCAATCCTCGGCGCGATCACGCGGGTTGGTTGGATTGAGGGCCGCCTCTTTGTAGGTGTAGTCGGGATAATCCCGGCGCAGATGATTAAAAGTAACGGTCGCCGCATAAAACGGGATCGTCTGCGGCAAGAAACGCTCCGCGCTGTCTGGCGTCTTTTCGAGCAGCGGATCGAGCTCCTCCTCGGTATAGTCGCGGGTCGAGCGGGCGCTCGAGACCATCAGCCGCGCCTGCTGAATGATCTGTTCACGGGCATTGTTCTCGAGAAAGCGCCGCGAGAGCTGAGAGACCAGCAGCAGGCCGATCCCGAACAACACGATAAGCATCAGGTTAAATTTCGCCAACAGCTTCAAAAGCGATTACCCCGTTTCCAATAAGTAGCCGATCAGGACACCCCGATTATTGCGGACTCCTCGACCGTTGGGAAGGCGGAAACCAGAATCCGCGATACCATCAACCCGATGGCCACCCGGATCTCCTCTCAACCCCGCTCACTGCTCTGGCCCGAAAAAGGGCTGCCGGTCGAGCTCGGTCGCGAAGAAGTCCACGTCTGGGCTTGGACATTCGGCGGCCCCGGCGAGCCCTCCGCCGCCGATCTCAAGATTCTCGATGAACAAGAGCGCAATCGGACGGTCCGCTTTTATTTCGCTCCGGACCAGGTCCGTTATTCAGTCTGCCACGCCAATATGCGCCGGATTTTGGGAAGCTACCTGCGCAGGCCGCCCGATTCCTTGGTCTACCGCGAAGCCGAGGGCGGAAAACCAGAGCTTGTTCTGACCGCGGCAGAGCCTCCCCTGCGCTTCAACCTCAGCCACAGCAAGAGCATCGCGCTTCTTGCGGTCGGTTTAGAAGCGGAAGTCGGCGTGGATGTAGAAGATATTCGCCCCATCGAACGCGATGTAGCGACGAGGTTTTTCTCTTCCACGGAGATCGCCAGCATGGCGCCCCTCGACGGCGAGGCCTGGCTTGACGCCTTCTACCGCTGCTGGACACGCAAAGAGGCGATTCTGAAGGTCGAAGGCATGGGCCTGCGAATCCCGCTCGATTCCTTTGATGTATCAGTGCTGGCGGATGAGCCAGCCGCGCTCCTTGCGGCAAGGCCAGAGTCAAAACTGAGCGCCCACTGGCATTTGCACAATCTCGCGCCGGCAGAGGGTTCTATGGCCGCGCTCGCCATAGCCTCATCGGCGGCAGAGATAAAGACCTTTTCCTTCACGCCAGAGGCGGACGGCATGGAAGCCACGGAATGAAGCAACCTGCAGGGCCGTCCACCGCCGCTGGCCGCAGCTGGACCAGGCTCGACGGCGTCGACCTGCTGCGTGGCTTGGCCATCTTTTTCGTCTTGATGAACCACGTGAACATGCGGCTGCTATTCGCCCATGTTCCATACACAAAGGGTTTGCCAGATCAGCTCGTTTCGTCCCTCGTGTGGAATGGCCAGTACGGAGTACAAATCTTCTTTGCTGTCTCTGGCTTCCTGATCACCTCGACAGCGTTGCGACGCTGGGGTTCGCTAGCGACTGTCAGCATTCCCGATTTCTACCGCCTCCGCTTCGCCCGCATCGCGCCTCTGTTGCTCCTGCTGCTGGCAGTCTTGAGTCGTCCTCCACTTGGCAGGTGTCCCGAACTTTGTCGTCTCCGCAAAAACCGGGGGACTGGGGCGGGCCCTGATCGCCGCGCTCACCTTCCATGTAAATGTCCTCGAGGCCACTCGCGGATATCTTCCCGGCAACTGGGACATCCTCTGGTCGCTCTCCGTCGAAGAGATGTTTTATCTCTTCTTTCCTCTCGTCTGTCGGCTACCCGGCAAAGGAAAGCTAATGACTTCCCTTCTGGCCGGATTTGTGGTTCTCGGCCCATTTGCGCGAACGGTGCTCACTCACAACAACCCAGTCTGGCGCGAGTATTCCTATCTAGGCGGAATGGATGCAATCGCTATGGGATGCCTGACTGCAATCCTGTTGAGGCGCATCAAGCTATCCGGGACCGCCATCCGGGCTTGCACCATTCTTGGCGCCGCCCTTCTGGTGTTCATCCTCTGTCTGGGAAACCTGGCTCAGAAAGTCGGCCTCGAGCGCACCGGACTGGACATGAGCATCGTCGGGCTCGGCGCCTGCCTGGTAATTACCGCAGCGGCAACCACTCAATGGCGTGCTCCGCGCACCCTCGCTCCCCTGCTGCGGCTCGGCCAGCGAAGCTACGAAATCTACCTCACGCACATGTTTGTCGTCTTCGGATTCTTCGCGATCTTTGTGCACCTGGGTAAGCCGATGGCAGGTGTGCCCGTGCTTTTCCTGCTAGTCATTCTCGCCGCCGGTCTCCTGGGTGAACTCGTCGCCAGAGTTTATTCCGAACCCATGAATCGATTCCTGCGACGCCGCTGGCGGGATGGGCCTGAAACTCTCGGCTCGGTCATTGAGGACCGCGAGAGCCCGACCAGGCTAGATGAGAGCGCACGCGCGACGCTCTAGTAGACTCAATCTCAGCATGTTTCGACTCCGCCGCGGCCTTCAACTTCTTCCTTTTCTTGCGCTCTCGCCCCTCGCCTACGCCCAGGGAACTCATCTTTGGAGCCAATCCCGTTACGAGGAATTCGAAAAAGGGAGACCGCATGGGGTGGCGATTCGAAGCGACGGTTCGATAATTCCCGGACCTAAGCTCATGCCGGTCTTCACCACACCTTCGACCTATGTTTGGGCGGTCGCAGCCGACCCTGCCGGCAACGCCTACCTTGCCACCGGTTCGCCGGCGACGGTATTGAAGGTCACCCCCGACGGCAAGTCCACGAAGCTCTTTGAGACGACCGATCTCACCGTCCAGGCAATTCGCGTAGCACCTGACGGCTCGATTTATGCCGCCACCCTCCCGTCCGGCAAAGTCTACAAACTCAAGCCGGACGCCGCAGGACTCGACGACAAGACCGCGGTAGTGGCCTTCGATCCGGCCACCACTGCGGAGAAGCCAAAATACATCTGGGACATGCTCTTCGACGCAAAGGGACGGCTGTACATCGCTACAGGTGGCCCCGCCGCCATCTACCGCGTCGATGTCTCACAACCGGGCGCCAAGCCCGAACTCTTCTTCAAGAGCGACGAACAGCATATTCGCTGTATGGCTTTTGACCATCAAGGCAACCTGATCGCCGGTTCCGACGGCACCGGGTTGATCTACCGCATCGGCACAGACGGCAAGGGCTTCATCGTCTACGACGCGCCAAAGAACGAGATAACTTCCGTCGCAGTCGGAGAAGATGGGGTCATTTACGCGAGCGCAGTCGGAGAAAGAAATCGCAGCACTCTGCCGCCCCTCCCGGTGACGGGAACTCCCGGGGTCACGGCAACCATCACGATTTTGCAGCCCGGATCGGTACAGGCATCGAGCGCCAACAATATCGTCCCCGAGGGATCCGACATCTATGAGATCGCGACCAACGGCGCTCCGCGCAAGCTCTGGTCCGACCGCGAGTCGGTCGTCTATGCGATGCGTTCAACGCCAAAAGGTCTGCTCGCGGCCACGGGCAACCGAGGCCGCATCTACCGCATTCACGAGAGCGGCGAATTTGAAGACCTCGCCCACCTCGAAGCATCGCAAGCCGTCGCTTTTGCCGACACGCCGCAAGGCTATTTCGTGGCTACGGCGAACACCGGCAAGCTTTATCTCCTCTCGCACGCCGCCGATCCCGAAGCCAATTACGAGAGCGACATCTTCGATGCCGGAGTCTTCTCGAAATGGGGCCGCGCCGAGGCTAACGCGAGCACAGCGAGCTTCGACCTCTTCGCGCGTTCAGGCAATGTTGAGAACCCCGAGAGGAACTGGAGCGAGTGGGCAAAGGTCACGCCGAATTCCGGAAACATCCCGGTTCCCTCCGCGCGCTTTGTGCAGTGGAAGGCCGTGCTGCGCGACGAAGTCTCGATCGCTTCAATCGGACTCAACTATCTCCCGGTCAACGTGACGCCCTCCGTCGACGAGCTCGTCGTCCAGCCCGGCGCGCGGGTCAACTCTTCCGTACAAGCCCAGCAGCAGCCGCAGACGGTGAATATCAGCTTCCCCTCCGCTCAGAACAATACGGTCACTTTTCCCGAGGGTGGTTCCAATTCGCCGCTCACCGGCATCCGCGACAAGAGCGCGGTCACAGCGCGCTGGGCGGCGCATGACGACAACGGTGACGATCTTGTCTACTCACTCTACTTCCGCAGCGACGGCGATAAAGACTGGCGGCTGCTCAAAGACGGCATCACCGAGAAGTTCTACTCTTTCGACGCAGCGCTGCTGCCCGACGGCGGTTATCGCATCAAGGTCGTAGCCAGCGACGCCCCCTCGCACAATCCGGGCGAAGCGCTCACCTCCGACCGCACCAGCGACCGATTTGTGATCGACACGGCAACCCCGGTCATCACCGCCCTCACGGCTCACCTTGAAGGGGACAAAATTCATGTGACTGCGACGGCGACCGATGCCTCTTCCCCAATCGCCCATGCCGAATATTCAGTTGATGCCGGCCCCTGGCAATACATTGAACCGGTCGGCAAGCTCTCCGATTCACTCGAAGAGCATTATGACTTTTCAGCACCGCTAAAGACACCGGCGAGCGGAGAACACATCGTCACGCTGCGCGCTTACGATCGCTTTGACAATGTGACGGCCGCTAAGACTGTCGTGCACTAGGACGCTATGCGCTTTGAGCTCTTCATCGCCGCGCGCTATCTGCGAGCCAAGCGGCGCCAGGCGGTGATTGGCGTCATCACAGCGATCTCGATCGCCGGAGTCGCCGTCGGCGTCGCCTCGCTCATCATCGCGCTCGCCATCACCAACGGCATGCGCCGCGATCTGCAGGAACGCTTGTTGAGCTCGACCGCGCATGTTTCCCTCATGCGCGTCCAGGACGATGGCATCCGCAACTGGCGCGAGCTGACCGCGCGGCTTGCTCGTCTGCCCCACGTGACTGCCGCAGCGCCGGGATTGTATGAGCCAGTGCTCATTTCCCGTGGAGCGCGCTCCGGCGGCGCGATGATCAAGGGCATCATCCCCAGCCAGGAGCAGACCGTCAGCGACCTCATCAAGCCATCGTTGGGCAGTGCCACGCCGCTCGATCCCATTCCGAGCGACGACGGACAGACGGCTCCGGCCGCAAACTCAGCGATCCCACCCATTATGATCGGCTACGACCTCGCCGAGACCCTCGACGCCAAGGTCGGCTCGCCAGTAATGGTCATCAGCCCTCAGGGCGAACTCACCCCCTACGGCCTCGAACCAAAATATCAACGTTTCCAGGTTGTAGGCATCTTCCACTCCGGCTTTTATCAATACGACAATGGGATGGCCTTCATCCGTCTCGCCGACGCGCAGCGGCTCTTCGGCGAGCCCGACATCATCTCGATCATTTCGTTCAAGGTCGACGATCTTTACCATGCCGACCGCATCGGCCGCGAAATCGAGCAAGCTGCCGGGCCCGGTTTCCTGACCACCAACTGGATGGAGCAGAACCGCGAGATCTTTCGCGCTCTCGCCCTCGAGCAATACGTGACTTTCATCGTCATTGGCCTGATCGTCTGCGTCGCCGCGCTCAACATTCTTATCGCACTCACCATGATGGTGATGGAAAAGACACGCGATATCGCGGTGCTCCTGTCGTTTGGGGTAAGGCCAGACCAGATCCGGCGCATCTTTCTTTTTCAAGGATTGCTGATCAGCGTGCTCGGAACCATGCTCGGACTCATCATCGGCTATCTTGCCGCCTGGGCGGGGCATCACTATCGGTTTATTCAGCTCGATCCCCAGGTGTATTCGCTGGATTACCTGCCCTTTGCGCCGCGACTGATCGATGGCGTCATCGTTGCGCTGGTCTCGCTAGGAGTCTCGCTGCTGGCGACGCTCTACCCTTCTTCCTCCGCGGCAAAGGTTCTTCCGGCCGAAGCTTTGCGATACGAGTGAATCCTCGTCGTCACGCGGTGCAGCCATTGGTAGAATTCCGTATTCTCACGACCAGCGACGCTGTGTTACGTTTACGATTCAATCGAAATCTTCAGCTATTTGAGGTAAGCCATGTCGAAAGATAGAGCCACAATCGGAAGCGACGGACGCCCGCTACCGGTCCTGCCGCCCGAACGTGACCCGAGGGTTTGGGCGCGGCTGGTGCGCATCATGTTTTACCTGCCCGGCTTCATGGCTCTGGTGGTAATCAAGACCGGAGAAGCTGCGAGTTTCGGCATCACCGTGGAGCTGTTGATGCTGGCCAGTGCTGCCGCGATCATCGGCGGCCTTTTCGTCGGCTCGGACTCTTCCGGAAAGGGCTCCGATTCAGCTTCGAAGACCGGAGTTTGGAGCGGCGCGCTTATCCTCGAACTGCTTGCCGTCGTGCCTTTCCTCTGTGCGCTGCCGTCGCTCTTTTTTGAGTTGTCGCACAGCACCCTCTTGCATGGCAAAGAAACCACCGATGCCGTTGCAGCGGTGACCAGTGGTTCCCTGCTCGGCACCGCGGAATTGCTGCCGATGGTCGCGCTCCTGCCCTTCCTGCTCTATCAACTGGCTGGCTTCGGGACTTTGCATTTCGTCGTGCCCAAGATCGTGAACTGGCTCCTGAATCTCGTCTTCTTTATCTTGATTGTCGCCAGTTACCTCGCCAACCGGATGGGCGAGTATCCATGGGAACGACGTCTGGCCCGGACCTTAGTCACACTCGTCGTAGTCACTGTCTTCTACGGCGTGTTGAAACTGAAGGCGATGCAGGCGGACTATGACGCCCGTGTGCCGACCAAAGATCCAAAGTAGCGGCACGGCCGTTACTTCACGAATCTCCCGCGCCAAATCCTAAGCTTCCACGGATTGTGTCAGTTCAATAGTTGATCGGTGTGAACGAAATCCTGACCAAAGTTCGCGATATCGAAATGCACTCAGGTAACAATGGCGTTCCCGCGCTCGAGAACTCCCTTCCCTTTACCGTTTTAGAATGGTACAGGTAGGTATGGAGAGTTCCTCGGCTTCGGTGGTAGACCCGTCGCATGTTCCCCCGGGAGTTGGAGCTCAAGATTTTCTTGAATCGCCTGAGAAGCGACTCGCCCCCGAAGTCCTTCGAGTCCAAAATCTCCGCAAGGAATATGTAACCGGTCGCGGCCGTCTCGTCCTCTTCGACGACATCTCGTTCAGCGTCGCTCAAGGCGCCCTGATGGCCATCGTCGGCGAGTCCGGCGCAGGTAAAAGCACCCTTTTGCACATCCTCGGTGCGCTTGATAGCCCCACTTCCGGTGACATATACTTCGCATCAACGCTATTGAATTTCACCTCACCCAGGCAGGCCGCAACTTTTCGCAACCGCGAGGTCGGCTACGTGTGGCAATTTCACTACCTGCTTCCCGAGTTCACCGCCCAGGAAAACGTCGCCATGCCTCTGCTGGCCAGGGGCGAGTCGCGCAAATCCGCAATGCAACAGGCGAAAGAGTGGCTCCACGAGGTCGAATTAGGTGATCGCGCCGACCATCGGTCCGGGGAATTATCGGGCGGGGAACAGCAGCGCGTCTCCCTCGCACGCGCCCTGATCACTCAACCGAAGGTGCTGCTCGCCGATGAACCCACTGGGGACCTGGATGGCCGCACCGCCGGCGTGGTCTTTTCGCTCCTGGAGCGCCTGCATCGCAACCACGGTCTCACGTCTCTAATAGTTACGCACAACGCGGCGCTGGCAGCACGATGCGACCGCGTGCTTCGCCTCGATAAGGGCCGGGTCTCAGAGGAGATGCATGTTGGCTAATCTTTCGGAGCGTCTTGTCAAAGTTGTCAGTTATTGTTCGATTTTCGTTTTAGCAGGACCGCAGTCTAACCTGTTAGCAGAGTTGGACTGAGGACATAGGCGCAATCGCTCTATCAGGGTCGCGCTGGAGAAAGTCACCTCACTTTTCGGCCGGGGTTCGGCCTGAGGGGACGGGACAGCATTGAGAGGCCGTTGCCAGTTGCACGCCGGTAACAGCGTGAATTGCCGCAACAGTCTCATGAAGGGGATACATGTTCGAGCGATATACCGAAAAGGCACGGCGCGTCATCTTCTTCGCGCGGTATGAAGCCAGCCAGTTTGGCTCCCCGTACATCGAAACCGAACACCTGCTCCTAGGCTTGCTGCGCGAAGATAAAGCGTTGACCAACCGCTTTCTTCGTTCCCACGCCTCGGTAGAGTCCATCCGCAAGCAAATCGAAGGGCACACCACCATTCGGGAGAAGGTCTCGACCTCGGTCGATCTGCCCTTGTCCAACGAATGCAAACGGGTGCTGGCCTACGCGGCGGAAGAAGCCGAGCGGCTCTCCCACAAACACATCGGCACCGAGCATCTGCTGCTTGGCCTGCTCCGCGAAGAAAAGTGCTTTGCCGCCGAGATACTCCACGAACGCGGCCTCAAGCTGGTCGCGATCCGCGAAGAGTTGGCGCGCGCCACACAGGAGAAGGCCCCCGCGTCGCAGCAACGCAATCGCGAATCGAGCTTGCTGACGGAGTTTTCTCGCGACCTAACTCAGGCCGCAATGGATGCCCAACTCGATCCCTTGGTCGGGCGCGACACCGAACTCGAACGCGTCATCCAGATCCTTTGCCGTCGCACCAAAAACAATCCGGTGCTCATCGGCGAACCCGGCGTCGGCAAGACCGCCATCGTCGAGGGTCTGGCGCAGAAGATCTCCGACGGCGAAGTGCCCAGCTTCCTCGCCGACAAGCGAGTACTGGCGCTGGATCTGTCACTCATCGTCGCCGGTACAAAGTATCGCGGCCAGTTTGAAGAGCGCCTCAAAACGATCATGAAGGAGTTGATGGAGAACCAGAATTCCATCATCTTCATCGACGAGCTGCACACACTAGTCGGCGCCGGATCCGCCGAAGGCTCGCTCGACGCGGCCAATATCCTCAAACCCGCACTTTCCCGCGGTGAAATACAGTGCATCGGCGCAACGACACCAGCGGAATACCGCAAATCCATCGAAAAAGACCGCTCGCTGGAACGGCGTTTTCAGGCTGTCAAAGTGCCGCCGCCAAACGAAGAAGACGCTATCCGGATCATCATGGGAATCAAAGACCGCTATGAGAAATTTCATGCGGTCAGCTACACCGACGAGGCGATCAACTTCTCCGTATCGCATTCCAATCGCTATATTCCCGACCGCTTCCTGCCCGACAAGGCGATCGATCTGATCGACGAGGCCGGCGCCCGCGTCAAGCTGCGCCAAACTTCCCTGCCGGAAGAGATCACCGAGGTCCAGAAGCGGATCAAGTTCATCGTCCATCGCATGGAAAACGCCATCGCGAACCACGAGTTCGAGAAGGCGCGTTTTTATTCCGACGAGGAGCGCAAAGAGCGCGAAAACCTGCGCGCCCTCCGCGACAAATATCACCTCGATGATTCGACTGCCGGTATTGTTACCCGCGAAGACATCGAAGATGTCGTCAGCCGCTGGACCGGCGTGCCGATCTTCTCGATCAAGGAAGAAGAGACGCAAAAGCTGCTCCGTGTGGAAGAAGAGCTCCACAAACGCGTCATTTCTCAGGAGAAAGCAATCTCCGCGCTGGCTCGGGCCATTCGCCGGTCCCGCGCCGGTCTCAAGTCCCCACACCGCCCGATCGGTTCGTTCCTCTTCCTCGGCCCAACCGGCGTCGGTAAGACGGAGATGGCGCGCACCCTGGCCAACTTCCTCTTCGGCAGCGAGAAGTCACTCATCCGCTTCGATATGTCGGAGTTCATGGAGAAGCATTCCGTCTCCAAGCTGATCGGCTCGCCTCCGGGCTATGTGGGCTACGAAGAAGGCGGCCAGCTCACCGAGCGGGTCAAGCGCTCCCCCTATTCGGTCGTGCTGCTCGACGAAATCGAAAAAGCTCATCCAGACGTCTTTAACATCCTGCTGCAAGTCTTTGAAGATGGGCAACTTACCGACGGACTCGGAAACACGGTCGACTTCAAGAACACCATTCTGATCATGACCTCGAATATCGGAGCACGGCACCTGCAAAAGAAGCAGGGGCTGGGTTTCCAGTCGGATCGCGACGACCTGGTCATGGAAAAGATGGAAGAGCTGGTCAAGAACGAGGTGAAGCGGACCTTCAACCCCGAGTTCCTCAACCGCCTCGACGAAGTGATCATCTTCATGTCCCTCTCGGATAGCGACCTCATCCAGATCATTGAGTTGCTGGTACAGCAACTTAATGCAAATCTGGCGCAGAAGGCGATCACCATTTCCGTGACCGAGGAAGCCAAGAAATGGATCATCGAGAAGACGCTCGTCGACCGGAGTTACGGTGCGCGTCCGCTGCGCCGCGCCTTGCAGCGCTACGTCGAGGACCCGCTCTCAGAAGCGCTGATCGCCGGGGGAATCACCGAACGCCCGGCCTTCCTTGAGGTCTATCTCGAAAATAACCAGCTCTACTATCGCCCCGTCGGCCAGGTTGGCGAGGAAAAGAGCGATGGCGTGCTCCTCTTCAGCGCTTAGCTTTCTCTCTTAGAGCGACAAAAGGCCCCGGTAATTACCGGGGCCTTTCTTATTACAAGCTAAAACACGCGATGACAAGCCGAACCCCTGCAGTGTCGAGGGCGGCACCATCCAGCAGGCATCTACACCAAATCAGATACCGTCTTGACGGCCTTATTTGCAACCTTACTTGCCGAATCGCTTACATCTTCCCAAACATCTTTTCCACGCTTGACGACCTTTTCAGCATGTTCCCCAAGCGTATCGGAGGCATCCTTGAGGTAGTCGCCCGCGTCCTCAAGCTTCCGCTTCAGTTGCTTCCGGGTCTTCTCTCCCGATTGTGGAGCGCAGATGAGTGCAACAATGGCTCCCGACGCCACCCCGACTGTAAAAACCGCCCAGAATTTCACTACGTTCACTCGATCTCTCCTTCAAAAGACTGACTCTTTGCCTTGATTCTACTAAATCTCCAGCAAGTAGCCGTTTCGCATTTCAGGGACTTGGATGCAACTTTCCATGATACGGCTTGAAGAAATCACTCCGCACGGTCGCTCTTGGCGCTCCTCAAGGGCCCGTTCGCCCATTGGCTACACTTGAGAACGTGCGCCCGCATCTAGCCAGCCTCGTTGAAGATTTCCGTCGCCACGGCGCACAGACGGCGGTGGTCGTCTATCGCGGCAACCGCCGCTACGCGACGTCCTATGCCGAACTAGCACGCTGACAGGCCGGTTCTCCGCGGAGCTCGCGCGTCGCGGCATCGGCGCCGGGGACCGAGTCGTGATCTGGGGCGAAAACTCGGCGGAGTGGATCGCCGCCTTCTTCGGTTGCCTACTGCGCGGAGTCATCGCCGTACCGCTCGATTTAGCTGGCTCGGCTGCCTTCGCCGCGCGGGTCGTCGCCGACGTCGCGCCACGGATGGTTGTCGGCGATGCAACTCTGCTGGCTACTCTGCCGGAAACTCACGGCCCGCTAGCCTTTCCGGAGTTTCAACCAACATTGCCCGCTGAACCTCTCTTCACTGTAGACACAGCCGTCACCGACCAAAGCCCCCTACAGATCATCTTCACCTCGGGAACGACCTCTGAGCCAAAAGGGGTCGTCCATACCCACCGGAACGTGCTCGCGAGTGTCGGCCCGATCGAGCGCGAGATGCAGAAATACCTCCGGTACGAACGCTGGGTGCATCCGTTGCGCTTCCTGCATAGCCTGCCACTGAGCCATGTCTTTGGCCAATTCATGGGCCTCTGGGTCCCGGCGTTGCTCGCCGCCGAGGTCCACTTTGAATCACAGCTCGAGCCGTCGCGCCTCATCGCAACGATCCATCGCGAACGCATCTCGGTATTGGCCGCCGTGCCGCGCGTACTGGAGCTGCTCAAGGCGCATTTTCAAACAAAGTACCCAACTCTCGCCGCCGAACTCCTCGCCGCACGCGGCGAATCCGCCTGGAAACACTGGTGGCGTTTTCGCAAGATTCATTCGGCACTAGGATTCAAGTTCTGGGCAATCGTCTGTGGCGGCGCTTCCCTCCCGCAGGAGCTCGAAGAGTTCTGGAATACGCTCGGTTTTGCCCTCATTCAAGGCTACGGCCTCACTGAAACCGCCGCACTGGTGACCCTTAACCACCCGTTCAAAATCGGCAAAGGAACCATCGGCAAGCCGCTGCCCGGCCGCGAGGTTCGGATTGGAGAGAATGGCGAGATTCTCGTCCGTGGCGAGATGCTGTCGACCGCGACCTGGCAAGGCGGTCAGCTCCAGCACCGCAACCAGGAATGGCTCAACACCGGCGATATGGCCGCGCAAGATGCCTCCGGCGAACTCCGATTTCTCGGCCGCAAAAGCGACGTGATCGTTACCCCATCGGGCATGAACATCCACGCCGCCGACCTCGAAGCAGCGCTGAGCAGGCAGCCCGGCGTCATCAGCTGCGCGGTAATTGCCTGTGCCGTTTCACTAGCTCTCGAGCCGGTCGCCGTGGTCATCTTCTCCGGCAGCGACGAACAGTTGCAGGTTGCGATTCGCGACGCCAACCACGACCTCGCTGAATACCAGCAGATTCGCAACTGGCTTCGCTGGCCAGAGCTGAACTTCCCCTACACCTCGACCGGTAAATTGCTCCGCCGCAAAATAGCAGAGTGGGCCTGCGCTGCACTCGCCGACCGCGCAATCTCGGGGCATCCGGCCCAGAGCTCCGACGCGCTACTCACCACCATCGCTGGCATCACCGGCGCGACACCGGCCAAGGCCAACGACGCTTCCCTGCTCTCCGAAGACCTGCGTCTCGACAGCCTCGGGCGCGTGCAATTGCAATCCGCTCTCGAACAACGACTCGGCATCGAACTCCCCGACAACGCCATGGAATCCGTCAGCACACTCGGCGAACTTCGCAACCTAATCCGTTCGCCGGCCACCGCAACTGCCCGAGCTGAAACACTTACGAGCTCTCCAGTGAACAGCCCTCGGGCCATCGCATCCTTGAGCACCCAAACAACTCCGCAGGGCGAACACATCTACCCTCGTTGGCCGTGGTCGGCGCCAGTGCGGTTGCTGAGGATCGCCTTCATCGAAGCAGTCATGCGACCCCTAGTTTGGCTACTCGGCGCACCGCGCGTTCTCTTTGAACCAGCCACGGCGTCGAAGGGTCTGCCGGACGGGCCCCTCCTCATCATCGCCAACCACGTGACTTCCTATGATCCCGCGCTAATTCTCTATGCGCTCCCGCCAACGCTGCGCCGTCGCGTGGCCATCGCCATGTCGGGGGAAATGCTACTCGATTTCCGCAAAGCCCGCCCCCAACGGGAGTTTTCCCTGCGAGTCCTCGGCCCGCTCGCCTACCTGACAATCACCGCCCTCTTCAATGTCTTTCCCCTGCCGCGATCGAGCGGCTTCCGCCGCAGCTTTGCCCACGCCGGCGAAGCGATGGACCGCGGCTATTCCGTTCTCATCTTTCCCGAGGGCCACCGGTCAGACGATGGCCAACTTCACCCCTTCCGCGCGGGCATCGGCCTGCTGGCAGCACAATCCCAGGTTCCCATACTGCCCGTAGCGCTTAAGGGCCTTGGACAACTTAAGAAAGAAAAGTCGGGCTGGTTCCGTTCCGGGAAACTGAGCGTTCAACTCGGAACCGTCTTCGTCCTGAACCCGGCCAGTGAACCCGCAGAGATCACCCATCAACTCGAAGAGCGAATCAGGAAGCTAGGCATCTAGCCACGCTTGGTAACCGCTTTCCTGCGATACGCTTAATGCCGACAGCTGGGTCCCGGATGAAAAACCGTTCATCGGGTTGTTGATACGTCCAAGGGACCCGAATCCAGCTTGACTCAAGACAGGCTTAAACTTACAGTCGGAGACAGGGTTCAGTCTCAGCGATCGATCAACGTTTCACTCGTCATCAGGGGCCAAGATGCAATCGCAAAACTACTTCTGGAATTACGTACCGCTCCTCATCCAGGGCCTGATCGTGGTGGGCATGGGTTGCAGCATGGTCACGGGATCCTGGTTCATCGGGCGGCACCGCAAGAACAAGGCCAAACAAGAAGCCTACGAATGCGGCATCCCCGTACTTGGCGACGCTCGCCAACGCTTCTCCGTCAAGTTTTACATGGTCGCCATGTTGTTCATCCTTTTCGACGTAGAAGCTGTTTTCATCCTCCCGTGGGCGGTCATCTACCGCAGGCTGCCGTCGCTGGGCGTTGGGCGATTCTTTGGCTTCTGGGAAATGATCGTCTACCTCGGCTTCGTCGTCGTCGGCCTCTTCTACATTTGGAAAAAAGGCGTCCTGGATTGGTCTGCAGACAAGGCGGACCTCTAAATCATGGCTGCTTCAAATAAAGAAGCTGTCTTCACCGACCACGCCGCAAATCCGGCCGTCGCTTCCCTTTTAGCCTGGAAGCGCGAGGCGGTCGTCGACGCGATCTGGGATCGAAACGAACTCACCTTCACCATCGCGCCTGACGACATTCGCCAGGCGGCGAAGATCATTCAGACCGCAGGCTACAACTTCCTTGAAGACGTGACGGCGGTCGACTGGTACCCAAGCGAACCGCGCTTCCAGATCAGCTATCACATTCTTTCGCATGCGATGAAGCAGCGCGTCCGGCTGCGGGCATTTGTCTCCGGCGACGATCCAGTCATCGATAGCATTACCCCTGTCTGGCCCTCGGCAAACTTTTACGAGCGCGAGGTCTTCGATCTCTTCGGCGTTCGCTTTGCCGGGCACCCCAATCTGCGCCGCATCATGATGCCCGACGAGTGGGAAGGCCACCCGCTGCGCAAAGACTATCCGGTGGAGGGCTACCGCTGATGACCGAATTCGTCTCGACCGGCTCCCTGCTCGAACCCCACATCGTCGAAGGCTCTGGCGATACCACGATGGTCCTGAACATGGGCCCGCAGCACCCGTCGACCCACGGCGTTCTGCGCCTGGTGATCGAGATCGACGGCGAGACCGTGCTCAAGGTCGTGCCCGACATCGGCTATCTGCACACCGGCATTGAAAAGACCTGCGAGGCCAAGTTCTACCAGCAGGTAGTTCCGCTGACCGACCGCATCGACTACCTCTGCCCGATGACCAACAATCTCTGCTATTGCCTGGCCGTCGAGAAGCTGCTCGAACTCGAAATTCCCGAGCGCGCGCAATGGATGCGCGTCCTGCTCAACGAACTCACCCGCCTGAACTCGCACCTCGTCTGGCTCGGCACGCACGCGATGGACATCGGCGCGCTCACCGTCTTCCTCTACACCTTCCGCGAGCGCGAAGAGATTCTGCGCATCTTCGAGCACGTCTCCGGCCAGCGGATGATGACCTCGTACTTCCGCATCGGCGGCCTCGCGCTCGAACCGCCATTTGACTTCTTCGATCGCGTACAGGCGCTCATCAAGATCCTTCCCGAGAAGATCGACGAATATCAGAACCTGCTCACCGGCAATCCGATCTGGGTCAGCCGCCTCAAGGGCGTCGGCCACCTCAGCGCGGCTGACGCCATCGCTCTCGGCGTGACCGGGCCGCCGCTGCGGGCCAGCGGCGTCGACTTCGACCTGCGCCGCGACATGCCGTATTCGAGCTACGAGAAGTTCCAGTTCAAAGTGCCGATCTCGAACGACTGCGATGTCTGGGCGCGCTACGTCATTCGCCTTGAAGAGATGCGCGAGTCGATAAAAATCTGCCAGCAGGCGCTCGACGGCATGCCCGAAGGCCCAATCAAGGCCGATGCTCCCAAAGTCGTCCTGCCCGACCGCGAGAAGATGAAGACCCAGATGGAAGTCGCTCATCTACCACTTCAAGATCGTCACCGAAGGCTTCACGGTACCGGCCGGCGAGGTCTACCAGGCGATCGAATCGCCGCGCGGCGAGATGGGCTACTACGTCGTCTCCGACGGCACGGCCAAGCCGTACCGGGTGCACATGCGAAACCCATCCTTCGCGACCTTGCAGGCGCTGCAAACCATGTGCGAAGGCCGCTTGATCGCCGATGTCGTTGCCGTCATCGGATCGATCGATATCGTGCTTGGGGAGATCGACCGATGACACTGAAATCGGCTCTCAAACCGGACATCCGTGCCGAACTCTGGCACTCCTTCGTTGTCCTGCTGAAGTCCTATGCGGCGGCGGCAAGCATACACGGCCTTGAGCATGGTGTCCTCGAATTGAGCGCGAATTCTTTGAACATTGTCGCCGCTTCGACGACCCTCGCCGTCGCTTACTTTCCCGCTGTCGGCAAAGGGACTTGGTCGGTCGTCGGACGGGAGGGTCAGGATCGGGGCACGTTCGATCTGAATCACGATGGATCCGTTGTGCTCGACGGAACGGAGATCGATATGGACCACGCCGCGATTGAGCTGATCTCCTCGCTGACCAAGGCGGCCACCCCAGACGAAACATTAGTCGAGGTACCTGCATGAGCACGACCACAACTATCTTCTCCCCCGAACTCGCCGCTCGATTCGACAAGCTGGTGACCGCCTATCCGTGGCGGCGTTCGGCGCTTGTCCCTATGCTGCTTTACGCGCAGGATGAGATCGGCTGCCTCTCCGACGACGTAATCGCCGAGATTGCCGAACGCGTCCAGTTAACCGAACTGGATGTCCGCAACGTCATCAGCTACTACTCTTTGCTGCACGTCAAGCCGCACGGCAAATACCACGTTCAGGTCTGCACCAACATCAGCTGCATGCTGCGCGGCGGCAACGAACTTCTCGCCCATTGCAGCCAGCGCCTCGGCATCGGCCATAAAGAAACGACCTCCGACGGCCTCTTCTCGTTAGAAGAAGTCGAGTGCATCGGAGCCTGCTGCTGGGCCCCGGCCGTTCAGGTCAACTACGACTTCCACGAAAACCTGACCGCCGAAACCATGGACAAGGTGCTCGACGGCTACGCCGCCAAAGCCGCTGCAGACAAGAAAGGGAGCTAACCGATGCCAGTGCTCGTCTCCCATCCCGACGAAGTAAAACTGCTCTCCTTCCGCTTCGGCCAGGGCGCAGCCAATATCGACAAATATGTCGAGCTCGGTGGCTATCAATCGCTAAAGAAATGTATTGAGCAAGGCCCGGAGTGGGTCATCAATGAGATGAAGGCCTCGGGGCTGCGCGGCCGCGGCGGTGCGGGCTTTCCCACCGGATTAAAGTGGTCGTTTGTGCCGAAGCAGAACCCGCATCCGAAGTATGTGCTGGTCAATGGCGACGAGAGCGAACCCGGCACCTGCAAAGACCACATGATCTTCCTGCACGACCCTCACGCGATCATCGAGGGGACGATCATTGCCGGTCTTGCCATCGGCGCCAAGCGCGGGTTCATTTACCTGCGCGGCGAGTATCGCTACCTGCTCGAGATCATGGAAAAGGCCATCGCCGACGCCTACGCCAAGGGCTACCTCGGCAAGAACATCATGGGCACCGGATTTCGACTTCGACGCGATCTCAGCACACCGGAGCTGGCGCGTATGAGGTCGGTGAAGAGTCGGCGCTGATGGAGTCGCTCGAAGGCAAGCGCGGCATCCCGCGCATCAAGCCTCCGTTTCCCGCTGTCGTCGGCCTCTACGGCGGCCCGACCGTCATCAATAACGCGGAGACCATCGCTGCGGTGCCGCACATCTTCCGCATCGGCGCGGCCGAGTATGCCAAGCTCGGCACCGAACGCAACGGCGGAACACGGCTCTTCGGCATCTCCGGTCACGTCGAGCGGCCAGGCGTCTACGAGCTGCCCATGGGCTACAACCTCAAGAAGATGATCTATGACGTCGCCGGCGGCATTCAAGGCGGCAAAAAGCTCAAGGCCGTCGTTCCCGGCGGATCGTCACTGCCCGGTCCTGCGTGCCGACGAGATCGACATCGGCATGGATTTCGACCAGCTCGGCAAAGGCAGGCAGCATGCTGGGCTCCGCTGGCGTGGTGGTGATCGACGAAACCGTCTGCATGGTCGAGTTCGCGCTGCGCACCATCAAGTTCTACCAGCACGAGAGCTGCGGCTGGTGTATCCCCTGCCGCGAAGGCACAGACTGGCTCAAGAAGACGCTCACCCGCTTCCACGCCGGTGGCGGCGTCGCGAAGGACATCGACAACATCGCCTACCTCGCCGAAAAACATGCTCGGACGAACCTTCTGCCCGCTCGGCGACGCAGCAGCAATGCCGACGATCGGGTTTGTCGAGAAATTTCGCCAGGAGTTTGAAGACCACCTGAACGGCAAGCCTTGCCCGTATGCGAAGCGACCGATCGGTGAATTGGTTCACGGCTTGAAATTTCGTGATCTGCTTCGCAGAATCGAAGAGGACGGTTGGAGCGCTGGATTCAGTTCGAGGCAGTCACCATCACTGACAAGCATTCCGTGAAGTCCGGCAAAGTGACTGATCGCCGGGAAAGCCTGGAGAAGATGTGCCACCAAAGACGCTGACTAGTATCCTGAAGCAGGCAGGTCTGAAATGAACGAGACGCTACCTCGTAGTCTATGAAAAGGCTACAGCGAACTATGGCGCTTTCGCGCCTGATCTTCCGGGATGCGCGTCGCTCGGCGAGACTCTCGATGAGACCCGGCGCTTAATGTCGGAGGGATTACGGTTTCATCTGGAAATGCTGGTGGATGACGGCGAATCCATTCCCGAACCGACCACAACCGCATATGACTTCGCGGAATCGATACCGCCTGAGAATGACGTAGCACATTGCGTCGTCAGAGTGGCTGGAGGTCGAAATACCAGCCATGAAGGAAGCTCGTGAACTCGCCGCTGCAAGCTAGAGGAAACATTTCATGCCTGACGTAAGTTTCACAGTAGACGGCAAAAAGCTCACCGCACCGGCGGGAACCCTGCTCATCGAGGCCTGCAAGACCGCGGGCATCGAGATTCCCGCGTTTTGCTACTATCCCGGCCTCTCGCTGTGCGGCGCCTGCCGGATGTGCGTAGTCCGCCAGGAAAAAGTGCCCAAGCTGCAGACCGCTTGCACCACGCCCGTCGCCGAAGGCCAGGTCTTCTTCACCGAAACCGAGGAAGTCGTACAGGCGCGCAAGTCGACGGTCGAAATCTTGCTCGGCAACCATCCGCTCGACTGCCCGGTCTGCGATGCCGGCGGCGAATGCGAACTCCAGGACATGACCTTCAAGTACGGCGCGGCTGATCAGCTTCTACACCGAGGTCAAGCAGCACCGCGAAGAGCAGCAGTGGTCGCCCGTAGTCTTCTTCGACCGGCCCCGCTGCATCCTCTGCTATCGCTGCGTCCGCGTATGCGGCGAAGGCATGGACGTCTGGGCGCTCGGCGTGCAGAACCGCGGCGTCACCAGCGTGATCGCGCCCAACGGCGGCGACCATCTCGACTGCGAAGAGTGCGGCATGTGCATCGACATCTGCCCGGTCGGCGCGCTCACCTCCGGCACCTATCGCTACAAGACCCGCCCGTGGGAGATGAACCACATCGCCACCGTCTGCACCCACTGCGGCGACGGCTGCAAGACCACCCTCGGCGTGCGCCGCGCCGACGAAGGCATGGAGATCGTTCGCGGCGACAACCGCGACAAGAGCGGCATCAACGGCGATTTCCTCTGCATCAAGGGCCGCTATGCCTTCGACTTTGCCAACCACACCGAACGGCTGACCAAGCCGCTCGTTCGCCAGCCCGACGGCAAGCTTGCCGAGGTCAGCTGGGAGGCGGCGCTCGACTACGCCGGCAAGAAGCTGCGCGAAGTTCGCGACACCCGCGGCGGCCAGGCCATCGGCGTCATCGGCTCCAACCGCACCACCAACGAAGAGACCTACCTGCTGCAGAAGTTCGCGCGCACCGTGCTTGGCACCAACAACATCGACCACCACCGCACCGCCGACTACGCAGCCTTCGCAACCGCGCTCAAAGGCAAACCCGGCCTCACCGCGTCACTCGCCGACATCGGCGCTGCCCCAGCGGTGCTCCTCATCGGCAACGACCCCACCGAGCAGCACCCGATGCTGGCCTGGAGCCTGCGCACCAACGTCCGCCACAACCGCGCACGGATTTACATCGTCAATCACGAACAGATCAAGCTGCATCGTCAGGCGAAAGCTTTCCTGCCCGTCCCGCATGACGGTTACGCTTCCGCGATCGGTTTCCTCGCCGGCGACGACGCAGCCTTGAGCGCAGACGACGCGAACAAGGCTTTCCGCGAGGCCCTCCTTGCAGAAAAAGAGCTGGTCATCATTTTCGGCTCCGAACTTCGCGGGCGCGATATCGAGTCGCTGGTTGCCTTTGGCTCTGCCTTCCCCGGCGTGAAGTTCGCCTGCCTCGGCGACTATGCGAACTCGCGCGGCGCGGCCGACATGGGCCTGCTCCCCGACCGGCTTCCTGGATATCTGCCGGTTGCCTCTCCCGGAGCCTTTGCCGAGGAATACGGCGCTTCCCTACCCACCAAGCCCGGTCTGGATCTGGTCGAGATGTTCGACGCCGCAGGACGCGGCGAGCTCGGCGCACTCTACGTCGTCGGCTCCAACCCCGTCTCTCGCTACGGCATCGATCCGAAGACGCTCACCAACACCTTCATCGTCGTCCAGGACATGTTCCTGACCGAAACCGCCATTCTCGCCGATGTCGTCCTGCCGGTCGCCAATCTTTATGAGAAGTCCGGGACGGTCACCAACACCTACGGCGACCTCCAGCTCGTCAAGAAAGCCGCCGATCGAGCCGGCGTCCGCACCGATTTTGAACTGATCGTGCGTCTCGCCGACCGTGCGGGCGTGAATCCCCGCTCGCTGGTACCTTTCGGCACCGGCGTTCGCGCCGATATGGGCGAATCCCGCGGTGCGCAATCCGGCGAGGCCGACCGTCACGCGGTCTGGCTCGCCGCCAATCACCTCGAAATCAAGGTCAGCCCCTTCGATCCATTTGCGATTCTCGATGAGATCCAACGCCTGGTCCCCGGCTATGCGACCTCTCGCCTGGAGCTCTTGGCCGGCAACGCAACCCATGTCGAGACGTCTCTGGTCCAAATCGAAACCGCATCGCCCGCAACCGGCACTCGCGCGTGATCTAGTTTTCCCGGCGCGAGATACACTATTCACGTCCGGAACCCTTGGGCGCTATAGCAAGATGCTCCATTCGGTGATGGAGACGCAAACGACCGAACCCGCGGCAACAGCGGCAGACTAAGATTTTTTTGGAAGGCTTGGTAGCGCGTGGAAATTCTTTTATTTGTCGTCCTCACCATTGTGAAAGTCCTGGTGGTGGTCGTAGTTCTGTTGGTGTGCGTCGCCTACACCGTGCTCCTCGAGCGCAAGGTAGTCGGGCGCATCCAGAATCGCTGGGGACCCAGCCGTGTGGGCCCCTTTGGCCTGCTCCAGCCGCTCGCTGACGGCGCCAAACTTTTCCTCAAAGAAGACATAATCCCTGACGGCGTTTATCGCCCGCTTTACATCGCCGCGCCGATTATTTCCCTGGTCTGCGCGCTGCTCTCGATTTCGGTGGTGCCTTTCGGCCCCAACCTCCATTTCAAGGGCGTGCAGCTTTTCCAGGTCGCCGACGTCAACATCGGCCTCATGATCATCCTCGCCATCACTTCAGTTGGCGTCTACGGGAGCGCACTTTCCGGCTGGTCGTCGAATAACAAATATCGCGTTGTTGGGAGCTCTGCGCGCCAGTGCCCAGGTGATCAGCTACGAGCTTGCCCTCGGCCTGTCCCTGATTGGCGTGGTGTTGCGCACTGGCTCGGTGAGCCTGCGCGAAATTGTCGATTTGCAGGCCACCCACGGCTTCTTCTCCTGGAACATCTTCGGCGGCTTTCAAATCGTAGCGTTCTTTATCTACATCATTGCCGCGTTTGCCGAGACCAGCCGCAGCCCGTTTGACCTCACCGAAGCAGAAAGCGAACTGGTCGCCGGGTATCACACCGAATACAGCGCGATGAAGTTCGCCATGTTTTTCATGGCCGAGTACGCCAACATGATTACCGTTAGCTGCGTCGCCACGCTGCTCTTCTTTGGCGGCTGGACAAGCCCCTTCGGCAACCTACTGCCTTCGATCGGCGGCCCGATCGTCGCGGCGATCATCCCCGTCTTCTGGTTTGCCTTTAAGGTTTTTTGCTTCCTCTTCCTCTATATCTGGGTGCGCGGCACATTGCCACGCTTCCGTTACGACCAGTTGATGGGCTTTGGATGGAAGTTCCTGATGCCCCTCGCCATCGCCAATATCGTCGCCACCAGTCTCTGGCTGGCGCTGCGCGGTTCTTGATTCGATTTGGTTTACAATCGCCTTTCGGGTTGTGAACCAAATCGAAAACCCTGTGGTCCTTTTGAGCGGTTTGGACGAGCGAACGGAAGCATGTACCTACTCCTCTTCTTCATCTTCGGCGGTATCTGTGTGGCGGGGGCCTTAAACCTCGTCCGCCAGAGCCACCCCATCAACAGCGCGCTGTCGCTGATTGTGGTGATGAGTTCGCTGGCGGTGCTTTACCTGCTCCTGGGCGCGGAGTTCCTCGCCGCCGCGCAGGTCATCGTCTACTCCGGCGCAATCATGGTGCTCTTCACCTTCGTGATCATGTTGCTCAATGCCGGCGAGGAACAACGCACCCACGGCAGTAAGGCAGCCTACTTCGTCGGCATCCCCGGCGTTACTGTGCTGGTTTGTCTGCTGTCGTTTGTCTTCCTCTCGCAGAAAAGCCACCTGAGCAACGCACGCATCGGCGACTATCTGGTCACGGTCTCCGACCTGAGCGAGGTGCTCTTCCGCGATCTTCTGCTACCTTTCGAGGTCACGTCGGTACTCATTCTGGTTGCGATTCTTGGCGCGGTCGCGCTGGCGCGGAGGGAGAACTAGCATGAGCGTTCCGATCGCCTATTATCTCGTGCTCAGCGCCATCCTCTTCTCGATCGGCGTCGGCGCGTTTCTTAATCAAGCGCAACATCATCACCGTCTTTATGTCGATCGAGTTGATGCTGAACGCGGTCAACCTGACCTTCGTGGCCTTCGCTCATCAGTGGCACCAGCTTAGCGGACAAATCTTCGTCTTTTTCGTCATGGTCGTCGCCGCCGCCGAAGCCGCTGTCGGCCTGGCCATTATCATCGCCGTCTTCCGCACACGGAACACCCTGAACGTCGACTCGGTCGACCTGATGAAACTATGACCGGCACCCCCGACCTGCACCTCTGGCTGATTCCGCTACTGCCCTTCGCCGGTTTCCTCGCGAACGGGCTCCTTGGCCGTCGGTTCCCCAATCCGATCGTCTCGCTGATCGCCCTGATGTCCACCGGCGGTTCGTTCCTTCTGGCCCTCAACGCCGCCGCTCATTTCTCCAGCCTCACCATTCCTTACACCGAACGCTTCGCTCCGTGGATCCAGGCCGGAGCCTTTCGCGCCGACTTTGCTTTCTCGCTCGACCAACTTACGCTGGTAATGCTGCTCATCGTCACCGGCGTCGGCTTCCTGATTCACATCTATTCCATCGGCTACATGGCCCATGAAGAGGGTTTCTGGCGGTTCTTTGCCTACCTGAATCTCTTCATGTTCTTCATGCTGACGCTGGTCCTGTCGGAGAATTTCCTCCTCCTCTTCGTCGGATGGGAAGGTGTCGGCCTCGCGTCTTACTTGCTGATCGGCTTTTACTTCACCAAGACCTCAGCCGCGAATGCCGGCAAGAAAGCCTTCGTCGTCAACCGGATTGGCGACTTCGGCTTCCTGCTGGCCATGTTTCTCACCTTCGCCCACTTCGGCACGCTGAGCTTCCAGCCGGTATTCGCCCAAATTGCCGCGCATCCTGAGTACCAAGGCGGATTTCTCACTGCCATCGCGCTATTTCTCGTCCTCGGCGCAACCGGTAAATCCGCACAGATTCCGCTTTATATCTGGCTCCCCGATGCAATGGAAGGCCCAACGCCGGTCTCCGCCCTCATTCATGCGGCGACCATGGTCACGGCTGGCGTCTACATGACCGCACGCTGTCACGCGATCTTTGACCGCTCGCCATTGGCGCTCTCGGTCGTCGGAATCATTGGCGCAGCCACGTGCATCTTCGCCGCAACCATGGGCATGGTGCAGACCGACATTAAGCGCGTCCTCGCCTACTCCACGATCTCGCAGCTCGGCTACATGTTCTTAGCCTGCGGAGTCATGGCCTATTCCGCCGGCATCTTCCATCTCCTTACCCACGCTTTCTTCAAGGCGCTGCTCTTCCTCTCCGCTGGCTCAGTGATTCACGCTCTTGACGGCGAACAGGACATGCGCGTCATGGGCGGCCTTCGGAAGAAAATTCCCATTACCTTCTGGTGCATGACTGCCGGCGTCGTCGCCATCTCCGGAATTCCGCCATTCGCCGGATTTGTGAGTAAAGACGAGATCCTCTCCAAGGCTTTCTTCGCACCCGGTCTCGGCCCGCTGCTCTGGTTCGTTGGACTGCGTCACCGCCGGGCTGACGGCGTTCTATATGTTCCGCCTCTGGTACATGACCTTCTTTGGCGAACGTCGTGCCGTCGAACGTCCGCACGACGCCGACGTTTCGATGTCCGGAGTGCACCTCAAGCACGGAATCCACGACAGCGGCGGCATGATGCTCTTCCCGCTCGCGGTGCTTGCCGTTCTCTCAGTCGTCGGCGGGTGGATTGGCTGGCCCAGCGTCCTTGGCGGAAGCAATCACTTGGAACACTTCCTCGATCCGGTCGTCAGCGCCGCGGGAACAATCCCGGCTCACGAAGCAAGCAGCACCACCGAGGTCGTGTTGATGGGCATCTCGATTCTCGCCGTCGCCGCGGGATGGTTTGCTGCTCACGTCATGTATTTCAGCAAACGAGAATTGCCCGGCAAACTTGCCACGCAGTTCAGTGCGATTTATAACCTCGTACTCCACAAGTACTGGATTGATGAACTCTATAACGCCGTGATCGTCCGTCCGTTGAACGCCTTTGCCCGCATCGGTCTGTGGTGGACGGTGGACCGCGGTCTCGTCGACGGATCAGCCTACGCCGCCGCAGGCGGTGCGATGGGATTGGGTGCGATCGTCCGCCGCTTGCAGTCGGGAAATATCCGCTCCTACGCCGGCTGGCTCGCCGGTGGAGCGGCCGCAATCATCGCATTGATGTACTTTGGCTTCGGCACTCATTGGATGGCTCACTAAACACCGAACAAGAGACTTGGGAACGAACCTGTGCAGAATGCTTGGATATTGACGGCCATCACCCTGCTTCCCCGCCGCTGGCGCGGTCGTCGTGGCCCTGTTGCCACGCACGGGAAAGGTGATCCAGTGGTTCACGCTGTTGGTTCTACTCGCGACCCTTGGCCTTGCGCTGCATCTGCCCGCTCACTTCGTCCCTGGGCAAGCGGGCTTTCAATTTGAAGTGAACAATCCCTGGATCGCCAGCCCCAACATCCACTACCACATGGGCGTCGATGGCATCTCAGTATGGCTGGTCGTGCTGACCGCTTTCCTCGGACCGCTGGCCATGCTCGCCTCGTGGAAGGCCGTTACGACACGCACCAAGGAGTTTTATTTCCTCCTCCTGCTGCAGTGGACGGCGATGATCGGGGTCTTCGTCTCGCTGGACATGTTCCTCTACTACGCTTTCTGGGAGCTTTCGCTCGTGCCGATGGCCATCGCCATCGCCATGTTCGGTCGCGATCGCGGAGCGCAGGCGGCGATCAAATTCTTCCTCTACACCTTTGTGCCCTCGGCGCTCTTCCTCGTCGCGATTCTCTGGCTCTACGCCCAAACAGGCAGCTTCGACTACGTCGTTGTCCGCCAGGCTCTTGCATCGGGAACGCTCGGCGTCACCTCGCAGGCGCTCTTCTGGGCAGCTCTCGCCTTTCTCGTCGCCTTCGCCGTCAAAGTCCCTGTCTTTCCGCTTCATGGATGGCTCGGCGATGTCATCAGCGAAGCCCCGACCGCATTCGCCATGGTCGTCGCCGGCAAACTCGGCCTCTATTCGATCCTGCGCTTCAACCTGGGCCTCTTCCCCGCCCAGGCAAAACAGGTCGCGCCCTGGATGATCGGCCTCGCCGTCATCGGACTTCTTTACGGCGCCCTGGTGGCGCTCGTCCAGAAAGACATGAAGCGCCTCGCCGCTTACGCCACGATGAGCGGACTGAGCTTCTGCACCCTCGGCATCTTCAGCTTCGTCATCGCCGGAGTCGACGGTTCGGTTTATCAAATCCTGAGCCATGAGATCAGCGGCAGCGCCCTGCTCGTCTTGTTCGGCTTCCTCTACGAGCGTTTTGGGACCTACGACATCGCCTCCTACGGCGGACTTGCCGCGAAGATGCCACGCTACGCCACGCTCTTCGTCATCACTTCCCTCTCGCTCATCGGCCTGCCAATTCTGAACGGCTTCGTTGGCGAGTTCCTCATCCTGAGCAGCAGCTTCGGCGTCCATGCCGGATGGGCAGCCGCAGCCACCGTCGGTGTCATCCTGAGCGCCGCTTACATGTTGTGGCTGGTGCAGCGCATCTTCTACGGACCGATCTCCTCACTGGTCAGCGGCAAAGGCCGCACCTGACCTGCTCTTTCACGAAGCGATCGCTCTCTGGCCGGCTGCGGTCCTGATGTTCCTCATGGGCGTCGCTTCGCCATTCTGGATTCACGCGATTGACCCGACCGTCAGCGCGCTGGTAGACACGATCACTGGCGCTGCGTCTTCGGCGGCCCAGGCTCCTGCGATGTCCGCGCAAACGGCGCCATCGGCATCAACTGTTGTCGCGGCGGAAAAACAATGAACCTGACTCAAAGTTTCCTCCGCATCCTTCCCGAGGTCATCCTCACCGTGACCGGTGTCGTGGTCATGTTGATCGAGGCGACGCTCCCGCGCCCCGCAAGCCGCAAACCGCTCGGATGGCTCGCGATCGTCGGCGTGCTGGCCGCGCTCTACGCCAGCCTTCAGCAGTTGACGCTTGCTCCCGGCACGGCCTACAGTGGCCTCGTCCAAACCGACGCCTTCAGCGCCTTCTTTCACGTTCTGATCTGCGGAATCATTCTGGTCACCCTGCTCGTCTCGCTCGACACGATGCAAGGCGCGGCCGACAACCAGGGTGAGTTCTTCGCGCTGGTCGCCTTCGGCGCCGCCGGCATGTTATTCATGACCTCGGCCGCCGAATTGCTGCTGGTCTTTATCGGCCTCGAAATCTCCTCCATCTCCACCTACATCATGGCCGGCCTGCGCAAGCGCGACGCGAAAGGGCCCGAAGCCGCGCTCAAGTATTTCCTGCTCGGCTCCTTCGCCACCGCCTTCTTCCTTTACGGAGTCGCGCTCATCTTCGGCGCTACCGGAACGACCAACATTCCCGCCCTGGCCGCGCTCTTGCCGCAGAGCCAAACCCCGATCTTCGCGATGGTCGGGCTGGCCATGATCTTGATCGGTCTCGGCTTCAAGGTCTCAGCCGCACCCTTCCAGGTTTGGACGCCCGACGTTTACGAGGGCGCACCCCCGGCGATCGTCGGTCTGATGTCGACCGCGCCCAAAGCGGCTGCGTTCGCTGTCCTGCTGCGCATTCTCTACAGCGCCTTCCCCGCCTATCACGCGAACTGGGTGCCGCTCATCTGGATCATGGCGGCACTGTCGATGACCATCGGCAACCTCGGCGCTCTCCGCCAGCAGAACGTGAAACGGATGCTGGCCTACTCCTCGATCGCCCACGCCGGTTACCTGCTCGTTGCCTTTGCCGCGCTCTCCGCCGACGGCATCGCCGCGGCTAGCTTCTACACCGCCTCCTACGCCGCCATGAACGTCGGCGTCTTTGCCGTCGTCAGCCACATCGGCGGACGCGAAGAAAAACTGGCCTCCATCACCGACTACCGCGGAGTCGCCTACCGTTCGCCACTGCTCGGCGCGGTGCTGGCTTTCTTCCTGATTTCTCTGATTGGGATACCCTTCACCGGCGGCTTCTTCGGCAAGTTCTATGTCTTCGCCGCCGCCCTGCATTCCGGGCTCGTCTGGCTCGCCATTCTCGGACTCTTCAACAGCGGCGTCGGCGCCTTCTACTACCTGCGCCTCATCACGTCGGCCTACACGAAGCCAAGCGAGACTGCATCTCCGGAGCCGCTCGCTGCCGTCCGCATGCCGCTCTTGATTGCCTTGCTGCTTACCGTAACCGCCACGTTGATGCTTGGAATCATGCCCGGCCAGGTGCTCGGGCAGGCGAAAGCCGGAGCCGCGATTCTCTACCCCTCGACGAGCGCACCCGCCAATGCCTCGGCAACCGCAGCGCCTTAATGCGTCACGCTGTGAACGCGGCAACAGGTTCGCCAATAGCCTCGAAGGTAAGGTCGTTTGCCGGGCTACCGCTCTGCTCTTTCCAAAGCTCAAACATCCGTCCGTAGCTGAGATTGGTCATGTCGGTCGGAATCGACCCCAAGCCCAGCTGCCGTGCGATCAATCCAACTCGCCGGGCCTTCCAGCTCCGCGAATATCCCCAGCGGCGTCTCGTCAATAACGCAATGCCCCGTCCCATCTGCCCACTCGGTCCGATATTTTTCGTAGGTGAATGCGGGAGTAAATCCCAGCGAGGCAAAGATCGTCGCAACCGTCTCGCCATCACCGATGGTAGTCTCGGTTTCAACGCGCTGCTTATAGGTTCCCGTATCGCCCTCCGCGGGAATCGCCTTATGCGTCAGCACCCATTTCTCCCCGTACTGGCGAATACGCAGAATCTGACGGTCGAGACGCAGCCGTCTCTCCGGAGTGTCATACAGCACATTTCGCTCGAAGGTACGAGGCGTCTCCAGCTGAAATCCCGCTGCGCGCAGACGCTCTTCCAGTCTCGCCACGTCTTCGACTCGGAACTTAACTTCGGTTTCTATGCCGCTCATAGGCGAGAGTATACGTGAGTTTGGTCAGTGTTTCGGGCCACGGGCGCGACAGGATCAAAGTTGACCACTGGTTCGAACCGATCAGGGAATCGAACATGCGCGGGTCAAAAGAAAGCTCAGACCTCGCGAGGTTTCCTGCCCCTCGGCATCAGTTGTCGCGGCGATGCAGCGTGGGTTGATCGTCCCCGTCCGTGGTTGTCGTCGTGGTCGTAGTCGAGGACGAGTTCGGATTGCTGCCCTGGGTGCTCGGATCGCCGACCGTCGTGCTCGCCCTGCGCAGCGTCGGCTTCGCGCCGTTGGACTTGTCGGTCAGGCGACGCTTGTTCTCAATCCTCGCCAGCCGCCCTTTCACATCGTCAAACTCCGACGTCGTCACGACATATTCATCGCGCGGCGGCAGAATGCGCGCAATCTCCTGCTGCGAATGCTCGATCCGGTCCGGCGTCTGCGGATGCGAGGAGAATGCCTTCGCCACCATTCCCGGCTTGCGCTTCTCCAGATTCTGGATCTTCTCGAAGAACGTCACGAAAGCCTGGGGATCGTAGCCCGCCCGGTACATGTACTGCACACCGAGGTAGTCCGCTTGGGCTTCGAAATCTCGCGAAAACTGCAGGAAAGTAAGCGGGATCACCAGGCCCGAAGCCTCGTAGATTCCGTAGCCGATCATGCCGGGGATGGCGATCATCGCGGCGGTAGAGGCAATCTGCGCATAGTTCGCCCGGGTCTGTTCACGGGCGGCGTGGTGCGCGCAAACGTGCGCGGTCTCGTGGGCCATCACTCCAGCCAGCTCCGCTTCTTCGTCGGCGGCCAAAATCAGCCCGGAGTTCACATAGAAGAATCCGCCCGGCAGCGCCATCGCATTCACTTCGTCCGAGTCGATCACCTTGATCGTGAACGGCACCTTGCAGTCCGAATTCTTGACGATGTTCTGCCCGATCCGATTGACGTATTCAGTGATCACTGGGTCGGTAATCATCTTGGTGCTCTTCTCGACTTCCATCGAGTAGCCCTTGCCCATCTTGATTTCACTCTCGACGGAATACCAGTTTCCTATGCCGCGGGCGCCGATGTCGCGGTTCCCAACCGCATTCACATCCTCGACGCTTCCCTTCTTGACCCCTGGCATGGTTCCATCACCGACCGGCGCTGCCGGCGCCGTGCCCGCCGGAGCGGCCGGCGTGACCGTAGGCGGCGGTAACGGCCCGGTGGCATCCGGAATAGGCGCAGAGGCCCCTAGCGAGGACTTGTCCGAAGATTTGTCTGAAGACTTGTCCGCGGGAGCAGCGGGGGCGTTTGTCTGGGCGGGCGCACTCGCCGCGGGCGCAGACTGAGTCGTCGCCGCTGGCGCAGACGGAGTTGTCGGAGCCGGTGCAGGCTGGGTACTCGAGGTCGGCGCGGCGGGGGCCGTCTGAGTTGTTCCAGAAGAGGACTGGGCCACCCCGTAGACGGAAGTGAAGAGCAAGCCGGACGCCACGGCCAGCATCGCCTTACCCGTACCTTTCACCGAAATCTCGCGCATATCCACCTCGAACAGAGCGACAGGGACGAGACGCACCTCACCCTGCTACCTCTTTGACGTTAGTATGCGCCTTTCCGCTGCGGTCTATCCGCTGAAAATACCGCCCCGTCAAAATACTTTGATAGATCCGCAAGTGGGCCGGGCCCGTTACCACGCAACGGCGGTTCCATCCCGGAGCCCCCCAATGAAGGCCGAATCCTCGATTTGCGGCTCGGCGATCGTCCGATATCGAACAGCAACGTTCTGGAAGCGAACGCCCGGCGCGCACGCCAGACTTTCTCAACGAGATTGTACTTTTATTTTCAATGCTTTGGCTCATGTCCGCACTGGCCCCCACCGTGCTCCATCCAAGAGGAATCGCTATCTTTGGAGCTTCAATGCAAGATTTTCTCGGCAACCTACGTTTCGCGCTTCGCCAACTCCGCCGTAACCTCGGCTTTTCCATGACCGCGATTCTCACTCTCGCGATCGGGATTGGCGCGACAAGCGCAATCTTCTCGATCTTCTATGCGGTCGTGCTGCGCCCCTTGCCATTTCCGGAACCCGATCGTCTCGCGAGCGTGAGCGTGCTGAACTTCCCTGCCGGGTCGGGAGCGAACGCGGTCGGCCTCCCCGAATCTGTCTCCTATCCGGACTTCTTCGATTGGCGCGCCAGAAATCACAGCTTCGAGTCGCTTGCCTCTTACCACGACACCAATGCCGCCGCTAGTCCCAATGGAAGCGCCCGCATGATTACCGGCACCGCCGTATCCTGGAACTTCTTTCATGTCCTCGGCATCTCGCCCGCGCTCGGCCGCGCCTTTACCCAAGACGAGGAGAAGGCGGGCAACCATAGCGTCGTGATCAGCCACGAGTTCTGGGTCTCGGACTTCAACGCTTCGCCCGCCATCCTCGGCCAAACCATCAAGCTCTCCGATGTGAACTATACCGTGGTCGGCGTCATGCCGGAGTCCTTCAACTTTCCGGTCGAAACTCCAGGGTCGAGCTTTTGGATCACCCCTGCCCGCGACGCCGAGGGCACTAGTCCCTCGACGGAGCAGCGCGGCTGGATGCAACTCGAGACGATCGGCCGCCTCAAACCCGGTGTGACGATGACCGAGGCGCAGGCCGAGATGAATACGATTCAAGCTGCTCTCGCCAAGCAATACCCAGATGAAGACCTGAACAACCACGGCGCCCGAGCGGTTCCCGAGGCCGAGACAATCACCGGAGACGTCCGCCCCGCCCTGCGCATCCTCTTCGCCGCGGTCGCCGCCTTGCTGCTCATCTCGTGCGCCAACGTCGCGGGGCTTTTGCTGGCTCGAGGCTCGTCCCGGCAGTCGGAACTCGCCGTCCGGACGGCGCTTGGTGCGCGCCGCCGCGAGATCGTCTTTCAGTTGCTGACCGAGTCTCTCTTGCTTTCCTTCATGGGAGGTGTCGCTGGCGTAGCCCTTGCCCTTCTCATGCTGAAAGGCCTGCTGCATCTCGTTCCGCCCGGAATTCCGCGCATGGGCGAAGCCTCAATTGACGGCACCGTACTCGCCTTTTCTCTGGGCGTTTCCCTGCTCACCGGAATCCTCTTCGGCATCTTGCCCGCCCGCAAGCTTTCGCGGCTCGACCCAGCTATGGCGCTACGCGACGGCACTCGCACCTCGACCAGTGGTCGCCAGCAAAATCGTTTGCACTCGGTATTGGTGGTCGGCGAGACCGCGCTAGGACTAGTTTTGCTCGTCGGCGCAGGGCTACTGGTTCGCAGCTTCCTCCATCTCCTCGCCGTCGACCCCGGCTTCAACCCGCGTCATATGCTCACCTTCCGGGTCGGCGTCTCGCCTCAGCGCTACAAGACCGACGCCGAATCGCTGGCCTTGTACCGCGGAATTCAAGACAAGCTCAAGGCGTTGCCCGGAGTACAGTCCGCCACCGCCGTCTATCCGCTACCACTGAGTGGGAGCGGCATCGGCATTACCTTTTCCATCGAGGGCCGTCCGCACGCACCGGGTGACTCGCCCGAAGTACAGGCCAGCATCATTGAGCCTTCGTACTTCCAAACCATGGGAATTAACATTCTTCGCGGGCGCACTTTTACCGAAGACGAAAACCAGGTACATGGAAGGCCGGTGATCATGGTCAACGAGGCCTTCGTGCGCAAATTCTTTCCCGGCCAGGATCCGATCGGCAAGCGCATCCAGCCTGATCTCACGAGCGACGATAACCCGAAAGCCATGCACGAGATCATCGCCGTCATCGCCGACGTCAAGCGCAGCCGGCTGAGTGAAGAGACAGCGCCCGAAATCTATCTGCCCTGGGCGCCGACGAACATCACGTCACCCTACTACGCCATGCGCGTCGCTGGCGATCCAGCGAGCTACGTCAACTCTGTCCGCGCCGCCGTCGGCTCGCTCGACAAAGATGCGCCCATTTACCACGTCCACTCCTACGATGATCTGTTTGCTCTCAACACCGCGCAATCGCGCTTCCAAACACTACTCCTCACCGCCTTCGCCGCGATCGCACTGCTGCTCGCCGCCATCGGACTCTACGCTGTGCTCTCTTATATGGTCGTGCAACGCACTCACGAGATCGGCCTCCGCATGGCGCTCGGGGCGCAACGGGGCAACGTCTTAAAGCTGATCCTCAATCGCGGAATGGCTCTGGCACTCATCGGTGTTGCGCTGGGCATCGGAGTCTCCGCTCTGCTGACACGTTTCCTGGGCAGCATGCTTTACGGCATCAAACCACTCGACCCTATCACCTTCATCGTCGTCGCCGGAGTATTGCTGACGGTCTCGGCCATCGCCAGCGCCATTCCAGCAACCCGCGCCGCCAGCCTCGACCCGATGAAGACTCTCCGCGATCAATAGCTGCGGAGTCAAGACCCCAAACTTAGCCCCCGCGAGAAATCGAGGCGGAAGATTCTCGCCAATATCATCTTCCCCAACAGGAACTCCAATAGCAGAGACTGCGTATTCAACGACAGCGATGAAGAATCCTCGATTGATTCGCGGCGTTTGCTCGTGCTCGTTGTTCCTGGCACTCTTGGCTTTGGCCTCTTGCCTGCAAGCCCAAAACTTCCGAACACGGCGAATGGCCAAACTACGGCAACGATGCCGGGGGCATGCGCTACTCCACGCTGACCCAGATCAACCGTGACACCGTCGCCAAACTCAAAGTCGCCTGGGTCTTCCATACCGGAGACATCGCCGATGGCAGCGACGGATACAGACGCAGCGGATTCGAGACCACGCCAATACTGGTCGATGGCACGCTCTACCTCACTACCCCATTCAACCGCGTCATCGCGCTCGATCCAGCTACCGGCACGCAGCGCTGGGCCTTCGATCCTCACATCGACCGCAGCCTCGAGTACGGCGACGGACTCATCAACCGCGGCGTAACTACATGGCTCGATTCCTCGAAGTCTTCGAATCAACCCTGCCGGCGCAGGATCTTCGAGGCAACCCTCGATGCCCGGCTGATCGCCCTCGACTCAGCGACCGGCAAACCCTGCACCGACTTCGGCGGCAACGGCGAGATCAATCTCCGCGATGTTCCCGGATACGAGTTAAAGGGTTTGGGCGAGCACCCGCAAGGCTGGTATCACATGACCTCGCCGCCGGTCACGATCGACGACCTCGTCATCGTCGGATCGGCCATCGACGACAACAACCGCGTCGATATGCCTTTAGGAACGGTTCGCGCCTTCGACGCGCGCACCGGAGCGCTCCGGTGGAGCTGGGAACCAATCCCCCGCAATCGCCCCACCGATGACAAAAACTCCGCGCCCGGGCAACGTACATGGATCACCGGAGCCGCCAACGCCTGGTCAGTCATGGCCGTCGACGCCGAACGCGATCTCGTCTTTGTACCGACCGGCAGCGCAAGCCCCGATTACTACGGCGGCCTGCGCCCAGGCGATGACAAATGGGCCAACTCCGTAGTGGCGCTCCACGCCAAAACCGGAGTCCTCGACTGGGGATTTCAACTCGTGCACCACGACCTCTGGGACTACGACTCCGCCTCGCCGACGTTGCTCGCAACCATCCCACACGACGGCAAGCCCGTGCCCGTAGTCATCCAGGGAAACAAGACCGGGTTCCTTTACGTGCTCAATCGCGACACCGGCGTCCCAGTCTTCCCCGTCGAAGAGCGCCCCGTTCCGCTCAGCGACGTACCGGGAGAAGTCGCGTCACCGACCCAGCCGATTCCAACCGCTCCTCCTCCCGTGACAGCTCAGAAGCTTACCTCCGACGATGCATGGGGGCCAACTCCCGGCAGACCGCGACTTCTGCCGCGCCCAAATCGCCAAACTCCGCAACGAAGGCATCTTTACGCCGCCAAGCCTTCAAGGCACGTTGGCATACCCCGGCAATCTCGGCGGTATGAACTGGAGCGGCTACTCCTTCGATCCCCAAGACAACCTGCTCTTCGTCAACACCAACAATCTGCCCGCGAGGATACGGCTCATCCCCCGTGACAAGGTCAACTCCGACAAGGAAGACGGCAGCTACGCAGCCCAACGCGGCACCCCCTACGGCATGCTTCGACGCTTTATTCAATCGCCATCTGATCTGCCCTGCAATCCTCCGCCGTGGGGCACACTAACCGCCGTGGACATGGCCAAAGGCACAATCAAATGGCAGATCCCTATCGGCTCGATGAAGGATTTCGGAGGTTCTCACAACGACGTCCCTCCCGGATCGGTCAGCTTGGGCGGATCAATCACCACCGCCGGAGGCCTCGTCATCATCGCCGGAACCACCGACTTGCGCATCCGCGCCTTCGATGTAATCACCGGAGCTTTGCTATGGGAGGGCCAACTACCGGCGAGCGGAAGTGCTACCCCGATGACCTACCAAAGCGGCGGCAAGCAATACCTGGTGATTGCCGCTGGAGGTCATCAGGGCATTAGCGAAGAGCAGTTGGGGGACTCGCTGGTTGCCTTCGCGCTTCCGTAGCTCACGCGGCAGGTCGTGTCGGAATTCAGTCGGCGTAAGCTCCGAGGTCGTTCACTTCTTCCGCGTCGTCCGCTTTGCCCACCACGCAGTGATTGCATCCTCCCGCGTTGCCTCGGGATGTTGTTCAAAATACTCCCGGAAATGCCGGTTGTATTCCAGTTGCTCAGGGATCTCGGGCTTGGCTCGTCCGGGGCGCACACTATTCTGATAACACAGCGCCGCATCGCCCAACGTCTTGCCCACGCCGCTGTGAATAAACGCACGAGTATCGGCGTTAAATCGGAAGCCCTTACCCACGACCTGCCGGAAGAAAGCCCCCAAAGCCGGACCACAGCGCCATCCTTCTCCAATCACCGTCTCCATAGTGAATGTTCGCGGCATGCGGCCCGCCCTTCGCTTTGCACGACTGCGGTCGGCGGTGTGCGCCCCGCTAAGGAGGACATGAATGCGCTGTTCCAGTTCGCGTTTGCTTCCGGAGGTTGGCAGTCCTCGCAGCCGGCAGAAGCCGACGAGTTCCTCTTTCAGCCAATACCACGCACGGAATTCCTCGACCTGGAGAGACGCGCACAGTCTTGGACGGCTGATCTCCTCCATCTCAGGCGGGCCTCACTAACGTAGCCATCAGCGCCTCGCGCCGCCGGTTCGCCATTCCATCGACCTTCGCCAATCCCCGCAACCACATCGCTAGGCTGCCCGCAGCCAACAACAGGAGCACCGGCCCAGCCAATATCGCGTGGTGGATCAAAGACAACGGCAGATAGACCGCGATTCCGACAACAAAGATAAGCAGCTGGATCAACAAGCTCAGCAGCCCGTTGCCCACCGAACCCTGCTCGCGCGAGAGCCGCGTGAGCGTCATCCGATACGCCAGCGTAATCGACAGGATATTCCCAGCAGCCAGATTCGCGGGTAACGCGAATAACACCCAGCAGAAAGTCGCGATGGCCAGGGTCGGCGGCGGAACACCGAACCGGAAGACAGCAATCGTAGCCACCAGAACCAATTCCAGACAGAAGAGACCCGCCTGCAAAAGGTTTTTGGCCAGCATCACGCTGCGGAACGCCGTTGGCGACAGAAAGTAGAGCTGAATGCCCGCGCCTTCCGTCCCCAGGCTGTTACAGAACTGCCGAGTCAGCGGAAGAAAACCGTAAGCAATGGCGATCGGAAAAACAAAATGGATCGGCATCTCTCGATCCGCGCGAACCGGGCCACCCATCGCAAAAATCAGTACCACGGGAGTGATGAGCCCGAAGAGCATCACGCCGCTGCGCGAGAGATATTGAAGCTCCTTGGTGAGCACCGCACCCACTGGCCCATCGAGCCAACCTCGTCGCCGTGGAAGCAACCGCTCCGTGCTTGCTTGCGAACTGTCGCGAGGAGCCGTGCGCTTCACCAATGCTAGGACAGGCGCCTCGCCCAGGCTCTCACCTCGAAACTCCGCCCGCAGACGCAACGCGAGCAGCGCCCCCGCAGCCGTCGCGTAGAGTGCCACTGCGCACAGATAGCCGAACCCGGCCAAATATCGTCCCTTCGCCGCCATCGCCACAGCGTCACCGGCAAGGCCGGGCGGAAGGAATATCTGCACTGCCTGGACGATCTTCAGAGTGTGCAGCAGCGCCGGACGGTTGATCGAAGCAGAACGCCCCGAATGAGAACGAAGCGCCGGATTCAGAAATTGAAAGCTAAGAAACACGCAAAGCATGACAATCCCCAGAATCTCGCGCGTCCTTCGCTGCGCAAGCCAGCGCTCGATCCACGCGAAAATCATTCGCGTAAGCAGGAGATTGAAGAACGCGAAAAGAAGGAGCGCAGAAGTAATCCAAATAACAAGGTGCGGACTAGCCACCATAACGCCGGTCCAGATTCCCAGCATGCACATGCCGCCAAGAATCGAAGACGGGTCGAAGAGTCCGAAGAAAAGATAGAGCAGCGAATAGGTGCGAAAGCCCAGCGGAAAGCGCAATAAGAAATTGAAATCGACGCTCTCCTGCGCGGTCGAGAGCATGACCGGAACCACCTGCCACATGAGGAAGACAGGCCAAAGCAAGACTGGAAGATAGAAAAGCTGATGATCTGAAGTAATCTGCGCGGCCAGAAACCCACAGCCCGTTCCCACGCCCAGGCAGACCGTCCCGAAAAATCCCGTGGCGAAGATGCGCGCGCCCAGCTCAAATTTACCCGCCTTCGTGCGCAGCGAATTCACCAGCATCCGCCAGCGCATTCCCAGCACAGCGGCATATTGAGCCCGCGCCAGCGGCCCAAAGAGTGACTGCGAGCCTACGCCAGCCATGACAACTCCGGTATCGCTTCGTCCTGCCCTTGGCCCACGATGTTCAGAAAGATCTCTTCGAGGGTCAGCTTCTCTTGCGACGCTCGCGGACTCTCCACGGATTGCAGCGCGACCCCGGCGCGAAGCTCTTCAAGCGACCCATTCGCTACCAGCCGCCCCTTGTGAATAATCGCGACATGGCTGCAAAGGCGCTCGACAATCTCGAGCACGTGCGAAGTAAGAAAGATCGTCGCGCCGCGTTGAATCATCCCTTGCAGCATCGCCTTGAGCGTACCGGCGGCAAGCGCATCCACGCCCTCAAACGGCTCATCGAGGAACAAGACCTTCGGCCCATGAATCACGGCCGCCGCCAGCGCCAGCTTCTTTTGCATGCCATGAGAGAAATCCGTGATGAGCTTCTTTGGCTCATTCGCCAGGTTCATAAACTCAAGCAGCTCTTGCGTCCTGAGATTCGTCGTCTCCCGGTCAAGGCCATACATCCGGCCAACGAAGTGTAGATATTCCGGAGCGGTAAGCCGGCCCAGCAACGCCATACCTTCCGGCACTACTCCAATCTGACGCTTCAGCTCAAGCGCTTCCGCGCTGAATTTCTGCCCGAGAATTTCTACTTCACCGGCAGTAGGTTCCAGCAAGCCAGTGAGCATCTTGATAGTGGTCGATTTCCCCGCTCCGTTCGGCCCCAGAAAACCAAAGAATTGCCCAGGCGCGACGCTGAAGCTCACGCCGTCTACGGCGGTGAAGTCGCCAAAGCTGCGCGTCAGGCTGTGGCACGAGATGGCGGGTGCCTGAACTCGATCCAGCGTTTCGGTCTCAGACAGGTTACTGCTATGCATTTGGATCGCTCCTGCTCGGCGCGAATGCTCGCCGCCCTGCCAATCATTCTCACGCACTCTTGACAATATTGCAATATGCGATATGATTATCACGGATTGCGATGCGACTTGAAAGACGCACAACATGAAACTTGCCGATAAAGTCCGCTACCTGCGCGAAGTCGAAGGCTCCCTGCGCGGCCTCAACCGGGCCATGACCCAACAGGAACTGATGCGAGCAATTGAGGCCGAGACCGGCGTACGCATCTCGCAATCGTATCTTTCGCAGATCGAATCCGGCACGCGCCCTCATCTCACCAACACCACCCGTCTGTTGCTGGCGCGGTTTTTCAAGGTGCACCCCGGATATCTGGTCGATGACCCCGAGGGCTATCACGCCGAGCTACTCTCGGATGCGCGCGCACTTGAAGACAAGCTCGACCTCTGGCTCATAAGCGGTGCGGAGCGGTTCCGGCGCGATCCCAAACTCTGCAAGGCACTGCTCACTCTTGCCCGCAATGCGGAGTCGCGCAACTGCCTGCTGCTGCTGGAATCGATCCTCGAGACACCCTCGCTCGCCGAGCGTCTCTTGCAGGTGTTACGCCCCGATCTCGACCAGCCGTTGCCCACGAAAGCGATCGTTACAAACCCAACGCAGCCGAAGCTGCTGAAGAAATCGAAGTCTTCGCCGAGGAGAAACCTCAAATGAACTGGGAATCCTTTTACTTAATTTGTTTCGGAGTAGGCCTGCTGCTGAGCGTGCTTTCGTTCGCCGGCGGATTCGGCCATCTGCATCTCGGCCATCTCCACGCCGGACACCATGCACATGCGGCACACGCACACGGCAACAGCATGTCCCCGTTCAACATGTTTACGGCGATGGCATTCCTATGCTGGTTTGGCGGTGCAGGATATCTGCTGACCCACTACAGGTTCGCCGTCGTGCCCGTGATCTTTGCGCTCGCCTTCGGCATTGGGCTGGTCGGAGCAGGGCTGATCTTTGGCTTTCTCACCAAGGTTCTGCTGCCCCGCGAGCGCACCATGCTGCCAGAAGACACCGACATGCGTGGAGTGGTTGCAACGCGTCAGCTCTGACCTCAAACCGAGCGGCCTCGGTGAGATTCTCTTCTCGCTCGACGGCACGCGCCGCGGAGCGGCAGCCCGCAGTGAAGACGGACAACCCATCCCCCGCGATGCCCAGGTGCTGGTGATGCGCTACGAACAAGGTGTAGCCTACGTGCGCCGCTTCGATGACCTCGACGAACTCGAATCGCCGGATCGCTCGGGTCTGACGCCTACCTGACGGGGCAGTGAGTAGAGAGAGCCCGGTTTTTCAGCGGGACGCAGCCTCGTCGCTGTATCTCATTCACCCTAACGAATAACAACCATTGGCAACACACATTTAGAGGACAGTTATGCCGAACATTCTTGTCACTTTCATCATCATCGGACTCGTCGTCGTTGGTACCCTGATCATCCTCGGGCTGATGGCGAAGATGTTTCGCAAGGCGGGCCCGAACGAAGCCATCATCGTCTATGGATTTCGCGGGCCGCGCATCATTCGCGGCCACGGCGCCGTCATCTTCCCTGTCGTTGAAAACGCACGCCAGCTCTCGCTCGAACTGATGAGCTTTGACGTTGCTCCGAAGCAGGATCTCTACACCAAACAGGGCGTCGCGGTGACCGTCGAAGCCGTGGCGCAGATCAAGGTCCGTTCCGACAACGAGTCGATCCTCACCGCCGCCGAACAATTCCTCACCAAGACACCGGCGGAGCGTGAAGGCCTCATCCGCCTGGTTATGGAAGGCCATCTCCGCGGCATCATCGGCCAGCTCACCGTCGAGCAGATCGTCAAGGAACCCGAGATGGTCGCCGAGCGCATGCGCGCCACCTGTGCCTCTGACATGAGCAAGATGGGCCTCGAGGTCATCTCCTTCACCATCAAGGAAGTCCGCGACCAGAACGAATACATCACCAACATGGGCCGTCCCGACATCGCGCGCATCCGCCGCGACGCCGAGATCGCCTCCGCCGAAGCCGAGCGCGATACCGCCATCCGCCGCGCCAACGCCCTACGCGAAGCAGCGGTTGCGAAATCCGCGGCCGATCAGGAACGGGTCATCGCCGAGACTGCTTCCCTGGCCAAGCAGGCCGAAGCCCAGCGCGATCTGGACATTCAGAAGGCGCAGTTCATGGAGCAAAGCCGCAGGCAAGAGGCGCAGGCAGACAAAGCCTACGAGCTTCAGACTAACGTGATGCAGCAGCAGGTCGTCGCCGCGCAGGTCAAGGTGCAGCAGATCGAAAAAGAACAGCAGATTAAGGTGCAGGAGGCCGAAATCCTGCGCCACGAGAAAGAGCTGATCGCGACCGTGCTCAAACAATCCGAGATCGAGCGCCAGCGTGTCGAAAACATCGCCGCCGCCGAGCGTTCGCGGCTAACGATTGAGGCCGAGGGTCGCGCAGCCGCAACCCGCAGTGGCGGCGAAGCCTCCGCCGCCGTCATTCGCCTTCAGGGCGAAGCCGAGGCATCGATCATCTTCCAGAAAGGCGAAGCCGAAGCCAAGGCCATGAACGTCAAGGCCGAAGCCTACCAGGAATGGACCCAGGCTGCGGTCGTCGATCGGCTCATCGCCTCCATGCCGGAGATTGTCCGCGCCATGTCCGACCCGCTCTCCAAAGTCGACAAGATCACCATCGTCTCGACCGGCAACGACGGCAATATCGGAGCCAACAAGCTCACCGGCGAAATGACAAAAATTGCGGCACAAGTGCCCGCCCTCTTTGAAGCATTGTCCGGCATGAATCTCAAAGACTTGATGGGAAATATCAAGGCGATGAAGCCACGTGAAGAGAGCGAAGACACGAAATAACAAGTAGGTGGAAGCCGGGGGCTTCAGCCCCCGGACCAACTTGACACGAACGAGGCCTTTAGGCCTGGGTTCTTCAACCAACGAACCGAAGAGGAGTACACCATGGCACTGCTCGAACGAGTCTCAACTCTGCTACGCGCTAACGTGAACGACATGATCGACAAGGCGGAAAATCCCGAGAAAACGCTGCGTCAGCTTCTTCTCGACATGGAAAATCAGCTGCTCCAGGTCAAAACCCAGGTTGCGATCGCCATCGCCGACCAACACCTGCTCGAAAAGAAAAAGAAGGAGCACGATGAGGCCGTGGAAAGCTGGCATCGCAAAGCAGAGCTGGCGGTCGCCAAAGGCCAGGACGATCTGGCTCGCGCCGCCCTCGACCGCAGCCTCTCCCACCAGCAACTAGCCGAGGGATTTTCGCAACAGATTGAAGACCAGCGATCGGAGGCCGAAGTCATGCGCGCCAACTACGGCAAGCTGCAACAGAAATTGAAGGAGACCGAAGCCCGCTGCGAAATCCTGATCGCGCAAAATCGCCGCGCTCGCACCGTAGGCAAGGCGAATGCAATGCACGCCGCATCGACGGGCGCCAATCTTAGCCGCTCCATGCAAAAAATGCGCATGAAGGTGCTCGGCGAGGAAGCAACGAATTCGGCATCCCGCTTGCTGCTTGAGGACGGTCATGCCAATGCAACCACCGACTCGCTCGACGACCGCTTCCGCAAGCTGGAGCGCGACGATCAAATCGAGTCCCTGCTCAACGAGATTAAGCAGCGCTCAACTTAAACCACGAATGCTGTAGGTTGAGGCTGTGAATACAGGCCACGGCAGACTGCTGTGGCTTGACCATCGGCTGGTGCCGGTTCCGTGTTTGCGGCGGGGCTGTACCGAACGTAACTCCATATCTATGAGCGCTTGTCGTCTCAAGATACCCTTCATGCTATATTGAATTTGAGAGGTAACTCTGAGGTCGAAATAGGGCCTGTGTTACCCAATTTAGATCGCATTTCACAGGCGTACAGCCATAACGATCGACACTCACATGGCCTCCACAAATTGATGGTCGTCAAGTTTGACTTTTCGCTCTACGTGCTTGAGTCTAAAGTCATCGCCTATGAGAATCAGCACTTGCCCTGGTCACGAAAGCCAATAACGTTTGACTTTTGACTGCATCGTCTCACCCACATTACAGGATGATGCTGTTCTTCCTATGCTTGCCTCTAGGGCAGGTGGCGAGACACTGAACACCAGAGTTTGCTTACGCTTCTCGGCTGATGCCAGGCCGGTCTCGATGAATAGAACATACCTGAGAGCCTCACACCTAACGGAAAGGGAATACCAACGATGATTCGTGTCGCGACAATCGGACTGGGAAAGATGGGGTTGTCTCACCTCTCCCTCATTCGGGCGCATCCTGATGTAGATCTTGTCGGCATGTGTGATACGTCGAAATACATGTTGGAGCTGCTGGAGAAGAATACCGGCATCGTTGGCTTCACTGACGCCGAGGCGATGCTCAAAGAGGTCAAGCCTGACGCAGTCATCGTGGCTACTCCTTCGCAATACCATGAAAGCATCGTCCGGTCCGCGCTCGCGCAAGGCATCCACGTCTTCTCCGAGAAGCCGCTCTGCCTCGATGCCTCCGCCTCCGACTCGCTCAGCTCTCTCGCCGAGAGCAAGGGTCTGGTCAACCAGGTCGGCTATCACTATAGGTTTGTCGCCGCATTTCAAGAGATGAAGCGGCTCCTCGATCTAGGCGCAATCGGCACCGTCAGCCATGTACTCGCTGAAGCGAACGGCCCCGTCGTCCTGCGCCCCAAGGGATCGTCATGGCGCACGAAAAAGACCGAGGGCGGCGGATGCCTCTATGATTACGCCGCGCACCCCATCAACCTCCTCAATTGGTATTTCGGCCTGCCCGAGAGTGTCGGCGGAACGGTGCTGAACAGCATGTTCTCAGAGGGTGTGGACGACCAGGTTTACGGCACTCTGCGTTTCGCGAATGGCGTGAGCGGTCAAATACTGGCCGACTGGAGCGACGAGTCGCAGCGCAAAATGAGCGTGAAAATCACTGTCTGGGGAACCGGGGGAAAGCTCTACGCCGACCGCCAGGAGTGCCAGGCGTATCTTCGCGATACCGCCGAGATACCTGCCGGCTATACCAAGGGATGGAATATTCGTTACACCACCGACCTGACCGAGCCCGTCTGGTTCTACATGCGCGGTGAGGAATATTCCGCGCAACTCGACTACTTCGTAAAGGCTGTGCAGGCCGGCCGGGGCAGTAGCAACGTGAACTCGTTCGCCGACGGCGCTCAAACCGACCGCACGCTGTCTATGTTGCGCGCCGATGCAGAGTCGACGTCGACCGGACCCGCCGCAGGAAACGGTAGCGGCAGGTGCCGCTCAGCCTAAGAAATTCAGTCTATTCCGTCGCTAGAACGCGACAGCAAAGGCCCGGTGCATTCAATGCATAAAATGGATAATCTGCTCTTCGGTGACAATCAGTTCTTCGGCGTTAACCACATGTCTGAGGCAAAGGCCCGGGCGCAGCAGATGCAGTTTCAGGACCTCTCCGCCATTATCAAAGTCCTCGATTCTGCTTACGCTGAAGGGATTCGCACCTTCATGTGCACGACCCATGACCGGGTCGAGGAGATTTGCGATCACGTTCGCGCCAACCCCACTCGCTATCCCGACTACATCTTCTATCCGTGCATGCCTTACGCGCATAAATACGCCAATGCGGCAGCCGAGGACGGTATGCTCGGCGCCATCAAGAAGTTCACGCCGCAAAGCGGGATGTTGAACGCCGCTATTCGTGGCGGCATGTCGCTCGCAACCAAGGATCTCGACGGCATCACTACCCTGCTCATCGACGCCGAGATGAAGATGTTCCACGGACTCAACACGCCGATTATCTTCCTGCAGAATGTGGTCGTCGACCTCTTGCTCGGTCTGCGCATGAAAGACTCCTTCCGCATCTTCGCGGATCATGTCCGCCAGAAATACAATGCGGAGCCGGGTTTCATCACCATGAATATGCCCATGCTGCTCGACCTGTTGGATGAAGTCGGCGTCGAAAATCCGGTCATTTGCTCCAACATCAACAAGATCGGCTTCCGCATGTGCGGCGGCATCGAAGCCTATGAGAAGGCGATGCGCGAGCGCAAATTCCGCGCAATTGCCATGTCCGCTTTCGCCTCTGGAGCAATCGCCCCGAGGGAAGCCATCGAGTGGGTATGTGCCCAGCCAAATCTTGAGTCCATTGTGTTTGGCGCCTCTAGCGTTTCGAACATTCGGTCCACAAAGAAGTTGGTCGATGAGTTCTGGCCGGTCGGCAAAACCAACGCGGCCGCACAACTCGTCCCCTAGTTCTTCTTTGCATCATGGTTGAATCGAGGCAGAATGAGGCCGGCGCTTAAGCCGGCCTCATTTTCTTGCTCGCCTGAATGCCCTTCAAATCGTTCGTACACACAGCAGACCCAATTAGAAGTCGATGTGGCCTCTCACCGACGGCACATAGACAGGCCCGCGATCGTGATTGTAGCCAGGGTTGTCGATGAAGCTGAAACCCAGCGCATAGAACAGTCCTCGCCACACGTGCAGGTTGTAATACGCCTCAACGATGTTCTCGCGCCGGTAGTTTAGGGTCCCGTCGCCCAGAAGGAATCCGTGGCCGCCAAGCTTCAGGTACTCCCAATGGTCTCTGGAAATGCCGTTAGTAACGAAAGCCACGCCAACCTTGTCCTGAGGACGGCCCCAACGATCTCCGACGTGGTCCGCCCCCACCTGAAAGGTCTGGTCGATTTCCGTGTAGCAATAGGATTCGTGCTGCCCTTCATTCCACCCAAATCGGCTATAGACGCGAGTCTGTGAGGTGATCGACTGCTCCATATTCAGACCTAGCCCATACTTGAGAGCATCGTAGTGCTCATGCGCGGTAATATCCGGCACTGAATCCTGACCGTCCAGAAAGGCCTGGATCGCCTGCTGATAGTTACCCATGTGGCCGTTATTCCAGAACCCCAGCACGCGGATCTTCCCCGGCTGGTGAGAAATCCAACCCTTGTCGATGTCGATCTCCGCATTTTGCCCGCGCGCATTATGGAAGTCCCAACTCAGATCGATACCGTTGGCGACTGTAGGCATCTGGAAGAAACCATAGCGCGCCTCCCAATGCCGGTCGAAATATTCAACGGCAATCCCGCGCGTGTACCCGCGCGTGTCGGCCGCATAGTCCCACGCGCCATTGTTGTCGATCGCCCAGTTTGTGAACTGGAGATGGCTATCGCTACCGACCTCATTCTGATCAAAAAGGTCGGCAAGACTCATTTTTCCGATATGGAAGACCAGGCGACGTACCGCTCCAGAGGTCGCCAAAGAAAACGGACTTCTCTGGAGTTCGACTCTTTCGGAGCTGAGCGGGATAGTCTGTGTAACAATCCATCGCGCAACATAAGGCACTGAGCCCAGGTTCGGATTGCGCACGACATCCAGATTGGTAAAGCCCGCCAGTCCGAGCGCCTGGCTCAGACCGCGTCCGCCCGCTGACTCCTCGTCGAAAAGCACCTCAGTTAACTTGTGCGTCCCCGGAACCTGCAAACCGGTGTAGAGAGTCCCAATCATCGACACTTTGTACTCGAACGGGGCCGTGAAGCTATTGATACCTTCATATGGCGAGTGAAAATTGGGATGAGTCTGAAAGATGAAATTTGCCTGGCCCGAAATCCATATGGGCCAGCTGAGTGAATGGGGAAACATAGTCGTCATCGGAGCAACGACCGGCGCCGTCTGATTCGTGGACTTGCCACTATCCGGTGCAACCTCCTGAGTATCGAGCAGCGCGGCCATCATGGAGAAGGAAGGCGCGGGAGCGTCCGGCAGCGAATCCGGCGCGCCAAGACGGGCTGCTTGGCTAAGGCCAACTGATGGCGTTAGCATTGCCATCCACAAGAAGAAAGAAGAAAAGCGCAGACACCCTCCCGGCCGCAGTCGCAATTCAGCCGCTCTGGGAGCGCCAGCTTGCAAATTGCCAGCATTTCTATTAACAGGGTATAGAAATATATTAACCATGGTTAATATCGACTTAAATATCCGATGAATTTGAATCTCTTATAAGTCCGCCGCGGCCTACGACGGACTGTCTTTGAGGAGGTTCTGATCGATCTCGGGATAGTATACCCCGGTAGGATATAATCGGAGTCTGAAATGAACCACCTCGAGAAAGAAAAACAGAAGCTCGTTGCCCGAATAAAACGGATCCGAGGGCAGGTCGACTCGATCGAGCGATCCTTATCGTCGGGCGACGACTGCGCCGACATCCTCATGCTGCTGGCCAACGTGCGCGGCGGCATCAACAGCTTAATGGCCGAGGTGCTGGAAGATCACATCCGGCTCCACATGATGAACCCGGACAAGGGACAGTTCCCGTCGCAGGAAATTGCCGAAGATCTGATCGATCTCGTGCGGGCCTATCTCAAGTAATAGGCCCGGCGCCAGCGGACTCTACTGACTCTGCTTTCCCTTAATAAAACCGTCCACATTGGTCGAATCCACCAGCGAGACGCCTGTATCGACAAACGCTGGGTACGGTGCATTCGATTCGAGATCGAAGTCGGTCGTCAGCTTTTCCTTCGGCGGATAGTGATGCACATCGTCGAGACCCTTAAGGCCGAAATAGGCCATCGTAAAGGGCTTCTGCGCAATCGTGGAGTCGATGACGCCCTCTTTTACCCAGTTGAGGGTGTCCGGATCGGCGTCCATTGCAACGACGAGCCGGTCCTTAGCGTCCGCGCGCTTCAGCGCCTCGGCCACGCCGTCGCCGGCTGAGGCTTCAAGGCAGACAAATGCGTTGACGTTATCGGCGCCCTTGCGCGCGAGGTACGCCGTTGCCTTGTCCATGGCCTCACCCGAATCTCCGTGCGTGTCGATGACATCCACGATCTTGATCGCCGGATGATCGGCCAGCACGTCTTTGTACCCCTTCAACCGCTCTGCAATGTTCAGCTGGCCATTGATGGTGAAAAAGACGACATTTCCCTTCCCATCCAGCTTCTGCACCAGGCGCTGCCCGCCGAGCCGTCCGGCCTGCAGGTTGTTAGTGCCGACGAAATACAGACGTTGGCTCTCCGGCGCATCCGAGTCGATCGTGATCACCGGGATGCCTGCCGCGAGCGCTTTGTCGATCTCCGGCTGCATGAGCTTCGGATCGGCCGCCGATACCATGATCCCCGCCGGCTTTCGCGCGATCATCGCATCCATTTCATCCGCTTCGGCCTTCGCGTCCAGGCTGTTCGGCCCGCGCATCTCCGCCTTGACTCCATACAGCGCTGCGGCGGTCTGCAGACCGTCGTTAGCTATCTTCCAATATGGCAACCCGATGTTTGCCGCGATCAGGTAGTACTGCTCCGAGGCGCTATGCCGTTCGCACCCCACGTTGAATAAGCAGGCCGCCGCTGCCAGTGATGCCACTGCCATCCGATCTCGTACCTTCTTCATGGCTACCCCCAACTTCTAGAATCGTCTCTGTGGCCGCGTCGCAATCACGAAACCGTTCGAGCGAAGGTTACAGTTTCGTTAAGCCAACTTGGCCCCTTACTAACGAGCCGGATTGTACTCCCACTGCGGCTTCGATGGAAAATTCACCTCGGCACGGAAAAGAAACTCGGCTCCCACATCTATTCCAGCGTTCTCATCACACCCTCGACGAAGGCCTCCGGGTCAAATTCCGCCTCGATGATATCGTCCGGACAGTCACTGTCGATCGAGACGCGGTAGTTGCAGACGAAGGCTACTTTTTGCCCCGGATGCATCGTGCGAATCTCGGCGCACAACGCTTCCGCTTGCGGAACCCTTCCCTGCCCCTCCACATCCACCAAAACCAGATCGAAAGGCCCTCGTTGGAATAACACCGGCGCCTCATCGAGAAACAGGGTTGAATGCACCTCGAAACCGTGCAGCCGCAGTATGCGGTCACGAAGCTGGATGACCATCTCTCGAGTACCTACATGCAAAATCCGCTTATTCTCTTGTGCCACGCGCATCATAATAACAGCACCCAAATGCGTCGAAACCCTTTCCAAACAAATCAAGCGCCCTCATGGCCTTAGGGCCTCGCAGGCAGAGGTTTCCCAAGACTGTACCATCGTTCCGCCAGTCCTCTTGGTATCCTCCCTTACAGGGGGAGTCTCCCGACTATGCTGTATCGCGGAATCAAGAACAAAGCTATCCGGGTGTGCGTCTGGCCGCTCTTCGCAGCGCTTTGCTGCCTCGTGCTGGGGGCAGCCCAGGCTCAGGAAGCCGGCAGCGCAACCCAGATCAGCTACGAGGGCACCGTGGGCCCGGCACGCATAGGCTTGACCGTGGTCGTCAAGAGCGGCGCCGTCTCCGGCGGCCACTACTTTTACGCGAAATACCTGACCGACATTCCGCTGACGGGGTCGATCCAGCCCGGCGCTCTGGCTCTGATGGGGCAGGACGGTGGCGCATTTGCGCTCAAGTTTGTTGGCAACGGAAGCGAGGCCGGCAAGCCGCTCAATTTCGAAAACAGCGTCGGCCTCGAAGGGACCTGGTCCAAAGATGGCACAAGCCTGCCCGTCAAACTAACCGCCGGAGGACAGTCCCAGGCTCCCGCCAGCGGCCGCTGGTACGAAATGGTGACGGACCAAAGCGACGCCGCCTTCGAGGCAAAGGTGCAAGGCTTCTATAAGGCCGCGCTGGCCGGAGATCGCACTGCGGCAGCCAGGAATGTCGCATTCCCGCTTCGAGTCAATCACAACGGCAAGGGCCGCATGATTCACAACGCCGCCGAACTCGCCGCGCAGTGGGAGACGATCTTCACTCCCGCCTACCTGGCAGCCCTCAAAAAGGACATGCCCCACGACCTCAGCATCGTTCAGGGTCAAGCTATGCTCGGCGATGGTCAGGCATTCTTCGGCGACAAGGGCGCTACCGCCCTCAATATCCCTTGAGACATATCGGTCGTCTCATTCCGAAGTCTTCTCATGCCACGCCGTCAGAGCTCTCGCCAGCCGGCTGAGCCCCTCGCGTGTCATCTCCACATCGCCGGATAAACCGACTCGAAAGTGCCGCGGCCGCTCGAAGTAACTGCCCGGAACAACGCTGGTCTCATATCCCTCGCGCAGAAAATCACAAAACGCAGCAACATCGCCCTGTCGCAGCCGGGGAAAGATCGTCGTTCCCACGCCCGGATCCGCAAACTCGATCGCAGGATGTCCTCCCAGCGTCTCGACCATCGCCCTTCGGTTCGTCGCAATCAGCGCATCCCCGCGCCGGGCAAACTTGTCGATCTGCTCGATGGCCATCACGCTCAGCAGCTCGGCAATGTGCACTGGCGTCGACGCAAAGAGATCGTTCAGCCGCCACATCCGCTCCGCAAGCTTCGGCTCGGCCAATATCCACCCACAGCGAAGGCCGCTCAAGCCATAGGCCTTCGTCAGGCTGCTCGTGACCACGAAGTTGTCACCAAAATGAATTGAACTGGTGATCGGCGGGTGATGCAAGCATTCCAGGTAAACCTCATCGACCAATACCCGCGCGCCCACGCCGCGAGCCAGCTCCCCAATCGCGCGCAGACTCTCTTCGCTGGCAAGCGCGCTCGACGGATTATGCATATTCGTAATCACAATCAACCGAGTCTCGGGAGTGAGATTTGCGGCCACCTCTTCGGGATCGAGCGCATAGTTGTCTTCGAAAGCGCCGCTGAAACCGTCGCACCTTCGCGCCAAGATACTGCGCCGCATCGAGCAGAAGCCCGTATGTTGGCTCCTCGATCAGCACCTCCTCGCCGGGTGCGAAGAGCGCCGCCATGGCAAGGTGATTGGCCATCGATGTTCCAGCCGCGTGCACCACCGACTCCGGCTTGACCCCCTTCAGACCCGCGATGGCCTCGAGCAGAGGCGCATAGCCATAGATCGTCGGCCCATTGATCTCCAGATCTTCGAGACGAAACGTCAATTCAGAGAGGGAGCAGTTCATCACCCCGCTCGTAGCGAGGTTGTAGGTCGCCGCCGATCTTAACTTCGAAAACTCCATGTACTCGGAATGCGCGTACCAGCGGGAAAGGCTCATGCGGTGCGATCTCTCTTCTCTCTCAAGCGATGCCAGACGAAATAAACCGGAAGACCCAGCAGCAAAATAGCAACCCCGGCCAGAGTGTTCATCGGATACTTGTAAATTGTATCGACGACCACCAGCCAGCACGCGGCAATGAAAAGAATTGTGGTGAAGGGATGTCCCGGAACGCGAAATCCCTTCGTCTCGGTCTGCGGAGCCAGCGCCTCGCGTCTCCGTAGAACAAACAAGCAAGTCGCCGAGAGGCCGAAAAATACGAAGTTCATCGAGACGACGTAATTCAGGATTTGCTCATAACTGCCGCTAAGCGCAATCACCGCCGTCCAGCAACTCTGCAAAACGATGGCGACCGCCGGGACCTGCGTTCGTTTCGTGATCCGCGCCACGCTCCGAAAAAAGAGCCCATCCCGCGCCATCGCGAAATAGACCCGCGGCCCGGTAAGGATCGACTGGCTCAGGAACCCGAGCGTCGACACCGCGATTCCCAGCGCGACCAGCTTCGCGCCACCTGCGCCGAGTGCGCGCCGCATAACCTCGGTGGCCGGCACCGTCGTCTCGGCCAGCCCCTCAGCGCCCAGAGCGCGCAAACAGACCGCGTTCACGGCCACATAAAGCACAATGACTCCGGCGACTCCGATCATCAGCGCCCGAACCAGATTCCGTCGCGGGTCCCGTATCTCTCCGGCAATGAAGTTCGATGTTTGCCAGCCCCCAAACGCAAAGAGCACGGGGATCATCGCCGCTCCAAAGGCGGTCAGCAAGCCGAATGATGACCGGCGGTCCGCGACCGGCGGGAGAACCGGATGCAGCACCGGAAACGGATTCTGGATCAGAAAGAATCCCGTCAGGATCACACCTGCAATCACCAGGATCTTCATCACCATCAGCAGGCTCTGAACTCGGCTGCCCAGCTTCGCCCCAAGACAGTTAATGACCGTCAGCACAGCCAGTGTGGCCACGACAACGATGCGCTCCGACATCCTCAGGCCAGTCAGAGCCAGAAAGTACCGGGCAAAGGTCACGGCGACCGCAGCCATGCCTCCAGTCATCACCACCAGCAGAAGCACCCACCCGAAAAGAAACCCCACCACCGGGTGATAGCACTCGCGAAGATAGGCGTACTCGCCGCCGGTCTGCGGCATCCGGTCCGCCAGTTCGGCATAGACAAAGGCGCCCAACATCGCGACCACTCCACCGACCACCCATGCAGCGAGGATGAGCACCGGCGAATGCACCCGCTCGGCAACCACGTAAGGATTGATGAAGATCCCCGCGCCAACAATGCCGCCCATCACCAGCATCGTCGCGTCAAAAGCTCCCAGCTTCCCTGTAAGGTGCTGCGTCTCTACGGATGCCTGTTGCGAATTACTCTCAGTAACAATGCTTTCCAGTGCAGCGCCTCCGTTTGAGAACAGGTCTGATGCGTATGCTGAATCGTAAATGCAGCTTCACGCTGGCGATAGTGCTCGGCCGAATCTCTGGTCGAGTTTCCTTGCCAGACTCACTGCTTTAAGATCGAGTCATACGATGCGGGTCGTCCAGGTTGTCCACGGTGTCTTTCACCATTTCGATCTAGCTCGGGAGCTCAATGCACGTGGGCACCTGCAACGCATCTACTCCGGCTTTCCCTGGCGAAGGCTTGAGCGCGAGGGCCTGCCCCGCGACCGCGTTTCGACATTTCCGTGGATCCACACTTCCCTGGTTCTCCTCGGTCGCTACTGGCGCATACCGCGAACGACACTGGCTTACCTCTCTCATCAGAACTCTGTGTATCTCGACAACTGGGTCGCTTCGCGAATCGAAGCCTGCGATGTTGTGGTCGGCCTATCCAATGCCGCGCTCAAGACTGGACGCCTCGTCCAGAGCCGTGGCGGGAGATATGTCTGCGACCGCGGCTCGTCGCATATTCGCTATCAGGATGCCATTGTCAGCGAGGAGTACCGGCGTTGGGGCGTCCAACCCTTGATCTCCGATGAGCGGACCATGTGCCGCCAGGAGGCCGAATACGCGGCAGCCGACGCCATCACCGTACCATCCGAATTTGCGCGTCGCTCCTTTCTCGAGATGGGCGTTTCCCCTGAGAAAGTAGTCAAGATTCCGTATGGCGTCCAGCTCAGCCGCTTCCTCCCTACAAAGCCGCCGTCGCCCGATTCCTTCGATGTTCTCTTTGCCGGCGCCGTCTCGTTACGCAAGGGCGTTCCCTATCTGCTCCAGGCCTTTCAAATGCTGAAATATCCGCGCAAGCGGCTGCGGATTGTTGGAGCAGTCGACCCGGACGCGCTCCAAGTACTCCAGCGCCTCGGCCTCGACAACGTCGAAATCCTGGGGAGCGTGACGCAGGAACAACTCGCCGAATACATGAGTAGCAGTCACGTCATGGTCTTGCCCTCGATCGAAGAGGGCCTCGCCCTGGTGCAAGCGCAGGCCATGGCCTGCGGCTGCCCTCTCATCAGCTCGACCAATACTGGCGGCGAAGACCTCTTCCAGGACGGAGTCGAAGGATTTCTCGTCCCCATCCGCTCACCCGAGGCAATTCATGACCGTCTCGCCCAGTTGGCCGATGACCGCGAGCTGCAGAAGCGAATGAGCGCCGCCGCGCTATCGAGGGTGCAGAGTTTGGGCGGCTGGACCACCTACGGCGAGAACTACTCAGCATTCCTGCAAAAACTCATCGCGGGTTGAGCGATCGCAATACGTCGCCGGATCTCAGCAAAACAACAGGACAAATCGATATCTCGTTTTCCGGAGGTTGGCTCCGACGGTATTATTCACATACATGCCCACGAATCGACGCTCCTTTCTTGCTGGCGCAGTGACCGCTGCGCTTCTGCCCTCCTATCCAGGCGCAACGCAGATCGCGCAAGCCGAGGAGACCTCCACAAAGCTGCCTCCAGCCATCGCCGCACTCAAAGACCGCCGCTCCGAGGCCGTCCCAATCACCAGCGCAGAACGCGAGCACCGCATCGCCCGCGCCCGCGAACTCATGGCGCAAAAGAGCTTCGCCGCAGTCTGCCTCGCCGGTGGCACAAGCCTCAATTACTTCACCGGCATTCGCTGGTACAACAGCGAACGCCCAACGCTCGTTGTGATCCCAGCAAAGGGCATCCCCTTTGCCGTGTCCCCGGCTTTCGAAGAGGAGCGCCTCCGAGAGCGGCTGGCGCTCGTCCCAGCGATGGCGCAAACCCGCGTCTATATCTGGCAGGAAAACGAAAATCCCTACGAGCAAGTTGCTAAAGGGCTCAAAGATCTCGGCATCAGCACAGGCGTTATCGGCGTCGAAGAGACGATGCCCTACGTGTACGCCGAAGGCATCGCCCGCGCATTACCCGGCGCCACCATCGCCAATGCGCGGCCGATCACCGCAGGCTGCCGCAGCATCAAATCCCCCGCCGAACTCGCCCTCATGCAGCTCGCCAACTCCATCACGCTTCAGGTCTACGAAGCGGCCTGGCGCTCTGGCCATCCCGGCATGTCGACCCACGAATTCTCCACAATGATCGGCGCAGCCTACGACCGCGTCGGCTTTCCCGGCGAAGCCAGTTGCGAAACCGGCGAATACTCCGCGCTCCCACACGGCTCGATCAAGCCACAGACGATCCGCGAAGGAGCGATGGTGCTCATTGACGACGGATGCACCGTCGAGGGCTACGAATCCGACATCACCCGCGCCTTCGTCTATGGCAAACCCTCCGACAAGATGCACCAATGCTTCGACATCGTCCACAAAGCACAAGCCGCTGCACTCGCGACCGCCCGCCCCGGGGTTCCCTGCGAAGCCGTCGACGCGGCCGCGCGCAAGATCATCACCGATGCAGGATACGGTCCCGGCTACGCCCATTTCACGCATCGCCTCGGCCACGGCATCGGCATGGACGGCCACGAATGGCCCTACCTTGTCCAGGGCAACACGCTTCCCCTCGCCGAGGGCATGACCTTCTCCGATGAACCCGGCATCTACATTCGCGGCGAGTTCGGCATCCGCCTCGAAGACGACATGCACATCACCGCCGACGGAGCAAAGCTCTTCACCGGGCCAAGCCTCTCGCTGGAACAGCCTTTCGGCTAGAGCGGCGAATTAGGATTCACGGCGCGTCCACAAACGTGGCGCAATCGCGTAGTTCAGCTGCAGCAGAACGATAAAGCCAATGCTCCAATAAGTGTTGAAGAAGCAAAGCGCAGCGCCCATAGCATAGAGCGCTTGGGCGATCACAATGCGCCGTCGAATCGCTCGTCGAACCTCGACCGGAACATCATCCTTCAACAAGCCAGCCCGCGTCGCGTAACGCCAGCTGGCATAAAGAATCGCCCCCAGCGCGAAGATGTTCACCCAATACAAGAGAAGCGCAGTGCGGAATTCGATAAACTCCGCCAGCAGCCGAGTCGAAAACGGCAGTACCGACACGACGAAGAGAAACGCGATATGAATCCACGTCAAATCGCGATTGCCGCGCTCGAAGTGATTCAACTGCGTCTGCTGCCCCGCCCAGAAGATCCCCAACGTAAGGCAGCTCATGAGATAAGCGATAAACTGCGGCGCAAGCACAAGAAGCGCCGACTGCAACTGGCCCTTCGCTATGCACTGCTTCTTTGATCGGGACATGCAGATCCAGCACCAGCAGCGTCATCGCCACGGCAAAGATGCCATCGCTCAGAGCGGCTAGCCGCTCCAGACTTTGCCCCTGGATTTTGTTATAGAGTGTCGGCATCAGGCTTCAGGGAAGATTATATTGCGCGGCAACCGTTACGATTTCTCTGTCTTTTGTGAATGACACATCGAACGGCGCCTCGCCACCGAGCCTTTATGAACTATCCTTGCAAAGAAATGATTGGGACACCCGGACACAGGCTTCGCATCTTTGGAACTATCCTCCTCTCAGGCACTGCGGTCGCGCTGCTCTTCGCATCGCACTTCATTCTTCCGCAGCAAAGAGTGTTCGGCGCGGCCAAGGAAACCTCCGTCCATCAAGACTGGCCAGTCTACGGCGGCAACGCCAACGGCAATCATTACTCCCCTCTCACCCAGATCAACCGCGACAACGTCAAGCAACTCCAACCTAGCCTGGCGAGTCGATGTCGGAACCGAAGGCGGCCTGCAGACCAGTCCGCTCATCGTCGGCCGCACCATCTTCGTCTACAGCCCCACCGAAGAAATCCTCGCGCTCGACGCCGCCACCGGCAAGAAGCTCTGGAGCTTCGACTCCGGAGTCAAGGCCACCCAGCCCAGCCGCGGCTTCACCTACTGGACCGACGGCAAGCAGAGCAGCCTCTTCGCCGGACGTCATGGACCATCTCTACGCGCTCGATCCCGCCACCGGCAAGCCCATCCCAGGCTTCGGCGAAAACGGCCGCATCGATCTGCGCAAAGACCTCGGCAACGAGCGACTTCGCCAGCAACTTCGCCGTCCTCACCACCCCCGGCGTGATCTACAAAGACCTGATCATCGTCGGCTTCCGCACGCCAGAGACCCACCCCGCCCCGCACGGCGACATCCGCGCCTACGACGTCCACACCGGCAAGCTGCGCTGGAGCTTCCACACCATCCCCCACCCCGGCGAACCCGGCTACGAGACCTGGCCCAAGGACGCCTGGAAGACCGCCGGCGCCGCCAACAACTGGGCCGGCATGGTCGTCGACGAGCAGCGCGGCATCGTCTTCGCCCCCACCGGCTCCGCCGTCGACGACTTCTACGGCGCCGACCGCGTCGGCGACGACCTCTACGCCAACACGCCTGCTCGCGCTCGACGCCAACACCGGCAAGCTGCTCTGGCACTTCCAGGGCGTCCACCACGACATCTGGGACCGCGACTTCCCCTCGCCGCCCGTCGCTCGTCACCGTCCAGCGCGACGGCAAATCGGTCGACGCCGTCGCCCAGACCACCAAGCAGGGCTTCGTCTACCTCTTCGACCGCGCCACCGGCAAGCCGCTCTTCCCCATCGAGGAGAAGCCCTACCCCGCATCGACCGTGCCCGGCGAAGTCGCCTCGCCCACCCAGCCGCTGCCGCTCGTGCCCGCGCCCTTCGCCCGCCAGCGCTCACCGCCGACATGCTCACCAACCGCACCCCCGAGGCCCACGCCTGGGCCGTGGAGCAGTTCAGCAAACTTCCGCAGCGACGGCCAGTTCATTCCCTCTCAGCGTCGGCAAAGAAACAATCGTCTTTCCCGGCTTCGATGGCGGCGCGGAGTGGGGCGGGCCCGCCGTCGACCCGCAACAAGCAGTCATCTACGTCAACGCCAACGACATCGCCTGGACCGGCAGCCTCGCCAAGAACCAGGCCGGCAGCCCGGGCTTCACGCTCTACCAGAGCCAGTGCGCCCTCTGTCACGGCGCGAATCGCAAAGGCTCGCCGCCGCAGTTTCCATCTTTGCTGGGACATAGGCGACCGCCTCTCCGACACTGCCATCGAGTCGCGTCATTCATACCGGCAGAGGCCGCATGTCCGGCTTCCCAGCCATCCAGGGCGAAAGCCTCCGCGCTTTGATCGAGTACCTCCATACCGGAGCCGGCGCGACCGCAACGCCGGCCTCAAGCGCCACGAACCGACAAGGTCGAAGCGCAATCCATCGGCGGAAGCTCCGGTGAAGCCCTCAAATACCACTTCACCGGATATACGCAAATTCCTCGACCCCGACGGCTACCCCGCCGTCGCACCGCCCTGGGGAACGCTCAACGCCATCGATCTCAACACCGGCAAATATCTCTGGAAGATTCCCTTCGGCGAATATCCCGAGCTCGCCGCAAAAGGAATGACCCAGACCGGCTCCGAAAACTACGGCGGCCCGATCCTCACCGCCAGCGGCCTCCTCATCATCGGCGCCACCATCTTCGACCGCAAGATCCGCGCCTACGACAGCGATACCGGCAGAGCTGCTTTGGGAAGCCGATCTGCCCTTCGCCGGCAACGCCACGCCAGCAACCTACATGGTCGACGGCAAGCAATACATCGTCATCGCCACCAGTGGAGCGCGCGACAAGAAACACCCGCAGGGAGCGGCTTACGTCGCGTTTGCCCTGCCCTGAGCGGCGAGTGCCGGGCTGTCGATGAGCACAACCCCAGCGTCCGCAAATTCAGCTTCGATCTTCGCAACCGATCCATCCAGATCGATCGCCCGGCACGCATCCCGCACAATCACCGCCTCAAAGCCAAGCCGCTGCGCATCGAGCGCCGAATACCCAACGCAGAAGTCATAAGCCAGCCCGGCCAGAAAGACTCGCGTCAACCCTCGCTCGCGCAGATATCCTCCCAGCCCAGTCGGCGTCGTCCGGTCATTTTCAAAGAACGCCGAATATGAATCGATATGCGGCCGAAATCCCTTGCGCAGAACTAATTCAGCCTGCGGAAGATGAAGCGAAGGATGAAACTCCGCGCCCCATGTCCCCTGAACGCAATGATCCGGCCAAAGAGTCTGCGCTCCATAAGCGACCTCGATCGGTCTCAAAATGGTTCTTCCCATGCACGCACGCAAACGAATGATGCCCCGACAGGATGCCAATCCTGAGTCAGCAGCACGTGCTCGAAAGGCAGGGCAACACGATGAATGACCTCGATGACCTCGTCGCCGTCAGAAACAGCAAGCGCACCGCCCGGACAAAAGTCATTCTGAACGTCGATCACCACCAACACATCCGAAGAACTCGTCTTCATCAACCCGCTCCACCTCTATACTGCGCCGTCACGCCGTAGCTCTTCGATCTGCGCTGCGTTCAACTCAAGCTCTGCGAGGACCGCATCGGTATGCTCGCCCAGCAAAGGAGGAGGCAGGCGATACACCGGAGGCGTCCCCGACATTCTCACCGGATTGGCAATGCTTCTCGCCATCCCTAACAGCGGATGCTCGATCTCAACAATCAAAGCACGCTCCTTCGTTTGAGAGCATTTGAGCGCCTCAGGAACGCTCTGGATCGCCGCCGACGGAATCTTCGCCTCAGCTAGCTTCGCCAGCCACGAATCTGCGGGCTGCTGAGCAAAGCGATCGCGCAGAATCGGCAGCAAATCGCTTCGGTACTCGATTCTTTGCGCGTTTGTGGCAAAGCGCGGATCTCGTCCCAAACCGTCCTCGCCAAGCAACGACACAAGCCGACTCCAGAGCGCATCCGTTCCCACGCCCAGAACAAACGAGCGCCCATCCGAGCCAGCGAAAACGTCATAGGGAACGATGCTCGGATGTGCATTACCCCAGCGTTCCGGAGCTTCACCGCAATTGAGCCAGTTGCTTCCAATATTGATCAGCCATGTTAGCTGCGAATCGAACAAGGCCATGTCCAGAAACTGCCCACGACCCGACCTCTCGCGAGCCAGCAGCGCCGCCAATATGCCCATCGCGGCGTAGATACCGCAGGTCATGTCCGCAATCGCCACCGGATACCGCACCGGCTGCCCCTGCGGCTCCCCGGTAAAGCTCATCACGCCTGCCTCGGCCTGCGCGATGATGTCGTATCCCGGCGAACCCGCCCGCGATGAGTCGCCCAAGCCGTAGCCGGAGATGGCGCAATAGATCAGTCGCGGATACTTGCCCATCAGCGTGTCAGGATCAAGGCCGCGCTTGCGCAAAGAGGCTAGCGAAGGCTGATTGATCACCAATACATCCGCGGTAGCAAGCAAGTTCTCAAGCAGCTCGCGCCCCTTCGGATGCTCGTAGTCGAGAGTGATCGAACGCTTATTGCGGTTGGCGGCGAGAAAGTAAGCGGACTCGCCATGCACGAACGGCGGTCCCCACGACCGGGCATGATCGCCGACAACGCGGCGCTCCACTTTGATAACGTCCGCGCCGAAATCGCCCAGCAGCATCGCGCAATAAGGCCCGGCCAGCGCTTCCGTAATCTCAACCACACGAATGGAATCCAGCACGGGCTGCATGGCTGAATTCTATCCCGCGCAGAACCGCAATCTGATCCAGGCAACTTGAGTTGCCAGCTCACAGCTCGGAGATTTGCCGCCGGGTCGCCGCTACTTCACCATCGCAAAATCCTGGTCCGCAAGCTTTTGCGTAGCCGGCACCTGATCGTAAAGCGTCCCGCGCATCTTGTGCAGCTCGACATCGTCCGGATGTGCCGCAATCAGGATCGAGTAGGCCTCCGCTGCGTCATACCAGACCCGCTTGTCAAAGTAGACCTGCGCCCGCGCTTTGTCCCCCGCCTCACCCGTCTGCGTAATCGCGGCCAGCGCGGCTGCAATCGCATCGCGCTCCGCCCCTCCGGCAATGACGATCAGAGCAGAATCCGAAGTGCCGCCCATGATGTCGATCTCCGGCTGCACGCTCCAGGAATAGGTGCTGCCTGGTTTGAAGGGCGTTGCCGTCTCGGGGTAACTAAACGAAGTGCCATCGACGGTGGTGTCAAAACTGGTATGGTCCACCAGGTCTTCGATGTGCAACTTGTATTTCGTATCCGGCGTACCGCTCCACTGGAAGGTCGGGTGCAGCGAATACGCCAGCCCTTTATCAGGGGCGAAAAGCTTGACCGCTCCAATGCCGCGGGAAGCCCCGCCTATCTGATTGGCCCCGCTGTGCTTCGCGGGCGCGATCCCACTCTGAGCCCCTTTCGACGACAAGTCGAAGCCATCCAACTTCACTCGTGCCGGGCGCGGCTGCGCTGGAGCTGGCGCCGTCTGGCCGGCGACCGCAGTTCCAGCAGATTGACCACTCGCGGAGGACGCAAGGCCGAAAATCGCAAGGCAAAAAGCCGCTTCGCCAAGAATTCCTACAAGTACCGGCGTTCTCATACTTCTGCTCCTCTGAGTCTGCTGATTAGATAACGGATTCGCATCCGGTCCGGATCTCTGCGTCTCTGCCGAGTAAATCATCAGCGGCTCCTCAAAACCCCTCACCGGGGTCGAGCCCAGCGGGTAAAGATTCGGAAATTCATCCCTGACGATCTCGTAGGTATTGCCCGACATAATGATTTCGGTATGAAAATCCTTGTTCAGGCTTTCCAGCCGCGAAGCCAGATTCACCGTCTCACCGATCACAGAATACTCCAGCCGATTCGCCGAGCCCACATTACCGCAGGTCAGCGGCCCGGTATGAATGCCCACCCCGATGTGCACGTCCGGAAATGGGGCGTTGGGATCTCGTAACAGGTTAAGCTCTTCCATCCGGCGCAACATGGCAAAGGCCGTCCTCACCGCCTCGCAGGTGTCTTCTTTTAGGCCCACGTGACAACGGAACACCATAAATCACCAGCAGGCCATCGCCAATAAACTTGTTCAATAGCCCACCGTGTGCGCGGATAATGTTGTCCATCTCGGTGAAATACTCATTAAGCCACTGCAATACAACCTGGGATGAGATGCCCGCACTCATGGCAGTGAAGCTGCGGATGTCGGTAAACAGCACCGTGGCGACCTTTTCGTCCCCCAGCAAACTCACCTCGTCCCGTCGCAACCAGATCGTCTGGGCAACCTCCGGATCGACATATTTCGAAAACAGGCCCATCAGTTGGGTGCGCTGCGCTTCGCTCTCGGAATGAAGCACTCGCTCACTGAAATATTGGTAGGCCAAACCAAGAGGAAGCGCCGCCGCAGTCGCAAGCATGGTAGTGAGGTAAGGAAACCAAACCCGGCTCGAGCTAAACAGAAACTGAGCTGCCAGATAGATCGTCAGCAGCAGAACCACATTCGAAACAAAGCCGCCTCGCAGCGAAGAAATCACCACCATGTACACCGCTGCGGAAACCACGATGAAGTTGATCGACCAGACCAGCCAGGTCGCGGTCGAACCGATCGCCGTGCCATCGAGCAGCGTCTGGATCGCCTCCGCGTGTAACGCGGTGCCCGGCATTCGTTCGCGCCGCCCGTCCTTCTGGCCGACTCGCCAGATCGGAGTGAAGTCCTGGTCCCGGGCCGCATCGCTTCCCTGCCCAATCAGCACCAGCTTGCTGTGAAAATCGCTATCCGGGGCCTGACCGCTCAAAACGTCCCAGGCCGAGACGTGCTTGACTGGATTCGGCGACCAATGCCCGATCCTCACACTCTTCATCACCGGATCGTCATATGGAATCGCCTTGCCGCGAAAAGTGGCATGTTTCGCATCCAGCGGCTTTAACGTGCAGTCTTTGCAGTCGGGCTCGACGGCGGCCAGATATTGCTCCGCGAGGAAGACAGGAAAGGAGGCTCGGGTCTTCTTCGTCTTCTCATCGTAAGCCTCGATCCACATATCTCGAACAAAGCCATCGTCGTCGTAAGGCATATTGATCGAGGCGTAACCGAGCGCGCCCGGCCGGCCCTCGATGCAATACCCCGATGGCAAGGAGCTGTCTTCCGCCTGACAGAACTGCGCAAGTGGCAGAGCACCGGGTAGTTGCCCAGCCGAGGTCTGCGCCGCGACGATCACGTTGCCCGCCTTGGTCAGCCCGTCCTGCATCACCCGGTCCTCCTCCGCGTCGCGCGGCTCCGAGAGCAGGACATCCAAACCGATCACCGCCGGCTGCGCCTTCCCTATCTGTTCAATGACTTGGGCAATAATCGAGCGCGGCATGGGATATTGCTGAACCCGGGCAAAAGTCTGATCGTCAAAGTCCACAAAGACGACGTCGCTCGATGGCTGCGCATAGCCTCCGTGATTGACCAGAAAATCGTAAGTCCAATACTCCATGTCGGCATACGGAACCCAATTCGCCAGCAAGGCGACCAGCGCGCAGATCGTCCCCGAGAGGACTACCGAGACCAGCAGACGATCGGGTAGGCGTCGCATCGATCAGACTCCTTGCAGGGAACTCTGCGCTTCAGACCAGGTCAGGAAAACTTCGTTGTACCATTATCGCGGTAATGCAATTTCGGCACTACCGGCTCGTCTCGAACGCCTGAAAACCACATGGTGAAGTTCGACAATTTAAGTGATACTGATCGGGCAATCCCAACCAACAACAGCGGCGGCCTGAATCTGCGATGAAAGTTCCGGCAAAACACTCGGGAAACCTTGAGCGCCTCTCGATGCCGCTGGCTGCGCTCGTTCTTGCCATGATTGACATAGGATGCGGCACCACCGTAGCTCCGTCTCCATCCCCCGTTACCCCGCCTCAGCAGCAAGCCTCCGCGGTTCTTACCGCCGCCGACGTCGACTCGATCGTCAAGGCGACCGCCGCCTCGGTGAATGTTCCCGTGGTTATCGGGATCACCGACCGGTCCGGCAATATTCTCGCGATCTACAAGAAGGCGAACGCCCCGGCAACCGCCGTCGGCAATTTCAGCCAGATCGAGCCGTCAGATCAGGTTGCCGTCTCGCTCGCCATGAGCGCCTCGTTCTTCTCCGACGATCAGGCGCCGGTCTCGACCCGGACTATCCGCTTCCTCTCAGCGACGCACTTTCCTCCTGGAGTCGCTCTTACCGCAAGCGGCCCGCTCTACGGAATCGAAAATACCAACCGTGGCTGCGCATTGAACGTCACCTACCTTCCCGGCCAAAGTCTCCCTGTTCCCACCGCCCTCACCGGCGGACCGGGCCCCGGCATCCTTACCGGCAAGCCTACTGAAACGGACAGCAACTCCGACAATCTGGTCGTCAATCCCGGCGGCGTTCCCATCTTTAAGAATGGCTTGGTCAGTCGGAGGCGTTGGCGTCGCCGCGCGCTGACCCTGCCACGCGCCGAATACGCCGCCTACGCCGGCACCGTCCTGAACGGCTTCGCCGCCCAAGTTCCCGCGCCGGGAGTGGTCGTTCTCAATGGCTTCACGCTCCCCTTCGTCTCGCAGACCACGATCCCCGCAGGCGAGACTACCGGCGTCGCCGACGGCAGCTACGAAATAGCGCCTCAGCCCAGCCCTGGCCCTACACCGCAAGGCGATCTGATCGCCGAAACCGGAAGTACCCTCGGCGGGCTCTCCCTCGTCCAGGTACAAGCCATCGTGCAGGCCACCGTCGCCACGGCCAATCTCACCCGATCGGCCCTTCGCCTGCCCGTCGGCGCACGATCCCGCTTCACCATCGCCGTCGCGGATCTCGACGGGAGTCTGCTTGCCCTCTACCGTATGCCCGATGCGACAACGTTCTCGACCGACGTCGCCGCCGCCAAAGCCCGCAACGCATCTATTTCTCCACCGCAACCGGAGAACTCGATCAGGTCCCCGCTGGAACCGCCGTCACCAACCGGACGATCGGCTTCGGCGCCCAACCGCTGTACCCATCCGGCATCGACGGCACCACACCCGGCCCCTTCTTCAATCTCTTACCAATTCGACGTCGCCAACCCTTGTACGCAGGGCCACCAACCCGCCAACCCCAACCAGAACGGAGTCGTCTTCTTCCCCGGCAGCGTCCCGCTCTTTGTGAACGGTAAGCTGGTAGGAGGCCTCGGCGTCTCCGGCGACGGCGTCGACCAGGACGATTGGGCCGCCGCAGGCGGCGCGACTGGGTTCGAGGCGCCCGCAAACATCCGCGCTGACCAGATCCTCATTCGCAACGTCCGCCTGCCCTATCAGAAGTTCCCAAGAAACCCCGAGGAGTAGCCCTTGTCCCAAACCCTGAGGCTCGTGTTCCTAACCGCCCTGACCGTGAGTCCGTATTTCGCAATAGCCCAGATACCCCCTACGCCGCCTCCCGCTCGCCCAACGCCGCCAACCCGCGACCCCCACACGCCCGGCTACGTCACGGCAAAGGAGCTCCCCGACGGCACACTCCCTCCAGCCAACGCCGACGGCAACTTCATCCTCGGCCCCACCCACAACGCCGCTCCGGAAACCTCTCCACAGCCAGCATCCCCCAGGGCACCGTCATCGAGTTCACCATGAACTCCACCGACAGCAAGCTCTACCCCGGCATCGCCCGCGACCCCGGCACCTTCGGCACCCCCGACCCCACCGATCCCGCCAAACTCATCCTCACCACCAGCCACCCCGCGCCCTACACCCGCAAAGTCACCGTCTACGTCCCCAAGCAATACGTCCCCGGCACCGCTCGCGCCCTTCATCGTCGGCGCCGACGGCCCCGACCGCCTGCTCTTCACCGCCCTCGACAACCTCATCGCCGCAGCACAAAGTCCCCGTCATGATCGCCATCTCCATCGGCAACGGCGGCGGCGACGCCCAGGGCAGCGAGCGCGGCCTCGAATACGACACCATGTCCGGCCGCTACGCCGAGTTCGTCGAAAACGAAGTCCTGCCCCTCGTCGAAAAGCAAGTCCACGTCAAGCTCACCAACGACCCCGACGGCCGCGCCACCATGGGCGGCAGCTCCGGCGGCTCCTGCGCCCTCATCATGGCCTGGTACCACCCCGAGCTCTACCACCGCGTCCTCACCTACTCCGGCACCTACGTCAACCAGCAGTGGCCCCCAACCCGAAACCCCGCACGGCGCATGGGAGTTCCACGAGCACCTCATCCCCAACACCCCGCCAAGCCCATCCGCCTCTGGATGGAAGTCGGCGACCGCGACCTCTTCAACCCCAACGTCATGCGCGACAACATGCACGACTGGGTCGTCGCCAACGAGAACATGGCCAAGGTCCTCGCCGCCAAGGGCTATCACTACCAGTTCGTCTTCGCGCGCAACGCCGGCCACGTCGACCGCGCCGTCAAGCAGCAAACCCTGCCCGAAGCCCTCGAATATGTCTGGCAGGGCTATCCCGATCGAACCAGCCAGGCCCTGACCGTCTCCGCCAGTTGCAAAGACGGCTAGGAATTCATACGCTCGACTTATGAGTCAGCAAATTTGGAACGCCGTCGAAACCTACCTCAACGAAACCCTTGTTCCCGCGGATACCGCGCTACAGGCAGCCCTCAAAAACAACACCGCCTCCGGCCTTCCCACCATCGACGTCGCTCCTCACGAAGGCAAGCTCTTGTATTTGCTGGCGAAGATGCGCAACGCCAAACGAATCCTCGAAATTGGAACCCTCGGAGGCTACAGCACCATCTGGCTCGCGCGAGCCCTACCCGAAGACGGAACGCTCATCACCCTCGAACTCGACCCCAAACACGCCAAAGTAGCAAGAGAAAATATCGCCAACGCGGGCCTGTCCTCCAAAGTTGAAGTCCGCCTCGGCCCTGCTCTCGATTCGCTCGCGAAGTTACAAGCCGAGCAAACGAATCCCTTCGACTTCATCTTCATCGACGCCGACAAGAGCGGTTATCCGAATTACCTCGATTGGTCGCTACGCCTCTCCCAACCGGGCACGGTAATCATCGCCGACAACGTCGTTCGCGAAGGCGCAGTCATCGAAGCTGACAGCAAAGACGCATCCGTCCAGGGAGTTCGCCGCTTCTTCGAGAAGATCGCCGCTAACCCGCGCCTCGACGCCACCGCCCTACAGACCGTGGGGACAAAAGGCTACGACGGATTTGCTCTCGCCATCGTGGTTTCGTAGGCGGAACGACGCGAACCGAGACGTTTACCGGATCGCCGCCGAAGTCTTCTTCATCTGCGCAGCAAACTTCGGAGCACTATAAGCCGAAGGGTTATCCAGCAGCCGATACATCTGATCGATATCGCCCTTCAGCTCCGGATTCGGCCCGCCAAGGTTGGCATAGGCAAGATACAAAGAATCCAGCGCCATCGCCGCCTGCTCCGCCGAACGCTCGCCATCGAGAGAAATCCCATCAGAGTCGTTCGCAATTTCGCGCATCAACTGCTCAGTTTGGCCGCGATCGTAGGTCTTATCGCGCATCTTCCGCGCCAGCTCACCGGCCAGCTGCGCCCCGCGATCGCACTTCGCCGCCAGCGCCGTGCGGTCGGGCTGAAGTTCGGCGACAAGCGCGGAAATTTCAGTCATCGTCGAGGCCAGCTCAGCCTCCGTCGTCGCATCGGCGCTCTTCGCAAGATGCCGAAAGACCACATACCGTGAAGGATTGTAAGGCGGATTCCCCGGCCGGCGAGTCCCGTAACCCTCCTCCTGACGCCAACTGTCTTCCGGCTTGGTCAGGCTATGGTGGCAGGTGAAGCAATCCATCTCGGTATACTCCGGCCAGTTGGCCCCACGCGCATGGCGAGCCAACCGCGTCAGGCTCTCCTCCAACTGCGTCGCCTGGCCAATGCTCCAGATGCGCACGCCAAAGAGCTTGTCGTTCAAGGGGTCCTTCGCGTCCGGCGCTTTCTCCACCCAGTGCGGAGGCTCAATCGAGCTGAAGGAATCCAGCTCAAACGTAAGGTCGGGATGACCCGCCGCCAGCATTTCATGGTCGACTTCCAGCCCCGGCGCGCCCAAATGGCAGGTCAGGCACTTCTCCGAGCGAACTGCCAGATCCTTGTTGTCCACCAGGCCCAGCCTCACCATGTCCGCATGTTTCGCGTTCGCCTCGACATGCGGCCCCAGCCATTTTTCCGCTGGCCCATGGCAGCTCTCGCAGCTCACGCCCTCGGCAATGTCAAACTGCGTTCCCCGCTCCTGAGCGGGAACAGAAAGCGCATGGCAAACCAGGCATTTCTGCGCCTTCGTGGGGTCGCCGATCTTGAGGATCTTCGCCATCCGCTGCGCCAATGGCTGGTTAAGCACCGTATAAGCGCGCGAATGCCGGTCTTGCACGATCCATGTGCTGTATTCGTTCTGTAGCACCTTCGTCGTATCCCGCGCCTGAATGCCGCCATGACACGCCGAAGCGCTGCACGAACCGGGCCCGACATACTTGTAACTCTTGCTGGCATCGGCGGGCAGCGCCGATGCCTGTAGCATTCTCGTAATCTGACTTCCGGAAGGATTGGTCGACTGCGCCGAGACGCTCCCAGCCCTCGCAAAGAAGAATGCGAGAAGCAAGAGCGCCGCGACCTTGGAAGAGCCGACCGACCCTGAATCTTTCATCCCGCTCATCTAACCGGAAATCCAGGTACTTTGCAATCATTTCTTACTAGCCTTGGCTGGCGTAGTTGCGATACAACTCAGGTACTCGATAGGAACGACTTTCACGGCTCTAAATAAGAGTTTTCTAACAAATGGCCCAAGCCAGGAGTGAATGATGGCAGATGCTTCCTCAGAGGTCGCCCACGGCACCCACATTCCGGGCCGCGAAACGGGAGACATTGTTGAGGATCTGCGCCACGCCCAGGAGCAAAAGGGCTACATTTCCCCATCCGAGTTTGAGGTCATCGCCCGACGTCGCGGCCTCCACGTCAAAGACGTCCACACTGTCGCCAGCTTCTTTCCTCACTTCCGCCTGAAACCGCTGGCCCGCGCCGACGTTCGCGTCTGCGACGACATGACCTGCCACCTCCATGGAGCAAAGCAGCTCCGCGAATCCCTCGAGCTTCGCTTCGCCGGCCAGTCCGACGTGCTCATCCGCGACGTCTCCTGCGTCGGCCGCTGCGATCATCCCCTGGTCGTCAGCGTCAACGAACACGTTCATCAGGGAGCAGACCTGGCCTCAACCACCGGCCTCATCCTGGAAGAACTCGGCTCCAATGTCCCAGAACGGGAAGCTCACCTCCCGCGCAGCTTTGCCGAACGCGGATGCACCTCAAATGCGACCCCTACCCTGACGAAGCCAGCCGCTATGCATCGGTGCGCAAACTCGTCGCGAGTCGCGACTACGACGGCGTCCTGAATACCCTCAAAGACGGCGGCCTCCGCGGCATGGGCGGCGCCGGCTTCCCCGCTCACATCAAGTGGGACGGCGCCCGCAAGTCGCCCCGGCACGGAGAAGTTCGTCGTCTGCAACGCCGACGAGAGCGAGCCCGGCACCATCAAGGATCGCTTCATCCTCCAGTACCTTCCGCACATGGTCTTTGAGGGCATGATGGTCTGCGGCGCCATCGTCGGCGCGCAGCGCGGCTACCTCTACATCCGCCACGAGTACGAACTCCAGACCGAAGTCCTGCGCGACGAACTCGCGCGCATCTACTCGCTCGGCCTCTCGGCAAAACATCCTCGGCTCCGGCATCGACTTCGACCTCGAAGTCTTCGTCAGCCCCGGCGGCTACATCTGCGGCGAAGAGACCGCGCTCATGGAAGCCATCCAGGGCAATCGCTCCGAGCCGCGCAACAAGCCGCCGCGCACCGTCAACTCAGCGGCGTCTGGAACAAGCCCACCGCGCTCAACAACGTCGAGACCTTCGCCCTCGCCATCACCATCCTCGGCAACGGCGGCGAGTGGTACAAAGCGCACGGCCGCGACGGCTCTCCCGGCTCAAGTTCGTCGGCGTCACCGGCAATGTCGTCACCCCGGCGTCTTCGAAGTCCCCATGGGCATCACCTATCGCGAACTGATCTTCGACCTACGCCGGCGGCCCTCCGCCCGGCCGCAGAAGTCATCGGCTTCGCCCCCTCCGGCCCGTCCTCCGGCTATCTTCCCGCTTCGCATGCTCGATACGCCGCTCGACTGGGACAAGCTGTCAAAGCCTTGGGCTCCATGGTCGGCTCGGGCGCCGTCGTCGTCTGCGACGACACCGTCCTGCATGCTCGACATGGCCCTCAACGCCGTCCGCTTCTATCGCAACGAGAGCTGCGGCAAGTGCTCTCCCTGCCGCATCGGCACCCAGAAGCTGGTCGACCTGCTCGAAAACTGGACGCACGGCAACACCAGCCGCAGGCGACTACAGGCCTGCTCGATGATCTCTCGCACGTCCTCAAGCAGGCTTCGCTCTGCGGCCTCGGCCAGATCGCTCCCGCTCCCATTCAGTCCGTCATCAAGCACTTCCCCGAGATGTGAACGAGCACATCGAAGAAGCGCATCTGCCGCGCCGGCATCTGCTTCCCGACAGGGAGCGCGCATGAGCGAAACTCCTCGACGCCGCTGTCACCGCCGCCAACACCACCCGCTCACCTCGACCCTGCCGCGGCACGGCCAGCCCTGCTCACGAACACGCACTCGCACGCTCACCTGCACCATCGACGGCCAGTCGAGGTCACCGTCCCCCACGGCACCACCGTCTTCGACGCCGCCCGCATCGCCGGCATCACCATCCCCACCCTCTGCCACCAGCAGAATCAGACCCCCGTCGGCGTCTGCCGCATCTGCGTCTGTCGACTGTCGGCGAGCGCGCCCTGCAGGCCGCCTGCGTCTTCAAGGCCGAGCCCGGCATGGTCGTCCAGACCGCCTCCGACCCCAGTCGAGGCCGTCCGCAAGACCCTCTACGAGCTCATGCTCTCCGACCACCCGTCGCCCTGCATGCGCCAGCAGCAACAGCGGCGACTGCGAACTCGAAACCCAGGCCGCCAAAGCCGGCTCGGCGTCGATCATGGGATTCCCGCCTCAGCCGACGCGCTTCTGCAAGCGCGCCGTGCCCGTCATGCAGCGCCGGACGACTCCTCGCTCGCCATCCACGTCGACTACGCCGCCTGCATCCTCTGCGACCGCTGCATCCGCGGCTGCTCCGAGATTCGCCACAACAACGTCATCGCCCGCCAGGGCAAGGGCTACTTCGCCGCCATCGCCTTCGACGCCAACGAGCCCATGGGCAACTCCAGCTGCGTCTCCTGCGGCGAGTGCATGGTCTCCTGCCCCACCGGCGCGCTCACCAACAAGAAGCGTCCTCGGCCAGAACCTGCTTCGCAGCTCCGAGCATCCCGAAGCGCTCAAGCCTTCTCCGTCGAGACCGAAGACCTGCTCGCGCTGCCCATCTTCAAGGACGTCTCCGGCACCTTCCTCGAACTCAACGCGCGGCGCCGTCGTCAAGCGCACGCTATCAAGGCCGGCGAGATCATCGTCCGCGAAGGCGAAAACGGCTCGACCGCCTTCTACATCCTCGAAGGCAACGTCGACGTCTTATCTCGGTCGCCACGCGCCCACGTCACCAATCCGCGAACAGGAGCAGGGCTTCTTCAGCACGATCGCGCAGCAAGCTCCTGTCCGAAGAAAGACAGAGAAGCGCGACGGCGAGTCGCGCCAATCCCACCCACATCCCCATCGACGCCCCCGTCGATCTGCCCTACGACAACCCCATCGCCGCACTCGGCGCCGGCGACCTCTTCGGCGAGATGACCTGCATGAGCTTCTATCCGCGCTCGGCCACCGTCCGCGCCAAGACCGACTGCGTCATGCTCGAGATGCTGCGCAACGTCCTCGACGTGATGCAGAAGAACAAGACCTTCCGCGCCCAGCTCGAGGCCAACTACCGCGGCCGCGCCCTCGGCACCCACCTCCGCAGCGTGCCCATCTTCTCCACCCTCGCCGAAGACTTCATCGACCTCCTCCGCGACCGCGTCGAGCTCGTCCGCTACGCTCCCGGCCAGGTCATCTGCACCGAAGGCGATGCCGCGCCGACGCCTTCTACCTCGTCCGCATCGGCTTCGTCCGCGTCTCGCAGATGCGCAACGGCGAAGAGATGGTCCTCGCCTACCTGCCCCGCGGCGGCTACTTCGGCGAGATGGGCCTGCTCGCGCGAACGGTCGCCGCACGCACCGCCACCTGCACCGCGCTCGATCACGTCGAAGTCGTCAAGATCTCGCGCCGAGACTTCCACGCCATGCTCGACCGCTTCCCCGAGGTCCGCATGCAGACTCGAGCACGTCGCCCGCCAGCGCGACCAGCGAAAACGCTCGCCCAGCCAGCGCCGCACCGAGCGCAACGTCCAGCCGCTCGCACAGCTTCCTCGCCCAGGGCCTCATGGACGCGCAGAGCCTGCTCATCCTCGACCTCGAAAAATGCACCCGCTGCGACCAGTGCGTCAAAGCCTGCGCCGACGCCCATGACGGCGTCACCCGCCTGCTGCGCGACGGCCTCCGCTTCGACAAGTACCTCGTCGCCACCTCCTGCCGCCAGTGCCGCGATCCGCTCTGCATGGTCGGCTGCCCGGTCGGCTCCATCCGCCGCCGCAACTCGCTCGAAGTCATCATCGAAGACTGGTGCGTCGGCTGCGGCCTCTGCGCCAACAACTGCCCCTACGGCAACATCACCGTGCACGAGTTCGATCGCACGGCAAAGCACGCTCGGAGCCGCGCCCACAACAAGGTCCGCAAAGCCACCTCCTGCGACCTCTGCCACGACCTGCCGAACCAAGCTGCGTCTACGCCTGCCCCCACGACGCCGCGCACCGCGTCAAGCCCGAACGAGTTCTTCGCCGACTTCCTGAAGTCGCAATCCGCCGGACTGCAGACCACGGGAGACTAGCCAGATGCGAATCGACCGCACCCATCGTCCCTGGCTCATCGGAAGCTGCCTGCTTCTCGGCATTCCTGTTCCTGATTTACATCCCGTATGCGCTGCTCTCCACCAGGGTCGGAGGCGGCACACCGCTCGGCATCCTCTACGGCGTCATCGGCTTCGGCTTCATGCTTTTCGCCGCCGCTCTCGGCATTCGCAAGCGCTTCCCCATCTGGAGAATCGGCCGCGCCCAGCACTGGATGCGCGGCCATCTATGGCTCGGCACCATGGCGCTGCCCGTGATCTTCCTCCACGGCGCATTCCACTTCGGAGGCTGGCTCACAACTCTGCTCATGGTGCTGCTGATCCTCGTCACCATCAGCGGACTCTTCGGCGCATACCTGCAGCACACGCTTGCCCACGCGCATGATGCACGAGGTCGGCTACGAAACCATCTACGACCAGATCGACCACATCCGCGAGGGCCTTGTCGCCGAGGCCGAGCAACGCTTCCAAAGCACCGCCGATGAAATGGCGCCCAGCACCGGCGCAGGAGCGACCGTCGTGCTTACCTACATCGACACTGTTCCCGAGCTGCACACCGAACTCGCGACATACACCGCCTTTTACAAGAACGAGCTCAAGCCCTATCTCCAAAACGCCGTCGAAGACATCGCCCCTGAAAGACCGCGACTTTTCAACCTCCGAGTTTGAACGCATTCGCGCCGTATTGCCCGAGAGCGGCCACAAAACGCTCAAAGCGCTCGAAGAGATCGCCGAAGAGAAGCGCCAGCTCGACCACCAGATCATCCTTCATCGCACTCTGCACGGTTGGCTGTTGTGCCATCTCCCGCTCTCGCTCGCGCTCATCCTGCTCGGGTTCATTCACGCCATAGGAGCGATGCGCTACTAGGAACGTTATGGAGATACGTAAGCGCTCACAAAAGGCGGTGGCCCGGCGGCACGACCTCAACTATTTCAAAAAAGGGTCGCCCATCCGCCATTGGCAGTGGAAGCTGGCGCTCGGTGCAATCATCGCGGGTGTGGTCTGGGTCGCCGTCGTCTCGCTCACCCACGGCCGCGAACTCCTCTCCAAGGGCCCGATCTCTTCGTCACACGCCGTCTTCGGCGCGAAGTGCGAAGCCTGCCACGTCGACATGAAGAGCGGTCTAACGCAGGATGCGAGCTTCCGGCGCAGAGTTCCCGACGCCGCCTGTCAAAGCTGCCATCAGGTTCCCGACCATCAGGCCAAACTCGCGCTCGCATCGCTGACCACTCCAGAATGCAGCACCTGCCACGTCGAACACACCGGCTCAATGATGCTCGCGAACGCCGCGGACAAAACCTGTACGAGCTGCCACGCCGATTTGAAGAGTTCGCACTACGCCTCGAGCATCCGCTCATTTACCGATGGCCACCCCCAGTTCACTCCGCTGCGCTCGGGCTACGAAGACGACCAGAAGATCAAATTCAACCATCAGGCGCACTTGCAGAAAGGCCTCAAGGGGCCGAGCGGCATGGTCAACTTGAACTGCGCCGATTGCCACCGCACACCCGCAACGCAAACCCTCACTCCATGGAGATTCGGAGCAACCCCGCAATTGCGGGAAGCCTCGCTCGATCTCAACTCGTCGGCCATCAACCCCACGCTTCCGGCAAGTGGCGAACAAAACACTGCACACACAGATCCACTCCACCCCACAGACAACCGCGCCTACATGAGCGCGACAACCTACGCACAGAGCTGTAGCGACTGCCACACGCTGAAATTCGACAAACACATCAGCGAGCAGGCTCCCCATGCCTCGCCCGAGGAAGTGCGCAAATTTATTCGCGAAAAGATCCAGGCTTACGCCGCGCAAAATCCTCAGGTAGTCGCCTCAGAAATACGCAACTGGGCCGACGATCCGACGGCCAAGGTCCCGCAATACCGGCCCATGCCGCCGCCACACAATGCTCAGGAGTGGGTCGCGGTACGCAGCCGACAGGCCGAGCGACGACTCTGGTACCAGTCCTGCAATCTGTGCCACGTGATGAAGATTCCCGACGACCAGCCGACCGTCGTCGCCGCCAGTCTCCGCTCAGTTCAGTACGACACACTCACGGTACACACCATGACCGTGGCAACGCTTCCGCAAGACAGCCTGACACTTCCGGCCGTCGCTCCAACCAACCAAAAGACACGTTGGTTCACCGACGCCGTCTTCAGCCACCAGTCCCACATCGCCGTAAGCTGCGAATCTTGCCACGCCCGTACCCGCAATAGCAATCAGGGCAGCGACATTCTTCTGCCAGGCATAGCCTCATGCCAGAAATGCCACGACGGCAAGAGCAGCCCGCAAGGCCCGGCGCTCGCCTCAGGCCACGCCGAGAGTGGCTGCTTCCTCTGCCACCAATATCACGATTGGAATCATCCCCAGACCGCGCCAGTCGTCCCGCGCAATCTTGAATTCAAAGAGATCAGCGAATTGCAACAGCCACGGTGACAAATGAATGTTGACGCTGGTAATAGATCAAAATTGTCATCCTGGGCAAACCTTCGCGCAGCGAAGGTGAGTCGAAGGACCTGAATAGGTTCCTCCCGCTAGGTGAACTTCGAAGTCCTCAGGAGTCGAGGAATCTCAACTACTCCCGTTGCTCCCCGACCAGCTCCCAATGCTGTACTCGCGAACATACCCAGTAGATTCCGTCGAGATCGTCACCCGCAAATTCCCGCTGGCGTCGCAACTGTAATCCTCACGCACCAGAAAACTCTGCGGCGCATCGAACCGGCTCACCTGCTTACCGGCAAGCTCCGTTTCCTGTTGCAAATGCCGATCAAATGGAAAAAGAATCTCATCCCAATTCGTGATCTCCCCGGTCGGCTGGCCATGCGAATTCAGGTGCGTACACTCCAGGTAACGAAAATGCCCGATGTTATGCGCCGGCTGATAAGCCCGGGCACTATGCAGCGCCGGCTCACCCGGAGCAGGAAGCTTTGCCCCACGCGGAAAGATCAAATCAAACGTAATGTTCTGGCCATCATCAGACTCGCGCCACAACCCAAAGTTCTCCGTGAACTGATCTGTAATCTGATCCTCAGCACGTTCCGTCTGCGCGCCCGCCCGAATCGCCAACCCCACAGCGCTCGCCGACCGCATATAAGCAGAGCGCTTCACTCGGCGGCCAAATGTCTCTTTCAAGACCCGAGCGACTGGCGGCAACTCCGACCCACCTCCGGTCACATAGAGCGTGTCGACCGGAGTATCAGGCTCACTCGCGAGCAGCCGCTCAACCACCTCGCGAGTCGACTCGATCAAGGGCGGCAGCGCTCGTAATAAGCATCGACAGGCACCGTGACCTGCTCCCAGCCCGGATGCGCCCGTTCCAGATCAATGGTCAGTTTGCGAGTATTGGGATTCAGCGATTCTTTCTTCTCACGGCACTCTTCGAGAAGCTGGTTCAATTCGTAGTTGGCTCAGCGAAGACGCCGAACGCCCCGACAACTCCATCGCAAGATCAGCAAGAATTCCATCAAAATCCTCCCCGCCAAGAGTAGGGATTCCATCCGTGGCGACAACAGTATGTTCCGTCTCGCCAAGCGCGACCAACGACACATCAAATGTCCCGCCGCCCAGGTCATAGACCGCCAGGCCGTTATTGCGCCCCTTGCGTTCCTGGCTATTGCGATGCGCGAACTCAAGCGCCGCAGCGGTCGGCTCATTGAGCAGGCCAAGCACCTCAAAACCCCCAACCCGCGCCGCATCTTCCGTGAGGAAGCGCTGATTGCTGTTAGCATTCGCCGGAACGCCAAGCATCGCCTCGAGCGTCTCACTCTTCTTCGCACGAAGGTTCGACCGCTCCCGCAAATCGCCATAGAGCGCCGCCATCGTCTCTTCCAGCAGCAGCTTCACCGGCAAATGTTCGCCACCAATCTCAATCAGCGTATGCGGCCCAGCGCCACGCAGCGACCGCTTCAGCGAACGCACCACGCTCCAGGCAGAATCATTCTGCCGGGCGACTGCCTCCCATCCATAAACGCGCGTGCTTCCCTGCACCGCTACGGCAGGCGGAAACCAGTCGCGCACCTCGCCTTCAGGCGTTTCAAAATTAACGATGGGGAAGTTGCCACGGTCGGACGCCGCGACCACAATACGGGTCGTGCCGAAGTCGATACCAATTTTCATACTGCTCAATCCTACCGCAGAGTGTAGGGAAGATGGGTCCATCCATCCTTTGCGGGAACTACCGCGAGCGGCTCAATAATCACTGCGAAGTGGCCACCCTCGACACGCTGGATGATCCGCCTTGGCTCTTGAAATCACTGCAATCCCTGAGCAAATCCTGCTTCGTCCGCAGCTTAAACGTCCACGAGGTGAAATCGTCTGAGACAGTCGCGAGGTCCTCGAGTGCCTCCTTCTTCTTCCCGAGTCTCAAGAAGGCTTCAGCCCGCCAAAAGAGCAGTTCTTCGCGATAGTAGTCATTGTTGTGAAACTTACTCAGCCTCAGACCTTGGCTGAAATCGTCGGCCGCGTTGCGATCGTCTCCCAAATGGAAAAAATACCTGCCCCTGCTGTAGTACAAATGCGGCTCTAAAGAATTGAGCTCGATCGCGCGCGTCATGTCTGCTGCCGCTGACTCATACTCGTCTTCGAGCTCGTGAACGAATCCCCGCACCATCCACCCGTCAATTTTGTGCGGATATCTGTTGATAGCTTCATCAGCAAGCGCTATCGCCGCGGGGCCATCACCTGCCCGAGCCAGTTGCTTTGCTTTCGCGATAGTCTCGTCGAACGCTTTACTCTCAGTCTCGTCAGTCAACACGATTGCCTCCACATCTTTGCGACACCTGACCAAGAACACATTTGTGAAAACTGCCGCCCCACACCTGCGGTGGTCGCGTAAGGGTCGAAACCAAAGCTGAGCAATAGTCGCGTGCTAGCTTCCATTCTTTCGCACATTGCAAACGTCTGGAGACTCCTCGCTCCGCTCAGAAACCCTGCTCTAAGTCTACTTCTGCTCGGCCTTCGCCTGCACATTAGTAGGCGCTACCTCCGACGCCGGCCCCGGAGGCGCATTCGTCACCGTATACAACTCCCCATTCCGCAAATACAACCGCTGCGCCTCTTCATGATTGAAAGGCCGCGCGCCACGCCGGCCAAACACCGCCAGCTGATTCCCATCCTCATCGACAGCGCGATCGCGATCGACGCCCTTCGAGACGACCAAAGCCTCGCCACCCATCTTCCGCGTCGCAATCAGCTTCGGCGCCGGCGCCGGGCTGAACCCATAAAAATTCGGCTGCGTCTTCGGCCCAAAGATCTCGCACCACCCGCATCCCGTTCTTCCCATCGGCCACAAAGGCAAACTGCTCCGAGCTCACCATCCCGATCTTCAGATCGCGCACATCGTTCAGCGCCCCACCAGCGTTGAACATCTGCGCCAGCTTCGGTTGCTCCGGCTTCTCGACGTTCACGATCGCGATGCCATTCTTGCCTGCGGAAACATACGCATAAGTCCGCGCAACATAAACATTGCGCGCATCGTCAATCGCCACCTGCGCCGCAGGCACCGGCACCGGACGATCAAGATGGGTAACGTCAAAGACCTTCAACCCCACGCGATCGACGACAAACGCGTAGCGGAACTGAATCGCCACCCCACGCGGATCATCCAGCAGCGGCGCGCCAATCTCCGCAACAATCTTCGGATGCAGCGGATCGGCCAGCGCCACGACCTCCAGTCCGCGATTGCAAAGAATATACGCGTACGTCCCGGCAATCGTGATCCGATGCGCGCCCGTCAGCATGCCATCCGGATTGAACGTTGCTCCGCGCTTCAGAAAGTTGTTCTGCGGGTCGCCATCCAGCAGCGTCCCCACACCTTTCTTCGGATCGCCCACGACCACCAATCCCTCTTCTCGGTCGGCAACATAAAGGAACGCATAGAGCGGAGCAATCCCCTGCTCCTCGTTCTCCGGAATCTGCTTCCGCAGCGGATCGAGCGCCAGCGTAGTAGGCGAAGCGACCGCCGTCGCGTACTTCGTCTTCACATAGAACCTCTGCCCCAGCGGAGAAACCGGCGCCGTAATCACCCGCTCCGATTCATCCTTCACGTCCACATCCGCAACATCGAAGACGCGGAACCCCGCCATGCCCCATCGCGGCATAAAGATATTCGCCGCGCAACTGCACATCTAGCACCTCTCCCTGCGTGGCTCGTAGCCCTCGGTCAGCAGCCGCCCGTGCATCGACGAACTTCTTATAGTCCTCCGGATATGCCATCTGCTGCAGGTCGCTGCCCGATGATCGCCGGCGGCTCGGTGCTCTCCGCGACCGGCACCGCCTCAAAGCCATGCTTCCCCGCGGCGACATAAATGTACTTGCCCATGAAGTTCAGGAAGTTCGTTCCCTGCACCAGCAGCTGCGCCATCCACGCATTGTTGTCCCCGTTCGGCAGAGACGTGGCAATCCGTGCACTGCTTCGTCTCCTTCGCCCGCACCGTATGCGGCACATAAGTGCTGAACGCCTCGCCGCTAAACCCCGGCGCCGAAACCGTCTGCTGCGTCTGGTAAATCCAGTTCGCGATTCGCATTCTGCGAGCTCACCACCACCGCGCAAGCCGACCGCACCGGAGCAACTTGATTCCCCGTCACCGTCCCATCGATGCCCAGCATGTAAACGTCGTCGCGCAGCACCTGGAAGTTATAAGCCGTCCAGTTGCGCGTCGTCTCGCCCTTCGTTATGCAGCATCGGCATCTTCTGGTTCGCCGACATCGACAGATGGCAGCCGAAGCACGAAGTCGTCCACGAAGAGTGGCAGCTCTGGCAGGTCATCCGCTCGTCGCTGTGCGCCAGCTTCGTCATCTCGTCCGTATGTGCCCCACGTCACGCCATCCTTCTGCATCGTCTTCGCCAGCCGCGATTTCTCGCTGTAGTGCTCGTTGCCCGGCGTGATCGTGTCGAGCACCTGCACCACCTCCCACTCCGTTCCCTGCATCCACATTCGACCGCTGCCACAGCTTGCCATCGCGCCAGTAGAAGCGCGCCTCTTTCCACGGCGTCCGCATCCGCAGCAGGTTCGCTCGACTCATCCTTCGCCGAAGCCGGCCCGCTCGTCTTCAGCGTCGCCTTGTGCTGGATCGTGCCATGGCAGTCCTCGCACGCCAATCTCAATCGCATTCCGCGTCTCGCCATAGAGCTTGCCGTTGCCATGCACGTCCTGCGTCAAAGTGGCAGTCGATGCAGTGCATCCCTTTCTCAAGATGAATGTCCGTCAGGTGCACCGACTTCGCCCAGCTTTCGGGATCATCGTTCGAGATGCGTGTTCCATCCTGGTCCAGCAGGTTGCCCTTGCGATCGCGCTTGAAGACCGCGCGGAAGATCCAGCCATGCGAGTGGAAGTCCGCAAACTGCGTATCCTTCAAGTTCTTGTTGAACTCCGGCGATCCCACCATCTTCAGAAACTCGACATCGCTCCAGTTACCCTTCGGCGCCGATCCCTCCGGATTCCGCACCCGCACATCATGCATCTCCTGCTCGCTCGGGTTCTGCTGCTTCGCCGGGTACATCTTGTCGCCATCAGCCTCGTTGTCCCACCACGTGTAGCCGAAGTAGCGTCGCGACCATGTTCGTGCCCGGATGCATATGGCACACCATGCACTGGCTCGATGGAATGGTCTTGGTAAACGACGTGCTGCAGCGGATGGCCCGACTCCGACTTGTTGATCGTCGGATCGACGCTGATACTCGTGCCGTCGTGACCATACTTCGCAATATTGCGCCGAATGCTCGGCCGAGCGGTCGTTGGCATAAATCACATGGCATCCCGAGCAGCCGCTGCCCCGATAATCGCCGGGCTGGTCGTTCGTCCCCGGAAAGCTCAGCAACGGATCGAGCAACCGCGTCTTCTGCAATCCCAGAAAGACCGGATCGGTACGCAGCTCGGTGCCAAATCCGCGGTCGCTTAGCTTGAGATCCGGCTCGCCCGACTCTTCTTCTGGATTCGGAATGCCTAGCTCAGCCTTCTTCTCACCACCCCGCTCAAACACCCGCAGCACATTCCCCGGCTCCGAAATCTCCCAGCGTTGCAGCGGATCGAGATACGGCAGCACGCCCTTAGTTCGCGTCTCCTCGGCCGTCGGCGGCGGAAACGTGCGAAGCCGCTGCGGCTCGCCATTCGCGTCGTACGACTCACCAAAATGCGGATTCTTCAGCGGAAATGCGCCATTGTTATAAAGCGCCGCGCCCCACAGCATCGCGCCATGCGTCATCATGCTGGTCGAGACGTTGCGCACTTCCTCGCTATGGCAACCCGAAGAACCGCAAGTCTGCGGAGCGACCCGCAGGTCCCCCGGATTCACGAACCGCACCCACTCCAGGCTCTCTCGCAGCCATCGCGTGTAAACCCGAACAGGATGTCCGCTACGCGCCGCATCTTCGGCAAACTTCGGCTGTACGTGCGCCTTGCGCGTCGCCGCAATGTACTCCGCAGACTTCGGCGCACCCGCCGCCATCACATTCGGATCGCCGCCATGGCAATCCGCGCAGCCAATAATCACCGGCGAATCCGGATGCATCGACGCACTGTCCGTCGCCGTATGACAGCTCACGCAGCCAGCGCTCTGCTGCCTCGCCTGCTCCGGAGTTTCTCCGCGCGGAATCGACGAAGGACTTTGCGCCGCAGCCTCAGCTGCGTGAGCAATGGATGGTTTGCTGAACCCTCCCAGCAAGAAACCCACAACACACAACGTGAACGCCAGAAAGCAACCCAGCAAGCCATTCGCTCGCAGCGAGCCAAACACTCGCTTCCCGCGACGTTCGCCGAGTTGATCGCTGGTCCGCTTCATCCGCCCTCTGTGCCCTGTCGTACCGAGTCTAATCAGAACTGATAACGAATCGTGCCAAATCCAGACAACAACGTCTTGCTCTGGTAAATCTCTCTCAGCCCAAGTGCGGGCGGCAGCACCGCAATGCCGCCGGTGATGATGAGGTTGTCCGAGAGCGGCGGCCGCCAGATTACGCCGGTGCTCGCATCCACGCCGATTCCATGCCGGATCGGGTTCTGAAATAACAGCAGCTCCAGAGGCTCGGTCCGCACAAACCGCAGGTAGTTCACATTGGTGACGAGCTTAAGAGTCGGAGTCAGCTTCGCATCAACCCCGGCGTTCACCACATAGATGCCTGGGTTCACGAAATTCGATTGCCCCTCATCCTTGCTCGAGTTCAGATCGGGAAGAAAGCTATCCGGCGAAGTAAGTCCAACCCCAGTCCCAGTAAGCCGAATCCCCTCTCGATTGAAGAAACTGAACGAGCCTCCCGCGAAAGCCTCGTTGTCCACAATCGAATCGAAACCGCGGCCAATGCGGCTCTTCGGGCCGGTCGGATTAGCATCTCCCGAAGCATAAAGAAACGACCCGCGAAATCGCAGCCAGTCCTCATCGACGGAAAGCTCCAGCGCCGCCAATTGCGCGTTGATATCGACCTTTCGCGCGGCCAATGGATTGAAGCTGTCATGACCCAACGCCTGATAAAACGCATGGTTGATATTGAGCCGATGGATATGCCCATCCCCGGTCCAACCAATGTAATAAGAGCGAACGCTGTGCGGTACGGGCGTGCCTATCGGCGCAGGCCGCACCTGAAACCCATTGTCGTCGTAGTGGATCGTCGGATCGTCGTTGCTCCAGTCGAAGCTGAACTCCGTCGTATATCCCTTGAACACCGCGTCCTGGATGTAGAGATTGGCTACACCGACCTGTCGATATCGCCGCTGCAACGTATTGAGCCCGCTGTTGGTGTTCTTCTCCAGCAGATCGAAGAATGCCGCGTTGTATTGAAATCGATTCGACCGCAAATTGCCAAAGACACGCACGCCATTCTGCTCATCGGCAAAGATCAAGCCCCGGAAATCCGACGAGAACTGCTGAATGCCGGCGCGGATAGAGATGAAGTCGTAATTCGGACTAAGGTCTTTCAGCTTAACCTCGACAAACGCCTCCTGCAGTCCAATGTGTTCGTCAAACCGGTCAGTGCCCTTGGCGACATTGACGTTGACGATCCCATTCTCCTGAGTTGCGAGGTAGTTCAAGTTGAAAGCCGGAGTAATGCGCACCTGCCAATCGATCGGCCGAAACGCCGCGTCTCCTTTGAAAAGATCGAAGCTCAGGCGAAATGTTTGTGCCAGAAAAAACTGTCCGCCGTTGCCAAAGAAATTGTCCGAACCAGCATTGGCCGAGCCCTCGTTCGACGGTGTCGGCAGTCTGCGTCCATCAAGCGCGGTCGTGCTGCTCCCCGTGAAGTTGAAGAAAGTCCTCGGCCCCAGAATATGCGTCAGCACCGGATAATCGCCCTTGTATTTATTCCGGTTGAACGGGTCATACCAATGACCAAGAACATACGGCGAGCGCGGGTCGTCAGGGTACCGCCGGTAGTCCGGCATCGACGTATTCCAACGGTCCGGCTTTGGTAGATAGACCATGTCGTCCGGCGAGAGGCGAAACATGGGTGGCACAATCGCGCCGTCATTGATGCCGTGCCGGCTTAATTCCCTGTAATACGAATCGTTGATCTCCGCCGGAGCGCGAGGAATGACCGACGATGGCCCGGGTGTCTGCTCGACCGGAAGCTGCACCTGAACGCTCAGCACTTCGCCATTCCCGATATGAACATTGCCCCGCTGAAACGAAGCCCCGCCGGGAACGCTAAAGGTAAGCGGATAGTCTCCTGCAGGCACATCGAGAACACGAAAGATCCCGTCGGCATCGGAAACTCCACAGAGCTTCTGTGCCGAAGCGCATCCGCCCGGCGTCGGCGAGAGCGAGACCGAAACGCCGCCTAACGGTCGGCCCGCGTTATCGATCAATCGGCCCTGTAGGGCGGAAATCGACGACAATTGCCGGGGAACACGCTGCTGCAATGCCGGGCTTCGCTGCGTCTCAACCTGTTCCGAATTGGAACTGCCCGTCGCCGGAGTGCCAGCCTGAGCTATCGCCTCGCAGCGAATTCCCGCACCCATCACCAACGCGGCCAGGCCAACGCCAACGATCGACTGCGAGTTCCGAAGCAGCGTCATTCAAGTGGGCCTGTTGCGCTGGAATAAAGGCATCAACAGTTAACCGCAATGCGCGAATCAATGCCAGTCAATTCTCCCGCCGAAAGAGCGAGACCCGCCAATCCTGCTACACTCTCCAGCAATGGATGCAAAATCCGATTACACCAGCCGGCTGTTCTTTCTTTACAACGTTGTCATCGACGTGCAGGGCACGATCCGCTTCCTCGACACCAAGGCTGCCTTCTGCGTGACCCTGCTGACGGCGATGATGGCGGCGGCCTTCCAATTCTCCCCCTCCCATCCCCGGTTTCCGCACGCTCACCTGTTCTTCCTCACGATCTTCGCCGTATGCACGCTCGTCTGTGTCTCCATTTGCGTGCGCGTGATCTTTCCTACCGTGCATCTTCAGGGCTCGTTCTCAGCGACCGGAGCGACCGAACCACCCTTCTTTCTCGTCCCCAAGCGCGAGCGCCACAAGCTTCGCGACATCCTCGGCAACCGGCCTCCAGTGGGGTTGGAGGCCACCCACGCAGCCTATCTCGCCAGCATAATGGCGGCCACCGACGCAGACCTGGTTCGCTCCATGTCCGACGAGGCAGTCACTATTTCCGTCTTGCGCCAGGTCAAAGTCCGATCGGCTACATCTCGGGATTCAGGTTCTCTCGCTGACCGTCGTGGTTTTCTTTCTCCAACTGGCGATCTAAACCTCGGGCCTTGCCTCAGAAGCCGTAGGACAGTCTTCATTCCGGAAGTTCCCCTTCCTCGGCGGTCGATGTTGTCAGGTAACGATCTGGAAGAGAGCGGGAATTCACAACCTGGTCGACAAACAGAGCCCGGCCTTCGCGTGCTTTGGATGCAGAGTCCATACGACGTGACTAGCCGTGGAAACGAGCTCGAGCGTCAGGGCTGCTTGGCTAGAACCATGTCGATATTCTTGACGTAGGCCTTCGCGCGGCCCGCTTCGACAGCGTCCGGATTCTCCGCAACTACATCTTCAAAATGCTTGCGCGCCGCCGCCAGCAATCCTACCTGGCCAGACTGGTTATATTTCTCCGAATACACAAGCCCGAGGCGCATATTGGCATAAAGATCTCCGGGGTATAGCCGAGCGCCGCCTGACAATACGGAATCGCCTGGTCAAACCGCTTCTGCACCCATTCGCAATCGCAGAGCCCCACATTGGCCTTGCTCCGAAGCTCTTTCCAGATATCGGTCTGAGCGGCGCGCTTCTTGCTGCCGGCGCCAAACAGATAGCCGGCGAGATAGTAATTCATCTGGCCGCCAAAGCCGCTGTCAAAGTTCGAGAGCGCGAGATATCTGTTGTACTCCGCCTCTGACTCCGCGCACTCATGCTTGAATCGCAGCGACTCCGCCAGCCAGAAATGCGCCTCGGCATTTTGCGGTGTCAGCTTGACCGCCTGTCGCGAAGCCACGATCGCCTGATCGAAACTCGCCTTCCGCGCATAAGCCTGCGAAAGCAGATACCAGGCCATGCCATTATTGGGATCGCGGTCGGTCACCACATTCAATTGACGGACCGCCTCATCCAAATCGCCGGAGTCGAGCAGCGCGCCCGCATAGCTGGCTCGCGCCTCCAGATAATCCGGGTCGATTTCGATTGCCGTGCGGAAATACGACAGCGCCTTGTCATCCTCATAAAGCGCGTTATAGACGCGGCCAAGATAAAGCGCGGCCTGGCTATATTTCGGATCGATCTGCAGCGCCGCCTCGAACTCCCCCGCCGCCTTCCGGTAGTTCTGCTCAAACCCTTTGTTGTAGTACTCGATTCCTTTGTCAAAATGCTCCACGGCACTGTGATTGCGGGTTCGCGCAATCAGGATGCGCACGCTCACCGTCGTCTCTTGCCCCGGATAAACCTGCTCGTCACGCGGTCCATCGGGCTCATAGCCAAGATGGACGGACTTGATCGTATGCGCGCCCGGCTCGATACCAGGCAGACGGAGTGCCGCCGCCTTGTTCACGATCCCGGCGCTCTTGCCGTCGACGAAGACCTCCGTCCCATCCATATTGGTCTCGATCACCAGCGTGCCGTACTTTGGCGGAGGCAGGTTCGCCGCCGTCACCCGGCCTGGGTTATAAGCCAGCACCATGTTGGGATCAAAGCTGCCCCGCTCCGAGGTCGGGTTCTGCGCCGCATTGGTCGCGAGCCGCACATTGGTGTGGACATACTCAGCCAATTCATCCGCCGAAACCACCCCATCGCCGCTCGTGTCGGCCTCGCCCTCCAGCCCCTTCACCACGTAGTAAGTAAAAATGCCATGACCGCCGCCCCATTTGTCGCTCTCGAAGCTCTGCTCACGGTCGCGGCTGGCGGTAATCGAAAACAATGACTTCTGCAGATCAAGCAGAGTCTGATTGACCTTGGCGCGATCCGTCTCAGGAGTAATGGCGCCCGAATGGCACGAATCCGTGATCAACACCTTCCACTTGCCGTTGATCTTTCCACCGATGTCCGCGCCCAGCTCGTCCATCGGAAACGAGGTCCCGGGAATGTTCTTCAGGTTGATATCGTAAGGCGCAAGATAGGCCCGCCCACCCGATACGAAACCATGTCCCGCGAAATAAATCATCACCCGGTCGTCGTCCTTGGTGACCGAGGGCAGCCAGGTTTCGAGTTCCTTCCGGATGTTCGCCGCAGTCGCGTTTTCATTGATCAGCTTGTGAACATTCTCCGCCGGAAACTGCCCTCCCTCGGCGCTGATCAGCACGGTATAGATCGACTCGGCATCGCGATCTGGGTATTCCAGTTGCGCCTCGGCTGGCAGATTCGCATACTTCGAGATGCCGATCACCAGCGCATAACTGCGCGGGATCTTGACCGTCACTTCGCCCGGTGGCCGCGTCGTGTCTTTCTTGAAGGTCAAGTCGCGGTTCTGGTCTGGCGTCGCAGGGGATTGCGCCGGGGTCGCCGCAGGCTGGGGTGGCGTCGGAGGAGCCTGCTGTGCCAATGCCATTCCAGCAGCCAGCAGACTTCCCATTACGAATTGCGACCGAATCAGTCTCATCGCCTCATCGCCTTCGCCTCAATTATGGGCCAGTAGAAATTCATATACCACCGGCCCGCTCATCGGGCTCACCGAGGTAACCACGCTCGAAGAAGACTTCTGCGTGAAATTCAAATCCCGCGACCCTTTACCCGGCGAACTATCGCCGAACAGGTCCCGCACAGTTGGGGGTAAGCTCGCCGACGGATCGACCCGCTTCGGTCCGGCATTGGGGTCCACGCAATCCCCGCGCGACTTGAAAATCTCATCGTTACATCGCGGATGCATCGTTGGCGGCGGAGTTCCCTGCGGCAGTCCCTGGTTCGGATTGGGCGCCGCGTTCGGGCCTGCACTCGGCACTGAGCCTCCTGCGAGCGCCACCGGGCTCATGACGAAGTAAAGCGTCTCGTACCCAGGCGGCCCGGAAACCTCAAACCATCCATCCGGTGTGGCGGGAACGACGTATTCTTTGGCGTGTTCGATGCGGTTATCGCTGCCCGTCTGCTGGCCGGGAAAGAGCAAGCTGCTCTTGCCCGAGGTACCCAGATCGGTCACATAGAGAAAACCGTCAAAGGCCGGGCGCAGGCGGAAGCGAACAATGTCGCCCGTCTGGAACACATGGCCTGCGGCCATCGCCTGGACGACATCGCCAGTCTTCTTCTCGAGCACAATCTCCATCAGTTCGCTACCCGGCTTCGAACTGGCGTGAAGACCAACCTGCGCGCTCGGAACAAAGGGCGCACACATCATGGCGAATACGGCGATTCGGGTCCAGCGGAACTTCATAGCGTCCCCTTCACACCACTGATTAGTACGAGTCGCGACTGCGCATTGGTTTTCCTGACCGATCCAGCATATCTGGATTCAGCTATCGGTGCCCACGGATGCCTTGGGCGACCTCTTGCCCACCTACTGGTTCCCCCCGTCCCGAAGTCAACAGCCGGAGGGTCTTTCTCGGTTCGATCTCGGTCAGGAAATATGCACTTTCATAAACCTTTGCATCCCGGGAAAGATTTCGGCTATGGTGAGCGTTGACGTCGTCGTTTCAATCCCGCGTATCGCAAGGGAGCATCGTGAAGAAAATTGGCGTGCTGTTCGGCATGGAGAATACCTTCCCTGGAGCGCTCGTCGAGCGCATCAACTCGATGAACATCGACGGCATCTCCGCTGAGTTCGTAAAGACGGACGCCGTCTACCTCAACAAGGCGCCGGCCTACTCGGTCATCGTCGACCGCATCTCCCATGACATCCCGTTTTACCGCGCCTTCCTGAAGCACGCCGTGCTCAACGGAACCGTCGTCATCAACAACCCATTCTGGTGGTCGGCGGACGATAAATTCTTCAACTATTCCCTCGCCGACAAGCTCGGCGTCGCTGTCCCCGCGACCGTGATCCTGCCCCATAAGCACTTCCCGCCCAGCACCACCGAACGCTCCATGCGCAACCTCGCGTTCCCGCTCGACTGGGAAGGTATTTTTGACTACATCGGCTTCCCCTCATTCATGAAGCCGGTCGATGGCGGAGGATGGAAAGATGTCTACCACATCCACAACCCCCACGAATTCTTCCAGGCCTACGACTGCAGCCGCGACCTGTGCATGCTCTTCCAGAAGGCCGTGAACTTTAAGGAGTACTTCCGCTGCTACGTCGTCGGCCAGGAAAAGGTCCGCATCATGCCCTACGATCCGCGCCGCCCTCACGCAGAGCGCTACGTCCTCGACCCGCCGGCCTATGATCCAGAGCTGCTCGCCCGCGTCGAACGCGACTCGCTCACACTCTGCAAAGCGCTCGGCTACGACCTCAACACCGTCGAGTTCGCTGTCGAAGACGGAATCCCCTACGCCATCGATTTCATGAACCCCGCCCCCGACGCAGACTCCATTCCGTAGGCGCAGAAAACTTCGAATGGATCGTCCAGAACATGGCCGAACTCGCCATCAAGAAAGCCCAGCAAGGCTCAACGATCAAGAGTTTTCATTGGGGGGAGTTTCTGGCCAGCAGCTCGCCCAAGGGGAAATAACGGGTGCGGTGCGCATCCTTTGCGGCAGCCCTGCCCGTCCTCTGTTGCCTCGTTGCGCCGGCGCAGGTGCAAGGGCCAAGGCAAATGGAAGAACATGGCAGTCTTGTTCCCGCCACCCTTCCGCAAATGTACAAATACGCTTTCATATTTCAGCTGGAAATGGAAAAGCGGGCGGCGGAGCGCGAAAGCGAAGGAGGCGCCGGCTGGACTTTTCGAGCTACCCTGCAGGCGCACTATGATCTAACCCCCAAGCAATTTGCGCCGTTCGAGCAGGCTGCGTTGCAATGGGGGCAAGCGCGACTACGGGTGGATGACGAGATTCGGGCCGTGATTTCAGCCGACAAGGCCGCGCACCCCGGGAGCGGAACAAGGTCGCCCGAGACGAAAGCCAAGATCGTCGCGCTCCTTGCCGAGATCGATCAGGCCGCCAAAGATGAGGTTGCGAACATACACGAGGCTCTCGATCCCAAAGTCGCGCGCAAACTGGACGAGGCCGTTATCAAGGACTATATCGGGGGGACAAGCCATGGCAGTTTGGTTAAGCCCAGCGCAGCCGCGCAGGCCCCGACTCTCGCGACTCGAGACGCGGCTCCGCCGAGCCCGGTGATACCAACGAACGCGGCCATCCCGACGGTGGAACAGCCGAATCGTACCCCTCCCGTGGTCGTGCATTCGGTAGACCCCCAATACTCCAAAGAGGCCTGGAAGAAGAAAATCACCGGGCAGGTCATGGTCTCGACGCTGGTCACCGAACAAGGCCTGCCCACCGACGTGCGCGTGGAAAAATCATTGGGTTATGGGCTGGACGAGGAGGCGGTCAAGTCCGTCAGCAAATACCGTTTCAAACCCGCGCAACAAGACGGGAAACCGGTAGCTTTCCGCGTCAGCATCGAGGTGAACTTCCAGAATCATTAAGGACGGCGGGCGGGTCGCGGGAGCAGCCTAGGCCAGAAACATTGCAAGCAGCGCGAAGCATATAATTATCATATAATTCTGGGGAGGCGTCCCCCCATGCTCGATGCTCGCGAAATCCACTCTCTGACCGACTTCCTGCGCAACCACAAAGCCCACGTTGCGCGACTGAAGAAAACGCGGGCCCCGGAAGTCCTCACCGTCAACGGCAAAGCGGAGGTCGTCGTGCAAGATGCGACCAGCTACCAACTCATGCTCGAACGGTTGCGCCATATGGAAACCATCGCGGCCATTCAGGAAGGAATGGCGAGCGCAGAGCGCGGAGAGCTGAAGCGCCGCCGCCCAGGTATTCGATGAGATAAGGGCAAAGTATGGCTTACCGCGTTAGCCTTACGGCCCCCGCGGAAGACGACGCCTACGCAGCCTTCGAGCGCATACGCGAAGCAGCCCCCGTGCATGCGGACAAATGGCTCACCCGGTTGTTCGAGGCCATTTTCAGCCTCGATCGAATGCCCGCGCGGTGCCCGGTGATTCCGGAGGCGCAAGAACTCGGCTTTCCAGCTCGTCACTTGCTTTTCGGCAAAGGACACGGTGTCTACCGCATCATCTTTCATATCCAGGAAAACCAGCAGCATGTGCGGGTGCTGCGCATCTGGCACGGCTTCCGCGATACCCTCACGGCCAGCGATGTCAACGAACTGTAGTGCCGGAACGCACCCCGCCGACTAGCTCATCTATGCTGTGCAAATCGCAAACCACCCCGCCGCAATTCACCTTGCCCAAAATCTCAACCCCGCATACAACTGAAGCAGCGCGCACACCAGGCAATTCCGCCAGCGAGGTAAAGTCGAAGCATGCAGCCAACGTTCAACATCGGCATCGAAGAGGAATATCAGACCGTCGACCCTGTCACCCGCGACCTGCGCTCGCATATCGGCACCGAGATGCTCGCCCACGGCAAGCTCCTGCCTGCACGAACAGGTCAAGGCCGAGATGCACCAGTCCGTCGTTGAAGTCGGCACCAACATCTGCCCCACCATTAAAGAAGCTCGCGAAGACCTCTTCAACCTGCGCCGCCAGATGATCAAACTCGCCGACGATCACGGCCTCATGCTCGTCGCCGGCGCCACCCATCCCTTCGCCGACTGGCGCAAGCAGGAGATCTATCCCGACGAACGCTATCGTCGGCGTCGTCGAGGACCTGCAGACCGTCGCTCGCGCCAACCTCATCTTTGGCCTGCATGTGCACATCGGCATCGAAGACCGCGAAGCCGCCATCCGCGTCATGAATACGATGCGCTACTTCCTGCCGCACCTTCTCGCGCTTTCGACCAACTCGCCCTTCTGGCGCAGCGACAACACCGGACTGAAAAGCTATCGCGCCAAAGTCTTCGACAAATTTCCTCGCACCAACATTCCCGACGCCTTCGCCAGTTACAGCGAGTTCGAGAACTTCGTCAACATCCTCATCAAGACCAACTGCCTCGACAACGCCAAGAAGATCTGGTGGGACATCCGCCCCCACCCCTTCTTCAACACCATCGAAGTCCGCGTCTGCGACCTGCCCATGCGCGCCGAGGAGACGCTCGCCATCGCCGCGCTCATCCAGGCGACCGCCGCCAAGATCTACCAGCTCCACATGCGCAATCAGGACTTCCGCAACTACTCCCGCGCCCTGCTGATGGAAAACAAATGGCGCGCCGTCCGCTACGGCCTCGATGGCAAACTGATCGATTTCGGCAAAGAGATCGAAGTCGACGAACGCGACCTCATCCGCGAGTACCTCGACTTCGTCGACGACGTCGTCGACGGACTCAACAGCCGCCAGGAGATCAACTACATCCGCCACATCCTCGAAATCGGAACCGGCGCCGACCGCCAGATCAAGAAATTCGAAGAAACAAAGGACCTCGCCAAAGTCGTCGACTACATGGCCGAAGAAACTAAAGTCGGCCTGTATTGAACTCGCAAATTCATTCGGCAAGTTCCCGTGACCACCGAGGCTGAACCCAAAGGTCGCCGACGCAGACTGCGTGCGTTCGCCCACCGGCAAACCTTCGGCTTAAAGTAAGTCCAGAAAGTCATGCGGAGTAACAATGCGAATTCCCTGAAAGGGATCAAGCACCAGCAAGTCCTTATCGCCGGTCACGATATGGGTCGCACCACCGCTGACCGCCAGAGAAAGGAACTTGTCGTCCTTCGGATCACGACAAGCGGATATTTCAGTATTAACCTCGATCCAGCAGGCATCCTCGATGAGAGCTTCGAGAAATAATTCAACTTCCTCGTCGTCAAAGTAACGACGTAGATGTTGCCGACCGAGAACTCCGCGAAGCTCAGCAAAAACTGACTGGCAGAGCAGGATGTTTCCCGCAGTGAGCGCCCGATCAAAGGCAGACCGAGGATTTGATTTTGGGGACAGCAACGAACTCACAAGAACGTTCGTGTCGAAAACGCAGCGCAATTATTTCTCTCGCAGAAGAGATTCCAGTATCTCTGGAGTTAGTCCTCTGGCCTGCGCTTTACGAGCCGATTTGATCCATAATTTCCCCGAGCGTAGATCGCTTTTCAACCGCCAGTTCACGCGCCCGCATCCTCAACAATGCCCGAATCCTGTTTTGCTCCTCTTCCCGAGCAGCGTTATAGGCTTGGGCGGTTTGCGGATCAACTTCGATGGTGATGGTGTCCGGCATAAGATTGCCTCTATTCAGATTCTACGGCAACATGAAAAAAGCACTTCGGGGTGCCAGAGGTCTCGCGTTTGAGACCTGGGCTTCTCGAGAGCATCAAACTTCTTAGCCCATGACCCCCTCACCACTAGAAATCAAATCCGCCGGAGAACCCGTCCTCCGCCAGACGGCTCGCCAGCTCACCCGCGAAGAGATCCTTTCGCCAACGATTCAGCAGCTCATCGAGCAAATGCGCGAGACGATGTACAAAGCTCCCGGAGTCGGCCTCGCTGCGCCCCAGATCGGCCTCGGCCTGCAGCTCGCTGTCATCGAAGACAAGCCCGAATACCTGAAAGACATCGCCCCCAATATCCTCGCCGAGCGCGAACGCAAGCCAGTTCCCTTTCAAGTAATCCTCAACCCGGTGCTCACCCTCGAATCCGCGCCCGACCCGAACTCCCCCCAAGTCGACTCCCCCCAAATCGAATTTTTTGAAGGCTGCCTCAGCCTTCCCGGCCTGATGGCGCTGGTGCGCCGTGCCCTTCGAGTGCGCGTTGACTACCTCGATCACCACGCCGAGGCGAAAACCATCCACGCCTCAGGCTGGTACGCCCGCATCCTCCAGCATGAGATCGACCACCTCCACGGCACTCTTTACATCGACCGCATGGAACCCCGCAGCCTGTGCACGCTCGACAACTACACCAAGCACTGGAAGGAGCTGACCATCGACGAAGTAAGGGCCCGGCTCAAACAGCCGTGACTTGCAACGACTTTCCGACGAAATCCTTGGGTATCTCCTCCCAACCAACCTTCCCAAAGGCTTTCGCGAGGGACTAAGATTTCGGTGCGGAGGGCACCAAACGATGCGACGCTGCGTACTCCTGATATGTCTCGCAGCGACTGTCTCGCCCGCCTTCGCGGCCAAACGGGTAACCGTCGAACAGTTGCAACAGCTGCTGTCCGCAATCCACGGCAAGCCCGACGCCCAGATAGCAACGCAGCTCTCGGATCTGCAACTGACCGAGCGCCTCAGTACAGTCAAACTTCTGCAACTCGAGGAAAACCTCTCCGGACCTCAAGCCCATCAGGCATTAACCGCGTTGGCCGATCTCTCCGCGTTTCTCAGTCTTCCTCCAGCAGAGATTCCTGCCACCCCCGCACCCGACGTGGCAGAGCAACGCCGAATCCTCGCCCTGACCGTAACCTATGTCAGCAAGACTCTCCATCAATTGCCAAATTTCTCCGCGACTCGGATCACCACAAGTTTTCAAGACCTGCCCGAGGGGTACGAGAAGGGCGGAACCGTCTTTTCCCCCGCGCAGCCGCTGACCCAGGCCCGCATCGCCAGTGCCACGGTCTTCTACCGCGATGGCGGAGAGGTGGTGAATGCATCCGCAAAAAAAGGCAAGAAAGGCGACTCGGCCCAGGGACTCTCGACTTCGGGAGAGTTCGGGCCCATCCTCGCCACGACGCTGCTCGATGCAGCCCACAGCAAGCTGGCCTGGGGACATTGGGAGCAAGGCGACGCTGGCCCGGTTGCCGTCTTCGACTATGCGGTTCCCAAGGAGAAGTCACACTATGAAGTGAGCTACTGCTGTTTCGTTGCGGGAGAGGCGGACCCAAACGACCTCCACCCCTTCCACGAGATCGCCGGATATCACGGAGAAATCGCAGTCGACCCGGCGACCGGGACCGTCCTTCGAGTCACGGCCCGAGCCAACCTCAAGCCGACCGATCCTCTGGTCAGGGCCGACATCATGGTTGAGTATGGCCCGGTCGAGCTCGGCGGCAGTTCCTACACCTGCCCCTTGAAGAGTGTCTCCGTCTCCCAGGCTGACGTCGCCAACATGGCCGTCCAAAGGATCCAATTTTCACCCGGCCACCTGCAAACCCTGCTGAATAATGCCGCCTTTGAGCAATATCACCTCTTCCACGCAGACGCGCACATCCTGGCTGCATCGGAAAGCCTCCCCTCCGAACAACCAGCCATCCCTCCTTCTGCGAACACAAGCGCCGCCGACGCATCCACGCCAAACCCGCCAGCCGCCCGCGATCTATCGAAGGCGCCGGAGAACAGCACTCCCGCTACTCCCACCGTCGCTCAGCACCGCCAACTCACCGACAGCCCTCCACCCCCACGACCGAAGCATCCGCAACCTGCCCCAGCACCTGAACCCGCCGCCGCTCAGCCCACAGCCGACCCCGCCTTCGACGTACCTTCCCTTTCGACACGCAGCCAAAGCCAAGTCCCCGTCTTCAAAGCCAGCTCCGAAGCCGTGGTCGTCGACGTCGTCGTGACCAAAGGCCACGACGAACCCGTCACCGGCCTTCGCAAAGAAGACTTCCAGATCGCCGAAGACGGCAAGCCGCAGTTGGCAAACTATTTTGAGGAGCACGCTCCCGATGACGCTCCCGCAGTCCCGCTGCCGCAGATGCCGCCAAATGTCTTCACCAACCAGCCGTCCGTTCCGCCGGGAGACTCGGTCAACGTACTTCTGCTCGACAGCCTCAACACCGACCGCGGAGACCAGGCCTACGTTCAGCAGCAGATTCTGAAATATCTGAAGACGATGGACCCAGGCACGCGTATAGCAGTCTTCGCGCTCTCCTCAAAACTGCGCATGGTCCAGGGCTTCAGCAGCGACAGCTCCGTGTTGCAGGCCACATTGAAAGATCCAAACTCCGGGGCGGCGACGGCTACGACAGCCATGTCGCGGTCCCTGCAAGACAAACTCGACGACCAGGATGAGATCGCAAACCTATCGGCCGCGCAGATGAGTCCCATTGGAATTCAAGCGGTACAAGCCTCGCAGGCAAATCACGCCAGCTATCAGGCAGACCAGCGCGTAAAGATGACCCTCGAGGCGATGAACCTTATCGCCCGCTACCTCGCTGGCATCCCAGGCCGCAAGAATCTGCTCTGGTTCTCCGGCTCATTTCCGATCTCCGTCTTTCCAGATGCAAAAACAATGCTCTCCTCCGACACCCTGCGGCAGTATGGCCCCGCGATCCGGCAGACGGCAGACCTGCTGACACTCTCGAAGATCGCCGTCTACCCGATCGGTGCCGAGGGAGTCGTCACCGAGCATCCCATGGAGGCCAGCAACGCCGTCCCAACCAACACGGAAGGCCCGTCCGCAGATAACCGAATGGCCGCCAGCACCTCGCAGCGCCAGCCCGATGTGACGGCGCCCTATGCTGCGGAACAATCTGCCCGCGCCGCAAAAATATCGGCCATGGAACAGCTCGCCGCCGACACCGGCGGCCAGGCAATCCTCAATGCCAACGACCTCAACAAAGCCATAGCCCGCGCCGTCCAGAACGGCTCCCACTACTACACGCTGGTCTACACCCCTACCGATAAAGATATGGACGGCAAGTATCGCCGCATCGAGATCAAGCTGAACGGTGCGAAGTACAAGCTCTCCTACCGCCGAGGCTATTACGCCGACGCAGCAGCGAGAGATGCCGCGTCATCTTCATCGTCAGCTCTCAACTCAACCGACGACGCCACAACCACAGCAGATCCGCTCCGCCACTTGCTCGCCCGCGGCATGCCCAGCTCCACTCAGTTGCTTTACGGAGTCCGCGTGACTTCCAGCCACACCCCAACCCGCCTCGACCGCGCCGCACGCCGGAGGCAACACCAGCCTCACCGGCCCACTCACTCGCTACTCTGTCGACTTTCTCATCCGCTGGACCGATGTCGATCTACAGCTCACTCCACAAGGCAACCACGCAGGAAAACTCCAGCTCGGCGTGATCGCCTACGGCCACGACGGCAAGCCGGTGAACTGGGTCGGCGTAAGTCAGATCATGAACATCAACCCCACAACCTTCGCCGCAATTCAAAAGTCCGGCATCCCCGCGCACCTCGAGATCGACCTGCCTAACCAGGATGTCTATCTCGCGACCGGCGTCTACGATTGGGCCTCGCAGCAGGCCGGCACGCTCGAGATCCCGCTCAATGCATTGCAGGCTCAATCGACCGCACCTGCTTCGCCGGCAACTCAACCTAAGTCGAATTGACCCGTACCCTCCGGCAAGCAAGAGCCGCAAAGCGGACGGCGATTTAATTCGCAGCTTCAACCTCAGCAGCAATCTTCTTCAAATCCGGAAGCACATCGCCCAGCTTCACCGCCGCAGCATCCCGACAGCCCAGCGCAAAATAAACATCGCGATAATGCTTGAACAGCTTTTCATACACCGCGACCGCATCCGGCTCCGGTTGAAACGTCTTGTTCCCCAGGCACATCTTCTCCTGCGCCTCTTCAACCGTTGAAAAAGCCCCCGCCGCCAGCAACGCAAATATCCCCGAGCCCAGACTCGTCGGCACCCCATCCGGCACCAGAATCGGCTTGTTCAGCACATTGGCATAAACCTGGTTCAGCACCGCATTGTGCTGCGGAATCCCGCCCGCATTGATCACCCGCTCCACCGGAACTCCATGCTCCGCCATCCGCTCCAGAATGATCCGGGTATGGAACGCCGTCCCCTCAATCGCCGCGAAAAGCTCGTCCTGCGCCGTGTGAATCAGGTTCCACCCCAGCGTCACGCCGCCCAGCTCGGAGTTCACCAGCACCGTCCGGTCGCCATTGTCCCAGCTCAGCCGCAACAACCCCGTCTGCCCCGCGCGATATTTATCCAGCCCCTGCGAAAGCTTCTTCACATCGGTTCCTGCCCGCTTCGCAATCGCCTCGAAAATGTCGCCGGTCGCCGACAGCCCCGCCTCAATCCCCGTATATCCCGGATGCACGCTCCCCGGCACCACCCCGCAGACACCCGGCACAAGCGTCGACTCATGGCTCATCGCAATAATGCAGGTCGAGGTCCCGACCACGTTGACCACATCGCCCTCGCGGCAATCCGCCCCGATCGCATCCCAGTGCGCGTCAAACGCCGAGACCGGAATCGGAATCCCCGCACGCAGACCCATCGCCTCCGCCCACGCCGGAGACAGATGCCCAGCCAGCTTGTCCGAGGTCAGATACTCGCCGCCCATCTTCGCGCGAATGCCGTCGAAGAGCGGATCGAGCTTCGATAAAAACTCCTGCGGCGGCAGCCCGCCCCACTTCGGATTCCACATCCACTTGTGCCCCATCGCACAAGCACTGCGCTTAAGTTGGCTTACATCGGTCACACCGCACAGCGTCGCCGCCACCATGTCGCAGTTCTCAAGCGCGGTGACAAACTTGCCCCGCTTCTCGGGATTATGCCGCAGCCAGTGCAGCAGCTTCGCAAATCCCCACTCATGCGAATAAACCCCGCCGCACCAGTCGATCCCCTCAAACTTCTCCCGATGCGCCAGCTCCGTGATCTGTCGCGCCTCTTCCAGCGCGCGATGGTCGCACCACAGGTAGTAGTCGTCCAGCGGCTCGAGATTTTCGCCAACCGGAATCACGCTCGACCCCGTCGTATCGATCCCGATCGACTCGACCGCATCCCCCTTCACGCCCGCCTTTTCCAGCACCTCCAGCGTCGCCTTCACCAGCGCATCCATCTGCTCGGTATGCGACTGGGTAGCAAAGTTAGGGTCTTCCCGTTTCCGCTTCAGCGGATACTCAGCCGAAGCCGTCCCCAACCGCCCGCGCTCGCTGTCCAGCAGCGTCACCCGCACACTCAACGTTCCAAAATCCACACCCGCCACAATCGCCAAAGTAATCTCCCTCAACGCCCCTATCAGCTTCCAGCTTCACATGGAATTGGTCAAGTAAACCTTTTCTCTAGCTCATTCGAACCTATTCGAAGAACGCGCAAGTCACCACTTAGAATCCGCTCTACCTTGCGCGGTTGATTGCGCAATCTCGCTTCCATCACTACGATGGCAGTGCTTCTCCCAATGGGAACTACGCCCACTGAAAAGCAACCGGAGGACTTATGCACGACAGCTCCTCAACCTCTCGCCGCAGCTTTCTTTACTCTTCCGGAGCTACCCTGCTCGCATCAACCCTCGCCGAGCGCGCCGCATTCGCAAGCCTCGCCGACGGCCCGGCTCCCGCGCAGCGCGTCAACTCCGCTCAGGCGCTTCAAATGCTGATCGACGGAAACAAGCGCTTCGCCGCCGGGCAGAACACCCACGCCGGCCGCACTCCCGACGACTTCAAGCCGCTCGCCGCCGGCCAATTCCCTATCGCCGCCATCGTCGGCTGCTCCGACTCGCGCGTCGCCCTCGAAATTCTCTTCGACCAGGGAATCGGCGACCTCTTCATCATTCGCGTCGCCGGCAACTACATCGACGGCGCAGGTTCCTCCGTCAAAGGCAGCATCGAGTACGCCGTCGCCGAACTCAACGTCCCGCTGGTCATGGTTCTCGGCCACAGCCAGTGCGGAGCCGTCAAAGCCGCCATCCAGCACCTTCACGATCACGACGCATTGCCCGGCGCCATCAACGACCTGGTGAACAACATCAAGCCTGCCGTCGTCGAGAGCGAAGGCAAGCCCGGCGACCCGCTCGAAAATGCTATCGAGGCCAACGTCCGCCGCGGAGTCGCCAAACTGCACACCCTCGCACCCGTCGTCGAACCTGCCGTAAAGTCCGGAAGAATCAAGGTCGTCGGCGGAGTCTACGACCTGGCGACCGGCACGGTGAAGATGCTCACGTAGAGATCCGGCAAGCCCGCGTGAGCCTCACATCAAAAATCCATCCACCGCCGCCGGTGCCGCCGGAAGCTCTTTTTCTCCCAGTAGCTGCCGCAGGTTGGTCTCGATGGTCGTCGTGATCGCCGTCAGCGCCACGTCATAAATGTTGTTCTCGAAGGGATCTTCCAGGTCCCGGCCGATCTTATCCAGCGCCAGAAACATGAACCCCACCACCGTCGATCCCAACGGCGTAAACCAGTGCAGATTCTCCACCATGCCAATCGGAAGCATCAGGCAATAAATCTCGACAAAGAGAGTCGGGAAAAAGTCATACTGCTTCGGCATCGGCGTATTCTTGATCCGCTCCGCGCCGCCCTGCGAGTCCATCAGCGCGCTCAAGCTACCGTCAATCGCCTGCCACTCCCAGTCGCTCAGCCAGCCCCGCTGACGGGCCTCGCGCGTCATGGCACTCATCTTCCGCTGTAGCGCGAGGGAGACGTTCTTATCGCCGATCAACGTCTCGCGCTCCTCAGCCGAGACCACCTGGCGAATCTCCGCTATCGGATCGAGCCCTCGCAATTGCTGCCGCAGCGCATGCACAAACGCAATCTGGTGATAAACCAGCTTCCGTTGCATCGCGGCGACCTCGTCCTTCTCTTCGTCGCTCGCGCCCGCCGGCGCAGACATGGTCGTAAGCACCTGCCGCGCGACCGTGCGGCTTCGATTGACGATTGCTCCCCACAGCGTCCGCGCCTCCCACCACCGCCCATAGGCGTAGTTATTGCGGAAGCCGACGATGATGCTGATCGCTGTCCCGTAAAGCGCCAGCGGAACAGACGTAGAGCCCACCCACTTCCAGTGAAGAACTTCGTAGGCAACAACGATCAGAAAATCCCAGAGAGCCAGCACCACCACGGGGATACCCACATACCGGATCATCCACACGACAGGGGGCTTCTTCATTACGATCATGCGTTGCCCTCAGCGCTCACCGGAACGAAACTCCGCTTGCCCCCTTCTGCGATCCGCACCACTCCCGTGCCGATGTCATACACCCAGCCGGAGGTCGTCAGTTCCCCGCGCGCAATCGCTCCGGCGACGCTCGGGTGCGTCGTCAGGTGAACGAGCTGCATCAGCACATTCTCTTCAGTCAGGCGTCGCAGCTTGTCTTTCGGGCCTTCGTCCTTGTCGGTGATGCTCTCGGCAACCATCAGGGCTGCGTGGCCATGATCAATCCATCTCTTGACCGTCGGCATCGCGTCTGCCGACCCTGGGCTGAGCAACGCCTTCATAGCACCGCAATCCGAATGTCCGCAAACGGCAATATGCTTTACCTTCAGCGCCGTCACCGCGTACTCAATCACCGCGCTCACGCCGCCAAGCATTCCTCCATAAGGAGGAACCATGTTTCCAACGTTTCGCGAGACAAAAACATCTCCCGGCCCCGAGCTAGTGATCGACTCGACGTCCACCCGCGAGTCCGCGCACGCGATAATCAGTGTGTGCGGCTGCTGCGGAGTCGTCGCCGCAATCCGGTACTGCTCCGCATTCTCCGCATGAACCTCAGCCTGAAACTTCCGGTTCCCATCCTTCAGCTTGTCCAGAACACTTTTGTCGCTCATATCGGTTGACCTGTCTTCTCCTCAGCTCTTCATACCGCTTCCCAGTTTTACATCGAGACGCGGCAATTCACATCGAGAATAACCCACAGACTTTAATCCCATTGATAACATTCCCGGGCGGCGCTGAAAAGAAGGCGCAAACTCCGGAAATCGTGCCCGTTCAGGTACTCTGAAGCGACAGCACCAAGGCCGAGGCAAATGACCCATCCGCTCTTCAAAATAGCAGTCGGTGCGCTCCTCGCCGCAAGCCTCGCCATCTCCGCGACCGCCCAAACGCCCCAGATTCAGAAGCTCTCCACACCACCCGCGCTCACACCCTTGCCAATGACGATCGGCGGAAGAGTCCAGCCAACCCACTCAATCTCTCCCAGCGAGTTCGGCCCAGAACAATACCAGTACCAATGGCCCGGAACCTACTTCGAAACCGCATTCAAGGGGACTGAGCTCTTCTTCCAGGTCGGCGCCAACCACGAGATCCTCCACATCGTAGTCGACGGAAAACCGCCACTCATCCTCAACAAGCCCGAGAGCGGAACCTACCGGCTATCAGGACTCAGCAATCAGCCGCACACGGTAAGCGTCCTCGTCGCGACCGAGAGCCAGGACGGACCCAACACCTTCGGCGGCTTCGGCATCACCACCCATGAAAAGCCTCTCCCAACCAAAATCCACCCTCGCCAGATCGAATTCATTGGCGACTCCCACACCGTCGGCTACGGAAACACGTCGCCCAAGACAGAGTGCACCACTGACGAAGTGTGGGCCACCACCGACAACACCCAGGCCTTCGGCCCGCTCACCGCGAACCACTACCAGGCCGACTACCGCATCAACGCCATCTCCGGACGAGGCATCGTCCGCAACTACAACGGCTTTGCCGCCGACACCCTCCCGGCCGCCTATCCGTATCTGCTCTTCGACAAGAAGCAGCAGGACACCGATCCGAACTGGAAGCCTCAAATCATCGTCATCGCCTTGGGCACGAACGACTTCTCCACCCCGCTCAACCCCGGCGAAAAGTGGAAGACCAGAGACGAACTCCACGCCGACTACGAGGCAACCTATCTCCGCTTCCTCAAAGATCTCCGCGCGAACAACCCCGGCGCACACATCATCCTGTGGGCCACCGAAATGGCAAATGGAGAGATCGAGTCAGAAGTAAAAAAGGTCGCCGACCAGGCAAAGGCGCAAGGCGAAACGAAGCTCACCTTTCTTCCCATCGACCACCTGACATTCAAGGGATGCCATTCCCATCCCTCACCTCGCCGACGACAAGACAATCAGCGAGAAGCTCATTCAGCTAATCGACTCAAACCCAACCATCTGGCAACGCAAATAGAATCAGCTTTCATACCCGCCGCTCACCGCTGCGCCAGCAGAACCTTCGCCGTAGTAATCGCCTGCCCCACATGCCGCTGAGTATGGTCGGCGACATGCACCAGCAGTCCACCCACGCTTGTCGGTAGCTGCTTCTTCCCTACGCCGCGAGGCAATTCGGGATCGACATCCGCCAGCTCCCTCACCCGCTTCATCGAACTCTCAATCGCCGCTTCAAACTCCGCAAACAGACCGTCCCGCGTCGCACCCTCATCCATCTCGCTCTTCAACGCGGCAATCTGCTCCCCCGAAAGCTGCGCCCCCTCGGCATAAGTCAGCAGCCGGTCCAAACTCCGCGCAATATGCCGCAGCTGAAACGCCACCGAAGGCAGCCCCAGCGGACGCTCATTCAACTCCGCCTCCGTCAGCCCGCCGCACCACTTCGCCACATCCTCCTCAGCCAGCAAGAGCGCATGAATCACACCACGAGCAACAGCACCAACCTCCGTCAAAGTCCCACGCAGCCACGGTTCCACATTCCCTTCAACCATCAATGCAGTCCCTCAATCTTCCTCATCCCCAATCGGCATTCCCGGCGGCGCCTCCACCGGCGATGCCGGAACAAACTTGGATGGATCACTCTCCAACTGCATAATCCGCGCCGAAACATAAGCATCCACCGGACCGCCTTTGACCGTCTTGATGCTGTCCAGCTTCGCCAGCACGATCGCACGCGCCTCCGCCGAAGTCTGTGTATTCGCGGCCAGACTAAGCAAGCTCTCCACAGTCCTCACATAGACCGCGTTCGCCACGGTATCCGTCAGCCCTCCCGTCGAAGACTCCGGGCGCGCGGCGGCAAGCGCCGCATCCATCACGTCGTTCAGCGAAGGCTGCTCTGCATTCCGAGCGTGATACTCCACCAGACGGCTCGCCCGCTGCGGATGGAAAAGCGCCATCAGCGTCAGATCGGCAGCCGACTCCGCCGCGGCCACCGGATCAAAGGTCAACCCAGTGTCTGACGGAAACGACTCACGATTACGCGGCAGTCCCGGCGGTCGAGGAGGCAACAAAGCAAGCAGCGGCTCAGGCAGGGTCAGAAACTGAGGCGACAGCGTCTTCACTACCGCTGCCAACGCCCTCTTCTGTCCAGGCGCGCTCAACATCACCGGCCACGGCGGGCCCGAGCCTCGCAGTTGATACACATAGTTCAGCCCACCAATCTCTTTGATCGCCGCCTCGGTCTGGTAGCGATGCAGCAGGTACAGCGGAACCAGCGTGTCCTCAAGCTGAGCCATCGGAACACCCGGCTTGATCGCATTCTCCCCAAAGCGCGACAGCGCCGCGGCCCGAATCGTGAAGATGCGATTCAGCTCATCTGCAGCGTTTGTTCCGTTGTCCCACAAATGCGCGTTCGGATGCGCGCTCCCCAGCGGCCGAGCATCCTCATCCGTGATGAAGATCAGCCCCGTCTTCGCCGAACTCATCAAAATCCCATTCAGCTGCGCAGCCTCATCCGACCCCGGCGCAAACTCCCGGTATCCATAATCGATCGCTACCTTGTCCCATTGCCCAATATTGACCGCATAAGCATGAGACAGATCGGGCACACCGTTCTTATCCAACGTGATCCAGGGGTGCGGATAGTCCATCACCGAAACCGACTGCTCCGGCGTATGCGGAAACGAGCTCGCCGCAAAGTTATGCGCCAGCCCCAGCGTGTGCCCGGTCTCATGCGCCGCCAGCTGCCGCAGCCGCGCCAGCACCATCTGCAGCATCGGATCGTTCTCCGGCGTGATCGTCCTTGCCCGTCACATACGGCGAAAGCAGCGCCTCGGCAATCAGATAATCCTGCCGCCCACGCAGCGAGCCCAGCGTCACGTTGCCCTTGATGATCTCGCCCGTCCGCGGATCGGCGATCGCCTCCCCATAGCGCCATCCCCGCGTATAGCGATGCACCCACTGGATGATGTTGTACCGCACATCCATCGGGTCGGCGTCCTCCGGCAGCACATCCACCTTGAACGTCCCAGGCGCCCAACCCGCCGCCTGAAACGCCTGATCCCACCAGCGCGCCCCATCCACCAGCGCCGAGCGTATCGGCTCCGGCGCACCTCGATCGACGTAGTACTGGATCGGCTGCTCGGCCACGCACGCCGTCTGGCACTTCGGATCTTTCTTGATCAGCCGATGCCGCAAGATGAACTGCTGATCGAGCGGCTCACCCAGCGGCGCGGAGTAGTCCCGGTAGCTCGTCGGAAAATATCCCGCCCGCGGATCAAATCGCCGCGGAGCAAACCCCGGCCCCGGCAGCTCAATAAACGATTGATGTTCCCGCATCGTCAGCGCCTGCGGGTCCGGCGCGACATTGCGCACAAACTCGCCCGGCCTCGCCGCATCGGTCGCGAACGTCAGCACCGCCTCAACCTCAGTATTTTTCGGGAAGTCCTTCGTGCCGTCCATCGCGATCGCCGAGCGCGCCGCATCGACTTTGTACGCGCCCTGCTTCAACTGCGTCAGAGTGTCGACGACACCATGCGCATCGCGAACAAAGAAGTCGGTAGCATCCACCAGCACCGCGCCCGGCTTGCCATCGCTGCCCGGGTCTTCAGCCTCGACCTTGAAACCCGCCAGCACCGATTCCGGAAACGACTGCCGCACTGTGAGTCGCTCCGCCGCGTCGCTCGAAGAGCTGCGAAACATCTCGTTCGGCGCAACCAGCAACACCTTCGGCCCAAACCTCTCGAAGCGAACAACCTGTCCCTCCGAAGTCTGCCCGCGGTCCAGCCCCAGATCGTTCGACCCCGACCCATACGGCAGCGAATGGGCATACAGCAAGTCCACATCCAGATGGGGAATCTCGAGATACAGCTTGCCGGCCTTCGCGTCCCAATGCAGCGGCAACAATCCCGGCATGTTTTGCATGGCGGCAGTCTTCACAGCGATGGTTGGAATCGGAGCATCCGGCTTCGACGAAGGAGGAGCCTGAGCTCGAAGTGATACAGGAAGAACCACGAAGCACGCGAGAGCGGCAAAGAAACGCATGGTCTCTTTTACCACGACCCAACCCCACCTACTTAGCTGCCGCCGCCGAACTCTTACCCCGCCAATAAATCCCTAGCCCTACCAGGTTCGCGATCAAGGCGGCAGCCACCACCTTCGCGCCAAATATCCACGTATTGTTCACCTCGACGATCGGAACCGTCGTCAGCACTACTTCCGTCACCGTGACGCTAAGCCCCAGAACCGCACACAGCAGCAGCCAGAAACCCGGCCGCTTCCCATACCGCGAACCGACCACCAGCGGCACGCCAAACATCGCGCAGTAGTAAATCCCGAAAGAAATGTTGGCGCTGTTTTGAATCACTTGAAACGCCTCTTCGCGTCCCGCACCAGCGCTCGCCAAAAAGCTCGCCAGCGCAGCGATCCCCACAATCACGCATAGGCTCCGCACCGGCGTCCGATATCGCGGATTCAACTTCGTAAACCACGCCGGAAGAATCGAGTCCCACCCCGCCACCATCGGCAACCGGCTCGTCTCGGCCATGATCAACGTGTAAGAGCACACGGTAAAGACTGCCAATGCGAGGATCATCACCCGCCCCAGCCAGACGCCCGCTCCCTGCCCTAGCGCCGCAGCAAGCACTTGTGGAATCGGCCCCGCCAAATCGATCTTCGAGGCAGGAACATAAGTCAGCATCGAGCCGGTCATGATCACATAAATCGCGACCACGGCCGGCGCCGCGATCCACGCCGAAAGCATGATCGCGCGCCCCGGATTCTTCGTCTCCCCCGCAAAGACCGCAACTTGCTCCAGCCCCGAATAAGCATTGAACGCGACCTTCATAAACAGGTTCAGCGTCAGCAGCGACATCACCGGCCACGCAAAAGAAAACGCCGGCTGCGGGCTTACATGCGGATGAGCAACACTCGCGCCAGGATGCCACACCAGCAGCAACGCAAGCAGCAACGCCACGATCACCATCATGCCGTTGCCAAAATGCGAGACCCACCGCCCCAGGCGCATCCCAAAGACATTGATCAGCAGCATCAGGCCAAAGAGCAGACCATCGAGCGCAAAGGTCAGGCCGCGACTCTCCGCCATCCACGCCGCGCGCGGCCCCACGCATAGCTAAGGCTCGTCGCCGCCAAGATGCCCAGTCCTGACACGGTAAGAATCGCGTAGATCGCATAATTCCACGCGCTCAGAAACGCCGCCGCCGGACCAAAGGCAAACTTGGCCCACTGGTAAACGCCGCCTTCCAGCGGCCAAAGCTGCGCGCAGTAGCTCACCACCACAACCTGCGGCAAAAAGAAGAAGAGAATCCCACAGATCCAAAGAACCGGATGACCCGAGCCCTGCTTCGCCGCAATCCCCGACCACGTCACGCCCACCAGCAGCATGATCTGCATCGGAACCAGATCGCGAAGCCGCAGCTCCCGCTTCAGGCCATGCTCAACCTCGACAACGGCTTCGGCCACCCATCCCCCGTTCGCAGCCCCGCTCTCACCGACGCCCGCAAGGTTTTCGCCAGTCTATCTCACGAGCAGACAGGCCATCCGGAAAGAGGAACCAACAGCACTCTAAGCAACGCAGAACTGGAGGCAGTTACCAAAAGGTCGAATAATTTGCCCGCTCGTCACGCCCATGTGCCAACATGGTAGGCCACACAATAGAACACCCAAACAATGCGGAGAAAGCATGCGTCTCTTTCGTCTTTTGCTCCTGACTAATTGCCTGGTCCTCGCCCTCACCGCTTCAGCCCAAACCATAACCTGCTCCTCTAACGACATGGGCCGCCACTACTGCAACGCCAACACCTCAAACGGTGTGCGACTCGTCAACCAGCGCAGCGGCTCGGCATGCACCATGGGCGTCTCCTGGGGCTACGACAACTCGGGAATCTGGGTCGATCACGGCTGCCGGGCCGACTTCTCGCTCGGCGCAGGCGGCGGCAAGGCGGCGGACAAGGCAACAACCAGGGCAACCCCAACAACGCCCTGCTCACGTGCAAGAACGCCGCCAGCCAGCACCTCTCCGGCGTCCCGCTCGCCTACATCGGCGTCTACCGCGGAACCGATCCCGATCCCAACAACTACATGATCAACTTCCGCGCCCAGCCGCCCAACCAGCGGCAATCGTCAGGCTTTTGCATCGTCTCCAAAAGCGGCCAGCTCCGCAACTTCCAGTTCGACAACAACTCCGGAGGCGGCAATAACGGCGGCGGAAACAACAATGGCGGCAACTACGGAGGAGCCTCGCCCAACACCGCCATGCAGCTCTGCAAAGACACCGCCAGCGCCCGCCTGCCCAGCGTGCCCCGCGCCTACATCAGCGTCTATCGCGGCACTGACACCGGCAACGGCAGCTACATGATCAACTTCCGCGCCCAACCACCCAATGCGCGTCAATCATCCGGATTCTGCATCGTCGCCAAAAACGGCCAGCTGCAAAACTTTCAATTCGATCCCAACTCCGGCGGAAACCAGGGCGGCGGAAATCAAAATGGAGGAAACTACGGAGGCGGCAACAACGGTGGACAAACCCCACAAGACGTCATGGTCGCCTGCAAAAACGCAGTCAGCGCCCGCATGCCCAACGTCCCCCTCGCCTACATCCAGGTCAACCCGCCCCGCGTCAACGGAGGCAGCATGCTCTCCAACTTCCGCGTCCAACCGCCCAACGGCCCTTATGCCAGCGGCTCCTGCGACGTCTTCAAGAATGGTCGAGTAAATCTTCAATTCAACAACTGACTATCCAACTTTCTTCCAAACAATGTCCTCATTGTTCCGCCGGTCAATCAAAGCATCCACACCGCCTTGATCGCCATGACGAAACAATATCCGCCCCTCCACACCCTTGCGAAAGAACACATCGCAAGCCTCAGGAATCAATTCAACCTTCGGCTGATCGCCACGCTGCCGGTATAACTTCGTGCCATCGGTCGTGACCACTAACCGGCTTCCAGCAGTAAGCTCATAAGTCCCAACATAAGCGCCAAAGCTCGCCGGACTCACCTTTCCCGGCGCGGGGTCCTCATAGTATCGAAGCACCTGCGCCGCAACGATCTGCCACTTGCCGTTGCGTAGCCTCCACGTATCGGTCTCGTGGTACCGCGCCGTCATCGCCTGCCCAAAGACCGTCTCTGTCTCGTCCTGGTCATAGCTCATGATCGCCACATCGCCTTCAATGTGGCTCTCCACGTTCTTCAGCTTCAGCGTGCCGGTGTAGCCAGCCGGTAGAGGACTAACATCGGCAACCAGCGCCGTCTTGTCCATCTTCCTGCCCTTCTCGTCGAAGTAGAAACAGTCGTCGGCGAAATACTCTTGCCACGGACGCTTGTCCCCGCTACCCGCACTATCCAGCAACGCCTGCGTCCGCCGTTCCAATTCAGCCTGAGTGATCTGGCCGCCATCAGTCTTGCTTTGCGCAGAGCATCGATTACTCGCCCCAAGCGCTAAACCCATCCCAGCAGCAATGCCGCAGAGAAGTGCGCACATTCCTTTCATAACGTCCTCCGTAGTCAATAGAACGCCGACCACTGGAAACCGTTATCAAGCGGCGCCACATTCTTGAAAGAGTTTCATCGTCCCCGATCTGGCCAGATCATCCGGCCGCCAGCTTACGCATCAGTGCCCTGCCTCGATTGCTGATCTCGCTGTGTTTCACCGAGCCTGTCCACTTCACACCGCTGTCGTCGAACCAGTTTTCGCTGATACCTCTAAAACGAAGCACTCCAAAGACGATCAACCACCAGTACGTTTCATTGGTGACCTGGGGGTTATACCTTTTTTCGACGCTTTCCATAAGTTCCGCGGACGAAAACCGCGCGAAATCCACGTTCTTTAGTTCGCGAGTGACGCGGCTCAAAACATCGAAAACCGTGAGCCTCCCGGCGCCGACCTGCTGGTAGCTCAATTCGCGTTGTAGGTCATCCATTTCGTCGTAATATTCCCATCGCGTTCTCGTGACCTTCGAAAAAGTCTCCTGATAGCTCTCAGTGGTGTCGAACTTTCTGCCAAGTATGTTTTCCATTTTGGCAACCATGCTTCGCGGACCCGACTCTTCGTCCAGACGAACGATGTTAATGCCGTTAACGTCGGAGAAGAGACGGACGTCAGCCCCCAATGTTGCCAGAATGACCTTCTCGCGCCCGATTCCCCAGGCCACTCCCGCTTCGAACAACACATTCGGGCGCGCCTGCCACCGTGCCGACTCCCTCATGTACTGACCGGCTCCGTCATACAACGCAGCGACTTCGTCCGGAGTGAACAGTCCGATGACAACGTTCGCATTCTTGATACCGTCCACCACAATGTCGGCGATAAATGCGTTGGCCCGGAGATTGTCGACCTCTTGGAACTTGGTGTGCTCGAGGCCCAACCGGTCCAGAAAACGAGTTAACTCGTCGACGGCAGCCATGTCTCGCCCATGAATGACAAAAACCCGCGCCGGAGAGGAAGTATCGAACGGACTCACGCTGCCTCCTTCAATTGCAGGAACGATATCACGCGTGCCGGCAACCCAACCGGAGTTTCGAAAGACACCTACAACCCCTTACCCTTCCGAAACTCCCGCACCACGTCCGCAGGATCGCGATGCTGCCCATCCACCGCCTCATTCATCGCTTGCATCTCTTCGGCAGAGACCTTCCCCGCCAACGCATCCAGAGCGACCTGAATCTGCGGCCAACGCTGGAGCGCCGCCTCCCTTACCAGCGGCACCGCCTGATACGGAGGAAAGTAATGCTTGTCATCGGCCAGCACCGCCAGCCCAAACGCCTGAATCGGCCCATCGGTCGAGTTCCCCGCAACCATATCAACCTGGTTCGAATTCAGAGCGCGATACAGCAACCCCAAATCCATCGTTCGCGGATCGCCATCGAACTTCAGCCCATACGCCGCCGAGAGCCCGCGCAACCCATCCGGACGCTCCTCAAACTCATACCCCACACCCAGCCGCCACTTCGGAGCAAAGGGCACCGCCTCACTCAGCGTGCGAATGTTCAGCCGCTTCGCTTCCTCGCCCCGAACCACCATCGCAAAGGTGTTCTCAAACCCAAGCGGCGGAGCCACCACTACGTTGTAACGTTGCTTATACAAACGCGTAACCGTCGCCAGCACCGCGTCCGGATCTTTCGCCACTGGTTGCTTCAGAATCGCCGTCAGCGCAGTCCCCGTATATTCGGGGTAAGCATCAATCCGCCCCGCCGCCAGCGCCTGCTGCGCAATATAACTTCCCGCAAGATAAAACCGCCGCTCAACCGGAAGCCCCGTCTTCGCCTCAATCTCCTGCGCCAGCAACTCCCCAAGAATCACCTGCTCCGTAAAGTTTTTCGCCCCCACCACCGGATGATTCGGGTGCGGTGGAGAGCACGCCCCAATCAACAGCAAGCAACAAGAAACGAAACCGCTCACCACGAGCGTTAGCGCAAATCGTCTACCGGTCGTCTCGAAAGAGAAAGTAGTCATCGTATTTAATGCGCTTCAGAAAAGGGTCGTCACCGCGAACGACGCCCCTCAAAAAAAAGACTGTCATCCTGAGCGACGCGTCTCAAAAAAGCTTGTCATCCTGAGCAACGCGCCTCAAAAAAAAGCTGTCATCCTGAGCAACGCGCCTCAAAAAAAGCTTGTCATCCTGAGCAACGCGCGTGAGCGCGGAGTCGAATGGATCGGCACAACCGCCCCAAGTCTGATCGCCCAAATTGACTCCCGATGCTCAACACCTCATCACGCCCGCCCCGCCGCCGGAACCCTCACCCACCGCTCCAGCAACCCCAGCAAACCATCCGCCGCCAACGCCAACCCCGCCGCAGGCAAAGCCCCAGCCAGCACCAGCCGGTTATCCACCGAGGCCACACCGCGAAAAATAAACTCACCCAAACCGCCCGCGCCAACCGCCGCCGCAATCGTCGCAATCCCCACACAGATCACCGTAGCCGTCCGCAAACCAGCCAGAATAAACGAAGCAGCCAGCGGAAGCTCCACTTTGAAGAGTCGCTGCATATCGCTCATCCCGATAGCCTTCGACACATCGACAATCGCAGGATCGACACCCCGAATCCCCTCATAGGTGTTCCGCAGAATCGGCAACAACGCATACGCAACCAGAGCGGTAATCGCAATCCGCGCCGCCCGCTCTCCCAGCCACGGCAGCGGCAGCAGAAATCCAAACAGCGCCAGACTCGGAATCGTCTGCAGAATATTCGCCACACCCAGCACCGGCTTCGCCCACGACCGATGCCGCGTCAGCAAAATCCCCAGCGGAATCCCAATCGCCGCAGCAATCAACATCGCTGCTCCGGTAAGCCATAGATGCTCAATCGTCAGAGTGACGATTTCCGAGCCGTACTGCGACAGAAAGCTTCTCATCAGAGACACACCGCCCCAGGCGATTGCCCGCCCTCATCACGCCGAAAGGCATTCGCATAGGCCACGACCGCGGGATTCTTCGAGTCGAGAAACTCGCTGCTCGCTAAATTCGCCGAGATGCGGCCCTCCTCGATCAAAATGATCCGCGATGCCAGGTACATCGCCTCATCGAGGTCGTGGGTCACGATCATTACCGTCTTGTGCAGCTTGGACAACAATTCGCGAAGCATGTCCTGCATCTCGCGTCGCGTCAGAGGGTCGAGCGCCCCAAAAGGCTCGTCCATCAGCAGCACCGCCGGATCGGCAGCCAAAGCCCGCGCCAAACCAACCCTCTGCCGCTGCCCACCAGACAACTGGTGCGGATACCGCCCCGCAAACTTCTCCGCATCCAGCCCCACCAGCTTTAGCAGCTCGCGCGTGCGAGCTGCAATCTCGGGATGCTTCCGCCCCTCCAGCTCCAGCACGATGCCAACATTGCGTTCGATTTTGAAATGAGGAAAGAGCCCGGTCTCCTGCACCACATACCCGATGCCACGCCGCAGCATCACCGGATCGCTCTCACCAGTCGGCTTCCCCGCAAGCAACACCTCGCCCGAAGTCGGATCGAGCATCCGATTCACCGTCCGCAGCAAAGTGGTCTTGCCGCAGCCGCTCCGGCCAAGGATGGCGACTGTAGTCCCCACCGGAACCGAAGCCGAGATGTGGTCCAGCAGCACACGGCCCTGCGCCGTCGTATACGTTACATCCCGGAACTCGATCGCCGCGTCGCCCATTGCCTCAATCTCCACCGAAACGGCGATGTGTCATCCTGACGACCGTAGGGAGGAAGGATCCCGGCGAAGCCCTCCCAGCAAAGGCTCTCGCAAGTTTCCAAGCGAACCCTCGCGAACGCAAAAAGCCGGGCATACAGCCCGGCCTTTCTGTTCCTTCTACATTATCGCGTTCAACTTAACCGTCATAAGTCACGCCATCCAGCTTGACCTTGGTGCACCAGTAGCAAAACCTCACTTCACGCTCCGGCAGCAGCTCATTAAGGTAGAGCTCCTTCCAGTAATGCAAGCCTGCATGGCAAAACACATTCTTCAGCCAGTTCGACTCATGCCACCGATGCGGCCACAGCCGCGCCAGCGATGATACAAGTGCCACATCGCCTGAAGGCTGGCCAGCCTCAGAGGGTTGCCGAGGCAGCGCCACCATCATCAGACTTCACCCGACACAGCCTCGCCACCTTCCGGCGCAGCCCCGCTCTTCACCCGCACCACCGTAATCTTCGAGAATCCCTCTTTGAAGCTCGGCGGCCGCAGCCTGTCCGCCATCTTCCGCATCGACTCTTCATTCACATTCCGCTCACGCCGGCTGTTCCGCTCCATGCAAACCTCAAACGGCACGTCGAAGAACACCGCCTGCACTTCGTAGCCGAAGCTCTTCGCCATCTTGATCCACTGCCGCCGCTCATGCGGAGAGAGATTGGTCGCGTCCACGTAATTCCAAGGCATCTTCGCAATCAGCCTCGCCCGCAAAAGCGAACGCAGCGTCGAAAAAACAAGCCCCTGGTAGCGCTGCTCGGTGATGTCGTCAAACAGAATGCTCCGCAGCATGTCGCTCGATAGCGGAGTCACGCCGCGCCGCTTGAACCACGTCGTCTTGCCCGAACCCGGCAAGCCAATGGTCAGCACCACATAGCCCCGCGGACTCTTCGCCGCAGCCAGTTCCGGCGGAGGCACGCCCAATGATTCAGGCTGCGTCTCGACCACAACCTTCCCCTCAGGAAAGGCGCTCAAATCCGATGTCGCCGTCACCGGGCCAACCGGAGTCACCACCTCCGGCTCGACAACGGCAGCGTCAGCAAAGCTTCCGCCAATATCTACCGTCGGCTCTTCTGCCGCTGGCTCTGCTTCGATCGCATGGCTCGGCTCCACCGCACTCTGCTGACGAACAGCCTCCGGATAAGCGGGCCGCAACGGCTTCGGCTGATCTGACGGTAGCTCCTGGCCGATTCTTCCAGTGGACTCGGAGTTGTTCGGCCCACGCTTAGTACGTCTTGTCATTTTTTCGCGCATCCATTCGCGCATGTTTAGCATGTAACACACTCTCGCCCACGCCGCAAATTCCGTCAGCCTCCCTGGGCCACCCTTTGCGGTGGCGCATTTGATTTAAGCTGACAGTAGCGATGCTAGTATCGCAGGATGGGCTGAGTTTGTCCCACCGGCCAGTTTAAGTGTTTTGCATTGACATAGTTCCATCAACCAAGGAGAACGCATGGCTGTAAAAGTTGGAATCAATGGTTTCGGGCGCATTGGGCGCAACGTCTTCCGCGCCGCCCTCGGAAACCCCGATATCGAAATTGTCGCGGTGAATGATCTCACCAGCCCAAAGACGCTGGCGCACTTGCTCAAGTACGACTCCATTCTCGGCAACCTTAAGAACGACATTACCGCCGATGACACCTCCATCTCCGTAGATGGCAAGACCATCAAGGTCTATGCCGAACGCGACCCCGCCAAGCTCGACTGGGCCTCGACCGGCGCACAGATCGTCGTCGAGTCGACCGGAATCTTTACCGACGCCGAAAAGGCCAAGCTGCACCTCGGCCCGACCGTGAAGAAAGTCATCATCTCCGCCCCCGCGACCAACGAAGATGTCACCCTCGTCCTCGGCGTCAACGAAGGCAAGTACGACCCGGCGAAGCACAACATCATCTCCAACGCCAGCTGCACCACCAACTGCCTCGCGCCCGTCGCCAAGGTCCTGCAGGACACCTTCGGCATCACCGCCGGCATCATGACCACGATCCACAGCTACACCAACGATCAGGTCATCCTCGACTTCCCGCACAAGGACCTGCGCCGCGCCCGCGCTGCCGCCATCAACCTGATCCCCAGCTCCACCGGAGCAGCCAAGGCCCTCAAGCTCGTCATCCCCGAGCTCGCCGGCAAGCTCGATGGCTTCGCGATCCGCGTCCCAACCCCCAACGTCTCGGTCGTCGATCTCACCTTCACCACCGAAAAGCCAGTCACCGTCGACAGCATCAACGGAGCCATCAAGGCCGCATCCGAAGGCCCGATGAAGGGCATCCTCGGCTACGAAGCCGGCGAGCTCGTCTCTTCGGACTTCAAGGGCGATCCGCGCTCCTCGATCTTCGACGCCCCGCTCACCAAGGTCGTCGGCGACAAGACCGCCAAGATCATCAGCTGGTACGACAACGAGTGGGGCTACTCCAACCGCGTCGTCGACCTCATCGGCTTCCTGGTCAAGAAGGGCCTCTAAACCACCGGCTCCGTGGATAGTCCAATCCACGGAGCCATTAACTTTCAATCAAATAAAGTTGTCATCCTGAGCGACGAGAGCCGAAGGCGAACGGAGTCGAAGGACCTGCAGTTTCAACGATGCTAGACATCGAGACTTAGTTCCCAAAAGTAGCCTGCCAATGCGCCAGAACATCAGCGGCACATCCCCATTCGAACCCATCATCGGCTTCTCCCGCGCCGTGCGCGTTGGCAACACTGTCCACGTCTCCGGCACCGGCCCGGTAGGTGCGGAATCCGAAAACGTCGCCGAACAAACCCGCCGCACCCTCGAAATCATTCAGCAAGCCCTGACCGACGGCGGCGCAACTCTCAACGACGTCGTCCGAACCCGAATGTTCCTCACTCGCGTCGAGGATTGGGAAATCGTAGGCCGCGTTCACGGTGAATTCTTTGGCAAAATCCGCCCAGCAGCTACCATGGTCGTAGTCGCCGCACTTCTCAACCCAGCCTGGCGGATCGAGATCGAAGCCGACGCCATCATCGAAACCCCCAGAATTGCATAATTAGACATTGCGTAATCAGGAAGCCGAGTAAATACATATGCCAAAGCTATCGATTCGTGACCTCGATCTGCAGCACAAGCATGTTTTCATCCGCGTTGATTTCAATGTCCCCCTCAGCGACGACGGCGCAGAAATCACCGACGACACCCGCATCAAAGAAACCCTGCCGACGATCGAGTACGCCCTCAAGCACAAGGCAAAGGTGATCCTCGCATCCCACCTCGGCCGCCCCAAGGGCAAGGTCGATCACAAGTACAGCCTCCGCCCGGTCGTCGACCGCCTCCGCAGTCTCCTCGACCACGACATCGGCGACGCCTTCAACGTAGCCTTCTCCCCCGACTGCGTCGGCGAGATCGCCACCGAAATGTCCCGCCAACTCGAATCCGGCCAGGTGCTGCTTCTCGAAAACCTCCGCTTCCACGCCGGAGAAGAGAACAACGAGCCAACCTTCGCCAAGCAGCTCGCCAGCCTCTGCGAAATTTACGTCAACGACGCCTTCGGCAGCGCCCACCGCGCCCACGCCTCCACCGAAGGCATCACCCACTTCGTCAAGCAATCGGCCGCCGGCCTGTTGATGGAAAAAGAACTCACCTACATGGGCAAGGCCCTCGAAGCCCCCGAGAAGCCCTTCGTCGCCATCCTCGGCGGAGCCAAAGTCTCCGACAAGATCGAGGTCATCGACAACCTCCTCAACAAGGTCGACGCCCTGCTCATCGGCGGCGGCATGGCCTACACCTTCCTCAAAGCTCAGGGTCAGAATGTCGGCAAGTCGCTCCTCGAAGCCGACAAGATCGAGACCGCCAAAGAAGCCCTCGCCAAAGCCAAGGCCAACGGAGTTCGCTTCCTGCTCCCCATCGACCACAAGCTCGCCGACAAATTCGCCCCCGACGCGCATACGCAAATCTTCGAAGGCGACGGCGACTTCCCCGCCGACTGGATGGCCCTCGACATCGGCCCCAAAACCATCGAGCTCTTCTCCGACGAAATCATCGGAGCCAAGACCATCGTCTGGAACGGCCCCATGGGAGTCTTCGAAATGCCCGCCTTCGCCGCCGGCACAATGGAAATCGCCCAGGCCGTCGCCGACAACGGAACCGCAACCTCCATCGTCGGCGGAGGCGATTCCGTAGCCGCCGCCAAACAAGCCGGAGTCGCCCACCGCATCACCCACATCTCCACCGGCGGCGGAGCCTCGCTGGAATTCCTCGAAGGCAAGAAACTGCCGGGAGTGGAGGCGCTAAGCGAAAGGGCCTAATGCGGTCACTCTGTTAGCCTGCATCAACGAGCACCCACGGCGTCGTAAACGAGGCATAAGACAGCGGAGCACCAACCACTAAATTTGTCATCCTGAGCAAGCGCGAAGCGCAAGCCGAAGGATCGGCGCAGATACGCCAATTCGGATGGTTGGCTTTTCACTCAACATGAGCGATAAGAAGCCGCGTGCTGTAGGTTGGCGCCGCTACCAAAACCTATACCGCCACCGCCAAAGCCTCCGCCACCACGCCCGCTACCAAAGAAGTAGCGCGGTAGCAGTAGGCGCGGTGCCACGTTAGACGCGAGTGCAGAAATTTGCTTCCCACCTACTCCTTAACACTCACCAAAGCAAAATGCGCCCCCTGCGGATCCTGCCCCTGAATAATCCACATATCACCCGGCACCTGGTGCGGACCCATCAACACCTTCCCATCCCCAGCCTTCACGCGCTCAATCGCCGCGCCGATCCCATCGACATTGAAATAGAATCCCCAGTTAGAAACCGGCATGTGCTCCGACTTCGTCATCATGCCGCCATCGCCCATCGGCTTGTTATCGCCCTGGTCAAAGATGCGATAGACGCCAGCCGGCCCCATGTCCATGTCATGGTTCTTCGTCCAGCCAAAGAGCTTGTGATAGAAATCAAACCCGCCCTCAACGATCGCTCGTATAAAGCTCATGCCACCCGATCGTCCCTGAAGCCGGTGACTCAGGCCGCGTCGTCGGCGTCGGCATCGCCGGATTCGGTGTAAACAGCGCAATCGCCGCACCCTGCGGATCGGACATGATGGCAAACCGAAGCATCCCGGGCACATCGACCGGCCCTTTCCAAAGCTTCCCACCTGCCTCCACCACCTTGGCAGCATGAGCGTCGACATCGTCGACGTGGATGTAGCCGATCCAGCCCGTATGCCCCTCAAGCTTCAGCAAGCCGGCTATACCAACCTCGCCGATGTTGAACGTTGTGTACTCCATCCCGCCATTGCTCGGCATCTCATGCGTGCTCCAGCCAACAACATCGGAATAGAACTTGCCGGCCGCCTTGGTATCGCTCGTCATCAGCTCATACCAGGCAAACTTGCCCTTCGGTGTAAACATTCTGGGGAATCTCCTCTTTGGATAGGACGCCGCGGAAAACACGCGCCCTAAAGCTGAATTAGTTGATACCAACCTATTGAGACAGGTGTCAAGCTCCACTCGGTTAAATTCCCGCTAGGCCACTTTTCCAACCACCCCCGGCCACAACCGCTCGCAAATCCAAAGAAAGACCGGATAAACCACCACCAGCGAAAGAGTGGTGATCGTCACTATCGCTGCCATCGCCCGCTCATAAACTCCATGGCTCTCCGCAATCGCAAACGCCATCTTCGCCGTCGGCAGGCTGAACGAGATCACCAAAGCAATCGAATACACCGGAGAAAGCCCAAAGGCTCTCGCAATCAAAATAGCCAGCAGCGGCGAACCCACCACCCGCACCATCGAAACCCAAAGCACTTCGCCAATATTGTCGTGAAAGCTCACGCCAGAGATCGCCATACCCACCGCCACCAGCGGCACCGGAATCGCAGCAGCGCCCAGCGTAAGCAGCGTCTCATCCAACCAACCCGGCAACGTCACCTTCAACGCCGCAATCGCAAGCCCAGCCAGCGTCGCAAGAATGAGTGGATCAAGAATCGTATGGCGCATCGCCCGGCCCAGAATCGTCATCAGCCCCACAGACGACTCCGACTCATCCCCCTTCGCAATCTCCAACAGAAACAGCGTTAGCGGCAAAATCGTGAAGTAGCCAATCACCAGGTTGAGGATCACTGCAACGATCGCCTGCTTCCCAATCGCAATCAGCAACAGCGGCAACCCGACAACAACGGCATTGAACTTCGCACACGCAAAAGCCGCCATCACGCTATCGCCAAGCGAGCGCCGCAGCACAAATCGATGCAGCAGAAGAATGAACCCATAAATCCCCAGCATCAACGCAAGCGTCGCGAGAATAAATCGAACATCAAACAGCGCGGCCAAATTCTGCTTCGCCAGATGCCCAACAATCAATGCCGGCAAAAAGATATACAGATACGCCGAAGTGAGGGCCTTCGCGTCCCCTGCGGTAAGCAACCGAAAGCGAACCACCAGCCAGCCCACCAGCACGGGAGCCAGAACAGGCACGATCAACTCAAACAACCGTAGCTCGCTCATGCGCTATCTGACCCTTGCCATCTTGATCGTCCGATTATCTCTCGCATTCCTCTGCCGCGACCTCTGAAGAGAACGAACTATCTCGCCAACAATCGAAGGTGGTCATCCTGAGCAAGCGCAAAGCGCGCGTCGAAGGACCGGCACAAACGCCTCAATTCAGATGGCAGGCATCTCGAACTAATACTACAAAGTAAAGCGCTCGCAGAATCATCATCTCAACCCCATCTGTTCTAAAATCACCAAGAGGAAACACCACAACAAATGTCCCGTAAGCCCCTGATCGCAGCCAACTGGAAGATGTACAAGACCACCGAGGAGGCTCGCGCCTGCGCCGAAGCCCTGCTCCCTCTTTGCCTCGGCCACACTCGTGACGAAGTCGTCATCTGCCCACCCTTTATCTCGCTCAGCATCGTGCTCGACGCTCTCTCCGGCAGCGGCATCTCGGTCGGCGCGCAGAACATGCACTACGCCGAAGAAGGCGCCTTCACCGGAGAAATCTCCGCACCCATGCTCACGTCTATCGGCGTCTACCCACGTCATCATCGGCCACTCCGAACGCCGCCAGTACTTCAACGAGACCGACGAGACCGTCAACCTCAAGCTCCACACCGCCCTCAAACACGGACTAACTCCGATCGTCTGCGTTGGCGAGGTGCTCGCCGAACGTGAGAGCGGCCAGACCGAGGAAGTCCTCATCCGCCAGGTCGACAAGGCCCTATTCAATATCTCCCCCGACCACGCCGCGCCGATCGTCATCGCCTACGAACCCGTCTGGGCCATCGGCACCGGCAAAACCGCCACCCCGGAGCTGGCGACCCAGGCCCACTTCATCATCCGCAGCGAAGTAGCCCGCCGCCTCAACCGCGAGATCGCCGACAACATGCGCATCCTCTACGGAGGAAGCGTCCGCCCCGACAACGCCGCATCGCTACTATGTCAGCCTGGAATCGACGGCGCACTCGTCGGCGGAGCTAGCCTCAAAGCAGAGTCCTTCGCACAGCTAGTTCAGTATTGAACTGGAAAGCGAATCGCACTTCGCCTAACATGAAGAAAGCGTAGAGAGGAAGCAGCCCATGAGTCCCTGGTACACCAGCCCCGTCTTCGTAGTCCCCGTGATTTGGATATGCTTCCTCAGCGGCATCATCTGGGCCTCACAACCCTGGAAATACGGCACCAGCACGCACAATCCCGAACCCGAAGAATACGAATAGCCTTTCGCTACTGAAGGGGCACGGCTTCAGCCGTGCCATAAGTCTTGACCAAACCCTGCGGCTTCAGCCGCTGAGGGACACTCCGACCGTCGCTCCCAACCCTGGCTCAACAAATCCCACTTGCCCGCTCCACCCGCACCCTGCCACACTAGGGAGTGGACACTTCCCCGTTCTTATCCTCGATCGTCATCCTCGACTTCGGCTCGCAATACACCCAGCTCATCGCCCGCCGGGTCCGCGAACACAACGTCTTCTCTGTCGTCCTGCCTTGCACCGCGCCGATCTCTGAAATCAATTCGCACCACCCCATCGGCCTCATCCTCAGCGGAGGCCCCTGCTCCGTCTACGACGCCGACGCCCCGCCCGCCGACCCCGCCATCCTCTCGCTCGGCCTGCCCACCCTCGGCATCTGCTATGGACTCCAATACATCGTCCATCACCTCGGCGGCAAAGTAAGCCCCGCCGACAAACGCGAATACGGCCACGCCGAAGTCACGCTTCCTCGAAACCAATCCCCTCTTCGCCGAACTCCCCGCCACCATCACCGCATGGATGTCCCACGGCGACTCCGCCGAAGCCCTCCCCGAAGGCTTCCATCTCACCGCCAAGACCTCCAACGCCGTCGCCGGCATCGCCAACCCAACCCGCAATATCTGGGCCGTCCAGTTCCACCCCGAAGTCCATCACACCAAGCACGGCTCCGCGCTCATCAAGAACTTCCTCTTCAACATCTGCAAAGCCAAACCCGACTGGACCCCCGAACACTTCATCCAATCCACCGTCCACGCCATCCGCGAAAAAGTCGGCGAAACCGGCCACGCCATCTGCGCCCTCTCCGGCGGAGTCGACTCCTCCGTCGCCGCCGTTCTCGTCCACCGCGCCATCGGCGACCGCCTCACCTGCGTCTTCGTCAACAACGGCGTCCTCCGCAAAGACGAATTCACCAAAGTCCAGCACACCATGCGCACCAAGCTCGGCCTCAACCTCGTCGCCGTCGACGCAAGCGAACGCTTCTTAGCCAAGCTAGCCGGAGTCACCGACCCCGAAACCAAACGCAAAGCCATCGGCAACGAATTCATCAACGTCTTCGACGACGAAGCCGCAAGAATCCTCCGCCGAGACGAACGCGAAGAAATCATCGGAGGCCCCGGCACCGGCAGCGAAGCCGTCATCCTGAGCGAGCGGAGCGAGTCGAAGGACCTGCAGTTCGCTCCGGCCTTAACAATCGAGGGTGCCCCATCCAAGCCTGTTGTTGGCTTGGGTGGGACTAACCAATCTAACCCTGAAACGCGAAACCCCAACTCACATAGCCTGGCTCGTCCAGGGAACCCTCTACCCCGACGTCATCGAGTCCTCCTCCGTCAAAGGCCCCTCCCAAACCATCAAGTCCCACCACAACGTCGGAGGCCTGCCCGCCGACATGAAGCTCAAGCTCATCGAGCCCCTCCGCGAGCTCTTCAAAGACGAAGTCCGCCGCATCGGCCGCGAAATGCAGATGCCCGAAGAGATCCTCCAGCGCCAGCCCTTCCCCGGCCCCGGCCTCGCCGTCCGCATCCTCGGCGAAGTCACCGCCGACCGCGTCGCCCTCCTCCAGGAAGCCGACGACATCGTCGTCACCGAAATCAAAGCCGCCGGCCTCTACCAGCAGATCTGGCAATCCTTCGCCGTCCTGCTCCCCATCCGCAGCGTCGGAGTCGCCGGCGACCAACGCACCTACGGCTACACCTGCGCCATCCGCGCCGTCCACTCCGAAGACGGAATGACCGCCGACTGGGTCCCCCTCCCCTACGAAGTCCTAAAAAAAATCTCCGACCGCATCACCAACGAAGTCCACGGAATCACCCGCGTCGTCTACGACATAACCTCAAAACCCCCAGGCACCATCGAGTGGGAGTAGCAAGAAGCGATGGCGAGCAGCGGGAGCATGGCGCGCGCGCAAGAGCGATGGCGCGGGCAGCGGAAGCGATCGCTCAGCGGAAGCGGGTGTTCGAGCGAAACATCGTCGTCGCTCTCCCATGCCAATCACAAAACACCGGGTCATCCTGAGCGAGCGCCTCAGCGCGAGCCGAAGGACCGGCACAGACTCCCCAATCCGGAGACTCGGCCGTTCAGCCAATCTCTGAATAAGAATCTTGCCCAACTTCGCGCCAAAGAGCATCCTGACAACAATCCCATGCCCCACCGCCGCTATTACACCTACATAGTCGCCAGCCCAACTCGCACCATCTACATCGGAGTCACCAGCAACCTCGAAACTCGCATCCACGAGCACAAGAGCAAAAGATATAAAGGATTCTCCGCAACCTACGGCTGCAACCGGCTCGTTTACTTCGAAACGTTCGCAGGCCCAGAAGCCGCGATCGCCCGCGAAAAACAACTCAAAGGATGGACACGCGCAAAGAAGATAGCGCTGATCGAAAAGATCAATCCAAGCTGGATCGATCTAAGCGAGCAATGGGGCAAACCCATTACTGCCCCGTCCCAAATCTCGTCATCCTGAGCTCCAGCTCTTGTCATCCTGAGCCTCGTCTCAAAACTTGTCATCCTGAGCGAGCCCGCCGCGGCGGGCGAGTCGAAGGACCTGCACAGACGCCCAATTCGAAAGGGCCGCACTCTCACCAACTCACCAGCCGAAGGCCCACCAAAACTCGTCATCCCGAGCAAGACACCCACTTTTCACCGTCATCCCGAGCAAGACGCCCCACTTTCTTGTTGTCATCCTGAGCGCAGCGCGCAGCGCGGAGTCGAAGGACCTGCACAGACGCCCAATTCGAAAGGGCCGCACTCTAACCAACTCACCAGCCGAAGGCCCACCAAAACTCGTCATCCCGAGCAAGACGCCCACTTTTCACCGTCATCCGGAGCGATACGCGCCACTTTCTTGTTGTCATCCTGAGCGAGCGCGCAGCGCGAGTCGAAGGACCGGCGCAGACGCCCCAATCCGAAAGAGTCGCACTCTAACCAACTCACCAGCCGAAGGCCCACCAAAACTCGTCATCCTGAGCAAGACAACTACGAAGGCCATCGAGATTCCCCTGCTTGAGGACCGCAGCGCCATCCAGCGCGCGCTCAGCGAAGTCGCCAGCGCCATCGCCAACAATCGCATCGACCCCAAGCGCGCCGGGCTCCTGCTCTATACGCTCCAGATCGCCTCGCAGAACGCGAAAAACCAAGCCGAGATCGTCGGCGGCGGTTTCCAGGTACGCGAGGTCACCAAATCTGACGACGGAATCGATCTCGGCCCCGAAGTCACCTCCGAAGAGAATGTCGACGACAACCCAATGGCATGGCTGATCGAGGGTGCCAAACGGGCGATGGGAGATCAATACGACCCCAATAACCCCAAACATGTCTCGCTTTAAATCTCAAATAAAACTAGATATAAGAGGTATTTAGCCTCAGCACCCCAGGGGAGGGCGGTAGCCTGTGGAAACCGCCCCTTAAGTGCCTAAAAATATGCGAAGCGAGTTACAGGAGGACGGATTTCGGTCGATGTTGGAGGCTATCTTCGCCGCGGAAAGGGCCCCGCACTCCACCCAACGACAAAACACGAAGTCATCTCAAAGGAAAAGGGAGCGACCAAAGCGGCCGCCCCCTCCGATCGCACACTCAAAAACCCTACTGGAGCAAAGTCCCATCCTCCAGCTCAGCCTTTGCCTCTTCCGGAGGAATCACCACCGCCGCCGCAACCTTATCGTCCTCTTCCAGGTTCAGCAGCCTCACTCCCTGCGTCGAGCGCCCAGCCGAACGCATCTGTCTTCGTATCGATGCGGATGATCTTGCCATACTGGCTGATCACCATCAGCTCGGAGGTGTCGTCGACCAGGTTGATCGACTGCACCTTGCCGTTCTTCGCCGTGGTCTTCAAATTGATCACGCCCTTGCCGCCACGAGTCTGCAGACGATACTGATCGACATCGGTCCGCTTGCCGAATCCGTTGCTGGTGACCGACAAGATCAGGCTTGCAGTGTTCCCGCCTTTGCCATTGTCTACGCGGTCCTTCGGAGTCGCAGCCAGCCCGACCACATAGTCGTTCTTGCCGAGATCGATCCCGCGCACGCCATAAGCCGGACGACCCATCGACCGCACATCGTTCTCATCGAACCGGATCGCCATGCCCTCATGCGTCGCCAGGAAGACGATCTGGCTGCCATCGGTAATCCGAACGCCGACCAGCTCATCATCAGTATCGATGCCGATAGCGATAATGCCGCGCGCCATCACATTGCAGAAGTCCTTCAGCGGAGTCTTCTTCACCGTCCCCTTCTGCGTCGCAAAGAAGATGAACTTGCCCTCTTCTTCCAGGTTGCGCACCGGCAGAATATTCCGCACCTGTCTCGCCCGGCTGCAGGTTCAACAGGCTCGCAATCGCCTTGCCCTTGCCCGCCGCGCCAATGTCCGGCACCTCATAGACCTTAAGCCAGAAAACGCGCCCTGTATTCGTGAAGCAAAGCAAATAAGCATGGGTCGAATCGATGATCAACTGCGAGACAAAATCCTCCTCGCGCGTCTTCATCCCCATGCCGCCCCGTGCCGCCGCGACGCTGCTGGCGATAAGTCGAGATCGGAGTCCGCTTCAAATATCCCGATGCGAAACCGTCACCGCAACCTGTTCGTCCGCAATCAGGTCTTCCAGCTGCAGCTCAGCGCTCTCATCGACAAGCTGCGTGCGCCGCGCATCGCCGTAGAGCTTCTTGACCTCTTCCAGCTCCTTCACGATCACGCCGCGCAGCTTCTTCTCTGAGGCCAGAATCGATTCATACTCGGCGATGTTCTCGCGAACCTGGCCCAGCTCCTTCAACAGCTCATCGATCGAAAGCTGTGTCAGCCGTAGAGCTGCAGTTCGAGCACGGCATCGATCTGCCGATAGCTCATTCCCGGCGCGACGTTCAGGTTAGTCGTGTCCTTATCTAGATTGATGACGATCTCGGCAGTCAGCGACCAGGTGCGCAGGTTCTCGCGCGCCTCAGCCCGGCTACCCGATCCGCGAATGATCTTGATCACCGCGATCCAGGTTGTCGAGAGCAATCTTGTAGCCCTCGAGAATGTGCTCCCGCTCCCGCGCCTTGCGCAGCAGGTAAGCCGTCCGGCGCCGCACCACGTCCACGCGATGATCGATGAAGTGCTGAATCGCCACATGCAGTGGCAGCTCTTTCGGCTGGCCATTGACGCACCGCCAGAAAGATCATCGAGAAGCTTTCCTGCATCTGCGTGTGCTTGTAGAGCTGGTTCAGCACGATCTGCGCTTCGCGACCCGCGCCGCAGCTCGATCACGATCCGCATGCCGTCACGGTCGCTCTCATCGCGGACATCGGTGATGTCGTCAATCACCTTCTCGTGGTAAAGCTCCGCGATCCGCTCGATCAACTTCGATCTTGTTGACCTGGTACGGAATCTCGCTGACGATGATCGCCTGCTTCTCCTTGGTGATGTTCTCGATCGCCACCTTGGCGCGCATCAGGAAGCGGCCACGCCCCGTCGAGTAAGCCTGCGCGATTCCGCGCGCCCATAAATAAAGCCACCTGTCGGGAAGTCCGGCCCCTGTACATGCTTCAGCACATCGATCAACCCGGCCTGCGGATTGTTGATCATCTCGATCGTCGCGTTCACGACCTCGGTCAAGTTATGCGGAGGAATGTTCGTCGCCATGCCCACCGCAATTCCATTCGAACCATTCATGATCAGGTTCGGAATTCGCGTCGGCAGAACCGTCGGCTCCATCGTCGACTCGTCATAGTTCGGCACGAAGTCCACCGTCTCCATGTCGATGTCGGCCAGCATCTCGCTGGCAATGCGCATCATGCGGCTTTCGGTGTACCGCATCGCCGCCGGCGGATCGCCATCCACCGAGCCAAAATTTCCCTGCCCATCGATCAGCGGATAACGCAGACTAAACGGCTGCGCCATGCGCACCATCGTGTCATAGATCGCCGAGTCGCCATGCGGATGAAACACACCCATCGCCTGACCCACAACCTTGGCGCACTTGGCATACCTCTTGTTGTACGGCAAGCCCATCTCGTGCATCGTGTACAGAATGCGCCGATGCACCGGCTTCAGCCCATCGCGAACATCCGGCAGCGCCCGCCCAACGATGACCGACATCGAGTAAGCGAGATACGAGCTGCGCATCTCCTCTTCAATATTGATCGGGATAATGCTCGACGCGCCGGTCGGCCCGCCCGTTCCATCATTACTGCCACCATCACTCCCATTGCGAAAGGGGAAGGAGGGGATTTTCATCATTTGCCATAGTTGGGTTCCATCGAAAAGGTCAGCTGGCGATATCGGGGAAGGTGTTTCTGAGCTCGGATCGGGCCAGCTAATACCGGTTCCTGTGTTTTCTATCTCTATGATATAGAAAAGGTTAGTTCATGGCAATCGGGTTTTGAAATCATTGACTTAGAGAGTCGGACAGAACTCCAAACAAAGCTTTAATTAGGCCCCTGCTTATTAACGTTTATGGGCTACAATTTAATTAAAGAGGTTCGACCCTGAAAGGATCTTAATTGCAACGAGGCCCCCAGGTTGAAACGCGATTGCAGTCGGTTGGATCTCCTGAACCCTATCAAGCTTTCATTCCGTTTCCTCTGCCACCCAAGCCTGAGCTCGCCTGGAGTCTCGATCTCACCCGCGCCCTCTCCGCCGCCGACCTGATGTTGGGCCGGCTCGATGGAATCAGCCGCACTCTGCCCGACATCAGCCTGCTCATCTACTTCTACAGCCGCAAAGAGGCCGTCCTCTCTTCTCAGATCGAGGGTACGCAGTCCACTTTGGCGGAGCTGCTCCTCTTTGAGGCCAACCAGGACGACCCGGCGAATCGCCAGGATTTTCTCGAGGTTTCCAATTACGTTACCGCCATGGATCACGGTCTCGCCCGACTGCGCGGCGGCTTTCCTCTGTCTTTGCGTCTCCTTCGCGAAATGCACCGGGAACTGATGCGCAGTGGAAGAGGCAGCGACCAGACGCCAGGGGAATTCAGGCGCTCGCAAAACTGGATCGGCGGCAAACGGCCTGGGGTTGCGGCCTATGTGCCCCCTCCCGTGACGGAGATGAATCAGTGCCTCGACGCACTGGAAAAATTCCTGCACGAGGGCGCGCGAGAATTTCCGCCGCTCGTCCAGGCCGCGCTAGTCCATGTGCAGTTTGAGTCGATCCACCCATTCCTCGACGGCAATGGCCGGCTAGGAAGATTGCTGATCGCACTGCTACTCATTGAGCGCAAGGTAATTGCCGAACCCCTTCTATATCCCTCGCTCTACCTCAAGCAAAATCGTGCTCGCTACTACGAGCTCTTACAAGAGGTACGCTTCCAGGGAAACTGGGAGGCGTGGGTCACGTTCTTTCTCGACGCCATCGCCGCGACCGCGGAAGAGGCCGTAGGCTTAGCCCAGACCATCCTTCAGCTCTTTCAAGAGGACGAGCGCAGAGTCGCAGAGTCCGGCATTCGCCGGGGGTCGATCGATCATGTCTATCGGCAGTTTCAGCGAACCCCGATCATGCAAGTCTCTAGCGCCGTTCGCATGACCCAGTTGAGTTTGCCCACTGTCATTCGCGCCCTGGAGGAACTCGCACGCATAGGCATACTTCGGGAGATTTCCGGCAGGGAGCGGAACCGTGTCTATCGCTATGAGCGATACGTGAATCTGCTCAACGTACTGGGGACGTGCAACGCGGGCACGCCGACAGCGCCGTAGGATTAACCCTCGAATCAGGAATTCAACGTCCCAATGCTGCGAGAGACTTGCCTGACTACTGCGCCATAGCAGGCAGAGTCGCCACACACAGCCCCACCTGCATCAACAAAATCGCCCCCGTAGCCACCAGAAAAATCCGGCGTTGCTTCGTCTCCAAAGCATCCGCAAAGACACCCCCAACAAACGTCAGCAGAAAAGGCAAAGCCCAAAGCCACGGCCGCGCCTGAACTCCCGTCGTAACAATTAGCATCAGCGGCGCCGCAACCAGCAGCGCAGCAAAATTCCCAAAATATCGCGACCGCCTCACCGCCAGAAACAGCAAAAGAGCAATCGCCGCCGCAAGCGTCACCCCGGCATTCGGCATCGACGTAAAGAAGCCCTTCGCCGAATCCAGCGAAAACCACATCCGCGCCACGCCGCTTCTGAAGACACGACTAAACGCCTCCGCCCGAAACCCAAACGAAGCAAACAGCAGCAACACCGTCCCAATCCCCGAATAAACAAAGATCGGAATCAGATAAGCTCGCCGCCGCTCCGCCAGATAAACCATGAATCCCAGAGAGAACAGGAAAGCCAGCAGTACCGCCGAGACATGCGCCGCCGCCGTAAATCCAAACGCCGCCGTCAGCAAAACAATGCGCGGCCGCCACTTCTTCCGCGGCCCCTGCATCGCGTGCGCTACGCCAATCGCCGTATAGATGGCGGCAAACATCCCAAACGCCGCCAATATCTCCGCATTCGGAGAAGTACACGCCCGCACAATCTCCGGCGAAAAACAGTAAAGCGTCAGCGCAACAAATCCGCCCTCATTCCCAAACAACCGCCGCGTCACCCACCACAGCGCCGCGCCCAGGCAAAGCCCACAAAAGATAAACGGCAGCCGCATCAGCAGCAGCACATAGCCAAGCTGGTGCCGCAGCTCCCACGGAGAATTCTCTGAAGACAAGCCGGAAAGAATCCGTTCAATCGTCAGCGGCAAACCCGCCGCCCGATACGCCAGCGTCTCATCGTGAATGCTGCAACTGGTGAAATACCCTTCCAGCGGAGAAGGCCTCTCCCACATCTCCCGCCCGCAGCGCGCATATTGATAGTCGCGTTCGCTCAGCGTCTGATGGCGCGTCACCCAATAGCACTGCGCAAAAAGGAGGAACAGCAAAACTGCCGCAATCCGCTGCGGACGATCGAACCGGAATTTGCGAAGCCGCTGCGAAAAAGACATCGTTCAACTGTCAGTCTACTAGACCGGGCCCCACCAAACGCCGACCGATCTGGTCTCCGTTAAGAGTGCCAAACTCTATCCCAATTGAGGAACTTACGTCACTATTTTTCCTTGCGCATTCTTCCGTTTCGCGCATCATACTTCCAGCTAACGAAATGACCACAGGAGGTCAACATGCCGGCAATTCATGATGGACAATGCGGACTCTGTTCCCACTTCGGCGAGACCCACAAGCAGAATGAAAGGCTCGTCGCCATTCTCTCCTCGCACCAGGCCCCCGAAAGCCTGATCGACGAATGCGGCCACCCCAAGCACGCCCCGCTCCACCTCAAAGTAACGCCAGTCAGCGGCTGCGACGGCTTCACACCAGCGGCTGCCGCGTAACTCAGCAATATCCGAGGTGAAGAAACAGGCCGCAATGTCGCGGCCTTATTCTATGCGGCGGCAGCCTCGCGTGCCGCCGCGAACACGCTCTTGTCGATGCGGTCGCTCTACCGCCACCGGAATATCCGCAGCGCAACCACAAAAGAAACCAGCAGCCAGGTCAGCAACACCGCAACCGGCGCAAACAGATGCTGCACCGAATACCCCTGCAGCATATTGCCCCGCAACGCATCGATCGCCGCCGTCAGCGGCAACGCGCGAATGAACGGCTGAAGGATATCCGGAAACCGGCTCGCCGAGAAAAAGACCCCGGAGACGATCCACATCGGCAGCATCACCAGGTTCATCAAGCCCCGATGCCGCCTCCATCGTCTTCGCCCGCGAAGCGATCAGCAGACCCAGCGCAGAGAAACTCAGCGACGCCAGCACGCAAACCAGCGCAAGCTGCCAGATCGGCCCACGAAACGGCACACCAAAAACCAGCCGCGCAAAACCCAGAAAGACCCCAACCTCAATCACCAGCAAAAGCAGCCGCGACAACAAGAACGAAGCCAGATACTGCCAGCGCGGCATCGGCGAAGCCACCAGCCGCTTGAGCAACTTCTTCTGCCGCGCCTCGACTATCGAGAAGCCCAGCCCCCAGATCGCCGAGCTCATCAGGTTCATCCCCAGCAGACCCGGAATCACGAAGTCGATATACCGCGCGCCCGCCTCGTGCACCTGCTGGCTCGTGATCTGCACACTTTCCCGCTGCCCGGCAGCCTTCTCCAGCGCCCGGTCCGCGATCAGCCGCGCCGTCCGCGCATCGGGATTCGTATCGTCGTAATCGAAGACGACTCCACCCGGCGCCTGCACCGCCAGCAGCAGAATCTTCCCCGTCGCCAGCTCCTCGCTTCCCTTCCGCCTCGTCGACAGCGTGATCGCACGCAGACCCTTGTCCGCATTCAGCGACTGAGCCAGCTGAGCCGTCGTCGCCCCCACCTGCAGCACATCCGCAGGACGATTCCGAAACGCAATGCTCAACCCAACCGAAAGCAGAATCGGAAAGACAAAAATCCAAAACACCGCCTCCGGCTCGCGAAAAAAGAGCCGAAAGCGCGCCGACGTGAGCTGAAACAGCGAGCTTTCACTAAGCTTACTCATCGCGCAGGTTCCTCCCCGTCAGCGAAACAAAAACATCTTCAAGCGTCGCCGAGTGAGTGCGAAACTCCGTCAGATGCGCACCCTGCGCCTGCAGCGCCGCAAAGATCGGAGGCACCGCCGTATGCAGCTCCGAAACAGAAAGCTGATGCACACCAGCGAGCACGCAATGCGAGACCACTCCCGGGATCCGCTTCAACGCCGCCTCATCGACAACATCGCCCGTCAGCCACAGATATCTCCACAATCTGCTCGCCGCCAATCGACGCGATCAGCTCCTTCGGAGTGCCCAGCGCAATCACCTTGCCATGGTCCATCACCGCGACCCGGTTGCACAGCCGCTCCGCCTCATCCATATAGTGAGTCGTCAGAATGATCGTCCGCCCCGCGCCCTTGAGCTGCTCGACCAGCTCCCAAAGATTGCGCCGCGCCTGCGGATCGAGCCCCGTCGTCGGCTCGTCGAGAAACAGCAACTCAGGATCGCCCACCAGCGCGCAGGCCATCGCCAGCCGCTGCTTCTGCCCGCCGGAGAGTCCGCCAACCCGCGAGCTTCCGCTTCTCTTCCAGCTGCGCCGTCGCGATCGACTCCTCCACCGTCAGCCCCTGATCGTAAAAGCTGCGGAACATCCGCAGCGTCTCTTCGACCGTCAGCTTCTCCGGAAACTGCGTCTCCTGCAGTTGAACGCCGATCCGCTGCTGCAAGCGTCGCGCATCGGTGCGCCAGTCCATCCCCAGCAGCTTCGACGCTGCCCGCGTCCGGGACCGTCAGCCCCTCGCAGATTTCAATCGTCGTCGTCTTGCCCGCGCCATTCGGTCCCAGCAAGCCAAAGCACTCGCCGCGCTCCACCTCAAGATCGAGCCCATCGACGGCGATCACGTCCGCATAGGCCTTGCGTAAGCCGCGCAGCTCGACCGCAGAGCCTCCGTCAGAAGACGCACATCATCTTCACTCCTTCTGAGTTTTCCAACGAGTTTTGAAACCGCACGCTCTATTGTTTGGATGCACCTTCGTGCAGGGCTTAAGGCCTGGGTTGCTCAGCATTGATTCTCCGATCGTAGACCAGCGGTCGAGGCTCTCCTCAATGTATTTGGACGTCCGGCGCTCGACTTTGCCCGCTGTTGCCGGCGAAGTTGCCGCTCGGATCGAAGTTTAGCGTGTCGGACGCGATCACGTCTTCATCCAGTAGTATTCCGTCGACGCCAGGGTGGGGCCGACTGTGTTGCTGTCCTGGCTGTCGAGCTGGTCTACCCGGTCGTCTGCGTTTCGGTGCCATCCGCAGCGGCCTCGATGTTGATGTTCATGTTGAGCGGATACCAGCTGTCTGCGGCGGTCACCGACTTCCCAGACTTTCTCAATGTTGTCGTCGTCGCGAGCCACGGTCGTACTTTGGTGAATGTCCTGGATGTAGCTTGTGTTGCTCAATGTGAACTTCTGAATGTTCTCAAATTTGATCTCCTGCTGCAACAGTCGTCGTCACCTTGCCGTGCGAGGTGTTCACATAGCCCGCTGATCTCGAACTTGCGATTCGAGACTACCGTGACCTTGGCCGTCCCGTTACCGTTCGAGTCGAGATTAAGCTTCTCAGTCACAGTCGGCTTTGGCGCAGCGGTCAGGCTGTTGCTTACCAAGCTCCCGCTGACAACGTTCTGGCCATGATCGGTATAGGCCAGCAGATTCGCCGTCACCAGGAAGTAGCTGTCGGCATTGAATACGCTTAGCGCGACCGTGTGCGCCTCGCCATCGGCGAAGCAGCGCGGCAAAGGGCGTCAGGTCGACGCGATATGGCTTGAAGTCAAGCGTCTGTACGCCGGGCAGTGGAGGACCACAGAAACGGATCGATGCCGCCGGTATATATCCATGGATACACCGGCGCGACGCCTGCTGGAGTACCATCGATCGAGATCTCGGTCTCGCGAAACCCGGTGTTGCCGCAGCTTTCGAGCGGACCGGTCACGTCGTTGGGCACGCAGGTATACCAGAACTCGTCGTCCTGACTGGCTCTGCGCAATCACTTCGAGATAAGCGCGTTCTCGACTTGGTGGCAGCTTGACCTTCTGGCTAAGCTGATCGGTCGCTCGTATTACAGAGTAGCACGCGCCGCCCGCGGCATCGGGCATCGGCACCACCACGTCAGGCGCTTCGGCGCCGGTACTTCAGAGGATGTCGGATAAAACTCCAGCGCAGCATTCGGCATAGATGATGCCGGTGTAGGTCGAGTCCACGATGTTGTAAATGTCGGCCTCGCCCTTCTGCGCGATTCAAGAAGATAGGCGAAAGATCGGTGACATCGCGCTCGACGTGCCATGACGGGCTGATGTTCGAACCCGGCTCGGCGGTTGTGCCGTAGTAGATGTTCGCGTGGCCGAGGTACAATCGACGCAGTGCGGTCATACTGCACGCCCTTGCGTGACAGTGAAGTCGGCGGTGAAGACCACCTTCGCCCACGGGCCCGGGGCAGTCACTGGCGGCGCATAGCTGAATGTCTTAGGCGCTAGTAGTCGGTAAAGGCCTGGTTGGTGAAGAGGTGCACCACGCAAGGCGTCGTATGGCCGGACCACCAGTCGGTGCCTCGGCGGTCACTGGGTTGGTTGAGCCAACCTTAGGCGATGATGGTGCGATGACGACCTGGGAATAGGCGGTGGAGGAAGCGAGCAGAGAGTGACGCGATGAAGCTGCTGCGGACAAGAGTGAGATTCTTGGCAAGACTGGACTCCTCGAAGACTTAGGTGAGTGCGGCGAGCTCCAACTGAACGAAACGTTCTGCATCAGTTTCGGCAAAGCATAGCACGAGTTGCGAAATAGTCGCCGCGACGCCCTTGACCGCCTAAACTGGATGCAGACCGAAGATGCCCTACCGGCAAACAATCCGCGGAAGCACTCATCATCTTCGAAGACCTCAAGACCCTGATGGCCAAGGCCACGCCAGCCCGGTCCGGCGACGCGCTGGCCGGCCTCGCCGCCGACAGCGAACAAGAGCGCGTCGCCGCCAAGATGACCCTCGCCGACGTCCCGCTCACGCAATTCCTCAACGAGCCACTCGTCCCCTACGAGAGCGACGAAGTCACCCGCCTCATCCTCGACACCCACGACGCCAGGCCTTCGCCCCGTCGCGGCACCTCACCGTCGGCGAGTTCCGCGACTGGCTGCTCGAGCCACGACGCAGACCACCGAAACCCTCACCGCGCATCGCCCCGGGCATCACGCCGGAGATGGCCGCCGCCGTCTCCAAGCTCATGCGCAATCAGGACCTGATCCTCGCCGCGCAGAAGTGCAGCGTCGTCACCCGCTTCCGCAACACCCTCGGCCTGCCCGGCCGCCTCGCCGTCCGCCTCCAGCCCAACCATCCCACCGACGATCTGCGCGGCATCGCCGCCTCCATGCTCGACGGCCTGCTCTACGGCTGCGGCGACGCCGTCATCGGCATCAACCCCGCCACCGACAGCCTCGCCGCCTGCGTCACGCCTGCTCGACATGCTCGACGACTTCCGTCTGCAAGCTACGACAGTCCCCACCCAGTCCTGCGTGCTCACCCACGTCACCAACACCATTCGAGGCCATCGAACACGGCGCGCCCGTCGACCTCGTCTTCCAGTCCATCGCCGGCACCGAAGCGGCCAACGCCAGCTTCGGCATCAACCTGGCGCTGCTCGCAGGAGGCGCACGAAGCCGCGCTCTCGCCTCCATCGCGGCACCGTCGGCGACAACGTCATGTACTTCGAAACCGGCCAGGGCAGCGCCCTCTCCGCCAACGCGCATCACGGCGTCGATCAGCAGACCTGCGAAGCCCGCGCCTACGCCGTCGCCCGCGAATTCCAACCCGCTGCTCGTCAACACCGTCGTCGGCTTCATCGGCCCCGAGTATCTCTACGACGGCAAGCAGATCATCCGCGCCGGCCTCGAAGACCACTTCTGCGGCAAGCTCCTCGGCCTGCCCATGGGCTGCGACGTCTGCTACACCAACCACGCCGAAGCCGACCAGGACGACATGGACACCCTGCTCACCCTGCTCGGCGTCGCCGGCGTCAACTTCATCATGGGCGTCCCCGGCGCCGACGACGTCATGCTCAACTACCAGAGCACCTCGTTCCACGACGCCCTCTACATCCGAAGCGTCCTCGGCCTCAAGCGCGCCCCGGAGTTCGAAGCCTGGCTCGAACGAATGGGCATCACCAACGCAATAGGCGAACTAAGAGATGGATCGAAGTGAGCAACTCACATTTGCTACCATCACGCCGAGACAATTGCTGGGTGAAGGCATGAGTGATCACGAAAGAGCCGATCGTACTTCAAAGGTTCTAGACGTTAAGGATAAGAATTGTCATCCTGAGCGAGCGCCTCGAGCGCGAGTCGAAGGACCTGCATCGCTCTACCGGCCTCAACAGCTCTTTCGCTTTGTCATCTCAACTGGATCCTGAGGGAAGGGGAGCGGAGAGACCTGCAGTGTCAGCGATCTACGCCGCCGCACAAACGCGGAATAACCCACATCCACTCACCCAACTCCGCCAATTCACCCCAGCCCGCATAGCCCTCGCACGCACCGGCAACAGCCTCCCCACGAAAGAACTCCTCGACTTCACCGCCGCCCACGCAATCGCACGCGATGCCGTCCACGCACCATTCGACATCAACTCAATCACCGAACAACTAACCGCCGCGAACTCGAATCCATCACCGTCCACAGCGCCGCAACGGACAGAGCAACCTACCTCCGCCGCCCCGATCTAGGTCGCAAGCTCGACGAACCCAGCCGAATTCGCCTCGACCAACCTACCACGCCATCAAACCCGAAGTACTCTTCATCATCGCCGACGGCCTCTCAGCGATAGCTCCCCAACGCTATGCAGTGCGAGTCATCCAGAGCCGCGTCAAGACTTACTTCCAGACTGGCAAATCGGCCCAATCATCATCGCCGAACAAGCCCGCGTAGCCCTCGGCGATGAGATCGGAGAACTCCTCAAGGCGGAAATCACAGTCATGCTCATCGGCGAACGCCCCGGCCTAAGCTCCGCCGATAGCCTTGGCATCTACCTCACCTACGCCCCAAAGCCAGGCCGCACCGACGCAGAAAGAAACTGCATCTCCAATGTTCGCGACGAAGGAACAAGTCCCGAGCAGGCCGCTCAGACTCTGCACTATCTACTAACTAACTCCCGTCGGCTGAAACTCAGCGGAGTCCAACTCAAAGACGAAAGCGCCAGCCAACGCACGAACACTGTCAGCCCAACCACCCGATCCGATTGTCATCCTGAGCGAAGCGGAGCGTAGCCGAAGGACCGGCACGACACGTCCCGTCCTCAACTTGCAAACTGCTCCAACTTCATCCCCAACTGGTAAGTCTCGCCATGCGCCAGCAATTCTCCCAGGTCACTTCGCGCCTCTGTATACCCAGCCATCCGGCCCAGCATGCAACTCAGCGCCGTCTCAACGCCCGAAGCAATCTGGTTATGCGATCTGCCCGAACGTATGCTCGTCGATGAAGCTCCGCTCCTTGTCGCGGTCCGCAAACTCCAGGTTGTCTGTGAAGGCCCCATTCGCGGCAAACTGTGCCCCGAACCCGGCGCCGCAGCAGTCTATCGTCGGACTTCCCACTCCCATGCTTTCGTGCCAATGATCTGCACCGGCCCCGAATAAGGCACCGTCGCCGATCCCCTCCGACGCCAAAGAACTTCAACCCCGCATCAAAGCCGCCATAAGTCCCAAACTGCGTCGATGAAAACGACAGGTGCACATCGCCCGGATAAGTAAAGTCCACCTGGTAGTTGTCCCAGCAATCCCCCGCATGCGTCAGCACATTGCGCCCGCCCGTTAGCCGTCGCCTTCAGCGGATGCGCCCCCAGCATCCAGTTGCACAAGATCGATGATGTGAATATTCTGCTCCACCAGGATGTCTCCAGAAAGCGCCCGATCCCAGAGCCAGTTGCGCAACCGGTACTCATCCTTGCCCTCACCCGCACGCATCTTCTCAGTGATGCCGGCGCGTTGTAGTTGCCGATCACCGCCGCAACCTTGCCCAGTGCCCCACCCTGAATCCGCGTCCGCCATCAGCCGCAATCGGCGGAGCGCTCCTGCATTGAAATCCAACATCCACGCTCTGCGTCGCCTTCACCTCGCTTCGCAATCTCCAGCGCCTGCTTGCGCCTGCGCCACGTCGATGCCCACCGGCTTCTCGCAGTACACATGCTTGCCGCCGCGACCGCCGCCTCAAGGTGCTGCACATGAAAAAACGGCGGCGTCGATATCTGGATCAGGTCCACATCCGGCGAATGCGCCAGTTCCTCAAACGCATGCGGCCCATGAAACAGCAGCTTCTCGTCGATCGCCGCCGTACCCAGCCCCGCATTCACCTCGTTGAAATGCGCCTTGCCCTGTAGCCAGGTTGTCCGGGAAGATATCCGCCAGCGCCACGACCTGCGCCGACGTGTTCTTCGCAGAACGAAGTCGCCACCGATGTCCCGCGATTGCCGCAGCCCAGCAGCCCAAGCCGCACCGCCGAATTCGCCTCGGTACCCAAACGCCGTCTTCTGGCTTCAACAGCAGCAACCCGTAGCCGCCGCCGTCCCAGTCTGAACAAATTCCCGCCGATTCATCACTCCCTCGTTCCTCATTACTGTGCTCTCGGTCAGAAGACCTTCGCTTCAGAATCTCTCTCCAGGTACAGCTTCTCCTGCTTCACATCCTCGATCTGCTGCGGTCCCTGAAGTCTCGCGCTCGATCGTCACCGCGCCCGTGTAGCCAACTGCGATGCAGCTTCGTGAACACCTCTCGGAAATCCACCAGCCCCTTGCCGATCAGCACCTCTTCGCCCAGCTCGTCTCGGATTCGTCGGCCACTTCCCATCCTTCGCATGAATGCTCCGCACATGCGGCCCCAGAATATCCACCGCATCCACCGGATTCGCCTTGCCATACAGAATCAGGTTCGCCGTATCCAGACCGACGCCCAGATTCGGCATCGCCACATCGCGAATCGTCGCGCGACATCGTCGTCGGCGTCTCCTGCCCCGTCTCCATCAGGAAATACTGCCCGTTGCCCTTGCAATGCTTCGCCACCTCGCGAATCGCCTCAACCGCCTCCGCGATAAAGCGGGTCGCGCCGGATCTTCCGGAATAAATCCGCAATGCGTCTGCACCTGCCCCACACCAAGCTTCTTCGCAAAATCCGAAACCTGCCGCAAGGCATCGATGCGCGCCGCGCGCGTCTTCGGCGGCACCAGCCCAATCGTCGACGGCCCCTCAAGAAATTCCACTTCCAGCGGCCCGGTCCCACCACCTCGACCGTCGTCGCCGTCACCGTACTTCGCCAGCAGATCGCGAAACTGCGCCACCACCTCCGGCGTGAAGCCGCCAGATATAGCCATCCAGAGAAAGAAAGCAATTCGAGAACCCCAGATCCTCGCACCAGCTTGATCTTCTCTTCCGGCGCGCCGAAAGGCACGATCAGCAGCCCCAGTTCCATCGGCTTCAACGCAGGCGCGGGCGCAGAACTCTGTCCAAAAGAAAAAGGAAGCTCATGAGCAAGTGCCGCGCCGCCGGCCAGCCCGAGAAAGTCGCGTCGATTCATCGTATGTCCTGCATCGACACACTATAAAGCAATCGCGACGAACCCACCCCGCTCACAAGATCGTGAACTGCGCAGCCTCAGGTTCCGGCTCCGGCCCCGCAAAGACGCTCTTAGCCTTAGCCATCGCGGCTCCGACCCGGTTTGAGGCCCGGAACAAATGCCCCGCCGTCAGCCCGCCAACCACGCGATGGTTCCCCACCGCAGCCAGCGCCATCGAAGCGATGCATCCACACTGCGAGCAATCCGGATCGCCGCCAAACTGGCAAGGCGTAATCTTCGTCTTCAGATCGGCCGAGAGCGTACGTGTCGTCTGCGCAAAGATGCAGTCGTCAGGACTCTTGGGGGGCGACAAAAGCTCTCTCACCAGACCCGCAGGCATCTCCAGCTTAGGGTAGAGCGGCCCAAGCCGCAGCAACTCGTCCACCACAAAGGCGCGCTGCGCCGCGCTCAAAATCTCTTGCCCCGTCGCGCCGCGCTGCGGGGTAAACAAGCTGAACCAGATCTTGTCCACCGCCGCCTGCTCGCTCCAAAAGCGCACAAACTCCTCAAGGTATCCTTCGCGGTCCGCAACATTCCCCATGATCGTCGAGTGGATCGTTACCTTGGCCCCAGCAATGCTCTTCAATATTCGCTCATAGGTCGCAGGCTTCCGCCGCTCGTCATGCTCCGGCTGCAGTCCATCAATCGAAACCGCAACCGTCAGCTTCTTGAACCGCATCCACTCCGCCGGAATCACCCGGAAGGCGCTCGTCACCACCTGCGTATGAACTCCCCGCGCATCCAGCTCCGGCAGAATCTTCTCCAGCTCCCGATACCGCACCATCGGGTCTCCGCCCACAATCGACAGTGGATCGGCTTCTCCCGATCGACAACCGCCAGCACCCTCGCAACCAGGTCATCCCCCTTAAAGTCCGAGAGCTGGCGCAACTCCGTATCGCCGCCCAGATGATTGGGCTCGAAGGCATAGCAACCAGGGCACCGCAGCGGACACTCCTTCGTAATCTCGATCGAGAGTGTCGGACGCCGGTCGGTAAGAATCAGGCCCCAGGCCTTGAGAATATGGGAAACTTCCACTTTCGAGAGCCTCCGTTGAAAACTTGGACGTAGAGAAACTCAACAAGGTTCGGGAATCGAAGAAAAATTGCTTCGACGACGACGGTCAAATCGGTACGCGCAACAGGTTGCCCGAATGAAACCGCTCACTCGCCAACCCTGCTACACCGATGCTATCGTGTTTCGCAGCGCGGACCACCCAAGCTCGCCCAAAAGAAGCGCAGAAACCGCGCTTCCCCGCCGAGCCAGCCACCGTCCGCCGGAGGTTCACATGGCCACTCTCCCCATCGATTCCCGCGTCAGCAGCCACACCCACGACTTCATCGCCCAGAAACACCGCATGTTCATCGACGGACGCTTCGTCTTCGCCGCCTCCGGCAAGACCTTCCCCGTCTACAATCCCGCCACCGGCGAGGTCATGGCCCACGTTCCCGAGGCCGAGTCGGAAGACGTCGACCGCGCCGTCCGCGCCGCCCGCGACGCCTTCGACAACGGCCCCTGGACCCGCATGAAGCCCTCCGAGCGCGGCCGCCTCATCTGGAAGCTCGGCGACCTGCTCGAACAGCACCTCGACGAATTCGCCGAACTCGAGTCGCTCGACAACGGCAAGCCCGTCACCGTCGCCCGCGCCGCCGACGTGCCGCTCGCCGTCGACATGTTCCGCTACATGGCCGGATGGGCCACCAAAATCTCCGGCAACACGCTCTCGCTCTCGTTCCCCGGCGACTTCCACTCCTACACCCTGCGCGAACCCGTCGGCGTCGCCGCCCAGATCATCCCCTGGAACTTCCCGCTGCTCATGGCCGCCTGGAAGCTCGGCCCCGCGCTCGCCGCCGGCTGCACCATCGTCCTCAAGCTCGCCGAGCAGACCCCGATGTCCGGCCTCCGCCTCGCCGAACTCATCCACGAAGCCGGCTTCCCCGAAGGCGTCGTCAACGTCCTCACCGGCTTCGGCGAAGGCGCCGGAGCCCCGCTCGCCGCACATCCCCTCGTCGACAAGGTCGCCTTCACCGGATCGACCGAAGTCGGCCGCCTCATCGTCAACGCCGCCGCCGGAAACCTCAAGAAAGTCACCCTCGAGCTCGGCGGCAAGAGCCCGGCCATCGTCTTCCCCGACGCCGATCTCGACAAAGCCATCGCCGGAGCCGCCAGCGCCATCTTCTTCAACCAGGGCCAATGCTGCTGCGCCGGCTCGCGCCTCATGGTCCACGAGACGCGTCTACGACCAGGTCGTCGAAGGCGTCAGCCAGATCGCCGGAAAGATCAAAGTCGGCCCCGGCATGGACCCCACCACCGAAATGGGCCCGCTCGTCAGCGACGAACAATTCAACCGCGTCACCGGATACATCAAGTCCGGCGTCGACCAAGGCGCGCAAGTCCTCGCCGGAGGCAAAGCCACAGGCGACCAGTATGGAAGAGGCGGCTACTTCGTCCAGCCCACCGTCCTCGCCAAAACCACGCCCGAGATGAAGGTCGTCAAAGAAGAGATCTTCGGCCCCGTCGTCTGCGCCCAATCCTTCACCGATAGCGACCTCGACCGCATCGCCGCCGACGCCAACGACACCGACTTCGGCCTCGCCTCCAGCATCTGGACGCGCGACCTAAGCATCGCCCACAAGCTCGCCAGCCGCATCCGCTCCGGAACCGTCTGGGTCAACTGCCACAACGTCTTCGACGCCTCGCTCCCCTTCGGCGGATACAAACAATCCGGCTGGGGACGCGAGATGGGCGAAGAAGCCCTACGCAACTACACCGAAACCAAAGCTGTCACCGTCGCGCTGTAGATGTTTGATTGAACCGCTGCGCCACGCCGAGGCGCAGCGGCAGGATCGCCTGTTTATCCTAGGCAACACTTCTTACTTTTTACCGCTTCCACAAGGGCACGGGTGATTCCGTCCCACATTCTGAGAATCGGGGCGATTATGGAATGCGCTCGTACTCTGGCTCAGGAACGGATCCTCTTTCCAGCGATAATCCAACCCGACCCCAAAGCGGATTTCTTTCGAACGCGGATCTAGGCAAACCCCGAACCAAGTTTCAGCCTTGTGAATGTATTTCCGCTTCTCGCAATGACTCAGTAATTTTGATCGGGCTGCCCTATCTGGCTCTTCGTTACAGTGAATGGTTACTCCCACTGCGGGAGTTGACTTAAGGCTCATGGTGAAGTCATGCCCTAAGCCATCACCCCTCCAGCGATCCGACATCGCATCGATCGCACCGGATAGCGTACGAAGAGCATCTTCGCTACAGGTCATAACGGTAAATGCAAAATCTAACGCTGCCGCTTCAGGCTTGGATTCAACTTGCTTCAGAATTTTCTCTATAGCGGAGCCCGCAAACTTGGTCAGAATACCCTCTGGAGTTCGTTTGCCCGGGAAAACCTTCCCGACCAACCGTCATCGCGGCATCTAGATGACAAGAGATATCCTGGTCAAGCTGAATCATGTCATACTCCTCTCCCAGCCATAAATTGCGCGTCAAGTGATATGACAAAGCCGTGAGAACTCGTCGGAGATGAGCAGCTTATCCGAATATGCGCTACGTCGAGTATGTAGTCATTAGCCAGAGAGGCGAACCAAGCATCTCGGTCCTTTCTCAATGTCAGAAGGATCGGTCACGATCGTAGGCCGGAACCTTCCCGGTTTTGAGTACGGAAAAACTGCCTCGCTTGACACGATAACGCCGGAACGACTCCGATAAGACATTTATTACGAAGATCTCCTTCAAACGAGGGACGAGAGACGTTCCCTTGGTTATCCAGAAACCTCAGAACCCTCTCTTTCAGCGCCACTCCCGATAAAACTCCCTGATCGTATGCTTGCTAAACCCCCTTTCGAAAATCCTCTTTGATCTGGCCGTCGTTACCCTTCCTTGCTTTGAGAGTTAGCTTCTGCGACTTCGCCTGAACGACGATGGCACGATGACCAAACAAAACAAGAACATCTATATCGGTGAGCTCGTGTCCTTTCTATTCAAGTACCTTAACCCCCCGCAGTACACGCTCTCCACCAAAAACGCGCTTTAGCCTCTCATGGACGAACTCCTCTGTAAACTGCCCGCGATGCGCTGCAGCTGTGTTTTTGTAGTTCGAGTCCTGAAACATCCAGTAAAAGGGAGAATCATACAGGGCTTGGAAAAGGCTGTAGGTCGAAAATAGAACGTAGCTGCATCGTTCGCCGAAACAAAGGCGTACTCGCGGAAACATTGAAATCATTAAGCGCTTCGAACCAGAGTTAAGCTCGCCGTCGGGCAAAGTAAATGCAGATAAAACTTTCTGTATGCTGCCTAGTTCCATGCCGCTTATCCCTGCAACGACATCTGGGCGCGCCGCGAAACCCTCTAAAACCGTCCACTCAGTGGGCGACTGCTCTGACAGCGCCTCGAAACAGCTCGTTAGGATGTCATTCTGCGCTTCGGTGAAGTATCGACGGACTCGCGTCCTCGATGGAAAATCCCTTATCTTGCTTAAGCCAACCATTGTCTGCAGACTACTTTGATATAGCCAGGTCTCGCAGCTGGAATCCATATGCAGACTCTCCCGAGTAGAAAATTGGTTCGCGGAGGACGCTTCCGAAAGCAAATGGATTAAACGTGGGATCTTTCAGTTTTTTCGGTGTGATTAGATCAGAAAAAGAATCCATCGTCTGATGTAGAGCTTCCATCAATCGATAGGTATCTTCGCTATAGGTCGGAACTGTGTTCTGCCCGGGTAGCGTACAGTCTTTATCGGCGATTTCACCAATAGTCCCACAAGCGTCCTGACTTCAGTACGAATCAGCGCTCTGAAAGATACATGGGTAGGAAATCGTCGCTTGAAAGCTCTTCTCCGATTCTGGCGAATTCGTCTTTGAAGCATATGAAAGCCAAGGCATGCACGTATCCTGGTGACGTGCATAATCTGGTGAGTTCTTCGAATATCTGCTGCTCACTTTGCGCCGATGCGATCAAAGTGTGGCGGAGGAAGCGTCTTTCAGATTCTGGCGGATGTTAGCGAGTGCCTCGCGGGAGTCCACGGCGGTCTTTGCATCTTCCTCAAACGACGCAAGCCTGTCGAGAATGATGCGCTCGGTTTCCGTATCAACCTCTTCAGCCCGAATGCCGGGATGTCTGGCGGATTCTGTCGTCGTGTTCATTCGCTGACCTCTCCTTACATTTTGCGCCCGCATTCTCGTTTCCTCAATAGCTATCTCTTCGATCCGGCAACGATCGGGGGATTATAGCCAGGCGCGTTCATCACACCCCGCCGCCCCCGCACAGCCAAAGCCAGCTCCCGCAAAAGCCCCTCCGTCTCCGCCCAATCAATACAAGCATCCGTAATACTCTGCCCATAGACAAGCGCCTTGCCATCAACCAGCTTCTGCGCTCCCGCCACAAGATTGCTCTCGATCATGATGCCCATGATCCGGCGATCGCCGTTCGCGATCTGTTCCGCCACATCGCGGCAAACAATCCCCTGCCTGCGATGGTCCTTACCGCTGTTGGCATGGCTGCAGTCGATCATGATCCGCGGCTTCACGCCGGCCTTCTCCATCAGCTCGGCAGTGGACGCGACCGACGCAGCGTCATAGTTCGTGACCTGCCGCGCCGCCGCGCAGAATGACGTGGCAATCCGGATTGCCGGTGGTCAGCAGAATCGCCGACTGCCCCGTCTCCGTGGTACCCAGGAACGTGTGCGGATGGCTCGCCGAAAGAATCGCCTCCACCGCAATCTGCACATTGCCGGAAGTAGCATTCTTGAAGCCCACCGGGCAAGAAAGCCCCGAGGCAAGCTGGCGATGGACCTGGCTCTCGGTCGTGCGCGCCCCGATCGCGCCCCAGCTCACGAGATCGGCAACATACTGCGGCGAAATCATATCGAGGTATTCGGTCCCCGCCGGCACACCCATCTCCGCTAAATCGAGCAGCAGGCGGCGAGCAATCCGCAGCCCATCGCTGATGCGAAACGACTCATCGAAGTACGGATCATTGATCAGCCCCTTCCAGCCAACCGTGGTGCGCGGCTTCTCAAAGTACACCCGCATCACGATCATCAGCTCGCTGGAATAATCGGCAATGGACTGCTTCAGCAAGCCAGCGTATTCCTTAGCCGCAGCGGGATCGTGGATCGAGCAAGGCCCCACCACGACGACCAGGCGGTCATCCGCCCCGTTAAGAATGTCGACGATCTGGTTGCGCGCTTCAAAGACGGTACGCGAAGCGTTGTCTGTAAGCGGAATTTCCTCTGCAACGAAAGACGGGAGGAATCACAACCCTGCTGGATCGGATCCTGAGATTATTTGTCTGGTATGTCATGACCTCTTAGTAGGATACCGGGTACAGTCCATCTCCCCGCGAAAGCCATCTATAGTCGGTGGAATGGGCAACGCCCACCGCCCTTTGCGACCAAATTAGTCGTTGCAACATCTATTAAGGCGAAGGAACAAAAGAAGGACCCCATGCCAAACCCAATCCTCGGTCTCCACCACGTAACCGCCATCGCCTCCGACGCCCAGCGCAACCTCGACTTCTACACCCAGGTCCTCGGCCTGCGCTTCGTCAAGCGCACCGTCAACTTCGACGACCCCGGAACCTACCATCTCTACTTCGGCGACGACGCCGGCTCGCCCGGAACCATCCTCACCTTCTTCCCCTGGCCCAAAGCCAGCCGAGGCCACGCCGGAGCCGGCGAAGTCGCCCAAACCGCCTTCAGCGTCCCCCTCGCCTCGATCGAATACTGGGAAAAGCGCCTCCGCGAACACAGCGTCCTCGTCGAAAAGACTGGCAAACGGTTCAACGAAGAGGTCCTCACCTTCCCCGACCCCGACGGCATGAAGCTCGAAATCGTCGGCCACGCCGGTGCCGCAACCGCGAACGCCTCACGCTTCGCCGACGTCCCAGCAGAACACGCAATCCGCGGCTTCTTCGGAGTCACTCTCCTCGAGCACGAAGCCGAAGCAAGCGGAAACTTCCTCAACATCCTCGGCTTCCACAAAGTCGCCGAAGAAGGAAATCGCCAGCGCTACTCCGCCGACGGCAACGCCCTCGGCAACCACATCGACCTCGTCATCGACCCCAAAGCCGCCTACGGCCGCTCCGGCGCAGGCAGCGTCCACCACATCGCCTTCCGCGCGACAGACGACGCCGATCAATTAGCCTGGCGTGAAGAGATAGGCCAATATGTCGATGTAACTCCCGTGATGGATCGCACCTACTTCCACTCCATCTACTTCCGCGAGCCCGGCGGAGTCCTCTTCGAACTCGCCACCGACCCACCCGGATTCGCCTTCGACGAGTCAATCGAAACCCTCGGCGAAGAACTCCGAATCCCCGCATGGCTCGAACCACGCCGCGCAGTCATCGAGCAACGCCTAACCCCACTCGAACTCCACAAAGCAAGCCCAGCCACCAGCATCGCCTGACAACTGAGGACTGAAGACTGACAACCGAGGACTGACAACCGAGGACTCACAACCAAGGACTGACAACCAAAATGACAAGCCCAAACCCCACTGACCCCCACAAAGACCAGCCAATCCACCGCCTAGGCCCAGCCCTCGACTCCGCCGCCGGAGCCGTCATCATGCTCCACGGCCGCGGAGCCTCCGCCGACGACATCCTCAACCTCGCGCAAGCCATGTACCACCCCAACCTCGCCTATCTCGCGCCCGCCGCCGAGGGCCACAGTTGGTACCCCAACCGCTTCATCGCGCCCCGCGACCAGAACGAGCCCTGGCTCACCTCCGCCTTGAACAAGATCGAATCCACCGTCCAACTCGCCCTCGACGCCGGAATCCCCACCGACCGCATCGTCGTCTGCGGATTCTCCCAGGGCGCTTGTCTCTCGACCGAATTCATCGCCACCCACCCCGCTCGATACGCCGGTCTCTTCGCCTTTACCGGAGGCCTCATCGGCCCCCTCGGCATGGCCCTGAACTACGGGGGAGACTTACAAGGCACCCCAGCCTTAGTAGCAAGCGGCGATCCCGACCCCCACATCCCCTGGGAGCGTGTCCAGGAATCCGCCGACATTCTCGAAAAGATGAACGCGAAAGTGACCCTACGCCGCTATCCCGGCCGCGCCCACACCGTTAGCGCCGACGAAGTCCAATTCGCCAACACAATCCTCACCGCAGCCTTCGGCTCTCCGCGCCCCTGAGCCAACCCGGGTGCCCCAGGTACGCGAAGCTTACCTGGGTTCTTCCCACCCGGCGATAGAGTCGCGCCACCTCCGTCATTCACCACTTACCCCACTCGGTCGGTTCCCGCCTCTCCCCACCTGTAAGTTTTTCCCATTCCCTATTTGCCTCTGAACGGATATAACTAGGCGAATCACCACGTAGTCATTTTTGGGTTTTTGGTCGTTCGCCCGCAGGAGTCCAGATGCACGTTCCATCTGAGGTGAAATTCGCTTTCTCCATGCCGCGAAGAGCGAATAGTCGCCGCAGTTCGCGCTCTTTCGGTTACAGCCCCGCCCCGATGGCCTGCTTTCTGGTCCTCGCCTTCATGCTGGCCTTGACTGGCTGCGAGGAGAAAAAAGCCGCTCCACCGCCCAGCCCTCCCGAAGTCACCGTCACCGACGTCGTTCAGCAGAACGTCCCCGTCTACGGAGAGTGGGTAGCCCAACTCAACGGCCCGGTTAACGCCGACATCACCCCAAAGGTCCAGGGATATCTCCTCAAGCAGGCTTATCAGAACGGCTTCTTCGTGAAGAAAGGTCAGTTACTTTACGAACTCGACCCTCGACCTTTTGTGGCTGCCCTCGAACAGGCCAAAGCCCAGGTCGCCGTAGCCGTAGCCAATCAGGGAGAGGCCGAGAATAACGTCACCCGCGACACTCCGCTCGCGGCCCAAAACGCAATCCCCCAGAAGCAACTGGATACCGACAAATCCACCCTGGCGGCTCAGATCGCCCAGGTCTCCGCCGCAAAGGCAAACCAGGACAATGCGCAACTAAACCTGGAGTGGACCAAAGTCTACGCCCCGATCGATGGAGTAGCAGGTAACTCAACCTCAAACGTGGGCGACCTCGTGGGCACAACGACCAAGATGACGACGATCTCTCAGGTGGATCCCATCTGGGCCTATTTCAACATCAGCGAGGCCGATTATCTCGGCCGCGCGAAGACGATCGCAAGATACGTCATGGGCAAGGGGAGAGGGCCTGAGAGCATTCCAGTCGAATTCATACAAGCCAACTCAGAACCCTTCCCGGCGAAAGGCAAGATTGTTCTCGTGAATCGGGAGATCGCCACCCAGACCGGGACCATCCAGCTTGCCGCGGCCTTTCCGAACAAAGACGGCTATCTCCGCCCCGGCGGCTACGGCACCGTGCGGATACAGACCGGTTTCAGCGCGAACGCATTGCTGGTTCCGCAGCCCGCGGTGATCGAAGTGCAATCGCAGTATCAGATCGTTGTGCTCACGCCCGAAAATAAAGCGGTGTACCGGCCTATCAAGGTAGGAGACAGGGTCGGACCAAACTGGATCGTCACTGAGGGATTAAAGCCAGGCGAGCGAGTTGTTGTGGAAGGGACTGAAAGGCTACAGATGTTCGCCGCAGCCGCCCCGCAAATGGCAAAGGAAGGCATCCCAGTCGTCGCCAAGCCCTACGTGCCGGCCTCTGCGCCGGCTGGGGGCAATTAGCACATGTCGAAATTTTTCATCAATCGTCCCATCGTCGCCATTGTCATCGCCATTCTCATGGTGCTGGGCGGCGCGGTGTCGATCCTCGAGCTCCCCACGGCGCAGTTTCCCAATATCGCCGACCCGATGATCCAGGTAAAGGCCACCTACCCTGGCGCGGATGCCCAGACGATCGCCGAGTCTGTCGCAACCCCCATCGAGCAGCAGATGTCCGGCGTCAGCGGCATGAACTACATGTACTCGCTGAGCGCAAGTTCCGGCGGAGGCATGTCGCTCTATGTCGACTACCAGCTGGGAACCGACATCAACACCGATCAGATCCTTGCCCAGATGCGTCAGGGGCAGGCCAACTCCCAACTCCCGTCTGAGGTGACCCAACAGGGCGTGATCGTCCAGCCGGGAACGACCGCGCCGTTCATGCTGCTCGATCTCTACTCGCCCAGCGGCGCATACGACAACATCTTCCTGGCCAACTACGCCACCATCAATTTGCAATACGCGCTCACCCGTCTCCCCGGCGTCGGGCAAGTCCAGATATTCGGCGCAGGTCCTTACGCCATGCGCATCTGGGTCAATCCTGACAAGCTGGCAAGCCTGGGCGTCACCGTCTCCGACATCACCAATGCCGTCAAGGCGCAAAACAAGGTCAATCCGGCCGGCCAGATCGGCGGCGAACCCGTTCCCGCCGGTCAGCAATTCACCTACAACGTCCGCGCTCCAGGCCGCCTGCCCACGGCCGAGGATTTCGATCAGATCGTGGTCCGCGCTCAGTCAGACGGATCAATCCTGCGCCTGAAAGACGTGGCGCGTGTCGAACTCGGCTCGCAATACTATTCGTTCGTCGCGCGCCTGGGAGAGTCCGCCCAGAAGAAGCCCTCCCAGCCCGCCGCGCTCATCGCGCTCTACCTTACCCCCGGTAGCAACGCGCTGCAGTCGAAAGCCGCCGTCGTCAAAATGATGACTGAGGCGAAGGGCAGGTTCCCGCAAGGGCTGGACTACGTCACCGCGATGGACACCACCCTCGCTGTCAGCGAGGGCATCAAGGAAATCTACAAGACGCTGGGCGAAGCCCTGTTCCTGGTCATCATCGTCGTCTACATTTTCCTGCAAGGCTTCAGGGCCACCCTGATTCCGCTCCTCGCCGTGCCTGTCTCCCTGATCGCGACCTTCATTGTCTTCCCCGCGCTGGGCTTCTCCATCAATACCCTGTCGCTCTTGGGAATGGTCCTGGCCATTGGACTCGTCGTCGATGATGCCATCGTCGTCGTGGAAGCGGTTGAACACAATATCGAAAGCGGAATGTCGCCTCACGACGCCACCATTAGAGCAATGGAGGAGGTCTCGGGTCCGGTCATCGCGATCGCGCTCATCCTCGCTGCGGTCTTCATTCCCACCGCCTTCATTCCCGGCATTACCGGCCAACTCTACAAGCAGTTCGCAATCACCATCGCCATTTCGGTGCTCTTCTCCGCCTTCAACGCGCTCACCCTCAGCCCCGCGCTTTCGGCCATGCTGCTGCGCCCCAAGAAGGAAGTGCGAGGCCCCCTCGGCGCGTTCTTCCGCTGGTTCAACCGTGTCTTTGGCCGTGCCACCGACGGCTACGTGAACATCTGCCGGCACCTCATCCACAAAGTCGCCTTGGCGTTTCTCCTGCTTGGTGCGATCACTGTGGGTGCAGGGTACTTCGGCAAGAAACTCCCCAGCAGCTTTCTCCCTGATGAAGATCAGGGATACCTCTACGCCGGGCTGCAACTACCGAACGCTTCGTCCCTCGAACGCACCCAGGAAGCTGCGCGCGAAGTCGAGAAGATCATGATGGACACGCCCGGCGTGCAATATGTCAGCACCGTCGCCGGATACAGCTTGTTAAGTGGCGTCAACACAACCTACAGCGCATTCTTCTTTATCTCGTTGAAGCCCTGGGACGAACGCACCACTCCCGAGGAAAGCTACGACGGCATCAAAGCCCACCTCCAACAAGCCCTCGCCAGGGATCCCTCGGGAATTGCATTCTCCTTCCCGCCGCCGGCTATCCCCGGCGTAGGCACATCGGGAGGCGCAACCTTCATTCTTGAAGACCGTTCTGGCGGCAACATTCAATTTCTCGCCAAGAACGCATTGGCCTTCTGGCAGGAAGCCCGCAAGCGCCCTGAGCTGGCAGGGGTGATGACCACCGCGCTGCTCAACGTCCCTCAAGTCGGAGTGAACGTAGATAATGCCAAGGCGATGACCGAGCAGATACCCCTGAACGATCTCTATCAGACCGTGCAGACGTTTATGGGTGGCTCGCTGGTCAACTTCTTCAACCGTTTCGGCCTGCAGTGGCAGGTCTACGTACAAGCAGACGGAGACTACCGCACCAAGGCAGAAAATCTCGGCAAGTTTTACGTCAGGAACACCTCCGGCAACATGGTCCCGTTGAGTACCTTGACCACGACTTACCCGCGCACCGGCCCCGAGTTCATCATGCGCTATAACCTCTTCAACTGTGTGCAATTCAACGCCTCGGCGGCGCCCGGCTACAGTTCAGGTCAGGTCATGGCGGCATTGGAAGACGTCTTCCATAAGACCCAGCCCAGCCAGATGGGCTTCGACTATATGGGCATGTCCTATCAGGAGCAAAAAGCGGCGCAAGGCGTTTCGCCCGCTGTCGTTTTCGGCATGGCCTTGTTTGTGGTCTTCCTCATCATGGCCGCGCAGTATGAGAGCTGGACGCTTCCCTTCAGCGTCCTGCTCGGACTTCCCATCGCCATCTTCGGCGCTTTCCTGACGCTCCATTTGCGCCGCTTCGACAATGATGTGTACGCCCAGATCGGGCTCGTCATGCTCATCGGGCTCTCGTCCAAAAACGCCATCCTCATCGTCGAATTCGCCAAGCTCGAGTACGACAAGGGCAAGCCGCTCATCGAGGCGACGCTGACCGGCGCAAGGCTGAGACTGCGGCCAATCCTGATGACCGCCTTTGCCTTCATTCTCGGCTGCGTGCCATTGTGGCGCGCGCATGGAGCAGGGGCGATTGCCCGCCAGGTGCTGGGAACGACGGTCATCGGCGGCATGCTTGCAGCGACAATCATCGCCATCTTCTTCATCCCCGTCTCCTTCGATGTCGTCGAGCGATTCGGCGCACTCTTTGGCAGCAAAGAAGCCCACGGCCAACCACCACCGCCGGGAACCCCGGACGCACATCCAAGAGTAGAGGGGCCACACGCATGATCACGCGAATGACCCCCTTCAGAAAAACGCTCGCCGCCACTTTGGCCCTCACAATGGTTGGCGGCTGCAAAGTCGGCCCAAACTACTCGCGGCCAGCGCTCAATGTCCCCGGACAATATCGCGGCGCACCCGATCTCGCCGCTCCATCGTTCGCTGAGACCACCTGGGAGAGTGTTTTTCAGGACGAGACTCTGCGTGCCCTCATCAAAGAAGCCCTCACCAACAACTACGACATGCGCATCGCTGCCACTCGCATCCTCCAGGCGCAGGCCGTCGTCGGCGAAACCCGCGCCAACCAGCTGCCGTCCCTCGGCGGCTCGGGCGGCGTCAATTTCCAACACAACCAGTTCGCCCTCAACAGCCCCACCATCGACTCCATTGGAATCGAACTGAATTACGTCGTTGACTTTTGGGGAAAATACCGGCGTGAAACCGAAGCCGCCCGCGCCCAGCTCCTCTCGACCACCTACGCCAGGAGCGTTATCCAGCTCACCTTAATCTCCAGCGTCGCGACCGCCTATTATCAGCTTCGCAACTTTGACTTTCAGTTGGATATCTCGCAAAAGACCGTCGCTGCCGACCAGGACATCCTCAAGCTCAACACCATCAAGTTCAAGGGCGGAGAAAGCGCGATCACCGACGTCTATCAGGCCCAGGTGCTCCTTCAGCAAGCACAGGCCCAGGTGATCTCCAGCACCCAGGCCATCGCCCAGACAGAAAACCAGATCAGCATCCTGCTCGGCAGAAACCCCGGCCCCATCGATCGCGGCCTCGCGCTCGTCGATCAACCCCATCAGGCCGAGGTCCCTACCGGCCTTCCCTCCGCCCTGCTGCAACGCCGCCCCGATGTTCTCTCCAGCGAACAAAGCCTCGTCGCGGCCAATGCCAATGTCGGTGTCGCCAAGGCCGCCTATTTCCCCCAGATCTCCCTCACCGGCCAGTTCGGCGCCGCCAGCACCGCGATCTCCAGCTTCCTCCAGGGCCCGGCAACCGTCTGGTCGCTCGCCGGCGAGCTCGCCCAGCCGCTCTATGCCGGGGGAGCCATCACCAGCGCCTACCACCTCGCCTGGGCCCAGCGCGACCAGGCTGAGCTCGAATACAAGCAGACCGTGCAGGAAGCCTTCGGCGACGTCGCCAATACCCTCGTCGGCTACAACCAGTCGCGCCTCTACCGCATGAAGATTGAGGAGCAGACCAAGACGTATAAAGATACCGCCGAACTCGCCGTCGTCCGCTTTAACGGCGGCTACGCCAGCATGCTCGAGGTCCTGGTCACCGAGCAGCAGTATTTCACCTCCCAAATCGCCCTGGCGCAAGCGTGGGACGCCGAGATGTCCAACTACACTTCGCTCTACCAGGCGCTCGGCGGAGGCTGGCAGCCATAATCCCCTGCTTTCCGAAGTAAACGCTTCAGCTTACGCTAACTTTAGCGTCACAAACATCTATTTCAATCACACGAACACGAGTTTGGCCTTTTCGTGAGCGCTTTCCCGTTTTGGGTAACGAAAGTCATTGCCAATCGTCAGGTCGCGAGTCTACGATTTGCCCTGTAATTGAAGCAACTGCTGCACCATTTTCCGTTACCGAATTTCAAGCTCCCAGCGTATGAAGTCGTTCCCCCGAACTCCGACCATCTCAAGAAACCCTGGCCATTAGGCCATTGTGTGGAGTGACTATCTATGGCGTGGTATGCCTATTGCATCAGCGAAAAGCAGGCTTTTCCGGATCTTCTCCGTCACCGCAAACCCGTACCGCTCGAGGCCGTGACCGGCATCGCCGGGAATCAAGTCTTCCTCTATCCCGCCAGTGACCTCGCCGTAATCGTCAGCGAACACAATCCCGACGAACCTCTCGTACAGAAATCGGCCGTCGACCACGGTAAAGTCATCGCCGACTGCTTCAAAATGTCTACCGTTCTGCCCTTCCGCTTCGGCACCGTCTTTGCCGACGACGAAGCCCTCCGCCGTTCCGTCCGCTCCAACCAGCGCCAGTTTCTGTCCAATCTTGACCGTCTCCGCGGCAAGGCCGAGATGCACCTCAAGGTCGTCGTCGACGATTGTTGTCGCGAACTCGACAAGCCCATCCTGATGAATCGCGTCGGCAAAGAGTACCTCGCCAGCCTCCGCGAAAACGCCACCCAGCAACGCGAACGTCAGACCCGCGCCCGAGCGGTTTCCGTGCAAATGCATCGCATGTTCGCCCCGCTCGACGAAGAAATCACCTGCAAGCGCGACGGAACGGGCAAGATGTTTCTCGATATCGCCCACCTCATCGACCACAAGTGCATAGAGCGTTATCAGAATCGCTATTCGACCGCCTCAACCCAATTGAAAGACTGCCAGATGCAACTCTCCGGCCCTTGGCCCCCGTACCATTTCGTCCACCGCCAGTCCAAAGTGCCTGTAACGCACTACGCACCGACATCCCCGGCCAGAGTCGCCATCCCCGCTTAGACAGTCACTTCAATCGACAGAGCCCCGGATCCGCAAGGATTTCGGGGCTTATTGCTTTGCTCAGCAGTAGCTCCGCTATCGCAGCCGCAAAATCATCAAGTGCTCATCCACATACTCAGAGCCAACCTTCAGCGCATGAGGCTCCGTCCCATAAAACTCAAAACCAAGCTTCCGGTAAGTCCGAATCGCGCCCGCGTTGTGCGCTCCCACCGCGAGATGAATCTGCTCGACCGACGGATCCTCACTGGCAACTTTGATCAACTTCGCAACCAACGCAGCTCCGATTCCCCGCCCACGATGCGCCGCCGACAAATACACCGTCCGCAGATGCCCCTTGTGCCGCTCCTTCACACGCGAAGACTCGCGCTGAAAGCTCGCCATCGCGATCATCTCCCCATCAGAGAAGCAGCCCAGCGTAAAGCTCCCATCCGCCTTCTCCCGAACGCGCTCGGCAATCTCCTCAAGCGGCATCGCCCGGACCTCGTCCACCGTCTGCCCAAAAGCCAGCGGAGTCGTCTCCACCGCCTCCAGCCTCAGCTTCCACCAAGCCGAAGCATCCGCCTCACTCAACTTACGAAATTCCATCTAGCCAGTCTCAAGCAAGCCAAGACCGGCGTCCACTATTCAGAAACCAATATCTGTCACGACCGTCGATCCCAGTATTCCCTATTCCCTATTCCCTATTCCCTGTAGTCTCACTCCGCTCGCAAAGCCTCCACCGGATTCACCGAAGCCGCTCGCCGCGCCGGAAAATAACTCGCCAGCATCGCGCAAACTCCCAGCAGCCCAGCGACCGCTCCGAGCGTCGCCACGTCCCACGCCTTCACCCCAAACAACAGGCTCCGAATCAAAGTCCCCGCGCCAATCGAACAAGCCAACCCCGCCGCAATCCCGAAGACCGTCAGCCATCCCGCCTCTTTCAAAATGAGCTGATACACCGAGGCCCGCTGCGCACCCAGCGCCATGCGCACGCCAATCTCCCGCGTCCGTTGGCTCACCGAATAAGCAATCACCCCGTAAAGCCCAACCACGCCCAGCAGCAAAGCCAGGGCGGCAAATCCGCCCACCAGCGAAGCCGCCGAACGATGAATGTACGCCGTCGGCGAGTTGTTCACCCGCTGCACCATCGTCGATTCGTCCTGAGTGCCAATCGACGGATCGATCTTGCGAACCACCGCATCGATCGCCGGGAGCACCGACCCGGCATCCTGCGAGGTCCGCGCCACCACGCCAAAATACGTGCTGGTGCTCTGTTTGAACGGCTGATACTCCGCCGCCAATGTGTCCGTATCGAGCGAACTCTCCCGCACGTCGTCGACAATACCGATAATCGTTCGCATCGACTTCGGCGTCAGCGAAGTATCGCCAATCCGCTTGCCGATCGGGTCTTCGCCCGGATAATACTTCTTCGCCAGCGACTGGTTGATCACGATCACCAGCGGCTTCGTCGCATCGTCGGCCTCGTTGAAGAATCGCCCACGAATCAGCTTTGCCTGCAACGTCTCGAAATAGTTCACGCTCACATTGCGGCTGTTCACCTCATTGTGAGTGCCGTCATAGGGCTTTCCCTCAAACCGGATCCAGTCCGTATTGCCGTTCCCCGTCAGCGGCAACAAATCTCCAATGCCGACCGAAGTCACCCCTGGCAACGCCGCCACTCCCTCAAGAATCTGCTTCTCCACCGCGATCACTTGCGGATCCTTCGAATAAGAAGCGTCCGGCAATGCCACCTGAACCGTCGCCAGATTGTCAGGCTGGAAGCTCAGATCGACATGCAACAACCGGTAAACGCTCTTGCCCAGCAGCCCCGCACCCACCAGCAACACCATCGCGATGGCTAGTTCCAACACCACCAGGTTCGCGCCAAACCGCCGCCACAACGTTCCCGCCGAACCCCGGCTGCCTTCCGCCAAACCATCCCGCATCTCCGCGCCCGTCCCTGCGGACCTGAGCCGCAAGATCGGAGTCAGCGAGAACAAGACCACCGCCAGCACCGAGATCGCGCCGGCAAAAGCCACCACACGGAAGTTCAATCCGATCCCTGCAAAAAACGGCACGTTTGCCGCCATGTCCTTCGGGATAAGCCGCGACAGCAGTTCGATCGCGCCGATAGCCAGGCCAAGCCCAAGCAGGCTCCCCGCCGCTACCAGCACCACGCCCTCGCTGAACAACAACCCCGCCAATCGCGCCGGAGAAGCGCCCAAAGCTCCGCGCACTGCAATCTCCCGCTTTCGGCTCTCCGAACGCACCAGCAGCAGGCTCGACACATTCACGCACGCAATCAGCAACAGCAGCCCAGCGCCGCCCAGCAGCGCCAAGAGAATAGGCCTCACGTCCCCAACCGCCGCCTCTTCGAGCGTGATCACGCTCGCACCCTGCCCACGATTCGAATCCGGATACTGCCTCTCAAGCTGCTTCGCGATCGTCGTCGTATCGGCCTGCGCCGCCTCGACCGTCACTCCATCTTTCAACCGCGCAATTCCATTCAGGCTGTGGCAGCTTCGCCTCTGGTTGCAAGAGTCGTCAGGCTGCAGCACCGCCCAAATCTCCGCATTTCCTCGCGGCGCAAAATGAAAACTCGCCGGCAACACCCCAACCACGGTCATTGGAACCCCGCTCAGCGAGACCGTCTGACCGATCACGTCCTTGCGCCCATCAAACCGCCGCTGCCACGCCGAATAGCTTAAGATCACCGCCTTGGGCGCGCCCGGCTTGTCTTCCCCCGCGTAGAAGTCTCGACCCAAAACCGGTACGACGCCCAGCGTCCTGAAGAAGCCATCGCTCACCCGCGCCGCCGGCACCGGCTGCGTACCCGAAGGAGTGCGCAACAGATAACCCGTACCCGTATAGACATCCAGCGAAGCGAAGACCTTGTTCTCCCGCTTCCAGTCCTGGTAATCCTGATAGGAAAGGTTCGCCCGCCCAAAGGCCGCTGCCATCTCGGTCGGCGCAACCAGACGATTCGGATCCGCATAAGGCAAAGGCTTGATCAGAGCCGCATCCACAAAGGCGAAGATCGCCACGCTCGCGCCAATCCCCAGCGCCAGCATCAACACCGCCGTCAGCCCAAATCCCGGATTCTTCCTGAACTGCCGCAAGGCAAACCGCAAGTCCTGCATCAACATGGCGAGACTCCCCCATGAACTACGTGGCAAGTAGGGGGCCAGTTCCCGAGAGTCTAAATCGCTGAAAACACGGGAAAGACGCCGCCAAAATTCCGGTGTCGGCGTTCATTACTGCTGTCGGCTGTTCAATACTGAACAAGTGCAGCGATCATCGCGGCTATGGAGAAAGAAGCGAGCGACGAATGCGGCTACTGCAGAATCAGCCGCATCCGCGTGAAATCCAACGTCACGGCATAAGGCTTGAGGAAATCGTGCCCCACCATGCCGTCTACGTGAAAACCCCACGCGGTTGTAAACGGGAATGGCCCGTTATAGACGCCAGTGACCTTCTTCTCAGTGATGTCACCCAGCGAAAAACTCGCTACGGTGTAAGGAATCGTAATCAAGTGCCCGCCGCCTCCCTGCCCAGCCGAGGCCTTGTCTTTCTCGAGCGAAATACCGGCGGCTTTGATCACCGGCTCGGCCAGATTCACCCCCCCGCCCGTCAAACCGCTGTCCACAAAAAACAGCGACGGAGCCAGCGTCTGTACCTGTCCCCAGGCCACCATGAAATGATCGCCTGCCATCCACATCGGTATCTCCACTCGCTTCCGGTTCGCGCTCGGCGCCTCTGCTTCAAACGCTTTCAGTTCGCCGTGGTCTTGCGACGCAGCACTAACTCTCCCGCCGGATAATCGATGGTCGACAGGAACTGATACAACACCGAGGTCCCCACACATCCATCCAGTTGCGGCACACCAAACATTGCCGACATCGACCGCAATGGAATCATCCCGACCGGCACATTCTTGAACGTCCAGTCTCCGAGCGTCATCGAGTCCGCCCGACCATTTCCGACTGGGGCCTTCTGGTCGCCGGCGAAGACGCCGATCGTCGAGCCCATCGTCTTCACTCCAAGTTCCTTAGCAAATTCGGAATCGAGCAGCAATTCCGAGCCACCGGTATCGATAAAGAAGAGCGCTGGTTTGCCTCCGTTAACAATGACCTGAATCACCGGCAGCGGCTCCGACTTCACGAACTTGATGCGAATACTCTGCCCGCTCCCGTGAAACTCGTAGGGAGTTTGCCCGGCAAAGCTCTCCAGCTTGGCGACGTTTAGCGAGTTGTAGCTCTGCTTGACCGCCTCCGTCTCAACGACGGGTGTACCGATCACCACGCCTGCCTGCGCAAACCTGCCCTCGCGATAGAGCGCCTCCGCCAGGATGATCTTCGCGTCCGCGTCGCCCTTCTTCAGCGCCAGGGCCCGATGCGACCACGCAACTGCACTATCGAGACGGTTCGCGAGCAATGCGATATTCGCCATTTTCAGGCAGGCCGGATAGCTTCTCGGATCGGTTTGGACGATCGCAGAGTAGACCTTCTCCGCATCGGCAAATTTTCCCGCCTGAAACAACCCATCCGCAGACGACAGGTCCGCAGTAGGGGTTTGCGCCAACACACCTGTGATGCTGCTTGCAAAGAGGAGGGTCAGGAATGCGCAAAATTCAAAGACGCGTTTCATCAGTCGAGAATATATCGGGCGAAAGAGATCGAGCAGAAAAGATTCGGCTCAATTCGCAGCAGAAATATTCTTCTTCCGGCTCAGCACACTGCCCGCTTTAACGCGTGAAACGCTCGAAGCCCGATCGATCTTCTTCCAGAAACCGACAAAGTAATCGATCGCCGAAATAATCGAAACCACCACCATAAAGTAGATAGCCGTAATCGCCGTCGGATAAACCCACAACGTGAACCATCCAAAATGCCACTCATACCACCGGTGCGCCAGGATCGTCGCCACCACCGCAACAATTTGAATGATCGTCTTCAGCTTACCCAGCTCGCTCGCCTCGATGGTAAAACCCTCGGTACTCGCGATCGACCGCAGTCCGCTCACCAGGAACTCGCGCCCGATCACCAGCACCGCAATCCACGGCTTCATCACATGCGGGTTGTAGCTGACCAGGCAGATGAACGCCGCGCTGATCATCAGCTTGTCCGCCAGCGGATCGAGCAACATCCCAATCGTCGTGATCTGCCCGCGCTTCCGCGCCAGGTAGCCATCCACCCCATCGGTGATCGACGCGGCAATAAAAACCAGCGAGGCAATTATTTCCTGCTGGCCAAACGCAGCATCATGGAACGGAAACGAAGGAGAAAGCAGCCAGATGAGCAACGGCACACTGACGATGCGGCTCATCGTAATGGAATTGGGGAGATTCACTCGCTGCCCTTTGCAAAAGGTGGGCGTTCGCTTTTATTAGACCATCTTTTGCGCTTGCCTAGCGAGGCGCAGCCCGCATCGTGAAACAAACACGAGGGAACGAGAACTTCTTCAGTTCAAAATGAAACGCGAGCGCGCGACGCCCTCAAACCGGACACTCAGCCCAACTTGGCAAAGAAATCCTTCATCCGCGCCACGCCTTCATCCACATCCTCATGCGTCACCGCATACGACAACCGGATATGCTCCTTCGTCCCAAAAGCCTCGCCCGGAACCGTCACCACATGCGCCTCATGCAGCAACCGTCCCGCCAGCTCCAGCGCCGTCTGCGAACCCGGCTTCCCTAAATAGGCCGACACATTCGGATAGACATAGAAAGCGCCCTCCGGCACCGTGCAAGTCAGCCCCGGAATCGTCTTCAACCCCGCCAGCACCTGGTCACGCAGCTTCAAATAATCCGCCCGCATCTCCAGCACCGAATCCTGCGGCCCAGTCAGCGCCGCAACCGCCGCCTTCTGCACAAAATGCGCCGTCGAGCTCGTCGACTGGCTCTGCAGCTTGCTCATCGCCGCAATAATCGGCTTCGGCCCCAGCGCAAACCCCGCGCGCCATCCGGTCATCGCATACGTCTTCGATAGCGAGCCCGCAACGATCACATGCTCCTTCGCCTCGAGAAACGACCCCCCGCTCACCAGCGCCCCGTTGTATTGCAGGTAGACATAGCACTCGTCGAGGATCAGATAAATCCCCCGCTCATGCGCCAAGCGAACTATCGCCTCCAGGTCCGCCGGAGCCACCACCGACCCCGCCGGATTCGACGGCGAATTCAAAATAATCGCCTTCGTCCGCGGAGTGATCAGCCCCTCAACCGCCGCCGCCGTAATGCGGAAGTTCTCCGCCTCGTCCGTCTCCAGATAAACCGGAACGCCGCCGCCATACTGAATGATGTCCTTGTAAGACACCCAGAACGGCACCGGCAAAATCACCTCATCGCCATGCTCCACCAGCACTTGCAGCGCATTAAACAGCGCCAGCTTCCCACCGGTCGTGAACACTGCCTCTTCCGGAGCATAATCCGACCCAAAATCGCAGGCATGCCGCTGCACGATCGCCTTCCGCACCTCGGGAATGCCCGAAACGATCGTGTACCGCGTGAAATTCCCCTCGATCGCAGCAATCGCCGCGTCCTTAATATGTCGCGGAGTCGCAAAGTGCGGTTCGCCCGCGCCAAAATCCACCAGCTTCGCGCCACCAGCACGCAGCTTCGCGGCCTCGGCGGTCACCGCCATGGTTGCAGAAACCTCAATCCGGCCAATGCGGTCGGTCAACATCTTCTGAGCAATCGGAGTCGTAGCCATAGCTCTATCTTTTCAGATTTTAGGGCACTTCGCTACGCAGTCAGAACAAATTGTTCCCGTCGAATTCTTGTTGGATTGGCACGGACAACGACTCGAGAAGTGAGCCCTCGAGGCCGAACAGTGGGGGAATTGTGGGCGCCCAATCCCCATGTAAGTAAAGCCTCTCCGCAGATATCGCCCGGCTCCCCCTCCACCGAACGTCGATCAATTAACGCCCGGAAGATACGTCCAAGATTGAAGGGTGTCCGTGGAAAATTGGGACCCGGTAGCGCCGGTGAAGCCGACATACGCGGTCGTCCCACCAACCGCGGCAGGGATGTCAACTGCCCACGAATGCGTGAACGTTGTGCTTGGATGGGTATTTTTGTTGACCATCGTGAGAGTTAAGATTGCTCCGTCGTAGGTCATATGAGCATTGAACTCGCCACCAGTGCCCAGCAATGTGAAGTCACTCCCCGTCAGATCGACAGCGGGCACAGTGGGGCTTGCGCCGTTAAGGTACAGGCCTGTCGAAGCATTTCCCTCCCCGCTATTGTTCAAGAAATCGAACTTGATCGCCACGCTTTTTGGAATGTCCCTATACCCCAGTCCGCCTCCTGGACCGCCAAGCGCCTTGGGCCCATTATTTTGAATGGTGAACGTAATCCCATCAGCCACGTTAGACAAGTAGCCGGGGGTCAGACTAACGACGGGGGCGACCTCAAACGTAAAGTCCGTAGTGAAGGCTTCCACATTCTGAGGAGCCGAATAAAAGATACTGCCGGCTTGATTCCCTAAGCCTTGGGTTAGCGCCACGGTGCCGGCTAAACTGTAGGGCGATTGCTCAAGGACGGAGGTGCCATTGAACTGGAGCTCCGCGGTACTTTGGAAACCGGCGTCGGAATAATAATTCGGGAAATGAGGCGGAGGCGTTTCAGCAAGATACCGCCACGAGCGAATCGTCGCCGTAGCGCTCTGACTGCCCGTGGCCCCAGTGAAACCGACATACGCAGTCGATCCGGCCACCTTATAGGGAATGTCGATTTGTTCCAGGAAACCATAAGTTGCCAGGGTCACGGTATCGGTGAGCGTCATCGCAAGATAGACCCCATCGTAGGTAATGTGGGCCTGGATCGGGTTTCCACTGCCTAAGTTGACGTTGCTGAAGTTTGACGGAAGTCCGATGCAGGAATCAGCCAGGTTAGGGCCGTCAACGTAGAGACCGGTGGAATCGGCGCCGCCCTGGAAATCATTTGCCGTTGCGCAATAGTTAAAAAGATCGAACTTGATGCCGATGCTCTTTGCAATGCCCTGATACCCGAGCCCGCCCCCTGGGCTTCCCACTGCGCCGGGACCAACATTCTGGATGACGAAAGTCAGTCCCTCCGGCCCTGCATTCGACATTTGAAAAGTGAAATCGGTAACAAATTGCCGGATGTTCACCGGCGTCGCGGAATAGGCGCTCGTTGTCCGGTTCACGCCGCCATTGGTAAGTTGCAACACCCCGCCCGCCACCGCGGCGCCATCGTTCAGGTGAAGTCCTGCTCCCCCTCCCGTAAATCCGCCACTATAGTCAACGCCGCCTTGGGACAACGGGACTGCACTGGAAACGCTTCCGGTAAAATTGCCGTCACCCGCATAACTGGCCTGGACCGTCGTCGTATTCGGCCCCAGTTCATTCTTCGCCACCTGCAGGCTTGCCGTCTGCTGATTGAGGATCGTGATCACCCTATTCTTCGGGATATTCATCGTAACCAGGTCCAGCCGGCCGTCTCCATTGAAGTCTCCCGCGACCACGGGCCCCGTGAAATTCGACTCGCCCGAAACTGCAACGCCAACATTCTGGAGGTAAATGACCGGCTGCTCAAATGTTCCGTCTCCCTTGCCAGCAAGCAAATCCATCTGGGCATCAGGTCCGTTTTCAACTTCCACCACGATATCCAGCTTTCCGTCCTGGTTGATGTCGACAACCGGCGGCTTGCCGACAGGATAGAAGCCAGCATTGCCGCCAAGCGAATATGTATGAGCCGTTTGAAAACTCCCATCACCCGTCCCGGGAGCCACGCCGATGTCACCATTAATGGCCGCCCAGACAATATCCAGTTTTCCATCGCCATTGACGTCTGCGAGGGTAACTTCTAGTGATAATTCCAAGTACGAAGTGCCAAGTTTGTAACTATGCGGGGGCAAGAAACTCCCATCGCCCTTCCCTAACAGCACGCTTACTCCATCTCCAACGTCCTTCGCGTTCACGACCAGGTCTAGGATGCCATCTCCATTCACGTCGCCCCCGACCACCTGCAGGTCGCTGCTGGCGGCGCCACCCGCGTCATAGGCAGCCTGCGGTTGAAAAGTACCGTCTCCGTTCCCCAGCAGAACGACTGCAGAAACCTCGGCGCTATTTTGGCTGGCAGAGACAATGTCAAGATTTCCGTCGCGATTGAGATCTCCGATGTAGGCATACATAAATCCGTCGGTACGATTGCCAGAACCATACTCGACCTCGGGCTGAAATGTGCCGTCACCATTCCCCAGCAGGATGCCGATCCCGCTGCTGCCTCCCTCAGCAGGGCCCCCACCCTCGACCACAACCAGATCCAGCCGTCCGTCGTTATTAACGTCGGCGGCATAAATGCTTAAGGAATACTTACCTGCATCGATGAAGCTCACGGGTGGTTTGAAACTCCCATCTCCATTGCCCGGCAGAATCACGATTTTAGGATTTCCCGCGCTGTGCAAAATACTCGCCGCCACATCCAGAAGCCCATCCCCGTCGAAGTCCCCCACGGCAATGCTGTCGGTATAAAAGGAAACGGTGCCGAAGAGCGCGACCGTGTTGCTGATACTTAGGTCGGTCCCCCATTTTGCCTCAGTGAGTGATTTGGTATCGATGGTTTCAATGGGAACACCGTTCGAGATATGCGAGAAGTCCACATTGCCCGTCGGACTCTCTAAACCAAACGCCCGCAACGCCGCCGTCAGAGTGAAATCGGTCCCCGTCACGGTACCGCTCAAGCCCGTCGTCGTCGCATACTTCCCCGTCACCGTCACCGTCTTCGCAGACGAGGTGCTCGTCGCATCACTCTTCGTCCCGGCAAACACCGCCTTGATGCTGTTCACTCCCAGCGAAAACGAAGCCGTCTTCAAATTCGCCGTCCCCTGCGCATACGCCCCCGACGTCCCGCTCACAATCTGCGCCGAACCCAGCGACACGGCTCCCGTCATAAAACGTAACCGTGCCCAGATGCACACTATGACTGGCCGCATCCGTCACCGTCGCCGTCAGCAAAGTCGGAACCCCCACCGCAGCAGCGGAAGAAGCAATGGTAAGTTGCGTCGTCGTAGCCACTTGACCATACACAGCGGCGGTGGAACCAAACGCCAGAAGAAGCAAGACGATGACTCCCTGATGCCGCCAGCCAGAGACAGAAGACCGAGAAAACGAGAGACTCAGCACGGGAACTCCTCCAGGTAAAAGAACAAACTTTGTTCTGCAAACAATTCGCACAATTCAGTAGCTGGTTGCCCGCACGGCCACACCGTGCGGGCAACCAGCTACCTTCGACAGTCGATCAAAACACCCCCGGAAGATACGTCCACGACGTAAGAGAATCCTGAGACGTCATGCCCCCGGTACCAGCGGTAAACCCTACGTATGCTGTCGTCCCACCGACCGCAGCAGGAATGTCAACCGCCCACGAGTGCGTGAACGTAGCACTCGATTGACCCAGGCTGGTAATTGTCAGCGTCAGAGTTGTTCCATCGTAAGTAATGTGGGCAGCGAACGAGCCACGAGAGCCCGCCAGGGTGAGACCGCTGGCAGACATGTCGATCGCCGGCACTGTAGGATTTGCACCATCGAGATAGAGGCCTGTCGAGCTGTCCCCCTCCCCGCTGTTGTTATAGAAATCGAACTTGACCGCTACGCTTTTGGTAATACCCTTATACCCGAGTGACCCTCCCGGGCCACCGACCGCCTGGGGCGCGTCATTTTGAATGGTGAACGTCATTCCATCAGCCTCCACAGTATTCCCGGTGCCGATTCCAAACACAAAGTCTGTGGTGAAAGCCTGCACGTTCTGAGGAGCCGTATAGAAAATACTTCCGGCTTGATTTTCAGCGTTCGGTGTTAGCCATACAGGTTGCTGATATTCCAGGGCATCTCTTACCGCCACGGCGCTCTTATTGAAGACCAGGTTCGCCGTATTGGCGAAACCCATCTTGGCGATCGGGTTGTCATAGAAGATGTTGCTGCTCGGGAAGTGGGGCGGAGGCGTGTCAGCAAGATACTTCCATGCATGGACCGCTGCCGTAGAGCTCTGGCTTCCGCTCGCCGCAGTGAAACCGACATAAGCGGTCGATCCCCCAACCCAGTGAGGAATGTCAGCCAGCCACGAAACTCCCCACTTCGCCAACGTCACCGTGTCCGTAAGGGTCAATGCGAGGTAGGTTCCGTCGTAGGTAATGTGGGCCTGGAACGGATCACCGCTCCTCAGGTCGACATTGCCGTCCGAAACCGGGTCGCATCCTTGAACCAGGCTTCTGCTGTCAAATGAGAGACCGGTCGAATCAAAGCCGCCATTGCAGTTGTTGAAGGTGTCGAACTTCACCGCAATGCTGTTTGCGATTCCTTGATATCCAAGGCCGCCTCCCGAGGTGCCCACCGCACTCGGGCCAACGCCCTGGATGACAAATACCAATCCCCCGGCTGTCGACTTCGACAGTTGGAAGGTGAAGTCGGTAACGAATTGCTGGATATCCAGCGGCGTCGCAGAAAACGCGCTCGTCGCCTGGTTGAGGCTGCCGTTGGTCAGTTGCAGATCGCCACCTGCGACCGCGGCGCCATCGTTCAAGTGAAGTCCCGTTCCCGCCCCCGCAAATCCGCCGCCGTAGTCCACACCGCTTGTCGATAACGTCAACGCATTCGAAACGCTTTCAGCGAAATCTGCGTCGCCTCCGTAGCTCGCCTGCGCCGTTGTCATGTTCGGGCCGAGTCCGTCCCTCGCAATCTGCATGCTGGTCGTCTGCACATTCAGGATCGTATTGACCGCATTGTTGAGGATATTCGTCGTCACCAGGTCCGGCCGTCCGTCGCCATTGAAATCACCCGCGACCACCGGTCCCGTGAATACCTCCCCGTTTGGATTGAAAGAATAAATATCGCCATCTTGCGGATAGATAACAGGTGACTTAAAGGTTCCGTCTCCTTTACCGAGAAGCAACCGCATGCTGTCGCTCGAGTCGCGACCGGGGAAGGAGGTGAAAGTTGTAACCTCGACGACAATATCCAGCTTTCCGTCCTGGTTGATGTCGACAAGCGTAGGCTTGCCCCCGATATTTCCGGCAAACGAATAGCTCTTCGCCGTCCCGAAGCTGCCATCTCCATTCCCGAGAGCCACGCCGATCGTGCCGTCTGGAAAAAGGCGATTGGACCAAACTAGATCCAACTTCCCATCGCCATTCACGTCAGCCAGCGTGATGGAGGGAAAGTTTTCCGCAACTGTGGAAGTCAGTGCCGGCTGGAAAGTCCCATCGCCATTGCCCAACAGCACAAGTAACCCGTTGGAAACGCCCATCACCAGATCGACGACGCCATCTCCGTTAACATCGCCGCCCGCTATCTGCGAACTCCCGTACGTACCGCCAACCACGGTAGAGGTAGCCTGCGTCTGAAAAGTGCCGTCGCCGTTTCCCAGCAGGACAGCAAGCTTCACCGTGGTATTGCCCCCCGAAAACTCGAGGAAGGTAAACACCACGTCAGGTTTTCCATCGCGGTTAAGGTCCCCGATATACGCAAACTCAGGGGCGTTGCTATTTGCATCGGAACCGTACTCGATCTTCGCCCCAAACGTGCCGTCGCCATTGCCAAGCAGGACGCCGATCTTCCCCGCACCGGAGTCGACTACCGCCAGGTCTGGCCTTCCGTCGTTGTTGAAGTCGGCCGTATAAATGCTGAGAACCGTCCCCGAGACCGGAAAGGTCAATGGAGATGCAAAGCTCCCATTTCCCTCGCCCAGAAGGATTTCAATGTCGGAATGTCCTTCGCTATCTTGATAAATCGTCGCCAGGTCCTGGAATCCGTCCCCGTTGAAGTCCCCCGCAGCGATGGCGTCGGGTGAGCCGTTGGTGTTAATAGTGCCACTGAGCGCCACCGTGCTGGTGACACTCAGGTCGGGCCCCCACTTCGCCTCGCTGAGCGATTTTGTACCGATCGTCCCAATCGAAACGCCATTCGAGATATGCGAGAAGTCGACGTTGCCCGTCGGCGTGCCCGAGCCAGAGGCCCGCAGCGCCGCCGTCAGCCAGAAATCTGTATCCGTCACCGAGCCAGTCAAGGTTGTCGCCGTCGGGTTCTTCCCCGTCACCGTCACCGTCTTCGCGCTTGACGTGCTCTTCGCATCGCTCGTCGTGCCGGCAAACACCGCCGTGATGCTGTTCGCTCCCAGCGACAACGAAGCCGTCTTGAGGTTCGCCGTCCCCTGCGAATACGCCCCAGACGTCCCGCTCACAATCTGCGCCGAGCCCAGAGCCCGAGTCCCGTCATAAAACGTAATCGTGCCCAGGTGCACGCTATGACTCGCTGCATCGGTGACCGTCGCCGTCAACAGCGTCGGAACCCCCACAGCGACAGTCGGAGCAGCAATTGTGAGTTGCGTTGTCGTAGCTACTTGGCCAAGAACGGTCGGAACCAGGCTGCACGCCAGAAAACTCCCAACAAGAAGGTGAGACCGCCAAAATCCAAATGTACGCATGAGAAATCCTCTGAGATGGGTCGTTGACATGAGTGAGCGAGAAGGGTGAAAGAAGGAACCCGGCGTTGACCGCGTGGGCGGAAGCTGCTGGGCGGAGGCACGTTCGCTGATTGTTCAAGAGCGAACCGTAACACGCTCCATGAGGCTAACTCTTATGCAAAGTCTTGACGCCTGAACGGCGCCAGGAGCCATCCCCGGGGAGGTGTCCTCTTCTCAGACAACTGCGCCCGTTTTGGGTCCACTATGTATAGCGTAGGCGGCAGGGAAAAGCTGTAACCTGGGACAGAAATAAAGGTCTGGCAAGAAGCGGAGCGACCCATTAAATTTGTCAGCAACGGTAGAGGGCAGATCCAGGAGCCTCAACTCTCAAGTTTGGCTTATGTGACTGACCTTGGATGCGTCCCGCCCGCCGGTTGAAACCCATCCGCTTGAACTTGCTGAGGACAAAGAAATAATGACCGCCTCCCCCTCACTCCGCATCGCAACAGAGCTGTTTCAAAGGCAATAATCCTCTGAAATCGTGCCCAAAGCGCTTGGCATCCGCCCGCCGCTCTGATAAACCCTAATCAGATACCCCTGCTTCATTGCTGTCACTCTGCCAGGCTCACGAAAAATCGCCGAAGGAAAGGATTTTTCCTATGACCCTGTTGCTCTTGCAGATGTCCATCGTGCTGCTGGTCGCCGTCGTCTGCGGCCGCCTGGCCCGACAACTGGGGCAGCCCCGTGTGATTGGGGAGATCATCGGCGGCATCCTGATCGGCCCCTCGGTCTTCGGGCGCTTTGCCCCCCATCTTTCTGCCGATCTGTTCCCGCAAACTTCACTCGCCCAACTCGAACTCCTCTCCACCGTCGGTCTCGTTCTCTTCCTCTTCCTGATCGGCATGGAACTGGACTACTCGCAACTCCGCAATCAGCGCGGCACCACCATAGCCGCCAGCGGCGCGAGTATCTTCGTCCCTTTTGTGATGGCTGCGCTCCTTGCGCACCCCTTACGAGTTCGCTTCTCGCCCCACGGAATCGGCAACATTCCCTTCGTCATGTTTCTCGGTATTGCCATGAGCATCACCGCCTTCCCGGTGCTCGCCCGCATCATCGAGGAACGAAACCTGCAGGCGACATCGCTCGGCACCATCGCCATCCTCAGCGCCGCGGTCCAGGACGTCATCGCCTGGGGCCTGCTCGCCATCGCCTTGGCTCTAATCGGCGAAGCGGGAGGGCCGTCCTCCCTCCCAATTCGCTTGGCCGGACTGGCGGTTTACTTATTCATCATGCTCGGAGTCATCCGCCCCCTCGCCGCCAGGCTGGTAAACCGCCGCCACAACCCAGACCTTTCGATCACCCTGTTGGGATTGGTCGTAGCCGGAGTCCTGCTCTCCGCCGCAGCCACCGACAAGATCGGCATCCACCCCCTCTTCGGAGCCTTTCTCGCCGGCGTCTGCTTCCCCCGCATCGAGCACTGGCAAATCGCCATCCGCGAACGCCTCGACATGCTCGTCTCCGTCCTACTGCTCCCGCTCTTCTTCGCCCTCACCGGCATGAGGACCCGCTTCGACCTGCTCAACGACTCCTCCATGTGGATCTGGGCCGGAATCGTCCTCGCCGCCGCCGTCTGCGGCAAGATGGGCGGAGCCGCCATCGCCGCCCGCTGGACCGGCCAGTCCTGGCGCGACGCCATCGCCCTCGGAGCCCTGCTCAACACCCGAGGCCTCGTCGAACTCATCGTCCTCAACATCGCCTACAACGTCGGGGCTTTCACCCCCACCCTCTTCACCATGATGGTCGTCATGGCTCTCGTCACCACAATGTCCACTGCCCCAGTCCTGAACCTGCTCGGAATTCGCGACGGCAAACCAAAGCCGCTCCCAATTGATCGCGTTGCAGCGTAGTTCAGAAGTTGACTACCTCGCATGAACATCATGTAATGCTATATTGTTAGTACAGGATGTCTTATGCCGATCGCAACAAGTCGTTCTAACGCGGATACGATCACGATTCGCGTCGAGCGCAAGCTAAAGGACGAGTTCATCTCGGCCACGAAAACCGAGGATCGCCCTGCCTCGGAAGTCCTGCGGGATTTGATGCTGGCCTATATTGAAGACCGGGAAAGAAAGAGATTCGAGGTGGACGCCCTTCGCGAATCCAAGCTAGTTGCTGCATCGTTCGACGAAAAGGAAGTCGATCTACTCTTTGAAGAGACTTGGAATCTGCCAGGTTGGCGATGAGCCCTCTCACATTCGGCAGGGGCGACCTGGTTACGGTCTCACTATCTGGCGACTTCGGCAAACCACGTCCGGCCCTCATCATTCAATCGGATGCCTTCTCATCGCTCCCTTCTGTCACCGTCCTCTCGCTAACAAGTGACCTCTATGACGCGCCAAACATCCGCGTGGCCATCCAACCAAGCGAGGCAAATGGCCTGCAGCTGCCGTCGCAAATAATGATCGATCGCGCAGCGACACTCCGACGGGACAAAATCGGCAAATACATCGGCCGCATCGACACGGAAATACTCGATGAGGTCCATGAGAGGCTGATGCGCTTTTTAGGCAGGTAGTGGAGCCCTCGACCACGCCCATGCCTGAGCGCCACCTCATCCCGGCACTCACCGTTCTCGACACAGAGTGTCGTTCGAACGATCGCGGCGAGGAAGAGTCTCCCAAACTTCGCGCCGCGTGCTTGACCTAGTCCGCCTGAGCCTCCATCGTCGCAACGCTGCCCTCACATGCAGAGCACGGACGGAAAACCCATCGGCAGGTACTTTTTGTTCTTTGCATTCCACAATCAAGACTGTAGATTGATCGGGCTGGATGAAACGGTTGCCATTCTCGCCACCGTTGAAGCGATCGCTCCGAAGGGGCCGCCGCGCTTTTTCTCTGCTAAAAACCTGAAGTACCTAAAGCAACGCTCCGGCCGGGGCAGCTTACCGGCCGCCATTAAGGAGAAACCCCTGAAGACTCTGCTGATCTTTCTCGCGCTCGCACCATCGTCCTTCCCCGCCCTATCTTCCGCCCAGACCACCGGCTCACAAACTGAATTGAAGAACGATCTGAAAACCGCGTCGCCAACCGCGGCTTCCGCGCGCACCGCCGTGCCCGCCCTCGTGCCTTACTCCGGTATCGCGCGTAGCGTTGACGGCAAGGCTCTCACCGGCGAAACGGGAATCACTTTCCTCATCTTCAAAGACGAACAGGGCGGCGAACCGTCCTTCATCGAGACCCAAACCATCGCCCTCGACGCCACCGGAATCTACAGAGTCCAGCTCGGCGCGACCCTCGCAAACGGCATCCCGCTCGACCTCTTTGCCACCGGCGAGGCCCGCTGGATCGAGGTCCAGATCGCCGGACAACCAGCCCAGCCCCGCGCCCTGATGCTCAGCGTCCCCTACGCGCTCAAGGCCGCTGACGCCGCGACCCTCGGCGGACTACCCGCCTCCGCCTTCGCCCTCGCGAATACGGCGCGGCCAGCCAGCATCACGCCAGACTCGTCTCCCGCCTCCACCGTCACCACGCCCGGCGGAACCAGCGGCTACCTCTCGGAATTTACCGCTGCCAGCACCATCGCCGATTCACCGCTCTACGCCTTCGGCGCCAGCATCGGCATCGGCACCACCACGCCCGCCGCCACCCTCGATGTCGATGGCACCGCGCTGGTCGAGCAGGGACTGACCGTCGTTGGCTCCTCGATCTTCAACGGCCCATTTGTCATCTCGCCGACCGGCACGGCAAGCCCGACCAAGCTTTATCCGTCGAACTACCTGAAATTCCTGACCTCGGTCTACAACTCCTCGACCAAGAGCGTGATCCAGCCCCGCTTCCAGATGCAGGCCGAGGTACAGGGCAACAACACTGCCGCCCCAACCGGCACACTCAACCTGCTCGCCTCCAACGGCACCGGAGCCCCCGTCGAGACCGGCCTCCACTTCAACACCGATGGAACAATCACCTTCGCCACCAACCAGACCTTCCCCGGAACCGGCCCCGGAACCATCACCGGAGTCACCGCCGGAACCGCCCTCACCGGCGGCGGAACTTCCGGCAACCTCACCCTTAACCTCGACACAACCAAAGTCCCCTTGCTGGCTGCAAGCAACACCTTCACCGGCAATCAGACCATCAATGGAAATCTGACCGCCTCCGGAACCGCCAGCGCGGGAACCTTCAACGCGAACAACGGCTACTACCTGAACGGCACACTCTTTGCTGCCTACTCGAGTCCAACCGGAAGCGTCTACCTTGGCCCACTTGCCGGAAACGCGACCTCCAGCGGCAATTTCAATACCGCTACCGGCGTCCGGGCGCTCACGCGCAACACCACGGGCGCAGACAACACCGCCACCGGCGCCTACGCGCTCATCTTTAATACATCAGGGAGTTCGGATACTGCGACCGGCTTCGAGGCGCTCGATTCGAACATTTCTGGCAGTAACAACACCGCCACCGGCTACCAGGCACTTTTATCGAACGGTACAGGCGATGGCAACACCGCCACCGGATACCAGGCACTCTTCTCGAACACCACGGGGGGTGCCAATACCGCGAACGGCATCAGTGCGCTCTACTCCAACACATCCGGCATCGGGAATACCGCTGACGGCACCGAGACACTCTCTAATAACACCACGGGCTATGACAACACCGCCAACGGCATGGAGGCCCTATCTTTCAACACTACCGGCTATGAGAACACCGCCAGCGGATTTGCCGCACTCTCCCAAAACTCCACGGGCTATGACAACACCGCCAACGGCGAAAGGGCTCTCTCCAACAGCACTGGCAACTACAACACTGCCAGCGGCGCCGGTGCACTCGGAAGTACTGGAACGGGCAACTACAACACTGCGATAGGCTTTAACTCCGGGTATGCTCGCGGTGCCATCACAAGCGGGTCCAATAACACTCTCGTGGGCGCCAACGCCTATTTCTCAACAGGGACCATCAACAATGCCACGGCCATCGGTGCATACGCCGAGGTCGCCCAGGACAACACCCTGGTTCTGGGCTGCACCCCGATCGGGGGAGCAGCCGGAAATCAATGCCCAGGCGCAGTCAGCGTCGGCATCGGCACCTCGTCCCCCGACAGTCTCCTCACCGTAAACGGCACCGCCGATAAGCCCGGAGGCGGCTCCTGGGGCACCTACTCCGACATGCGGCTCAAAACGGTGAATGGCGGCTTCAGCGGCGGACTCGATCAGGTCATGCAAATCCACCCCATCCGCTACCGCTACAAGCCGGACAACGGCATGGGCATTCGCGACGCGGACGAGCACATCGGCGTCGTCGCCCAGGAAGTGCAGCGTGTCATCCCCGAGGCCGTGACCGAAAACAACAAAGGCTACCTGCTCGTCAACAACGACCCCATCCTCTGGTCGATGGTCAACGCGATCAAAGAACAGCAGCGCGAGATTCAGGAGCAAAAGCGCGAGATCCAGGAGCAACGCAAACTGCTCCAAGCCCAAACCGCGGTCAATGACGCTCAGCAAAAGCTGCTCCGCGCCCAGACGGCCGCGATGCAAAGCCTCAGCGCCGAGGTCCGCGAAACCCGCAAAACCCTGCGCCAGGTCAAGGCCCAGACCACTACCGGGCAGATGACCATGATCGCTTCAAAATAAGAGCCGAAGAGAACGACCACTCCAACCTCAATTGAGGGAGCCCAGCCATCCGCGTTCCTTGCGGATGGCTGGGAGTCCGCGCTCGCCAGGAAAACTCCTAAGGAGGAGAAGGCATGGCGTTGGCAGCAAGCCGTCTTTTACTTGAAATCATTGGCAGGATGATGACCATCCCTCCGGACGGTCTTCACAAAGGATGTATCCGGTCGAAGTAAGCTCGGCGCGGCTTTTTCGTCAAGAAAAGCCGCTTTTCAGATTCGCTCCGCTCGGACGCAGATTGTGAAAGTGGTCTAACTTCCCGCGCCATTCACCCGCTGCTTCAATCGCGCAATCACTAGCTCCGGAACCAGCCCCTCAACCGACCCACCCAGCTGAAAGACCTCCTTCACCAGCCGCGAACTCACAAACGAATACTTCGCCGCCGGCATCAGAAACACCGTCTCCAGCTCCGGAGCCAGCCGCTGATTCATCAACGCCATCTGCAGCTCATATTCGTAATCGCTGATCGCGCGAATTCCCCGCATCACCGCCTGCGCATGCTGCTGCTTGGCAAAATCCACCAGCAGCCCATCAAAGGTCGCCACGGAGACATTCCCCAACCCGGCCACGCTCTCGGTCAGCATCTCCACCCGCTCCGGAACCGAAAACAGCGGGTGCTTCGCCGAGTTGCAAAGCACCGCAACCACCAGATGGTCAAAGATCCGCGACCCGCGCGCAATCAGGTCAAGGTGACCATGCGTCATCGGGTCGAAGCTGCCGGGATAGATCGCTTTGACTTTGTCCAACGTGAGAAACGCTCAACGGCGATTGTACGGAGCCATCTGATAACTCGCAATTCCCGCATGATACAGCGTAATACGTTAGATTATGCAAGAATACCTTGATGGATAAAGTCACCGTTACGTTCCGCACCGAAGCGGCGATTGTTCGCAAACTCGACGAACTCGCAAAAGGCTCCAAACGGGACCGAACCCAACTCATTGCCGAAGCGCTCGATAACTATCTTGAAGCCCAGGAATGGCAGTTGGAAGAGATTCGCGCGGCGATACGCGAGTCGGAGGCCGGCGATTACGCCACCGACGCCGAAGTAGAGGCCGTCTTCAACCTGGCCCCGCGATGAAGGTCGTTTGGCTCCGGCGATCGCTATGGCACCTGAAAGCGATCAAGACCTTCATCTCGGCGGACAACCCAACAGCCGCAGCCGCACTACTTGAGCGCATCTACGAAAGCGCCAATCGACTTGGCACTTTTCCTGAGATGGGGCGTCCCGGCCGAGTTCCCGGAACCCGAGAGCTCCCGATCGTCAACAGCCCCTATCTCGTCGTATACAAAGTCGGAGATGCGAAGGTAGAAATTCTCGCCGTCTTCCACGGCGCACGCCGGTGGCCAACCTACTTCCCCAGGTAGCCCGACCCCTACCGCCGCGCCGCCGGCTTCACCGCATCCGCAGCCACTCCCGACCCATTCACCGGCACCGGAGGAATCTCCGCAGTCGGCAGATTCACCAACCCCAGCTTCTTCCGAAGCTCGATATCAATGCTGGTGAACGTATCGCGATGCTCCTTGAGATAAGCGCGAACATTCTCACGCCCCTGCCCAATCCGCTCGCCGGCATAGCTATACCAGGCGCCGGACTTCTCCACGATATTCTGCGCAACGGCCAGATCCAGCACATCGCCCTCGCGCGAAATCCCCTCACCATAAAGAATGTCGAACTCCGCCTCGCGAAACGGCGCCGCAACCTTGTTCTTCACGATCTTCACCTTGGTCCGCGAACCCACCACCACATCGCCTTCTTTGACCGCGGCAATGCGCCGGATATCGATACGCACCGACGAATAAAACTTCAGCGCACGACCGCCCGTCGTCGTCTCCGGATTCCCAAACATCACGCCAATCTTCTCGCGAATCTGGTTGATGAAAATCAGACTCGTCCGCGACTTCGAAACCGTCCCCGTCAGCTTCCGCAGCGCCTGCGACATCAGCCGCGCCTGCAGGCCCATGTGCGAATCGCCCATCTCGCCATCAAGTTCGGCCTTCGGAACCAGCGCCGCCACCGAGTCCACCACCAGCACGTCGATCGCCCCCGACCGCACCAGCGCCTCGGTAATCTCCAGCGCCTGCTCGCCATAATCCGGCTGCGAGATCAGCAGATTGTCGATGTCCACGCCCAGCTTCCGCGCATACAGCGGATCGAGCGCATGCTCGGCATCCACAAACGCCGCCAGCCCGCCCAGCTTCTGCGCCTCGGCGATGATCTGCAGCGTAATCGTCGTCTTGCCCGAAGACTCCGGCCCAAAAATCTCAATCACCCGGCCCCGCGGAACCCCGCCCACACCCAGCGCCGCGTCAAACGAGATCGACCCCGTCGAAATGACAGAAATCGGCACAATCGCCTCTTTGCTGCCCAGGCGCATGATCGAGCCTTTGCCAAACTGCTTTTCGATCTGCGAGAGCGCCAGTTCTACTGCCCGAGCACGGTCATCAGCCACTTCGAGTTCTCCAATCTTCGTCTTTTCTTCTTCTTTCGTATTTTGTTCGTCTACTTAAGATAACGTATCTCTACCCAAATTACGTCGCCAAGCCGCCGCCTCGACGCGAATTTGTGCCCATCCAGTAAATAGCTGTGGAAACTTGGACTTAGTATAGCAGTTCCCAGGGAAGGCGATAAACTCTTTCACTGTGCATCAGCGACCCGATTCCCAAATCGGTACACTGTGAGGGATGAAATCTAAGGCAAATGAGATTACTGCTGTCGAGATGGCTAAAGATGCCAGCCTCAGCCCGGAACAATTTCGCAAAGCTCTGAGGAGAGCATCGGCGCGAAGCACGCGACACGAAAAGAAGAGCACTTGCAGTGGCACAATCACATGATCCGTGGACCGTGGCAAGGGAAAGCCCTAGGCACCAGGAAATGAAGCAAGTATTGGACAGCATAAGAGCAGTAGCCAAACTAGATCTTCCCCAGTTCAGCTGCAAATCACCTCTTCAGCAAATCCACCGGCTCATGCACATCCTGTATCCGAAAATACTTCGCCAGCGACGGATGCGCCCGCGCCACCGCCAGATACATCTCCCAGGCCACCCGCCGATACGAGAAATGCCCCTGCGGAGTACTCCTTAACTCCGAGATATAAAGCGCCTCGGCAAAATCCATCTTGAACAAAGCCCGCACCCGCGTTCCCAGCGGCAAAACATACTGCGCCGCCGCATCCCCCGCACCCGCGACCTTCAAGTCCTCATAGGTCCCATGCGCCGACTCCATCGCTGCCCGATACCCATCCCCAAAACCGGCATCCTCCAGAAATTCCGGAAAGTCATACCCATGCAAATCCGTGAACGACTGCAGTATCTGCGTACACTTCCGGTGCCGATGCATATCGCGAAAGCCGCCAACATCCATCAAAATGTCGAAGCGCAACCGCTGCCCTGCCGAGAACTCGCGCAGCAGCTCATCATGCCGCCCGCGATGCCGCAACCCCAGGTCGACAATCTCATCCCGCCGCGACTCCGGCAGCGAAGCAACATGGTCCCGAATCTGCCGGAAGGAATAATGGCAAGCCCCATAAAGCAGCGTCGCCGCAATCTCCACCTCCAGCGATTCCCCACCCTCCACCAAATCCACCACCGGCGCATTCTTTGATCGCCGCCCCATCCATCAACTCCCGCGCCGCCTGCTCCAGCTCCCGTCGCGTCGTCAGCGCATACTCATTCTCCGCCGCATACTTCACCAGCGTCGGAGCCACCTTCACCTCGCGCGTCAACAGCTCCTTCGCCCGCTCACCTAAAGCCGGATCAACCGCCGCAATCGCCTCCTGCAACGCGGCCATCTCCGCGCCGTGCACATTCCAAGCCGCGCCCGAAGCCGCCTCACGCAGCTTCTCCCCCAGCCGCCGCACCTCGTCATGCGGATCAGAAAGCAGCCGCGAAACCTGCGTCTCCAGCGTCCGCGCATTCACGATCTGGCCGAGAGAAGTGTTCGTAGCCAGCGGCAGCAGATACCGCGCCACATCAAAAGCCCGCGCCTTCAGCGTCCGCTCATACGCCTCCGGCTTCATCTCCTCCGGCCGCGGCGTGATGCTCTTGAAATACTCCAGCATCGCCCCCGAGGTCGAGTGGTACTCCGCAAACAAGGCCTCAATCGCCGCCGAATACTGCGCCCGCGAATCCGCATCCGCAAACTCCGGACGATACCAATTCCGCTTCTCCCCTTTTTGTCCGAAATTCTGGTACCGCGTCGACCGCTCCTGCCCATCCCAACGCTGCTCATCCACCAGCACAATCGCCGCCAGCAGCGACAGCCGCTCGATCGCGAACGCCACATGCGCCAGGTCGGCAATCGACCGGTGCCCATACTGAAAATAAAAAGTATTGAGAAACTGCTCCGCCCGCTGGCTCGAAATCTCCCTGCAGCGACTCCTTCATCGACAGCGACGACCGCGAATACTTCGCCATCGCATAAGCCAGCACCTCAGGGTCGGCCCCGTGAACGGCAAAGACCTCAGTCTCATTGCCGGTCAGCCCCGTGCCATCCGCCCCATTCTTGCCCACATCGGCCGCCTTCGCAGAATCCGGAAGCACCGCCACGTCACTCGTCGTCACATCATTCGTCATCGGAGAATCCAGAATAGCCCAGTCCCCACTGTGAATACCTCGCCCCGACCCATGCGTTCCTCACCCGCAGGGTTTATTCTTCTCTTTCAACCGAATACGCACCATCACAGAACCAGCAAAGTAACGCCGGCCGTGACAAAGGTTCTGATAAAGGACCTTACGAATAGCTTGAGAAGCGACCTGATCGATAAACAGACAGGCGGAATTCACAGCCACCACAGCAGCCAGACATCCCCAGAGGCAATGTGAACGAGCAAGACGACAACGAGATTCTCTCCACCGTCTCGCACCGCCCCTGGCCGCTGCCCCAAACCCGCTGGGCCATGACCCAGCGCTGGAACGATCTCCTCTTCGCGCACTGGCCGCTGCCCGCCGCGCAAATCGCCCGCCTGCTCCCCTCCGGTCTCACCGTCGACACCTTCGACGGCTCCGCCTGGGTCGGCATCGTCCCCTTTTGGATGGACCGCATCCAGATCCGCGGCCTGCCCATCATTCCCGGAGCCAACCGCTTCCCCGAGCTCAACCTCCGCACCTACGTCCGCGAAACCAACACCAACGTCGCCGGAGTCTACTTCTTCTCCCTCGACGCCGCCAACCCCGCCGCCGTCCTCGTCGCCCGCACCTTCTTCCACCTGCCCTACTACTGGGCAAAGATGAGCATCCAGCACCGCGACGATAAGGAATTCCACTACTCCAGCGAACGCCTCCTCACCCGCAAGCCCGCCCGCCTCCGCGCCAGCTATCGCGGACTCGGCCGCATGAACACCCTCGACCAATCCCGCCCCGGAACCATCGAGCACTTCCTCACCGAACGCTACGCCCTCTACACCACCGGCTCCGGAGGCAAGTTACATCGCGGTAACATCCATCACTTACCCTGGCCGCTCGAGTTAGCCGAAGCCGAGTTCGAACTCAACGAACTCCCCCAGGCCCACGGCATCCAACTCCCCGACACCAAGCCTCTGCTCCACTACGCTCGCGAATTAGTTGTCTACGTCTGGTCCCTCGAACTCGCCCCATCCCTCCTAAAACAACCCCAAATAGCCGCCGTCCCCGAACCGCTGTAATTTGATTTGTCATCCCGAGCGAAGTCGAGGGACCTGCGGTTCACGAACGCAACCCAACAAAAAACGCGAGTCACCCTGAGCGACACGCGGACACTTCCATGCCATGCATATTGCCGAAGGAAAGAGTTGTGACATGTTGACGCTGGACAGCATACTGATCCTGCTGTTTCGCGGGGAGAATCCATGAAGTCAGGCATCGAACGCTCTTGCATGAAAAGCTTTGCGTCTCTTCTTTCGGCGTTCGCACTCTGCGTCAGTGCCTTGGCTCAGGGAACCACGCCGCAGCAGATCAATTTGCTCCCCATCGCCGATCAGCGTTACGGAGTAGCGCCATTCCAGGTCATCGCTCTCGCGTCCTCCTATCTGCCGGTAACGATCACCGCAACCGGTCCGGTCACGCTCAATGGACGCTGGTTCACGGTTACCGGCGTCGGCACGGTAACGGTCTCCGCTCACCAGGCCGGAAATAAAGTCTATGCTCCCGCCGACGCTCAAGAGCAGTTCACCATCCTCCCCAGCGAACCGGTCGTGCAAGCGAACTCGGCGACGATCGTTTATGGCACCCCTTTCGACCCGTCGATCTTCCATGCATCTGCGACGGCGGTTCCGGCCGCGGACCCAGCCGCCGATGTCCCCACCATCACCTCGCAATTTGACACCTCGCAGATCACCGGCGGCGCCTCGGTCAGCGCCCCTTACAACTCTCCATTGCTCCGTTATGAATCCAGTCCAATGGTTGAGAGTGTGACCGCCAGCGGAAGAGAGGGTATGATTCCCGATCCCACCATGGCGGTGGACCATTACTATAAGGTCGCCTTTACCTGCGATTGTCAGCGGTTCGAGTTCGCGATCCAGTCACAGACCGCGAACTACCGGCTGTGGGTCGACGGCTCATGGGCGACCGCCGATACGATCCCGCTCCAGAACGATTCCCCCAGAACGCTCTTCTACCAGGTCGCCTTCCCCGACAAACGCCCCCGCCAGATCAAGGTCATGCTCGACGAAGGCACTCCGTTTTTCGGCGTGAACGCCGCTGCCTCCGACACCATTTCGGCGCCCCAGGTTCCATTGGGCAAGAGGGCCATCATCTTTGGCGATTCCCTGACCACTCCGATCATCTCCGAGCCGACTCTGCCTCCGACTCAGCCCGGGGCCGCCGGTTCGGGCTACCCCCAGGACCTTGGCGAATACTTTAACTGGGACTGGTGGGAGAGTGGAGTTAGCGGCAGTGGCTTTACCAAGGGCGGCGTGGACAATCTCACCTTCGTCCAACGAGCGCTGACCGACATCTGCGGTCGCAACCCCGACCTGATTGTGCTCTTCGGCGGCCTGAACGATGCCAGTTCCACCGAACAGAGCACCCAACAGGGAGCCACCAACTTCCTCTCCGAAATCAACGCCTGCCTGCCCGGCACGCCAATCTATCTACTCGGCCCACAGGCGCCTTCCGCAAATGTGGCAACCGCCATGGCGGCTGCTGCGGCCTTGTTTCCCACGACCGTCGATTTCGCCGGCACAGCCCCGCAATATTGGGCATATGGCAATCGATCTGACCCGACGACCGGCAACGCTTATCTCTATCTTGGCGATCTTAACGATAATGGCGGCCATCCGACTCCGCTCGGACATGATTTTTTGGCAGAGGAGGTCGCCGCTTCGATCATCGGCCTTTCTCCCTCCTTGGCCCCGCAATCGTTCAACTTGTTCGCGCCCGCACCTGCTATCGGTTCCTTCAGTTACTCCGAGGCGGCAAATGCGTTCCTCAACGCCGGAAGTCACCAGATATCCATCACCTTTACACCAGCCGACGCAGTCAACTATGCAGTCGCGACCCAGCCTGTCTCGTTAACCGTGAACCGGGCGTCCTCGAGCTCTCGGACTTACTGCAAGCGCGACTAACATACTGGCAGGAGCCACATTGACACTGACCGCCTCAGTGTCGCCACAGATCTCGGGAGTGCCAACCGGCACGGTGACCTTCACCGCCGACGGCCAACCCCTCGGCAACGCCCCTCTCAACGCCTCAAGCTCTGCTTCGTTAACAACGACCGCCCTCGCTCCCGGCAGTCACTCCATATCCGCCTCATATGCGGGGGATGGAAATTTCCTGCCCGCGCCCCCGCCGCTCCCTGTGAAGATCCTCGTCATAGGCCCGACGACCACAACACTCATCTCCTCAACCAACCCCGCCACGCTCGGACGACCCATCACCTTCACCGCCACCGTCACCGCACCCTCGGGCCCAACCCCCACCGGCAGCGTCACTTTCTCCCACAGCGGCCAGGCCTACGCCACCGTCCCTCTCACCAATGGAGTAGCCACTTACACTACCTCCACACTCACCGCCGCCATCGGACACCCCATCCTCGCGACTTACTCCGGCAGCACCACCGATACCGGGAGCACCTCCAAGCAAGTTACCCAGGCAGTGCTCATTCCAACCGCCACCGTGCTTACCTCATCGGCAAATCCATCGCTCGTCGGGCAGGCCGTGACCTTCACCGCGAAGGTCGCCGCAAGTTCCGGAGCAATCCCCAACGGCAACGTCGTCTTCTCTCACGCCGGTCAAACCTACGCCACCGTCGCTCTAACTAACGGCGTCGCCACTTACACCACCTCAACACTCACCGCCGCCACCGGACATCCCGTCCTTGCGACTTACGTCGGCGCTGGAGTCGATCACAGCAGCGTCTCCGCTCAGATCACGCAGGCCGTGCTCATCCCAACGACGACCTCCCTGAACTATTCAATATCGGGCCAGGTAGTCACCTTGACCGCGACCGTCCATGCAACATCGGGCGCAACTCCCGCCGGCGCCATTAAATTCATGAACGGGACAACCGCCATGGGTACAGTGCCGTTGAACAATGGCGGCGCAACCTTGCCCTTCACCAAGACCGCCGGCAGCTTCTCGATCACCGCCGCGTACGCCGCAAACGGACTCGATGCCGCCAGCACCTCCACTCCACCGTTGATACTCACCTTCTAACCTCATGCACCCCCGCTTGCCGATCAAATTACACCAGACAAATGCGGCCCACTCCCAAGAGTGGGCCGTCTGATTTCTCGGCCGCCGCCGTCCCGCACCGCTATAGAGCTTTTCACCTGCGGTTCCGTCCCACTCTCCATCAATGCGAAATTAAATTGACACCGTTTGCAGAGCTAAAGTAACTTGGATTGATCGAAAACCTAAGTTATCCATTGATACCTTAGAGTGCAGTTCCACGGAGTCGTGCCACTAACTAACTGCCACGACTCCGGATAGATATTTGATTGCCTTTGGTTCGGGAGAATGTCTCTGCCTTTTCGTTTGATATCGTGAAGGCTTCGCGCTTCCTGACTGTTTCTTGACCTTTCACCATCACCCTTCGGTGATATATCGCTGTCGTGCGTTAGGAGTCGCGATGAGCACTAGCCCTGCCTTGCCTGTTGGTTCTGAGAATTCCCGTCTGCCTGCAACCTTCTGGCTCGCTCGCCGTCTCCGCCTCGCGCCGGCTTTGTTCGCCGTGCTATTGGCCGTGACGGGCGCGGCCCAAACCGTCACCTTCACCGGTGGGGTAAGTCCGATAGGCGGAGGATTCAACGCCCCCAATGGCGTTGCAGTGGATGGCAGCGGAAATATCTACATCGCCGACACCAGCAATCTCGCAGTGAAGCAGATGCCTGCGAACTGCTTCTCCTCCGATTGCGTCACCACCCTCGGCGGTAACTTCGCGTTCATCGGGCCGCAAAACGTAGCGGTGGACAGCAATGGGAATGTCTACGTCGTCGATTACAGCAAAGGCGTTGGACACATATATGAGATGTCCCCCAACTGTGCCACTTCCAGCTGCGTGACCGAGCTGGCCGGCGGCTTCTTTATCCACCCCTACGCCGTCGCAGTGGACGGCAGCGGAAACGTCTACGTCGCCAACAACCCGCTCATCTCTCACAACGGGGTCTTCGAGATGCCTCCGAACTGCTTCTCCTCGACCTGCGTGAGCTTGCTGCAAGGCAGCCCTAAGGACCCCCACGGTGTAGCTGTGGACAACAGTGGAAACATTTACACCAACAGCTCGCAGTACGACGCGGTGTATGAGATGGCCGCCGGCTGCAATTCCTCCACTTGCACGATCACGACGTTGGGCACCGGCTTCATATATAACAACCCCTATGGCGTGGCGGTAGACGGCAGTGGCAATGTCTTCGTCACTAGCCACAACTGGGGCATTCTCTATGAGTTGCCCCCCGGATGCGCCACTGCCAGTTGTGTAACCACTTTGAATACCGATTACGCCGGCGTTGGCGTGGCGGCGGGTCCCACTGGCAAGGTCTACTATGCCGCTTCCTATGCCGGCGGCTCCCTCAACAATTGGGTTCAACAAGTTCAGCTTGATTCGGTCAATTTTCTCTCCACCGCTGTCGGTTCTTCGAGCTCCTCGATCGCCTTGTGGTTTACCTTTCCGGGGGGCGTGACGCCTGGTACTGCCTCCGCACTGACCCAGGGCACTCCAAACCTCGACTTTACGACGACTACCAGCCCCAGCTGCGCGGGAACTAGCGCCGGTGACGTGTGCGAGTTCGACGTCACCTTCGCCCCAATCGCGCCCGGTCAGCGCAATGGCGCGATCGTCGTCTCCGACAGCAGCGGAAATGTGCTCGCCACAGCAAACATCTACGGCACCGGCCTCGCCCCGGTGGTTGCGTTTAATCCGGCGCCACAGAGAAACCTGGGCAGCCTCGGTCTCGTTGCGCCCGCAGCGGTTGCGGTAGACGGCAGCGGCAACCTCTTCATCGGGGATCAGGGCTCTTCTGGGCAGCCCGCTACGATTTCTGAGATCACAGCAGCGAGCGGCTATACCACCGTCATCCAGTTGACCCCCACCTTCTCCAATATTTTCGGCATCGCGGTGGACGGCGGTGGCAACCTATTCGTTGCTGACGCTGGCATCAATGAGCCTTTATACGAGCTAACGGCGGCGAGCAGCTATACCGCCGTCAAACAAATCGGTCAATCCGGCCAATACCTGAGCGTTGCTGTCGATGGAAGTGGGAACCTCTTCGCCACCAATCTCGCGGATCCAAGCGGCACTGGAGTCGAGGAGCTCCTGGCCGCCGACGGTTATGCCACGGTCACATCCTTAGGCGGCAGCTTCCCCTTTTTCGAGCCCTTTGGCTTGGCGTTGGATTCCAATGGCAACGTTTTTGTCTCTGATTTAGGGGCTTACCTTAGTCAAACAGGCAACAGCATCGTGTATGAGATTCCAGCAGCCGGCGGATATACCACCGTGAACACTCTGGCCAGTGGATTTCCCTTCGATTTGCCGGCCAGCATGGCGACAGACGCGAGTGGCAACGTCCTCGTCGCCGATCTTGGCGACGGTTCAGGCAACAACAGTGCGGTATATCAAATCCTCGCTTCGAGTGGCTATACCAACGTGAATACGCTGCCAAGCAGCACCACCTATCCACAAGCCCGCGCCCTGGGGCTTGACGCGAATGGAAATATCTTCGTTGCCGCCTTTACCACATCTGATCCCAGCACCCCTACCCCGGCGGTTTATGAGATACAGCGCACCCAGCCGCCGTCGCTGAGCTTTGCCTCAACCAATGTCGGCTTAACCAGCACCGACAGCCCGCAGCCTGTAACGATCGAGAACATCGGCAATGCCGCCCTGACCGCGACCGGACTGACCCTGAGCGACACCACCGACTTTGCTCAGATCTTCAACACCAGCACGGTCGAGGACTGTACCGCGAGCATCTCCCTCGCCCCCGGCGCGGAGTGCAACCTCAGCCTCAGCTTCACCCCGCAGTCCGTTGGCCTGCTGAGCGCTACGGTCACTCTCACTGACAACACGCTTAACGCCAGCCCGTCAGCCATCCAATCGATCGCCCTCAGCGGCGCCGGCACCCAGGCTTCGCAGACCATCACCTTCACCACCAATCCTCCAGCAAACGCTACCTACGGCAGTCAGTTCACAGTGGCAGCCAGCGCTAGCTCCAGCCTGGCCGTGACCTTTACCAGCTCCGGCTCGTGCACCAACTCCGGCGCAACTTACACGATGACCAGCGGCTCCGGCTACTGCTACGTGATGGCGAACCAGGCGGGAAACACAAACTACGCGGCAGCACCCCAGGCCACCATCCCCGTAGCCGCGGCGCCGGCGTCGCAGACCATCACCTTCACCAGCGTTCCAGACAGCGCCCCCTACAATAGCCAGTTCACTGTGGCGGCCAGCGCCAGTTCGGGCCTCGGGATAACCTATAGCTCCGCGGGAGGCGGCTGCACCAACTCCGGCCCTACCTACACCATGATCAGCGGCACGGGGACCTGCTCAGTGATCGCCAACCAATCGGGCAATGCGAACTACACGCCAGCCCAGGTAGTCATCCAAACCGTAGCCGCGACTCCGGCCTCGCAGACCATCACATTCCCCATAGTCCCGTCGCAATATGCCTTGGCCAGCGTGGGCTTGTCGGCCACCGCGTCTTCTGGACTCCCGATAACCTATACCTCTGTCACTCAGAGTGTTTGCACGGTTGCTGGCGCAACCGCGTCGTTCGTGACCTCGGGCACCTGCACTATCAACGCCAACCAGGCAGGAGACTCCAACCACAATCCAGCGACTGCGGTCTCTCAAAGCTTCATAGTTCGCCGCACCAGCCAGCGCATTACCTTCGCCGGAATCGCATCGCAGTCTGCCACGGGAACGTTCACTTTGCCAGACAAGCAGGCCACCGCTTCTTCCGGACTGCCGGTAACCTACAGTTCCGCTACTTCGGACATCTGCACGATTACAGGGAACGTCATAAGTCTCTCCGCGGCGGGTACTTGCACCATCGACGCCAACCAGGCCGGCGACACCACTTACAATCCCGCCGCGATGGTCTACCAAAGCTTCACCATCCACCCCTTGAGCCAACATATTACCTTCGGCGGAATCGCATCGCGCTCTGCGGGCGGAACTCTGGATTTGTCCCCAGGCCAGCCCAATGCTGCCACTGCTTCTTCTGGACTACCGGTAACCTATAGCGTCGCGGCTGGAGCGTCTGCACCCTTACGGGGACCACCGTAAATCTACCTGCAGCAGGTAGCTGCACCATCAACGCGGATCAACCCGGCAACGCGTGTCTATAGTCCCGCAGGCGAGATTCATCAGAGTTTCACCATCCATTTCCTGAGCCAGCAAATTACCTTTCCCGGTGTTGCGGCACAGTTTGTCGGAGCGACTGTGGACATGTCTGCCACCGCCTCTTCAGGGCTCCCTGTAACCTACACCTCCGCCACGCTCACAACATGCAGGGTCTTCGGCTCCACGGTGACCGCCGTCGCCTCAGGCACATGCACGATCAACGCCAACCAGGCAGGCAACGCCGTTTACAATCCTGCGGCTCTGACTTATCAGAACTTCAAGGTCAAGCCGGCGCCTTAACTTTGACGCTGACTGTATGCGTTGAATCCACCGCAGCCTCGCCGAACAAAAGTCCGTGGCGAGGTTCGCGGTCCCGCGGACATGGCCCAAGACAACCCGCATCCAGGCCTTGTATAAGACCGGCTCCGAAGCAAAGTTACCTTGCGCCATCGCTCCTCACTTCCCCTGGTCATTCCGGTGGCACGGTCGCTTATTCAGTGACCTTTGAGATTCGGGCATTGCGTGGACAATCAATAGTGGTACAAAGGTACTCGACTCAATCCCCAGCAATTCACGAAGCACAAGGAAACACGGATGAAACTGCACCGCCTGGTTTGGTCTTCTCTGACAACCACCTCTTTCCATCTCCCACTGTTTCTGCTTAGTGGAGTTCTGCTTTCTGTCATGCCCAGTGCAGTGTCCGCACAGAGCGTGACCTTCGCCGGAACCCTGCGCATGATCGGTAGCGGCTTCAATTCCCCGCAAGGAGTGGCGGTGGGGACGGGAACGGGAACGTATTCGTCCCCGATTTCGAAGATGGCACCGTAAAGGAAGTTCTCGCGGTTAACGGCAGCATCCCTCCCAGCCCTACGATCAAGACCTTGGCCGGCGGCTTCGGGGGTATCGGTTACTCGGGTGCCGTCGGCGTTGCGGTGGATGCCAGCGGCAACGTCTTCGTCGCTGATCCCGGGAACGGAGCGGTGAAGGAGATCCTCGCAGTCAACGGCGGCATCCCGGCGAATCCCACCGTCAGAACCTTGAGCAGCGGCTTGGGCGCTTGGCAGATTGCCGTGGACGGCAGCGGCAACGTCTTCGTTGCCGATTTCGCAACAACACGGTGTAGGAGATACTCGCAGTCGACGGCAGGATTCCATTGAGCCCTGTTATCAAGACTCTAGGCAACGGCTTCTATTTCAGATCGCCCCAAGGCGTGGCAGTGGACGCGAAGGGTAACGTGTACGTCGGAGACACACTCGACAGTGCGGTCCGGGAGATTCTCGCGGTCGACGGCAGCGTCATAACCCTGAGCAGCGGTTACTTTGAGCCCTTCAGCGTGGCGGCTCGACGGAATCGGCAACGTCTACTACGCCGCCGATTCCGCCAGCAATTCGGTGCAGGAGATTCTCGCGGTTGAAGGCAGCATTCCAATCAACCCGACGACCGTCTCCGTGGCCAACGGGCTTGAATTAAGCACGAGTGTGGCTGTGGACGGGCGGGGCAATGTCTTCGCTGGGTCGGACCACGATATTGCCGGAAGTGCAGAAGCAGAGTCGTCAACTTCAGCACCGCGAGTGTCTGCCCATCCGGCCAAACCGCTCCCGCCCCATGCGGCAGCACACTGACCCTGAACTATAACGTCGCTGCTAACTCCACCATTGGCAGCATCAAGGTCCTCACTCAGGGCACTCCGAATCTCGACTTCCAGGCCGAGGCCGACGACACCAGCACCACCCTTTGCAAACCGCAAACCTACTCCTCCGCAACCACCTGCGCAGTCGACGTGACCTTCGCCCCGCGCTACCCCGGGCAACGCAACGGCGCAGTACAAATTCTCGACGCCAGCAACCACGTCCTCGCCACAACCAACATCTACGGCACAGGAACCGCACCCGCAGTCGCCTTCAATCCACCTCCGCAGCAGTTACTCTCTGGAGGCCCGGGCTTCAGTTTCGGCGAGCCCTCTGGAGTAGCTCTCGACGGCAGCGCCAATATCTTCGTCGCAGACTACGGCAAAGACGCGGTCTATGATATGCTGGCCACCGGCGGTTACACCACCGTCAAAAAGCTCGGCGGCAGCTTCGCCTTTGGCGGTCCCGGCGGAGTCGCCGTCGACGGCAGCGGCAACGTCTCTCGTCGCCGACTTCTCGAAGAAGGCCCTCGACGAGATCGTGGCCGCCGGTGGATACACCACTGTGGTCCCGTTAGCTACTTCATTCACCTTCGGACAACCAACCGACGTCGCTCTCGACGGCAATGGGAACCTCTTTGTCTCCGATCTCAACGGCGCCGTCTACGAGGTACTGGCTGCTAGCGGCTACACCACCGTCAACCGCCTCGCCAGCAGCTTCGCCTTCAGTCAACCCACCGGACTCTCGGTCGATGGCAGCGGCAATGTCTTCATCACCGATGTCGGCAAAAATGGCGTCTACGAGATTCTCGCTGCAGGCAACTACACCACCGTGAACCAGCTCGCGACCGGCTTCGCATTCAAGTCCTTGCTCGGCATCTCCGTCGGTGCGAGCGGCAACGTCTTCGTGGCAGACGCCGATTTCACCAACCTCTTCGAGATCCTCGCCCCCGGCTATTCCACTGTATTGCCGCTGGGCGGCAACCTCGGTTCGCCGTGGAGTGTAACCGTGGGGCCGAACGGAGATCTTTACGTCCCCGACTTCGGCTCGCCTGGCTTCTTCCCGCCATCCATCCAGGTAATCAAACGCTCAAGACCGCCAGCTTTCTTCTTCATCCCCACCACCGTCGGAAGCACGAGCATCGATAGCCCAAAATCATTGGACTTCGAAAATTCCGGCAACCAGCCGCTGGTCGCCATTGGCTATAAGCTTAGCGATGCCGACTTCACCTTCGCCGACGGCACCGGCTCTGCCGAGCCATGCAGCACCGAAACCCTCACCCTCCCACCCGGTACACAATGCGGCATCGGCATCAGCTTCACACCACAGGCGTCTGGCCAACGCATGGCAACCCTGACCCTCGCCGACAATGCGCTCAACGGCAACCCCGCAACGCAGACGCTTCAGCTCTCAGGGACGGCAACCCTGCCACCGCCGCAAATCGGCACCCTAAGCGCCAACTACGGTGCTGACTACGCCATCATCACGCTCGCAGGAACCAACTTCGGGGCCAGCCAGGCATCAAGCACCATCACCTTCAACGGTGCCCCAGCGGTGCCGACTGCCTGGTCCAACACCAGCATCACCGTCACGGTTCCCTACCACGCCTCCACCGGCAACCTCGTGGTCACCGTCGGCGGCAAAGCAAGCAACGGAGTTCCCTTCACCGTCGAACCCTCGCCGTCCATCACCGGGATCAGCCCAGCCAGCGGCCCCGTTGGGACCTTGGTCACCATCATTGGTCAGAACCTCGTCGACGCAGAAGGACATGGCACGGTCTACTTCAGCGGCCTGTCCCTTCCCATCCTTAACCCATCCAGCACAGGCATTCAGGTTGTTGTTCCGGCAGGCGCCGCAACCGGCGCATTCAACGTCCATACCAACGGCGTCGGGAATTACTCCTCTACCTTCACCGTAACTGCACCGCCACAGATCACGACCCTAAGCGCTAACTACGGCGCGGACTACGCCATCATCGCGCTGACCGGGGCCAACTTCGGGCCAAGTCAGGGACCGAGCACCGTCAAATTCAACGGCACTCCGGCTGTACCTACGGCCTGGTCCAACACCAGCATTACCGTCACGGTTCCGTACCACGCCTCCACCGGCAACCTCGTCGTCACCGTCGGCGGCAAAGCAAGCAACGGAGTTCCCTTTACCGTCGAACCCTCGCCGTCCATCACCGGGATCAGCCCAGCTAGCGGCCCGCCCGGGACGCTAGTCACCGTCACCGGTCTTAACCTCGTCGACGCCGAGGGTCACGGCACGGTCTACTTCAGTGGAGTCTCCCTCCCCATCCTCAATCCGTCCAATACCAGCATTCAGGTCAAGGTTCCCGCCGCCGCCACAACCGGCACCTTCAACGTCCACACCAACGGAGTCGGGAGTTACACCCCCACCTTCACGGTGAACTAATGTCCAGTTGCCCGGCAGCCCCCGGGATACGCTCGCCCGCGCAAAGAACTCCGGATACCGCAAGAGCGAGCCACAGGCATCATCCGGATAGTGGATCGGTCACTTCCCGTCGGTTCAAAACCGCTGCGAACAAATTACTTGACCGCAAACCAGTAGTATCGCCGCCAGCAATTCACACAGCGGACGGGCCTCAACCCGAATACTCCAAACACTGCGTCGAGAGCCTCGGCCTCAGCCGGCTGGAATTGCACCGAGCTACAGAGTGGGCACTGTCGGTGCATCCAAAGAATTCTTGGAAAGAGCCCGGGCCAATTCAGACCGGCAATGGCCATTCAGGTTGTTCCTCATGGTCTAACGAAAAAAGCTAAGAGGCGCTTAGAAGTCCGGTGGTGGAGTTCTCATCCAGCCACGAGAGAAGCTTGCAAATGCTGCCGGTAGCCAGAGCCATGCAAGAGTTGGCTGCCCCGTAGTACAGGGGAATGGTGTCCCCATCGGCGCCGATGGTCTGCGCGCACGGAAAAACAACGCAAGCGACATCTCCAGTGCGTTCATATGGAGCTTCCGGGCCGAAGATCCCGGCTAAGTCAGCTTGGCGTCCGTACGAGCCGCGAGCGGGGCTTCGTGGATATGGGACGCAAGTCCGAGCTGCTTGAACATCCAAATGGTGTACCAGTTGAAGTCGATTTCATACCACCTCAGCCCGTGCCGCGCCGAAACCGGATAGGCGTGATGGTTGTTATGCCACCCATCTCCGAAACTCAACAGCGCCACCCACCAATTATTGGTTGACGCATCTCGGGTCTCAAAGCGGCGCGACCCCCAAATATGCGAGACCGAGTTGACGAGCCACGTCGCATGAAGTCCCACGACCGTTCGCAAGAAAATGCCCCACAGCACCAAACTGGAATCCGCCGATAGCGAACAATGCGATCCGAGGATAACCGTTGGCACGAGATGGTACTTCGTGAGCCAGACGTGAAACTGTCCTCGGCCAGATCGGGGACGTAGCGTTTGAGCGTTGAAACGTCCTGGCGCAATGCATTGCCAACTAAAATCCAGCCCACATGCGCCCACCACTTGCCATCGCGTGGAGAGTGCGGATCACCTTCCTTGTCCGCGAATTGGTGATGCCTGCGATGGGTGGCCACCCATAGCAGAGGGCCGCCTTCCAAAGCCGTCACGCCGCAAATCGTGAGAAAGTACTCAAACCACTTGGGTGTCGCGTAAGAGCGATGGGTGAGCAGCCGGTGATAACAAATGCCGAGTCCCAAGCCGCCGGTCACCCAGTATAAAAAGATCGCGACGAACAGCCCGCTTCCAAGTGAAGAAGAAAAGCGCCGCCACTGCACCGACGTGAAACAACATCAGAACAGGCGCGATCGACCAGTTCAAGCGATTCTTGCTGGGCTGATTGTTCCGCGCACTATCAAACTGCAACGGCGGCGGAGGAGTCACGGTCTCGCTTTCGATTGTGAACTTCCTCTCGGCCGAAGAGTACAGGCGCTTCAGTCGCAATCATATCTGGAATCGCTGTCCGCGATGTCATCGGCAGCGGCGGAGACAGATTTCACCTTCATCCCCGCGATGATTGCAGGTTGCGTGGCCTTGCATCTGTTCAAAACTGCTCAATCCTCCTCGCCCCCAAACTCAACGCCGATTTTCCGCTATCTCCCTCGTCACGATCCATCGTCAGAGTCCCGGATGCCGGCGCGGTATTTTGTTTTCACACACATAGAAACATTCAACGCCTGTCAGAAATTGTACACAAACCGTCACTGGAGTCCGGCCAGCCTCTTCAACAATTCAGAGACCCGCTCCACTCTCGCAGCCGTCAATTTATCCGGTAGCGTCGCAGATTCGCTCTTCAACGTCATCTCCGCTTCGACGCCCCGCGGCACCTGTGGCTTTGGCAGCGGCGGCAATCTTACCTGCACCGGCCAGTTAAAGACCCTGGTGGCCACCGGCGGCGGTGCTCGCATGGTCGAGACCTACGCCGTCCACTCGCCGGAAAACTGTATGGAAGACTTCGGCTCGGCCGAGATCAAGGACGGAGTGGCAGTCGTCCGCATCGACTCCAGCTTCGCCCAGACCGTCAGCGAGTCCGCCGACTATCACATCTTCCTCACTCCCAATGGCGACTCGAAAGGGCTCTACGTCACCCACAAAACCGCCACCAGCTTCGAAGTCCGCGAATCAGGCGGCGGCACTTCTTCGCTCAGCTTCGACTACCGAATCGTCGCCAAGCGCCGCGGCTTCGAGGCGCAGCGCCTCACGGACGTCACCGAGAAATTCCACGCGGAAACGCAGGCAGGACGCATGGGCAGGATTCCGGCGGAGGCCCACCAACAACAGAACGGTCGGGCGGAGCTCCCCGGCCCGGCGGCCCAGTATTGAGTTCCCAACCAATGCGCGTAATCTGCTTTCCCCCATCTCCCCTTTGAGATGGGGGATTCTTGCCCGAAACCTTATTCCCAATCGAGCCAATCGATCATTGAATCAGTCAGCTCACATCCTCGAAATCGCAACCCGGCCAGCGCCTATATGCGCACCAGATCGACGCACTTTCCGGAAACCCGTTTGCGACAGCTCCCCAAACCACTTGTGCGATTTTCCGAATTATCAGGCAGTTGACAGAGGCGGCGTCGCTCAGGGGCCGCGCGGATGCTCCCTAGCGGGCTGAAAAAACGATCCAGTTTGCCGCTGATCAAATGAGACGGGATTGATCTGGTCATTTCACTGCGCCAGCTGCGTGTCGACAACCCGCTTCATCGACGGGTCATATTCATATACGGTAAAGGGATGCGCCACTCCCGCCAGCGAAAAGACCACCCCCGGCACGCGAGAGTCGCCTGAAGCGTCTGCAATCACGCCTGCGAAGGGAAGCGCGATCTCTATGCTGTGCGCTGGATCGTCGTAGGGCACGCGAATCAGAGCTGAGACGTCTTTACGATGGCCGTAGACGTAGAGTGCATCCTTAGCGCAATACCACACCGTCGCGGTTGCGATCGGTAAGCTGCAGGTCGGAGGCGGGGAAGATTTCGCGCGCACTTGTGATGTCTTCGTGGGCTGCGTCGAGTTCCATCAGGTGTCCGCTGGGAGCGTTCCGCCGCGTAATGAAATAGAACGCGGTGCCTTGAGAAGAGAATTCGAACAGTACCTCGTCGGTATGATCGATCACCTTCCTCCATTGGCCGCCCGAATTGTGGGTGTCGTTTACCCAGAAGGAATCCAACTCCTTCGCTGATTCTGGATTGAACCCCGAGCAGCAGGGACGTGCCAGGCAGCGGAAAGGCGTTTACCGCGCCCACGACAGGCAAATGCAGCTCTGGATTTATATCGGGGCCGAATACCGGCTTATCCAAGCTCGGATCGTCGCCCAGTTTGTGTAAATAGGCCCGCATATTCGTGAAAATCGCGTCACGCGAGGCCCCACTGGGGACCGCCTGGAATTGTCTGTAGTAAAAGGTGGTGTTGCTGTCACTCCAACTCGCGTCTCCATCGAAGCTGCGCACGATTGAATCGGGGAGCAGGGCCGCTGTAGCTACATCAAGGACACGAATCGAATATCCGTCGTGGGCCTGCGAGACACCGATCGCGACATACTTACCGTCTCCGGACGGTTGAATCTCGACGTTTGACGCATGCTTACCAGGCATCAGACTTTCGAGGTCCAGCAATTTGCGGCCCATCGCTTCGGTCCGCTTGCGGGCCATCAGTGTTTCATGTTTGTTTGCAGAGTCGGCCTTTACATAGAAATAGGTGTCAGCAACGCAGGAAATCGAGCGGATGGGTGCGGTCAATTTCGCATGCGGAGAACAGCCAATCGTAGCTTGTGCAAAACAAAGGCTCGCGCAGAGAGTGAGCCACGTGCATTTACCGGGGACCTGTCGCCACTTTTTTCGCATAGGCGAAGTCTAACGCAAAGCCAGTTTTGCTCCCGCTTTATGAACGGTCTGTCGCAGCGCCTCACGGACGTACCGAAAAATTCCACGCGGAAACGCAGGCAGGACGCATAGCCAACCTTCCAGCAAGGGCGCACGAATGATCGAGCGTTGGTGCGACGCTCCTCCGCAGGCCCAGTTTTCTCATCCTGACCAATATGGCTTCACAGGCTGTCGAAGTCCGGCATGTTAGTCCACAGCTCAAACGCATTGCCGGCGTGCTACACTACGCCTCCGAAAGCTCGAGGTGCAATCGTGCACAAATGCGCCCCCATTTTGATTACAAGCCTCACCTTTGCGCTGCCCGCGTACTGTGTGGGTGACGGAATCCCACTTCGACATTCCAATTCGACGCGCACCTTCCTCGTCCGGGCAGCAGAAAGCTCGCCCCGGATCCAGGACGCTGCTCCCGGAACCACGGACCTCAACGATCTGCGGAAACGAGGAATGGGCGCATACCAGCAAGGCGACTATGCGGGGGCCCTTGCCATCTTTCGCCAGGTGTTGGCGATCGATCCAAGCGACATTGTTGCCTACAATGTCTCCGGGCGTTGCTCTTTTTACCTGAAGGATTATCCCGCCGCCATTGATTCCTACAAGCATGCACTGGAACTGCATCCGGACGAGTACCACAACCTGAGCGCCTTGATGCGGACATATACAATCGCCGGCATGACTCCCGAACGTGACGAACTACGCAAGCATATCGAGCAACTCGCGGCTGCGGGGAAGCTTCCCGACACCTTCAACTATGTCTTCGACACCTTTGACGTGGAAGGCAAGAAGGTTGAGGTTGCAGAATTTCCCAAGATTCAGGGGTACTACGGCGAGCGTTATCGATTTAAAGTCTTCAACAGCGCAGGAATAGAGATCTTCTGCGTAACCCTGGAGTCCGATGCGTTGGAACAGCCGGCATGGCAAAAGCAACATCCGAAGGAAGCTGCGGCCGGTGGGCGGCAGTTCTCTCTCGACGGCTATGCCAGGGACGCCCACACAAGCTATGGCTTCTACAACGCAGAACCAAGCTACGAACAGGTACGCGGAGAAGCGACCCAGATAATCGCCGGCAAAAAGAAACCGATCAGTAAGCTCTCGTATCCGAGCCCCCAACCAATCCCAGGAGATCAAGATCGATAGCGCCGTCCTAATGAAAAGAAACTCGCCCTCGAAAGCGCGCATGATTCGCCCCTGCCTTCACATCCATTCTTTGCCGGGCACACGTCGCCATCTCTGGCTCTTCAGACACCACCGACGACCCGGTTCGCAGTTATAGCTATCGCCTTCTCAGGCCGCATCCGGTAGCGTATCCTCATCACAAAATTCTTATGCGAAAACTTCTGCTGCTTGTCCTCGCTTATACCTCGCTCCTGTCCGCCAGTGAATTGCCTCACGTCGAGAAGACCCCCACAGGATCCTACCGCCTGATGGTCGACGGCCAGCCGTACTTCATTCTCGGCGCGCAGGTGCGAAACTCCTCCGCATGGCCCGAGCAACTAGAGAAAGCATGGCCGCTCTACAAGGAGCTCCATGCCAACACTGCCGAGATTCCCGTCTACTGGGAGGTCATCGAGCCGCAGCCGGGCAAGTTCGACTTCGCCTCCGTCGACCGCATCCTCGATGGCGCACGCAAGAACAACCTCCGCCTTGTGCTCCTCTGGTTCGCCACCTGGAAGAACGGCGAGATGGACTACGCGCCGCAATGGGTCAAGGACGACACGACCCGCTTTCCCCGAATGCGCGACCGCGCCGGCGACCAGATCCGCGTCCTCTCGCCGATCGCCGAATCCACCCGGACCGCCGATGCCAATGCCTTTGCCGCGCTGATGCGGCACCTCAAGGAGGTCGACTCCGAGCAGCACACCGTCATCATGATCCAGGTCGAGAACGAACCGGGTTCGCTTGAGAGCGACCGCGACTACTCGCCCGAAGCAAACCGTCTCTTCGCCGGACAAGTTCCGGCCGCGCTGACCCAGGCGCTCAAAAAGAAGCCCGGAACGTGGCTCGACGTCTTCGGCCCCGAAGAAGCCAACGAAGCTTTTGCCGCCTACTACATCTCCACCTACATCAACACCGTGGCCGCAGCCGGCAAGGCGCAATACCCGTTGCCGATGTATGTGAATGTATGGCTGCGCGAACGCAAGACCTTCGAGCGCCCCGGCGACGCCTATCCAAGTGGCGGCGCGACATCGAACGTCCTCGACCTCTGGAAGGCCAACACGCCATCGCTCGACGCCATCGCGCCCGACAATTATGTCCTCGACTACGTCGGCTATCGCGACATTCTGCGCAAGTACAGCCGGCCCGACAACCCGCTGTTTGTGCCCGAAACCATCCTCGGCCCGCTGGGCGCGCGCTACATGTTCTATGCCATCGGCGAGTATCACTCGCTGTCCTTCGCACCCTTTGGCCTCGACGCCAAGGTGCAGGCCGACTCCTCGATCAAGCAGGAAGACCTCTTCGCAGGGCTTGCGGCAAACTTCAAGCTGCTCGCTCCAGCAGTCAGCGAAATCAGTCCGCCTGCAGCAAGCAGAACGCGATCCAGGTAGCAGTCGAAGAAGACCAGATCACCGATCTCTGGCTGCCCTTTCCGAAGTTCGATTCGGTCGTGACCTTCGGGACGCCGAAACCAGGCTACGGCGGCCTCTTCGGCAGCGGCACTAAGAACAAAACAGGAAGGGCGATGGTCGCCGAGCTCGCGCCCGGACGAATTCCTCATCTGTGGCTTCGATTCGCTCGTGCGCTTCCTGCCCCGCCGTGGCTCCGAGCTGCGGAAGGCTCAGTTTCTTTCCGCAGAAGAAGGAGTCTTCGTAGACGGCAAGTGGCAGACAAGCCGCCTCCTCAACGGCGACGAAACCTTCTTCGGAATCTTCTTCCCTCCCGAGGGAAAGTGGGTAAAGGTGAAAGTCAAAGCTTATTGAACGAAACAGGGTGTAGGCTTTCTCCCCGAATCCTCGTTCCAAAGTGACAATACATGAAGCAGTCCGCCCACACTCTCGAAATTTCAACCCGAGGCCAACGCCTCTACGAGATCACATCGCCCATTGAGGAATGGGTCCGGCAGCAGCGAATCCAAACCGGTCTGCTGACAGTCTTCTGCCGCCATACCTCAGCCTCGCTCCTCATCCAGGAGAATGCCGATCCCACAGTACGCAGCGACATCGAAGCCTACTTCAATCGTCTCGCGCCAGAGAATGGCCCGTACAAACACAACTCCGAAGGCGCCCGACGATATGCCCGCGCATCTGAAGACGGCCCTCACCCAAGTGCAGCTATCGATACCCGTATCGATGGCAACCTCGCATTGGGCACATGGCAAGGCATCTACCTCTTCGAACACCGCACACGCCCTCACCGGCGAGAGATCGCCCTCCACCTGATCGGGGAATAAGCGGAGAGACCAACTCAACACATAGTCTCTCCCCCATCGTTGGAGAGCAGCCTATTCCTGCGGTTTCGCTGCGCGCGTGCGGTTAACATCGGCAATGCTCGCCTCGCCGGCATGTCCAAAGAGTTCCGGATGAATAAAGTGCCCCTTCTCCGCATCGCTCTTCTCCACCTCGGTCGGAAGCCGGTGCGCATTCGCCCACGCATCCTGGCGAATTCCCGTCACCTGCCACGAAACCTCAACTCCCCCTTTGTCGGTCCGAATGACGAACTTGTTGTTCGTCACTTTGGAGGCGACCCAGGCCTGCGCAGGCTGCCCGATTGCCGTGAGCTGGTAACGAAAATCGCGGTTGAGCGATTCAAACCAGTCTGGCAGATTTACGATCGCCGTTCCTCCTCCATCGGTGACAACATTGCCGTTGTAAACGTTCATCATGTCCGGCGACTCGACAAAGGAATGAACCAGATACTTATTTCCAGGGTCAACCGGATGATCGATCTTGAACGCACCCGAAGATTTGTACAGCGCCCCATAGATGTCGACCGCACCGATAATGACCGCACCCGTATTCGCAGTCGACTGGCCGGCTGAATAGACATAGAGTCCAATGCCGTTTGGGCTTCCTCCGTAGGCGACCACGCCGTCGCCGCCAAAGCCGCTGGCGCCCCCTCCCGAATCACCGCCATAAAACTCGCCGCCAAAGCCCCCGTCGCTGCTGTTCCCACTGGGATTTCCCGATCCGCCATGACCGATGACTCCCACCCCACCGAACGTACTCTGTGTGCCGCTGTCCGTCGCCGCTCCACCATAGCCAACCACACCGACGCCGCCGAAGCTGTAGTTGACCGTGCCGGATGCGCCGCCGTAGCCCACAATCCCATCCGGAGTGTAGGGAGCGCTATTCGTGTAGACGCCCTTGTTGGTCGCCGAGAAAGCGGGTTTGCCGTTACCTGTCCCCGAACCCGCATAAGGCAGTGTCAGAGAACCAGATGGCCCTTGCGGTCCAGTCGCCCCAGTCGCGCCCTTCGGCCCAGCCGGCCCCGTGGCTCCCGTTGCGCCCTGAGGCCCAGCAGGTCCAGCCGGACTCGTGAGCGTGATCAGCAGGATAGCGTCATGGCTGGTGCTGGTGTTCTCCTTACTATCCATCAGCAGGTTCCCGCCGCTGGAGAACAGTTCCACACCGTAATTGCTCGACGGCGTCCCGATCCAGCTCTTCACGATTCCCGTCAGCGAAATCTGAACATACTTATCGACGCCGCTGATCGACACCGTGGACTCACCGGTCGCCGTAGTCGTCGGCTTCGTGGCATAGGTCACCGCACTCTCAGACCAGGTGCTCGTCACCCGATCGACCTTGATCGTCCCCGCAGTCGTCACCGTATTCGGAAAGATGATCAGGTTCGCGTGCTCCACCTGCGACACCGTGGTCCCCGCCGGCAGCATCGAAGAGATGTCAAACTGCAGCAGCGTGGAATAACCGCCGCCTACCTGTAGCGTGGTGGACTTGGCGTAATTCGTCGTAGTAGCGCCGCTGTTGATCTGAACGTCGCCAACAAGCACCGTGTGCTGGGCAAATAACGCGCAGGAAGTAAGCAACGATAGGGCGGCCGTATAGCGAGCGAAGGTCTTCATGGAGGAACTCCTTTTTGATTCATTGACTCAGAGTTGCGCTTAGGGCCGGTGAGTAGCTCCCTGGTCAGAGGCATTTGCCGGGCATCAAGGTGCGGCGATAATTCGGCGGGCGCCCGGGCGCCCGCCCGTTCGACTCCCTAATTTTCCGAGGGAAAAGTTCCATAGACGCAGATGGAGTATTCCATTCCCTTCGGCGCAAATGCTCGTAGGTCGGGCAAAGCAAAATTGGTAGTCCCATTTCCCCCAAAGTTAGTGCCGATAAGAGTAAAGATGGCTGTATACGGTGGGATCGGGAGCAATCTTCCATCCGCCGGCAGCGCGTTGCCGCCCCCATAGCCGTTGACAGAAAGAATCGTGTCGCCGATCTGACAAGTCACACCGTACGCGAATCTGTCGCTCCCCAGGTAAGCCACTCCACCTGTCGTGCTCAATTGCCCCGATAGCGCAGTAAGGTTCGCCGGGACGCTGCCAGCAGGCCCGGTCGCGCCTCTAGGCCCTTGGGGTCCGGTGGGACCAGCCGGTCCCGCAGGCCCCGTCGCTCCCGTCGCCCCAGGCGGCCCGGCTGGGCTGCTCAGTGTGATCAGCAAAATCGCGTTATGGCTCGTGCTGGTGTTTTCCTTGCTGTCCATCAGCAGGTTGCCGCCGCTCGAAAAAAGCTCGACCCCATAATTGCCCGACGGCGTCCCCACCCAGCTCTTGACGATTCCCGTCAACGAAATCTGCACATACTTATCCGCCCCGCTGATAGAGGCAGTCGCCTCCCCGGTCGTGGTGGTTGTCGGCTTCGTGGCATAAGTCACCGCGCCCTCCGACCAACTGCTCGTCACCCGATCGACCTTGATAGTGCCCGCAGTCGTCACCGTATTCGGAAAGATGATCAGGTTGGCATGTTCCACCTGCGCCGCCGTGGTTCCAGTCGGCAGCATCGAGGAGATATCGAACAAGAGCAGCGTCGAATAACCGCCGCCTACCTGCAGCGTCGTCGATTTGGCATAGTTCGTCGTAGAAGCCGCGCTATTGATCTGGGTGTCGCCGACGAGCACCGTGTTTTGCGCGCATGCAAAGACTGGGGCGAGTAGGGTGAACACGGCAAGCGCAGCCTTGCAGCGAGCGAAGGTCTTCATGGAGGTACTCCTTTGGGGGACTTCTGGACTCTGGCGAGAACCGGTCGAGTCAGGGACGCCGATACAGGGCCGCAGCCAGCTAAATCGTTAGTGACTCTCGGGAACTGATCGTATCAGCGATGACAATGACGAAGTAATAAATTTCCAGGGCACGATCGTACAGTCTGCGGAAATTTCAGTCCAGCGGAAAAAGGCCGAGTCGTCGTCTCCTCGTCTCGCCATGGGGTGGCGTTCACGGCACAACGTCGTTGCAACGGCGCTCGAAGCGGGAATGTCAGGTTGGATCGGCCACGTAAGCGGCCTTTTCTTGCGCACAACTACTCGCCGGCCAGATGGTTCGCCGATTGTAAGTTGCTCGCTAAACCAGGATTATTCGTTCGCACGACCAGCGTCTGAGCGACCCTACTCCGCTCCACGCGCCCGATCGATCTCCACGCCGCCGTTGGTCGTTTCGGCGTGGATAGTGGCCCCGCCGCTGCCAAGATTGGTAGAGAGACTGTTCTTGATGTCTCCCTGAATCGTGATCGGAAAATTCAGCGAAATTCCGCCGTTCACCGTGCCCGTCTCCAGATGCGCGGAATAATGCTCAGGTATCTTCAGCGAAACGCCACCATTAGTAGTCTCGGCATTGAGGCCCTGACCACGCCAGGATTTCCCGCTGAGCGTGATATCCAGGCCGCCATTCGTCGTCGACCCGCGTACATCGCCGGCAAGGTCGTCGAGACCAACGCCGCCGTTCGTGGTGTCGAAACGGATCTCCCCTTCAAGGTGAGCAATGTCAATGCCGCCGTTTTCGCTCTTCAGATCAACCGCGAGGCGTCGCGGAACACGGATCTTATAGCTCACGCCATACCCGGAACTACCAAAATGAAAGTGAGGGCCGCTGTCCCGAACGTTATCGCCCGATGTCTCGATCGTGACTTTCTTCAGAATGTCCTTAGCATCGGACTCAGAGCTGCCCCAGGCCTCAACCCGAGCTTCGATCTGCACATCGCTGCGGTCCTCGCCGGAGACCTCAATCCCGCCGTTCTCGCCCTTGACTCCGAGACGTTGGCCACCGAGCTTGATGGTCGCGGTCCGGAGTTCGCAGACCCGCTCCTGATGCCCCCACCACGAATTATGAGTATTGCCCTCATCGCTGCCGCACGCGCCGGTGCTCCAGTTCGCGTTTTGCGCAGCGTAGGCATGATCGTGACTTCCGGCGACAGATGCCAACACAACAACCAGGGTCAATACCCCAACAAAGGTAACGAGACGACGCATAGAAGGACACCCCAGAAATCGTATACGGCAAAGTGGAAGGAAGGGTTCCGAAATTTATCCGGCCTTAACCCTCTTCGTCTTCCGCTCAGGCCTCTTCCTCTTCCGAAGACAGACCCAGCTTCGCGCGGATCACCCGCGCATACTTCTCCGGCAGCACCGTCTTCTGCATGCCATAGCCCACAATCACATGCGTCGTCTCACCAGAGGCGAGCAGCTTGCCTGCAGTAAGGCTGCCGTCCTCGGCTGGATCACCTGCACGATAGACCTCATAGGTGAACTTCATCATCGACGTCCGCATCGCCGCAATTCTCGTCTCGATCACAATTTGGTCGTCGTAATGCGCCGGAGCCTTGTAGCGGCAAGCGACGTCGACCACCGGCAACATGATGTCGTCCTCGGTCTCCATCTTCTTGTAATCGAAGCCAAGCTGGCGCAGCAGTTCCACGCGAGCGATCTCAAACCAGACCAAAAAATTCGCGTAGTAGACCACGTCCATCCGGTCGGTTTCGGCGTAGCGGACACGAAGGGTCGTGCGGGACGGCGGAGTCACAACAGTCATCAATCACCCGGAGCGAAGAAGATGGGACGCGCCCAGCGCAGCTACAGCCTTGCGCCAGACGCGGAGATTCTTAAGGTTTCAGCTTGGAGAAGATCGGCAACCTTGTAATGTCATTGAACATAACGAAGGCCGCAAAGAGGATCAGGACCACAAAAGCGACCTGGTAAATCCGCTCCTTGAACTCCTGATTCAGGTCGCGCCGCATGATGCCCTCAACCAGCAACAGCAGGATCATCCCGCCATCGAGGATCGGAATCGGCAGCAGGTTGAAGATGCCAAGATTCAGGCTGATCAACGCCATCAACCCGATAATCGGCTGCCATCCCGGCATCGAGATCGCCTCGCCCGTCTCGCGGGCAATGCCGATCGGGCCGCTCAAATTCTGCACCTCAGACCGATGCGTAAAGAGCTTCCGTAGAACTTCAATGATGTAACCCGAGTTATGCAGGTTAAACACCGCTGACCGCCGCGCCGCTTCCGGCAGCGCAAGCTGCTCGACCGTATAGGGCGGCCTGCTGGCGGCAAAACCAATCTGGTAACTATCGTGCCCTTTGCCATTCTCCGCGAGCACCGGTTTCACGGTGATGTTGAGCGTCTCGCCGCCGCGAAGCACCGTCAGGTCGACTGGCTTTCCAGCCGTCTGCTGCAGGTAAGCCACAAACGAAGCAACATAGGTGAAGGTATGGCCGTCAACGGCGGCGATGATGTCCTTGGGCTTCAACCCGGCCTTTTCCGCCGGCATCGATGGCTCAACCACGTCCACTTGCAGGGGATGGTCTTGTACCTTGGGCAACAACCCAAGGGAGGTCGAGTCGAAGTCATCGCTGTTCCGAGGGTTCTGAATGGAAAGACTGGTCTGGATCGATTGCCCCGCGCGTTCCACCGTCACCGGAATCGTCGAGTTCGCATCGAGAGCGGCGCGGATGTCGACCTGCTCCCACGTGGGATTTTTCTCATTGTCGAACTGCACAATCTTGTCGCCGGCTTGAATGCCTGCCTTCGCGGCAGCCGAATTCGCCGCCACCGAATCCACGATCGCCGACTGCGAATAAAAGGTCGGGACCTCGTTGTGCATCATGTAAAGCCCGGTCATAAGCAGGAAGGCCAGGATAAAGTTCGCAAACGGCCCGGCAAGGCCGATAATCACTCGCTGCCACCGCGGATGATTGGTGAAATCGCCAGGATCAGTGTCCCCCGGTACGGGCAGCAATTCAGCTGCAGTTTCGCTCACCAGCGGCACGCCGTCGCCGGCCGTCTCGCCCGACATCTTCACATAGCCGCCGAGCGGAACCAGGCTGATCCGGTAATCGGTATCGCCGCGCTTAAAGCCAAACAGGCGCTTGCCAAAGCCGATCGAGAAGACCTCGACCCGAATTCCAAAGAACTTTGCCGCGACAAAATGTCCAAACTCGTGCACCAGCACCATGATGCCGAGCACGACCAGAGTTGCGAGGATTGCGTTGATTGCAAATGGCATTATTGAGGGAACCTTGACTTCCTGAACGAAGACTTTCTGAACGAAAAGAATCACCGGACACGCATCACAGCCGGCCAATTACCATGCCCCATCACGTGGCATGAATGCGACCCGCACTGCTCAACGAGGATCTCGCCAGCCAACTACGGGAAACCTCCCGGGCATGCTCATCGAGCGCCAGCACATCCTCTATAGACCCTGGGTGGGACTCGGAAGTCGCTTGAAGCACTGCTTCTATTGTACGCGGGATGTCCGTAAAGTGGATGTCCCCCGCCAGAAACGCCTCGACCGCGATCTCGTCGGCCGCATTGAGCGCAATACAGTGAGCGCCGCCAAGCTGTGCCGCCTCATAGGCTAGTCGAAGACACGGGAACCGCTCAAAATCCGGCGTCTCAAACTCAAGCTGCCCCAGCTTCGTCATGTCAAAGCCCAGGCCACTCGCCTGCCCTGCGTCGATTCGATCCGGATAAGTCATCGCATAGAGTATCGGCAGCCGCATGTCGGTCACCGAAATCTGTCCCAAAATACTGCCGTCAATAAATTCGACCAGAGAATGGACCGTCGACTGCGGATGAATCGTCACCCGCACCTCAGTCGGCGGAATGTCGAAAAGCCGGCACGCCTCGATCACCTCCAGGCCCTTATTCAGCATCGTCGCGGAATCGATCGTGATCCGCCGTCCCATGTTCCATGTCGGATGCTTCAAAGCTTGCGCGACGGTGATCTCCGAAAACTTCGCCAGCGGCAGCGTCCGGAATGGCCCGCCCGAAGCCGTCAGCCAGATCCGCCGCACCTCGTCCCGCCTCCCACCCCGCATGCACTGGTGAATGGCATTGTGCTCTGAGTCGATAGGGAGCAACGGCACATTGCGCAGCACGAGCTTCGCGGGTAAGAATCTCCCCCGCCGCCACCATGGCCTCTTTGTTCGCCAGGCCCACAGCCTTCCCGGCCTGGACTGCGGCGTAAGTCGCCTCCAGCCCCGCCACACCGACAATCGCCGACACCACAAAATCGACCGTCGGCAGCGTCGCCACAGCAACGGTACCCGCTCTTCCCCACACGACTTCGGTCCCGGAGATTCCAGCCGCCTTCAACCTCGAACGAAGCTCTCCAGCCAGCTCCTCCGAAGCCATCGAAACCAGGCTCGGCTTCCACCGCCGGCACTGCTCCAAGGCGGAGTCGACATTGCGCCCCGCAGCCAGCGAGGCCACAGCAAACCGCTCCGGATAGCTTTCAATGATGGAAAGGGTGCTCTGCCCGATCGAGCCGGTCGAACCGAGAATGGCGATCTGCTTCAAGGCTGTTGAGAATCTTACAGGACTAGAGCAAAAGTCTGGATAGCTAGAGCCAGGCGCGCCCCCTGCAGGCGTTTTCCCCTCGGAACAAAGCCTACAGAGACCCACTTCGCAAGTCACACCAACCAGGCTCTCGCCCTAGAACCACTGTTTGAACAACTGAGCGTACCAAAGCACCGGAGCAGCCAGCAGCAGCGCATCGATGCGATCCAGCACGCCCCCATGCCCCGGCAGCAACGTGCCGGAATCCTTAACCCCCGCGCCACGCTTCAACGCCGATTCCGCCAGATCGCCAAGCTGCGCGGCAACATTAAGAATCACCGCCAGCAACAGCCAATTCCACACCGAACCCGGATAGGCAATCAGATCGATCCCCCGCCCCGTCAGGTATCTCGCCAGCCCAATCAAGACGAGAGTGATCAACACGCTCCCGGCCACCGAGGCAAAAGTCCCCTCCCAGGTCTTGTTCGGGCTCAACCTCGGCGCAAGCTTCCGCTTCGGCCAATGCTCTTGCCGACATACAGAGCGGCAATGTCGCCACACCACACAACGAACAACAACAGCAGCAACAGCGAAGGCCCGCCCTCCTGAGCGCCGATCAGAGGCAGCGTGCACAGCGTGAAGCCGATATAGACGAGGCAAAAGAGCGACGACGCCGTGTCCCGCAACACCCGGTCGAGCGGCGAGCGAAAGACGCACACCAGGAACAAAAGCAGCCCGATGGCACAAATCGCCGGCCCAATCAGATCGGCGTTCCGAAACGCGCAGCCAAAGAGAACAGCAATCCCAACCAGCACCAGAACGCGCGGCACCTTCGCGCCACCCGCGTCGGCCAAAGCCATAAACTCCCAGGCAGCGCCCATCGCAACGAGTGCCGCCGCCACGATCAGCAGCCAGAAGTGCCCCTTCAGCACCAACAACAAGACCAGCGGAATCAACACCGCTGCTGTTACGATTCTCTTCATCTCCTGAAAAGCATACATGCCTCAGGCAGCGAACACAGAGCGCGGATAAGGATCGAATGCTCCCTCCGCGACGTCTAACCAATTGCCGGGTTTATAAAGGCTGAGGTATTTATGTCCAAGCTTCATCGCATTTCCAGCGGATTGCTGGCCGGCTGCCTGATGGCGGCCCTTCCCCTGTTGGCACAAAACGGCGTGCAAACCCAGACCGTCGTCACCGTGATGCCCAAGAGCGGCGATCAAATACTCACAATCCCTCTGTCACAGGTTCAAGCCAACGTAGGCGGCAAGAGCGCCAAGATCACGAACTGGACGCCTCTGCGCGGCGAGCAATCCGGCCTGCAGATTGTCGTCCTCATCGACGGCTCGGCGCGAAGCAGCCTAAGCCTGCAGTACAAAGACCTGCAGAACTTCGTGAAGACCCTCCCCGATGGGGCCGAAGTCGGCATCGCCTATATGCAGAACGGACGCGCCGTGATGGCCCAGAACATCACTCCCGACCATAATCTCGCAGCCAGTGCCTTTCGCCTGACCTCAGGCGCCCCGGGCAGCAGCGCCAGCCCGTATTTCTGCCTCTCAGACCTGGTGAAAAACTGGCCCTCCAGCAACACGACCGATCGCCGCGAGGTCCTGATGATCACCGATGGCGTCGACCTCTACTACGGTCGCAGCTACGACCCGAACGACCCGTATGTCCAGGCCGCAATCACCGACGCCCAAAAAGCCGGCGTCATCGTGCACTCGATCTTCTATCGGAATACAGGCCGCTTCGACAACAGCCAGTGGACCGAAGCCGGCGCTCAGAATTACCTGAACCTGGTCTCGCAGGGCACCGGAGGCCGCGCCTACTGGCAGGGCTTCGGCAATCCCGTCTCGTTCACGCCCTTCCTCGATGACCTCTCGACGCGGCTCAAAAACCAGTATGAACTCGGAATTCTAGCCAAACCCGGCAACAAGCCCCAACTCCAGACGCTCAAGGTGAAAGTGAGCGCACCCGGGACGAAAGTCGACGCGCCGGAAAGAATTCTCGTGCCCGGAAGCGAATCAGCTTCGCGTTAGAGGGTCATGGAGCGCACTTTATCTATCCTGATATAATTTTCAAAAGGCCGAGTCGAGTTGGATCGGTCTTCAAAGGAAGCAATATGATTCGCGATGGCCTCGTAGATTAATCGTGGATGTGCAGCAAGCCGCATGTACCGCCCAGGAGATTCGCAGGTGGTACAGTGTGTTTAGCGATGTGTGATTTCAGAACTTAATCTTGGCTAGTTCCGCGATCATCGCCATCTGGACTCTGCAAACAACCGCAAAACAAGAGAGGGACTCTCTTTCAGAATTCGAGAGACTTGTTCGAAGGTGGAAGGAACGCCCGCTTAAGGCCGATAAGTAGATTCGAGTTTCGCCTTGTGGGGCGCCCTGTAACGCTTAGCTCGGCCTATCGATACCTGGAAGTATGGTCTCGCAAGTCGGTTCGCAGGGAAGGCACTCATCAGCATTCTGAAGACTGCCGGCCAAGGACTTATACTCCGGTATGCTCAATTTTCATCGTCTGCCTGCATTAGCGGTCGCCATCGGTCTGTGCGCCGCCGGAGCCGCCGCCCAAACCGTCTCCATCAGCTTCCCTTCCGCGACTTCCGCGAAGCCGCTCGACGGCCGCCTGATGCTGCTGCTCTCCAACGACCCCAGCGAAGAGCCGCGGATGCAGATCAACGACACCCCGAAATCGCAAATGGTCTTCGGCGTCACCGTCGACGGCTGGAAGCCCGGCGACCCCATCACCATCGGCGACGATGCCCAGGGCTATCCGCGCGCGCACCTGCGCGACGTGCCGCCCGGCGACTACACCGTCCAGGCCGTCTTGAATGTCTACGAGACCTTTCATCGCGCCGACGGAACGACCATCAAGCTCTCCGCCGACCGCGGCGAAGGCAAGCAGTGGAACGAAGCCCCTGGGAATTTAATGTCGAAGCCCCGAGTCGTCCACGTCGGCCCTGGCGCCGCGCCCATCACCGTCTCGCTCGATCAGATCATGCCGCCGATCCCACCCGAGCCGGACACGAAATACATCCGCCACATCCGCATCCAGTCCGCGCTGCTGACAAAATTCTGGGGGAGGCCGGTCTATCTCTCAGCAATCGTTCTCGTCCCCGAAGGATTCGAAACTCATCCCAACGCCCACTATCCCCTCGTCGTCTTCCACGACCATTTCGCATCGAGATTTGGCGACTTTCGCGAAACCCCGCCCGATCCGAATCTCAAGCCCGACTACTCCGACCGCTTCCATCTCGCCGGCTACAACCGCATCCAGCAGGAAGAGGCCTACAAGAACTACCAGGATTGGGTCGCGCCCAACCGGCCGCGCATGTTGATCGTGAAACTCCACCATGCCAACCCCTACTACGACGACTCCTACGCAGTGAACTCCGCCAACCTCGGCCCCTACGGCGATGCGCTCGAAACTGAGCTGATTCCCGCCATCGAAAAGCAATTTCGCGGCATCGGCCGAGGGCTGGGCCCGACTTCGTCTACGGAGGCTCAACCGGCGGCTGGGAATCGCTCGCCGTCCAGATGTTCTATCCCGACAACTACAACGGAGCCTTCGTCGCCTGCCCCGACCCCGTCGACTTCCACGCCTACATGACCGTCGATCTCTACAAGCAGGACAACATGTTCTACCTCCAGGGCGCGAACAAACAGGTCGAGCAACCCGCCATGCGCAACTACCTGGGGCAAACCCTCATCTCCATGCGCGACAACATCGCCTATGAGGCCGCGCTCGGCGACCAGGGCCGTTCCGGCGACCAATTCGATATCTGGCAGGCCGTCTACTCGCCTGTCGGCAGCGATGGCTATCCCAAGCCAATCTTCGACAAGCAAACCGGCACGATCGACCACACCACTGCCGACTACTGGCGCGACCACTATGACCTCGACGCGATCATGCAACGCGACTGGGCCACTCTGGGACCGAAGCTCCAGGGCAAGCTCCACATCTACGTCGGCTCCGACGACACCTACTTCCTCAACAACGCCGTCTACCTGATGGAAGACTTCCTGAACACCACCGGAACCCCAGGCCACGGCGTGCCCTACGACGGCGAGGTCAAATACGGCCCGCGCGCCGAACACTGCTGGAACGGCGACCCAACCAAGCCCAACTGGTACACCCGCCTCCACTACAACCAGATGTACGTGCCACAGATCATGGAGCGCATCCAGAAAACCGCACCCGCCGGAGCAGACCTTACCAGTTGGAAATATTGAAATTGAGTTGATTAAGGAGCAGATGTCATTCTGAGGCCATCGGCCGAAGAATCCCGGCGATATCCCAAGCGCCGTGGCACTCCAAAGTCTTTGGGCAATCGCCTGTACGACCTTCGCTGATAGAGCTCAGCGAGGAACCAAAACATTCGCCGGCAAACTCGAGACATCATCCGACTCAGTCCCATCGCCCAGACCGCCATACCGGCGTTCCCGGCGCTGATAGTCCTCAATCGCCTCAAGCAAATGAATGCCTCGAAAGTCCGGCCATAGCCGGTCGGTGACAAAAATCTCCGAGTAAGCAATCTGCCAAAGCAGAAAATTCGAGATCCGCATCTCGCCCGAAGTACGAACAACAAGATCAGGGTCAGGCATGTCAGCCGTATAAAGCCGCCGCTGAATCACCTCTTCGTCGACGTCGCCAATAGCGAGTTTGCCGTCAGAGACATCCGCGCAGACTGCTCGGAAGGCATCGACTAGCTCCGAGCGCGCGCCGTAGTTCAACGCCAGGGTCAACGTCGTGCCCGTATTCGCCGCCGTTTGCGCTTCCGCCCATTGCATCTTGTCTTGAATTTCCGAAGGCAGCTCCTGCGTACGACCAATGTAGCGAATACGAACGTTGTTATCGTTCATCCGCTTCACATTGCTGCCCAGGTAGGAATGCAGCAGCCGCATAAGGAAATTGACCTCAGACTTAGGCCGCTTGAGATTATTTTCAAGGGAGAATGCGTAGAGAGTCAGGTAAGGAAGATCAATCCGCGACGCCGTTTCAACAACGAATTGAACAGCTTCAGCACCCTGCTGGTGGCCAAGGAAACGCTTCAGCAGCCGCTTCCCCGCCCAGCGCCCATTGCCGTCCATGATGATGGCGACATGCTGCGGAAGTCGATCTGGATCGAGACGGCGATAGACCACCTGCTCGTCGGCAGGCAGCTCATGAACACGGCTTGGCGACGATTTGGGCACGGCACTCGCTCGTTCTCTCGAACGTAGCACATGGCCAAGCCCCCCGCAAACGGCGCCAGACAGACGATGACAGGCAGAGGACGCGCCGGTCATTGTGCCGCAGCGAGTGCAACGGCACTGACCTGCGGACTAAGCGCTCTTCCGCCGTCCCGTCGCCATATCGCGGACCTGATTCAGGAAGATCGACCGTTGCAACGCATCCATCTGCGCAACAAAAGGAGCAATCTCGGCCAGAAACGGGTCTGCAAAGATATTGGCCGTCTCTTCGTTGCGCCGGCTCCGCGCATCGTGAACAAGCTTGCAGATGTCCACTTCCAGCGCGTCGGCAAGCCGCTCCAAAGAAGAAAGCGTTGGCGTCGCTTTACCGTTCTCGATCTTCGAGATGTAAGTGCGCGGCACGCCCATTCGCCCCGCAAGCTGGCGTTGGCTCAGGTTGCGCTCCAGGCGCAGGTCGCGGACCGCGCGGGCCACCTGCAGACCGCCATCGTCCGAGCCGGAGTGGCCGGAAACGGCCACCAGCGTGGGCGATAGAGGTTCTGGTTCATCGATTTCGAGTGGTCTGTGGCAGCGTCTGCAGAGGGAGTTCGTGGTCATGAACTGCACCAGGCTGCAGTGCTCGCATCGCAGTACCGCACGGGCCTCGGGCATACTGACGGGGCTGGCTAGGGTAGTTGCCATGAATTGTGACGGAGGCCAGAGCGGGGCATCCATAAAGCTCGCAAGCGGCATTGTATGCACGCTCCCAAGACTTAACTTCCATAGCTTGCGGGTGGAGTATCTTAAGTGTCAAGTGAAAAGTGTGAGTCTTGCCTAAGAAAACCAAAGAATCCCGGAAAATAATCCCAAGAAACCCGAAACTATCCAGAACCTGGAGTGACAATGGCAGAAATTGAACACCCCGCAAATAGCGGACCCTACACCCGCGAAGCCGCCTGGCAAATCGTCTGCGAATACACCGAATCCCCCAGCCTGCGCAAACACGCGCTGTCCGTCGAAACCTGCGTCCGCGCCTACGGAGAGCGCGAGGCCGATACGCTGGGCCTCATCGGAGAAGACCGCGCCGCCTTCATCGAGAAGTACGCAATCACCGCCGTGCTCCACGACTTCGATTACGAACGCTTCCCTTCGCTCGACGACCATCCCTTCGCCGGAAACAAAATCCTCGCCGAGCTCGGCTGGCCTGAGGAGATTCGCACCGCAATCCTCTCCCACGCCAGCTATTCCGGAGTGCCGCGCAATTCCCATCTCGAAAAAACTCTTTTCGCCTGCGACGAACTCGCCGGATTTCTCACCGCATGCTCCCTCGTCAAACCCACGAAATCAATCCACGATGTCGAGGTCGCCGGAGTTCGCAAAAAGATGAAAGACAAAGCCTTCGCCAAAGGAGTCCACCGCGAAGACATCGTCAACGGCGCAGCCGGCCTCGGCGTCGAGCTCGATCAACACATCGCATTTTGTTTAGAGGCCATGCAGAAAAACGCGGAAGTACTAGGGTTGGCAGGCATTTCATCATCCGATTCCGTTCTCTGAGCTATCTGACGAACGGGAAAACCTGCAGTTTCCATGCCACTAGGCAGCCGATGGCCAGAGCCGCTATCCACATAACCGAAAAAATCGCTGCCCAGCCAAGAGGTTTCGCAAAGATTGCGAAGCCACCCGTGAGGCGAGTGGATGCAAAGAGAAGAGCATCCGCAGAGAACGCAAGCAGCAACGCAATGAGGCTAAAGAGTGAAATGATTCTCAGGAAAAACATGTTCACCTTCGCGAATCGGAATCGCTACAGATGCCACACAACGACAAAATAAAGCGCAATCAACGCCACGGCCGCCGCAATCAACAGCTCCGTCCGAAACTTCTCTATCGGGTCGGCGCTGTTGCATTCATGATGCTGCGGATCATGCCGCACCATCAGCGTATCGCCAGGCGCATACTTCGTCCGCGTCTTGAAGCAACCCGTGTGCATCACCCCATCGACCCAGTAAGTGAAGCGCACGGAATATAAATCAGCCGTCGCGTGGCTCTTGTCCCACATACCAGAGAGATTGAGGCAGTCCGCAACCGTGGCGACGGTCTCAGGCCACAAGTCGCGCTCATGGCCGCGGTGCGCCCAGGGATTCAGAAGCGGATGATGCAGAAACCCGGAAAGCCTTCCAGACGGCACTCGCGTCACCTCAAATGACGCCTAAATTATCTCACCATTCACAATCCCAATTGTTTCGCGGCCAGCGCCGTCCCGTCCACCCGCGCCTTGATCTTCGCGAAAGCCTTCTCTCGCGAGGTCGAAACGTCGTCCCCAAACGGAGCGAAGCCACAATCATCGGTCGTTCCTAACTGCGAAGCCGGGATAAACGAAGCCGCCTCTAAAATCCGATCTCGGACCTGCTCCACCGTCTCCACAACCGGATGGATCGGATCAGTCACCCCAATGAAGATCACTTGCTCCGGCTTCACAAGCTCGCCGACCAGCCGAAGCACCCGCCTCTTGTCTGGCTCGCTCGCCATCTGCAAATAAAACCGCCCCACATTCATCTGAAACAGCGTCGGCAAAAGCCCGGCGTAGTCCACATCCGCGCTGTGAGTCGAGTCCTGGTCGCCGCCCGGGCAGACATGCACCCCAATCCGCCGCCGCTCCTCGTCCGTGAACCGCTCCAGCACCTGGTTATTCAACTCCACAAAACTCCGCAACAATCCGCCCGACGGATCAAGCTTCAGCGACAATCGTCCCTCGGTGAAGTCGATCTGCACCGCTGCCGCGCCGGCCTCCAGCGCGCCGCGAATGTCCGCTTCGGCCTCGTTGATTAGGTCCGCCAAAAACGACTCCCGCGAATATCCCGGCACGCCATCTGCGGGATAAAGCAAGCTTAGAGCCGAAGCCGCAATCACCGCCTGCTTGATCGGCTTCTGCGTATAAGCCTTCGCCGCGATCAAGATATTCAGCCGCATGAACGGCGTAACGAAACGGCCCCGCAGTAAGCCGCGGCAACTGCCGCGTATGCCCATCGGCAAAAGGAATCACCGCCCCATCCGCAGCCAGATTCTGCAACCCGCTCAACGGATACGTCGCAAAACTCGGCTTCGTCTGTTCGCCATCCGACAAGATCGGCGACCCAGTCTCCTCAAGCCTCTGGATCGTATCCTTGCAGCGCCTCACGCATAAGCGGCATCCAGCGCCTCACGGCTCACGCGCCCCGCATGAAACGAAACCATCGTGTCAATGAGTGCCTGCGGACGAGGAATACTGCCAATCGCTTCGGTAGGAATCGCCATAGCAGTCACTCTAGACGTGCGAAGTCGTGCCTGCTATCCATCAAAAGGTTGAGACAATCTCCACCCGGCGACTCTTCCAGCCGAAATCGACATCCGCCCAAAGAGTTAAAAGTGTCATCCCGACGACCGCAGGGAGGAAGGATCCCGGCGAACTCTCGTCCGCAAGAACGCCGGCAAATCTCCAGCGATACCGCTCTAAAATCTCGCCGCAACAACCACCCAAATCAGCAGCGCAACCGAAATGCTATGCTCCATCTTTCGGAAGTCGCCCATGGCAAACCTCGACGCAAACACACCCGCACAGCTTAAAAACGTCCTGGCCTCGCGCCTCGACGCCAACAGCCCTCGCTCTAAAAAGAACGCAACTGCGATGGCAACCTTAACCGCAAAAATCGCAGAAGAATCAAAGGTGATCCAGCAGGGTGGCGGAAAAAAAGCCATCGAGTCCCAGCACAGCAAAGAGCCGCCTCACCGCCCGCGAACGCCTCAATCTGCTGCTCGATCCCGGCACAGATTTCTTCGAACTCAGCCTCTTCGCCGCCCACGGCATGTATGAGGAATGGGGCGGCGCACCCGCCGCCGGCACCGCTCACCGGCCTCGGCCGCGTCGCCGGGCAAGCTCTGCATGATCATCGCCAACGACGCCACGGTCAAGGCCGGCGCCTTCTTTCCCATGACCGCCAAGAAGGTCATCCGCGCCCAGACCATCGCCATCGAAAACCGCATCCCGACCATCTACCTCGTCGACTCCGCCGGCGTCTTCCTGCCGCTGCAGGAAGACGTCTTCCCCGACCAGGACGATTTCGGCCGCATCTTCCGCAACAACGCCGTCATGTCCGCGATGGGCATCCCGCAGATCACCGCGATCATGGGCATGTGCGTCGCCGGCGGCGCCTATCTGCCCGGTGATGACCGACACGGTGCTCATGACCGAGGGCAGCGGCCTCTTCCTCGCCGGACCCGCGCTGGTGCAGGCCGCCATCGGCCAGAAATACACCGCCGAAGAGCTCGGCGGCGCAACCATGCACGCCGAGATCTCCGGCACCGTCGACTTCAAAGAGCCCAACGATCATCTCTGCCTCGCTCGGCTGCGTTCGCTCGTCGGCAGAATCGGCCAGCGGCCTTCAGCCCCATTCGACCGCATCACCATTCGACGAGAAGAAAGACGCGCCGAAATATCCCGCGCAAGACCTCTACGCGCTCATCGATCCCGACTCGGCGACCAACGCCTACGACATGCACGAAGTCATCGCCCGCCTCGCCGACCGCAGCGAGTTCGACGAATACCGGCCCGACTACGGCCGCACCCTCATCTGCGGCTACGCGCGCATCGGCGGCTTCTCCGTCGGCATCGTCGCCAACCAGAAACAGCATCAGCCGCAGACCTCCTCCACCGGCGAAAAGCGCACCGAGTTCGGCGGCGTCATCTACGCCGAGAGCGCCGAAAAGGCCGCCCGCTTCATCATGGACTGCAACCAGAGCCTCATCCCCCTATCTTCCTCCACGATGTCAACGGCTTCATGGTCGGCCGCGACGCCGAGTGGAGCGGCATCATCCGCGCCGGCGCCAAGATGGTCTCCGCCGTCTCCAACTCCACCGTCCCCAAGATCACGGTGATCGTCGGCGGCTCCTACGGCGCGGGCAACTACGCAATGTGCGGCAAGGCCTACGACCCGCGATTCATCTTCGCCTGGCCAACGGCGAAGTACGCCGTCATGAGCGGAGGCTCAGCCGCCAACACCCTCGTCGAGATCAAAATCCGCCAGCTCGAGCGCGACGGCAAGAAACTCAGCGAAGAAGAGAAGCAGGAGCTGCTCGCCTCGATCAAAGCCACCTACGAAGCCCAGACCGACTGCCGCTACGCCGCCGCCCGCCTCTGGGTAGACGCCATCATCGATCCGGCCGAGACTCGGTCGGCGCTGATGCTGGCATTGGAAGCCGCAGCCCTGAATCCCGAAGTAGCAAAGTTCAATCCGGGAGTGATTCAAACCTAGGCGACCTAACCTGATCCAAGCAAACGCAAGCTAGGACGGGGTACGACTCTGCTTCAAGCTATTACTTGAGGAGTTACAAATATTTATCGAAAACCCCTTGCGCTTCTCAATAACTGTGCCATCCTTACAAAGCGTAGGAGACGCCCGATGCAACACAACACGCAAAACTCGATGCGTAGACTAAGGAAGCCAACATCAGGCTCCGTCAGTCGCCGGGCAAGTTTCACCTATTTCCTCTAGCGATCTCGCGCCATCCTACGCACAATCGCAACCTAACTAATTTCACTGAGTGGCGAAGAGAACAGTTACTTCGAATGACTCTCGACCAGTACGGCTGTTTTCGCTGAATCCCTCAGTGACTTGCTTTGCTCGCCAATAGCGGTCAGTGGCGTAGCGCGCGGATACTTCTTGGAATAAGCCCGCAAGGGCGGGGTTCGACACCCCGGCTCCGCACGCAGTTGTTCCCTGACCTATTAGCTCGCGCCGGTGGCGTAGAGGACAGTTACTTCACTTGATAAGTGGGTGGCCGCAGGTTCGACTCCTGCCACAGGACTAGGCTGTGTAGCTCAGCGGTAGAGCACCTTAACGTCCTGTCGTCGCTTGTTCCCCGGCCAATAACCTCCGGTAACTCCGGATAGAAAGCGTAGTTTGCTATGGGCAAGATAAATATAAAAAACGGAACTCCCGTCGGCTGGGCATCTTTGTGCACCACCTGTTCCTGGGCGCACATGGTAACTGGATTTCGCGAGTCGGAGCTGCTCATCGTCTGCACCGACACGAATCCAAACGTCGCCATTCCGTTTAAGGTACAGAGCTGCTCATGCTATCTGGATAAGAACCGGCCTAACTACGACCAGATGGAGAAGCTGGCAATCGACATCCGCCCCGTCAGTTCAGCCAAGGCGGTTGGTTTCCGCCCCAGGGCGGCTGTTGTTGAAGATGAGGCCGTCGAAGTAGCGCGCAAATAGCTCCCAGAACGTGAGTGGTCTGGGAAAGCAAGAAAATCGCCGGTGGCGTAGATAACGGATACATCGCCTTTCACGCGGGTGGCGCAGGTTCGAATCCTGCCGCGGCTTTGTGGCTGCGTAGCTCAGTGGTTAGAGCACCTTTCTGTTATCGCTTGTTCCCCGGCAAAACCTGTAAGAAAGGAGGCTGACAATGGCGAAGTTGAACATCTTAAGGTTGGGCCATCTCGCGCCGGCCCATGCGACGCAATTGAAGACCCATGAGGGCGCGCCGGCGCGGGCCATTTCACCCGAGCAGGCGCTGCGCCGTAGCGTGCTTGCCTGCATGCTCTGGGAAGACCAGTTCTACGAGGACGGCGTGGAGATCGCCGAGCCGCATCCGCGAGCTTGTTCCCAAGGTCGAGTCAGCGAAGGTTGCTGCGCTAGCGGTCGAGGCTCGCGGCGCGATGAAGCTCCGTCACGCGCCGCTTGCTGCTGGTGCGCGAGATGGCGCGCCATCCGTCCCATCGTGCGTCTGGTGGCGCGAACCTTGCCGCGCGTCATTCAGCGCGCCGACGAGTTGGCTGAGTTCGTTGCCATTTACTGGAAGGAGGCCGCAGCCGCTGTCCGGCGCAGGTGAAGAAGGGCCTGGCCGCGGCGTTCACCAAGCTTCGACGAGTATGCGCTGGCCAAGTACGACCGCGCCGGGCGTGGTTCGTCTGCGCGACGTGCTCTTCCTGTCCCATGCGAAGCCGAATGATGCCGAGCAGGCCGAGCTGTGGAAGCGGCTGATCGATGGCCAGCTCGCCACTCCCGACACTTGGGAGGTCGCCCTTTCGGCCGCAGGCGGCGACGCCGCCGGCAAGCGTGAGACCTGGGAGCGTTTGCTCGCGGAGCGCAAGCTCGGCGCGCTGGCGTTGCTGCGCAACCTTCGCAACATGTACGAGGCTCGGGTGTAGCGAAGATGCTGGTGCTTCGCCGCGCTTGACGCGATGAAGACCGATCGGGTCTTGCCGTTTCGCTTTCTCGCGGCGGCGCGGCACGCTCCGCAGTGGGAGGAGCCGATCGAGCGGGCCATGCTTCGCTCGATTGCCGACCGGGAGAAGCTCTTCGGGCACACCGTGCTGCTGGTCGATGTCTCCGGCCAGCATGGTCGCGCCGCTGTCCAGACGGTCGGAGATGCTTCGCACCGACGCCGCCTATGGACTGGCCGTGCTCCTGCGCGAGATCGCGGAGAAGGTGAGCATTTACACCTTCTCCGACGAGCTCGAAGCGGCAGTTCCTGCGCGGCGCGGCTTCGCCTTGCGCGACGCGCTCGAGAACGAGCCAGCCGCACAGTGGCACCAACCTCGGACGCGGCGCTGGAGCGCATCGAGGAGCGACTACGACCGCATCGTGGTCATCACCGACGAGCAGTCGCACGACCGCGTGCCGGCGCCGCGCGGCAAGGGCTACATGATCAACGTAGCCAGCTACCGCAACGGCGTCGGCTACGGCGCGTGGACCCACATCGATGGCTGGAGCGAGGCGGTGATCGAGTACATCCTCGAGCTCGAGCGGGTGGATGCAGCATAGTTCGGAATCGGGCCGGCCAGAGAATTTTGGCCGGCCCACTTTTTCTGTGCCCCGGAACGCTTTTCTTGCTCTCGGCGGTTTATCGCGATAGTTCCCTACTCGTTATTCCCTGCCGTGGACCATGCCGCTAATCTCAAATCATGAGCGCCACAGCCTCCACCCTCCCCAAACGCAAGCCCGCCGCCAAGCGAAAGAGCCGTAAGAAACAAACCTCCGGCTGGCTCGCATGGTGGCCTGTCATCCTGGGAATCGCCGTCACGCCCTTCGCCGTCAAGGCCGCCACGCTCATGGCCCTCACCGGCCCCGATGGCCTACGCCTTCTCTATCCGTGGATGCTCATCCCCAAACTTCACTTCCTCAGCCTCTCCGATTCACTCGGCGATGCCATCTCCCAGGCCATGATGTACCTCCAGTTCCCGCTCTACGGAATCATCGCCATGCTCATCCATCGCTCCAAAGGCGCCGTCGCCGCCATTTGGCAGGTGGCGCTGATTCACCTGCTGGCGGTAGGATTGCTCTTTGCCGTAGCCCATCCCTAGCGTCTCTGACGCGTTCCGGATGGCCGCGGCATCGAAGCTCCATGGCCAAGACCGCAACATCTCCGTTCAAGCTCATCGAATGTCCGCGCGACGCCTGGCAAGGCCTGCCCAAGCCAATCCCTGCTGAAGTCAAGAGCGGACTACCTACGACTCCTAATCGCCGCCGGCTTCAAACACATCGATGCGGTCTCGTTCGTCTCCTCCGCCGCCGTTCCGCAAATGGCCGACTCCGAACAGGTCCTCAAGTATCTCGACGCCGCCATTCCCGACATGCCCGGCGATCTCGAAATCATCGGTATCGTCGTCAATGAAAAAGGCGCGGAGCGCGCCATCGAAACCGGCTCCGTGCAAACGCTGGGATTTCCCTACTCCATCTCTCCCGAATTCCTAAAACGCAATCAACGCCAGACCCCCGAGGAGTGCCTCGACACCCTCGAGGCCATCGGCCAGCTCGCCTTCAAAGCCGGACTCGACCTCGTCGCCTACGTCTCGATGGCCTTCGGAAACCCTTACGGCGACCCCTACGACACCGAAGAAGTAATCGCCGCCTGCGACCTCCTGGCAGACATGGGCATCACCCAGATATCGCTCGCCGACACGGTAGGAATCGCGACTCCAAAGCAAATTGAGGAGCTGGCCGCCGATGTCCTCGCCGTTCATGACGGCATCGAAATCGGGGTTCACCTTCACGCCGTCCCAAATGAGATTGCACCCAAAGTCGCAGCGGCGTATCGTGCGGGCATAAGGCGTATGGATATGGCGATCGGGGGTCTGGGCGGCTGCCCTTTCGCACAAAGCGCCCTGGTGGGCAACCTCGCCACCGAGCAGGCCATCGCCGAACTGCAACGCCTCGGAGCGGAATTGCCACAGCTGGCCCCGCTCGACGGTATTGTGAGTGCGAACCAGGCGATTTCGTCGAAGTACGGCGCACCCGATTCAGTAAAGGGAGCCGGCGGACGCTAGAATACGGACGCCCGATTACGGGAAGGGAAACATGAGCAGCTACACGACCATCCAGATCTGCGATGACAGCAATGTGCGAACGATCAAGCTCAACCGGCCGGAGAAGCGCAATGCGCTCAACCCCAGCCATGATCCAGGAGCTGACCACGGCGCTCGATCACGCCGCCGACGGCCCATGCGGGGCGATCATTCTCACCGGCGCCGGAAAATGCTTCTGCGCCGGCCTCGATCTCGAAGAGCTGCAAAAGATGGAATCGCGCACCCACGAGGAACATCTGGAAGATGCGGAGCGCTTCGCCCGGCTGATCCGCCTGCTCTATGACTTTCCCAAGCCAACCATCGCTGCGGTAAACGGCGCGGCCATCGCCGGGGGAACCGGCCTCGCGACGGTCTGCGATTTCACCTACGCCTCACAAGACGCCAGCTTCGGCTACACCGAGGTCAAGATCGGCTTTGTGCCCGCGATCGTCTCTTCATTCCTGCTCCGCCAGGTCGGCGAGAAGCAGGCCCGCGACTTGCTGCTCTCCGGCCGCATCTTCGATGCCAAGGAAGCTCATCATCTGGGACTGGTCACCAGAATCATCGCCCACCCGCAGGTCCTGCTGCGTGAAGCCTTCAACCTGGCCCTGGGTCTGCTTAAGAACAGCCCCGAATCGATGCGTTGGACCAAGGGCCTGCTGAGCGAGCACATACGCGAGGTGTTAGACAACGAGCTCGCCAGCGCCGTCCTCTGGAACGCCCGCGCCAAGGAAAATGACGACTTCAAGGAAGGCATCCACGCCTTTCTTGAGAAGAGACCTCCGCAATGGCCGTCGCTGCACAAAAAGACTTCGCGATTGCAGCCTGTGTAGAGTTGCGAAAACCTTCCTCAAGCAACAGGAACCGGCAAGACGGGTGGCTCAGGAAAGATTCGGGCGAGAGTGCGCCCGAATCGATACGGATGTTTAAGGGGAATAGGTCTCAGAGGATGAGACGGCGACAGTTCGTCAGGATCGCTTACATCGCGTCCAAAAAGCGCGGAAACAAATTGGCCGAGTGCTCTTGGAAAACGAAAGTCATCCTGCGCAGTAACGTGCTGTAGGTCAAGGTCGCCCGGTGTGCGCTCACCTTGGCGGCAACCGAGGAGCGCGAAAAAACATGCTGCGCCAGCGCCATCAAGACACAGATTCGAGTGTGAAAGGCGTCGGTGCGAATGCTCTCAAGCAGCTCTTCAGGGACTTCCTGTCCGCTTCCGTGCTCTGCGGCGTAGTCGGCCAACCGCACCAGAACCGAGGCGTTACAGTACATCGCCCACAATCCCCGCGCCCCGCTGATTCGACCCCATATGTCTTCGGGGGTGGCAGTGATCTGCTCGCTGTAAAGGTATCTCTCGGCCACGCCCTCGTAGCCCCAATCGTTCGGTCTCAGCTTCGTCACAATGTCGTCCCAGGATTCTGACCGGCGCCGGGAATGGTGTTTTCGCCAGTAGCCTGCGTAGGCAAGCACCAGAGCGGTAAACAGTACCTGAACGAGAGGAAGCATATGAGGTTACTTTCGATACCAGCGAGCAGAGGCGGTTCGATTGTTTCGAGCGACTTCACTCATTGATATCAGAAATTCAGCCATTTTGGGACTAAATTCTTTCCGGGCCGCCTCCACTCTCGACAGGGCGTAACTCCAGTAACCCAAAATCATGCACCAGACGATGATCCGGAACTGCTCCTGAAGGTGAAACAGCGCCTGGTCCCCAAAGCCCGTGAAGCGGTGGAGTAACTCAACCAGTAATATCGTGATCGAATAGGCCAGAAAACCCGTCGCAATCTGCAGAACGTGATTTTTCCAACCGATTCCCAAAAGCTGCGAGAAACCAGCGATCCCGGCGAAGATGGCAACCCGCAGAATCGCCACTGCAAAGCTAAGGTGCACAAAATAATGCGACCAGCGGTCGAGTTCGGACGGCTGCGAATTCCTCGAAAGTACGAGCGCCAACACCACCGAAGCCAGCAACATGCCCAGAAAAAGCACAAGCGCGATCCGCGGAAGCGAGCGTCTCACCGGATTGAGGACGCTGCGGCCAACCTCCAGCAAGATCCCGATCTGTAACAGAAACTCCGTAACATTGTCGGCGAAATAAGCCGACGCATAGGTCTGTGCCGAGACATGGCGCAAAAACGTCACAAAGGCGATATCCGAAACCGAAGCATACAAAATGTAGAGGCAAAAGATCGGGAAGGGCCGATAGAGGCGCGATCGCACCGTCACCATGAACAACAAAAGCTGTCCGACCAGGCTCAGAGCCAGCAGCAATGCGTCGAAACGGCTCATGTCCATTGCCTGCTCCCGGCGCAAGAGCGCGCAGCCTGCAACTCGTTCCTTACCGCACTTAGCATACACGGCGCACTACCAGACATAGCCGCGATATCACGGAATCGACGCGGTAAGATTGACGTAGTGGAAGCGTGGTGCCTTCGACCGCCCCAGGCAAAGCAGGGCCCCCGCGAGCCGGCCAGCCAGGCCGGACAGCCGTGGTCCCGTCTTCGACTTACACTGTCGGCACAGAATTCAATATCACCCCCATCGTTCAAAAGGATCGTTGGAAACCCTCACCCTAGGCGACAACCGAAACCTCGGCAGCCACCGCGATCTTCGGCGTCGGAGGGGGCAATTTCGGATACGGCAGAGCGGGGCCATTCAACGTTCTGGTGGCTGTCGCCATCTTCGGTGGAGGAGGAGGCAGTTTCGGGTAGGGCAGAGCGGGGCCATTCAACGTTCTGGTGGCCGTCGCCATCTTCGGCGGAGGAGGTGGCAGTTTCGGGTAGGGCAGAGCTGGCCCAATCAAGGTTTCCGCGGCGGCCACGTTCTTTGGGGTTGGGGGCGGCAGCTTCGGGTAAGGCAAGCCAGGACCCGCAGTAGCCGGCCCGTTTTGCGGATCAAAATGCGCTGTCTGGGCTCTGCCCTGGGGAAGTATAGTGGTGAAGGTTAGGGTCAACACTGAGGCTACAACTGTGGTACGAATGAACTTCTGCATGGCGCTCTCCTCTGATAGTCAAAGTTAATGGTGGGTTGTTATACTTCTTTCTCTTGCGAACGAGAGGAGCGGTCTGGCCTTCTCTCGCTGGCCTGCACGATAGAAATCAACAGAAGATCGGGAAAATGAATGCAAGGGTGTGAGCCAACTCTGTTTCATGCCCCCGGCTCGAGGCGTATCTCTCCGATCAATCAGGCCAAAACTAGTCCATAACTTGATTTTGATGGACTAAAGTATCTATGTCTTCAGTTAGATAGTGTCAAAATGCATTCCTGCCGCATTGGGAACTCGCAGCGTCCCAAATAGGGACACTTTGATTTTGCAGCATGATTGCACCCGGCGACGAAGAGAAATACTCTGGACTTCGCGCCTCTCTCGCTGCAAACCATAGCGATAAAGCAGGGCGCGGAGGACCTGTGATTCAATCGCTGCGCCGGGAATTCAATAGCCGCTATCGCCCCGAACAGTACTCAAAATTGTTGGCCGGCCTCCAGAATACGGTTGGCGTTCCGATCGAGTTCCGGGTCGCGGAGACGCCATGCTTTTTCCCCGCCGAACTCATGCACCAGGCGGCCGTAACAGGCAGCGAACTCACCTCGATGCTCGTCGGCAATCCCGCCTACCTTGAGGCCTCCGCCCGGGCCATACCCGGACCGTTTCGAATGCCCAACGAAACGCCCCACCCGCACTTCATGACTGCGGATTTCGGCCTCGTCCGCACTGCCGGCGGTGACCTCGAGCTGCGCCTCGTCGAGCTTCAGGCATTCCCCTCGGTCTTCGCTTTCCAATCCGTACTCTCGCAGGCCTACCGGGAAGTCTTCGGAATCAACGAAACACTGGACAGTTTCCTGGGTGGACACACCGAAACCAGCTTTTGGAAGCTTTATTCTCAGGTCGTACTTGGCGGACACGACCCCGAGAACGTCGTTCTCCTTGAAGTCGATCCCTACCATCAGAAGACCCTGCCCGACTTTCTGATTACGGCAAGAAAGCTGGGAATCTCCATCGTCGACATCTCGGAACTCGTGCGGATCGAGCAGCCCGGCGGACTGCCGAAACTCTTTCGTCGTGACGCAGGGCGCCTCATCCCGGTGCATCGCATCTACAATCGTGCGATCGTCGACGAGATCGTCCGCCGCGCAGTTCCCTTGCCCTTCGACTACCGGGAACCGCTCGATGTCGAGTGGGCTGGGCATCCCAACTGGTACTTCCACGTAAGTAAGTTTTCGATTCCGTACCTTGACCATCCAGCCGTCCCCCCTGCTGTTTTCCTGAGCGATTGGATGAGCGGGAAAGGAATGGATCGCCTGCCGTCAGACCGGGAATCGCTCATACTCAAGCCTCTTTTCTCCTTTGCCGGCAAGGGCATCCAATTCGCTCCCACCGACGACGACCTGCAAAGCATTCCCGAAAACCAGCGCGGCGATTACCTTCTTCAGCAGCGCGTCCATTTCGAACCCGTCATCGAGACTCCTTTTGGCCTGACCCAGGCGGAAATCCGGATCCTTTATCTCTGGCCCGATGGCGGAGATATGGATCCCGTCCTGTCCCTCCTCCGGTTGGGACGGGGCAAAATGATGGGCGTCGATCATAATCGAGACCAGCAATGGGTCGGTGCCTCGGCCGCATTCTGCCCCCCTCCTGAGTCGTGACCCCCACATAGTCTGGTAACCCCTCGTCTGGCGCAAGAGAATTCCAGGGGTGTAAACTCGCCATGTAAACTTTGGTTACTGGCCGCAAGCGCTATCGGGACTGTACCTTAGACAGAATGCAAGGATGGAATCCTCGTACTCGATGAAGCCTAAGATTCAAGTCAGTCCCCGCGCGGAAGATCCAAAGACAGCCGAGGTCCGCTGCGCGGTGCGTTTTCCTTTGACTTTGCCCATCCGCGTCATCACCGAAACTGGAGAATACGACGCAACCACCGAGAACATTTCTGCCAGCGGCGTCTTATTTCGCTCCGACAGAGACCTCGGGGTGGATCGCAAGGTTGAGTTCCTGTTGACCATGCCCGCCGAGGTCATCGGGGCAACTTCGGACGTCACTCTGCGTTGTTTTGGCCGGGTGATCCGCTCGTATGAAGGATCGAAACAGTTTCACGCAGCGGCTGTTATTGACGATTACCTTTTTAGTGACCATAAATAAATTCTCAGACTGAATGACCGAGCGCATGCCGACCAGCAACATGGAGATTCTCGACGAGATACGGCCAGCGAGTGAATCTGATGCCACGGCGCAGCCCAATGCCCCGGTGATACGCATCATTCTCGCCGATTCCCAGGCCATCTACCGCGTGGGCATGCGTAAGGTCTTCGCCATCGAGGATGATATCCGCGTCGTGGCCCAGGTCGACACGATGGAAAATCTTCACGCCGCCGTGCAGCGCTTCCCTTCCGACATTGTCTTGATCGAGGCAAGTCTGCTCGACGGAGCCGCCAACGCGATTCCGGAGCTGGTGCGGCTGGCGCCCGACACGAAAGTCATCGTTCAGGCGCTCGCTGTCGAACCCTCCAAAACGGTGGAGCTCTACCGGCGCGGAGTCCGCGGCATCATCCCACGCTCGATCTCGCCAGACCTGCTCGTGAAATGTGTGCGCAAGATAGCTCAGGGCGAGACGTGGATCGACAACCAGTCCGTCAATTGGGTGATCGAGGCCTACCGCTCCAACGCTGCGTCCCTGACCAATCCGCGCAGCCAGCCCCGCTTGTCGCCCAAGGAACACGCCATCATCTACTGCATCACTCAGGGCAAGCGCAATAAGGAAATTGCCACGCAGATTGGAACTACCGAACAGGTCATCAAGAACTATCTTCGGAAGATCTATGACAAGCTCGGAGTCTCCGACCGGCTCGAGCTGGCGCTCTATTGCCTGCACCACCAGTTAACTCCAGACGCTCCAGGCAACGGCGTCCTGACCGTCGGCCCGAAGTAACAACTCACCCTTCGGCCCGTAGCAGTTCGCCCCGCTCCTCAACGCCCTTGGATTGCAGGGAGTCTTGCCCTCCCCTTACCTCTTCCATCAGGTCGATTAGCAAAGCCAGCCTCTCGCGTGATAAGTGACCCAGGACTGAGATTGCAGAGGCCTCCACAACCGGATCAAGCTCCTGCAATACAGCGCGTCCGGCGGCACTGATCCTGATATGCACCACGCGCCGATCCCGGGTGTCGCGATGCCGCCCGACAAATCCACGCCGCTGCAACCGGGCCAAAAGCCGCGTGATGTCCGGATCGCGAGTGATCATCCGCTCCCCAATATCCGTGCAACGAAGCCCCTCCGGCCCCGCCCCGCGCAAAATCCGAAGCACGTTGTACTGAGAGTCGGTGAGACCCTGGTCCTTGAACATCTGCTGCGTGACGTGCTCGACATATCCTGAAGTGCGCCGGATATTCAGCAACGCCTCTTGCTCCAGCCCAGGGAAAGGCTTACTCTGCCGAATCTCGTCCTTGAGTTTGTTCGCCAAGCTACCCCGCAAGCATAGGATGCCCCAGGCAATTATTCGTTGCAACAACAATCCGCATACAGAGTGACCTCTCGGTCCTCAAGGCTCCTAACTCGCAGCCAGGTCCGCACCCTGCGATTCCTTGCCGAACGAAGTCACCACCACCAGATACGCCGCAACCATCAACACCGTGAAAGCCAGCACCTTGCCATAACCCTTGAATCGCACTGCGGCGTTAGCCTGCAGCACCGCATTCCGCGAGGTAAGCAGATTTCCCAGTTGGTAGGCCAGCCCCGGAAACGTCGCGCGTACCGGCTTAGGCGAAAGCTCGCTGAGATACGCAGGAATAACTCCCCACGCCCCCTGCACCATGAACTGCATCAGGAACGCGCCCAATACCAGCAGCCACAACGAATGCGCCAGGGCGAACAGAGGAATAATCGGAATCGAAAGAAGCGCGGCGCCAATGATCGCCTTCTTGCGCCCCACGCGTTCCGAGAGTCCCCCAACACAAAGCCCGCCAAGAATCGCGCCGATGCTGTAGATAACCGCAATCGTCCCGGTCATCCCCGGAGATAACCCGTGATCGTGCTGAAGAAATGTCGGATACAGGTCCTGCGTCCCGTGCGAAAACGAATTGAACCCAGCCATCAGCAGGATCAAAAAGAGAAACGTCAGCCCATACCGCCGCAGGTTTTGGCCCAGGCTCGGCCGCTCAACATCAGTTAAGAGACTCGCCCGATGCTCCACCCACACCGGAGACTCTTCCACCTTGAACCCGATATAAGCCACCAGGATCGCCGGTAACGCTCCGACAAGGAACATCCCGCGCCAGTGGATATGCGTGAAGAGAAGAGCGTAAACACCCGCCGCCAGCAGATAGCCCAGCGCATACCCTTCCTGCAGCAAACCCGAAAAGAACCCTCGCCCTTCGATGGGGAGGCTTTCCAAAGCAAGCGCCGCACCCACACCCCACTCACCGCCCATCGCCACTCCAAATAAAGCGCGGAGAATCAGCAGGACATGCAACGACGGGGCGAAGGCGCAAGCCATCTCCAGCACCGAAAAACAGCCGATATTGATCATCAGCGTCGGCCTGCGGCCAAACCTGTCGGCAAGCATCCCAAACAGCAGCGCGCCCACTGGCCGAAACGCCAGTGTGAGAAAGATCGCCTGCGCCACCTCGGGAACCGCGGCATGAAAATCCTTGGCGATCGCCGACACGCAAAAGATCAGGATGAAAAAATCGAAGGCGTCCATCGACCAGCCCAACAGGCAGGCAAAGAACGCATGGCGTTGATGGCTGGTGAGTGCCCGAAAGTGTTGAAACAGTTGCGCGAAAAAACTCGGCATGCGATGCGCCGTAGAATAGCAGACTTGCCCGCACTCACGTTTCGTGGCGCTACGCAGTCTCAAAGTGGGATGCTTGCGCGCAGACCTTTCGCAGCAACGGAATCGCAAAGGAATCCAGATCGGTATCGGCCTGCGGCAGTGCTACTCTGGCTTCATCGGGCGGGCTGCGCGCATCTCCGCTCGTCAGGAACTCTGGTTTGATGAATTGCGGAATAAGAGTTTCCGGGTCGATATGCCTCCTGCTCCTCGCCATGGCCAGATGCCCGCGTACCTTGGCCCAGATCGCGGATGGTATCTCATCCTTTCAGGCGGCTCAGGTTACATCTGACTCCTCCCCCCGAACCGTTCGCGGAACCGTCCTCAACAGCGTGACCGGCGAGCCAATCTCCCGCGCCCTGGTGCAGATCGGCGGCCAGTACGCCATGCTCACCGACCACGAGGGGCACTTTGAATTCAGCGGAGTCACGCTCTCCGGGATTCCTCCCTGGGCCATGAAGCCCGGCTACTTCTCTCAGGATCGCTTCAACCGATTCATCACAACTACCAGCGACAACGGTGCCTCCCAGGCCGCCACTGAAATAATCGTGAAGCTCATTCCCGAGGCAGTCATCTCCGGCACCGTGACCGGGCAAGATGGAAACCCCATCGAGGGCATCCCGGTGCAGCTCAAGACGCTGATCACCCAGGAGGGGCTCGCGCGCTGGCGGCCACGCATGCAAACGCGCACCAACGCCGAAGGCCAATACCGATTCGCGGAGCTCGAAGCCGGCAAATACATCGTGACCACCGGATTCCACATCGAGGGCCTCGCCGATTCCCAGGCCGCCGCCGGATACATCCCGTCGCGATATCCCCCCGCCGGCGGCAGCTCATCCACCTCCGAAACAGCGATGGTCGTAAAGCCCGGAGACCACGACGTTGCCGACTTGACTCCAGACATGGAAAAGCTCTTTCCAGTCACGGGCACAATTGCCGGCTACGGTGGAAGCCGCGGCGTAACCTTTCGCGCAGAGACGGCGAGCGGCGAGGACTTCAGCCCCAATGCGCGCTTCACCCCGCGCACCGGCGAGTTCCGCATCATGCTCCCCGGCGGCTCCTACCGCGTGACCGCGACCGCCTACATGCGCCAGGGTCCGATGGAGGCGACGCGCGAAGTCACTGTGCCGCAAGCTCCTGTCGGCGGCGTCTCCTTCGCCATGGAGCCCTATGCCAACATCCCCGTCGAGATCGAGGTCGATAGCGTCAACCAGCCCGGCAATGGGCCCGGGCACGCCGGTGAACTCCCGGCGCCAGAGAACTTCGGCGGCAATATCAGTCTGACCAGCGCGAACGGGGAGGGCTTCACACCCTTCCTCTCCGCAAGGCCGCTACGCTCGGGTGACAGCCAATCCGGCCCTATGGTCATCGACAACGTCGCCCCAGGCCGCTATGTCCTGCACGCCGAACCACCGTCGCCCTGGTACGTCGCCTCCGCATCCTGCGGCGGCGTCGATCTCACCCATGAAGAATTAGCCATCGGCGGAGGCTCCGTCGGCTGCTCCATCCGCGTCGTCTTGCGCAACGATTCCGGCTCCGCGCACGTGACCGTCCGCGACGCGGACCAGAATTCACCATCCGGAATGCCGCGCCAGCTCTATGTCTACGCCGTCCCGATGGGCAACCTGGCGCAGCCCATCGTGAACCTCAATCAACAGAATGGCGATTACTCCGCCGACGGCCTCGCGCCGGGACGCTATCTGGTCCTCGCCCTCGACCACCGCGTCGATCTGCCCTATCGCGATCCCGAGGCCATGCGGGCCTACACCGAGTTCGGCCAGGAAATCTCCGTCACCGCCAACGGCAAAGCCGACATCGAAGTCGCACTGACGACAGGAGCCCCATGAAGCGGCGACACTGTCAGTTCGTCTTCGAAGCCCTCATCGCGGTTGCCGTCTGCATTGCCACGATAAGCACTGCGCAACGAACAACTGCAGCGCAACAGCCAAATTCGCCTTCGCCCGCACCGCGCCCCCGGCCCGCCGCCACCTACCGCATCAGCGGCAAGGTCGTCGACGCCCACAGCGGCGCGGCCCTAAGCCGGGCCTCGGTCCGCATTGCCGACGTCAAGGAGCGCAGCGAGTCGCAGACGCTCACCGCCGACGACGAAGGCAACTTCGCCTTCGACAGCCTCCCACAGGGCAAATATTCGCTGACCGCCGAGCGCCATGGCTACCTCGAACAGTCCTACGAGGAGCACGACCAATACTCCACCGCAATTGCCGTCGGCCCGGGGCTGACCTCCGAGGGACTCATCTTCAAACTCAGCGCCGAAGGAATCATCTCCGGGACAATCACCGACGAGTCCGGCGAGCCGATACGCAGTGCCCAGGTTCGCCTCTTTCAAGACGAGGACACGAACGGCATCCGCGCCACGCGCCAACGCGAGACCGTCAACACCGACGATCGCGGCATGTATGAACTCTCGAACCTGCACCCTGGCGCATATTTCCTCGTCGTGACGGCCCATCCCTGGTATTCGCAGCGCCTCCACCAGTTCGATTCTCCGAATGGCAACCAGAACCAGAACAGCACCCCATCCCAGAACCTCGACGTCGCCTACCCTACGACCTACTACCCCGGCACAACCGACCAGGACGCAGCCACGCCGATTCCAATCAAAGGCGGCGATCGGCTCGAGGCCGACATCTCGCTCACCGCGCAACCGGCAATGCGTCTCCGTCTCAACTCACCTCAGGGAGAGCCAGGCCGCGGCGTCACCGTCACGCTGAACCAGACCATCTTCGGCCAGGTCGAGGGGCAGCCCGCCCGCGTCGTCTTCAACTCCGATGGGCCAATCGAGGTCGAGGGCGTCTTACCCGGCCATTACGATGTCACCGTCAGCCACTTCGTTCCCGGCCAAGGCGAGGGCGCAACCAAACACTTCTCCGCCGATGTCACCTCCGGCATGACCGAGCTCACCGAAGACACAGGACTCGATGCCATTCCCGTAACCGGCAAAGTCATCACCATGGATGGCAAGCTTCCGCCGATGTCTGGAATTTCGCTACGCGCAGCAAACTCCCGCCGCCCGCAATACGCTCCGATCAACGAGGCCGGCGAATTCACCATCGAGGTCGCGCCCGGAACCTACGAGGTCGTCGGCAATATCAACGGCATGCACTTCATCAGCCTTAAAGCCGCAGGCGCCCAGCTCGCCGGACGTATGCTCACCGTCAAGGCAGGCGATGTCCCCAAGCTCGACATCGTCGCCGGAACCGGACACGGCGAAGTCGAGGGCACTGCCATGTTGGCGGGCAAGCCAGTCGGCGGCGTCATGGTGCTCCTCGCCCCTGAAGACCCGAAGAACAACCAGATCCTCTTCCGCCGCGACCAGAGCGATTCCGACGGAACCTTCGACCTCGGCAACATCTTCCCCGGCCGCTATCGGCTGCTCGCAATCCAGGATGGCTGGGAGCTAGAGTGGGCAAGTCCCGGCGGTGCTCCAGGCCTTCCTCGCCAAAAGCGTGCCCCTCGAAGTAAAATCCGGCGACCATCTGAAGCAAACAATCGAAGTCCAGTCCCGTTGAAAGATCAAGACCGGGTGGCCCATTCAAGCCGCCCGTTGTCTTGAGTGGAATCACCGATTCCACACGCTCAGCAATCGCCATTCCCAAAACAAATGTCATCCTGAGGCGAAGCCGAAGAACCTGCAGTGGGGACGCTCAGCCCCACCACCAAAATGGGTGCCCCATCCTTCGCGTTCTTTGCGAAGGGTGGGTGGAACAAATCTCACCCAACCCTAGAAATGGCAGTGTTGAAACCAAAGAGTCCCCACCTACTTCTCAGCCGGCGAATGATCCCGATACTTACTCCAATTCTGAACAAGAGTATCCACCACCACATGCCCAACCGCATACGCACTCTCCAGCGAAGCCATATATCCGCCATACTTCGAAACCCGCTGCTCAGCCAAACTCTCCGCCGCCGTCACTCCCGGCCGCTGCTGGTCGAAATTGCTCACCGTGCGCAACACCATCACTCGCGAATAATCGATCTTTCCAGCCTTCGCCAGAAACGTCAGCGACTGCAGCGTCCCCGAGTCCTCCATCGCGCTCGTGTAATAAACGCCCTTCCCACCGGTGTAGTAAGTCACCCACGCGTTGGCCCATTCGTCCAGTTTCTTCCCATGCCAGTAAGTTGAAGCAGAAATCTCACTCCCCTTCGTCACCGAAGGCGGCTTCTTCGCCGCTTCCTGCTCAAAATCCGCACGCCGCGCACGAATCGCATCCGTATCCGCAAGAGGAACATCTTTCGTCAGCCCATAAGCCCACTCCATCATCGCGGGATTCAGTTGGTAAAGCTGCCCCTCGCCGGCCTTCGCTGGCGCCTCGAAGGGCGACTTCTTTCCCAGCGGAATATAGCCCGTCGTCCAATCAGCAGGAATCTCGCGCGAATCGATCTCATACCCAAGATCGCCATCGACCACATAATCCGTCCAAACCGCCGACCCAAGCGTAGCCTTCGCCGGGTCAGCCCCGGCAATACCCGCGACCACCCAATACGCCTTCGACAAATCGAATCGCGGATCGAGCCCCAAAGCCATGATCGTCGCCGCAGCCTTGGCCGTGCCTTCACCAGTCAGCACCGCAAGAACACCGTTCGCATTCATCCGCAGGTCGCGGTTCCCCGCCGGAAACGGCAGAGTCTGATCCAGGTGTTCGCGCTCCACCCAGAACTGGTATTCCCCCGGAGCGTCCCCGGTATCCGCGCCAAGCTCAAACATCGCCACAACGACGACCTTCACCGGTATGGGCGCAACGGGCGCAGCTAGCGCCGCGCGCGGCAAGAGACACGAGGAGTGACAGCAACAACGAAAGGGCTTTGCTCATTCTCATAGTGGATAAATGAATGATAGGGTTCCCTACCCCTTCAACCCTAATAAAATCGGTTTCCACGCGAATCGATTCCCTGTAAAGTCAGTGGTATCCGGCCTAAGGAAGAAAACCATGTCAACCGCCCCCACTCTCGAGTCCCCGTCAGCAATGACCACCGAAGAAGTCGTCGCCGTCACCAAGAAACTCAACTACGGAACCTGGCGCTACCAGAAGAGCTGGAAGCCCATGCACGTCGTCGACGCGGAGGGCTGCTACTTCATCGACGCCGCCGGCAAACGCTACCTCGACTTCTCGTCGCAGTTGATGTGCGTCAACCTCGGCCACAAGAACAAAGCCGTCATCAAGGCCATCCAGGACCAGGCAGAAACCCTCCCCTACATCATGCCCGGCTACGCCACCACTGCCCGCGCCGAGCTGAGCAAGCTGCTCCTCGAGGTCCTCCCCGCCGGTCTCGAAAAATTCTTCTTCACCACCAGCGGCACCGAGGCCAACGAAGCCGCCTTCAAGATCGCCCGCATGTACACCGGCAAGTCCAAGATCATCGCCCGCTACCGCTCCTACCACGGCTCCACCCACGGCTCGATCGCCGCCACCGGCGACCCCCGCCGCTGGGCAACCGAGCCAGGCGGAAAAGCGCCGAACATCCTCTTCGGCCCCGAAGTCAACTGCTACAAGTGCCCGATCAAGCACACCTACCCCAGCTGTAACGTCGCCTGCGCCGACTATCTCGAGCACATGATCGAGAACGAGCACGATGTCGCCGCCGTCATCGTCGAGCCCGTCGTCGGAACCAACGGCGTCCTCATCCCGCCGAAGGAATACTTCCCCAGGCTCCGCGAGATTTGTGACCGTCACGGTGTCCTATTGATCGCCGACGAAGTCATGGCCGGCTGGGGCCGCACCGGCGAGTGGTTCTCCGTCGACCACTGGGGCCTCAAGCCCGACATGCTCGTCACCGCCAAGGGCATCACCTCCGCCTACGTCCCTCTCGGCGTCTGCGCAACCACCGCCAAAATCGGCGACTACTTCGAAGACCACTACTTCTCCCACGGCCACACCTACGAGGCCCACCCCATGACCCTCGCGCCCGGCGTCGCCGCGATCAAAGAGATGCAGCGCCTCGACCTCGTCAACCGTTCGCGCGAGATGGGCGGCTACCTGGGAGAAAAACTCCACGCCCTCAAAGCCAAGCACCCCTCGATCGGCGATGTCCGCGGCCTCGGCCTCTTCTGGGCAGTCGAGTTGGTCCGCGACCAAACATCCAAGGCGCCGCTCAACAGCATGCAAGACAAAGTCGACGGCGTTCAAATGGTCACCGAAAAAGTCGCCGCCGAAATGATGAAGCGCGGCGTCACGGTTCAGGCCTGGACCAGCCACTTCGTCATCGCTCCCCCCCTCATCATCGAGAAGAGCGAGATCGACTACGGCGTCAACGCTCTCGATGAAAGCCTCGCAGTCGCAGATGAATTCGTCGCCTCGCTCGGCTAACGGTCATCCAGGAAAGTCCCCTTCAGGAGAGCGGCGCGCAAGCTCGGCGCTCTCCTGAGTACAAATCAAAATCGAGCAGACTGTCTCAATGTCGCAAATGCGCGCAACAACCGTTGGCCTCATCCTTCTAGCTCTACGCAGACTCGCTCTGCCCGGACTCATATTTTCGGCGATCCTGCAAAGCGCCGCAGGCCAGGCTCCCGCCCGCCTCAAGCACCCCCGCCTCCAACCCTCCGCAATCTGCAACACCGAACCTCCAAAGCAACGTCACCGAGGTCTCGCTCGACCTCGTCGTCCGCGACAAGAAGAACCACCTCGTCCCCGACCTCACCACAGCCGACCTCGCCGTTACCGACAACGGATCCCCTGTAAAGCTGTCGAATCTCCACCTCGCCGAAGGCACAGCCTCCACTCCCCGAATGGTCGCCCTGGTCTTCGACCACTTCGATCCATCCTCCGGCAAGAATGCCCGTGGCATCGCCGCGAAGCTCCTCAAGGCGGTCCCCGATCAGAACTTCAAGTTCGCCGTCCTGCGCACCGACGGACGCCTGCGGCTACTCCAGCAATACACCAGCGACCGCTCGCTCATCGAGCACGCCGTAGCCCTCGCCACCGAGGGCTCGGCCGCCGACCTTTCCGCGGAGTCCGCAGCAGCGGAAAAGACCCTGATCGCCCAGGCAGCCTTGCCCGGCGCAACTGGATCTTCGGAGTCGCCAATCGCCGTAAGCGCCGCCGATCGCGAATCCGCGCGCATGACCTACGCCGCGCTCACTGCCTCGCAACAGATTGTCACTCACCAGCAAACACCGCTGCAGCTCGCCGCCCTGATGGCGATCGCGCAGGCCGAGCGAACTTATTCCGGCAGAAAGGTGATGATCTATTTCACTTCTGGTCTCGACGCAGACTCCCGCACCACCGAGATGATCAAGACTGCCGCCGGCGAAGCCAACCGTTCCGGCGTCAGCCTCTACGCCATCGACATGAGCGCCATCCGCATGGACGCCAACGAAGACCTCTCGGTCACCGCCGCCATGGGCTCGATGATGACCTCCAACCATTTCAATCCCATCGCTCCTGCGGGAACACAGACCAACAACGGCGCCACCGTCGTCTCTCCCGGCATGGCCACGCAGATGAACCAGACCATGAGCGCGCTGGAGATGAACGACCTCCATCCCTCCGCCGCGCCCATCGGTCGTCTGGCTCAAGCCACGGGAGGTCTCTACATACCGGCGGAAGTCAACATGAACAAGCCCATCCGCCTCCTGGTCGACGATCTCACCACCTACTACACCGCCAGCTACACCCCGCCAATCGGCGACTACGACGGCAGCTTCCGCGCGATCGCCGTCCAGCCCTTGCGCAAAGACGTCTCGATCCGCACTCGTTCCGGCTACTTCGCGCTTCCTCCCAGCGATGCGTCCGGGCTGCGCCCCTTCGAAATGCCGCTGCTCAGCCTGCTCAAGCAGCCGCAGCCCCCGTCTGAGTTTAGTTTTGCCTCGCGCATCGTAGATCTCGGCAATCTGCCCGGCGGTCTCACGCAAGAGGTGGTAGTTGAGGCGCCAATCAGCCAGCTTGAGATCAAGCAGGACACCAGCGCCGGCCTCTTCTCCGTCCACGCCAACCTGCTCGCCCAGATCGTCGACAGCTCGGGCACGATCGTGGAGCAGTTCGGCCAGGAACTCCGCCGCCACGGCGCGCTCAATTCCCTCGATGCCGCCCGCGCTGAGATGCTCAGCTTCCAGCAGGCCTTCGTCGCCGCTCCTGGCAACTACACGCTCAAGGTCGCCGTCTTCGACGTGAACAGCGGCAAAGCGTCGGTCACGCAAAATTCATTTCAACTCGCTCCCTCGAAAGCCGGCCCCTCGCTCAGCGACATCATCCTTGTGCGGCGCGTCGATCCTGTCCCACCCAACCTCGACAAAGACAGTAGCCCTCGGCGACCCGCTCCGCTCCTCAACCGGGCAAGTCATTCCCAATCTGACGGGTACCGTCCAGGCCGGCGCGAAAGACGTCTCCCTCTTCTTCATGATTCACCCCGGCCCCAACTCCCTCGGCAAGCCGGCTCTGGAGATCACCGTCGCTCGCGATGGCCACCCGATCGGCCACGCGCCGCTGACCTTTCGCGAGTCTGCCGACGGCGCGCCCGTCCCCTACTTCAGCACGCTCGGCACCAGATCCATGAGTGCCGGCGAATATACGGCAACCGTCCGCCTCACCCAGGGCGGACAAAGTGCAGAGCGTTCCGTTTCGCTCAAAGTGGAAGGAACCTCGACGAGTTCTCAGGCGCATCTCGAACTAGCTTCCGCCGCAAACCCCGGCGGCGGCCCTCACGAACCCTCCGCCCCGGTCGCCGCCAGCGCAACCGAAATCGCCGAAGCCAGGGAAGCCGCCTTTGCGGCCCTACCACCGCTCGATGTCACCCCCGCCGGTGCAAATGCCCCCGCCATGTCACCCGCCGAGGTCGACCACATCATCGACGAAGCTCGCCAGCGCGCACTCGCCTACGCCGACCGGCTTCCCAACTTCCTCTGCGTCGAAACCACCAACCGCTCCAACGACTCTGCCGGGAACGGAAAGTGGAAACACCAGGACAGCTTTTCCGAGCTCCTGACCTACAAGAACAAAACCGAAAGCCGCAAGATGGTCGAGGTCGACGGCCACGAGACCCACGTGACCCCCGAGAACCTGAAAGGGATGGTCTCGCACGGCGAGTTCGGCGGCATCTTGAACGCGATCTTCGATCCCGCGGCCAAGGCGACCTTCGTATGGAAAGGGAGCGGCCTGCTCGCCGGAGAAAAAGTCGATCTCTTCGACTACCGTGTCACCGCCAGGGATTCCAGCTTTGAACTAACCGGAGACAACAACTGGCAATACAAAGCGGCCTTTCACGGAGTCGTCTCGATCGACGCGGCCACCCTCGGCGTTCGCCAATTAACGCTTGTCGCCGACGATCTTCCCCCGGATTTCTCGATTCACGCATCGGCGATCCGCGTCGACTACGACTACATCGCCATCAACGGCCACGATTACCTGCTCCCCACGCGCGCAACCATCAGCCTGCGCCGCCACAAGCACGAAGGCATCCTCAATGAAATTGAATTTCGCGACTACCGCCGCTTCGGCGCAAAGTCTAGGATGATCCCCGTAGGCCAGTGAAGATGACCAATTGAGACGGCCAGTGAATCCTGAACGAACTGGCGTCCGTCTACAGTCTGATCGAAGTGCAACTGGGACGCACGCCGTCGCACATCGAAATTTATCGGGATCCGTCGCGGGTTGTTCCTGACGAGGTCAAGGTCGCAACTGGACTCGAGGGGATTTCAGAATGATCGCTCGTGGCATTCGGATGCGCAGCACTTCTGTCCGTAGCCGCACTCCTCACGCCCGGCTACCGGAAGCGGAGCGCAGCAAGAGCCGCCAGCCCCTCCCGCCGGCCAGACTGCCACTCCCGGCTACTCCACCACCGTATTCAAAGCCAACGTCCGCCGCGTCGTCGTGGATGTCGTCGTCACCGACTCCAAAGGTCAGCCCGTCTCCGGCCTCACCAAAGCAGACTTCTCCGTCTCCGAGGATGGCAAACCACAGCAGGTGCTCTCCTTCGACGCCAACGGTTTCAGTTCTGCCATGGATTACACGCCGCCCAAGCTCCCGCCCGAGCCACCCAACACCTTTGTCAACCTGCCCACCACCCCGGAAAAAGGGCCCCTCTACGTCCTGCTCTACGACCTGGTCAACATGGACAACCAGGACCAGATGGAGCTGACCGTCAACCAGCATCATGACCAGATGTTTGGCCGGCAGCAGCTCTTAAAGTTCATTGAGAACAAGCCCGAGGGCGCGCGCTTCGCCATCTTCGTCCGCTCCGACGGTCTGCACCTGATCCAGGGTTTCACCTCAGACAAACAGCAACTGCTGGCAGCGATCGACCCTCATCATCCCGGCCCTCACATTCCCCAGGTCTTTCTGATGGGTCAGAACTGGGACCGCGGCGACACTTTCTCGGCGATGGAAGTCATTCGGTATATTGCGGAGTACCTCGATGGCATGCCCGGCCGCAAGAACCTGATCTGGTTCTCCGGTACCTTTCCGCTCTCGCTCTATCCTGGCCCCGATGACGTGCCCAACTACGCCGCAGAGGTAAAGTCCACGCTCGACTTGGTCGCGCAGGACCAGATTGCCATCTATCCCATCGACGTGCGCGGCCCCGTGGTTGCAGACTGGAAGTCGACAGACATCGATGCGGGCGGCGCTGGCGGCGGACAGTTTTCTTCGCGAGATGTGGGTGGCCCCGCTGGCCCGTCGGGCAGGAATAACGGCGGCGCCGCTACCAGCATGATGTCTGGCGGAGGCTATTCGCTGGTGACCGGCAGCTACCAGATCGAGGACGAGATCGCCCAGGCCACCGGCGGCCGCGCCTTTTACAACAGGAACGATTTAGCCGTCGCCTTCACCGAGGCCACCAATACCGGAGAAAGCTACTACTCCCTGAGCTACGCTCCGGCCAACCTGACCTACAACGGTCGCCTGCGGAGTATCAAAGTTGACCTCGACAAGAAGGGATATAAGCTCGCCTACCGGCGCGCCTATTTTGATGCCGATATCGACGCTCCGCCGCCGCTGGCGTTAAACGAGATCCACAAGCCGAAGCCTTCCGACACCCCACCTCCGCCCAGAAAACTAGGCGACACCCTTTACGCCAACATGGAGCGCGGTGCCCCGATCGCCCACCAACTGATCTTCGGCGCACATCTTCGCACGGTAGGCGCACCAGCCATGGGCACACCCGATCAAATGGCCGAACTCGCAACCCAGCCCGCCTACTTCAAGGTTCGCCACAACAACAAGCCAGCCAAGCCGCTCCCACCGATCAAGCTGCAACGCTACGCCATCGACTACACCGTCATGGCGCATCAGCTCCAAATCACCGGCAACCCGCTCAATCTCGAACTCGCCGTCGCAGCCTATGACGCAGATGGAAAGATGCTCAACGCCCTCGTCAATAACGGTGCGTCGGAATCGGCCAAGCCGCCAGACCAACCCACGCCAAAATCCTACCGCGCCGAGCAGCAACTGGATGTCCCGCTCAATGCGGCATGGATTCGAGTCGCCGTCCGCGACGCCAACACCGACCGCATCGGCGCAATGGAGATCAAGCTCCCCCTCGCCCCCGAAAACGAAACCGCCAACGCCACCCCAAAACCAAACTAGCCAATGCCGTCTCAGCAACGAGGGTGCCCCATCCTTCGCGTTCTTCGCGAAGGGTGGGTGGAACAAATCTCCCAACCCAACAAATGTCATCCTGAGGCAAAGCCGAAGAGCCTGTCCTGAGCGAAGCGAAGGAACCTGCAGTTTCAGCGCCGAGGGTGCCCCATCCTTCGCGTTCTTCGCGAAGGGTGGGTAGAACAAATCTCCCCAACCCAACAAATGTCATCCTGAGGCAAAGCCGAAGAGCCTGTCCTGAGCGAAGCGAAGGAACCTGCAGTTTCAGCGCCGAGGGTGCCCCATCCTTCGCGTTCTTCGCGAAGGGTGGGTGGAACAAATCTCCCCAACCCAACAAATGTCATCCTGAGGCAAAGCCGAAGGATCTGCGGTTTGCTTCAACGACGCGCCGAAGGCGCATCCGAACTGGGTGGTAGAGCCGATGTCCGCATCAACAACACATAAACCCCCGCCGCCACAAAGAAACCCACAAACCACGCATAGCCATAAAGCCAGTGAAGACTCGGAACAACCAACCCTACAAGCGCCACAATGATGCCGGCAGCCAGCGACGCAAGCGCACGGTAATTGAATCCCCCGCTGTATTCATAATCGCCTCCCCGGCGGTACAGGTCCCCAATCACAAGAGTGCTCTTCCGAAGGATGAAGTAGTCAGCGATCATCACCCCCGCAATCGGCCCCAGCAGCCCCGAATAACCCACCAGCCACCCAAAGATATAGCTATTGAAGTCGCTGACCAGCTTCCACGGCATCATCATCACACCGATAACGCCGGTAATCAGCCCGCCGGTGCGGAAAGAAATCAAACGCGGATTCAGATTCGAGAAATCATTCGAAGGCGAAACGACATTCGCCGCAACGTTGGTGTTCAACGTCGCGATCAACAGTGCGATCAGTGCAATAAATGCGACGAGTGGCTGATGAAATCGGCCAAGCAACGTAATCGGGTCCCAGATCGGCTCGCCAAAGATCACCGCCGACGCTGAAGTCACCGCCACGCCGATGAACGAATACAAGGTCATCGCCGTCGGCAGCCCAAGCGCCTGGCCAAGCATCTGCGCCTTCTGCGACGTGGCATAGCGGGTGAAGTCGGGAATGTTCAGCGCCACCGTCGCCCAGAAACCCACCATCGCCGTCAGCGACGGAGCAAAGAAACGCAGAAAGCTGCCCGTGGAATGGAACTTGCTCGGGGCCGAAAGCACCGGTCCCAGGCCGCCCGCCTTGCCCGTAACCCACCACAGCAACAGCAGCAGCACGATCAGCAGGAACGGCGCGCTCAAGCCTTGCAGATGGCGAATGCTCTCCGTACCCATCCAGATCACCAGCATGTTCAGCAGCCAGAAGCTGAAGAAGCATATCCAGACCGCAGCGGAAGAGTTCGCCAAACTGGGCCACAAGACCACCAGCATCGAGTAGATCGCATGGCCGCCGATCCAGCTCTGAATCCCAAACCATCCACACGCAACCAGCGCCCGCAGCACCGCGGGAACATTAGCGCCACGCACCCCAAACGACGCCCGAACATAAACCGGAAACGGAATGCCGTACTTCGTGCCCGCATGAGCATTCAGCACCATCGGGATGAGCACGATCACGTTGCCCAGCAGGATCGTCCCGATGGCCTGCTTCCAGCTCATGCCCCCAGCAATCAACCCCGAAGCCAGCATGTACGTCGAGATCGAAACACACATCGCCAGCCACAACGAAGCAAAGCTATAGGTCGTCCAGGTGCGCTTATCCTGCGGAACCGGCGCCAGGTCTTCGTTGTAGAGACTCGTGTCGTAGCCAGCCGGAGCGGCGGCCTCAATCTCGCCCATTACCCCTTCACTCATTGCCAGGCGCCTCCGCGAGCATCACGCTTGAGATACTCGCCTCGCCCCGGCTTGCCAATGAACTTCCCGCCCTCCACAATCAACTCCCCACGCGAGAAAACCTGCCTCGCATTGCCCTTCACCTTGTAGCCCTCAAACATGGAGAAGTCGCAGCGCATGTTATGCGTCGCAGCGCTGATCAGGTGCTCGGCATTCGGGTCCCAGACCACAACGTCGGCATCGCTCCCGACGGCAATCGTTCCCTTCTTCGGATACATCCCAAAAATCCGCGCCGGAGCAGCGGCAGTGATCTCGACAAACCGATTCAGCGAGAGCTTACCTTGGCCAACTCCGTAGTGATGAATCAGCTGCAAACGGTTCTCAATTCCCGGCCCGCCGTTCGGAATCTTGGTGAAGTCATCCTTACCGAGCACCTTCTGGTCTTCAAAACAAAATGGGCAATGGTCCGTCGAAACGACCTGCAAATGGTCATGCTTCAAACCGTCCCACAGCTTCGGCTGGTTCTTTTTTTCCCGCAGCGGCGGAGTAAAGACATACTTCGCGTCTTCAAACGACTCGTTCTTCATGTTGTCCTCGATCGAGAGCAACAGATATTGCGGACAAGTCTCAGCAAAAGCCGGAACACCGCGGTCCCGCGCCTCGCGGACCTTGTTCAAAGCGTCCTCTGAAGACAGATGCACGATATAGACCGGAGCGCCCGCAATTTCCGAAAGCGCGATAGCCCGATTGACCGCCTCGGCCTCAGCTTTCGTAGGACGAGTGAGCGCATGATAGATCGGCGCAGTCTTTCCATCGGCCAGAGCCTGCTGCACGATCACATCGATGGCGCTCCCATTCTCCGCATGCATGCAGATCAGCGCGCCATTCTTCGCCGTCTGCTGCAGCGCCTTGAAGATCGTGCCGTCATCAACCATCAGCACGCCGGGATATGCCATGAAGAGCTTGAAACTCGCCACGCCTTCGCGGACAAGCTCATCCATGTCCTCAAGACCCGAACTCCCAAGGTCCGTCACGATCATGTGCAGGCCGTAGTCGATGCACGCTTTTCCAGCCGCCTTCCCCAACCAGATATCCAACGCATCGCGCATCTTCGTGCCGCGCGCCTGGATCGCGAAATCGACAATCGTCGTCGTCCCTCCGATGGCCGCTGCACGCGTGCCCGTCAGAAAGTCGTCGCTCGAAGTCGTGCCCCCAAAGGGCATATCCAAATGCGTATGAACGTCAATTCCGCCAGGCAGCACTAGCATTCCCGCCGCATCCAAAACCGTATGCGCGGGGCCGGCGGGGATTCCCGCACGCACCTCGCGGATGGTGCTCCCCTCGATAAGAACGTCGGCAACAAAGCTCTGCTCGGCCGTGACAACGGTTCCATTTTGAATGAGTATTCCCATTGCTACCACTGTCCCCCATCATTTGTAACCGCCGCTGTTTCAATTAGATTTGCCGCATGGAGCAGACCGCTCCTCCCAACTCTCCCGCGGCAATCCCAGATCGATTTGTTCCATAGTGATGCAGCTCTCAACCGGACACACCAGCGAGCAAAGATTGCAGCCAACGCACTCCGTCTCATCCACCCGCGGAATCCGCGCCAGCGGCGTCGCATACGGCCCGTCATGCGATTCCTTGCCTCGGTCCAGCTTAGGAATCGGCGTCATCGTGATCGCAGCGCGACTCGCCGCCTCGATCTGCGGCAGGCTTCGCATGCACTTCAACATGCCCGTCGATCGGCCCGCTCACCCGATCCAGATGAATGCACTGGTGCGCGCCATCCCAGCAAGCCGTATAGCAAAGATCGCAGCCGATGCATTTCGCTTCATCGATCCGCGCAACGATCTTGTAGTTCAGGTTCAGATTCTTCCACTCCGAAACACGCGGCAGGCTAAGCCCTCGAAACTCATCGAGCGAGCTGAACCCCTTCTCCATCATCCAGTTCTGCAAGCCATCGATCATGTCCTCAACGATGCGATACCCGTAATGCATCACCGCCGTGCACACCTGCACCGAAGAGCAACCCAGCAGGATGAATTCAGCCGCATCCTGCCAATTCGCAATCCCGCCGATACCCGAGAGCGGCAGCGCCGACGCCGCATCGCCCATCACCTGCTGCACCATATTCAGCGCGATCGGCTTCACCGCCGGCCCGCAATAACCACCGTGCGAACTCGCTCCGTCCACATTCGGTCGCGGAACAAACGTGTCGAGATCGATCCCCGTGATCGAGTTAATCGTATTGATCGCCGAAAGGCCATCGGCGCCGCCACGCTTCGCCGCGCGCGCCACCGCGCGAATATCCGTAATATTCGGCGTCAGCTTCACCAGCACCGGCGTCCGCGCCACCTCCTTCACCCAGGCGGTAATCATCTCCGCATATTCCGGCACCTGCCCGACCGCCGACCCCATGCCCCGCTCGCTCATCCCATGCGGACAACCAAAGTTCAGCTCAAGGCCATCGGCGCCCGCGTCTTCACTCTGCTTCACGATCGTGTGCCAGGCCTCGCGCTTCGACTCCACCATCAGCGAAGCAATCACCGCGTTCTTCGGATAAAGCTTCTTGACCTCGGCAATCTCACGCAGGTTCACCTCGACCGGACGGTCAGAGATCAGCTCGATGTTGTTCAAGCCCATCATGCGCTGCCCATTCCAATCGACCGAAGAGTAGCGCGAAGAAACATTCACGATCGGCTCGCCGATCGTCTTCCACACCGCGCCGCCCCACCCCGCGTCAAAGGCGCGCATAATCTGCTCGCCGCAGTTCGTCGGCGGCGCAGACGCCAGCCAAAAGGGGTTCGGCGACAGGATGCCCGCCGTGTTCGCAGCCAGGCTCGGTGTTGACGAATCACCCATGAACACCCTCTCCCGAACTCAGGACCTGAGCAATCCCCAACGCAGCACGCTTGCCATCAGCCACGGCGTCAACCACCTCACGCCCGCCATTCACGCAATCGCCCCCAGCAAAATATTTCGGATTCGTCGTTTGCCCAGTCACGCGGTCGATCACTACCCGCCCGTGCTCCAACTCGAGGCCGCGGCATTTGCTCAAAAACTCCATCAGCGTCGACTGCCCGATCGCCGGAATGATCAGATCGCATTCCAGATGAAAGCTCGATTCAGGAACCCTCCGGAATTCACCATCATCGTCATACACAACGCGAACGCATTCAACAGTGGCAAGGCCTCCCTCGTCGTGGTGAACAGCCACAGGAACAGTCTTCCAATGAAACCGAACCCCCTCCTGCTTCGCATGTTCATACTCAAAGCGGAACGCCGAGATGTCTTGCTCTTCGCGCCTGTAAACGATATGCACTTCATCGGCGCCCAGGCGTTTGGCCGCGTTCGCCGCGTCGATTGCCGTGTTCCCCGCTCCAACCACGACGACCTTGCTGCCTACAGAGATTGGCTCGCCGGTCTTGTAGCTGGCGATGAACGTCAACGCATCGACGACTTTGGAATGCTCTTCGCCGGGAATGCCCAGCTTGCGCATCGCGCCCAACCCGACCCCTACGAAAATAAAATCAAACTCCCGCTCCAGCTGCGCCAGGTCTTCCTCGCTCTCGATCTCCCTCACTTCAAAAGCAACGCCAAGCGAGCCAATCAGCTCAACCTCGCGCAGACTGTCAATGCTGCGCAGTTTGTATTCCGCAACGCCATAAGTATTGAGCCCGCCAGCCAGCGGCATCCTGTCGAAGACAGTGACGTGGAATCCGCGCAGCCGCAGCTCCGCAGCGCAAGCAAGCGAGGCCGGCCCCGCCCCAATGCAAGCGATCCTTTCAACCCGCTCTTGCGCAGTCCTCTGCGGAAGCTTCGCGCCGCTCTGATAGAAGTGGTCCATCGCACGGCGCTGCAGCCGGCCAATCTCGATCGGCGCTTCGTTGTAACGGTGCATCACGCAAGCGCCTTCACAGAGCACAGCAACGGGACAAACCCGCGAGCAACTCGCCCCCAGAATATTCGCATCCAGGATCGTCACCGCCGACCCACGCAAATTCCCCGAAGCGATCTTCTTGATAAACCGTGGAACATCAATGTGGGTCGGGCAAGCAGCCGTGCACGGCGCGTCAAAGCAGTTCAGGCAGCGGTTCGCCTCGATCACCGCAGCCTGCGCGGCAAAAGGAGGATGCAGGTCCTCAAAGCGCTCGGCGATTTCAGGATTAGGAACGAACGCTCCGTGCATGCTCGGCTCTCCTGGAGCTTGTTAACAGGCCCTACGGCGCAACCAGCGGTCCATATAGATCCGGACGCCGGTCCCGATAGAACTGCCACGTCTTGCGAACTTCCGCGATCAAATCAAGATCGATGTCCGCCGTCAGCACTTCGTCCTGATCGCGCGAGGCCTGCGCAAATATCTGCCCACGCGGATCGCAGAAATAGCTCTGCCCATAGAACTCGCCGATATTCCACGGCGCTTCTGTGCCAACGCGATTGATCGCGGCGATGAAATAGCCATTGGCCGCGGCATGAGCCGGCTGCTCCAGCTTCCAAAGATATTCGCTCAACCCGGCAACCGTCGCCGACGGATTAAAGACAATCTCCGCGCCGTTCAAACCCAGCGCCCGCGCACCCTCAGGAAAATGCCGGTCATAGCAGATGTAAACACCGATCTTCACAAAGCCAAGATCAAAGACCGGATAGCCAAGATTGCCAGGCCGGAAATAAAACTTCTCCCAAAACCCCGGCGCAACATGCGGGATATGCGTCTTGCGATACTTGCCAAGATAATTCCCCTGCTTATCGATCACCGCCGCGGTGTTGTAGTAGATGCCCTCGCTCTCGATCTCATAGACCGGCACAACAAGAGCGATCGCCAGCTCTTTCGCCAGCGACTGCATCAGTTGGATCGTCGGGCCATCGGGAACGCGCTCGGTAAAGTCATACCAGCGAATCGACTGCTCCGCGCAAAAGTAAGGGCCGTAGAAAATCTCTTGCAGGCACACAATCTGCGACCCGTCCGCAGCCGCCTTGCGAATCATGGCGACATGCTTATCCAGCATCGCCTGTTTGATCGCATCAAGGCTGCTCTCCGCGGGAGCCTCATTCTTCGCCTGGATCAAAGAACATCGCACAAGTCGAGACATCGTTGGGCCTCTCATGCTTTGGGAATCTTTAAGATAACATCTGATCTTCCGCACCACGACTACAAACCTGTCGCTCTATCGAAGTTGATATCGCAGCGCGATCTCCTGCCATCTCGCTTTGCCCTGCGCAGTCCCTCCACATCCATCGCAGCGAATCGTCACTTCGTTCGCACCGCTCCAGCCGACCATGAGCTTGTCGGGTTCTCGATGAAGATCGAGGGCCACATAAATCGGCGCAAACGGCAACCCGCGAAGACTCTTCGCCAACGTCGTCACGCCCGCCGGCATCACCCGCACCATATATTCGTAGCTCGAAGAAACTCCAGGGTCGGCGCGAACCACCTCGGCGCGATATCGCCCATCCGGCGAATCAGCCGCTTGAAGAACGACCGTCGCATTCTCCGCCGAAAACTTCCAACCCAGCAACATCAGCACGATCAGCGCAGCCGGCAGAACCGCATAGACGCCGATCAAAACGAATCGCTTGCGGTGAGTCATCGCCGCCATCTCTGCTCTACAGATAAACCTGCATCATCCGCTGCCAGGTCGGCCAGTCATGGCTGTTGTGGCTGTCCCAGATGTCCAGCCGGCAAGGCACGCCACGCGACTGCAGCAGCCCCGACATATGGCGGCTCTCGCCGAGACAGTGATCGTCCCATCCGCTCGCAAAGAGGTATGAGCCTTGCCGATAAGCATCGAGCTGCCACGACGGTCCCAGGTTCGCAATGTAATGCGGAGGAATGTTGAAGTAAACATCCTCATCGTGATAGCCATGCAGGAAGCGGCTAAGATCAAAAGCCCCGCTCATCGAAAGAAATCCGGTGAACTTGTCCGGATGCCGCAGCGCAATATTGACCGCGTGATAGCCGCCAAAGCTGCAGCCCAGCGCGATCCTCTTCGGGCTCCAGTTCTTGTTGCGCACCAGCGGCAACACTTCGTCCGTCACGTAGCTCTCGTAGCTCATGTGCCGCGCAATCCGCCAGCGCGGCGGCACGTTCCGGTTGTACCAGCTCTCTGCATCGACCGAGTCGAGGCAATAGAGCTGCACCTCGCCATTGTCGATCTTGTAGGCGATCGAGCCGATCATGCCGCGATCTTCAAACTCATAGAAGCGGCCCTGCGAAGAAGGAAAGACAATGACCGGCAACCCGGCATGCCCGTGGACGAGCATTTCCATATCCCGGCCGAGACGCGGCGAGTACCACTTGTGATATTCCCGATGCATAAGTTCAGCTTCCAGGGGCCTTCGTAATATTCTTGCTACTGTAACAGGGTTGGAGCGCGCCGACTTCCCAAAGTCTTGGCTACAGATCCCCGGCGACCGGTCAAGGCATCTGAGCCTTTAAGAGAGTGAGTGAACAGATTGGATTTGGATTTGACAGAGCCGGTCGATCAAGGCCACGAAGTACCTGAAGCAACACCTGCACCTGTCAACAGCCGGCCCCGCGTCGAAGCTGGATCTCCACCGCGACTTCCACAGCGAATACCTGCCCGACGACCGCAACATCATCGTCTATCTTCCGCCCGACTACGAGGACGAAGACCGCCGCTATCCCGTCATGTACATGCACGACGGGCAAAACCTCTTCGACCCCGAGACCTCCTTCGTCCACGGCCGCACCTGGCAGTTCGGCGAGCACGCCGATCAACTCACCCGCGCCGGAGAGATCGAGCCCCTCATCGTCGTCGGCGTCTACAACACGCCCCGTCGTCTGGAGGAATACACCCACGCTCGCGACAAACGCATGGGCGGAGGAGAGGCGCAGAAATACGGCCAACTCCTCGTCGAAGAGCTCAAGCCTTGGATCGACGAAAAATACCGCACCCTCCCCGATGAGACCAACACCGCCCTGGGCGGTTCATCGCTCGGCGGCCTCGTCAGCCTCTACCTCGGCCTCGAGCACGCCGCGACCTTCGGCAAACTCGCCGTCATGTCGCCCTCGATCTGGTGGAACCACAAAAGCATTCTCGGCTATGTCAACGAATACGACGGCCCGCCCTGGCCCAAAATCTGGCTCGATGTTGGCGATGGCGAAGGGCGCCGCGTTCACGCCGACGTCGACCAGCTCTACCAGCGGCTCAAGACCATCGGTTGGAAGCCCGAGGTCAACATCCACTACCAGCTCGCCCCCGGCGGAACCCACGACGAAGCCGCATGGGCAGCGCGTGTCGGAGATATGCTCAAGTTTCTATTCCCAGCGAAATAGCCGAGGAGCCGCGTGAGGCGTCGCTCTTAAAAAAGGCCCCGCCACTGCCGTCGTAAGTCTGCTGGACGGACGCAAAACCATGGCGGAGCCACTCCGGTTAATTACATGGTGCGTCGTTCGGCAAGATCGTTTCAGCAGCGCATCCGCCTTGAGAGAAACTGCCTAAGACCTAGAGCCTGCCGAGGTTTGCCTTCGCCGCTTCATTCTGCGGATCGAGCTTCAGCGCATGCTCAAAAGCCTCCCGCGCCGCCGCCTTGTCTCCGGCATGAATCTGCAGCACACCCAAATCGTTCCAATCTCCCGGATTCGACCCATCCAGCGCCAGCGCCGCCTTCTGCTCTCGAATGGCGTCGGGCATCTGCCCCATTTCCGCATAAACCCGCGCCAGGGCCAGATGCGTCTGCGCGTCGTTAGGCCGCAACCTCTGCGCCGCCTGGAACTCACGCAACGCATCGGCCAGCTTGCCCGATTGCGCATACACAGCGGCTAGTAACTGGCGGGCATCGAAATCATCCCTCTGCTTCAGCGCCCGCTCAAGCAACTCGACAGCCCGCGCCGAGTTCTGATTGCCGGCTTCGATGCTTGCCAGGTCATAGAGCGCATCGAAATTCTTCGCATCGAGCGTCAGCGCCGTCTCAAACTCCTGCTTCGCTTCAGCATCGTGCTGCGTCGCGGTCAGCACCGCTCCCAGCGCCGCGTGCGCCCCAGCGTCATTAGGATTGTCAGCGATCAGTTGCCGAAAGTTCGTTTCGGCAGCCGCGAAGTCCTCATGCCGCACTTCAAGCTGCCCCAGATCGAAACGAGCGTTGGCGTCAGCCGGGTCGGCCACAAGCGCCTTCTCATATTCCGCCTTCGCCTGCTTCCAGTCGCCCGCTCCATCCAGCGCCGCGGCCAGCGCCGTGCGCGTAAGCGCATCGTTCGCGTCTCCATCAAGCGCCTGTTGAAACAGCCCCGCAGCCGATCGATACTCGCCCTCATTCATATCGACCGAGCAAGGTTATACAGCGCCGTATGGTCGCCCGGATCTTTGCGCAAACGGTCTTCCATCCACGCCTTCTCAAGCAGCGCCCGAGGATCTTCCTTCGAACCTTTCGATCGCAACCGGCAACACCTGCAGCCAGAGATGCCCCATCTCATCCACCGAACGGTTCCCCGCCCTCACTCGAATCGGAGGACTATTCGGGTTACGCACATTCGCCGCGGAATTGTCATACGTATAACGCATATGCAGCTCCGTACCCGCAGGCAAATAAAGCGGCGCAGCAAACCGGTACACCGACTGCCGATCGATGTCCCAATCGCGAATCATCACCAGCCACTTCTTCGTCCCATCCGGCAAAATGGCATAACCCTCCATCTGCTTGCCCAGATAGTGCGCATGAGGATAAACACCCAAGACCTGCACATCCACCGGCAACTTCAGCTGATCTTCGATCACAAAGTTCGCATCGTTCGCCGGAATATCCAACGCGCTGTCATGCTCCAACTGCAGCAGCATCGGATGCGCGGTCGGCGGCTTATCCGTGAAATACAAACCGATCGTCGCATCCACCATCTCCGCCTTGCCCGTCGGCTTAAGGTGCATATTCAGAATCAGATCGTTCCCCGCATCCAAACGCCACGGCATTCCCTCCGCCTCCACCAGAGCCGGCGTGTCCGGCTTCCAGAAAAGAAAGTGGCTGTCCGGGTCAAAGCTGTCGCCCGACGGCACCGTGATCTCCATCCCGTCAATGCCCTGCTTCCAATTATTCGGATGAGCTGCGGCGCAGCGAGGCAGTGCGGTCGATCAACACATTCGCGTGATGCACCACCTGCGGCGATCCCGGCTTGATCTCCATCGCCCGCACATACTTCGTCTCGCTGATCGGAACCGGCAGAATGAAATTATGAAACACGTCCGAGCCCGACGCCGGCACAAGTAAAGGCGAATTCGCCTTCAAGATCGAGATCCGGAGGCCCAAGCTGCCAATCGCTCGAAAACACCGGCGCTTTGGGCAGCGCCGCCATGTCTCCCTGCGGCATCCCGGCTTCGACCCATTTCTTGATCGTCGCCACGTCCGCATCCGGCAACCGCCGGCTCTCGGCGAAATCGCCATAGCCCGGCTCCGGCAGCCACGGCGGCATATACCGCGACTGCGTGACGGTCTCAATCAATTTCCCCCGCGCCGCCACATCCTGGTAGCTGATCAAGCTAAACGGGCCCGCGCCCCCGGGATGGTGGCAAGTCACGCAGTTCTTATAGAGGATCGGCGCAATCTGCCGCGTAAACGTCACCGGAGCCTCAGCCGCATGCACGTCTGCGACAGCTCCACTCGTCGCAGTGTGAAACTGCATCGTCAGCCAGCTTGCTCCACAGACCAAAACCCAACCCGCGAACGCGGCAAGAGATCGCTTCATGGCTTCCCGAGTGCAGTTTCTGAAACGATTCCGCAACCCACCGGCGGCCCGCCCGCGGCAACAACAGGCTGATGCGCCAACACCGCGTTAACCGCATCTTCCAGGTCATGACGCGTCGCCTGCGGGCGCTCCCTGCCAATATCCACATATCGATTGTCAATGCGTCCCGAATACACAGTCCGCCACCCCGCGCCTTCCGGAATCAAAACCGCAGACTCCGGCGTAATCGTCGCCTGCGCCTGCGCAACAAACCACCGGCTCGGCCTCACCAGCGTCGCTCCCGCAAGACTGAAGGCCGCCTGGTGATGAATCACACCTTCAGCAGTCTCAGTCGCGTTAGGGTAAACCAGCCAGAAAGCAACCGGCTTCCCCGCAAATTCCTTTTCCAGACGATCGACCTCCGGAGCATAGCGATTCGAGATCGGACAATCCGTAGCAATGAAAAAAAGCACAACCACCTTCGCTCCCGTAGCCGCAAGCCGAGCGACCGGCTTGCCTTGCAGGTCATACCCGTAGTCATGCCGATAGTCATGCCCATCGCCCGTTCCCGAACTGGCCTGCGCCTGACCCGCGCCAACCAACAGGCACGCAAGCAACACACAAACTGAAACCCACCTTCGCATCGCGAATTCAGTAGACAGGATTTGACGCGAACCGCGCAACGCCATCGGCCGTTTGTCCAATCTCATGAACCAGTCATTTGTCGAATGTCGAACCACACTAATACTCTGGTAGCCATGCTCTCTCTCCGATCCCGGAACCAGTCCCGGAATAATTCCCCGAACAACTCCCGCAACACGACCACAAACCATTCCTGGATTAGGCTATTCGTAATGGCAACCTCCATCACTGCCCCTGCTCTTTCTCTCGCTGCCGGCCAATCCAACGCCCCCACATCCGCATTCGGTCCCGGCAATCCCTTCTACGCCGAGAGCACGCTGCCCTTCCACGCCCCGCCCTTCGACAAGATCAAGGACAGCGACTACCAGCCCGCCATCGAAGCCGGCATCGCCGCAGCAGCGCGAAGAGATTCGAGGCGATCGCCAACAATCCCGCCGCGCCGACCTTTGACAACACCTTCGTCGCGCTGGAGAGATCCGGCCAGCTGCTGCACCGCGTCATGGCCGTCTTCGACGGCGTCACCGGCGCCAACACCAACCCCACGCTGCAAAAGGTCGAAGAGATCGAGAGCGCCCAAGCTCGCCGCCTTCAGGACGCGATCTTCCTCAACGCCAAGCTCTTTCAGCGCGTCTCGAAGCGTCTACAACGAGCGCGACACGCTCAACCTCGACCCCGAAGCGATGCGCCTCGTCGAGTACTACTACGACCGCTTCGTCCATGCCGGCGCCAACCTCTCCGAGGCCGACAAGGCCGAGCTCAAGAAGCTCAACGAAGAAGAAGCCACCCTCTCCAACGACTTCAAGAACAAGCTCCTCGCCGCCACCAAGGCCGGCGCCTACGCCACCACCGATAAGGCAGCGCTCGCCGGGTTGAGCGACGCCCAGCTCGACGCCGCCGCACAGGCCGCCAAAGCGCGCAACCAGCGAAGGCTGGGCTACTCCCGCTGCAGAACACCACCCAGCAGCCCGCCTCGACCCAGCTCAGTAACCGCGCCACCCGCCAGAGCCTCTTCGAGAACTCCTGGAACCGCGCCGAGCGCGGCGACGCCAACGACACCCGCGACACCATCGCCCGCCTCGCCCAGCTCCGCGCCGCAAAGGCCAAGCTGCTCGGCTTTCCCGACCTACGCCGCCTGGAAGCTCGAAGACCAGATGGCCAAGACCCCGGAAGCCGCCCTCAAGTTCATGGACGCGCTCGTCCCCGCCGCGACCGCCAAGGCCAACGGCGAAGCCAAAGACATCCAGGCTCGTCATCGACGCGCCAGAACGGCGGCTTTCAAGCTCCAGCCCTGGGACTGGAACTTCTACGCCGAGCAGGTCCGCAAGGCCAAGTACGACCTCGACGAAGTCCAGGTCAAGCCCTACTTCGAGCTCAACAACGTCCTGCAGAACGGCGTCTTCTACGCCGCCAACCAGCTCTACGGCATCACCTTCAAAGAGCGCCACGACCTCCCCGTCTACCACCCCGACGTCCGCGTCTTCGAGGTCTTCGACGCCGACGGCAAGCCGCTCGCGCTCTTCTACTGCGACTACTTCAAGCGCGACAACAAGAACGGCGGCGCCTGGATGTGCAACTTCGTCGACCAGTCCAAGCTGCTCGGCACGCTGCCCGTCGTCTACAACGTCGCCAACTTCCCCAAGCCGCGCCGCCGGCCAGCCCGCGCTGATCACCTTCGACGACGTCATCACCATGTTCCACGAGTTCGGCCACGCCCTGCACGGCATGTTCGCCGACAGCGCAATACCCCAGCCTCTCCGGCACCAGCGTCGCGCGCGACTTCGTCGAGTTCCCTTCCCAGTTCAACGAACACTGGGCCACCTACCCGGCCGTCTTCGACCACTACGCGAAGCACTACAAGACCGGCGCGCCCATGCCCGCCGAGCTCGCCGCCAAGATCAAGAAGGCCGAAACCTTCAACCAGGGCTACGCGCTCACCGAACTCCTCGCCGCCGCCGAGCTCGACATGCAGTGGCACACCCTGCCCGCCGACGCGCCGCTGCAAGACGCCGACGCCTTCGAGAAAGCCGCCCTCGAAAAGACCGCACCTCGCCCTCACCGCACGTCCCGCCCCGCTACCGCTCCACCTACTTCTCCCACATCTGGGGCAGGCGGCTACGCCGCCGGCTACTACGCCTACCTCTGGGCCGAGATGCTCGACGACGACGCCTTCCAGTGGTTCGAAGACCACGGCGGCCTCACCCGCGCCAACGGCGACCGCTTCCGCCAGATGGTCCTCTCCCGCGGCAACACCGAAGACCTCGCCAACATGTACGCCGCCTGGCTCGGAGCCCAGCCAAACACCAAGCCCATGCTCAAGGACCGCGGACTCGACGCCTTAGATCCTGGGAGTGGTCGAGAGGCATGAGAGCATGACTGACATGGATACCGTCTATTTGCTTTGGTATGTGCGAGAGTGGCAGGACGAAGAAGACACCGAGCTGCTGATTGGTGTCTATCGGTCCGAAATACCATTTCACGGTGCTACACGTCCCGCCAGTTGTGTCGCCCGAGACGGCGCTGAGAGCGGTCATCGCTCAGGAGTTTCGCAATGCCAACGCCTAAGAAAAAAGCTGGAAGGCCGAAGCTACCGAAGGGCCACGCCAAAGGCCAGATCGTACCTGTCCGGTTCAGCGCGGAATTTCTAAAGCAGGTGACAAAGGCGGCGGCGGCAAAAAAGCAAACCGTCTCCGAATTTATCCGAGGCACGTTGAGTGCCGCATTGGAGGCTTAAGCTCGTGACCAGCATAATCATCGGTATTTTGGCAATAGTAAGTGGAGTTGCACTCCTGGCAAAAGTCCTCAGTTCGAGGACGAAAAAGTGAAATTAGGACACTACCCCCAAGCCGTCGGACTTGCCCAAATCCCCCAAATCCTTCATACTTAAAGGCTGGGACTACTGCGGTTTGCCGCGCATTCGCGCCTGTCTCCCAAACGATTCCAGATTCAGGTTCTGAGAGGATTTTGATTGTGTTGATGATTCGTCTTGCGCGCTTCGGCGCACGGAAACAGCCCTACTACCGCGTAGTCGTCATTGAAAAGCGCGTCGGCCCGCAATGGCCGTTCGATCGAGATTGTAGGCACCTACAATCCCCGCACCAACCCCGCCACCGTCGACCTCAAGCGCGAACGCATCGACCACTGGGTCGCCCAGGGCGCACAGCTCTCCGAGCGCGTCGCCAAGCTGGTCAAAACGGCTCCCGCCGCCACCCCCGTCGCCGCCTAAGAAAAGTCTCCTGGCGAGCGGCTGGAAACAGCCGCTTTCCTCCGCTTTTTCCTGCTGGCGCAGACCAATTTTCGGCCCCTTCAGACTCACCCCTCGCAATGATTGCTTGACGAACTACAGTCCAAGTGATTCATATTGTGGACTGTACTTCCGTCGCCTGCCGCCTGGTTCGCTCGGATCGGCATTCGGCAGGCACGCACGAGGGAGGCTGAACGATGACTGACGGACAACATGATCCAATGCGCGACCTGGTAGCTGAAATCGCACGGGCCCTTGTCGATGAACCCAGACGCCGTCGAGGTCGAGGTGCAACGGCACGAAGAAAGCAGTGTGCTCAGACTGCGCGTCGCGCCCTCCGACATCGGCAAGGTGATCGGCAAGCAGGGGCGCACCGCACGCTCCATGCGCACCATTCTCGGCGCGGTCAGCATGAAGCAGCACCACCGCTACACGCTCGACATCCTCGAAGACCAGCCTCATCCGGCGCCCGATGCGCTAACTGCGTCGGAAGCGCCTTCCCGCAGGATATTCTGTAGCGTGAACGCTTCCCCTCCATCCTCTCCCGCAGCCCCGCCACCAGCCGGCGAGTGGGTCATCGTCGCGAAGATCGTTCGTCCCCGCAGGGCTGCGCGGCGAGCTGATCGCGGAGATACTCACCGATTTCCCGGAACGCTTCTCCGAGCGAAAACGCCTCTTCCTGCTCGGCGCAAAATCCGGGCCGCGGCCCATCGAACTCGAAGACCATTGGCCCCACCAGGGCCGCTCGTCCTCAAATTCGCCGGAATCGATTCCGTCGAAGCCGCCGAGACCCTCCGCAACCTCGAAGTCGCCATCCCCAAAGCCGAACGCGCCCCCCTCGAAGACGGAGCCATCTACATCGCCGATCTGATCGGCTGCACGCTGATCGATTCCCGCACCGGCAAGAAGTCGGCGAGATCGTCGAGGTCGATCGCGAATCCAGCGCGAATGCCCTGCTCGTCGTCAAAACATCGGCCAATCAGGAAGCCTTAGTCCCCTTCGTCAAAGCCTTCCATCCAAACTTCGACGCCGCCGCAAAACGGCTTACAATGGAACTGCCCGAAGGCCTGCTGGACCTCAACTCCTGAAGATTTTGAGAATGCCGATGGTGTACCCGAATGAGGGTGCGCATATTCCGCGCGACCGGCTCCAGCGACAGGCTTCATCCTGAAGTGACGGCGGAAGGGTGGGTGGATCGACCCTCTCGTACAGGTCTCTACCGAAGGGGCACGGCCTTTAGTCGTGCCATAGAAGCGCCAAATGAGGGCGGCTTCAGCCACTGAGGGGACAGTCCCCAAAAGCTCGGCCTAATACAACCAAATGCAATTCAACATCATCACCATCTTCCCCGGCCTCTTCACCACCATCTTCGACCACGGAGTCGTCAAGCGGGCCATCGCCACCGGCCTCGTCGACATCCGCACCCATGACCTCCGCAACTTCACCCACGACCGCCACCGCACCGTCGACGACCGCCCCTTCGGCGGAGGAGAAGGCATGGTCCTCAAGCCCGAGCCCATCGCCGAAGCCCTGGAAACCATCGGCATCGCCGACAAATCCACCCGCGACCCCAACCGCGAATCCGTCATCCTGCTCTCCGCCCAGGGCAAAAAGTTCACCCAACCAACCGCCCGCGAACTCGCCAAGCTCGAACGCGTCGCCCTCATCTGCGGCCGCTACGAAGGCGTCGACGAACGCGTCAACGAACTCTTCGTCGACCGCGAGCTCTCCATCGGCGACTACGTCCTCTCCGGCGGCGAACTCGGCGCAGCCGTCATCGTCGACGCCACCATGCGCCTCCTCCCCGGAGTCCTCGGCAACGAAGCCTCCAGCCAATACGAAAGCTTCGGCAGCTCCGAAGCCGAGATGGCCGCTGCCCGTGGCAACTCCAGCGACGAAGACGGAGCCCCGCCCCGCTCCACCCACGGCTCCGGAGGCCTGCTCGACTACCCCCACTACACCCGCCCCGCCGAATTCCACGGCCTCACCGTCCCCGAAATCCTCAGCGGCGGAGACCACCTAAAAATCAGCCGCTGGCGTCGCGAACGCGCCCTGGAAAAGACCTTCCGAAACCGCCCCGACCTGCTCGAAACAGCCGAGCTAAGCGACCGCGACCGCAAATTTCTCGCCTCGCTCAGCTAAAGCGCCAGGAGGAAGAGAACGAGCATCTACCCCCGAAACGATTCCAGAATTTGTCATCTCGACCGCAGCGAAGCGGAGTGGAGAGATCTACGGCTTCACAGCCTCCCGAACAAACCGAAGGGTAAGTAGAACAAATCTCCCCCAACCCCAATCAGTTGTCATCCTGAGGCGCAGCCGAAGGACCTGCAGTTCCAGCGATGAGGGTGCCCCATCCTTCGCGTTTTCTGCGAAGGGTGGGTAGAACAAATCTCCCCCAACCCAAACAAATGTCATCCTGGGGCGCAGCCGAAGGATCTGCAGTTCCACGCAACATGAAGGTGCCCCATCCTTCGCGTTTTCTGCGAAGGGTGGGTAGACAAATCTCCCCCAACCCCCACAATTACAATCAACAAACCTCAAGAATCCCCAACCCGGAAACCCGCAAAAACCCATGTTCGAACAAGCCTTCAAAAACATCGACGACGTCCTCCGGAAAGAAGCCGGCTGCACCACCGAACTCGACTACACCGAGCAGACCTCCTGGCTGCTGTTCCTGAAATACCTCGACGACCTGGAACAGGACAAGGCCGACGAAGCCGAGCTCGACGGCAAGAAATACACCTACATCCTCGACAAGCCCTACCGCTGGGAGAGCTGGGCCGCGCCCAAGGACAAGGACGGCAAGCTCGACCACAACAAGGCCATGACCGGCGACGACCTCCGCGACTTCGTCAACCAGAAGCTCTTTCCCTACCTGCACGGCTTCAAGCAGAAGGCCACCGGCCCGAACACCATCGAATACAAGATCGGCGAGATCTTCGGCGAGATCAAGAACAAGATCCAGAGCGGCTACAACCTGCGCGAGATCATCGACCACATCGACGAACTGCGCTTCCGCTCGCAGACCGAGAAGCACGAGCTCTCGCACCTCTACGAAGCCAAGATCAAGAACATGGGCAACGCCGGGCGCAACGGCGGCGAGTATTACACGCCGCGCCCGCTCATCCGCGCCATCATCCAGGTCGTGAAGCCCAAGATCGGCGAGCGCATCTACGACGGCGCCGTGCGGCTCGGCGGGCTTCCTCTGCGAGGCCTTCGACTACCTCAAGGCCAAAGCCGAGCCTCACCACCAAGGACGTCAAGACGCTCCAGGAGCGCACCTTCTACGGCAAGGAGAAGAAGTCCCTCGCCTACGTCATCGCGATCATGAACATGATCCTGCATGGCATCGAGGCGCCGAACATCATCCACACCAACACGCTCACCGAGAACCTCGCCGACATTCAGGAGAAGGACCGCTACGACGTGGTCCTGGCCAATCCGCCCTTCGGCGGCAAGGAGCGCAAGGAAGTGCAGCAGAACTTCCCCATCCGCACCGGCGAGACCGCCTTCCTCTTCCTCCAGCACTTCATCAAGATGCTCAAGGCCGGCGGCCGCGGCGGCGTGGTCATCAAGAACACGTTCCTCTCGAACACCGACAACGCCTCCGTGAGCCTGCGCAAGCTCCTGCTGGAAAGCTGCAACCTGCACACCGTGCTCGACTGCCCCGGCGGCACGTTCCAGGGCGCGGGCGTGAAGACCGTGGTGCTGTTCTTCGAGAAAGGCGCGCCCACGCGCAAGATCTGGTACTACCAGCTCGACCCCGGCCGCAACCTCGGCAAGACCAACCCGCTCAACGACGACGACCTCGCCGAGTTCGTCAAGCTGCAAAAGACCTTCGCCGACTCGCCGAAGAGTCGTGGAGCGTGGATGCCAAGAGCATCGACAAGACGACCTTCGATCTCTCCGTGAAGAACCCGAACGGCGGCGAGGAAGTCACGCACCGCAGCCCGCAGGAGATCATGGACGAAATCGCCGCGCTGGATGCCGAGAGCGCGGAAGTGCTGGAGAACATCAAGGCGCTGCTATGAAGAACGGGTGGCAGACAAAGACGCTCGGCGAGCTCTGCGAATTCGAGTAGCGGAACTCAGCCGGCGAACAGCGTGCATAGAATGAGATGCTCGATCGGGCAACGTGTCGCTTTCGATCGCAGACACGCATTAATGGCGAGTTGACGAGCATCGTCGATTGATAGCAGACGAACAAGTTCGACAAGTGCGAACGGCAAGTTCTGCACAGGCGACGTCCTCATGGCACGTTGCTGGTGAACTGGTCAAGCTCGCGATTGTGCCGGCTAGCATTGACAGAGCCGCGACCTCTGCACCAACGCTGCATTGCTGCTTATCCATCTGCAAGCAGCGTGATCTGCCGAAGTATTCTCTATTCTACTTCCTGCACGATCTTCGATCGAGATGAAAGCTCGTCGAGAGCGGTGCGACAGTCAAAGAGCATGACACTCAGCAAGGCGAAACTCAAGGAAATTCCGATTCCCGTTCCACCGCTCCCCGAACAGCAGCGGATCGTCGGCATCCTCGACGAAGCGTTTGAGGGCATCGCCACCGCCAAAGCCAACGCCGAAAAGAACCTCCAAAACGCCCGCGCTCTGTTTGAAAGCCACCTCCAATCCGTCTTCACCCAGCGCGGCACGGTGGATAGAGCAGACGACTTGGACGAGATTGCGCGATGTCGACGTGGCGAATGCCATCGACCAGCAAGAATGCTGAGCAGGGGGGAGTCCGTCCGATCAGATCGGCGTGACCAACGACACTTACAGAATCGATTCGCACACGAATGCGAGCATGATCGTCGTGAATATTCGAACTGCCGAAACTAGATGCAGCCGAAGGAGCGACTGTCGCTCATTCGATCGACGGCAGATCATGCGGAGAGTCGTCAGTCGTTGCCTCGAGAAGCGACGATGCGAGATTCTGCTCCCAGCGACGCATCGGTATCGTGCATCGACTCGACGAACCGATGCGATCGAGCTCGACTACTTTCTGCTCTACGTCTTGCAGTCAACGTTTGCAGGACGAATGCTCATGCGAGCGGTCGGATCGGCGTCAACACATGAGAGCCTGACATCGGAAGCTCTACGCGAATTGCAGTTCCCTACCGCCTAAAGCGACAAGCAGCGAGATCGTCGATCAACTCGATACTCTGCCGAACGAAACCCAACGCCTCGAATCCATCTACCAGCGCAAGCTCGCCGCGCTCGAGGCATTGAAAAAGTCACTGCTGCACCAAGCCTTCAGCTGGAGAACTCTAGAGGCACGCCATGAACGAAGCCGAAACCCGAGCCGAGCACATCGACCCCGCCCTTGAAGGCGGCGGGCTGGGGCGTCGTCGAGGGCAGCCGCATCCGGCGCGAGTATCCGATCACGCTCGGCCGGCTCGAAGGGCACGGGCGGCGCGGCAAGCCGCTCATCGCCGATTACGTGCTGGTCTATCGCAACACCAAGCTGGCCGTGATCGAGGCCAAGGCCTGGGACGAAGCGCTGACCGAAGGCGTCGGCCAGGCCAAGAACTACGCCGGCAAGCTGGCCGATCCGCTTCGCCTACGCCACCAACGGCCAGGGCATCTACGGCATCGACATGGAGACGGGCACGGAAGGCGAGGTCGCCGCGCTATCCCGACGCCGGACGAACTCTGGAACCTGACCTTCGCCGAGCCGAACGCCTGGCGCGACCGCTTCGCCGCCGTGCCGTTCGAGGACAAGGGCGGCTACATGGCAGGTCCGCTACTACCAGGACATCGCCATCGACGCGCGTGCTGGAGGCCATCGCCGACGGCCAGCGACCGCATCCTGCTGACGCTGGCCACCGGCACCGGCAAGACCTTCATCGCCTTCCAGATCGCCTGGAAGCTGTTCCAGAGCCGCTGGAACCTGAGCCGGCGAGCCGACCCGCCGCCCGCGCATCCTGTTCCTGGCCGACCGCAACATCCTCGCCGACCAGGCCTACAACGCCTTCTCCGCCTTCCCCGAAGACGCGCTGGTGCGCATCGACGCCGGACGACATCCGCAAGAAGGGCAAGGTGCCGAAGAACGGCAGCCTGTTCTTCACCATCTTCCAGACCTTCATGAGCGGCCCGCCGAAGGACGGCCAGCCCGTCGCCCTACTTCGGCGAGTACCCGCCCGACTTCTTCGACTTCATCGTCATCGACGAGTGCCATCGCGGCGGCGCCAACGACGAAAGCAACTGGCGCGGCATCCTCGAATACTTCGCGCCGGCCGTGCAGCTCGGCCTGACCGCCACGCCCAAGCGCAAGGACAACGTCGACACCTACGCCTATTTCGGCGAGCCGGTCTACATCTACTCGCTGAAGGAAGGCATCAACGACGGCTTCCTGACGCCGTTCAAGGTCAAGCAGATCGCCACGACGCTCGACGAGTACGTCTACACGCCCGACGACAAGCTGGTCGAAGGCGAGATCGAGGCCGGCAAGCGCTACACGGAAGCCGACTTCAACAGGATCATCGAGATCAAGGAGCGCGAAGCGCTACCGCGTCAAGCTGTTCATGGAGCAGATCGACCAGCAGCGAGAAGACGCTGGTCTTCTGCGCCACGCAGGACCACGCGCTGGCCGTGCGCGACCTCATCAACCAGATGAAGACCAGCAAGCGACCCGAACTACTGCCAGCGCGTGACCGCCAACGACGGCGCGCTCGGCGAGCAGCACCTGCGCGACTTCCAGGACAACGAGAAGACCATCCCGACGATCCTGACCACGTCGCAGAAGCTCTCGACCGGCGTGGACGCGCGCAACATCCGCAACATCGTGCTGATGCGGCCGATCAACTCGATGATCGAGTTCAAGCAGATCATCGGCCGCGGCACGCGGCTTTACGACGGCAAGGACTACTTCACGATCTACGACTTCGTGAAGGCGCATCAGCACTTCAGCGACCCGGAATGGGACGGCGAGCCGCTCGAGCCGGAGCCGTGCCGAAGTGCGGCAGCAGCCGTGCGTCGTGCACGAGCCGCCGCAGCCATGCCCGTCTGCGGCAGCGCCGTGCGTCTGCCCGAAGAGCCCTGCGAAGCTGCGGCCAGCGCCCTGCGTCTGCAAGACGAAGGCGAAGGTGAAGCTGGCCGACGGCAAGGACCGCGACCATCCAGCACATGATGGTGCACGACGTTCTGGCATCCCGACGGCACGCCGATGTCGGCGCAGCAGTTCATGGAGATGCTGTTCGGCAAGCTGCCCGAGTTCTTCAAGGACGAAGCCGAACTGCGCGCGCATCTGGAGCGCGCCCGACACCCGCGCAAAGCTGCTCTGCATGGACTCGCCGAGAAAGGCTTCGGCCGCGAGCAGCTGGCCGAGATGCAGAAGATCATCGACGCCGAGAAGAGCGACCTCTTCGACGTGCTGGCCTACGTCGCCTACGCCACCCCGCCGCTCACCCGCGAGGAACGGGCCGCAAGGCGCAGATCGTCATCGCAACAGCCTTTACAACGCAAGCAGACAGGCGTTTCTCGACTTCGTGCTGGCTCGCACTACGTGAGCGACGGCGCGGATGAACTCGACCGGAGAAAAGCTGACGCCGCTGCTACACCTGAATATACTCGACTCCATCGCCGACGCCCTGGCCGACTTGGCTCCCCCGGGGAGATCCGCGAAGTCTTCGTCGGCTTTCAAAAATATCTCTACCAGCAGCAACAAGCCCAGCCCACGCATTTCAAATTTCTAATTCCCAAATCGGGAAACCAACCCATTTTCCCCAAAGAATTCCCACCAGAAATCCACTCCCACACGATAACCTTGAACTAATACCCAGCAGGCAGCTCCGAGGTCCTTTCCGGCCAAAGTGCACCAGGGATTTGCCACTGGTCCGACAGAAACTGCTGTAGGGAGTGGTTCTCGAACCGTAACTCGCATGGAATGAATAGGTTGCGGTCTAATCCCGCAACCCGATGAAATAAAGGGGGTTAGCAGACCGGGGGGTCCAGAACACCTCTCACCGGCAAGGCCTCAAGTTCACGATTCTCCGTATAATTGCGGAGATGTCCACACCGGATAGCAACAAAGTAGCCCTCGTCACCGGAGCCTCCCAGGGAATCGGCCGCGCCATCGCCCTCCGCCTCGCCGCAGGACGGCTTCCACGTCGCCCTCGCCGCCCGCAACGAAGACAAGCTCAAGCAAGTCGCCGCCGAGATCACCACCGCCGGCGGCCACGCCGAAGTCTTCCCCCTCGACATCGCCAACGAGGAGTCGATCAAGTCCACCGCGAAAGCCGTCCTCGCCCACTTCGGCAAGCTCGACGTCCTCGTCAACAACGCCGGAATCACCCGCGACAACCTGCTCGCTCAGGCATGAAGCGCGCCGACTGGGACGACGTCCTGAATACCAACCTCACCGGCACCTTCCTCCTCACCCAGGCCATCATGGGCTCCATGGTCAACGCCCGCTCCGGGCCGCATCATCAACATCTCCAGCGTCGTCGGCCGCAACGGCCAGGCCGGCCAGGCCAACTACGCCGCCACCAAAGCCGGCCTCATCGGCCTCACCAAGTCCCTCGCCCGCGAACTCGCCTCCCGCGGCATCACCGCCAACGCCGTCGCCCCCGGCTTCATCGAGACCCCATGACCGCCGTCCTCGACCGACAAGCAGAACGCCAGCCATCCTCAGCCACATCCCGCTCGGCCGCACCGGCGCCGACGCCGACTCGCCCACGCCGTCGCCTTCCTCGCCTCCGAAGGGCCGCCTACATCACCGGCCACACCCTCGACGTCAACGGCGGCATGTACATGGGCTAAAGCTCAACTCTTTTACCCCTTGTACACTGAACGTGTCCGCCCACCCGGAGAACACCTTTGCGCTTTCTTATCTTCTTTTTCGCTGTCTGCGGCGTCGCCGTCTCAGCTCTCGCCCTGCATGTCCATTACTCGACCGACATCCAGCCTTGCAGCATCAACGAAAAGTGGGACTGCGGCATCGTGAACCACAGCCGCTTCGCTGAAATCGCGCATGTCCCGGTGGCGGCGATCGGCATCGCCGGTTACACGCTGCTGGGGGTGCTGGGGCTCTTCCGTCGCCGCTGGACTCTGCTCGCCGCCAGCCTTGTCGCGCTGACGTTTTCCCTCTACCTAACGAACATCGAGGCCCATAAGTTGCAGGTCTGGTGCCTCTACTGCGTCATTTCGCAAGGGATCATTGCCCTTCTCACCTTGCTAGCCATCGCCAACCTGTTGGTGTCGCGACGATCCGCCTAGACTCACGCGCCCAAGATTTCACGGGCGACCGGCAATCCGAGCGAACCACGCTGGATTCCTCCCGGGTTTTCCACTTGAATTCGCTCGCCATTTCGCGCACGATCTAGGTGCGAAGCAGCGAATGGTCGCGGAATTTCAAACTAGCTACTGCTTCGGTCGAAACCAAAACTGCCCCGGCCCCGAGGTTCGGCAGGTTCAAGTTACCGACTTATAACATGGCTTTGTGTCGGAGCTTTGACCTATCTTTCATGCTTACTTATCAAATGACAACGGTTGCATAAACTAAGTTGACTTTGGCCCGTACGGATTTGAAGGAGGCTTGATAACAAAACGGGGCAAGGGAATCGCCCTCGAGCAAAATATTCCTTGCTTTATGTGCTTTCAACATGTTAACCATACTGCCAATACTTCATCTCTCGTTACTTCCGAGTAGGGTGTCCTGCCTCAAGAGTTTCACAAGAAAAAATATGTGGACGGAAGGCCACAAATTAAAAATATGAAAATCGGAACTACTATTCGCGGTTACCGCTTGCAAAAGGGTCTGTCACAGGGAGACGTAGAAAAGCGCACCGGCCTGTTGCGCTGCTATCTGTCCCGCGTAGAGAACGGTCACACGGTTCCTTCGCTGGACACTCTCGCCAAAATCGCCCAGGCCCTCGACCTTCCCCTCGCCCAGTTCTTTGCCGAAGACAGCCTGGGACGGGAGATGAACACCCGAAAACTTAGCGACGACGAACTTCGCTTTCTCACTCAGATCCGGCGTTATTCGACAAGTCTCAATGACAGCGATCGCAAACTCCTCTTGGCGATGGTCAAGAAATTTGCCGCAACTACCGTTCGTTAGAGCACTACAGCCAACCGCGACTCCAGAAATCGATAGCGCCCCGACTAATCTCACGGGGCGCTATCCGCACCACCGATATTCCTTCGCTATGGTTGTCGGGCATAGCTGAAAACCCCGTATGCCAGAAGCGCGAGGAGTAACGCCGCGCCCCCGAAGGCGACCCATTGCCGCTGGACGAACTCCGATCGCCGGGCGCCAATCCGCGGCACCAATGGCACGCCAATAGCCAGCCCGCTCAGGAATCCACCCAGGTGCGCCATTTGGTCGATCCTGATCACCGACGGAATCAGCAACGTGCCCGCCCCAAGCACAAAGTTCAGCACCGCGAAGTAAATGACGCTACGGCGCAGCTTCTTCAGTTCAAATTCTGGCACCGGAAGCAGCTTCGATTTCAGCAGAATAATCAACACGCCGGCCAGGCCAAAGATCGCCCCCGAGGCGCCCGCGCCAACGATCCCGTTCGGTTCGCCCGGCAGGCCAGGGTTCACCGCGATGCTCAGCAGGTTTCCCGCAATGCCTGTCAGCAAATAAACCGCCACCGTGCCAACAGCCCCCAGCAGCGGCTCGCCCAGCAGTCCCAGGTTCCACAGGCACCACATGTTGGTCGCCAGATGAATCACTCCGACATGCACAAACGTCGAACTCACGAGCCGCCACCACTGCCCGCCCTGTAGCACCAGGCCGCCGTTGTCGGCGCCCCAGCGCAAGAGCTGATTAGAGTTTGGGCTCGTCGGCGAAACTCCACTGAATACCATCAGGAGAAAGACGGCAACATTGATTCCAACCAGAAAGTATGTTGCTGGCGCAACCGCCCAACCGCTGCGCGAACGCGCCACCGGTCGGTCCGGCACGCCGACCGTCGCCCTGCTGTCCAACGGAGGCAGGATCTCCGGCGTGACACTCGCCCCACGATCTTCGGGATGGCCGTTCGGCCAATTGGAATCCATCACTTGTTAGGCTACCCCAGTTCCGCTACAGTGATTTCGCAAAGTGTGGACCGAAGGCCTGCTCTCAGATGGCCGTTTCGTGAAAGAAAAGGCCAACGTGACCTCTGTCGGAAAGTCCAGTGTATTGCGAAAATGCTATAGCCTTATTATGGCTGACCTTGGTGGCATGGCTGACAATCTGTCCGGCTCTATTGCCATAGATTCACACCGGCATCGTTCGGCGCAATCACAACAGGAGTTCTCGCTTGACCCCCTCCATTCCCGCCTCATCCTCAGTTTCAACATCCGCCCCCAACTCCGAATTCAGGCTTGAAAAAGATCCACCGCGCGCTTCTCAGCGTGACCGACAAGACCGGCCTCGTCGACTTTGCCCGCCAGCTCGCCGCGCACGGCGTCGAGCTGGTCTCGACCGGCGGCACCGCCCGCGCCCTGCGCGAAGCCGGTCTGGCCGTGCTCGACATTTCCGAACTCACCGGCTTTCCGGAGATGCTCGATGGCCGCGTGAAGACGCTGCATCCCAAAGTCCACGGCGGCATCCTCCACATCCGCGACAACGCCGAACATCGCGCAGCCGTCGAGAGCCACGGCATCCAGCCTATCGATATGGTCGTCGTCAATCTCTACGCCTTTGAAAAAACCGCTTCCAAGCGCCGGCGCCACCTTCGCCGAGGTCATTGAGAACATCGACATCGGCGGCCCCTCCATGGTTCGCTCCGCCGCCAAGAACTTTGAAGATGTCGCCATCGTCACCTCGGTTGCCGACTACCCGGCCCTCGCCGAAGAACTCCAGGCCAACAACGGCGCGCTCAGCCGCGAGACCCGCTGGCGTCTCGCCAAGCAGGCCTTCGCGCTCACCGCTGCCTATGACACGGCCATCGCCAACACGCTCGAACAAATCGCCGGGCCCCAGGCCGCGAAGCAGCCGGTTCCAGTCCTCACGGAACTCACGAAGCTGCCGACGCGCTTCCCCACCACCCTCCGCATCGCCTATCCGCTCGCCATGCCGCTGCGCTACGGCGAAAACCCCCACCAGCGCGCCGCCCTCTACACCGACGGATCCGGCTCCGGCATCGCCGGCGCCAAGCAACTCCAGGGCAAGGAGCTCAGCTACAACAACCTCGTCGACCTCGACGCCTGCTGGGAGCTCGCGCAGGAATTCGACCAGACCCGCCGTCGCCATCATCAAGCACACCAATCCCTGCGGCGCAGCGCATCGGCAGCCCCGTCCTCGAGGCCTATCAGACGCGCCCTCGCCGCGACCCCGTCTCCGCCTTCGGCGGCGTCATCGGCATCAATCGCGAAGTCGACGCCGAAGCCGCCGAGGAAATCGCCAAGCTCTTCGTCGAGGCCATCGCCGCGCCCAGCTTCACGCCCGAAGCCCTCGCCCGCTTCGCCGCCAAGAAGAACCTGCGCCTGGTCGAAGTCAATCCCGCGCAGCACCGCCCGCGTCATCAAGCAGGTCTCCGGCGGACTGCTCTTGCAGGATGCCGACACCGCCCGCATCTCCGCCGCCGACTTGAAGATCGTCACCGCCGCGCAAGCCGACCGACGCCGAGATCGACCCTGCTCTTTGCCTGGCGGGTCTGCAAGCACGTCAAATCCAACGCCATCGTCTACGCGCGCAGACGGCCAGACCCTCGGCGTCGGCGCCGGCCAGATGAGCCGCGTCGACGCCGCCAACTTCGGCGCCATGAAAGCCGTCCTGCCGCTCGCCAACTGCGTCGCCGCCTCCGACGCCTTCTTTCCCTTCCCCGATGGCCTGGAAGCCGTAGCCGCAGCCGGAGCAACCGCCGTCATCCAGCCCGGCGGCTCGGTCAGCGATGAGGAAGTGATCGCCGCCGCCGACCGTCTTGGCGTCGCCATGGTCTTCACCGGCATCCGCCACTTCCGCCACTGATCGCCCTATGGAAACTTCGGCACCATCCGAAACCGGCTAGTCCGTGCGGCTTGCCCGGTTTCGCGGTACGTCATAGTCGTCTAGTCACAAGACAGACTGTCGGCCGATTCGCGTCGCATCAAAGCTCGCGAAAGCGAAAAAGAAGCTTGAATCAAGTTACAATCGTCTGATTAAGCAAGACTTTCTTCGGGCCGGGCGATAATCCGAAGCGACAACGCAAAATTCCGTGCTGATTCTGTCTCTCGGTGCCCTCCTCGGAGCCAAGCTTCGACTTGACTAAGACTGCCAGCCGAAACTGCCACCATGATCGCCGAACCTCTGCTTCAACATGTGATGCCGCAGCTCGCCCAGTCCGCCTGCCCCAGTCCGCCGTTTCCGATGGCTCCTCGGCGCGCTGCCGATCGTTTTTACGGCCGGTGGAATGGCCCTGGCGCAACCTACTCCGGCAGCTCCTAGTCGACCACTCCACAGGTTCCCGACCGCGCCGCAGCCTACTATCACTACGCCCTCGCCCATAGCTACGAGGAGATGGCCACCAACTACGAGCGCAGCGAATACGCCACCCGGGCCATCGAAGAGTACAAGCTCGCGCTCAATGCCGACCCGACCTCGACAGTTCCTGCAACAACGGACTCGCCGATCTCTACTTCAAGACCGGCAAGATCAAGGAAGCGATCGTCGCCGCCCAGGACCTGCTCAAGAAGGACCCCAACAACCTCGACGCCCACAAGCTGCTCGGCCGCATCTATCTGCGCTCGCTGGGCGACGGCCAGATCCGGCGGCCCCTCCGGCCAGGTGCTCCAGCTCGCCATCGACGAATACACCAAGATCGTCGCCCTCGAGCCCAACAGCATCGAGGACCGCCTGCTGCTCGGCCAGCTCTATTCGGTCAATCACGACAGCGCCAAAGCCGAAGATCAGTTCAAGGCCGCGCAGAAGATCGATCCCGGCTCCGAAGAAGTCGTTCTCAACCTCGCCCGCCTCTACAGCGAGCAGGGCGATATCCATCGCGCAATCGATCTGCTGAGCGCCGTTCCGGAAGACGATCAGACGCCCGCGCATCGAATTCGCGCTCGGCGGCAGCCTACGACCAGATCAAGGACCAAAGAAGGCGATCGCCGCCTATCGCCGCGCCGTCGACCTCGATCCCGTCTAACCTCGACGCCGAGCGCTCCCTCGCCTCAGGCGCTGACTCAATGACAACGATCTCGAGAGGCGCCCTGACTGCCTTCCAGAGCATCTCCACCGCCGACCCGCAGGATGCCAACGCGCTGGCTCCGCATCGCCGAGATTCAGCGCCGCCAGGGCAACTATGACGACTCGATCGTCTCGCTGAAGAAGGCGCAGACCCTTTCGCAAGACCCGCTCCAGCTCACCGAGATCAGCTTCAACGAGGCGCTCGCCGATGAGGCTATTGGGCAAGCAGGACGAGGCGCGCAGCCATCCTGCAGAAGCTCGTCGATCAGAGCGAACACTCGAGCGGACAATATTCCGAGCCGGAAAAGAACGCCCGCGCCTTCTTCCTCGACCGCCTCGCCGTCCTCTACCGCGAACAGAACAAGCCCCTACAGGCGGTCGACGCTTATCACAAGATGCTCGAGCTCGGCGGCGAATTCACCGTCCGAGGGCTATCAAGGGCGAAGTCGATTCCTATCGCGAAGCCAAGCAGTACGACAAAGCCACTGAAGTCGCACGCGAAGCCCACGCCAAACTCCCTAAAGACCGCGACATCACCCTCATGCTCGCCGGCCAGCTAGCCGATACCGGCAAGGCGGACGAAGGCATCGCGCTGGCGAAATCCCTGATCGGCTCCCAACCGGAAACGCCTCGCCGCAGTACCAATGATCGTCCTGTTCATATCGCGCTGGCCAATATGTACATGCGCCTCAAGCGGTGGACTGAAGCCAGCGAGCAACTCGATCAAGCCGAGCCGCCTCGCCACGAAGCAGGACGAAAAGGTCTACATCTATTTTCTGCGCGGCGCCTTGGCCGAACGCCAGAAGCACTATGACGATGCCGAGGTCCAATTCCGCAAGGTGCTGGCCATCGACCCGAACAACAGCATGACCCTGAACTACCTCGGTTACATGCAGGCCGACCGCGGCGTCAAGCTCGACGAAGCGCTGACTATGATCCAGCAGGCCGTGAAGCAAGAGCCGCAGAATTACGCCTATCTCGACTCGCTCGGATGGGCTTACTTACAGGCTCGGCCAATATCAATTGGCGGAAGACAACCTGCGTCGCGCAACCGAGCATAACGGCTCCGACCCGACCGTTCACGATCATCTCGGCGATCTGTACGAGAAGACCGGACGCTTGAAACTCGCCGTAGCGCAATGGGAGCAGTCAGTCTCGGAATACGACAAAACAATAGCCGCTGACGCCGATCCGCTGGACATCGCCAAGGTCCACAAGAAGCTTGAAAATGCCTGGGTAAGGCTCGCCAAGGAAGATGCCATGAATGGCACGGCGGCCAAGCATCCCTAAGTGTGCCCGCCGTGAGAGTGGCAAGGCCCGCACTCAATGCGTCAATCGAGCCTCAATTCGCTGGGGCTTCGTCCAAATCAACCCGCGGCTGCTCTTCCACCCACTCTTCCGGAAACGTCTCGCTCAGCGTCTGGGCCATAACCGTCTCGCAGTAAGGGCAAAGCGCATTGCCTTCCGCATTCAACTTCGGATAGCCATAGCCAAAGTTCTGATTTTGAAACCGCAGCTTGCACGATGGACAATAGTAGAGATAATGCTTCAACTTAAAAGCTCCGTTCCCTGCCAGGATTTACATTGCTAGTCTAAACGGCAAATTGCGTCCCAAGACACGCTCTCCCGGTTTCATCGTCCATGCAAGCCTCCCTCATCATTCTCGGCAGCGGCACCTCGATGGGAGTACCCACTCTCGGCTGTGATTGCGCGTCTGCACTTCGCCAGATCCGCGCGACTTTCGTCTGCGCCCCTCTGCCGCCGTCGCATGGCAAGGCCACAACGTGATTCATCGACACCGGCCCCGACTTTCGCACCCAGGCCCTCCAACACCGCATCGGTAACGTCGACGCCGTTCTCTACACCCACTCCCACGCCGACCACATTCTCGGCATGGACGACCTGCGTCCGCTCAGCTTTCCAAAGAACAGAGAAGCTCCCGCTCTATGCCGACGACGCCACGGCCCAGGTCCTCGAAAGTATCTTCGACTACACCTTCTCTGAGATCCACAGTATCAAACTCTCGCGCCCGCGTCAAGCTGAACCGGCTCAACGGTAGGCCCGCATGCCTCGTCGATATCTTCGGTGCGCGCTTCCAGCGCATTCCGCTTCTCCACGGCCAAATGCGAACGGGGGCTATCGCGTCGGCAACGCCGCCTACCTCACCGACATGAGCGCCATCCCTGACTCCAGCCTTCCGCTTCTCAAGGGCGTCGAGCTCGTCGTCATCGACGCCCTGCGCCTCCGGCCCCACCCCAGCCACGCTAACGTCGAGGAGGCCATCGCCTGGGTCGAAAAAATCGGAGCGCGACGCGCCTGGTTCACCCACATGTCGCACGAGATCCGCCACGCCGAAGTCGAAGCGACCCTCCCGCCCCACATTCGCCTCGCCTATGATGGCCTGGTTGTCCCCATCGAGATCTAGAGCCATGGACATCTTTCGCAGCCTCGACCAAATCCCCGCAGACTTCGGCCCCACCGTCGCCAGCATCGGCAACTTCGACGGCGTTCATCGCGGACACCAGTGGCTCCTTGCGGAGATTCAAAAGAGCGCGAAAGAACTCGGAGCAAAATCCGTCGCCGTCACCTTCGATCCTCACCCGTCGCACCTCCTTCGCCCCGACGCAGGCGCCAAGCTCATCACTCCAATTCCACGAGCGTCTCGAGCTGCTCCGCGCCTCGGGCATCGACGCTGTGCTCGTCCTTCCCTTCACCGACGAACTCTGCAAGATGTCCGGACAGGCCTTCGTCACCGCCGTACTGCGCGACGGCCTTCATGCGATCGAGGTCCACGAAGGGGACAACTTCCGCTTCGGCCACAAGGCGCAATGCCACGCTACTGACCTCGTTGAGATGGGCCACGACCTCGGCTTCCGCGTGCAGATCTTTTCCCCGCGTTACTATCGCGGCATCAAAATCAGCAGCAGCAAGATTCGCGAACTGATCCAGGCCGGAGACATGACCACCGCCCGCGCCCTGCTCGGCCGCCCCTTCAGCATCCACTCCACTCCCGCTCCAGGACGCGGCATCGGCAGCCGCCTCACCGTGCCCACCATCAACCTCGCCCCATACTCCGAGCTTCTCCCCGCCAACGGCGTCTACGTCACCACCATGAACATCGACGGCGAACTCTTCGACCGCCGTCACCAACGCCGGCAACCGTCCCACCTTCGGCGAAGATTCCTACGCCGTTGAAACCTATTTACTCAACTACGACGCCGCCGAGAATCCCCTCACTCTCACTGCTGATACGCCCATCGAGCTCACCTTCCTCCACCGCCTCCGCGAAGAACGCAAGTTTCCCACACCAGAAGCCCTCAAGACCCAGATCATGCAGGATGTCGGGAAAGCAAAGCGCTACCATCGTCTCGCCACCCCGTTCCAAAATGGAACTAAACCCGCCCAATCTAGGAATTGAGCCTGCCGATCGCCACGAGCCCTTCTATACTTAAGCCAGAGGGACAGTCAGCATGCACGACGTAGTTGTCGTTGGAGTGCCATTGATCGCGATTCTGGCTGGGACGCTTTTCAATAATCAGGCCCTCAACCGCTTGGAAACTCGGCTGGACGGCCGCCTCGACAGGATGCAAAGCGAAATCACTAATCTACGCTCCGAAATGCACCGCGAATTCGAACAGTTCTACCGGACGCTCGGCCAGCACGACGCCAAAATTGAGATTCTCGAGAAACAGCAGTAAACACTCCCTTTCTCCTGCCGCAACACCCCGCTTCCCACGCTTCCAACCCATGGTCACTCCGACCGCAGCGCCGTCACTGGATCGATCGCCGCTGCCCGACGCGCCGGGAGGTAAGACGCCAGTAAGGCAATTGCAAATAAAATCCCAGCAACCACCCCGAAGACAGTTAAATCCAGTGCCTTGACCCCGTAGAGCGTACTCTGCATCGCGCGACCAACAAAAAGTGCGCCCCCCAGACCCACAACCAGACCAACCAACGCCAATATGGACCCCTCGCGCACAATCAGGCTGGAGATGTTGCCTTTGCTCGCACCCAACGCAATGCGCACGCCGATCTCGCGCGTTCGCTGCGAAACCCCAAAGGCCATCACGCCATAAATCCCGATCGCCGCCAGAACAATCGCAAGTCCGGCGAAGCTGCCAAAGAGGTCCATCGTAAAGCGGTCTCCCGCCAGCACCTGATCTTTGACTTCATCGAGCGTGCGAGGCGTCGCTAACGCAATCTGATCATCGACCGAGTGCACGGCTGCGGCGATTGTCCTGGTCATAGCCGCCGGATCTTGCTCGGTCCTGACTCCAATATTGACGTTGGGCAGTGGCGATTGCGAAAAGGGCACGATGATTTGCGGACTATCCTCGCGAACGCCGTAGCGGATATTGTGAGAAACGCCCACAATCTGCCATTCCACCGGCGCGCCAACCTTTTCGACCCCAGGAATAATCTCGTCGATGCTGAGTCGTTGTTTTAGGGGGTCAGTTCCCTTCATATAGCGCCGAACCATCTCCTCGTTGACAATCGCCACTCGCACGCTCTTCGCCGTGTCCTGGTCGTTAAATTCCCGTCCGCGCACAATCTGTACCCCAAATGTCTTGAAGTAGTCCGGCGTCACCCCGTCGAAGCCGGCATCGGGCCGTTGCGATGGTTCGGTGTACTTCTGCACGCCGACAACGGTAAATCCCATACCGTCGCTGTGGTACTGCAGCGGCATTCCGGTCACAACCGCGGCATGATCGACCCCCGGCGCGGACTTCAGCGCAGCAAGAATCTGGCGATAGTAACTGTCCATCTCGCCGCCCGTGGCGAGCTTTCCCCGTGGCGGATTCAGCCCAAAAGTCAGCACATGATCGGTGCGCACGCCAAGGTCGACTCGAGTCAGATTCCAAAAGCTATGAATCGCCAGACCCGCTCCGGCAAGCAACGCCAAAGCCAGGGCGAACTCGCCCACGACCAGCCCGCGCCGCAATCTCTGGCTGCCCGTGCTCGATCCGGACCTTCCACCCTCCTTGAGCGCCTCGGCCGGATCGATGCGCGAGGCATACCATGCCGGAGCATAGCCAAAGAGCAGTCCCGCCAAAGTCGTGGCAGCCAGAGCAGCCAGCAGAACCGGCAAATCAAGCGAAAGATTCACCTCCGCGGGAAGCAGAGAATTCTGCGGCAGTACGATATTGATTCCCCGCAGCAGCGCTGCTCCGAGCAGCACGCCAAGTCCGCCTCCCAGCACCGCAAGCACTAGGCTCTCCGTCAGTATCTGGCCAAATATCTGCTTCCGGGTCGCGCCCATGGATCCCCGTATCGCAACCTCGCGTTGCCGCGACGCTCCCTTTGCCAACAGCAGGTTCGCGATGTTGACGCAAGTGATGAGCAAGACAAATCCCACCGCCCCCAGCAGAGAGCCAGAGATTCCGGATGGTATCAGCAGAAACAAAGTCATCCTTCAACGGCTCAACCGAAGCCCCCCAGCCTTTATTCGACTTTGGATAAGCTGCCGCGATGTGAGCGGTCACCGAGTCCATGTCCGCTTGCGCCTGGGCTATTGTGACCCCGGGCTTCAGTCGGGCCATCGCGATCATCCAGTGGTAGTCGTGATTGATTTGTTCTGGACGAAAAGCCAGCGGCACAGTCAGCTCGTTCCCGTAGTTGTCCCAAACGCCCGGCGGCGTAACCCCGACGACCGTATACGGCGCTCCATCGATTTGCAGCGTTTTGCCAATGATGCCTCGGTCCGCACCCAGCCTGTTCCAAATCTTGTAAGTCATGACGACTTCATGATCTCTGCCAGGAATCCCTTCTTCAGGCAAAAAATCGCGGCCCATCAAGAGTGGAATTCCAAACATCTTGAAGAAACCGGGTGTTGCCCGTCTGCCATCCACCTGTTCAGGCTGGTCTTGCGTTGAAAGGGTGAAGCTGGTCCCGGTCGAGGCGACAATGTCCTCGAAGCTCTTATTCTGCTGCTTCCAGTCAAGAAAATCTCCGGCGGAGATCGAATTTCTTCCGTCGCCCGGCTTGGACCACACCATCACCAGCTGGTCGGGTTGCGCATAGGGCAAGGGCGCAATCAGAGTCTGGTAAACCACGGTATAAATGGCTGTCGTCGCCCCGATGCCCAGAGCCATCGTCGCCAACACCGCGATGGTCAGGCCAGAATTTTTACGCAACATCCGCAAACTGAACCGAAGATTTCGCAGCAAGGCTTTCATGCACACCTCGTCCGGGCCACGCGAAACGCGATAGCCCGCATACAGGTATGGCAATTCCCCTACCAACGAAAAAACAAACTAAACTTCACGGCGACTACAACTTACAGAGAAGATGTCCGATGGAAATTGTCCAGAATCCGAAACCGATGTGCACTTTCGGACGCTCGCCGGGACGCCTGTCCCAAAATGAAACTCATCCCGCCCCATCTGGGAACTGATTTCGCGGATCTTGGAATAAATCGCCTATACTCACCCCAGAGGGAAACACAACATGCACGACGTCATTGTTGTGGGATTACCGCTGCTTGCGATCCTCGCAGGAATTTTCTTCAATAACAGCCGATTTGATCGGCTGGATGCGCGGATCGACAAAGTTCAATCCGAATTGAACTTGAAGATTGAACGCGTCCAGTCCGACCTCACCGCACGGATCGAAAAAGTGCAATCCGACCTCACCGCACGGATCGAAAAAGTGCAATCCGACCTCACCGCAAGAATGGATCGTATGCAAGCGGACCTCGGCAACTTCTACGGCATTCTTGGAGAACACAAAGCCAAGATCGAGAATCTCGAAAAACCGCACTAAATCGCGCCTTTCTCCGCCCACACCACCCCGCTTCCCACCGTTCCCTCCCAGAGTCGAATAAACTAGAGAAGACAGCGTTTCGCCTGCCCAGCAACCGCAGGCAAACCCGGCTGCAAATGCAGCCTAAGGAAATACTCACGTGATCCAGAAAACACTCGCCAAGGTCTTCGGCACCAGCAACGAACGCGCCGTGAAGCGCCTGCTCCCGCGCGTCGAGACCATCCGCGCCTTCGAGCCGGAGCTGCAAAAGCTTACCGATGAAGAACTTCGCGCCAAGACCCAGGACTTCAGGGCCCGCATTGCGGCCAACCTTGAAGGCCTAACTGACGAAGAAGAGATCGTCGCCGCCGAAAAAGCCGCGCTCGACGAGATTCTCCCCGAAGCCTTCGCCGTCGTCCGCGAGGCCGGCAAGCGCATCGTCAACATGCGCCACTTCGACGTTCAGCTCATCGGCGGCATGGTGCTGCATCAGGGCAAGATCTCCGAGATGCGCACCGGTGAAGGCAAGACTCTAGTCGCCACGCTCGCCTGCTACCTGAACGCCCTCGCCGGCCACGGCGTCCACGTCGTCACCGTCAACGACTACCTCGCCAAGCGCGACGCCGAGTGGATGGGCAAGATCTACGAGTTCCTCGGCCTCACCGTCGGCGTCATCGTCCACGATCTCGACGACAACCAGCGCCGCCAGGCCTACGCCTCCGACATCACCTACGGCACCAACAACGAATTCGGCTTCGACTACCTGCGCGACAACATGAAGTTCGACATCAAGGACTGTGTCCAGCGCGGCCACTACTTCGCCATCGTCGACGAAGTCGACTCGATCCTCATCGACGAAGCCCGCACCCCGCTTATCATCAGCGGCCCGACCGATCAGACCACCGACAAATACGTCCTCGCAAACCAGATCATTCCCAAGCTCGTTCTCGGCGAAGAGATCGAGCAGGGCGAAACCAAGATCCTGACCGAAGACTACGTCGTCGATGAAAAACACAAATCCATCACCGTCACCGACGACGGCTGGGAAAAGGTTGAAAAGCTACTCGGCATCGGCAACATCGCCGACGTCGAGAACTGGGATATGAAGCACCACGTCGAAACCGCGATCAAGGCCCACTCCCTCTACAAGCGCGATGTGGAGTATGTCGTCAAAGACGGCGCCCAGGGCCCCGAAGTCGTCATCGTCGACACCTTCACCGGTCGCCTCATGCCCGGCCGCCGCTGGTCCGACGGTCTCCACCAGGCCGTCGAGGCTAAAGAAAACGTCGCCATCCGCAAGGAAGATCAGACCCTCGCCACCATCACCTTCCAGAACTATTTCCGCCTCTACAAAAAACTTTCCGGCATGACCGGAACCGCCGAGACCGAGGCCGCCGAGTTCGACAAGATCTACAAGCTCGAGATCGTCGTCATCCCCACCAACAAGCCGATGCGCCGCCTCGAAAACCCCGATGTCGTCTTCCGCACCGCGCAAGAGAAATACTTTGCCGTTGCCGACGAGATCGAGAAGCTCAACGAAGCGAAGCAACCGGTGCTCGTCGGCACCACCTCGATCGAGAAATCCGAACTGCTCTCGAACATCCTCCAGCGCAAAGGCGTCAAGCACGTCGTCCTCAACGCCAAGTTCCACGAGCGCGAAGCGGAGATCGTCGCCCAGGCCGGACAACTCGGCAAGGTCACCATCGCCACCAACATGGCCGGCCGCGGCACCGACATCCTGCTCGGCGGCAATGCCGAATTCGTCACCAAGCGCGACCTCGTCAAGAAGAACCTCGCCCGCTCCATCAGTGCCGCCGAGGGAGCTATCAATCCCATCGCCGCGCCCGGCCTGTTGCGCTTTTACTACGAGGGCCAGGAGTTCGAGACCGACCAGCAGATGTGGGACAAGACCTTCGCCATCCACGCCGCCAGCCGCGGCGAAGGACCATGACGATGTCCTCGAAGCCGGTGGCCTCCACATCCTCGGCACCGAACGCCACGAGAGCCGCCGCATCGACAACCAGCTCCGCGGACGCGCCGGCCGCCAGGGCGACCCCGGCTCCTCGCGCTTCTACCTCTCCCTCGAAGACGACCTCATGCGCATCTTCGCCAAGCCGTGGGTCTCAGGCATGCTCCAGCGCCTCGGCATGGAAGAGGGCGTGCCCATCGAGTCGAAGATGATCTCCGGCCGCATCGAAGAAGCGCAAAAGCAAGTCGAGTCGCAGAACTTCGAGTCCCGCAAACACCTGCTCGAATACGACGACGTCATGAACAAGCAGCGCGAAGCCGTCTACGGCCTCCGCAACCAGCTGCTCAAAGGCCTCGACCAGAAAGAGCTCATCGTCGAGGACTACGTCTCCAACCTGCTCAGCGCAATGCTCGACGAGTTCGCCCCGAAAAAATCCATCCCGACCAGTGGGACGTCAACGGCATCAAGAAACGCCTCGCTCGACCAGTTCGGCCTCGACCTCGAAGCCGAAGGCATCGACATCTCCGCGATGAACCGCCACGAGCTAGGCGAAACCCTCTTCGAGAAGCTCAAGGAACACTACGCCGCGAAAGAGACCGATCATCGGCGAGCCGGCCATGCGCTACCACGAACGCATGATCATGCTCTCGCGTCCTCGACGGCCTGTGGAAAGACCACCTGCTCTCGATGGACCACCTCAAGGAAGGCATCGGCCTCCGCGGCTACGCCCAGCAAGACCCGCTCGTCGCCTACAAGCGCGAGTCCTTCGACATGTTCGAAGCCATGATGAACCGCTTCCAGGAAGACACCGTCCGCTTCCTCTTCCTCATGCAGATCATCGGCCCCGACGGCCAGCCGGTTCCGGTCTCCATCCGCCCTCGCCCATCTATTCAGGGCACCGCGACCCACCCCCAGCTACAGGAAGAGGGCGGAAGCGTCGCCGTAGCCGAGCTTCCCGCCGCTCCATCACCCGCGGCCGCTCCCGCCCGCTCCGTACCCATCCCAACGCGCCAGCCCTCAACCACCATCGACCAGATCGAAGCCGAATTCCAACGCAAAAAGAAGCGCGAACTCGACAACGCCCGCATGGCCGGAAGCAACGGCAGCACCGCAGGAAACAGCCCAACGCCGAACCGGAGACAAAGTCGGACGCAACGACCCCTGCCCATGCGGATCGGGCAAAAAGTACAAAAAATGCCACGGCGCGTCGGAAGGCTAAGATAGCCCGGGAACCACGGCCTGTATTCTTCGTATGCAACTCCATTGATCTTGTTGGAATTGAGTACGCATGACCGATACGCCTGCGCTATCCCACGATCAAGGGTTTACCGTTCAGCAGAGGCTGATCTCCATGTCGGAGGTCTGCCTCGCCGTCTTTATCGTGACCGCCCACAACATTTACCACTGGATCCCCAACGAGGTCCCCATCCTCGTCATCCTCGCCATCGCTTCCTTTCGCATCCGCGAACGCAGCTGGGGAACCTTCCTCTACAGGCGCCCTGAGTCCTGGCCGCTAACGATCCTCGCCGCAGCCGCTTGCGTCGGTCTCCTCGAACTCAAAGACATCGCTGTCGAAGCTATCGGACACCACTTCTGGCCCGCTCCCGAGAGAGTCTCCTCAGTCATCGCCAACGCCCACGACTGGCGCCACGCGTTGCTGACGACACTCTTCGTCTGGGTCTTTGCCGGTTTCGGAGAAGAGATCGGCTATCGCGGATATCTCCTCCGCCGCGCGCTCGAAGCATTCGGCCCATCGGCATGGGGTATCGTAACGGCGCTCATCGTCGCTTCTGCAGTCTTCGGCCTTGGACACTACTACAAAGGCCCAGCGGGAGTCCTCGACAGCGCCTGCTCGGGCCTGATCCTCGGCGCTGCGTACATCTTCTCAAAACGGCTCTGGGTAAGCTCGCTGTCCCACGGCCTCAATGACACCCTAGCAATCGCCATCACCTTCCTTGGGTGGTAAGTCGCGACCTATCATCGCCGTTCCCGGCAGCCGGGCGCTACTTCAAGCGGGTTGTTGGCTTGACTGGGACTACATATATCTCCACGCCTGCCAGTCGGCAATCCACCTACTGCAAGGGATTCCGCCATCTCAGACCAGCAAATCGCCGGAAGTCTCGATCATCCGAGTAAAGTTCCGCGTTTTGCTCGATGGCAAGTGCCGCCAGATGCACATCGGTAGTGAGATTTCCGCTAGCCCCGGAAGTGAGAAGCAGTTGGCGCAGAATGCGCGCATGATCCCGCCCGGATGTACAGTGTTGGCCGCGGGCTGGTACAGCCAACTGTCGACGATGTCCAGCGCCGCTTTGACTGATAGAGGATGCTCGAATAATCCTCGGCGGGTAGTCAGCCGCAAAAAGGCCAGCAACACGACCCAGGCGAAGCCTACCGGCTCCGCGCCTTGAAGAACCCTCTCAAGCCATTCTCTTGATTCGCGATGTACTGGAGAGTCCCGCATCAAAGTAAAAGCATCATGATGCGTCTCGGACCCGATGCCCCATACAGACGGGGTTCCTGAGCGGAATTGCATATGTCTCCATGCCGCAGCCAGCGCCATGCGGAAGTCGCGATCTAAGCCGACAATTTCAACCCAACAATCCCCGCAATAATCAACCCCGCACTCAACATCCTCCCCGGATTCACCGGCTCTCCAAACAACACAATCCCCAGGATCAGCGTCCCCACCGCCCCAACACCCACCCAAACGCCATAAGCCGTCCCAATCGGCAGAGACTTCACCGCAATTCCCAGCAACCACAGGCTGACAATCATCGATAGCACAGTCCAGACCGTAGGCCACAGCCGCGTAAAGCCCTCCGTATATTTCAACCCAATCGCCCAGCCGGTTTCAAAGAAACCCGCAACAATCAGAATGACCCAATTCATCCGCACACATCCTTCCCCAAACTTATTCCATACGATCCTCGTCTACACGCAACAGTTCGACAACTTAGACCCGCTTCAGCAATACTTCCGAAGAGAAGAACGCGGTATTTCCGAAAACAAGAAAGCAAGAGTTCAGAAGAGACGACCAGGAGAGAGCCACACCATGTGCGATGACTTCATTCACCAGGGACTCACCCACGATCCCACCGTCACCCGCCGCGCCTTCATGGCCGGAACCGTAGCGACCGTAGCGCTCACCTCAGCGCACGCCGGCGCACAGGCCAAGGTCGTCGAGAAAGACGTGAACGTGCCCATGGCCTCCGGTGTCTCCGACTCGGCGCTCTTCTATCCCGAGGGCAAAGGAACATGGCCTGCAGTCCTCGTCTGGACCGACATCCTCGGTCTCCGCCCTGTCTTTCGCGAAATGGGCAAACGCCTCGCCGCCGAGGGTTACGTCGTGCTCGTCCCTAATCCGTTCTACCGCAACGCCAAGGCGCCCGTAGTCGACGGCTCGTTCGACTTCTCCAAGCCCGAAGACCGCGCTAAGGTCATGCCCCTCGCCGCAGCCCTGACCGCCGACGCAAACATAAGCGATGCGAAAGCCTACACCACCTTCCTCGACCAGCAACCGCAGACCGACAAGAAAAAGAAGATGGGCGTGCAAGGTTACTGCATGGGCGGCCCGCTGACCTTTCGTACCGCGGCCACCGTTCCTGACCGCATCGGCGCCGCAGCAACCTTCCACGGCGGCGGTCTCGTTACCGACAAACCCGACAGCCCATACCTGATGATTCCGAAGATGAAGGCCGAGGTGCTCTGCTGCATCGCCGACAACGACGACAAGCGCGACCCCGCCGCAAAAGACAAGCTGAAGGAAGCCTTCGCCGCCGCACACCTCAAAGCCACCGTCGAGGTCTTCGAGGGCTGCGACCACGGCTGGACCGTCCGCGGAAGCCAGACCTACAACGAAGCCGGAGCAGAGCGTGCCTGGTCAGAGCTGACCGCGCTCTACAAACGAAATCTTAGCTAGGTGAACGCGAAGCCCCTTGAGGCTACTCACCACGACCGCTCAAGAAGCTCGGAATATCGCGCGATCCCTGAGTTACCGCTTCGATAATCACCCGATCCGCAAGCTCTCTATAGAGGATCAGGTATGCCTGGACCGCCCAAAACCGAACGTCCTTCTCAGTGAGATCCGTTCGCTATTTCCACATCCCGGCGTGTGAGAGATGAACTCGAAAGCTTCATATAGGCGAGCGATCCATCGGTCGGCAGCCTCGATACTATCGCGCGCGATGTAGCTCCAAACCTCATCAAGGTCTTGGTCAGCACCCGCACTTAGGCTGTACGGCTTCAAACGAGACGCCGTTTCGCCTCCTGCGACTTACGCCGTAGACGCTCTCGCGTCGCCTGCGGATCGACAAGTTCGCCGCGATCGGAAGCCGCAAGTCGCTTCTCCAGAATTCGGTTAAACTCGGCAAGCTGAGCGCTCCGCGCCCCATCGTGCTCTTCGAGAAGACGCAGGGCCTCGCGCACCACTTCGCTGGCCGAGGTATAGCGGCCCGACTCGACTTTGTTGGCCACGAACTTCTCCAGTTCAGGCGTAATGGAAACATTCATGGAAAACACCCTCTCTTAAGATGCTCGTCATGATAACCAAACTTGTCAATCTTTGATATCGCAGGCGACCGAATACCCGACGCTCACAACCCCGCGTACCAGTCATAACCCAACTTCGTCCAGTAGTCATCCGGCTTCATATCGGTATAAGCAATTAGCCCAATCCGCTTGATCTGCTTATACCCATACTTCAGCGGACTATGCAGCCGCAGCGGCGCTCCATGCCAGCGGGTGATTGGCTTCCCACCCATCTCATACACCAGCAAGCTCTGCGGATGCATCGCCCACTGCATGTCATACCCGCAGTAATAATCCCCATCCGGAGTCTCCATGTACACATACCGCGGCAGCTTGCCATTCGCCAGCCGCGCTGGAGGATACGCCGCAATCAAGTCCGCCAGCCGCGCCCCGCCCCAGCTCGCAACATCGCTCCAACCCTCAATGCACTTGAACTCCGTCACCATCTCGTGATGCGGTAGCTTGTGAATGTCATCCATCGTCAACAGCAGCCCCGGCGTACCCGCCGCAAGCGTGCTCTCTGAAACCCCAGCCTCTTCTGACCCGCGCTCATGCTTCGCATTCGGGTCCGGCGGAGTCAGCGACGGAGGCTGGTTCGACACGTCCATCGGCTCAAACTGGTACTCATAAGCCGTCACGTCCTTCGTATACTGCGCATATTTCTCCGGACTCTCGATCCCTGTAAGCTGCAGCCGCCAACCATCCGGCTTCAGATCTTCTTTCAATCCGAAGTTGCCATTGGTCCGAAGATCAGCCGCCGCCCGCGATTTTGGATACGTCGGCGCAAGTCCCGCCTCGCGAAAGACGCCGCGCGCAATATCGGCATTGATCTGAAATGCCCGCCGCAACGGATCTGGCTGCCGCCCAATAACCTCAGCCTGATCGATCCATCGATACAGACCATATCCGCCAGCCGCCGCAACACCAGCCACCAGAAAACTCCGCCGCGTCCGCCGCCCCGAAGCCCGCTTCACCTCGCGGTCAAGCTCCTCCTGCGTCGGCCCTTCCGCACGTCCGGACTTCGCTTCAGCCCCAGGCAAGTTGTCCTCAGCCATAAACCCTCAATCCTACGAACTCAATCAATCTTCAGATTTGTCATCTCGACCGAAGCGCAGCGGAGTGGAGAGATCTGCGTTTCCCGTTCAATTCAAGAGAACCACCTATCGATCCGGCGTATAACTCGGCTCACTCGCCGGAACAATCTCATACCCGCTCACCATCGAGCGGAAGTTATTCCAACCCGCCTTCGCCACCTGCGAAATATGAATCAGAAAGAAGACGCAATAGCCCATCGTCAACCAGAAATGGAACCACCGCGCCATCTCATACCCGCCCAGCAACTGCGTGATCAAGTGCGCCTGGCTCGGCTTGTAGATCGCTAATCCAGTCACCAGCGAACCAAGTCCCATCAGAATCACCGAGGTATAAGCAATCTGCTGCGCCCCGTTGAACTTCCGATGCGGTAAAGGCTCCTTACGAATGTGCAGGTCATACAGCGTCACCTCGATCGCTTCCTTGAACGAATTCTTCGTCGGCACAAGGTAACGCCACTCGCCCGAAATCAGCGTGTACAGTACATACGCCACGCCGTTGATCATGAAGAACCACATGAAGAAGAAGTGGTACCCCAACCCCATCGTGATGTTGTACGCCGCTCCATGCCACCCCGGCTCCCAAAATCGAAGCGAGACCGGATACCAGGCCCAGAACCATTCCGGAAAGAATCGGAAGATCGTCCACTTGCCAATCCCCGCCCGATAAACGGCACTCTGATGGCTGCCATCGATCTTCGAATCACCCCAATAAATCAGCAGCCCGCTCCAGATCATCGTCGTCAGCACCGGAAAGTTGATCCAGTGCATCCATCGAATCGCCAGCGGATGCTTCTTCTCCAGTCGAAGGCTCGCCGTCGCCGCAAGCGCGGGGGGGGCTACCGCCAGTGCCTCTTCCGGCTCGGCCTCCGTTTCGATGACCGGATCATCCACTGCGTCGACCGCAGAGATGGCCGGCAAAACTTCAGCCTCTTCTGACATTGCCACCATCTGCGCAATCGCAGGCGCGCCTTCCGGAGCAGCCACCGTCTCTTCGGCTGCCGCCTCAGGCGCTATCGCATCCGGCGCCACACCTTCATCCGGCACGTTCTTTTCGTCCATGATTCGCCTCAGCCCTTTAGACTCTCGATGTCGTGGCAAATTACAAAGGAAACTTCAACAATGAAACCCGCCAAAATCTCGGGACGGGTGGGCATTGGACAAAATTGTCCGTGGTAACCAATCCGTGCGCGACGACTCTCATTATCATGCAATACAGAAATGCTCGCGGTGGGAAGATCCTAAGGTTGTTTTCCCCCTCCCTAAAATCGCTCGTATGGCTGAGCTGCTTCGCGCTCGCTGCCGCATCCGCCGCGACGGGGGCTGTAGCCTCAGATTCGCCACAACCCGCGTCGCCAGCGGTGCTCGTCGAGCTCTTCACCTCCGAGGGCTGCTCAAGTTGCCCTCCCGCCGACCGCCTTCTCGCCGAGCTCGACCGCAAACAACCCGTGCCCGGAACCACCATCGTCGTTCTCAGCGAACACGTCGACTACTGGAACCAGCTCGGCTGGCGCGATCCCTTTTCCTCCCATCAATGGAGCGAACGGCAGGAGGAGTACGGCCGTCAGTTCGGACTCGACAGCATCTACACGCCCCAGATCGTCGTCGACGGAAATATCCAGGCAAGCGGAAACGATAGCCACGCCGTCCTCGCGGCCATCGGGCACTCAGCGAAGACGCCTCACATCGAACTCTCGATTTCGTCGCTCGAGCGCTCCAGCGCCGGAGTCCATGTGACATTCAACGCAGGCCCCGCCCGCGGTGCGACGCTCTACGCCGTCATCGCCGACGACACCGATCGTTCCAGCGTCGAACGCGGAGAAAATGCCGGACGTACCCTCGATCACGTCGCCGTCGCTCGCAGCCTGGTAAAGGTCGCCGAGTTGCAGTCGGACGTGCTCGTCAAAACAACTTCCATCGACCTTCCTCCTGGGGTCGCCAATCAGCATCTCAGGATTATCCTCTTCGCCCGAGACGGCAAGAACGGTCATATCGTGGGAGTTGCCGCCCGTGAGTTATAGTAGGGTCGAAGTCAATCCAGCTCGCCTGCACAGAACGACCACTTATAGATACTCTGGACGCAACGAAGCAGTGGAGGGCCTGAATGCCTGAAGTTCTGGATTTGCTCTCGCGCCGACAAGAGCCTTCGATCATCTCAGCGAATTCCACCATCCCTGCCCGATGTCCAACTCTCTCTGCTGAATCTGCGCCACCGTCCTCAACCCTTCCTTCCACGTTATTCGACCGATGTTGGCGTCAATACGCCCTCTGCCGCGAACACCTCTTCACCGACCACACTCACCACATCGCCTCCGCGCTCTCGCCCATGCTCGACGGCCCCGCCCCCCGCTATCTCGTCGAAGCAGGTTGCGGCCCAGGCTTTTACTCTCGCCGTCTCGCCGCCAGGTTTCCCCAGCTCCACATCACCGGCATCGATCTCTCCGAACCACTCCTGTCACGAGCGAAAGAGCAGGCCCGCCGCTCCGGCCTTCACAACTGCAGCTTCCTCAAAGCCGATGCGCTCTCGCTCGCCGAGTCTCCCGGCCAGATCGATGCCGTGATCGCCTCGCGCCTCTTTATGATCTTGGCCCAACCCGCCCTGGCCCTTGATGCAATCTTCACCGCGCTCCGCCCCGGCGGCATCTGCTTCATCGCCGAGCCGGCCTCGGCTTTGCGGGCCTCTTTACCGCTGATCCTGATGAGGCTCACGGAACGCCTCGGCCCCTCGCCGGCGCGCGCGGAGGTGTTACCGCAATCCCGAGTCTTCACCGGAAAGGGATTCCAAGACCTCATCGATTCTCAGCCCTGGACCAGCACCCGCATCTGGAAAGACCGCCAATACCACTGCGCCGTATGCAGAAAAGCGGCATGATCGCTCAGAGAAAGGCATGACCCACCCCTACCGCATCCTCGACCCGTCCCACCCAAACCCCGAGTTCGCTCGCAAATGCGCGCTCGCCGTCATGGCCAAAGCCCCACGCCCCGGCAAAGTAAAAACCCGCCTAAGCCCGCCGCTCACCCCGGAGCAAGCCTCCGACCTGAATGCCTGCTTCCTCCGCGACACCGTCGCCAGCCTCCAAGCGGCAACGCTCCAGGCGCCAGCAGAATGGGTAATCTCCTATACCCCTGTCGGCGAAGAAGCCGCCTTTCGCGGCATCCTCCCCGCCAACACACTCCTCATCCCCCAGCGCGGAGACGGCTTCGGAGAACGCCTGCTCACTACCGCCCAGGACCTCTTCTCCTGCGGGTTCGCCGCCGTCTGCCTCATCGACTCTGACAGTCCAACCGTCCCCACTGAAGAGTTCGCCCGCGCAGCAGAATGGCTCCTCGCCGCCGGTCAGCGCGCCGTCCTCGGCTCATCCGAAGACGGAGGCTACTACCTCATCGGCCTGCAACAGCCGCACGCGCATCTCTTCGAAGACATCACCTGGAGCACCTCCGAAGTCGCCTCCCAAACCCTCCAACGGGCAGCCGAAATTCGCCTGCCCGTCGAACTCCTCCGCGAATGGTACGACGTCGACGATGCCGCCTCGCTCGCCCGTCTTCAAGCCGAATTCTTCGACTCACACAGCAATCTACCCCAGGGCTACGCAGCTCCCGAAACTCGCGCCTATCTCGCCGAACTACGGACTACGCCGGTTAACACAGCAGTCGCACTGGAGAGCCTCGCATGACCAGCGCTCACCAGATTCTGCGCCGAGGCCACCCCCTCGCAACCAACGCCGCGCTGCTCCTCTTCGGCCTCATCACCATCGAACTCTGCCGAACCGGCGTCAACGAATTCCACCACTTCGTCCACGGCTACAGCGAAACCGTCTTCGGCCAGCTCATGCTGTACCTCGGCGCCATCTCGCTCATCGAGCGCTGCCCCACCAATAAATGGACGCTCCCCATCATCTTCGCCATCGCGCTCGCCGCTCGCCTCGTCTGCGTCGCCGCTCCACCCTTTCTCTCGACCGATATCTACCGCTACGTCTGGGATGGCAAAGTGCAGGCCGCCGGAATCAATCCCTTTCGCTACATCCCTGCCGATAGCCATCTCGAATTCCTCCGCGACAGCGCCATCTATCCTCATATCAACCGCGCCGACTCCGCCCACACTATCTATCCACCCGTCGCCCAACTTATCTTCCTCGTCATAGCTCGCATCCACGCGAGCGTCACCTTCATGAAGCTCGCCTGGGTCGGCTTTGAAGCAGTGACCTGCATCTTCCTGTTACGCATCTTCAAGCTCCTCGACCTCAAGCCGGAGCGAGTTCTCATCTACGCCTGGCACCCTCTCTGTCTGTGGGAGATAGCCAGCAGCGGCCACATCGACGCAGCCACGGTCACCTTCCTCACCATCGCGATTTATACCCGCCTCAAAAGCCAATCCGGCGCAACCGGAGCCTGGCTAGCCCTCGCGACATTGACCAAGCTCTACCCCGCCGCGCTCTTACCGGCCTTCTTCCAAAAGGGAAAATGGCGAATGCCCGTCGCCTTCGCCGCCGTTGTCGCAATCGGATACGCATGCTATTCCAGTGTCGGCTTAGGAGTCTTCGGCTATCTGCCCGGCTACGCCCAGGAAGAAGGCCTTAACTCCGGAACCCGCTTCTTTCTGCTAACCCTCGCCAACCGCTCACTTCACGCTACAATCTCGATGCCGGCCTACATGGCCCTATGTGCCATCATCATCGCAACCCTATGTATCTGGGCCCTCCGTCGCGGAGACAAACCTCACGCCTTCATCCTTTCCGCGCTGGTCATCGCTACCATGTCGACCGTCCTCTACTCGCCCCACTATCCGTGGTATTTCCTCTGGCTGCTTCCCTACCTCGCGATAGTTCCCTGGCGGCCGGCCTTCTATCTCGTCGCCGCCAGTACCTACCTCTTCGGCACCAGCCTCGGAGCGCCCGGCGAACCCATGTACCACCTCAACATCTTGCTCTACACCGGCTTCGCCTTCATGCTTGCTTACGACCTTGCTGGGCGACTTACGTTGCGACTGAACTTCCGCCTGAACAAGTTCCCGAATATCGATTCCTCTTCTCTCATCGACACAACCACCACTGCGAGGAACTTATGAGTACTCTCGTGTCCCTCCCCGAAACCACTCAGAAGATGCGCCGCTACTTCGAGAAGCCCGAAGACGAGTTATCCATCCTCGTCGAGACTCCTCCAGTCTGCATCTATTTCGAAGTCACCAACCGCTGCAATCTTCTCTGCACCACCTGTCCGCGCACCTTCGAGGAGTTAGAGCCTGAGAAGGACATGTCCTGGGAACTTTTCACCAGCATCGTCGACCAATCTCCCGGCCTCAAACGCGCCGTCCTGCACGGGGTCGGCGAACCGATGTTAGTCAAGGACCTGCCCAAGATGGTCCGCTACCTCAAAGACCGGAACGTCTACGTCCTCTTCAACTCCAACGGCACCCTGCTCACCGAGAAGAACGGCCAGGCGCTCATCGACGCCGGCCTCGACGAACTCCGCGTCTCGCTCGACGCCGCCGAGCCCACCGCCTTTCAAATGGTCCGCGGCAAAGACATGTTCGACCGCATCGTCACCAACGTCCGCCGCTTCCGCCAGATGCAGCGCGAACAAAGCGTCGAAACCCCGCGCGTCTCGCTCTGGCTCACCGGTCTCCGCGAAACCCTCGATCAACTCGAAGGCTTCGTCCGCATCGCCGAATCCGTCGACGTCCGCGAAATCTATCTCCAGCGCATGGTCTTCTTCTCCGACAACAACAAAGGCCTCGCTCGCGCCGAGAGCGCGCTCTTTGAGAAGACTACCGAGGAAGAGGAAGCCGTCATCCAGCGCGCCGCGCAACTCGCCGCCAGCCTCGGCATCGTCTTCAATGCCTCCGGAGCGACCGAGCCCGGCACCAGCATCAAGAAGCGCCGCGAAGACTCCCCCTGGTCGCTCTGCCGCCGCCCGTGGACGCTGATGTACTTCACCGCCAACGGCCGCGCACTTCCCTGCTGCATCGCCCCCTTCTCCATGCACGGCTACGACAGCTTCACCCTCGGCGACGCCTCGCAACAAACCCTCCGCGAGATATGGAATGGCCCCCAGTACCAAGAATTTCGCGGCAGCCTCATGGGCCCCGAACCACCCCGCGCCTGCGCCAACTGCGGCCTGCGCTGGAGCCTGTAGTTGGAGCTCGACGCCCGCCCGCATCAGCGTCATCATCCCCGCGCTCAATGAGCAGCAAACCATCGCCGAGGTGGTCCTCAACGTCGCGTCTTCACTCGCCGCAGCTTCATATACGGGAGAAATTCTCGTCGTCGACAACGGCAGCACCGACAACACGGCTACCCGCGCAGCCGAAGCCGGAGCCACCGTCATCCACTCCCCGCAGCGCGGCTACGGTCACGCCTGTCATTCCGGATTCCTCGCCGCCAACCCAGCCTCCGAAGTCTTCATCTTTCTCGACGGAGACGGCAGCGACGTCACCTCCGAACTCACCGCGCTCGCAGCTCCAGTCATCGAGGGCCGCTACGACTTCGTCATCGGCTCCCGCATCCGAGGCCAACGCGAACCCGGCAGCCTCCTCGCGTCGCAAGTCTTCGCCGGCTGGCTCGCCGGCGTTCTGATCCGCCTCCGCTACGGCGTCCGGTATACCGACATGGGCCCATTCCGCGCCATCTCCCGCACCGCCCTCGAAAGCCTGCACATGTCCGAGATGACCTACGGCTGGAACCTCGAAATGCAGATGAAAGCCGCACGCGACCGTCTCCGCATCCTCGAGGTCCCCGTGAGTTATCGCCTCCGCCAGGGCGGAGTCTCTAAAGTCGCCGGCTCGCTCCAGGGCTCGATCAAAGCCGCAATCCGTATCATGAAAGTTTTCCTCACCCTCGCCTTCCGCGCCAAGCCTTGAAGTAAAACCAAGCCGCGCGAGGTCCATCCCCCAGCTCTTGTAACCATCTCTTTGTCAGAATTGCGAGATAATCATCCTTCGCCGTATTCAGAGGAGACAGCACTATGGCAACTACTCCCGCACTCGATCTTCGGTCCTTGAACGACAGCTTCGCCATTCCCGGAGTCGCCCAGATCGTCCCCGGCAACGACGGCCAGCCCAAGATCAAGATCACCAGCGTCGCCGCCTCAGCCGAGATTTACCTCCACGGCGCACACCTCACTTCATGGATACCCGCCGGCGGTGAGGAAGTGATCTTCCTCAGCGGCAAGGCCCAATATCAAGACGGCAAAGCCATCCGCGGCGGCGTGCCGGTCTGCTTCCCGTGGTTTAACGCCAAGGCAGATGATCCCAAGGCGCCCTCCCACGGCCTCGTCCGCACCAAGACCTGGGAGCTCGAATCCATCACCCACGAGGGCAACGCCATCGCCGTCACGTTGTCGACCGCGAGCGACGAAGCAACCCGCAAGTGGTGGCCCCACGAGTTCCGCGCCGTGCAGCGCATCACCATCAGCTCCCACCTGCAAATAGACCTCACCGCCACCAACATCGGAGCCGAGCCCTTCACCTTTCAGGAGGCCCTGCACACCTACTACCGCGTAGGAAATGTTCGCTACGCACGCCTTGTCGGCCTCGACCATCTCTCCTACCTCGACAACACCGAGGGCAATGTTGAAAAACTCCAGTACGGCGACAACACCTTCACCCAGCGCATCGACAACGCCTACCTCAACACCGAGGCCGACCTCGTGCTCACCGACCCCACGCTCAAGCGCCGCATATTGATCGGCAAGCAGAACTCCCACAACACCGTCGTCTGGAACCCCTGGGCAGAGCTTGCCGCCACCATGGCCGATCTCGGCGACGAATGGCCACACTTCCTCTGCGTCGAAGCCGCCAACATCCGCGCCAACGCGGTCACGCTCCAACCCGGCGAGCAACATACTATGACGGTGAACATTCGGGCCGAAGGGTTAGATCAGTAACAACGACGAGGTGCAAAGTTGGCGATAGACGTCCTTGTCCCATCGATGATCAAAATCGGCGGTGGAGCAATTGCTGAAGCGTCGAGCATCCTCAAGCATCTTGGAGTCAAGCGCCCATTAATCGTCACCGACCCTCTCCTTGTGCGTATGGGGCTCGCCGAGTCTCTTCGCAAGCAAGTCGAGAGAGCAGGCATCGCCTGTGAACTTTTTTCCGAAACCGTACCCGATCCAACGACGGACGCAGTCGCGGCAGGGCTACAAGCTTTTATTCGAGGGAAGCACGACGGACTAGTGAGCCTCGGAGGCGGAAGTCCCATTGACACGGCAAAGGCGATCGGCATCCTCGCAAGCAATGGCGGGCGATTGAGCGATTACAAAGTGCCGAACCAGATCCCGAACCGCAGCCCGCTCCACCTCGCAATTCCGACTACTGCCGGAACAGGCTCCGAGGTCACACGCTTCACCGTCATCACCGACTCAGAAACCAACGAGAAGATGCTCATCGCAGGTGCCTCACTGGTGCCAAACGCTGCGATCGTCGACTTTGAATTAACCATGAGCATGCCGGCAAGGCTAACCGCCGATACCGGTACCGATTCCCTGACTCACGCAATCGAGGCGCACGTAAGCCGCAAAGCAAATGCGTTCGCCGACGTCTTCGCAATGGCTGCCATGAAAACCATCTGGGCCGACTTGCCGACCGTATTTCACGAACCCGGCAATCGTCGCGCACGCGAGTCGATGATGTTGGCCGCAACCCAAGCCGGCATGGCGTTCTCGAATGCAAGCGTGGCATTGGTCCACGGAATGAGCCGTCCGATTGGAGCGCATTTCCATGTACCGCACGGGCTTTCCAACGCGATGCTATTGCCGGCCGTTACCGCATTTTCAATAGCCGCCGCCGAAGTCCGCTACGCGGAGTGCGCTCGAACCATGGGAGTAGCCTCTGAGTCGGATTCCGATGCGCAAGCAGGCAGAAAACTAGTGGACGCGCTCTTCGCCCGAAATCAAGAGCTTGAAGTCCCCTCACCAAGAACATTCGGCATCAGTGAGGATCAATACTTCTCCCTGATACCGACGATGGCCGAACAAGCCCTCGCCTCAGGTTCGCCCCAAAATAATCCTCGCGTTCCCACAAAGAACGAGATCGAAGAGATCTATCGGAAGATTTGGGACTGATAGGTGAAAGTGCACCCTTCAATTGTCGCTTTGAACGAATAACACAAATCAAATCCTCTCCCAGTCTTTCTCCCACTCGAGCCTCATCTCTTCTTTCCACGATTCGTCTTCCAAACCCGGTCCGTCGGTATTGATAACATCCATCGGCGTCAGCCGACCTAATTTGCCGCCGTTGCGCTTCTCCGTCACGATCCTGAGACGCCGGCCTTTGTGCGCGACAAACACTTCTTCGCCTGCCATGGCTAGATCGGCGAAGACGACAAGATTACGCCGGAACTCGTCAATCGAGATTTCCATAAAATAAATCTGAGGCAGAGGTAAAGGATCCACTACTCACTCTATCGGCAACTCGACCTTCCCGACCTGCTACGCTTTTCAAAGATGCACTCCGAAACCAACTCCGCCAGCCAATCCCAACCAGACCCAGCACAACTCTGGTGCGCCACCTGCGCCCGCGTCGTCCTCGATCCCCTCGTCTGCGGAGACTGCTCCGCAGTCATCTGCCGCATCTGCGGCACGCCCCTCGAATCCTCCGACGAATTGGCCTTCGGTTAACCCATGCCTCCCAAAGCGCCAAACCAGCCCGGCCCAAAATCCCCGTCCAAGCCCAGTACCGCAGCCGAGAGAAAAGCCCAAAGGCAGGCCGCCCGCAAGCCTCCTCCCGGCTGGAAAGACCCCCTCGCCCCGCAACAGCCGCTCGTCAGCGGACGCTGGCTCATCTACTCCGTCCTCAGCGTCGTCGCCTTCGCGGCCCTCTGCGCCTACCTCACCCTCTGCCTGCTCTTCTACCAGGGCCAGTGGCAGATCGTCTTTCATCCGTCGCGGACCATCACCACGACCCCCGCCAACGCTGGCCTCAAGTACGACGCCATCAGCTTCGACTACACCGGGGCCGGAGCCGCGCAGCTATCAGGCTGGTGGATTCCCGCCGATCCGAGTTCAAGCTCCGCCAACCCGCCCGAACCATCCTCTTCCTCCACGACGGCCAGGGGTCGCTCTCCGATAGCGCCGACCAGCTCAAAACCCTTCACTCCCTCGGCGTCAACATCTTCGCCTTCGACTACCGTGGCTTCGGCCAAAGCATAAATACCCATCCCTCCGAAACCCGCGTCTACGAAGACGCCGACGCCGCCTGGAACTACCTCATCGACATCCGTCATCTCGACCCGCGATCCGATCATCCTCTACGGCACTGGACTCGGCGCAACCATCGCCGCCGAAACCGCCCTACGTCATCACGAATCGCCAGCCCTCATCCTCGAAAACCCCGCGCCCCCGGCGCTCAGCCTTATCGCCGCCGACGAGCGCACCTCCCTCATCCCAATTCGCATGCTCTTCCGTGACCGCTTCGAAATCGGCCCCAAGCTCGACAAGCTCGGCATCGAATTAAGCCAACCCGCCCAGGCCATCGTGCTCGGCGGCAAGCTTTCAACCTCGTCCGAGATCGTCCGCCAGGAGAACCCCAACCCCTCCGGCCCCAAATTCCTCCTCTTTCTCGGACCAAAACCAGTCGCCGATCCCCACTATCTTCCTGCTCTCAAAGACTTCCTCGCCGCACTTTAACGTTTAAGGGCGCTCCTCACTCTCAATAAGGCGCCGAAATTCATGAAGAAAGTGCAAGAACTACAACTTCCGTGGGATTCCACTCCCGCCCCCGGTCTCTTATCTTCAAGTCACCGGAGTTTCAACCTTTCTGCCGCGCCGGTCGCAGGTTTTTGGTTTCACCGATTTCACCGGCCGCGCGGCAGCTTTTTTTGCCTCACCTTCTGATTGGTTCTCTCGTAGTACCCACCGCTTTATCGAATTCCCCCTTATCAACTTCCCATTCCGCCGCCCTCGCGGAACTTCCCCACCCCGATTCTGCGTACCCCCTCCCAGAGGACTCTATGGAAACTCTGCGTCAGGATGTCGCCTACGCTCTCCGCCAGATGCGCCAGTCTCCGGTCTTTACCCTCACCGCCATGCTCACCTTGGCGCTCGGCATCGGCGCGACCACCGCGATCTTCTCGCTCATCCACACCGTCATGCTCAAATCGCTGCCGGTGGTCGACCCCTCCAGCCTCTACCGCGTCGGCGATGGCCAGGATTGCTGCGTCGAGGGAGCCGCACAAGGCAATTGGGGAATGTTCTCCTACCCCTTCTATCAGCGCCTGCAGAGCTCAACACCTGAGTTCTCCGAGCTGGCCGCATTCCAGGCCGGAACCTGGGAACTTAGCATCCGCCGCGGCGAAAGCGACCACGTCGCCAAGCCCTTGCGCTCTGAGTTTGTCAGCGGCAATTATTTCTCCGTCTTCGGCTTAGGCGCCTTTGCGGGACGCACCCTCCAGCCCTCCGACGATCAGCGCTCGGCCTCGCCCGTGGCCATGCTCAGCTACCGCGCATGGCAGCAGCAGTACGGCTCCGACCCCGCAATCATTGGCTCGAACTTCATCGTCAATGGCCATCCCTTCACCATCATCGGCATTTCTCCTCCAGGATTCTTCGGCGAAACTCTGCGCAGCGATCCGCCCGAGCTATGGCTTCCCATCCAGCAGGAGCCGCTCCTGAACGGGAGCAACTCGCTCTTGCCGCATTTTCAGGCGTGGCTTCGCGTCATCGGCCGCGTGCGCCGCGGCGTTCCGGTCGAATCCGTCACCGGCCCCATGCCCGCGCGCCTCACCGCCGAGTTGCGCCAATGGCTCGTGAATGACGCTGGCATGCCACCTGACTGGATGGCCGGCATCAAGGCTGGCCTGTCCAAACAAAACATCAACGTCGTGCCCGCCGGCGCGGGCGTCGGGGCCATGAAAGCCGACTACGCCGATAGCCTGCGCATCCTGCTCGCCGTCTGCTCGCTCGTCCTGCTCATCGCCTGCGCCAACATCGCCAACCTGCTCCTCGCTCGCGGAACCTCGCGCCGGGCGCAAACCTCGGTCCGCCTCGCCCTAGGAGCTTCCCGGAAGCGTCTCATCCGCCAGGCCTTCACCGAAAGCATCGTTCTCTCGGTCCTCGGCGGTGTCGCCGGCCTCATCGTCGCCTGGCTCGGAGTCAAGGCAATCGTCGCCGTCGCCTTCCACAGTGCACACTACGTTCCCATCGATGCAGCTCCTTCGCTGCCCATACTTGCCTTCGCTTTCGTCTTATCGCTCGTAACTGGAGCGCTCTTTGGCACCGCGCCCGCATGGCTAACGTCGCATGCTGACCCCGCTGAAGCCCTTCGCGGAGCCAACCGAAGCACCCGCGACCGCTCCTCGCTCTCGCAGAAGGTTCTCGTCGTCGTCCAGGCAACGCTGTCCGTAGTTCTGCTCACCGGCGCTGGCCTGCTCACCCGCAGCCTGATGAAGCTACAGCATCAGGACTTCGGCTATCAAACCGATCACCGCGTTGTCCTCGGCCTCACCGCGCCCTACTCTTCCTACACAGCGCCCCAGCTCGACGCTATGTATCGCGAACTGCAAGACCGCCTCAGCCACATACCCGGCGTCGAGCGCGCCGCCCTCGCGCAGTACGCTCCCCTCCAGGACAACTGGGGCGAGCTCGTTATCCGCCAGGGACACCCGATGCCCAACATTAGCGGTGCGAACATCGGAGAGATAGGTTCATCCTGGGACCATGTTGCGCCCGGATATCTTGAGACCCTCGGCCAGCAGATCGTCCGCGGCCGCTCCCTCACCGAACAGGACACCCTCTCCACGCAAAACGTCGCCGTCGTCGACGAAACCTTCGTCCATAATTTCTTCAAGCCTGGCGAAGATCCCATCGGCGCCCACTTCGGTCTCGACGTGCCTCAAGCCAGCAGTACCTACGAGATCGTCGGCGTCGTACGCAACGCCAAGTATAGGGACCTGACCAATAGCGGTCCGCCCCGCGCAATGTTCTTCGTGTCCCTCGCTCAGCGCGTCCATTACCCCGTGCCCATCATGCAATCCATCGACGACCGAACTCACTTCATCGAAGGCGCAGTCCTGCAGTTGCATGGCAGCATGGAGGGTCTTGAAGCCGAGGTTCGCCGCGTTCTCGGCGACGTCGATCCCAACCTCACCCTCCTCGGCATTCAAACTCTGCAGGACCAGGTCGACGCAAACTTCGACCAGCAGCGCGCTGTCGCTCAGATGACCGGGCTCTTCGGCATCCTCGCCCTCGTCCTCGCCGCCGTCGGCCTCTACGGCGTAACTGCCTACACCGTCGAACGCCGCACCAGCGAAATCGGCGTCCGCATGGCCCTCGGTGCAAACCGCGGCAACGTTGTTGGCCTCGTCCTCCGCGGAGCCTTCGCCCAGATAATCATCGGCCTGCTCATCGGCATCCCCGTCTCCATCGCCTGCTCCCGACTCATCGCCGCCCAGCTCTACCAAGTCAAAGGATGGGACCCGCTCGTCATCGGCGGCTCGGTCGTCGCGCTCGCAATCTGCGCCCTTATCGCGAGTATCATCCCCGCCCAGCGCGCAGCCTCCATCAACCCTGTAAAGGCGTTGAGAACGGAATAGCCTCACGACGCAGGTCAGGCCCTTTACAACTTTGAACGCAGCCGCTTGTATCGCCGCCACGCGATCACCGGCAGCGCCAGGATAGCCAGCCAGATCAACAGGGCCGGGCCGAATTCGCCAACGAACAAGACGATTCCGAGGATCGTCCCTGTCGCATTGCCATAACCCTCCACAAAGGCGTTATGCAAGCGAGTCGACGTGGAGTTGTCCGGCATATTGATCTGCGCCTTGTATTCTTCCGAAAGGTGAATCTCGACCGTAGCAAAGTCCACCCGGTGTTCCAGGGTTTTCTGTTCCGCTTCCATTCCTTCGATCTCGCCGCGAACCCTCGCGATGCTCTCCTCGACCGAAAGCACATCGGCCAGCTTGCCGGTGCGCTGCTGAAGGATCGCCCGAAATCTCTCTTCGGTTTCGCGGGCATTTTGCAGCCGAATAGAAAGGTCCTGATGCTGCTGCGTCACCTCTTCGCCGGTTTGCGTCTCGCTCACCACGCGGCCTACGCTCCTGATCTCCGCGAGCGCCGAAGCCAGATCGGGCGCAGGAATCCGCAGCGACGCCGTGAGATTATGCGGGTGCCTCTTCCTGCGTATTGACCTCGAGCTGAGCAAAATACCCATGATGCCGCGCCAGTATCTGATCGAGTGCCGAACGCGAAGCCGCAAAGTCTTTGACGATCATCGTCAGGTTCACCGTGCGCGCAATCATTGGCTCAGAAGGAGGAGTCGAGGGCGCAATCTTGGATGCAAAGAGTCCTGATGGCCCCTTAGTCGCATCCAAATTCGCGGTGGCCGCTCGCTCAACATCGGCGCTGCTGAGCGGCGGCGACGCTTGGGTCAACATGAACGCTCTTGAGTTTAACGAAACACTTGCCCCTTCGGGTGCTCGCGCTTGCTGCGCCAATCGCACGGCCTGCGGTGACGGAGCTGCATCCGGGAAAAGCATGCGGTTCCGGGAGAAGTGGGAAATCGAACGACTACCCACTACAAACGCAACGACCGCAAATCCCGCCGCAACCGCCCAGGGCTTCCAGCTCCCCCATGCACCGTGGAACACCGAATCCCGTCTTGCGTTTCGATGGCGGTAAGCTGCATCGGCGGCGAGTTCCTTGATGGCGATCTCGCTATCTTCCGAGAGACCCTCATCCACTGCCCACAGCGAGAGCGCTTGCGACGCACCGCGAAACTGCGTGACAACGCCCGCGCATTCCTCGCACTCCGCGAGGTGCGCGGCCACCGCCTCCGCGGCAGCGGCGGAAAGCTCACCATCGAGAAAAGCCATCAGGTCTTCTGGCGATACCGTGTGCGCAGTGGTAGTCATACGCCCTCCTCGAATTCGGGTTCCGCGAAATCGCAACCAGACCGTGCGAAGTCTTTGTTGGGTGATGTATCGGATCGGGCAGCAAGCAGCTCTCGCAGCGCCATCCGCGCCCGGAACAGCCGGGACCGCACCGTATTCACAGGCAGGCGCAGCAGTTCGGCAATCTCCGCGTAGCTCAGTTGCTCAAACTCGCGCAGCAGCAGGATCTCGCGTTCCTCGCGATCGAGCTTCTTCAGCGCCTCGCGCATGAACAGATCGATGTCGATGGTGTTATCTTTCCCCAGATCGTCGACTTCCCTGTCTTCACGATGAAACATCCCCCGAAATGCAGCCTTGCGCCGGTCTGCGCGAAGGATGGTGTATCCAATCGCATAAAGCCATGTCCGAAACGTCGCCGACGGCACATAGCGCCCCGATGCACGGACGACCGCGACAAAAGTGTCCTGCGTAAGTTCCTCCGCCCGGCCCACATCCCCGACGCGACGCCGGAAGAAACCGAACAACGGCTGTTTGTAGCGCACGAAGAGCCTCTCAAAGGCATCCGCCGAGCCATGCGAGAAGTCGATCATCAGCTGCTCATCGCTTCGCGCATTCGCAGCGTCATCCATATCCATAGCTCTGAGCACGTCGCTCCTGGTGCCTGGCATCGTTGCCTCCGGGTGTTCAACAAAAACCCGCGTTCCATCTTGCATCGCTCTCGCCTGATCCTTCACAGCTGGTAATGCCGCGACAGTGCAAATAGTTCCCTGGGATGCCAGATTTATTTTCAGGAAGCGCCGCGCCCGCTCCGAATAGACGTTAGACGAAACCAACCCAGGTCCGCACTACCGTCGCATTGCCCGCCCATCAGCCTTCCCAGTACACTAAGACCTGCTGCAAGAAGAGGTTTTTCACCATGCTCGTCGTCATGAAGGCCCAGGCCACGCCTGAGCAAATCGCCGACGTTTGCGAACACATCGAGAAGCTAGGCTTCCGCCCCCACGCACTCCCCGGAGCCCAGCGCACCGCCATCGGCATCACCGGCAACCAGGGCCAGATCGATCAGGGCAACCTCGAAGAGCTCTCCGGCGTCGCCGAGGTCATCCGCGTCACCAAGCCCTACAAGCTCGTCAGCCGCGACGTGAAGGAAGAAGACACCGTCATCACCTTCCCCGGCACCAACGCCACCATCGGCGGACGCGACCTCGCCATCGTCGCCGGCCCCTGCTCGATCGAGTCTCGCGAACAAGCCTTCGCCGTCGCTGAACAGATCGCCGCCGCCGGCGCGCAGTTCTTCCGTGGAGGAGCCTACAAGCCCCGCACCTCGCCCTACATGTTCCAGGGCCTCGGCGAAGCCGCGCTCATCATCATGGCCGAGATCCGCGACCGCTTCGGCCTCCGCATCGTCACCGAAGCGATGGACACCGAGAACCTCGACCTCGTCGCCGACTACGCCGACGTCATCCAGATCGGCGCGCGCAACATGCAGAACTACACCCTGCTCAAAGCCGTCGGCCGCAAGCGCCAGCCCGTCCTGCTCAAGCGCGGCATGTCCGCCACCCTCGACGAACTCCTCATGGCCGCCGAATACATCATGTCCGAGGGCAACTACCAGGTCATCCTCTGCGAGCGCGGAGTCCGCACCTTCGTCGACCACACCCGCAACACCCTCGACCTCAGCATCGTGCCCGCCGTCCATCGCCTCAGCCACCTGCCCATCCTCGTCGACCCCAGCCACGGAACCGGCAAGCGCAACAAAGTCGTCCCCCTGGCCCGCGCCGCCGTCGCCGTCGGAGCCGACGGCCTCATCGTCGAAGTCCACCACGAGCCCGACAAAGCCCTCTCCGACGGAGCCCAATCCATCTACCCCGAGCAATTCGTCGAACTGATGGACGACTGCTCCCAGATCGCCAAGGTCCTCCACCGCAACATCCCCCACGGCATCCAGATCGCCGAAACCGCAGGCGCAACTAAGAGCGGTCGCTAACGAGGTGTCATCTCGGTCGGATCAAACACAGGTTTGTCATCCTGAGCGAGACGCGAAGCGCGAGCCGAAGGACCTGCAGTTTCCCGGTCCTCAACAAATGATTGTCATCCTGAGCGAAGTGCGAAGCACGAAGTCGAAGGACCCACACCTCGCACCGGCATCACAAATAAGGAAGCGGCGCGGCTTCAACCGCGCCCTCCAACCCCCAGAAAAGCCGCTGGGGAGTCATAGCCCTCGCACTCTGCACCCTCTGACAGCGTGCCGCCCCCACGACTTCCCCAATATCCAACCAACTACCGCGAATTCGCCTACGTCACCAACGGCGGCAGCAACACCGTCACCGTCCTCGACATCGTCAACCTCCGCCGCGACCGCGACCTCCCCGTCGGCGACAACCCCACCGGCGTCGCCATCTCCCTCACCCGCAACGAGGTCTACGTCGTCAACACCGGATCAGGCACCATCTCCGTCATCGACGCCGAGAAGAACACCGTCGCCGCCACCATCCCCGTCCACAAGAAACCCTACTTCATCGACGTCGCACCAGACGGCCATCGCGCCTACGTCGCCAACTCCGGCTCCAACAACGTCTCCGTCCTCGACCTCGACACGCCGCCGCGAGATCGCCGCCGTCGGCACTCGGCGAAGCCCCCGGCCTCGCCCGCATCTCCCCCGACAGCCCTCCCTCGTCGTCACCAACCGCGGCGGCGGCAGCGTCACCGTCATCGATCGGCCGGCCACTCCTCAAGCTCCGCACCGTCTTCCCCAACTGCCCCGGAGCCACCGACGCCGTCATCCTCCCCGACTCCTCCAAGGCCTTCATCGCCTGCTCCGCCGGACATCAGGTCATGGTCCTCGCCCTCGCCCGGCGCCTTCACCCACGACGAGCCGCCTCCTACCGACTCGAGAAGTCCGACCACCTCCTCGACTTCCTCGATGTCGGCCAGACCCCCGTCAACCTCGCCCTCAAACCCGATGGCGGCGAGATCTTCGTCTCCAACTTCGACAGCGACACCATCTCCGAGATCGCCACCGGAACCAACGAAGTCGGCGGCGCCTACGCTCATCGGCGCCCAGCCCGTCTCACGGCATCGTCAGCGCCGACAACACCACGCTCTGGGTCACCAACTTCGGCGCCGACTCCGTCGGCGTCTACTCCATCGACGACGGCCAGCGCATCAACATGATTCAGGTCGGAAGCGGCCCCGACGCCCTTGCCTTCTCCAGCGACGGCCACCTCGTCCTCGTCGCCGACTCCCGCTCCGGCGACGTCTCCGTCATCCGCACCAACAGCTACTCCCCCCAGGGCCCCCGCAAAATCGGAGCGCTCTTCACCATGCTCCCTGCCGCCAAAAACCCAAATGCTATCGCAGTAAAGGCCTTCCGTGTCCCCTGATATAAGCTCCAGTTGACGCAGAATATCCAGGGCCACTCTTCCGCGGTCGAAGAGACAGGAAAATCAGACCCGCCGCACTCGCCTATTTGCTTTCACGCCCGTCGTGATAATAGCGTCTGAGATCGGGAAGCCAGACAACCGGATCGAACGGCTGCCATCCCTTGTATTCCTTAGGATTAAGCACAATGGCTTGCTGCGAATCCTTGCGAAGCACCAGGCTCAGCGTGGGATGAGTCCACGGACAGCCGTACCGCCAGTCGCGACGATCGTCCGTGAGCTTCGTGCTCTCCAGGGGAATGAACCCGCTCCGTAACGTGACCTCATTCGCGAAAACGTTTAAGTATCTGAAGTATCCGAGAGAATTCACGACATTAGACACGGACAACGAAACGAAGATCATCATCGGATACAAATATTGGAACCTAACTTCGGTTCTGATCATTCCCTTTCGGAAGCAAATCCTGGCTAGAAAGAAACGCCACGCAACCGTTCCCATGCCAAACAGGAACATCACGAGACCCACCACGATCCTCGCCGAATAAGACTCTCCCGGCCCGGACCAGAATGAAGGGAACGTTCCAAGTACGCAAAACAACAGTACTGATAAGACCCCAGCTAGCTGTACCCTCTTGTTTTTCCAGAAGATCGCCAGGTATCCACAAGATGCCCCAAGGGAGATGACGAGAGCTCGATTCCTCAGACCCGTACCCCAATTGGTCGCGCCGGCATAGTTAGCCGGATCGCGAGGATGTAGTATGGAAAACCCCGCGACAAAGGCCCCCGACAAACAAAGTACCAAGCTGATAATCACCGCCAGCTTTGATTGCTCCCGCCGGTCTCGGGACGGTGCGAAGCCTCCCCGCCGCCATAAGAGAAAGGGGAAGGCTCAAGAACAACATGGATTCGTAAGATGCGACGAGGAACAAAGAAGCAAGAACGGCCATTACGGCCCAGAACGCGCCAATATCAGACCGTGAGCAATATATCGCCATCAACAGAGCAAAGAGGGAATAACATACGTTATATTCTCCAACCGCGAAGAAGCCGGCACTGAAGTAAGAGATACAAAACATCAGGAACAATACCCAAAACAATTCTTCCCGTATGAGTCGAAGTAGTGACAACACCCAGAACAGAGCAGGAACCATCACCAGAGACACGGCATATATCTCGGTAAGAATGCTCAGGTTCGTTACCCCGCACTTCATCGCGAGAACGATCGGCCATTGAGTCAGTAGTTCCGAAAAAAATCTTGAATTGCTAAGGTGAAAGAACCCGCCTTTCAATAGCAGACTGAGCAGGTAAGCCGCGCCGTCCGCATAAAGCCCTCGGCGTAGGATGGCATCAAAACTCGTTAGAAGGACGACAAAAGACACCGCCACGAGACGCGGGACCGGAAGAGCATCTCCAACCCCTCGAATACGGGCCGGCCGATCGACCTGGAGAGGCAATGAACTCGTATTCATCAAATGAGGCTGCTCGGGCACTGGAAACCTTGGAGTTATAGTCGCAGATGCCGGCAGAATCGGCACACCTTCGGTCAGATAGAGAGTTTCGGGGACCTGTCGACGAAACCATTCCCGTCCAGGTGGATTGCCTTTCCGCCTGGGCCGCGCTTCTGGCTCCAGCGGCGGACTGCCGCTAAGTAGCCGGCTCCACGATCTGGATTCCACCAACCGACCCAATAACTACCTTGCTCGCCATGCCAAGGAACAGCCCATGCTCCACCACGCCGACAATCGACTTCAACTTATCGGCGGCTAACTCCGGGCTAAAGCCCGACCCTGCCAGGTCGCAGTGCAGAATATAGTGCTGCCCGTCGGTGATATAAGGTGATCCGTCGTCCTTCACCCGCAACTCATGCTTGAATCCCGCATCGAGCACCCGCTTCGAGGTCGTCTCCCAGCCAAACGGAACAATCTCCACCGGCAGCGTGAACACCGACCCCAACACCTTCACCATCTTGCGCGGATCGACCGCAATCAGTAGCCGACTGCTCGCCATCGCGACGATCTTTTCGCGAAGAAGCGCGCCGCCATGCCCTTTGATCAGGAACAGCGTCCCCTCCTGAACCTCATCCGCCCCATCGATCGTCAGATCCAGATGAGGCTGATGCGCAAAATCGGTGATCGGAATCCCCAATCCCAGCGCCTGCTGATGCGACGCCTCCGAAGTAGCAATCGCCTTGATCTTCAAGCCTGCCGCGACACGCTTGCCGACTTCCTCAATCACCAGCGCCGAGGTAGAGCCAGAGCCCAACCCAACCGCCATGCCATCTTCCACCTGCGAGGCTGCCCAAATCGCTGCCTCGCGCTTCGCCGCTGCTGCTGGATCGTTCTGCGCGCTCGCTGTCATAGCTGATGTCATATCACGCCGGGCTAAAACACGGCAAAAGAATCTCCTGCGAACACCTTACCGCTGTCGCGCCAGCACCAGCGTAATATCGTCCGGCTGTTCCTGCGTCCCAATCCAGCTCCGCAGCGCCTGCATCACCAGATCGGAGATCGCTGCCAGCGGCAAGTGCCTGTTCCGCGCCACCACTTCCAGCAGCCGCTCCTCGCCAAAGTCGCCAAACTCGTTCTCCGGCTCGGTCACGCCGTCGCTGTAGGCGATCACGATGTCGCCGCTCCGCAGATGAACGGTCCCTTCGTCGTAGCTCATCCCGTCCATCAGCCCAACGACAGTGCCGCCCTTGTCCAGCCGAGTAATGCCGTGATCGGCGCGCAGCACCAGCGGCGGAAGCTGCCCGCCATTCGAATACGTCATCCGGCTCTGCGCGCCCTTCATAATGCGCCAGGAAAAGCGTCGCATACTTCTCCGGCGGAGTGCTCCGATACAGATGCCGATTCAGCAGCGCCAGCACCTTGCCGGGAGACTCAAAGATTTCCCCGCAGTTGATTTCCGTGATGCCGGTCTTCACCATCTGGAACGAGGGCGACAGCAGCGCCTCCGTTCCCACCGTGATCAGCTCCTCACCAGCAAATTGGTAGGCTCGCACCGCCGAATGCAGTGTCGCCATCAGCAGCGCCGCCGAAATCCCCTTGCCGCTGATGTCGCCGAGCGCGAGGCCGAGCGTCGATGGGCCCAAACACCAGAAAGTCGTAGTAGTCCCCGCTCACGCTCCGCGCCGGGCGGCACACTCCATGCAGGTCCAGCATCGACAGCGTCACATCTTGGCGCGGAAAGAGATTGTTCTGCACCTCGTAGGCAATCTCCAGCTCGTTCTGCAGCCGCTCTTTCTCGCGCTGCTCTTCCAGCAGTTCCTCGAGCGAAGCCGTCATCTCATTGAACGAAGTCGACAACGCAGCCAGCTGATCTTGCCGCTTCACCGCGATGCGGTGGCTCAAGTTCCCCTTATCGATCTGTTGCGTGGCGACATACAAATCGCTGACCGAGTTCGTAATCGTCTGGTTGAGCCGCACCGCCATGATGAAGGCGATCAACTCCAGCATGGCAAAGAACACCGCGATGCCAATCAATATGTCCTGAATGATCCCCGCGACCTGCAGCGAGGTGATGAACAGCCGCTGATACAGCAGCGATGGCCGCGAGTTCACATGGATGAAGGCCTCATGCATCTCCCCCGTCCGCCAGAACACCGCCTGCAACGGAGCGACAAACGAAACCGTAATATCGAAGAAATGCGTCTTCGGCGCCAGCAAGCCGCCTGAGATCGCCTCCGGATGACCAGGATCGACATCTTGCCCATTGAACTGGAAGTGGACAGGGCCCTGGCCGGGCGGTGGAGTGCCCACCTGGAACTTGACCGGAGGCGGCGGACGCTTCTCGCCGGACTTGCTGTCAAGTTGCTTAACAATGCCCTTGTCGACCTCGCTGTTGTCGACCTTGTCTTCCTCTTCCATGATGCCCGGCACTAGTGTCACCGTGCCTAGTCCACTGGCAATCTCGTCGAGATTCTCTTTCTCGAGTGGCAGCGAGGTCATCAGGATAAGCGTATGGCCATCGACGATCTGAGTATCAGTCGCTCTCAGGAAGCACGTACGGTGCCCCATCACCACGCCGCGAAAACTACTCTTCAGCCAGGGCGGAAGGCCCGGCATCCCTGAACGCATTGGCGGCTTCGTCTCCAGCGCCAGCGGCTGTCCATCGAGAAAGGCGGCCACTTCCATCTTCGAGCGCCCGGCCATGGCTGAGCCGTCGTCAAACTCAGGAACCGTGATTGTCTTCGGCTTGGGGTTTTCCTTAATCTCCTTCGCGATATGCACCGAAAATGCGCGATTCTCCGCCGCAATCTGCGCCAGTTCGCGATTGATCTCCGAGGTCGCCGCAAACGTCGCGAACTGCCCCGAGAAGATATACGCCGCCACCAGCGCCAGCGTCACGAACAACACCACCGGCGTCAGTCCCGACCAGCAGATACGTCACCACCAGCCGGTTGCTTACCCGCCACATCATCCGCCGAACAATCCACCGCCAGAAAAGCGGAATGCAGCACACGATCAGCCCGCAAAGCGCAAAGAAGCTGAGCCCCGCGGTCGTCTGCCCCCCACCGTTCGGCAGCAGCCGGCCCACGCCTAGTAGCAGATAGAGGATCAACAGCCAGAAGGCCGTTCGATGCAGCTTCCCTTGCGGCGGAGTCCGGCCCAATCGCCGGTACACCAGGGCCTCGAACTTTTTCAACGGCTGAAACATGTAGACCTGAGTTTAGCCGATTTCCCTCGCCCAATTTCCAGCCCGACCTGGCCAGGCGGAGAAACCCGCTATCGGCAACAAAACCTAAATCTCAGCTTCTTTGTCCTTCTCCAGGTCCGCCAGATACGCCAGCCTGAGGGTATAACTCGTCGCCGAATAGTGCGCGCCGGCCAACAGCAGAAGACCCGACAAAAAGGCCCACATCATAATGCCCACCGAAGTCGCGAACGGCCCATACACCGCCTTGAAATCGAGCCACGGCAGGCTTGCAATATAAAGCTGCTTGGCCAGCTCCCAGAGCAACCCGGTGACGAGTGCGCTCGGCAGCACTGCCCGCACCGGCAACCGCCGGTTCGGCAGTATCCAATAAATCGAAAAGAACAAAGTCACGCTAAGAAACGCGGCCGAGATTTGCAGCAGCCATTGCGCCACAAAACGAAAAGCGGCATTGTCCACGTGACCGAAAAAGATCAGCGTCAGCAGCCCATGCTGAAACGTCGTGACCGCAACCGATGCCAACGCTAGCGCCGCGACGATCAGCGCCAGTCCCGTTGAGAGTAGCCAGTTCTTCAAATAAGAACGGTTCTCGGTCACACCCCAAACGCGATTCAGCGCCACCTCGAGCGGCAGAAATATCCCGCTCGACGAGACCAGCAGCATGATCACCGCGGCGACCCTCACACCGCTGTGGGCGTTCGCCACCAGGCTCATATTTTTGACAACGAAATCCTGCCCGGTAGGCAGGAAATATCGCACCATGTCCCCCACCACGTCTTCCATCGACTGCGAGTGGAAGACCTTCCGCGCCACCGTGTACATCATCACGATGAAAGGAAACAAAGACAGGATCGCGTTCGCCGCGACGCTGAAGGCGTAGGTATGCACTTCTGTTCTGGTGAGGTATTTCGCGAGAGAAACTAGCAGAGAGCCGGTATCTCGAACCGACCGCCGCCTACCGTGGTGGAGGCGGTCTTCACTCTTGCCCTGCATGCCTTGTTCGCTTGGCTCCGTGTAACGATGCTACCAGACGTAAGCTCACCCGCTGCCCGAGCCTCAGTAGTCCCTGGTCTCTAGTCCCTCGTTTTGAACTTGTCACCGTCGCTGTGACGATTTCTTCCCAGAGCCAAACCCAGCGAACCAGGCTCCCCATCGCCGATAAATTTTTCTTGCCATCGCCCTTTTTTCCTGTCATAAAAATTAGGTAACGCCGTAAGGCGGTACGGAAGTTAGTTTCGGAAGGCCGTTTCTTTGGATGTATTGGTTCCACCGATCACGAAGTGTCACTGGTTTCTCAGAGCTGCCGTAGCGCCGAGCTTGGGCGCAGATGGCGGCTCGTGGTGTTTTCAGGGGCAATTCGGATTAACCAGAAAGTTATAAAGGAGTCGCAATGAAGGAGCATGGCGTAGTGAAGTGGTTCAACGGAGCCAAGGGTTATGGCTTCATTCAACGCTCTACCGGAGAGGATGTCTTCGTCCATTTCTCCGCGATTCAGGAAGACGGCTATAAGAGCCTCAACGAAGGCGAAGCCGTAGAGTTTGAGTGCCAGCAAGGACCGAAAGGACTGAACGCCGCCAACGTGCAGCGCAATCATTCCTAGAAATAGCCACCCTCCTATCTCATTCACTTGCTAGCCTTGTCCGCCTCAATCTGCGCGATGGCCCATGCCGCTGCATCCAGCAACCGTCTGGTCATCGCCTGCACTCCACTCGCGCAGCCTGGGCAGAAATTCGGCCAGCCCCGAATTTCCCATCGCGATCGCAACGTTGCGCCGCAATCCGGAGAACTTCGTCCGCTTCACCGGCGAGCCGAAGAAAGTCCGCGCAAACCCCTCTTCATCCAGTTCCGCCAACCATTCCAGCGCCGGATTCACCAGCTCTCCGCGCGTCTGAAGCTGCGCATCGCCGCTTACCGGAGCCTTCCGGTTCCACGGGCAAACATCCTGGCAGATATCGCAGCCGAAAACCTGCCGCCCCATCTTCGCGCGCAACTCAACCGGAATCTCGCCACGCTTCTCAATCGTGAGATAAGAGATACAAAGTCCCGCATCCATCTGGTAAGGATCGGTCAAGGCTCCCGTCGGACAAGCTTCAATGCACCGCCGGCAGCTCCCGCAGCGATCCTCCGCAACCTCGGCCACATTCGCCGGAAGCTCCAGCGAAGTTGCGATAACTCCCAAAAACAACCACGACCCGAGCTTCTGATTCAGGATGCAGGTGTTCTTCCCCGTCCAGCCGATCCCCGCATACTTCGCATAAATCCGTTCGACCACCGGCCCGGTATCCACATAACATCGCGACTCGAATCCGCCAAGCTCCTCTTTCAACTTCGAGTCAAGGCTCTTCAACCGCTTCAGCAACACCTTGTGATAATCCGAAGGGCGCACGCCGCCGTCCTGCGCCCGTTCCCCGCTCAACGCATATCTGGCAATCCAACCTTGTTCAGCCGATGCAGGATCGATCGATTTCGGAGCGGAAGAGTGATAGTTCGCCGCACAAACGATCACCGAACGCGCCCACGGCAGCGCAATCCGCAGCGAAGAACGAAGCAGCCGACCCGACTCGTCGCGCCGCTTGAGATACTCCATCTCGGCCGCGCGCCCATCCTCGATCCACGGCTCAACCAGCCGTAATTCGGCAAAGTCATCCACCGAACCCGGCTCCGGCACCGCCGCAATCCCCGCCGCCGAGAAACCCGCGTGCTGCGCGAACTCAGAGACGAATTCGGAGATGGAAGGAGATCGATGCATCGATGTCGCAGTTCCTAAGCAGCATCGCACGAGGCGGGCGATGGCTTCGAAACGGCAGCGGGCCCTGCATCTCGGCGACATGACAGCCTTGAGGGGGCACAGCTTCAGTCGCGGAGGAAAATCTCGGTCGAGGACCTCGATCGGCTCGACCTATTTCCCCTTAGCATCCGCAACCGCAACACCCACCAACGAATCCGCGCATCCGTAATAAAGAAACCACTTCTTCTTGAACCAAACCAGCCCCTCCGCAAAGGTCGTCCCCGCCGCATACTGACCGGTTTTTTCGTAAGGCATCTCCGGATAAAAGAACGGCTTCTCCTCCCGCGAAATCAACTTCGCCGGATCGTCCGCCGCAAACAATGCCTGACCCGCCGCATAAGCATTCGGCCCCAATGCCGGGTCGCCTCCATCAGGAGCATTCTTCCCGTTATAGATCAGCACAATCCCCTTCTCCGTCAGCAACGGAGGAGGCCCAGTCTCAGGAAAGCTGCTGTCAAAATGCCCCGGCCGCGCGGAAAGCAATTCAATCGGATCACCATTCCCACCTGGCCCAAGCGCTTCGACCGGAGTCCAATGAATCAAGTCCGGCGACGTCGCCAGGTGAATATGGATCTCGCCCCAATACATCCAGTACATTCCATGAATCTTCGCCGCAATCAACCGCCCATGCTCGGGGCGAGTCAAAATCCCCGCCGACTTGTACATCAGCTTCGCGTACTTGCCCTCGCTTCCAAAAGCCGGCCCATGCTTCGTCCACGTGCAGCAGGTCTTTTGAGGTGGCAATGCCGACCGAGTAGGTCTCGCGGTTCCACTGCGTGTAAGTGAGCACATAAGTGCCATCCGGGGCCTCGACGATGCGAGGATCTTCCACCCCACCCGGCCACTCGCGACTCTTCTGGTCATCGTCTGCGGGAAAAAACACCGGCCGCCGCAATCGCAGGAAGTGGATCCCATCTTCGCTAACACCCAACCCCAGCCGCGAAGTATGCATGCCAATCTGCATCGTGCCGCTATCGTCCTCGGCGCGATACAAAACATAAACCTTGCCATCGCGAACGATCGCCGCTGGATTGAAGGTATGCAGCGCCTCCCAATGAACCGGAGCTTGCAAAATCGGATCGTCGAACACCGCCGTCTTGTCGGGAGTGATGACCGGGTTCCCGCTCGCCGGACGAACAAACGGCCCCAGCTGCCAACTCTGCGCCCGCCCCGATGTCGCAGACAGAATTGCCGCGCAGAGAACCGCAAACCAACATTTGTGAAGTCTGGCGGATCGTTCAGGACGAAAACGCTTCATCGCGCAATCCTACGCGAAAGGGTCACTCGCCCGAAGCTCCGCCACAATCTCCTCCGCCGCCTCACGCGCTTTCTCCATCTGGTCCGGAGGAAAGGAGATCGCACCCACCCGCGCATGTCCGCCGCCGCCATAGCGCTCGCAGATGCTCGCCAGATTCAGCAGCTTGGCCGGATCGGCCTTCGTCCACGGATTCGATCCCACCGAAACCTTCGTCCGAAAGCTCGACTTCGACAGCCCAATCGAGTAGGTCGCATCAGGATGGAGATAGTACGGAATGAACTTGTTGTACCCCTCAAGCTGCCGGTCGGCAATGTCAAAGAAGATCGTTCCCGCCGTCTCCGCCGAGCGTTCCCTGATCAGCGCAATCGCCTCCTGGTGCCGCTCCAACAGTGGCGGCAGTTGGCTCGCGACGAACGGCTCGCGCAGCACCTCATCCAGCGACTTCGCCGTCAGCAGCGGAATCAGCCGCGGAATAAACTCCGGGTCCTGGCTCGACTCGATAATCAGCGTCAGCTTCATCGCCGGCGCGGCCATCTCCACCGCCGATTCGGCGCTCTCATAGAGTGCCCCATCCACAATGTCCGCCCAATGAATCAGGTCGGCAACCGGCCCCGAATCAAATCCAAAGCGCGTCTCGGCAATATGCGCGATGAAGCTCGTGCACGACGTATAGTTCGGGTCAAAAAATCGTCGATCGCTAAAGCTGCCATCCTCAAGACCGCGCAGATACTGCGCATGGTCCTCGGGAGTGAGAAAAGCGCTCAGATGATGGTCAAACCACCAGGTAATCCGCGGTGAGGCCGAATATTTGAAATCGACGATCGCATTCTCATCACCGCTGAAGTCTTCCTCTTGAAATAACGCGCCCGCGCGATGGACCAGGCCATGGTACTCATACTCGCCGCCCGCAGCGATGCATTCGCGATGAAAGCGCGTGAACAGCGAGGCCGAGCAGGCTCCGTCGAAACAGCGGTCATGATACAAAACGCGGACCTTCAAAGCCTCAAACTCCTCCGCCAGGGCGTCAACATACAGCCCTCCAGCTTTCATATAGCGAATTCACTAGGATTGCCGGGAAGCCGCGCCATGTCAAGTCACCACCTCGCAATTGGCCGATTCTTCACAAAAGACTCATTTCACGGCCAAAGCTGTAGTAACAATGGAGGCAGCAACGCCATCCAACCTGATTGACAATGAACCCACCCAACTACCGCATCTCTCGCCGCTCCTTTCTCGCGAATGCCTCCCTGGCCGCCATCGGTTGGCAAACCAGCCGTCGCAAGGCCCTGGCGGCCTCCGATACCATCGTCGTCCGCACTCCCAGCGGAACCCTCCGTGGTCAATCCGTCGAAAAGGTCAACATCTTCCGCGGCGTCCCTTTTGCCGAGCCGCCCGTCGGCCCGCTCCGCTTCCGCCCCCCGTCGCCAGCAAGCCCTGGACCGGCGAACGCGACGCAACCAAATTCGCCGCCTCCGCCATGCAGTGGAAGGAAGCCACCGCCTTTGGCGAGCAGCCTTTCGTCCATAGCGAAGACTGCCTCTACCTCAACATCTGGGCGCCCGAGGGCAAAGGGCCGTTCCCTGTCTTCGTCTGGATCCACGGCGGCGGCTACATCAGCGGCCACGCCTTCGGCCCCATCCACGACGGATCGGAATTCGCCCGCCAGGGCATCATCTCCGTCACCCTGCCCTACCGCCTCGGCGTCTTCGGCTTTCTCGACTTCAGTCCATTGCTCGGTCCCGAATACGCCGGCTCCGCTAACAACGCCCTCCGCGACCTCATGACCGCGCTCGAATGGATCCAGAAGAACATCTCCGCCTTTGGCGGCGACCCCAGCCGCGTCACCATCGGCGGCGAATCCGCCGGCGCCAAAGCTCACCGACATCCTCATGGGCGTTCCCTCCGCCGCAGCCGCTCTTCCATCAGATGATCTCCGAGAGCGGCGGAGCCGAACGCGTCTGGTCAAAAGCGGCCGCTACAGCCGTCTCCAAAGGCTACGGCGAGCTCTGGCACAAGCAAACCGCGCAAGACCTGGCCAGCCTCAAAACCGCGCCTCGCCGAAAACCTCATCGCGGTCCAACACGACTTTCTCGACCGACTGGCCGCAACACTTCCCCCTCCGCGCCGAGATCGACGGACGAGTTCTTGCCGCAAATGCCCGTCAAAGCCATCGCCGCCGGATCGAGCCAAGGCAAGCGCCTGCTCATCGGCACCAACCGCGACGAGAGCGCCCTCTTCATCGGCCCGCACCCCGACACCGATCCCGCCCCAAGAGACCTCGGCAACATCTCCGCTGGCCAAATTCGCCCCAGTCCTTCAGCAATACAAACATGCCTATCCGCAGATGGAAGACTCCCGCACTCGCATCCGCGCCGTCACCGCCGAGGAATACTGGATACCCTCCATCCGCGTCGCCGACGCGCACGTCGAGGGCGGAGGCACCGCCTTCATGTACCGCCTCGACTTCACCGAGAGCAGCGGCCGCCTCTCCGGATTCGCCTACCACTCGCTCGACGTTCCGCCTCGTCTGGGATCGTCCCCATCCCAACGCCGCCAACCTCAACGAGGAGCTCGCCCTCGGCAAGCAGGTCCACCTCGCCTGGGCCGCGTTTATCCGAGGCGAAACCCCCGCCGCCCCTGGCCTGCCCGCGTGGCCCGAATACACCGTCGCCAATCGCCCCACCATGATTCTCGACGTCAACAGCCGCGTCGAAGACAAAGCCCAACGAAGCCGAACTACGCCTCTGGGACGGAGTGCTCTAGGTTCGCACGGCAGCTAAACCCGTTCGTGCCTCCCGCTGCCAGCAAACGATCGTGACAAGGGGAAAAAGAACATATCTCGAAATCACGGAGATCCAGTGGGACACGCTCCCGTAGTTGCGAATGCCTGACCCGCCAAAGAACACGAAGACGAGACAGCTAGTCAGTAGAACCAGCGCACCCCGCAACACAGGCTCATCAGCAAACAGAAACTCCTCCGCATCGGGCAAAATCCGCGCGAAAAAGTGCCACGCCGCGATGCCGAACGGAACTCCCAGCACAACCGCGATCACCCATGCGGAAATACCAAGTCCCTCGGCCGTCGTCGCCATGTCGGCATGCGTCGCAAAGGTTCGCACCGGCACATACGAAATGAAATTCCCCACGCTCATCACGCAAAGCCAGAAGAAGAACATCGCCCACGCGCGACTCCCTTTCTGCTTCGACCTTGAATAAAGCAACCGGCTCACGACATACGAAATTCCATTGCCAATCAGAACTCCCGCGACCGCGATCAGCGATACAGCGCCGCCCCGTCCAGCCGCAAAGATCGGAGCGTAGTCGACATTCTCATCGATATCGTCCTGATAGAGGATGTTGTCCAGGTTAAGCCCTCCATAGTCGAGAGCGAATGGATTGGACTTCCAATGAAGCAGCCACGCGGTAAAGCTATGCGCGTACTCATGAATCATGAAGCCGATAGCATGGGCCAGCCAAAGCTGGAAAATAGCCAGCAGCCAAATAAAAGCACTTCTTGGACGCATCGCAGACGCCTCGTTTTCAAAGGGACATCCAAACTATACCTTTGAACGCCGGGAGGCCGTGAAGGCTCCCACCCACCGCAAGGTCGCAACTGGAGGTCAATACACTTTGGCGGTGTTAAGCAGGCTCGTCGAAGATGCTTAGCGTGTCGCACTAATCGGCGCGCCCAGAAACTCCACGCCCCACGGAGCGCCAAAGGCGCTCAACGCCTCGCGGTCGGCATGACCGCTCGCAAGGACCTTCGCCAACTCCGTGAAGAAACGCACCGCATCGAGCGCCGGCAGCATGAGCACCATCTGCCGCGCCGGCCGGTCGCCCACGTTCACAAAGGCATGCGCTGAGCCGCCAGGAACGCTGATCACATCGCCGGCCTTGCCATAAAACCGCCGCCCATTCACTTCGTAAAGGTAAACACCATCCAGCACCCGAAAGACCTCAGTCTCATGGTGCCGGTGCAAGGGAGGCCCAAAGCCCGGCGCGTTCACTGTTTCCATGATCGTGATGGCGCCGCCTGAAACACTCAGCGGAAGCCGCACCGAAAGCTTCAGCCCCAGCGCTGGGATCTCCAACGGCTGCTCTTTTCCAGCGTGAGAGTGGTAGACCTCGAATGCCATCGCATCGCCCCCTTCGCGCCTACTGACCCTTGTCGACATCTTCCAAAGCGAATCTGCCCAGCGCAAAGGGATGCGAGACTACCGGCTTCGAATCCATCGCATTCGTCGGATACGTATCGGTGCTCCCCGTCGGAAACCCCCAGACCTTCCCCGTCCGCATATCGATCATCACCCGTCCGTAGACCTGCTTACTGCCATCCGGCGCGCGCAGCATCTGCGTCCCCGGCTCAATATAAATCGGATATGGCAGACCCGATTGCGCCTGCGCAACCTGCGGCGCAACATACGGCCTGGCCGCAATCGCCACCAGCGCGACCGCGATCAGTAGCAGTAACAAATTAGTGAACCAGCTTTTATTCATCGCGCTCCCAGCATTTCTTCTCGCACCCACTCGCGTGCACCGATAGACTACTTCGCACCCGAAGACACTTCAACGTGAAAAGATCGGTGACCCATTCACCAGGGTCCTCAGCGACGGTCTTCATGGCTGGGGTGGATTCAAGTCTGCCATTGGCTTGACCGGGATGCTCAGCTGTCCTGTAGCTCCGATGAGACAATGAACTTTAACTCCGGCTGGATTTAGGAGAACGTTTCATTGTCTCGTCCCGTTCGAAAACACCCCTGGCTGCGCCTCTTCGCATGGCTCTTCGTCATCATCATCCTGCTCGCCGCCGCGGCGATCGGAGGAGGCGCACTCTGGCTCAAACACGCCATGCGCACCTCCCTGCCCCAGATCGACGGCGCAATCCAACTTCCGGACTCTCCGCCGAAGTCACCGTCCGCCGCGATGAGCACGGCGTCCCGCACATCCAGGCCGCCAACCTCGACGACCTCTTCGCCGCTCAAGGCTACGTCACCGCCCAGGACCGCCTCTGGCAGATGGATATGACCCGCCGCTATGTCGCCGGAGAGATCGCCGAAGTCCTCGGCAAAGGCCTCATCGCCCACGACCGCGTCCAGCGCTTGCTCGAAATGCGCCCCAAGGCCGAGCAAGTCGTCGCATCCATGAGCGACCGCGACCGCCGCTTCCTCGACGACTACGCCCGAGGCGTCAACGCCTTCATCGCCACGCACCAAGACACCCTCCCCGCCGAGTTCCGCCTGCTCATGTACAAGCCAAAGCCGTGGCGGCCCGTCGACTCCGTCCTCATCCTGCTCGGCATGGTGCAAATGGAGGACGAGCGTTGGGACTCTAAGCTCGAACACGAACAGGTCGTCGCCAAGCTCGGCCCGACCCTTGCCGCCAGCCTCTACCCCGTCGGCTCATGGCGCGACCATCCACCCGCTGCCGCCATCCCCGACCTCACCCAGCCCCAGGAAAACATCCCCGACGTCCCCCTCGACGAGTCCCAAACCAAGCTCCGGGATTTACTCCAACTCCGCGAACTCCTCGGCCACAACACCTGCGACGGCTGCGCCATCGGCTCCAACGAGTGGGCCATCTCCGGGGCCCACACCGCCTCCGGAAAACCCCTCATGTCCAACGACATGCACATCACCCACCAGATCCCCAACATCTGGTACGAAGTCGATCTCAAAGCCCCCGGTCCCAATGCTCTGACTTCCACGTCGCCGGAGTCTCCAATCCCGGCGCGCCCTTCGTCACCTCCGGCCACAACGACCACATCTCCTGGGGATTCACCTCGCTCTACGGCGACACCCAGGACATCTACATCGAAAAGGTCAACGACCACGATCAATTCCAATCCGCCAACGGCTGGAAGCCCATCGAGCACGTGCGCGAGACCATCCGCGTACGCGGCGGCAACGACATCGTCGTCGATGTCGCCCGCACCGACCACGGCCCCATCATCACCCCGGCCATCGAACACGAACAGCGCGTACTCTCACTCCGCTGGTCAGCCTACGACCCCAGCGCCAACAGCATCCCACTCTTCGACATCGACTCGGCCTCCAACTGGACGGAATTCCGCAACCTCCTCGGCCGCTGGTGGGGCCCATCGCTCAACGTGATCTACGCCGACGATCAGGGCCACATCGGCTACCAGGCTGTCGGCTTCATTCCCGTCCGCGACGGAGGCATCTCCACCGTCCCCGTCGCCGCTGGCACGCATGAATGGCAAGGCTTCGTGCCCTTCGACCAGATGCCCAGCGCCGAAGACCCGCGTCAACGGCATCCTCGCCACCGCCAACTCCCGCATCACCCCCGACGGCTATCCCTACCAGCTCACTCTCGAGTGGGCCGCGCCCTACCGCAACGAACGCATCTGGAAGTGGCTCGCCGGCAAGAACAAGCTCACCCCCGCCGACATGCTCACGCTGCAGAGCGACATCTACTCCAGCCTCGACCAGGAGCTCGGCCGCCGCTACGCCTACGCCATCGACCACACCCCCAAGGCCGACGCGCAACTCCGCCAGGCCGCCGATCTGCTCCGCTCCTGGGATGGCGTCATGAACGCCAACTCCCCCGCCGCTGCCGCCATCGCCGCCGCCCGCCAGGCCTTCTGGCCGATGGTCCTTAAACCAAAGCTCGGCGACGACTGGCGACTCTACGGATGGGGCGAGAAAGCCTTCGCCGAAGAAGAGATCGTCACCCATGGCTCCGGCGCAGTGGCTCCCCTCCGGCTACGCCAACTGGGACGACTTCCTCACCGCCATCATGAAGCAAGGCCTCGCCGACGAACACGCCCCCGCCGACCTCAAGACCTGGCAATACGGCCAGATCCGCAAGATCGAGCTCGCGCATCCGCTCTACAGCATGCTCCCCTGGTTTAAGAAATGGACCGGCACCGGCCCCCAGCCCAGCTACGGCGACCCCACCACCGTCGACCAGATGGGCGCATCGCTCGGCCCATCGCAGCGGCTCACCGTCGACTGGAGCAACCTCGACAACTCCACCGAAAACATCGTCTACGGCCAATCCGGAAACCCGCTCAGCCCCTGGTACGCCGACCAGTGGCCCTACTGGTACGGCCGCACCACCTTCACGCTGCCCTTTACCGAACCAGCCATCACCGCCGGCGCAAAACACACCTTGCGCCTCACACCGTGATCTGATCTATCAGAGCCGGCTCGCAGGCCTGACTAGAATTCAGGTCTCAGCCAGACTCAAGCTGGGGACGAAGACCGCCAGCGCCGGTGGAAGCCCCGGCCTTTAGGCCGGGGAATAAAGGCAGCAGGAGAGGGGCCTTTAGGCCTGGGCTCTTGGCGAAGCCAATTTTGAAGGGGCACAGCTTCAGCTGTGCCATTACGCAATGCGTTGAGTGCGGCTTCAGCCGCGGAGGGAATGCGAATCGACGGAGCTCTCAACCGATCGAGCGGGCAATGGCAGCGCCGGGCCATCATCTTCCTCTGCGCCCTCGCCGCGACCCTGCCCTCGCAATCCGCGGAAACTCCTGCGGCCACGACTTCGACTTCCACCTCCAGTCCTGGCTCGCCGTCGCCCAGCAATGGCATCAGGGCATCTTCTACCCACATTGGATCGAAGCCGCGAACTACGGAGCCGGCGAACCCCGCTTCGTCTTCTACCCACCACTCTCCTGGATGCTCGGCGCGCATTCTCGGCATCATCCTCCCCTGGACGCGCCGCGCCCATCGCCTTCACCCTCATCGTCCTCACCGCCTGCGGCTTCAGCATGAACAAGCTCGCCCGCGAATGGCTCCCCCCCAACGCCGCCACAGTCGCCGCCTGCGCCTACATCCTCAACCCCTACGCCCTCTTCGTCGCCTACGAACGAACCGCCTACGCCGAACTAGCCGCCGGAATCTGGCTCCCGCTCATCGTCCTCTACGCCCTTCGCAACGCAACAAAACTTCGTCATCCTGAGCGAAGCGCCGTAGGCGCTGAGTCGAAGGACCTGCAGTTCCAGCGGTCTTCGCCGCTAGCAATCACCATCCCACTCGCCCTCACCATCGCCGCCATCTGGCTAACCAACGCCCCCGCCGCCGTCATGGCCTGCTACACCCTCGCCGCAATCACCCTCTGGAAATCCCTCACCGAAAAGCGCTGGCAACCCATCCTCAACTCCGCCATCAGCCTCATCCTCGGCCTCGGCCTCGCCTCCTTCTACATCGTCCCCGCCGCCTACGAACGCCGCTGGGTCGACATCACCCGCGCCATCGGCCCCGGCATGAGGATCCAGGACAGCTTCCTCTTCGCCCACACCGGCGAATCCTTCCACGACCAGGTCCTCCGCACCGCCTCGTTGATATTCGTAACCATGCTTGTGACAATTTACTATCCTCGTCTGGATAACCTGGAAACGAAAGACCGCGCAAAGACTTCTACTGCCCTCTATCTGTAACAGCCGCTGCGCTATTTGCACTCCAGCTCCCCGTGGAGCAGCCTCATCTGGCGCATCGCCCCCGAACTCAAATTCCTCCAATTCCCCTGGCGCTGGACTCTCGTCCTCAGCATCGCCTTCGCGCTCTCATTCGGCGCAGCAGTGGCGAAGCGCGCAACAAAGCCCGACGAATCAAGCTTCCGCATCCACGCAGCCGCAATTCTCATCGCCGCCATAGCAGCCGTCTCGCTCGGAATCCACTTCTTCTGGCAGCCCTGCGACGAAGAAGACGCTGTCTCCGCTCAGGTCGCCGTCTTCCAAGCCAACACCGGCTTCGAAGGCACCGACGAATACACCCCCATCGGCGCAGACAACTCCCTCGTCCAGCAAGGCCTGCCAATGTTACGGCTACTCGACGCCGCCGACGCAGAAATCGCGATCACCAGCACAATCAGGACGACGGAAATCCAACCTACATCCCCAGCGACAAAGATCACCTTCCCATACAGGCCAAGATCGAGCAGTGGCTGCCCAACCGAAAAGCCCTGACCATAACGGCGAAATCCCCCGGTTTCGCCGTCCTCCGCCTCATGGACTACCCCGCCTGGCGAGTCCTCGCCAACGGAACTCCGGTCCTCAATCGCCCCCACCGCGACGATGGTCTCATGGCGATCCCCGTCCAGCTGGCCTCACCCGCATCGAGATCAACTACGTCGCCCCGCCCGACATCTGGTGGGGACGAGGCCTCAGCGCAGCCTCGCTCCTCGCCCTGCTAACCCTCGCCCTCGCCAGCCAAAAGCGCCGTGAGGTCATTTAAGATAATTGAAATGCTTGTAGATGTGAAAGAAACCCTGCGCTCCGGAGCGCAGCTTACCGACCGCGCGCTCGAACGCCTCATTCCCGCAGAGAATCAGACCCCTTCGTCCATCCATCGCGCCATGCGCCACAGCGTCTTCGCCGGAGGCAAGCGCCTCCGCCCCGTGCTCTGCATCGAAGCCGCGCGGATGATCGCCGCGCACCCCGCAACCGCCCGAAGGCGTTGAAGAGCTCGCCGCCGCCCTCGAAATGCTCCACACCTATTCGCTCATCCACGACGACCTGCCCGCGCTCGACAACGACGACCTCCGCCGCGGCAAGCCCACCTGCCACGTCGCCTTCGGCGAAGCCACCGCCATCCTCGCCGGCGACGCGCTCCAGACCCAGGCCTATGAAGTGCTCGCCAACCTTCGCATTCCCGCCGCCGTCCGTCGTCGAGATCGTCCGCCTCATCGCCCAGGCCACCGGCACCGTCGAAGGCATGATCGGCGGCCAGGTCCTCGATCTCGAAGCCGAACACCACAAGCCCACCGCCGAAATGGTCGAACGCCATCCACCGCGCCAAAACCGGAGCCCTCATCCGCGTCAGCCTCGTCACCGGAGCCATTTACGGCGGCGCCACACCCGACGACATTCACCGCCTCACCGAATTCGGACGCAAAGCCGGGCTCGCCTTCCAGATCGTCGACGACGTCCTCGACATGACCGAGGACTCCGCCCACCTCGGCAAAACCGCCGGCAAAGACCTCGCCAGCGACAAAGCCACATGGCCAGCAGTCTTCGGCATCGAACGCTCCATCAGCGACGCCAACCAACTCATCAGCGAAGCCTTCAGCCTCTTAGAACCATACGGAGAACACGCAGATACACTGAAAGCAGTCGCCCAATATCTGACCGAAAGAAAGAACTAACAACCTAGTCCCTATGTCCCTAATCACTAGTCCCTAATTCACCATGCCCCTGACCGAAGCCCAAATCCGCAACGCGCTCAAAGACATCTACGACCCCGAAGTCCCGGTCAACATTGTCGATTTAGGATTGGTCTATCGCGTCCAGGTCGAGCCCGACCCAGACGCGCCTGGCATGGTTCCTCGGCAAAAAGTGAAGGATCGACCTCACGCTCACATCGCCCGGCTGCCCATCCCACACGCAAATCAGCAGACAGATCCGCAACCGCCTCGCAGGACTTCAGGAGCTCAGCGGATCTGAAGTGAATCTGGTATGGGAACCAAAGTGGAGCCCCGCCCGCATCAGCCCCGAAGCTCAAAAGAAACTCGGCATCGCGAAGTAGCCTTACAGCCGCCGCAGCACATCCTTAAACTGCCCACCCTGTTCCGCAACCTGCTCGATCAGCCCCTCAAACCGGCCCAGCATCTTCTGCCCAGCCTTCACATAGTCCGGAATCTCGTTCCAGAACTTCCGCACCCATCGGGATCTTCAATCAGCGCCACCGCCCCGCCGGCAGCAGCGACCGCAAGCGCCGCCTTACGCTTGCCCAAAACCAGCAAGACAGCGCTGGTGATCAAAGTCCCCGCCGCCAACGAACGCGTCCACGGCACGGAGTTCACATGAGAGGACAGCTTCGCTTCGATTTGTTTCGGAAACGTCGATAGGCTCATTGTTCTTCTTTCTCGTTGCAGGATTTCCATACCTTCATGGGATGCCAATACATCCCGCCAGCTTTGCTCGCGACAAAAAATCTAATCCAGATCGAACTCCCGCAAAGGCTTCCCCGTCCCCGGAGTCTCCTTCGCCTTCCGCAGCGCCTCGGCAAAACGCTTCTCCAGCAGATCGGTCTTGTTCTTCTCCGCGTCGACCGCCTGGCGAAAGATGCTCTCCTTGCGCTCGTCCTGCTCGCGCATGCCCCGCGCCGCCGCTTCCAGGTCCTCAAACGTCCGCTTCCGTGGCGCCGGAGTATGCGCAATCACCGCATGGGTCGCGGCATCGATCTTCAACATCCCGCCACAATCCGGGCAGACCACATCAAAAACCTGGTTCACGCTCTTGCTCTTGGCCGACGAAGACATATCAACCTTCCCGAAAGCCGATTCTAGCGCAACCCAAAGCAGGGAGTCACTCGCAGTCGCCTCACGCGCCCAACCAGCAACCTAACCCAAAATCGAAACCGTCCCCTGCGGAGTCTTCGTGAAGGCATGAAGCAACCGCCCATCTCGATCCAGATGCCGAAACGTCAACAGTTGCGGCGTCGCCGTCAGATGGCTGAAACCATAAACCTTCTGCGCATAAGGCCCACGGCTTCCCGAATCAACCTTCAAGTTGTAAAGGTCCGCCCCGCCTCCACCCGACAAAAAGAAGCTCGTCGGATGTCCCGCAAACTCCAAATGCTGCAGATCGTGATCGTGTCCCGCCAGATACGCCGTCACGTTGTACTTCCGAAACAGCGGGTCCCAATCCTTGATCAACACCGGATGGTCCCCATGCGGTCCATCCGAATACACCGGGTGATGCCCCATCACCACCAGAAACGGCGTCGTCCGCGGCTTCTTCAGCTCTGCCTTCGAGCCACGCCAACTGCGTCGCCGCATCCTGCTCGGTCAGCGTGAAATCCACATCGTTCTTCTTTTCCTTGGGCATATTGCTGTCCAGGGCAACGAAAGTGATCAGCGGATCCTTCGCCGGAAACTCAAATCGGTACCACCGCGAAGGCATAATAAATCGCGTCGCCTTTCCTCCCGGCCGCGCCGTCCGCGCATACTCAAGCTCCGCATCCACTTTGCTCACCGGCATATTCTGGTAATCGTGATTGCCCAAAATCGCATAAGCGGGACAATCAAAAACACTAGCCGGATACATCTCTTCAAACTGCGTCTGCCAGCGCGTGGACTGCGCTCCACCGGGCAGCGGCCCATACCAGTTGTCCCCGAGCAGCATCAGTGCCTGCCAGTGCAGTGTGTTTGCTTTGGTATACGCAGCCATCGCCGAGGCCACCTTCGACTGCGCCTTGGCCTCCTCGTAGCCCCAATCTCCAATCATCAGCAGCTCTGCGCCCGCCACGTCCGCGCCGACACCACTTAATCCAGCGGACATTGAATCAGCAATCCCGCGCACCGAACCCATCGCCGCCAAAGCGCTGAACGCAAAACTCTGCCGTAAAAACCGTCGCCGGCTACCGGAGTAAGAGACAGAAATATCTGAAGAGTCGCTCATGGCTACAAGACTAAACCACACCCACTCCTCCCAAAACGCGGGCGTTTTCGGGCGAAGATTACACCTGCGCCACCTTTGTGCACGGCATAAAATCGAACTACCCGAACCCAAGCTCGCCTGATCCCTGAATCGCGACGGATTGTTTACGCTGAATGCACTGGGACACGAGCCATGGCGCGAACATTCACCTTGCGGGCTGAGATCGAAGTACACGCGCCCATCGAGCGCTGTTTCCTCCTGTCCACTTCCATAGAGCTCGTCCAGCGCGAACTAGGCATGAACCCCACACGCGGGCGTACCACTGGCTTGGTGGTACAGGGAGACACCATCCGGCTGGCAAGGCTGGCAGCTGGGTCTACCCATGTTTCACGAGAGCCTCATCGACGCATTCACGCCGCCAGTCTTCTTTCGCGACCGTATGATCGCCGGCCGCTTCGCCACATTCGAGCACGACCACAACTTCACTGATCGTCACAATGGAACCGTCCGCATGTCGGACGAGCTCCGTTTCGCCATGCCCTTCGGAAGGCTAGGCGAACTCGTAGGTCGAGCAGTTCTCGTCCCGCATATCCGCGCATTGATGAAGAGGCGCTTCGCGCTCCTCAAGCGCCTCGCCGAGAGCGAAGAGTGGAGAACATACCTTCCCGAAAAGTCTTGATCACTTCGGCGAAGAATGCTGCGACTTCACCCGGCTACTTCCCTTCCGCAAATCGTATCGACTGCGGAATCGCATTCAAATGCCGCATCAACGCCCTCGTCTCGGCCGCCGTCAAAGCTCGTTGACCATCCACCGCGCCGAGGCAAGTAGTGTCCATATCTCCCTCGAACAAGTAGCAGACGCCACCTCGATAAGTCCGGAAGACCTCCTGCTTCACGCCATGGCACATCGCCGCATCCTCCAGCTCGAAGTGCTGGAACGAAACTCCGTTGATCGTCACCGTCTCCACTTTGTCCGGCATCGGGCTCACCGCCATCGCCGCACATGCCTCCTCTGAAGGCTGCCGCGTCTTCACATAGGCGAAGACCAGACCATGAAGCGTCGTCTTTGCATACACGTTGCCGGCCGGCGAAAACACAACCTGCACCTGCGGCTTGCGATCGCTTTGCAAAATAAACGGCGGTATATAGAACTGCGCGGAGCTGTCGATCTTCCAAACCACCGGATACTCAAACGAAACATCACCCGCCGGGTCGCTGTAAGTCGCCATCGGAACCGCCGCTCGCTTCGGCGAACCGCTCTGCGCAAAAGTTCCCAGAGAAGCGAAAGCCGCCACCCCCGCCATAATCAAGATGCCATCAATGCGGAGCTTCCCCATAAGTCCTCCCGGACAGCGATTGGCAAATCAGAACCTGAGACACTTAACGCCCCAGGAACCGCGGCACTCTCCGCGAACCAAGAATAGCCTAGCCCCACCACATCCTATGCCCTAGAATTAGCACCGGAACCTGATCTCCGAAAGGCATCATCCATGCGGCGCCATCTTCTGCTCTTTTCGAATCTTCTTGCCTCGGCCCTTCTGCTCTTGATCGTCACCGGCTGCAACACGAAACCAAAACCTCCCCAAGCCGCATCTACCGCTTCCGATCAAGCACAGCCGGCGCCCGCTGCGCCGCCAAGCTCCGACCTCCTGCCGTCCCAGGATGCCGTCGCAACCGCACAAACCGGCAAAGGCGCCGGTCTCACGCTGCCCCTCGCTTTCGCGAAACACACCGGCGATCTCGATGACATGGTGAAACGCCGCACGATTCGCGCTCTCGTCATCATCGACCCGATCAGCTTCTTCTACCAGAAAGGCATGCCCAAAGGCGTCACCTACGAGGCCCTGGAGGAGTTCCAGAAGTACGTCAACGACAAATTCAAAACCGGAACCCTCAAAGTGAAGGTCGTCTACACACCGCTTCGCCCTGATCAGATGGAGGCGGCACTCAACGAAGGCATTGGCGACATCATTGCCACGCCTGTTGTCGTCACTCCCGAGCGCGAACAGAGGGTCGCCTTTACCGCCCCGATCGCCCAACATGTCACCCAGGTCATCATCACCGGCCCTTCGCTTCCAAAGGTCACAAGCTTCGACGACCTCGCTGGCAAAGATATCTACGCCAACCCCGTAACTACGTACTATGAAAACCTAAACAAGCTCAATGCGGAACGGCAGAAAGCCGGTAAAGCGCCCTTCAACGTCAAAGCCGCCGATAAGAATCTCCTCGACGACGATCTCGTCGAGATGGTCAACGCCGGCCTCATACCCGCGACCGTAACCACCAAGATGCGCGCCGGCCTCTGGACTCAGGTCTTTCCCGCCATCACCGCCCACCAGGATATGACCCTCGCCACCGAGGGTTCCGTCGCCTGGGCGATCCGTAAAAACAATCCGCAGCTCAAGGCTTTGCTCGATGAATTCATCGCGACCCACGGAACCGGAACGTCCTTCGGCAACACGCTACAGCGCCGTTATCTGCAAAACACCAAATGGATCAAGAACTCCACCAACACCGAAGAAATGCAAAAGTTCAACGCGAACATCCAATTCTTCAAGCAGTACGCGACTCAATACAACTTCGACTACCTCATGCTCGCCGCCCAGGGCTATCAGGAATCCCTCCTCGACCAGAGCAGAAAAAATCCCTCCGGCGCAGTTGGCATCATGCAGGTCATCCCCAAATACGCGGCGGCCAAGCCCATCGGCGTGACCAACGTTAACGTCGCCGAGGGCAATATCCACGCTGGCGCGGCAATGATGCGCAACATCGCCGACACCTACTTCAAAGACCCCGCCATCGACCAGAAGAACAAGACCTTGATGAGCTTCGCCAGCTACAACGCCGGCCCCAACCGCATCGCCCGGCTCCGCAAAAAAGCCGTAGAAGACGGCCTCGATCCAAACGTCTGGTTCGGCAACGTGGAATTGGAAGTAGCCAAAGACATCGGCCAGGAAACCGTGACCTACGTCAGCAACATCTACAAGTACTACGTCGCCTACACACTGGCCTTGGCGCAACACCAGGACAAACAAGCCGCCATAGCGGCAACAGCGCATTGAGGACAAATACGCATCTTGGCGGGCAGGAGAATCGTGGCTGAAATCCCAGACGGAAAAATCCTTCCCACCAGAAGAGGATTCCTCAAAGCCTCCGGGCTCGCCGCCATCGGCACGGCATTCACGGCCGAAAAGACTGCCCGCGCAGACGACGGATCGCCAAATTCGGAGAGCAGCTCCTCCGCAGCGCCCGCCAATCCCGTTGACTTGGTCAATCTCCTCCAAGGGACCAACTCAACTCATGACTTCTCTCGCGGAAACACGCTTCCCATCGCCGCGATGCCCTTCGGCATGGCCCACTGGACGCTCCAATCTCACGCCGATACGCCCTGGATGTTTCATCCCGACGTACGCCGGATTCAAGGCGTGCGCTGCACCCACCAGCTAAGCCCGTGGCTCGACGACTACGGCTACGCCACCTTCCTGCCGTTCTGCGGCGATATCCGTCCCGAGGCCGCATATCGCGCCTCCTCCTATCGTCCCGAAGACGCCCAGCTCACGCCCTATTCGCTCCAGCTTTTTCTCTTGCGATATCGCGCCCACGTCGAGCTGGTGCCTACCGAGCGATGCGCCATCGTAACCGCGACCTTCGACGAGAGCGACAAAGAGAAGCCAACCGGCCTCGCCTTCGATATCCCCGGCAAAGCCAGCACCATCAAACCCAACCTGGCCAATCGCCACATCCTCTTCACCTCCACCGCCAACTCCGGCGGAGTTCCCGAGAACTTCGCAACCTACTACGTCATCCAATTCCCCGAAGCCTGGAACAGCTTCGAAGTAAAGCAGATCAACGATCATCAAGTCGGAATAGTCCGCTTTTCAGCCGGAAAAAACATCGAGGCCAGAATCGCGACCTCCTTCATCTCCTTCGAGCAAGCCCAGCTCAATCTCGAAAAGGAGCTAGGCACCATTCCGCAGGCCATACTCCGCGAGACCGGAGCAGCGCGGTGGAACGAGCACCTCAACCGCATCCAGATCGAGGGCGCCACCACCGATCAGCAGCGCACCTTCTATTCCTGCATGTATCGCGCTCTGCTCTTCCCTCGCATCTTCCATGAGCCCGACGCCACACGGCGAGATGCACCACTTCAGCGCCTTCAACGGCAAGGTCGATGCCCGGCCTCATGTACGCCGACCACGGCTACTGGGATGTCTACCGCGCCTGGTATCCGCTCATGTCGATCCTCTTCCCCGAGCGCCTCGGCGAAATCCTGCAGGCCTGGGTCAACGCCTACAAGGAAGGCGGCTGGCTCCCGCAGTTCCCCGCTCCCGGCTACCGCGCCTGCATGACCGGCAGCCTCATCGACTCCGTCTTCGGCGACGCCGCCGTCAAAGGCATCACCGGCTTCGATCTCGAGGCCGCCTATCGAGGGCCTGAAGAAGCACGCCACCACGCCGGGCAATCCTGACAAAGGGCTACGGCCGCGTCGGCATCGAAGACTATCTCAAGTTCCACTACCTCCCCGCCGACCGCATCGAGCAGTCCGCCGCCGAAACCGTCGACGCCGCCTACGGCGACTTCTGCATCGCCCAGGTCGCAAAAGCCCTCGGCAAGCAGGAAGACTACGCCGCCTTCATGAAGCGCTCCGACAACTGGCGCAACGTCTTCGACCCCAGCCGTGAAATTCTTCCGCGGCAAGAACGCCGACGGCTCCTGGATCACACCCTTCGATCCATTCACCTGGGGCAGCCCCTACGTCGAAGGCGGCGCCTGGCAGCACCGCTGGGACGCGCCGCACGACATCCCCGCGCTCATCGAAGCCATGGGCGGCAAGCACCGCTTCCGCCGCGGCGCTCGAAGCAGATGCTCACCACTTCCGCCACATCTTCAACGTCGGCGTCTACGGGCAGGAGATCCACGAGATGTCCGAGATGGCCGCCGTCGACTTCGGCCAATACGCCCACTCCAATCAGCCGTCGCACAATCTGCTCTATCTCTTTGCCCACGCCGGCCGCCCCGACCGCACCCAATACTGGGTCCGCAAAGTCATGCACGAGCTCTACACGCCCGACACCTTCGCCGGCGATGAAGACACCGGCTCCATGGCCGCCTGGTTCATCCTCAGCGCCCTCGGCTTCTATCCCGTCTGCCCCGGCAAGCCCGAATACACCCTGGGCAGCCCACTCTTCACACGCGCGACGATCCGCCTGCCCGGCAACAAGACCTTCATCATCGAAGCACCCGGCAATAATCCCGAAGCCGTCTTCGTCCACAGCGTTCAATTGAATGGGCAACCGCACAGGAAACAAACCCTTGATCACGCCACAATAACAAGCGGAGGCACGCTACGCTTCGAGACCGCAATCAAGGCCAACACCTGATTTAATCACCGGCCAGAGCGCCATCATCAAAGGAAGTCCACACTAAATCGGCTTCGGCTGCACGTTCCGCGCTTGCGTCACATTATCCGGCTCACCGGTAAACGACTTCCCCGGCCCATAAGCAAACTTCTCATACTTGTCGCCCACTTTGCGGATCGCGTCATGCCAGCCATCGTCCCAGCTCACCTGCGCCTCGCCATTCACATACACCCAGGTGCCATGGCCTTCGCCGATCGACTTTCTGGCGACGCCGCCGTCCTCAAGAGTGATGTAGAAGGTGTTGCTGGTGTCGTTGCCCTGTCCAACCGAGCCACTTCCCCGCAAACACTCCTTTGCCGGGTGCCACCAGCGCCGGAATCGCAATCGGAGTCACCACCCCCGCCGACGACTTGAACTCCATCGCCGTAATCGTCGAGGCAGGAATGCTCTGCCGGTGCCCATCCTTGAAGACAATCACTACCGCAGCGCCCTGGTCAGTCGCAACCGGATTCGCTTTCGCCTGAGGGCCTTCGATCGGTAGTATCAGCGCGACTAAAACAACACCGATAAGCGTCTTTCGCATAATCCGCCTCTCACACTTTTCGAACGAAGGAGCCAACGATCGCGCAATTGGGGGGCCGATCTGCCAAGCTCCATCGTCGTTATGAGGTTACGCGCCAGAATGAAGGAATGTTCCCGCTCCACTTGCCCGTCACTGGCGTCCTCAAAGCGGCTCGGCCACGGGCCCCGCTGAACGGCTGCCGAACTTGTCCCGCTAGAATACGCCCAGGGACTATCGATTACTTTGGTACCCTTCCGTGCCATTATGAGCTTCCGCACTTCGAAACCGGGGCTACCATCGTCGCATGACAATTGCAACCCTGAAGAAAAAACTCGCTTTGGTTTTTGTCCCGAAACGGAACCGCCTCTCGCTAGACGACGGCTATGCCACACTCATCCAACTCGGCTGGCCGCCAGAGATCATCACTCAGAAAATGTGTAGCAAGGCGAGAGAAGGTCTCATGAAGCCCTACACAGGCGTACAAAGCTGGATCAACTATAAGAGCGACTGGGAATGGGCCGGCGGTAGCAGGTAGCACCGTCTGTTTCGACGACGGCGTCCGCGAGGAGTCGCGAGTCAACTCTCCCGCCAAGCTCGCCACGTCAAACTACCCTACCGAAGGGTCAGAACCTTACGGCGCCGGAACTACCCTATAGTAGATCCCGTTCGCCCCATAAGCCGGCTGCAGCCAGGTGTTACCGCAGAGGTAATACGTCACCCCGCCCACCGCTGGCGTCGCGCAGCCAGTCGGAGCGGCCGCGACAATCTCTCCCATCGAATAAGAAACGCCCGCAGCCACACCCGCATTGTAAGCTGCAGCATTGCTGGCCGAGGCCGTCGCCGCTCCCGTCGCCACACCAGCCGCATAAGCATTCGAAGTAGCGGCGGCCGATTGGCCGAAGCGACAGTCGCGCCTACCGCAACGCCCACCGCGACGCCCGCAACAGCGGCCCCCGCGGCAGACCAGCCACCGCAGTTGTAGCATCCCGTCGAGTAAGAATTCACGACGACCGGCGGATGATACCCATAGGCCGTAGTTGTCGTCGCCCCATAATAATGATCGCTGGCCGCATAAGTCTGCCCCGACGAAGTCGTACCCACCGTGCCCACGCCCTCATAATGGGTAGCCGAACCGCCATACCCGTTAGTCGCCGTCGTCTCCCCCGAACCCTCGGCGTGATAAGCGCTGCCGCCATTGGAGTTGTTATAGGAAGTGCCTTGCCCAGCCGTGTGGGTCGTTTGTCCATTTGTGCCATCGGCATTGTGAGTTTCGGTCGTGTTTGAGCCCTCCGCATGATACGCAGAGCCGCCATTCGAGTTGGTATACGAGGTGCCCGACGAGGTATGCGTCGCTTGACCCGTCGTACCATACCCGTTCGTATGCGTGGCAGTATTGGAACCCGCGGCGTGGTAAGAACCGCCGCCATAGGCGTTCGCATGTGCCCACGCAAAGACCGGCTCACACGGTGCGAGAGTGATCGTCGCACAAAGAAGGCTGATTCCAATTCGCTTCATACATCACTCCTGAACTACGGTTCGTCGTTGCTGCTGCGGCCGAGTTCTACTTGGCCGGCTTCGCCATTCCCGGCGGCAAGGCGGGGCTGGCAAATGGAATGCGCTTGCCCGCAGCTGCCTTTGCCGAGCTAAACGAACCTGCCGGAATCGTCGGATCAAGCTGCCAATTCGTGATCACCAGGTTATGCCGCAGCTTCAGCGGATCGTCAGCATAGATTGCGCGCAGCAGTCGCGGCAATTTGTCCTCAGTCCCAATCCATGCCTGAATGAAGACGCCGCCTGTATCGTACGCCACAACATCGGTCGTCACACCACCCACTACATTCGATTGCCCGATGTAAAACGCTACGCGTAAGTCCTGCGCAATGTCCTTGTAAGGATCGCTCACAATCAAATCGTCGAACGGGTAGTAGATCGCCGCCGAGTGGTACGCCGTTTCAAGCATCGCATCGACCGTCGGCGGTGCGTCCGCAATGGCGACAAGGTTCTCAACCGGAGAGTAGGCCATCATCGTCTTGCCGTCGTAATAGAAATCGGAAGCAGGCCCATCCCCAGGCGTATGCACCTGAAGTTGATTCGGCCGTTGAAAGAGCACATCCGACTTAGTGCCGTAAGCCAGCGGAAAACCCAGCCGGCTCGGGCTCTCATACGTGACCAACGCCGTGAATGACATCGACTGCGCCGCCGCCAGCTTCGCACACGCGGCCTTCAATATCTCGATTGCCTTGGGTTCCAGTTGCGGTGCGCTCGACGTGGGTGCGGCAGCTTGCGCCATAGCCCGCGGCGCAACTCCGCCTACATCACTGATCGCCAAAAGAATGAGCGCGGGGAAAAGACAGGACCCAATGGAACGACGAACACAAAACGTGGCCACTCGGCCTCCTTACTAAACCATCCGCAGCCGAATCGACAGCAGCTACGGAATCATCCCGCACTCAAACATCTTGTTCGCAATCGGGGCCGCCACTTTATCGATGAACATGGTCCGCATCTGCGGATCGCTCTTCAGAAACATCACCGCTCTCGCCTGCTCCGGCGTCGGCGGCTGCTTGTTCGCCTTCTCCAGCCAAAGCTGTTCACAGGTAGCATTCTGATACTTCGCAATGACCTTAGCGGCCGCCTGGTCGAGCATCGGATACTGAGTTTGCGCAAGCGTTCCGCCGGCGAGCATGAGCATCAATGCCGAACTCAATACACAAGCTGCCTTACTCTTGAGGCTGAGTTTCATAGTGCTTTCTCCTGATACTGAGGGCTCAGACGATCGCAGGCAATGGCTAATCCCCACCTAAACCCGCTTGATCCCTCACACTATGCCGCGCGCCCTGCCTCGGCCACTGTCAAAACTACCAGTGCGCATAAAATTACATTCTGATGATGGAAATCCCGCAGCAATTCGCAGACACTTCCGGCGCACTTCCCGTTCGCGGATTCCTCCACCAACCCGCCAACAGCGACAGCGATCTCAAGACCGGCAAGGACTGCCTCATCCTCACCCATGGCGCTGGAACAAACTGCAACGCCCCGCTCCTCGTCGCGCTCGCCGAAGCCTTCGCCGCATCCGGCCTCGCCGTCCTGCGCTGCGATCTCCCCTTCCGCCAGTCCCGCCCGCAAGGCCCACCCCCACGCGGAAGCGCCGAGCGAGATCAGCAAGGCCTCCAAGCCGCCGTCGAGTCGATGCGCCGTCACTTTCCCGGCCGCCTCTATCTCGGCGGCCATTCCTACGGAGGAAGGCAGGCATCCATGCTCGCCGCCATCCAACCCGGCCTCGTCGAACGCCTTCTCCTGCTCTCCTACCCGCTCCACCCGCCCCAACGTCCAACCGAGTTACGAACCGCACACTTCCCCAACCTCCAAACCCCAGCTCTCTTCGTTTCCGGAGCAAGAGACGGCTTCGCCTCGGTCCCCGAAATGACCGAAGCGCTGAAACTCATCCCAACAACAACTGAATTGATCACGGTGGAAGGCGCAGGCCACGAGCTTATGACCAAGCGAAATCGCGACGAGTTACTAATGCGAATAACGCAGACCTTTGAGTCCTTCAGAAATGACGATGTAGCTTAGCCGGATCAGGCCCGCCTGTTGCGCGAGTCTCCCCACCTGAGGCAGCATGGTAGCGGAGATTTCGATGCGACCATCAACTACCTTCGCTATCTCGCTGCTATTCACAGCGTCCCTCGCCCCGGCACAGCCGCCCCAACAGGAATTCACCGATCCTCTGGCACTCCTCGCCGCGGTCAGCGAGACCTACGCCGCCAATCCCGACACATTTCACGTGGAGTCGATTGAGGAAAGCAACCAGAACAGTGACCTCGAGCACGACTGGCGCAAAGTCTATCGCACCGCCATCAAAGGCCCTGACAACCTCTACCGCATAGAGACGCGAGCGCCCTTTGGCTCCTACATCCAGGTATCCGACGGCAAAAACGAATGGGTCTACCTGGTCGAGGCAAAGGCATATGCCATGCGGCCCCTACCCCAGCAATGGCCGAAATTCGACTCAATCATCAGCGAGCTAAGCAACGCCTGGAATATGCGCATCTCGCTGGAAGCAGAAGCGCGAGGCTACAAACACGCCACTATGCTTCCACAAGAGACCATCGTCGTGGAGGGTAGAAGATATCCCTGCTACGTCGTCCACGTGACCGGCGACGATTTGAAGGCGCCTCCCAAAGGCTACCAGTTTGACCGCACCTTCTGGATTGACAAGAACTCCCATGTCTTCCGCAAAGAAATAGAACATACTGACAGCTATCACATGTTCACCACGACAATCCGCGTTCCATTCCATCGCGACACGACCACAGTCTATCCCGTAGCAGATTTCAATCCTCAGACGCCCCCTGAGACATTTCGCTTCGCTCCGCCAGCCGACGCGACAAAGGTTGCAACCCTTGAATGGAACACCAACATTCCGCCGCCCACGCCAGCGCCAAATATGGTCGGAAAAGCAGCCCCGGAGATTTCCTTCACCACTTCAGACGGAAAGAACATTGACCTCGCGTCCTATCGCGGCAAGCCCGTATTGATCGATTTCTGGGCCACCTGGTGCGGAGCCTGTCTCTACTCCATGCCCTCGCTCAACCACATTTACAGCGACTATCAAAATAAGGGACTAACTGTTCTCACCTTCGATCAGGATGAGGTCCCCGACAACGCCACCGAATACCTCACGCACCATCACTACGCATGGACAAACTTCCACGACACCGACTCCAAGGTTAGAAAGGCATTCAAAGACAACAGCATTCCCCTCACCGTCTTGATCGACGCCGAGGGCAAGATTGTCTATTACGATTTTGGAGGAGACGAACCCGCCCTGAGAAAAGCCATTGCGGCTCTGGAACCTAAGGCGTCCTAGCAGTTAAACAAAAATCGCCTTGTGCCCCGGACACTCCTGCGCGGCATGTTCCACCAGCAACGAAGCCAGCCCCTCGCCATAGCGCGAAAGAAACCAGGCCGACCCAATCAGCCGCTCCTGCAAATGCCCGTCCGGAAACAGCGCCAAAGCCAAGGCATCCGCATGGCGGCGAAGACTAGCTTCGCGCTGCAACTGATAATTCGCGCTCAGCCGCCGCAGCCGGTTCATCTGGTAGCGCATCTTCGACGCAGCCACATCCGCCGACCGCCCCAGTCCTTCATCGAGCGAACGCATATAAGCCGTCAACGACTCGAGCTCCGCATCAAGAGCATTACCCGCCGCCGCCAGCTTCTGCTTGTTCTCGATCGGCATCGCCCGCGCGCCCAATCGAACCGCCAACTCCTCCGGACGCAGCGAAACCACGTCGTCCAGCGAAAGCTCATGCTGCGCCAGCACCTCGGCCACCGCCGGCTCAATCAGCGTCGCGCTCAACCGCGGCACCACCGGAGTCGTCCGCCCCAGGATCCTCTCATACAGCACTTCCGACTGCGCAAAATAAGCAATCTCCGCTGGCCCGCCAACATATGCGGAGGTCGGCAAGATCGCATCCTGAAACACCGGACGCAGCAACGCATTTGGGCTCAGCCGCTCCGGCTCGCTTTCCAGGATCTCCAGCAGCGCCGATTCCGAATAAGCCTTCTTCCCCGCAAGCCAGCCGTCATTGGATTTCTTAAGTGGCAGCCGCGCACCTGACTCGGCATCGATCAGAAACAGCAACCCCGGCTGCGCCGCCACCAGCACCTGCGAATGATACCCACGCGCCGCCAGCAGTTTGTCTCGCTCCACCAACGCGGCATGAAGTTCATCCGCCGAAGTAATCGCCTTACGCAGCACCTCAGCGCCCAGAGCATGGCATTCGCGACTCGACGCATCGAGCACGATCAATCCATGTTCCGCAAACACCCGCGAAATAAACTTCGCAAAGGCCAGCGCAAACGTCACACCTGGCTTGTAAAACTCCTGCAGCGCCTCAACAATAGAGCCCGGCTCGAGCAACCCCGCTGCCTCATCGAGCACCCGCTCGATGTCCTCGTTCAGCAACAGCCCGCCAACCGGGGAAGCCGCCCGCTCCTGCATTTTCAATTTCAAAGTGTGCAGTTCATGCCGCGAAGGAAACGCCACATGATCGGCTTCATCCAGATCGTGGTCCTCGGTCGCCAGCCAGAAGATCGGCACATGCGGATGCCCCGCCGCCCGCGCATCATGCGCTTTGCGAATAGCCGTCGCCGCCTTGAGCAACGTATAAAGCGGGCCGCCCAACAGCGTAACCTGCTGCCCGGTAACGACCGCGTTGGCACCCCGCCGCAGCGCGGCAATATTGGCGAAGACCTTTTCGCCAGCCCCAAACTCGCGATTTTGTTGCTCAAGAATTCCGGCAACAGCCTCACGCGTCTCCGCCGAAATCGGCGTCCGGTGCAGCATCCATCCTGTCGAGTAAGGGCTCGAATGAAAGAACGGCAACAGCGGCTCACGCTGCTCCGCATAGTCCAGAAACAACTTGCTGGAGTGCGGCAGAATCGAGATCGGATAACACTCTATCTGTTGCGCCATCGCTGCTCTACCAATCTCCAATCCAACTACAAATCGGACCAACAAAACCTTGCTTAGTTTCTCACGCGCCGCGTGCGTCCCGAATCCAAAACCCGCCCCAGCTCCAAACCATTCCTCACCGGAAGCGACTCCACGGCATTCCGCGCCAACGCCAAATAAACGCGATCTAGTGTCGGATGCTCCAGCAACGCCCGAAGATGCAGTTCCACAGTCCCCGCGTCACCCCGCGCAAAAGGCCCGCTGAAACTCCGCTCGGCTCCCTGCGAGAAAAAGTTCCGCAACGAAGTCTCCGCCAGCACCTTGACCACCGCCTCCGCATCGCGCCGGCGCAACCCCGCCAGCCCGGCAGTCGTTACCGCAGCCTGCAACGCGCTTACCAGCAAAGGCGAAGCCATCGTCGCCGCCGCGTGATACAAAACCTTGCGCTCCGACGAAATCCGCACCGGCCTCCCACCCAACTTTCTCACCAGCCCAGCCAGCTTCCGATCAAGCCCAGCTCCCGGCTCGACAACAAACATCACACCACGCAAATCCACCGCCGCCCGCGTCGGAAAGCTAAACACCGGGGCAATCCCACCCACACCCGCCCCAGCCAACCGCGCCGCCTCCAAAGCATCAACCGTCAACGCCCCGCTCGAATGCACTACCACCTGCCCGCGTAAATCGCCCCCCAAATCAGCCCGATGACCCGCAATCTGTTCAGCGACACCAGCAATCTCGCCATCCGGAACACAAACCCAAAGCACCTCCGCATCCAGCTTCGCAGTCTCCCACGAAACCGCCGCAACCCCGCCAAGCTTCGTCCGCCGTCCACGGCCACTCCGCACCACAACCTCAACCAGCGGAATCCCCGCAGCCACCACTCCCGCCGCCAGCGAACTCCCCCAGTTCCCCGCCCCAATCACCGCGATTCCTTTGCGAGTCCTCGCCATCCCCACTCAACCCTCCCAGTCATATCGGATGGTACCGTTAAGGAGGAAAGCAAGGAGCCATCCGCAACATGCCTAAAAAGAGTTCCAGCAAAAAGTCCACTTCCCCCAAAGCCCCCAAGCCCAGCAAAAAAGCCGCTCCGCCCGAAACCGCCGAAGTCCTCTCCTCGGTCCTCAAGTACCAGGGGCCGCTCTTCAACGTCTACAGCGACCACATCATTGAGCCCAACGGAGTCGAGTCCACCCGCGACGTCATCCGCCACAACGGCTCGGTCGTCATCCTCGCCGTCGACGACTCTAAGAGCAAGCGCGACCCGCTCATCGTCATGGAGCGCCAGTATCGCCACGCCGCCGGACAATATCTATGGGAACTCCCCGCCGGCAAGATCGACGGCGACGAAGGCCGCCTCGCCGCCGCCAAGCGCGAGCTGATCGAAGAAACCGGCTACCGCGCCAAAAAGTGGTCTCCGCTCGTCCGCTACTTCGCCAGCCCCGGCTTTCTCGGTGAGTGGATGCAGATCTTCCTCGCCGAAGGCCTCACCCTCGGCGACGCCCAGCCCGAAGAAGACGAACGCATCGACCTCTATCTCATCTCGCTCTCTGAGATTCTGCGCCTGATCGACGACGGGGCCATCCTCGATGGCAAAACCCTCGTCGGCGTCCAGTTTTACGCCCGCACCCTCAAGCGGAAAAAGCCCTGAATTGTTCTAATTCCACTGTCCTGCGAAAGAAGAATGAAATTCGTTTGAACTTCGAGCAAACCATTTTGCTCCCGTTTGCGTCTCCCTTTTACAGGTGGATTCCAGGCTCCCCGCCGCCATCTGGAAAGAAAGGGTACGGCAAGTGGCTACTTACAAAGGCAAGGTCAAGTGGTTCAATAACGCAAAAGGCTACGGCTTCATCGGGCGCGATGACGGCCCCGATGTCTTCGTCCACTACTCCGCAATCCAGCTCGACGGATATAAAAGCCTCAAAGAAGGCGACGACGTCGAGTTTGACATCGTCCAGGGCCAAAAAGGTCCCCAGGCTGACTCCGTCGCACGCCTCGATCAGGTAGCGTAACCCGCTACCCTGCCTTGAGAGGTCAAGGCGGAAGGCCAACCCTTCCGCCAGCGTTCTCGCGTGGCTTCGAGTCAAGACCTCAGCTCTTATCCTTCAAATCGTTCCCATCTGTCGCAATGGCGACCTCTCGCGCATCTGCATCTTGCACTCTTGCGTCGTCGTCCCTTTCCCTGTTCCCTAGTCCCTAGTCCCTAGTCCCGATTCCTGACCCTAGTCCCTATAATTCCTCCATGGACAATCGCGGCATAGCCAATCTCCTCATCGAGACCGCCGACCTGCTCGAAATCGGCGCTGGCGATCCCTTTCGCATCCGCTCCTACCGCCGCGCCGCCGAAGCCGTCGAGTCCACCACCATCCAGCTCTCCAAACTCGCCGCCGAAGACCCGAAGGGACTCCTCAACATCCCCGGCATTGGCAAAGGCATGGCCGCCAATATCCAGGAAATCGAAAAGACCGGAACCCTCCCCCTCCGCGAAGAGCTGCTCCTCAAATACAAAGCCTCCATGCTCGAACTCCTCAAGCTCCCCGGCATGGGTCCCAAAATCCGTCGCCCTCTTCTGGGACGTCCTCCAGGTCGCCGACATCGACCAGCTCGAAGCCGCCATCGCCGCCGGCAAACTCGACGAGCTGCCCCGCTTCGGAGCCAAAGCCGCTCGAAAAGCTCAAGAAAGGCATCGCCGAATACCGCAAGAACTCCGGCCGCTTCCACCTCGACGACGCCGAGCAAGCCGCCGAAAAAATCACCGCCTACCTCCTCGAATTCCCCGGAATCACCACCGTCACCCCCGCCGGCTCGCTCCGCCGCGGCCGCGACACCGTCGGCGACCTCGACCTGCTCGCCACCGGCCCCTGCTGCGACGAAGACAAAGTCGCTCCCGCCGTCGACTACATGGCCGCCTATCCGCCCATCGCCTCGCTCATCGCCAAAGGCGCCAACAAAGTCAGCTTCCGCCTAAGCAACGGCCTCCAGGTCGACGTCCGCCTGCTCCCCCAAGGCAGCTACGGCGCCGCCCTGCAATACTTCACCGGCTCCAAGATGCACAACGTCTCCACCCGCCAGCGCGCCCTCAAGCGCGGCTACACGCTCAGCGAATACGCCCTCGCCAAGGTCGAAGACGGCACCTTCGTCGCCGGAGCCACCGAAGAAGAGATCTACGCCGCCCTCGGCATGGACTGGATCCCGCCCGAGCTCCGCGAAAACTCCGGCGAAATCGAAGCCGCCCTGCCCACACGCCTGCCCACGCTCATCACGCAGGCCGACATCCGCGGCGACGTCCACATGCACACCTTCGCCACCGACGGACACAACACCATCCGCGAAATGGCCGAAGCCGCGCTCGCGCGCGGCTACGAATACATCGCCATCACCGACCACTCCAAGAACCTGGCCATGACCAACGGCCTCGACGACAAGCGCGCCTTGGAGCACGTAGCCGCAATTCGCCAGGTCGAACGCGAACTCGCCGATGAATTCGAAAAAAGAAATTGTCATCCTGAGCGCAGCGCCGCAGGCGCGGAGTCGAAGGACCTGCGGTTAGATCCTCAAGGTGCGAAGCGTCCGCTTCGCATCTTCACCGGCATCGAGGTCGACATCCTCGCCGACGGAGAACTCGACCTCGCCGACGAAACCCTCGCCCAGATGGACGTCGTCATCGCCAGCGTTCACACCCTCTTCAACCAGCCCATAGAGCAGATGACCGAGCGCGTCCTCCGCGCCATGGAGAACCCTCACGTGAAAATCCTCGGCCATCCCACCGGACGCAAGCTGCTCGCGCCGCGAGCCTACCAGATCGACCTGGGCCGCATCCTCAAAGCCGCAGCCGCCGCCGGAGTCGCCGTCGAACACAATGCCTACCCCGACCGCCTCGACCTCTGCGACCGCGACCTGCGCATGGCGAAAGAGCTCGGCTGCAAGATCGTCATCAACACCGACGCCCACCACACTAGTCTGAAATGGAAAACATGAAGTACGGCATCCGCCAACTCCGCCGCGCCTGGCTTACCAAGGAAGATGTGCTGAACACGCTGCGTGCGGACGAACTTTTAGGCCAGATGAGATCTACGCTTTGATCGGCTCACGTAAGCGAGCGCGATGTGCCATTTACAGTGGACATCCAGGGCCGCCGCGCTATAATTCCTGTCACGCGGCCTTAGCGCGACGCTGAACTCTAAGTCACCCAGTGGGGTCTTTAGATGAAAACCTTTGATGTGTCATACCTCGGCCCAGCAGGTACATTTACGCATGAAGCTACGGTTGGATTGTTCGGAACAAGTGAGCAACTTGTGCCATTGTCAACCATTCCCCTCGTATTAGACGCTGTCAGCAAGGGCGCTAGCACATTCGGAGTGGTTCCGATAGAAAACTCGATCCAAGGTGAAGTTACTACGACGATGGACGCTTTGATCTTCGACTACGACCACATCTATGTAACGGGGGAGTACGTAGTGCCGGTCACCTTCTCCGCATTTCAGAACGCTACAGACTACTCGCTGCCGACTGCGGTCATCAGTCACCCCCACGCGATCGCGCAATGCCGGCGATACATCGAAAGGCTCGGAGTTGCAGTCAGAACTGCGAATTCGACTGCACATGCTTGCGAAATAGTCTCTCAGAATACTGAACCCGGTTTGATTGCGATCGGGTCGAAGGCGGCAGGCGAACTTTATAGCCTCCGAACACTTGAGAACCAAATAGAAGATTTTCCGGGCGCAGCGACAAAATTCTATTCCATAGGCAGATCAATATCGCCGCCGAGCGGGAATGATAAGACCTTACTGGTGCTCAATCCCCTCTCACACGCTCCGGGAGTTCTTTCTAAATGCTTGGATACCTTTACTGAGAAAAGTCTGAACTTGTTCAGCATTCATTCTCGAACGCTCCGGGCAGAGCTCGGCACCTACGCGTTTGTTTTAGTGGTGCAAGGACATATTGGCGATAATCGATTGCAGACAGCAATTTCGGGTCTTCTCATGGACCGAGTGTTGGTTAAGTTTGTAGGCTCATTTGCCGCGTGGCAGAAGGCGTTGCCAACCTCTCCAGCCGTCGACATTTCAGGAATTGCTTCGTCGCCTAGTGAAATGAAAAAGTGGCTCGAAGTGATAGCGCATAGGGACTCCGTATGACTCAAGCTGGTGTCCGCAACCTCGCCTTCACGATTGGTTTATTTATCTATGCAACTCTAGATACGCTTATTACGGCTGACTTCATAAGCCGCCATATCTCTAGCTCTCACCCCGACCTATTGAACGCCGCCTTAATCGCAGCCCGCAGCGTTCAGCTCGCGGCCACAATCCTTCTGGTCGAGAAGGTAGCTTTGCGCTGGTGGGCACGCCGCATACTGGGAGTGTGGGCTTATTATTCAGCCTCTGGAAACTTTGGACTAGCGGAAATTAGACTTGTCAATGGAGAACTCAATTATCGAGTGCAATTGTATCGATCGGCGGAGAATAATCGGCGCACTTGAAAGGCACGGCTCAGCGCAGCCGTTCGCCCACGTGACGTCAAGACTTTGTCGATATTCAAGAGACAGTTTCGAAACGGATTACCACATAGATTACTCCGACGCTAAATTTCTTCCTCGCAAAGGACTTTTAACATTGCTCCACACGACCGACGCAGAAGTGATGACCGGACACTGGTACTCCACAGGCGGCGTTGCAGGAACGGAACTCAGAACAGGCATGCTCGATTTTCGGCGTCGAGATGCCTTTCTACGTAAATTCATCGAAGACCCGAACAAAATGGTAGCTTCCTTTGATTTATCTCAACTCGATCCGCCCAGAACTCTAGCCCAAGATAGGTCCGGCCGACAACGAATCTGGTCGACCGCATTCTAAATGAACGCGAGTGGACGTATAGCCCATCGCCGCAACACTTCCAATGATCGAGTTCGGGAGAAATCAGGCAGATACCCAGCTCTCGCAGAGACCTCAGAATCTTATACAGGAAGCTGCTTGACTTCAGCTGTGCCAGCCGCCATCCGCATTTCCACAAGTGGTCAGCTTTAATGCTGAGGGGCGAACAAACCTGAGTCGCCATTGAGCTGATCTCGCCTGGGGTTTTTCGATGGCCACTAGGAGACTGCCTGGAGCCCACGCTTTCGCAAGCAGGTCGCGGTTCTCTTTCGCCCAGGCGCTATCTTTCGGAACCGCTTTCAGGGGTGGCCCTCCACCGGTTCCGCAGGCGCAAGGCCCCTCAGTCTTCGCCTCCGTCATGCAGGAGCATGATTTCGTTTTCAGGCAGGCGCAGACGTAGACAACTCCGCCACTTTTGGGTGATTGTCGTTGATCATTTCATTGCCGGCTCAGAGGGCTGCCCCTGTGACCTATCGACAACCGGGATGATTGACAAGACGGACAACAAAGCAAGAATGCTCAGGCTAACTCGTGTACGTTGCGCCATTAGCGTAACTCCAGGGAACGCAAATGCAAAGTAACTGCGGCACCAGATTAGGTTGGGCCGAAGTACCAGGCAATATCCACTTGGACGAGCCCCCGGATAGCCAATGTCCGGATGCCACCGAGTCTCCGTTTGAGCCCGCGCACAGCTTCGCGCAAAATAAGAAATGCTTTTCGAAATCCTCACCGCGGTCCTTCTCGCGCTCGTGACCATCTGGCTGCACGCCACAGGCATCGCCCTGCTGCTGCGCTATTCGACCAAAGCCCATTCGCAGCCGCCAACCGCAACATTCGTCATCATGAGAACGCTCCTCCGCGTCATCGGATGGCTGATCCTGCTCCATCTCGCCGAGATTGCGATCTGGGCAATCTTCTATCTCTGGAGAGGATGTCTCCCCGACGCCGAATCCGCCTTCTACTTTTCCGGAGTCACCTACACAACCGTAGGCTACGGCGACGTAGTGCTCGCCAGGCCCTGGCGGCTACTCGCCCCGCTCGAGGGTCTCGTCGGCGTCCTTATGTGCTCGCTTTCCACAGGCTATTTCTTCGTTGTCGTCAATCGAATTCTTCAGCGTGAGCAGCGCAATCCCGCCGCTTCCGCCCTCAGAGATGAAAAGTAGTCCGCCGCCAGAGACGATCCCACTAAGACAAAATGTGTGGCGCGCGGCCCGTTCAAGTCCTTCCGGAGAGCTTAATCGTGGATCGCTGTACTAACTCGAACTTCCCGATTCGGGAAAGCCGCAAAATCTCCTGCTCTGTTTGTGCCGCGATTCCCCGATACAGGAATAAACTGAAAGAAATCTCCATCACGTAGAAACGCAGAATACGGAACGCAGCTCCTTGGGAGCGCCGCGACCTGGCTTTGGGCCAGGTGAATCTACCGCACGCCCGAAATAACTGGGGAAAGGCTGGTCAAACCAAAGAGCTTCTCTTGATCGGCTCCGACTGAAGCCACTGAAAAAGAGGATCTTAGCCAAAAAAGGGGGGAGGGGGGTACGGCCGCTTCACGCTCCTGGAGAGCATCATCCCGCATCCAATCACGCGAAGGAGCCCCATCAGATGCCCATCCCGCCCGACGACCCAGGCCGAAACCTCACTCACTCGAACGCCGAAACGCCTCCCCCACATCGGCCTCGTCGGAGACACCTACACCGTTCTCCTCTCCGCCAAAGACACCGCCGGAAAATACTGCCTCATCGACATGCACATCCCGCCCGGCGGAGGCCCGCCCCCACACCGCCACGACTTCGAAGAGACCTTCACCGTCCTCGAAGGCGAAATCGAAGCCACCTTCCGTGGCGCAAAAGCGACCGTCAAGGCAGGAGAAACCATCCACATCCCCGCCAACGCCCCGCACCAATTCCGCAACGCAGCCGCATCATCCTGCCCGCCTGCTCTGCATCTGCGCCCCCGCCGGCCAGGAAGACTTCTTCGCCCAGGTCGGAATTCCCGTCCCCACCCGAACCACCCCGCCACCGAAACCCACTCCCGAAGCCGAAGCCAAATTCCGAAAACTAGCTGAAGAGCTCGCTCCAAAATACAAAACCGAGTTCCTGCCGCCTGCCGGATAAATGTAGTGGCATAATGTCTGAACGATGATCCGGTTGCCGCGACACGGCAGTTGCGCATCGTAGTTCGCAGCACAGAGTGAATTCAAGAGGGGTATTTCCAAATGACATACTCGGAACCGCAGGAAAATATCGACACCGCAGCGAACTTAGCGGTCGTGGCAAGCGGAAGCGATCCAGAGCCACTTCCCGTCACCGAAGCATTGAGTGAGATCGAAGAGTGGTTGCATGAGGTGGAGATAGAGTAGGCGTCCCCCTTTACAGACGCAGAAAAGCCCGGTTGTTGTTTCGGGCCTGTCGCGTCGAGGTTGGGAGAGAATCATAGCGCTTGAGTTGTGCCTATGCCTGCCGATCCATTGCGCTTCGTAGACAGTATTAGTTCACCCAACCCAAGCTTGTAGAAAACAATTCCCCGAACGGCCGCGCCAGGTCTGTTGCACCAGAACCAAAGCAAGGTACACTGTTTCCTCGCGAGCAGGCGCGCCGAACCGGTGACCAAATCCCCCGACAACCTCGACCCCGAGAAGCTCGGAGTCTCCGCCTTCTTCCTCGAGGCCCTCGAAGATGCCGAGCGCCTGCTGAAGTATGCCGCCGAAGTCGGCATCGACATCGACGCCACCACGCGCTCCGCCGTCCTCCACGCCCGCGCAACACCCATCGAAAGTTGGACCGAGGACATGTCCGCGAGCCTGCTGCTCGCGCTTACCACTCTCGCCGCGAAACTCAAACCCGTCACCGCCGAGAGTCTCAAGGCCTACCATTCCGAAACTCGCCTCACGATGCGCACTTACCTAACGTGGGCGATCATTCTCTCCGTCATCATCATTCCGTGTTCCATCCTGACCTTCGTCTCTTCGAGCATCTCCACCCAGATTCGCACCGACATCACCTCTGCCAATGCCCTCGCGGTCAAGCTTCACACCGAAGTTGGACCCCCATCCTCGCAGGGCATTGGCTCTAGCGACGAACTCGCCGACCTGCAGGAGTACGCCGCCACTGTCCGTTCGATCTACGCCCGCTCCCGCCGGCTCAACGAGATTCTCATTCCCCGCGTCTCCGTTCCGCTCGGCATCCGCTGCTACACCGGCGATCCCGACAAAGACGCAAATTGCATCAAAGACAAATTTGAACTCCCCTACGGAATCAAGGTCGAAGATTTCCCAACGACCCGGGATCGCATCACCGAAACCTATCAGGATGTCCGCTACTTCGCCCAGAACATCACCACCGACGTCTTGACCTTCTACGGCGCCTTCAACACCTGCATTCTCCCCATCCTCTATGCGTTGCTCGGGACGTGCGCCTACCTGTTGCGGTCCTTTGAAGACCAGATGGGCACCCGCACCTTCACCCCGTCCGTTGCTAACTCCGCCCGCTTCGTAATCGCCGCGATCGGAGGTACGGTGATCGGCCTCTTCAACGGATTCACCTCCCAGGCCTCCGCTTCGCCTCTGGCTATGGCCTTCCTGGTCGGCTACGGCGTTGAAATATTCTTCTCTTTCCTTGAGAACCTCATCAGGTCCTTCACCCGGACCGTACCACCGTCCCCACCGCCAACTCGCCCATCCCCGTAGCTCCGAATTTTCTTCCCACCAGCGCTCCCGTCTGCTTTACTGCGAAAGAAATGGAGAACGCAGAACAGCACCTCGCGCGATGGGAACGCGCCGGCCTCATCGACGCCGGCACCGCCTCCGCAATCCGCAGCTTCGAGGCCACACGCACCAAACAAGGCGGCCGTCAGTGGATGGTGCTGCTCGTCCTCATCCTCGGCGGCATTCTCTTAGGCGCCGGAGTTCTCCTCTTCGTCGCCGCGCACTGGGCCCAGCTCTCCCCGCTCAGTCGCATGTTTCTCGTCCTCGCGATGCTCGTCTTCTTTCACGGCATAGGACTCCTGACACGAGAGCGCTTCGACGCCCTCGCTACGGCCATGCACGCCGTCGGCACCGTCTCGGCGGGCGCGGCGATCGCACTCGTCGGTCAAATCTTCAACATGCAGGAACACTGGCCGGCCGCCATCTTGTTATGGGCAATCTGCGCCGCGGCAGGCTGGTTCTTGCTCCGCGATCAATTTCAACAAACGCTGACCCTGCTCCTCGTTCCCACATGGATACTCTCTGAATGGACAGAGCGCACCGGCTCCCACACCGGTGTCGACATCTATCTCGCCCGCATGGTCGTAGTCATCGGCGTCGTCTATTTGACGGCTTACTTGCATTCACGCAAACGCGCGGTGTTCGGCATCCTCTTTACCGTCGGAGCTATCCTCATTCCCATCAGCATTGCCTCTCTCTCCGATGGGTGGGGCGCGGCCTTTGCGTGGCCTTCAAACTTAGTGGCAGTGAGTTATCGATTGGCGGTCGTCGCCATTCTGTTGCTCGCACTTCTCTTCGGCGCGCTCGTCGATCGGCGCAGTATTGCTCCCACATGCGTCGCCCTTGTCATTGCCTACGCATTACCCTGGGCTCACAAGAGCGTCACCGAGCATTTAGGTGAGGGCACTCGATTTACAACCGAACCGACCATATTCGCCTACGCCCTGGTCGCCGCCGCCGCGATCTTCCTCGTCTGGTGGGGAGTCCGCACCTCCGCCAAGGCCCTCGTCAACTATGGAATGGCCGCCTTCGCCGCCACAGTAGCCTGGTTCTACTTCTCCAGCGTGATGGACAAGCTCGGCCGCTCGCTCGGTCTCATCACCCTCGGCGTTCTCTTTCTCGCCGGCGGGTGGCTCCTCAGCGCACCCGCCGCAGACTAGTCAGCGGCATTGAGGAGGGCGCCATATGAGCAAGCGCCGCGCCGGAATCATCCTATTGATCATCCAGTTGCTGCTCGTACTCAGCATCGCTGGGAAGTATCTCTACGAACGAAAGTTCTATCCACGCGTCTGGACGCGCGCCAGGCAGGTCGATCCTTACCTCCCGCTGCGCGGACGCTATCTCGCGCTCCAGCTAATGATCGACGCCTGCTCCCTGCCCAAAGATCCGCAATATTACAGACCCGCCGGCCGCCCCGAAATCGGAAGCCTGACTTCCGGCTGGAGTTGGTTCGTATCCCCCGAGCCAGTTAACGGCCGCCTCGAGGCTCGCCTCGCAGACCCCAACTCAAACCCCAGCCCAGACAACGACAAGCCTCCGGTCGTTTTTCTCGAAGAGCACGCGCCATGCGCTGAGGCGCCGTTCACCCGAGCCGAACTCTTTATTCCCGATACTGCCAAGCCACCATTCCCACTCAAGCCCGGCCAGCAATTATGGATCGAGGTCACGCTGCCTCCCAGCGGTCCCCCACGCCCAATTCAAGCAGCCATCTCCGACCCAACCGGCTTCCATCCCCTAAAGTTCGAATAACGACTTCGAACCGTCAAGACCACAAAAATGGGTGCCCCATCCTTTCGCAGCATTATCGCGAAAGAGTGGGTGGATCAAATCTTCCGTCCTAATATGCCTTCGTCGAACCCAATCGATCATCTCCCCGACACCCATAGCCTAGAATCCGGTATTGAGCACGATGGATAGAACAATCACAAAATTTCTCGACGCAGCAAAGCGGTGGGTGCGCTACGCCTACTTCCTGCGCTTCGCGCTCGCGTTGTGGCTCTTCGCACCGCTGATGTGCTTGCTCGACTGGAAGACCAGCTTCAAGACCCTCACCAGCGGCGTCATGACGCCCGAGACCCTGCAGCAATTTATCTGCGTCGCCTTCTTCCTCGTCTCCGCCGGATTCGTAGCGCTCATCTGCGCCCGCGTCGTGCTCATCAACGGCCCGTCGCGCTTCGACAAATGCTACGACGAACACAACGACGGTCGTCCCGCCGCCCTCGTGACCTTGCTCATCAACGATCAAGGCCACCACGAATGGTGGGCGTTGCTCCTCTCCCAACTGCCCAACGCCGGCGTCTATATCTACCTCTTTGTAAACGGGCGCGAGCAATGGGTTCACCTTACAAACATCTGCTGGGGGTTGTTATTCGGCACCACTCTCGCGCTAGTCGTCTGGTATGTCGTCAACGCCTGGTACTACCTCACCTACGACCCTCCCGATCCAACCGGCACCGTAGAGTTTGGCCGCAACGCAGCCCGCACGCTGCTGCTGCCGCGCAATTTCATCGGCTTCGGATTGCACAAACCCGGCATCGACGCATACTCGCGCGATACTATCGAGGGCGCTTCTAATTGGATGAGGGGCAGCATCCTCGACAAGGCACTCAACTGGATCGCTCACGTGGCCTCGCGAAGCCCCGGCTATTCCTATGTCGTCCTGCCACCCTCCGCTATAGACGATCTCGAAGGCGACGCCGATGTCGAGGTGTTAGCCAGCGCCACAGCCTACGTCCCGCGCCTGCGACTCTACGAAGGCCACGTCTTCGGTGGCCTCTCCGCCCTCGTCTTCACCGCGCTCTATTGGATTCTATGGCCGCTCACCGCGCCCGTCCCCGCAATCCGCGCATCCTTCGCCGCCCTGGCCCTCTTACTCGTCACGTGCTTGGTACTCATCTCAGTGATCCTTAGGATGAAGCAACACCCGCGTTGGAAGGTGGCCCTGACCGCGTCAGTCATCCTCGCCTATCTCGCCGTGCTCGCGCTCTATTTCCTAAGCAGCGCCGAACGCTTCCCCATCCTCGCCACGCTACTCATCGTTGCAACGACGCTGTGCTGGACCCTCTGCGGCATCTCATTCTTTCTCGACCTCTATCGCGTCCCAGTACTAACCAGCTTGCTGGTGGTGACGATGTTGCCCCGCCTCATTAACATCGAGCGCGCACATGAGGAACACTACCTCTCCGCCATTACCGGCGCACAGCTACAACAAGGCCAGCCCCTCCCGCAAATCCCCGAACCCCGCCAGCTTCTCAACGAAGCGCTCGCCGCAAACCCAGACAACACCGGCCCGCTCATCATCGTCACCGCCAACGGCGGCGGCTTGCACGCCTCCGCCTGGACCGCCGAAGTCCTCTATCGCCTCGAAGAAGAATTCGATCGCCAATACCCCGCCGCCCGCGGAACCTTTCACCAACATCTACTGCTCGCCAGCACCGTCTCCGGTGGCAGCGTGGGGCTGCTTGCATATCTCACCACGCTCCAGCAAAAGCAGCCTGATGAGCCCTTGGATTTCCAGGCCATGCGCACCACCGCGCAGTGCTCCAGCCTCGAAGCTGCCGGCTGGGGCTTCGTCTATTGGGATCTCTTCAAAGCCGCCGTCCCCGTCCTGCCATATTTCTGGATGCCCTCTTCGGGCCTCGACGATTTCGACGCATCGCCTCTCGGCAAAGACCGCAGTTGGTCGCTCCGCAAAGGCTTCGCCCGCAATGCCAAGAACGATTACTGCCGCGAAACCTGGCGCCGCGATAACGGGCCCGCTCCAGAAAGCCTTCAACAATGGCTGAGCTTGAACATCAAGAATCGCCTCGCGGCCAATCAGCGCGACGAGGCCACCAACAACGCCCTCGAACAGCAGTTAACGCTGCGCAATCTGCAGCCGCAGTGGGGCGAGCGCACCATACCCGCCTTCGCGATGAACGCCACCGCCTACGAAGCCGGCCTTCGCTTTCTGCTCGCGAACTACAGAGTTCCCGACCCGCAAAGACCGCCCAACGATAACTGGCCCGACAGTTGGCCAAACTACAAAGCCCGCTCGTTCCTGGCAACCTACTCAACAGCGACGCTGCCTTCAGGGGCAAGAGCGCTCGCCGATCTCCCGCTCGCAACGGCGGCGCAGGTCTCAGCGGCCTTCCCTTACATCTCGTCCGCTTCGCGCGTTCCCTGGGCCCTCGACCCCAGCGTCAAGGCCTACCACTTCGTCGACGGAGGTTACTACGACAACGACGGCACTGCGTCAGTCGCAGAATTTCTCCGCTTCGCCCTCGCCGCCTGTCAGGATCCAAAAGACCAGCTCAACCGGGACAACTGTGAGCAGCAGCAACTCGCCCATCCGCCCAGCGCATCCGCACACCCATTACGCATTCTCTTAATTGAGATTCGCAACAGCGGCGACGACTACGGTAGCGATGGAGAGTCCGATCCCTACCACTATTACCGCGGCAAAACCCCGGCCAATCTTTTTAGCGAACTCACCGCTCCCCTACTCGGCTTTTGGCAGGCCGGGCACCAGAGCGTGACTGCAAGAAACCGCGCCTCACTCGCGCAACTCGAACACGCCTTCGCCGGCCGCCTGGAGCTTCACCGCGTCGTTTTCGACGATCGTCGTTCCACCAACGAAGTCGGCACCGACCCGCTCTCCTGGTCGCTCACCCCCAAGCAGCGCCACGAAGTCCGCGACTCCGCCGATCCCGCTTCCTACCTCGCACCCAGATATAAGGACGCCCTCGACTGGTTCGCCATGACGCCGCAACAGTGGATGAGCGACCCCAACCACCACCACTACGCCGACTCCGACTGGCCCGAGTAATTGAGTCCGCATCGACCAACAAACTTATCCACTGACCAAACGCAACATGCGCGCTGCATCACCAGCAACTAGAAGTTGTCATCCTGAGCGAACGCGCGAAGCGCGGAGTCGAAGGACCGGCACCAACGCATCAATTCGGATGGGCGTCTTCAGTGTGCCGGCCTACCTCTTATCCCGCAGCGGAGCCAGCCAGTTCACAATCGACCGCATCACGATCTCATCGTTCTGATTAAACACCGTCGTCTGCGAACGAATCACCCCATACTCCGGCCGGGTCGCCGAGTGCCGCACCTGCAAGATCTCCGCCCGCGTGCGAATCGAGTCGTCTGGCCGCACCGGCTGCGTCCAGCGCATCTCTTCCACGCCCGCGCCGATCATGCCGCCCGCTACCTTGATCGACTCCACGCGCAGCCGCATCACGATCGCCGCCGTCAGCCACCCCGAAGCGCAAAGTCCGCTAAAGAACGAATTCTTGCCCGCGGTCTCGTCAATATGAAACGGCTGCGGATCATATTTCTCTCCGAAGCTGATGATCTCCTTCGCGCTCACCCGGTAGCTCCGCTCCGAGTTAAAAATCTGACCCGGGAAAAAGTCTTCAAAGTACATCTCCTGCGGCATAGTCCTCCTCGCACATCTGATCGATCTCCACGGCCCTTAGCAACTGCTCCAACCACCAGCCGTGCCTAACCCTCAATTCTAGTAGCGCTCATCACAGACACGAAATCTAATCCCACAAACCGATCCGCTTCGTCACGCCGTCCATTACGCACGGAATCGTCCCGCTAGGTCCCAAGTGCAACCCTTGAGAACTCTTGGCCGTCTAGCCTTACAACGGAATACCGGCATAGGTGAGGACCGAATGAAGACCCTCTTGCAAGGCCCAACGCGCGGCCTTCTCGCGCTCGCGCTCGTCTATCTTCCAGGCGTCGTACCCGCGCAGACCGGCACTGCGAAAATCGTCAGCGCAGCCGACAACTTCCTCGCCACGCTCACTCCCGAGCAGCGGCAAAAGGTCGCTCTACTCCTTCGATGACGAGCAGCAGCGGGCCCGCTGGTCCAACTTCCCGACTGGCTTCGTCCCTCGCGGCGGAATCAACCTCAAGCAGATGACGCACGGCGCAGCAGGATGCAACGATGAAACTCCTCGCCACCGTGCTCAGCCCGATGGGCCTCGAAAAGGTAAACGAGATCCGCGAAGCCGACGACGACTTCAAAACCAACGGATCGAAGCGTCCTCGTGGTGGACCAGGCGGTCGTCCTCCCGGCCCCCCACCCGGAGGCCAGAATGGCCCTCCGCCCGGAGCGATTGGAGGCACCTCCACCCTTCGGTGCAAATGGCAGGCGCCTGGCGGCGGCCCACCGCCATCGTCGAGCGACATGTTCGGAGGCAGTCTCTACTACATCTCGTTTCTCGGCAAGCCTTCAACGACCCAGCCATGGATGCTTCAATTCGGCGGCCATCATCTCGCGTTGAACATCACCATCGCCGGAAGCAAAGGCGTAATGACCCCGTCGCTCACCGGCGCGCAACCAGCCACCTTCAAATTAAACGGAAAAACCATCCGCCCCATCGGAAGAGAGAGCGACAAAGCGCTCGCCCTACTGCAAGCTCTCGACGAACAGCAGCGCAAACAGGCCGTCCTCACCTACAACGTTCCCGACCTCGTGCTCGGCCCCGGCCAGGACGGCAAGAAAATCGAGCCCGAGGGCCTGAAGGCCTCCGCAATGAATGCCAGCCAGCAAGCCATGCTCCTCGACCTGATCGGAGAATGGGCCGGCATCATGAACGAAACCTCCGCCGCCACTCGCATGGCCCAGATGAAGGCCGATCTCAACGACACCTGGTTTGCATGGAGCGGCCCCACGACCGCGCCAGCCGGAACCAACATCACCGCCTACTACCGCATTCAGGGCCCGCACCTCGTCATCGAATACGCGCCGCAAAACGACGAGCCCAACAACCACGTCCACACGATCTATCGCGATCCCACAAACGACTACGGAAGCGCCCTGACAAAACAATGAATGCCAACACGAGGAGAGCCGCCGCCACAAAATTGAACATTGCCGCAATCATCGCGGCCTGCACTTTCGTGTTCGCACCGGCAGCGTTAGCCCACCGCATCGATGAATACCTGCAGGCAACCGTCTTCACGCTGCAAGCCGATCGCGTCCAGGCATCGATGCGACTCATTCCCGGCATTCTCGTCGCTCCATCAGTAATCGCCGAGATCGATACCAATCGCGACGGAGTCTTCTCCAAAACCGAAGAGCAAGCCTATGCACAGCGTCGTGCTAAGCGACCTCTCAATCACGAGTGACGGAAAGACCGTAACGCCTGATCTCATAACCTGGAGCTTCCCCCAGCCCACCCAACTCCAAGATGGAATTGGCGAAATCCACATCGATTACACCGTAGACCTGCCCACCGGCGACCCTACACGATCCTTCATCGTGGCCAACCATCACCTCAACCAAAGATCCGTCTATCTAATGAACGTCCTGGCCCCCCAGGACCCCGGCATTCGCATCGCCGCGCAAAGGCGCAATCAACAACAGTCCATCTACGAGATCGACTATCAACAAGCAACCACAACTGTTACAAATCCCCAATCTACATGGCAAAGCACGCGAGTCTGGCTAAACGGTCTCCAGTCCGCAAGCCTGTTCAGTCTCGGCATGAAACACATCGCCGAAGGAACCGACCATCTTCTTTTCCTGCTCGTCCTGCTTCTTCCCGCGCCGCTCCTCGTCGCAGGCTCACGCTGGGGCCAACCGGCAACTCTCCGTCAAAGCCTGCTTCGCATTCTCGGCATCGTGACCGCATTCACCATCGGCCACTCCATCACCCTGGGCCTCGCAGCCTTTAGCTTGGTCCACGCATCCGAGCGGCCGGTAGAAGTGCTGATCGCGGTGTCCATCCTCGTCTCGGCCATCCACGCCCTCCGCCCAATCTTTCCCGGCAGAGAGGCCTACATCGCGGCGTTCTTCGGCCTCATTCACGGCTTGGCATTCGCAGCAACGCTCACCAGGCTAGGCCTGACCCACTGGGAACGAGTCGCCGGCATTCTCGCCTTCAACCTCGGCATCGAAACCATGCAGATGTTCGTCGTCGCCGTCACCTTGCCCTCGCTCATCTTTATGAACAGAACCCGGGCCTACTCAGCCCTGCGCATCGGCGGTGCAGTCTGCGCCGGTATCGCATCGATAGGCTGGATCATCGAGCGCCTCACCGGCCGCGAAACTCCCGTTGATGCCATCGCGAACGCCTTCGCACAGCACGCATCGTGGATCGTCGTCGCTCTCTTCCTCGTAAGTCTCGCCTGCAATCTCTGGCCTGGCATGCGCCTACGCGGCATAGCCGCGGGCTTCTCCAGTTGGCGCACGTGGCGTCGGCCGTGCTGCCTGACGACTGGCCCTCCTATGCCGAAGCCTCTTCAGTCAATCAGACGAGCAATCACGAAACATGCCTTCCCATCATCTTGATGAAGTAGAACGTCATACGCGCGTCGCTGGTATTTTTCACGCCATGCAGCACGTTGGCTTCCGCAAATAACGCGTCTCCTGTCTTCACCTGCGACGTGACGCCGTCGAGGAAAAACTCTCCCGTCCCTTCACCCACAATCATGATCTCTTCCTCGGGATGCCGATGGGGCGGATGCGGCTGCGCTCCCGGCTCTAACGTCACAAATCCCGAGGCAAGCGCGGTGAGCTGCGCCGTCGGACCATTGAATTGAACGTAGGCCTTCGCTCCAGGCGCCGCGCCCTCGGGCTGAATGCTGGCAGCCTTCACCACGCTGCTCTGCAGAGAAGGACCGCCGGTCTTCGTATCCACATGAGTAATCTGTTGCCCGGCCTGAGCAAGCGCTTCCGGAAACATAGCAGCGCCCTGCAATGCAGCAATCGAAACCAGAAATCCTCGTCTGTCCATCGTTCCTCCACGCAGCCAGTGTATATCGCCACTCCAGTCAACCTGAGCAACAGCGACAACGAGCCGTTCGCTCAAAATTGCCGACGCAAACCGGCGCTGCAAACGTTAGGCAGATTCTTCTCGAAACGCAAAATATGAGCGGAACCTGCCCAAGAGGTGAGCCGGTTGCAACCATCGGTATCCATACAGTAATGTTCTCGTTTGGTCAGGAAGTGGTCGAACCTTTCGCTTTTGCTCGCTTGCCCTCAATATTGGATGTGGATGACTTGGAGGACTATGCAGATCTCTGAACCAAACAAGAAACGCTTCGCCGCTTTCTCGATGGCGGCCGCCTGTCTAATCAGCCTTCCCTGCTTCGCGCAGGGCACGCCCCCCGCGACCCCGCCGCCAGCACGGTCCGAACCCCAGCCCTACACCGGCAACCGGCCGCAGAGCATTAAGGATGGAGTCCAGATCCAGACTGCCTATCGCGAAGACATGATCGCAATGGAGGATGCAATCCCGACCAAGGCTCTTGCAAAGCCGAAGCAGTCGCGCAAGATTCTCGTCCTGTGCAAGGCAACCGGATACGTCCACTCCTCAATTCCCTTAGCAGCGGAGACGGTCAAGGCCATGGGAGAGAAGACCGGTGCATATACGGCAACGATCAGCTACGACTCGGCCGACATTAACAGCGGCGAACCTCGCGCAATACGACGCGATCTTCCTCGATAGCACGACGCTTGCGTTTCTCGATGACCCGAAAGATGCTGCGGCCACCGAGGCTCGCAGGAAAGCCCTGATGGATTTTGTACGCGGTGGAAAGGGCCTCGCTGCGATCCATGCCGCGGTCGACACCTACCACACGTCCGAGCGTGGGGCCGATGCGCCACCCACCGGAACCTGGCCCGAGTTCAACAAGATGATCGGCGGATGGTTCAAGTTTCACTGGGTCTATCCGCAAGTGTTGACCGTAAAGATTGACGATCCAAAGAGCCCGCTGACCTCGATGTTCCACGGCCAGGAATTTCAGATTCACGACGAGACCTACACAATGGCGCAGGACTCCTTTTCCCGCAAAAACGTCCACGTGCTAACCAGCATTGACTACGCCAAGATGAGCGATGAAGACAAGGCAAAAGAAAAGTACAAGCGGACCGACGGAGACTATGCCCTGAGCTGGATTCGCCGCGAGGGCAAAGGCCGGGTCTTCGTTGAGGTCCTCGGGCACAGCGAACACATCTATTCCAATACGCCAATGATGGAACATGTATTGGCTGGTATCCAATACGCCCTGGGAGATTTGAAAGCCGACGATTCGCCAAGTGTGAAATAGGCAAACCGCTCGGCTCGCGGTCCTTCGAAACCCGCCCTTCGAAACTCTTGATGCAAATGAACCTCGCTCCACTCAGGAGCGAGGTTCATTTGCGAAGCACAACTCCGGCGCACGCAGAGGAGCCGAGGAACGATCAGTGATTGCCCTGTGAAATCGACTTCTGTTCACGTCCGCATCGGTCCAAACGCCCGGCCACCATGGGCCAGCGATGCTAAGTCGCGTCAGGCGGAAATCCACGAGATCTATCTCTCAATTCAGAAATAGGCGCTGATTCGGACGATCCAGCGCGAACGTCGGTATCTCAATATCAAAACGTTCACCGCCCTCACTCTCCATCTGGTAAGCTCCGCCCATCATCCCGGACGGAGTGTTGAGAGGTGCGCCACTCGTATATTCAAAGTGCTCTCCGGGCTTGAGGACCGGTTGCTCCCCAACAACCCCTGGTCCCTTGACCTCGGTCAATTCGCCACGCGCATTCGTGATCATCCAGTGCCGGCTCAGCAGTTGCACCGTTTCCCGTCCCTGATTCTCGATGATCACGCGGTAAGCCCAAAAATACTGCGAGGCATCAGGCGAGGACCTCGTCTCAAGGTAAGTTGGCTCAACGCTCACCGCTATTCCACGGGTGTTTGCGGTATATGGCGTCCACTCTCTCATAAGGAAAGTTTAGATCAACTCAGGTTGGCATAGCGTCGCCAGGAAAAATCGCGGCCAAAGGAGCGGACGGACCCACAAAAAGAGATAGCAACGCGGTCCCCTGCCTCGCCTGCCTTCACCGGCCCCTCAATTGCAATCTTCTTCATCCGCAGCAGCGTCTGCTTTCCAGGATTTAACCAACCTTCAACCCACTCTCCCCCACCACCGTAAACACCGACAGCAAATTCGTGAGCGAGAGGACCTTCTGGATCCCATGACTCAGGTTGATCAGTTCCAGCGAACACCCCGCCGACCGCGCCGAGACAAACAGCGCCACCAGCGAGCCCAGGCCCGAGCTGTCCATATGGGAGAGATCAGATAAGTCCAGCACGATCCGCTTATGCTCCGGGATCAACTTCTTCACCCTCGCATGAAGCAAGTTGGTGACGCCCATCACCAGCTTGCCGTGCAAATGAATCCGCACCACATCGCCGGCCTCTTTAACCTCAAGGGTGAGCGGACTCGCGGTTACGCCGTCTGTCATAGAGAATCACCTCGCACAGTTCTCTGCTCAAACCCCGTGGTTCAAGCCCTTCGGTTCAAGCCAAACACCGATGCGGGGATTCTCGCATAGAGCAACCGCGAAAGAAAACCGCCAATTGTGGATCGGGAGGTTAGCCTGCTCAGCCGGCCCCAAGGCCGAGCAGCCTTCCTAAGGCGTCGACGAAGCCGCAGCCGAAGAGTGCGTTAGCAGCTTGCGGTTGATCGTCGGCCAGTACTGGCGCAACATGTATCCCGCAAACCGCCAACCCACGTCAGTGGAGTAGCGAATCATCACGCTGCCAAAATCCTTGCTCCCTTGCGGATAGTAAACGGTAGCCAGCCCCTCTGCCGCCAGTGGTCCCAATAGTCCGTTGTAATTCACGACCTCTTTCCCCGAATCGCTCCGCGTGATCACCAGGCGGCTCGCCGCATAGCCAACCGACTGCCCAAAGTTCAGGTCCTTCTTGACGTAAAAGCGCGGATCCTCATGTGTGATCGAGGCGATGGCAAAGGTGCCAAACAAGTTGTACGAAGCCACCCGCGCAATGTCTCCGCCCAGACGCTGGCCATAAGCGTCCCATCCCTGTCCCCATCCGGCAGGCTTATTGACGGCTTGGCCGTAAGCCGAGCCGATCACCACCGCACCGACCGATGACAACGAAACCGTATTGTTCGCCGCCAGTTTCAGCTTGTCCCACGGGCTGAGGGGTCGGCCATCCATCGCCAGATCCGGGAAGACCAACGACTTTCTCTGCAGCGTCAGGAACATGTCCACGCCGGTCGTCACGCCACTCGTCACCGGATTCGCGCTCTGACGTGGCTGCGCGTCCTGCTGGTTCGGCGTCGGCGCATCGGGCGGCGTCACCGCCGGCTCGCTTTGCTGCGCGAGCCCCGCCGTGCACATCACCAACCCTAACGATGCGGTCGCGAGCAGCCGCCGCGCACATGACCGGATGTATCTCGCGGGCAGGTCCTCAACAAACCCACGCACAGTGCCCCGATAAAGCTTGTCTTCGATGATGGATTCTCCTCGGCCGGCTGGCATTGAACTCAAGATAAGAGAAATACAAATCGCCCTGCAAAAGCGCAGAACCTCTACAAAAATCTTACCGTACCCCAACGCGCCCGCCCATCAGAATTTGCACCGCTCCCGAGGCCAACGACCGGCATTTTCTGAAGCTCTTGTCGCGAAATCGGCCCTCATTATTCATGGCTATTAGGTTCAAGGGCCTTGATGACGAAGTAGGTCAGCGTCCCGCCGGGCGGCAGTTGCATCTGGTGCGGCGTGTTCGAGGGAATATGCGCGATGTCGCCCTTGTGCAGAGTTCTGCTCTCGCCACCCTGAACCGACGATCCGCGCACCTCACCTGGCCCGGTCGTCTTGCCATCGGGAATCGTGCCTCCAACGATCAACGTGCATGTGCCATCAAGGATCACGTCGATGTCCGCATATTCCTTGTGCAGCTCGGCGCCTCCGCTGCGATCGCGAAAGGCAAGCATCGTGAAATGACCAGGATATTTCTCCAGAACGATGCTGGCTGAGCCGGTTCCAGACTGCTGTGCCTGTTGCTTGAGCGTCTGTGCCTTCTCCATAAGCTGGTCCGGCGTATAGCTATCCAGCTTGGAAGCTCCCGAAGAAGGGCCAGGTGTCTGTGCAAATGCGAGAACCGTGGTCATAGAACTAAGCAGAAGCGTCCGGTAAAGAAGCCTCGCCGCGACCATCGGCGTAGCTCGATTGCTTCGTAGAGCAGCTGCCATGAGTCTTTCTCCTTCTTCGTCGTACGACGGAGTTACGCCGCTAACGTGCTCTATCACTGAAAACAGACCGCGCTAGCGTAGCAACGCCGAGGCCGACCAAAGAATCGGCGCCTGTCCATGGAAGTCTCCGGTCCGTCTCTTCCGGTCGAGATAGTACTGCCGGTTATTGTTTTTCCCCGTACCCTCGCACACGTTCGTAACGTCGCTGTTCTGGTCGATGTACCCAGCCACCGCGATCCAGGCCCTCCGCGCCGCAGGCCCATAGGTTGCCGCGTCGAGCCATCCATTCTTGACGCCGGTAATCATCGCAAAGGTGAACATCGCCGATCCTGAGGTCTCCGGCCACACATCTTCCTGATCGATCAACTGCCGCCACATGCCGTCTTTCCCCTGATACTTCAGCAGTGCCGCCATCATCGCCTGATATCCCTTCAAGATCGCTGCCCGCTGCGGATGATCCGGCGGCAGATCGCGCAGCATCTCCGCCATGCCCGCGGCAACCCAACCATCGCCGCGTCCCCAGAAAAACGGTACATCGGGTGCGTGATAGAAGAGCCCGTTCGGCTGTTGCAGCTTGCCCAGATACGAAACCATCTCCAGCGCACCCCGATCAAGATATTTCGGATCATGCGTCGCCCGGTAAGCCTCCAACTGCAAAATCGTCAGCATGTACATGTCGTCGATCCAGTAGCGCGTCTCCGCTGAGAGCCCGTCGGCCTGCGGATTCTCCCACTGCCGGTCCGCCCACGCCTTGCCGTTCGCCAGGTATCGCGCATCCTTCGTCTGCATGCCAATCTCAAGAGGCACAACACCGAAGATGGAATCGTCCACATGCCGCCGAACCGGTATCCGGCTAGCTTCCGCCCCACCCGGCATCAGCGGCTCAAACCTCTTGATCAGCTCTACCCGCAAAGCGTCGTCATGAGTGAGTTGCGCAAAGGTCAACGCCCCATACCACGCCGCAACTTCCGAGTAATTGATCGTTTCACTGTACTGATGAGGGCTGGTCACGAAGTGCTCGGCGACCCGCTTCCCCACCTCCTGCGGAGATTTTCCCTCAGGCCACGACCCGAAGTATTCCGCTGTCCCAGCGACCGAAGCCTGCACACCGCTCACGCCCGCAGTGCTCGCGTAGGTGACCGCGTTCCACGAGACCGCCGTTCCAGCGATCACGGCCCCGCTCGCCTTCAGGAAGTTCCTTCTACTAGAGTCCTGCCTCGCCATGCCATCTCCATTGTCTTCGTGCCTTCAGCAAACTCGAGACTCGCCGCATCACGGTACAGCCAGGCGCAGGGCAAACGTCGCCTCGTCGGCATCGATCATAGAAGCTCCGCCACCCGAAGCGCATCCATGTCCGTGTACACCTGGTTTTCACCGCCCATGCCCCAACAGAACAAGTAGCTCGCCGTCCCAACCCCGGCATGGATCGACCAGCCGGGCGAAATCGCGACCTGCTTGTTCGCGACGACCAGATGCCGCGTCTCACCAGCCGGCCCCATCAGATGCACCACCCGCTGATCCGACGGAATGTCGAAATAGAGATACACCTCGGAGCGGCGCATATGCGTATGCGGCGGCATCGTGTTCCACACACTACCCTGCTCGAGTTCGGTGAATCCCATGACCAGCTGGCAACTCTTCACGCCTTCCAGGTGAATCAGCTTGGTAATGTTCCGCCGATTGGCAGTCGCCATCTCTCCAATCGCGAGCGGCACTGCATCCTTCGCGCGAACGACCGCTGTCGGATGCACTGCATGAGCCGGATAGCTCAGCAGATAGAACTCGGCCGGCTCCATCGGGTTATCGCTGGTGAAAGCGACACGATGCTTGCCCTTACCGACATACAGCGCATCGCGATTGCCCAGCGAATAATTCTCGCCGCCGACACTCACTGCTCCCGAACCGCCGATGTTAAAGACGCCAAGCTCCCGCCTCTCGGTGAACGCGACAGCTCGCAGCTCCTCGGGGCAAGGCAGCTCCAACTCAGACCCAATCGGAACAGCGGAGCCGATAACCGTGCGGTCCATATCGACGTAAACAAGCTTCACGCGCTCCAATTCGAAAAGGTCCTCGATAAGAAAGGTGCTGCGCAGCTCCGCCGTCGACATGCCGGGATAACGTACTTCGTCCGCCATTTGTAGCACTCTCACGCAATCACCCTTCCTATTTCGCCCAATGCACCCGAAGCGGATTTTGTTGTTGCAATAGATAAAGCTTGAGGTAATCGTCCCACGCCTGCGGAGTAGGCATGTCCGCCTTCGACCAGCCCGAGCCGGCGGCGTAATGAAATGTCTCGCCGCTCTTCACCGGGAAGATCATCAACGCGTGTCCCGCCTCCACCGTCGATCGATGCTCGTCGACCGAAACCATGCCGGTAGCAATACGACCCGCGCTCGCGTCTTGCGGAGTGTCCCACACTGAAAGCACGCGTCCATCCTGAAGCTGCTCCGCATCCGCCCCTTTATGCACCGCAAGTCCCGCAGCAACGTCGATCGTGCGCCCGCCCGCAAACGTATAGGTCGAGTCAATGCGATTAAGTCGCGAGCCCGCGTCGAGAGTAATGCGCTTCGTCTCCGTTACCTCGACGCCATTGCCGTCCCCATTTGCACTCCACGGCGCGTACGTCACCTCAAACGAGAACCGAATCGGCCCAGTGGAGAGCTGCTTCAACGATGTGTAGTTCTTCGAGGTAAACAGCTTCCCGTCCGCAAAAACGGCCGTTCCGCCGCAGCCGCGCGAAGGCCCAACCTCATAGGAATCCAGCCCCTGACCATTGTCCTTGTGATAGGAAAGCCTTGGGTCCTTGGTGCGCTGCCCCTCCGCGTCACGTTTGTAAAACGTATCGATAACGAAGTTCGGCACCCGCTTCGACCAAACATCAATCCCCGAGGTAATCTCTCCCGTCGCCTGTAGCGCTGGTCCATAGATCCGATAGGCAACCAGCTTGTTCTCCCACGCGAAGTCGTCCTTGCGCTCCACCGCCTCCCGGCCAAAGACCAGCGGCTCAACCGCAGAGGGATGGCTCGCGCGCTGAAAGCTGAGGTGCAGCGTTGCATGTGCGGGCACTCTCACCAGAACAAGAAAGCGGTCCGGAGCCGCGCCCAGTCGTGCTGTAGGTTTGCGAGGGCAGCAGCTGTTTCGTTGCCTCGTCAATGACCACGATCTCGTCCGCATCTTTCGCGTGGACATGGCGCAGCACCTCGCTCAGAGGCAGGTCGACAACTTCATCCAGACGATGAACATCCAGCGGATTGGTAACCGCCAGCCGTTGCGCCCGCGCGAGCGCGCACCCTGCCAGACACACGCCAAGAATCGGGATGAGCACGGCCCAATTTCGATATGCGAAGTTTCTTTTCACAAAGTCCCTTCGAATCATAAGACCACCTGCGCTCAATCGCCATCCGGTAGAGACGGAACGGGCGCTTGAAACGCAGGCAGATGAAACGCCCGCGGGGCCTAGATAGACTGACTCAGCACCCTGTTCAGCCGCTGGACGAACGTGGCCGGGTCTTTCAGTGGCACTCCCTCGAGCAGCAGCGCCTGGTCAAAGAGCAGCCATGCGGCGTCTTCGACCTTACTGTCGTTCGGGTCGGCGAGCAGCTTTTTGATGATCTCGTGATCGGGATTAATCTCGAGCGTCGGTTGCAACTCAGGAAGGTCCTTCTGTCCCATGGCCTGCATCATCTGGCGCATGCGGGCTGAGGGCTCGTCCTCATCAGAGACGATGACGGAGGGGCTGTCGGCGAGGCGCGATGAGGCGCGCACCTCTTTAACTGCATCGCCCAGCGTCGCCTTGATTTTCTCAAGCAGCGGCTTCAGCTCCTCGGCCTTCTCGGGTGTCGAGTCGTCCTTCAAGTCGTCGCCGGTGGTGGATTTGTTCACCGCCTTCAGATCGATATCGCCGTATTTAGGAACCATCGAGAAGACGATCTCGTCAATGTCGTCGTCGAGAAGAAGAACCTCTAGGTCCTTCTTCTTATAGATCTCGAGCAGCGGCGAATTGCGAAGCATGGATTCCGAGCCACCCGTGATGTAGTAGAGCGCCTTCTGCTCCGGCTGCATCCGCTCCTTGGCTTCGGCGAGCGAGGTGAGGCCTTCCACCTTGGTGGACTTGAAGCGGACCAGCTCAAGCAGGGTTTCGCGGTTGGCGTAGTCGCCGTAGAGGCCTTCCTTAAGCGGGCGGTTGTATTCGGCGATGAACTGCCCGTACTTTTCCTTGTCGTTGGTGGCGATGTTCTTCAGCTCAGAGAGAATCTTTTTGACGCTGGCGGTCTTGATGTTGGTGAGCACCTTATTCTGCTGCAAAATCTCGCGCGATACGTTGAGCGGGAGGTCTTCAGAATCGATGACGCCGCGGACGAAGCGAAGATACTGCGGAAGCAGGTCCTTAGAGTCGTCCATGATGAAGACGCGCTTGACATAAAGCTTGACGCCGCCCTTGTAGTCGGCCTGGTAAAGATCGAGCGGAGCCTTCGCGGGGATGTAGAAGAGAGTGGTGTACTCGAGCGTGCCCTCGGCGCGCGTGTGGAACCAGAAGAGCGGGTCTTCCCAGTCGCCGGTGATCGACTTGTAAAACTCCTTGTAGTCTTCGTCGGTAAGCTCGGACTTCGACCGTCGCCACATGGCGCTCGCGGCATTGACCTGCTCGGTGACGCGCGTCTTAATGGACTCCTTCTTCTCGGCGTTCCACTCGCTCTTGTCGTAGGTGAGGAAGATGGGGAAGGCAATGTGGTTGGAATATTTCTTGACGATCTCCTGCAGACGGTAAGAGTTCGCGTACTGTGCTCCCTCTTCGTTGAAGTGGATGAGCACGGTCGTGCCAGCAGTGGAGCGGGCATCGGCGCCCGTGGCTTCTTCAATATCAAAGCCGGTCTTGCCATCGCTGGTCCACTTGAAAGTCTTCTCTTCACCAGCCTTGCGCGAGAAAACCTCAACGTTGTCGGCGACCATGAAGACAGAGTAGAAGCCAACGCCGAACTGTCCGATAAGGTTGGAATCTTTCTTCGCGTCGCCCGATAGCTGGGTCAGGAAGTTCTTGGTGCCCGACCGAGCGATGGTGCCGAGGTGCGAGATGAGATCTTCCTCGTTCATGCCGATCCCGGTGTCTGAGATGGTGAGGGTCTTCGTCGGCCTCGTCGAGCAAGAGGTCGATGCGCGGCGAATCGATGCCATTGCCGACCAGCGCCTTGTACTTGTCGTCAGTCAGCGTGAGATGGCGCAACTTGTCGAGCGCGTCGGAAGAGTTCGAGATCAGCTCGCGCAGAAAGATCTCGGGGTGCGAGTAAAGGGAGTGAACGATCAGCTGTAGGAGTTGCGAGACTTCAGTCTGGAATTCTTGCTTCGGCATAGGTTCCCTAATTATGGCAAAAACAGAAGTGAGATGAAGAGGGGTCGAGTCGGCATCGCAGGGACCGAAGTCCAACAACGTCACACCGGAGGTCCACCGAGTTTTCCGGGCAGTTCCTCAAGCCTCCAATTGACGGCATAAGAACCCTCTTACGTTGCAGTACCTAGCCCGGCACGATAATATAGAGAAGATCGCGCGCTCGCACGGCAATGCCCTGCATCAGCTCTTAGCGTGTGAAACGAAAAGATTTACCAGTTTGCGGAAGTGGTGAAATGGCAGACACACCGTCTTGAGGGGGCGGCGCCGCAAGGCATAGGGGTTCAAGTCCCCTCTTCCGCACCAAGAGTTTAGAAAAAACAAACGCAAAAAAGCAGGGCCCTCAGGCCTGTCGCGGTCCGGAAAAGACCGCATCAAGTTTCGTAATAGAAAAGACCCGAATGATTATCCTTCTCACCATCATCCACGTCATCGTTTGCCTCTTCCTGATCGGCGTGGTCCTTCTGCAGCAGGGCAAGAGCGCCGACCTCGCCGGAGCCTTCGGCGGCCAGGGTTCGCAGACCGCCTTCGGCCCTCGCGGCGCAGCCAACCTGCTCACCAAGCTCACCACCTGGTCGGCGATCATCTTCATGTGCACCTCGATCGGGCTCTTCGTCCTCATCGCCCGCCAAAGCGGCGGCGCCAAGTCGGTGCTCTCCGGCATCAAGACGCCGCCCGCATCGACCGCACCCGCAACTCCCGGAAAGCCGGTCAAGTAACCGGCTTCTCAACCGGAGAGATGGACGCAAGCCCGCTGCATGATTCTTGAAACCTTCCCCGTCGGGATGCTGCGCTGCAACTGCACCATCCTCGGCGACGAAACCACCCGCGAGGCCATCGTCGTCGACCCCGGCGAAAACGTCTCCGAAATCCTCACCCGTCTGGCCGCCCACAAGCTCACCCTCAAGCAGATCGTCATTACCCACGGCCACATCGACCACGTCGGCGGAGCCCTGCACCTCAAGCGCATCACCGGCGCACCCATCTTCCTCAATCAGTACGACCTGCCCCAGCTCGCGATGATGGACGTGCAGGCCGGATGGCTCGGCATCCAACCGCCCGAAGTCGCCCCGCCCGACGCCAGTGCCGACGACGGCACGAAGATCGGCCTGCCCAACTTCCCCGGCGAGATCCTCCACACCCCCGGCCACACCGAAGGCAGCATCTGCCTTTATTTCGCGCCTCAGCAGCTTCTGATCGCCGGAGACACCCTCTTCGCCGGCTCCATCGGCCGCACCGATCTGCCCGGCGGCGACGGACGCAAAATCCTCCGCTCCATCCGCGAACGGCTCCTCACGCTTCCCGATCCCGTAATCGTCATCCCCGGCCACGGTCACAAAACAACGATTGCCGAAGAACGAGCGACCAATCCCTTCCTTGAGAAGTGATCTTTGGGAAAGATAGTCTTTGGAGCGAAATCCCTTAGTGCGTAGAATGTGACGCATAACGGGACGGCGCACTCTCGTTCAGCCAGCTTCATAGATTTAAGCGGCGTCCACCCAACGGCTCGCAAGAAACGACTATGCTGCTACTCGTCCCAATATCGTTCGTGGCGGTACTCATCTACGCAGGCTATTGGCGGACCCAGCACTCGAAGCGTCGCTCAGAGTCGTGGGACGTCATCGCTGCCAGGCTGCGGCCGAGCGACTGGAGCTGCGCCAAAGGACTGTGGGCAGCCTACCGCAATGCCGCCGTCATGATCCAACTCGCCGACTTTGCCGCCGAACACGGCAAAGACTCAGGGCTGTCCGACGATCTGCTCGAAAGCATTCGAACCGAAGCGTTCGAGATCAGGATTCAAGCCCTGATGGCGCTGGTACAACATATGTTCCGGATATCGCTCGCCAAGCCAGATGCTCCACCAGCAACATGATATTTTTGTATCACTTAAGTCTTAACTATGAAACCTACACTTGACCGGAATCAACTTAATAACAAAATCAGCCTTCCCTTAACATGACGCTTTAAGGTATCTGGCAATCTCATTGATTCCAATTATGAATTCGTGATTTTCAGCTAACAGGCTCAGCACGAGCCATCCCGATCCCCCAAACCCAAAAAAATCCCCACTATGCACAGCCACTCCGTGATGCTCTAACAGCTGAAATACCGTCTCTTCATCCCTCACCCCCGCCGGGATCCGCAAGACCGCATACCATCCCGCCTCGGCAACCAACCTGCCAGCCTGGCCTCCAGCCGGGAATACGAAATCGAGGGCCTTCAGATTTTCCCGCGTCCGCAACCGGATCTGCTCCTGGATCGCGTCCCTTCCCACCAGCCAAGCCGGAATCGCCCCTTGCACCGGCGCATTCATCGACAGAAAGGTATCGGCAACCACCTCCAGCCGCCCTAAAGCCTCTGCCACAATCGGCTCCGGCCCAAAACACCCAATCCACGACGCCTTCATCTGCGGCAGGCCCGCAACTTTGCTCAGCCCACTCAAAACAAACGTCAACGCCGGATGCGCCCCGGCACCGAAACTCGGCTCCGCCGCCCCCTCCTGCGGATAATCCAGAAACACCTCGTCCACAATCAGCGCCAGCCCAAACTCGGCGCAGATCTCCTCCAGGACCGCCCGCTCCGCAGCCTTGGTATAGTGCCCGGTCGGATTGTTAGGATGGACCACCACAATCGCCCGCGTCCGCGGAGTCACCCGCTCCCGCAGCGCCGCCGGATCCAAATGCCACCCGTAGTCATAGAAAAGGGGATAAGGAACCAGCCGGACATCGTCCAGATCAGCCAGAAAATCGAAGAGTGGATAGCTCGGCTGAGCAATCAAAACCTCATCGCCCGGATCGCAAAGCAGCCGAAAAAGATAGCTATAAGCCTCGCTGGTGCTGGTAGTCAGGAAGATATGTTCCGGATCGACGAGCCGCGCCATGCCCGGCATAGTACCCAGCCACCGCTTCCCTCGCCCGCAGCAGCCCCTTGGGATTCGGATCATAATCCAGCGCCGCCGCAGACTGCAGCGCACCCAGAATCGCCTCCGAGTCATACCTAAACCCACACCGCGTCGGATTCGAAGCCGTCAAATCCAGAATCGGAAGCCCAGTCCGCCCGCCGCTCCCGCAGCAGCCTCGCCCAGGCCGTCTCACCCGTATCCCAAGCCGTCCGCCGCGAAAATCGACCTTCCGTCATTAATCGGCGCGATACATACCTCCAACACTGCTGTGTATCGCCTCGAAGGCATCACTCTTGTACTTGCGCATTTTCGTCATGGATATCTCCAGAATTCCTTGATCGCTAGTTCCCTTTGCGATAGAGGCTTCCGTTTTCCGGGCGTACAAATGAGCCAGAGCGCGAAAGCTTTTCAACTCATCGACATCGATATTCGCCCTGTCCTTCTTGGCGAAAAGATAGACGTAGATCCAATACCGTCCCCCTCGAGCGAGCACGATGGATCGGTACATGTTCCTACTCAAACGCTTCTTGAAAACCCCACCGCCCAAGTCATCGGCCTGCCCGAGGCGCACTTGCTGAATCGCGATACATAATTCGTCGTTCGTGATCAGAGCTTTCCGTGCGGCCTTGGAAAACCATGCTGTCTTGAAAGCGCGTTCTGGTTTCAAGACTTTCTCCGTCATTTCCTACTGTAGCACCCGGTGCAACATTCACTCCAGCAGTAAATCGACATCTGAAGCCGCCCCTACCGCCCCAACTCCTTGGAAAAGAAGTCCGCCATATACCCATAAGCCTCTTTCGACTCCGGCAGACTCACATCATTCCAGAAAGCATGCGGCAGCCCCTCAAACTCAATCAGCTGCGCATCCACCCCCGCGCGCAAAAAAGCCCGATGCATCGTAGTGGTCCCGCTCAGCAGCAGATCACGCCCGCTGGTAATGAACAGCGTCGGCGGAAACCCATGCAAGTCCGCATACATCGGCGAGAGCACCGGATCTTTGGGATCGGTAGACCCCACATACTCCGTATCGCGAGCAGGCCCCGGAATATCCAGATGCCCCGATAACCCATTCAAGGCATACATCGCGAACGAGTCTCCCAGCAGCGAAAAATCTCCCATCCCCGAAAAAACTCCCAGAGCGCCGGGCAGCGGCAGCCCCAGTTGCTTGAACTTCACCGCAACCTCACCGGTAAGAATCGCCCCTGCCGATGTCCCATAGATCCCAATATTCGCCGGCTTATAAGTCTTCAGCACCTCGCGATAGACCGCGACCACATCATCCACCGCCGCCGGGAACGGGTGCTCCGGAGCCAGCCTGTACAGCACCGCAATCACCCGAGTATGCGTCAGATTTGCGATCGGGATCGACTCCGTAAACGATCCCGAGTCGGAGTTAAACCCGCCGCCATGCAGGTTGATTAGCACCCGCTCCGGATGCATCGGTGTCGGCGTCATACCGGATCAACCACCCGCACCGGAACCCCGCCAATCGTCTGGCTCTCAATCTTTACCGGATAAATCGCTCGCGACTTCTCCCCCGCGCCAACCTGCCACTTGTCCGTGCCCGTCCGCCGCTGCTCCAGCGTCTGCGGCACATTCGCGTCCGAAGCCGGCCGCGCCAGCCGCGCCTGCGCCTCCGGACTGATCGTCTTCGGCACCGGAACCACCCGCGTCACATGCGCCGTTCCATCCGAATCAATGAAGCTGCTGTCTGTTTTCGGAGCCGTCTGCGCCGTCGTCGCCTGCTGCGCAATCGCGCTCACAGACAACAAAGCAACGGCAGACCCTAACCACCAACGCCGGGAGATTTGAGAAAAAGTAAGGGATGTCATATCGCTGCAACTATAGCCGATCAGCCCCCAGCCCTCCAGAGAGGCCTCCTCGCGCCGACTCTAGTCCGTAGCCCTAGTCCCTAGTCCCTACCTCGACCAAAGATCCTCATCGCAACGATGATCTAGAATCAACCTATTCCTCTCGGAGCAACCGATGAGCCGCGTCCTCGTAATTGGAAGTCACTGTGAGTTGAGCCGCAGTATTGCGGACGGCCTCACCGCTGCCGGTCTCCCCACCGAGCAAGCCGTCGGCCACGCCGACGCGCTCCATCGATTGCGCATGCGCGCCTTCGGCGTCGTCATCACCAGCCCCGACAGCGCCGTCGACGAAGACCTCGCCCTCCTCGAGGAAATGCGCGACATCCGCCCCGGAGTCAAGTGCATCGTCCTCGCCCGCGAGAGCACGCCCGACGACGTCATCGCCGCCCTTCGCGCCCGCGTCTTCGCCTGCTTCACGCCGCCCTTTGACGGCAGCGACATTGCCGAGCTCGCCAGCCGCGCCGCGACCGACAATCTGTGGCGAGACGACATCCAGGTACTCTCCGCCCGGCCCGGCTGGGTTTCTGTCCGCGTCAATTGCCGCTTGATCACCGCCGAGCGCCTCATGACCTTCGCCCGCGAGCTCACCTCGCAACTTCCCGACGACGCACAAGAAGGCATGCTCGACGGTCTGCGCGAGATCCTGCTCAATGCCATGGAACACGGCGCAGCCTTCAACGCCGAGCAGACGGTTGAAGTCACCGGCGTTCAGACCGCAAGGTCGATAGTCTTTTACGTCCGCGACCCCGGAGCCGGCTTCCGCCGCGAGTCCCTCAGCCACGCCGCCGTCGCCAACCCCGCCACCGATCCCGTCGCCCACATCCTGAAGCGCGAACAAGAAGGCATGCGCCCCGGAGGCTACGGCCTGCTCCTCGCCAGTGGAGCCGTCGACGAGCTCCTCTACAACGAAGTCGGCAATCAGGTCCTGCTCATCAAATATCTCGATCCAGCTTCGGCTCCCAACGCAAGTTAGTTCGTAACCCTACGGCGTCTTATCATTCGGAATGACCATATTGCGGAAGATCCTCCAGCTGCCATCGGCTTCCCGGTGCCACACCGTCAAATAACGCTCCACAAGCCTGTTCCCCGTTGCAAACGAAGCCTCGGCCTGTCCCCATTCGTAAACGTACTCTCCCTGCTCGACCGAGCCAACGCTCGAGACCTTCGCCGATAACGCACGTCCCCGCTCGGTAAACAAGCCTTTGATCTCTTGCTCAATCGCAGGCCGCCCGCGAACGCACTCCCCGGTAGGCCCGCAATCAACCGCATTCTCCGCGTAGGTTGCAGCAATCGGCGCAGCCTCACCAGCCTTCACCCCATCGATCCAAGCCTGGTTCCCCGCATCGATGCCCTTCCGCGCCGCTAGCTCTACTGTTTGCGTCCACGCGAAGCAAGCCGATGAGAGCACCAAGCCAAGCATCGCGATTCCCTTCAACGCACCGCTGCAACGATCGCTCATGAAAGAGACCTCCAATGAGGCACACGAACGGCTACCAACCCAGGGCCGACTGCGATATCCTTGGCCTTCTGTGCTGATGCAGTTGGCCACGTGCGATTGCACATCTGTCCAAGTGCTATTTAGACTTCGCACAAAATGCTTTGAAGACTACTTTCTGCACAATATTAGGGAGCTCCAAATGAAACGCTCAATCCTCTTCGCGACAATTCTCGTCGCTTCGTTCCAGGCCGCAAATGCAGCCGATGTCTCTGGAAGCTGGCACGTCACCGGCTCGGTCTCCGACAACCCCGTCGAGACAACCTGCACGCTCACCCAGAAAGACAACGCATTGACCGGCACCTGCGTTCGCAAGGATGGGAAGACCGTCGACGCCACCGGTTCCGTCAAAGACGATGCTGTCGCCTGGCATTACAACGCCGAGTACAACGGCGACCCGATCACCATCAACTACAACGGCAAGCTCGGCAAAGACGGCACGATCACAGGCACGATCGTCGTCGATCCCTACAACGCAGAAGGCGATTTCACCGCTACGAAGAAATAGCAGCAACTCACCCCCCATGTATTTTGTCACTGTCGCCTTACTACTTCTCGTTCTCCCAGCGGCTTCCGTTGCCATTGAGGCCTCGCTTTATCCCCGCGGATTCGGCCTGATCTTTCTTATCGGCAAGTGGCTCGTCTTCTGGGCCGTCGGGGCGCGACTCTTCATGGCTGGAACACGCCAGGTGATCCAGCCTCAGTTCACCGCTGAGAAAATCTTCCACGTCCACGACCCATCATCGCTGCCGATCGTGCGCGAAGTGGGTTTTGGAAACCTCTCTATAGGCCTCCTCGGAATCTGTACCATCCTCCGCCCTGGCTGGGTCCTCCCCGCCGCCATCGTCGGCGGCCTCTACTACGGCCTCGCCGGAATCGGACACGCGATGCAAACCACCAGGAACGTGAAAGAGAACTTCGCCATGCTCTCCGATGAATTTGTATTCCTCGTGCTTCTCGGATTCGTACTCAAGAGCTTCACGTAGGCCACAAAATCATCGCTTCTTCCGCTGCGGCTCGACGCCGAGCCGCCGATCTCGCCTCCGCGCCAGCTCCGCAAGCTCCGTCGCCAAACTCTCAAACTCCGCATTCGAACGCGACAGGTAAAGCCACTTCCCCAGCACCGGATGCGAAACCAGCTGCGGATACTCACTCAGAATCGCTGCATGGTGCTCGTACGACGAACAGACCATCAGCCCATTCCACGGCTCCTTGCCATCCGCCACCGCCAGATAAAGCTTCCCATCCAGATAAGCGGCGTGCATGTTAAAGAACCGCGTCAACAGATAGCGCGGGTCATCTTCCAAAACCTCAAAGATCCAAAGCAGCGAATTCTTCGCCTTGATCTTCCCTTCCGACTTACGAATAGCGACCTCCTGGGGCCAGCTTATCCTTCGTGCGCCTCCCACGGATCATACCCGCCAAAATGCCAGAGATGTCCCTCCGGGTCCTTGCAGCTGAATGCCTTCCCGCCATAGTCCATCTCTCTGAGTTCGCCGACGATGGTCGCCCCCGCCGCCTTGGCCCGCGCATAAAGCCCATCGCAATCGGCAACCACCAGATACGCAGCCTGCGTGACCTTACCCCCAATCTCGTCCGGTTGCGTGATCTCCTTCGCACTCGGAGACTGGTTGTTGTCGACGGAGCCCAGCATGATCATGCCGTTGCCGAACGTCAGTTGAGCATGCATCACAACATCGTCCGCGCCCTTATAAACGGCATGCTTCTCAAATCCGAACGCATCGCAAAGCCAATCGATCATAGCCAACGCATTCCGGTATCTGAGCCCAGGAATTACAGTCGAGGTGCAGTTCTTCGCAAAGTTTGTCATGCCAGAAATCATGCCACCGAAGAGCTACACCACGCTTGGAAAAATCGGAACTAACGCCGGTTGCCCCACGTCCGCGAACCGGATCCCGGTTCAAAATCAATACGGGTGCAAACCAATGCGGGTGCAAACCAACGCGGGTTCAAACCAATGCGGGGTGCGAACCAATGCGGGTGCCCCAGGTTCGCGAAGCTAACCTGGGTCTTTACGAGATAGGCACATGATTCCGCCACCGCCCCCGCAAAGCAGAGTAAGTCGTCGGATCAATCCCCGAGAAAGCCCGAAAGTCATTCGCAAAGTGCGACTGGTCATAATACCCGCAACGCAGCGCCAGTTCCGACCAAGCCACATCCACCCCCGCATGAAGCGCCCGCGTCGCCGCCTGAAACCGGTGAATCCGGCACCACATCTTCGGAGCCAAACCCACCTCCTCGCGAAACACCTGCGACAGTCGCCGCTCGCTCACCCCAACCGAGCGCGCACACTCAGCCACGCTAAGATGTTTTCGCTGAAATAAGTAGAGTGCATGATCGACCATCTCCGATCGGCAGACATCTCGACCCACAAGTCCGATCAGCAACCGCTCCAACCTGCAAAGCTTCTCCTCGGGGCTCGAAACCTCGCAAAGACCCTCCACAACCGGCTCCCGCCAGACGCTGTCAAGAGAAATGGATTGTTCGAAGAACAAATCCGCCCGCTCCCGGAACAGCCTGGCAAACCCACCCGGCTGGATCACGATCCCCGCCAGCTCAGCCATGTCGGAGGTATCGATCACCTCATAGCGGCCCCGTGCACCAACCACAATGGCCCGCGATACCCGCCCGCTCACCGCACCGTCATCTCCACAATCGGTCAGCGAATCGCCACACAAATTCAAAACAATCTGGATGCACCCATTCGGCAACACCCGCTCGCGCCCATAAGGCACCTCCGGCGCGCGGCAATACCAGAGCGACCGCACCCACGGAGCCAGCACCGCACTCGGCGTCTTTTCCAGGTAAATCATAGAGAGAGACCTGCGTCGACTCCGCCCTCAAATCACAAGACCCCGGAAAGCCGTTGGGTCACACGCTGCTCGCCAGGTGCACGACTTCGCTCATCAACCCCAGCACGTTCCCGCTCGGGTCTTTCACAAACGCCATCCAAAGATCGTGGTCCGGCATCTTCGCCACCAAATGCGCGTCTTGCACGAACTCCACACCGTGCGCCTTCAACACCGCGCACACCGCCTCAATCTCCGCAACCTTGAAGTAAAGAATCGTCCCCGGCCCGCCACCATTCTCCCCAGCTTTTTCTCCAAGGCCAAGCATCAGCCGCACGGTGCCGCACTGGAAGAAGATCATCGATCCGGCATCGAAGAGGAACTTCATCCCCAGCGTCTCCTGGTAGAAACGCTTCGATTCCCCCAGGTCCCGCACCGTCAGCGCGATTTGCCCGATGCACTCCAACTGGATGACCAACGGGTGCGAAACCTCAAACTCAGTAGCCATCATTCCCTCCCGCCAAAATTACAAGAACCTGCCCAGCTAACGATACATCCGCCTCACAGCCACGGTCGCCGGAACTGCTTTTAATGGAAGGGAGAAAACAGACGATGGATGCCCGGAAAAGCAAAAGGGCGAAATCTCTTGCGAGATTCCGCCCTCAGCTATCCGAATTCTCGAAGATCAGGTCTCGGCTCCCGATCACAACCGTGCTGTTCCGCAGTCACCCGGAGCCGCGAGCAAGCCCGCTACCTCCTGGTCTTTCGGTCCCCACCTGTTGCATGAGCTTCCGTCGCCACCGCCTGTCTTCGGTCGCCTGAACCCGGTTGCCCGGCTTCCCTTGCCCGAAGTGGGCCTTGTTTCCAAGGCCCCAGCTGGTTTGATTTCCGCTCTCTTCTTGGAAGATTGCTCCTCCGTTGGTTTTGATATTAGCCCTAATCGACGGCCGCGCAAGGGGCTAAAACAGATTTCCGTGTGGAAATAAAGCCCGATTTGTGGATCACCAGACAGCCTGTGCAAAACCCGGTGTACTGCCGCCTATTTTGCACCAGATCAGTTACAAATCAGTATCAACCTCCGAAGCAGGACACCCGCCCCACAGCGAATCCGAGCCCTACATCACCGTCGCCCTGACAACAACACTCGTGGGAGAGCCGGAGGTCGAATAAAAGAAGATAGACCCCTGATGAAATCCGCTACTCTTCGGGTTGACCAGAATCGTCACGTTGCAGGTGTCGTTCGGCGCTACTCCTGAAGTGCACGTCCCAGTAGAGATCACCGAAAAATTCGGATTGTTGGAGACGGTGCTTTGGAGAGTTGCACTGGAGGCGCCAAAGTTCTGGAGCGTAACCGTGCGGGTTCCGTTGGAGAAACGAGGGACGGATCCGAAATCTACCGCCGCTTCGCTGATCGGGCCGAGTCCAGTCGCAAGGCCACGCACTCTCACGACTCTCAAACTGCCGGATGCGGGGGAGAGCAAGGTCACGTCGCTGGTGTGCTGGCCGACACCTTTCGCATTGAAATGGATCGGCAACTCGCAACTCTGCCCCGGAGCCACTCCTGCAGTGCAGTTGCTTCCTGCATAGTCGACCTGGAAGTTCGAAGCGGAGTCGATCGCGGCCGTGAAGTTGAGGACGGAAGAACCGGTGTTGGCGATCGTGAGAGACTGGGTCTCCGTGCTCCCAAACGGCAAGTCCGGGAATTCAAGCACGTTCGTGGAAACCTGAATTCCGTTCGGCATCAACGGGAATACGTAAGCGGCGCCCTGGAGGTCGTTACTGCCGATGGTTGCGAACGGATCGCCGGCGACAACGACATCTCCGTCGAGAGCGTTACTGTATCCCAGGTCTGAATATATGCTGCCGATGAACGCCTGAGACGGCCACGCTGCGGATGCCCATCCTGCCGCTGGTTTTGCGTACACAAAGACGGCGCTCTCTGAGCCGACAACCAGATGCCTGTCATTCATGGCCAGTCCTCGCCGAAAGCTGGAATCTCCCGCATTCGGCGGAGGCAGCAGTTCCAGAGTCTGGGAAGCATTCGTCCATCCAGACTCTGGTTTGACGAAGAGGTCAACGGCGCCAAGCGTGGTGCTGGTGGAGATGTCTGCTCCGACAGCAATGGTGTCTCCGTAGACGGCAACGTCGGTTCCGAAGAATCCGTTGCCGGTGCCGCCGGCGCGGGTCAGTTGTGCCGTCGGCTGATCCGTCGACACCCATCCGCCTTGTGGCTTCTGGTACACATAGGCATAACCCGCGCCTCCGGAGCTACCTCCAGTGAAACTGGCGACCGCAGTGTCTCCGCTAAACGCGATCGATGGTGAAGTACCCTTGACCGGGAAAGGTCAGCTTTGCGTCGTAGCTGGAGGTTGTCGCCCAACCGCCGCTTGGTTTGACGAAGACGTACGCCGCGTCCGATGCGGCAGACAGGATGGTGTCGCCGTCGAAAGCTAACGATTGGGTGGGAGCGGAAAGCCGGGCCACCTCTGTCATATTTCTCCAGCCTGCTTGAGGCTTGACATAGATATACAGTTTCCCAGCGCCTCCGATGACCACGGTGTCACCGCTCATGACCACCGGCCCGTAAAAGGTACCGCCGTCGGAAGGAGTTAGTTCCGAGGTCTGGGTCCCGCTCACCCACCCGCCCGGCGATCTCTGGAAGACAAATGCTTTGTTGGTTGGGTACCAGTCAATCGCGACGACACTGTCGCCCCTGATCGCCACCGAATAGCCAAGATCGGCGTTGGCCCTCCCATTGACGTCCGTCAACTGGGCAGCAAGGTTGAGCGATGTGGATTGCGCAATCAGCGAAGTAAATGGCGTCGCTACAGAGAAGAGAACCGCGAATACCAGCAAGTGCCTGCGTCGCATGGGAAAAACCTCCGGACCGATTGCGTGGAAAGTTCGAGACCGAGCCAAACGACCATTTAGATGCACGCTTCACAGTAACGAGCAGCACCCGCCGGTGAACATTCAGCCAAACGCGATTGGATTCCGATTTTTCTCAGCCGCTTCCACCAGTTTGTTCAACCGAAATAGAAGCTGCCGCACGTCCTCCGAAAACTTCGGAGCCCGCTCCAGAAACTTCAACTCCCGCTTCAACTTTGGAACGTCCGCGTAGGTCACCACGTCACCCGGCTGCACTTCGCCCGACAAAACGTGGTCCAGCAGAATCGGCATCGCCAGCCCGCGACCCTTCGCGACCTTCTCGATCTCCTCGCGGCAATGCAGGATGTACTTGCCGTTGCCCAGCCGGTAGCTCACCGCTTCCTTGGCTTTGGCGGGAATGTGAAAAGTCTCCGAGACGACCTCGCCAGTCGTCGCATCGACCGAGATCGTGTCATCCAGCCACTCAATCGAAATATGATCTTTCTTGATATAAACCGTCGCCGCCAAACTCAATTCAGCCAACCCTCATTCTTCCATCGCCACAAATTTAGGATTTGTCATCTCGACCGGAGCGCAGCGCAGTGGAGAGATCTGCGGTTCTGCGATTCGATAAGCATCGCGCTGATCGCGACTACTTCCGCATGCCGGCGGCCTCGCCCGGCACCGGAATCTGCTCCACAATCTCCAGACCAAAACCCTCCAGCGCCGGAACATGCGTCGGAGTATTCGACAGCAGCCGGATCTTGCTGATCTTCAAGTCAGAAAGAATCTGCCCACCCAGCCCAACCTCGCGCAACGTCCGCCGGCTGCGCTCGCTATGCGGATCGACCGCATGCTCATCCTCCTGGTGCGAGCCACGCGCCGCCCTGCTGCCAGCAGTCCTATGAAACACCAGCCGCCCCGGCTCCATCCGCCGGTCGATCTCAAATCCCTTGCTCGTGTTGTGCAGATAGACAAGCGCCCCACAACCCGCCTCGGCAATCGCCTGCAACGAACGCCGCATCACCGAGTGGCAATCGCACAGCGTCGAGCCAAAGACGTCACCCGTCAGGCAATGCGAATGCACGCGCACCAGCACCGGGACATCCCCCGTACAAACATCGCCCTTCACCAGCGCCAGGTGGCTCTCACCGCCATCCACTTCGCTCTCATAAGCGATCATCCGGAACTCGCCATAAGGCGTCGGCAGCATGCTCTCGGCAACCCGGTAAATATACCGCTCATTGCGCAGCCGGTAGCGGATCAGCTCCGCCACGGTCAGCATCTTCATCCCATGCTCTTTGCAGAACTCGATCAGGTCCGGAACCCGCGCCATCGTCCCGTCGTCGTTCATGATCTCGCAGATCACTCCGGCCGGAACCAGCCCCGCCAGCCGCGCCAGATCGACCGAAGCCTCAGTCTGCCCCGCCCGCACCAGCACTCCGCCCTTTCGCGCCCGCAGCGGAAAGACGTGCCCCGGCCGCGCCAGGTCCTGCACCGTCGTCCGCGGATCGATCGCCACCTTGATCGTGTGCGACCGGTCATAAGCCGAGATCCCCGTCGTCACGCCCTCGCGCGCCTCGATCGATTCGGTAAACGCCGTCCCAAAGCGCGAAGAATTCTCCTGCGTCATCGGCCCCAGCCGCAGATAGTCCGCCCGCTCTTCGGTCAGCGTCAGGCAAATCAAACCCCGGCCAAACTTCGCCATGAAATTGATCGCCTCAGGCGTGACAAACTCTGCCGCCAGCGTCAGGTCGCCCTCGTTCTCGCGGTCTTCGTCATCGACCACAATCAGCATGCGACCGGCCTTGAACTCCTCCAGCGCCGCAGGAACATCGACAAACGGCAATTCGGGTTGTGGATTTCTACTCGAACTCATAAAAGCACCACTTTTATATTCACCATCAAATTAATCAATCGCAATCACTTACAGCGATTCACATTCAAATCGTTACGCTGTTCGGCGCTGTGAATAACGCGTCCTCCACATCGCCCGTATTCCTCACTCCCGCAGGCTCAAAGCACAGCACTTCCGCCTCTTCATCGGCCGCCGTCCGGTGCTCCATTCCCGCCGGAACCACCACCAGCTCACCCGGTCCCAGCTCAACGACGCGGTCGCGAAACTCCACGCGGAAGCGTCCCTTCCAGACCAGAAACAGCTCGTCAGCCGCCTCATGCCGATGCCACGGAAACTCGCCCTGCACCTTGATCAGCTTCAGCTCCTGCCCGTTCGCTGACGCAACCACCTTCGGCCGCCACTGCTCCGAAAACAAACCGAACTTCTCTTCCAGCCGAATCGCATCCATAGCCAACCAACAGGATAGTCCTTCTGCGAAAAGATGCGATCGATCCAACGTAGGACTCTGCTCAACGCAAAGACGCCGTCCCAAAACTCAGGACGGCGCCTCTACTTCCCTCAGGTGTGGCTTACAGCGTCGACTCGATCTCAAAACCCCAGGCTTCCAGCAAGGCTTCCGGAATGTATTTGGAATTCTTGTTCCGGCGCGCCCACTCCCGCAAGCGGGTGGAGCGAATGTATTGGTCCGGGGTGAGCTTAAACTCTTTCACAACCTGTTCGAAGGAAGTAACGGTAGGGACCACCGGGCCAATCGGCTCCGGCTTTCCCCAATTTGGATTACCACGACGTTTTGCCATCGCTTCTTGCTCCTTTGGCTTATAGACTCGACAGAGACGCGAGCTGTCTCTGGCCTGTGAGGTTTGTACTCCACCGGAAAGTCACAAGCTATAGAAGTATAAGATACTTACGCCTCAAATGCAAGCACACCCAGGTAACCGGAGCCACAATCAGTTAACGTAAACTACTCGCGGATAAGGCGATGGACAAAGCGCCGGTTTACAACTTTCTCCTCCAGCACCGCTACGGAGTCATCTCCAGCGTCTCCCCTGTCGGTACACCGCAGTCCGCGCTCGTAGGCATCGCCGTTACTCCTGAGCTGGACATCATCTTCGACACCCTCAAAACCGGCCGCCAGTACCCCAATCTTGTCGCCCGCCCAACCTGCTCCTTCGTCATCGGTTGGGAGGATGAACAAACCGTCCAGCTCGAAGGGATCGCCTTCGAACCACAGGGCGTAGAGTTAGCGAAATATCAACAGACCTACTTCGCAGCATGGCCCGACGGCCACTCGCGAATCTCCTGGCCAGCGATCACGTGGCTCGTCGTCCGCCCGACATGGCTCCGCTACAGTGACTTCAACCAAAGCCCGCCACTGATCACAGAGATTCGGACCTGAAATTATGATCGGAGCCACTCAATCCGGCAGGGGTCGAATTAATTCTGAGAATGAGTTGTGAACTTGCGGAAGATGAACTCCTGCGCCAGAGCATTCGCCATGCGTCCCGCGGTAGTGATCAGAGTGTTCTCAAAAACCAGGTTAGGGCCACGATTAGAGGCCGGATAGTAAGCGTTCGAGAGCGCACCCGAAAGTATGTCCCCACCGATGCTCGAGTAGTTGATCTGCTTCTTCCCGTTGTCTCCCATGCAGACAAGCGGACTCATGATGGCATGCAGCGCCCGAGACTTCTTGGTTCCCGTACCTTGATAGAAATACCGCGGATCCTGATGCAGAATCGAAGGCAGAATCGCGCCGCCGATCATGATGTCGCTAAAGTCGTCGGCAAACACAACACCGAAACGTTCAAAATAGCCCTTGGTGCCCTGCTGGAAATCCAAATGATCCGACGCTTGATAGAGTCCGGCAATAAACGCCGAACCGGCGATGGTCACCACATCCGTGCCCGCTCTGAGAGCGAGTTTGTACTTCAACTTGGGCGTCAGCGGCACGGGATGCGGATCGTAGGTCACATAGAAATTCGGAATCACGCCGAGAATTCGCTGCTTCTCTTCGATTTCCACCTGCTCCGTCGCAATTTCGTCCGGCGAAGAGGAGGCCGTAACCGTCTGGACGACCGATATCTGTAGCTTGATGGAGGACAGATCCATCCGTTGCCCCGGCGTTAGCGTTACCTCGCCTGAGGTCCACTGCGAAAAATTGTTAGCGCTCACCGTTACGTGGTACTTGACCGCTGGTTTCAGTCCGTTAAATTCGAACAGTCCAGTTTCGTTGGTGATCGTGGAAGAATGATCGGCAGGGGTCGGCCCATCAATGACCGCCGACACGCCTTCGAGCGGCGTGTCATCCAGATCCGTTACTGTCCCGAAAATGCTTGCAGGTTGCGCCTCAGGCGACGCGACCTCCTGGCTGAGCGCGAACAGGGGAGAAAGACCAAAAGCACACAGCCACAGTCCGCGAAAAATACACTTCATGCTTGATATTGTTCCTCTTATGTAGACTCAGCCGGGCTGCTAAAGGTCGCAGAAGACTTGGAGAAATCTCACAGTGGAGACTCAATCGAGATCGCCATTGCAGCTCTTCCAGTATAGTCGAGCCACAATAAATCCGCGCCTCCTGCGAAACCCTTTCGCCAGATCTCGCTATGCAGCTGAAGCTCAGCGCCGATATCCCAGCTCACTCTCGAAGACTAAAAGCGTCGAATCAAGATCGTTAGCGAGTTCAGGGAGCAGGATGGCGACAGGATGGACCCCAGATTCACAACCATTCTTAGCGGGAATACAATATAAGTATGTCGAAGTGGTTTTGCAGAGAAACGCCGAAGTGGTTTTGTAGAGAAATGTCGAAGTTGCTTTTTATGGAAACGCCGAAGTCGCACTCCCGCAGCCGCATCACGCTCTCCGCACTCGTTCTACTCGCGGTCTCATCGCTCTTCGCCCACGCCCAGGATGACAGCCGCGGCCGCAAATACCACGCTCCCCCTGCCACCGCGAAGGTCACCATCGCCGTCATCAAAGACACCAACGGCAAGCCCGTCGAGAACGCCGCCGTCGTCTTCCACCTCTCTGGCGAAGAAGGTAAGGGCAACATGGAAATGAAGACCAACGGAGAGGGCAAGGCCATGATCGATGTCATCCCCATCGGCGACACCATGCGCCTCCAGATCATCGCCAGTGGCTTCCAGACCTATGGCGAAGACTACAAAATCGACTCCGATACTAAGAACATCACCGTCCGCCTCAAGCGGCCGCAATCGCAGTATTCCACCTACGATCACCCGGCTACGGGAAACACCTCTGGCGGCCAGCCAAGTACGCCCCAACAAACTGCTCCGCAAACACCCCCGAAGCAGTAATATTCCCTAACGGAGCAAGCGGGATGTCAGCATCGCGCCAAACAGGAGTAGTGTTTCTGGCCGCATTCATCGTGCTGTCACACAACTCCGCGCGCGCCCAATCCCCTGATGCCACACCCCCTCCAACCCAGACTGCAACTCCGGCAACCGAGACATCGGCAGCGAATTCCCCTGCCGTCAATTTCCCCGCAGTGAACTTCAAAGACGCCGACTCCATTCTCGGCGTAGCCATTCCTCGCACGATCAGGAACCGCCGCGAGTCGATGGCCTACACCTACGACGTGGACTACCGCAACCGCAACCTCACCCCGCGCGGCAAGCTCCTCACCGACTACGCAGCGAAGTACGAAGTCATCTTCGTAGAGGGCCTTCCCTACCGCCGCCTCGTCGAAGAAAATCACCGCCCGCTCTCCGGCATCGCCGCCGCGCAGGAAGCCCAGCGCTACGACCACACCTTCGCCGAACGCAGCCACATGTCCCTCGACCAGAAGCGCGACTACCTCCGCCGCCCCTGGAACGTCGATGTCCCGCTGCCCCAGATCCTCGCCCTCTTCAACAGCACCATAGTCGGCGAAGACATCGTCGCGGGCCGGCCCGCCATCATCATCGAAAGCACGCCTCGTCCCGACGCACATCCCGCCGACGAAGAAGAGCGCCGCGCCCTCCACAAGCGAGTCAAGCTCTGGATCGATCGCGAAGACCTCGTCGCCAGCCGCATCGAAGCCACCCTTGTCGCCGACGACGCCCTCATGAAATCCGGCACCGTCGCCCGTATCGACTTCGAACGCAAAGCCGGCGTCTGGCTCCCGATTCAAAGCGACGTGCGATTCGAAGCCCTGGCCGGCGACCAGCTCATCCGCGGCGAAACCCTCGAAGAAAACACCAGCTTCCGCCGCTTCCACGTCGACGTCCGCCTCCTCGACCCCAACCAAACCGCCACCGGCACCACCCAAGCCCAATAGCAACTCAATTCACAGTCCCTAGCCCCCAGTCCCGATTCCCTCCTCCCCAGGCCCTACCCGCTAGTCCCTACATCCCTACGTCCCTATGTCCCTAGTCCCTAGTCCCTAAGCAGCTAGACTGAATAGATGGCATCCCTCACCAACCACACCGCGCTCGTCACCGGCGCGGCCAAACGAATCGGCAAAGCCCTCGCCCTCGCCCTCGCCTCCGCCGGAGCCGACGTCGCCATCACCTACCGCGAATCCCAGGCCGAAGCCGAGCGCACCGTCGCCGAGCTCCGCGCCCACGGCGTCCGCGCCGGAGGCTACCCCTGCGACCTCCGCTCTCCAGAAAGCATCCGCAACACCGTCAACGCCGTCGCCAGCGACTTCGGCCGCCTCGACCTCCTCGTCAACAACGCCGGAATCTTCGAGACCGCCGCCCTCGATGTCATCACCGTCCCCCAATGGGACGCCATGTTCGAGACCAACACCCGTGCGCCCTTCCTCACCTCACAAGCCGCGCTGCCGCATCTCAAAGCCGCCCGCGGCCGCATCATCAACATCGGCTCCCTCGGCGGAGTCCACCCCTGGCCCACCCACGCCCACTACTGCACCTCCAAAGCCGCCCTCCACATGCTCACCGCACACCATGTCTAAAGCCTTCGCCCCGGAGATCAGCGTCAACTGCGTCGCCCCCGGCATGATCGTCACCACCGGAAACACCAGCACCACCGGCACAGGAGAAGAGACCGCCGCCGAGTACGAACACTTCGCCCACAAAACCCCCATGCGCCGCAACGGAACCCCCCAGGACGTCGCCGAAGCCGTCCTCTTCTTCGCAACCGGCCCCCACTTCATCACCGGACAAATCCTAGGAGTCGACGGAGGCCTCGGCCTCTAGAACAAAGCGGATCGCCCCAGCAAAGCCCGAGAGACCACAAATCCGGGTGCTCCACAAAGAATCCGGGTGCCCCAGGTACGCGAAGCTTACCTGGGTCTTTTCCTGAAGATCGCCGGTTTCCTGATAGCGCTCAAGACCCCACGGCATATCGCTCAGACTACATCGCTCAAGAGACCCCGGTAAGCTTCGCGAAACTGAGGTACCCACATTTGTCGAGACAAAGCTTACCCAAATTCCCACTCCGGAACAAAATCGAATGCCGATCCCCGCCTTCAAACCCGCTACCCAACCTCCACACCCATCCGCTACACTTGCCCCCAGTCCCAATTTCCTCTAAGGAATTCCTCCATGAAGAGGCTCATCGTCCTAAGCGCAGCCCTGCTAATCGCTCTCTCCGCACTCCCAGCCCTCGCCGCAAACGTAACCGGCACGTGGACAAGCCAGGATAAAGACGGCGACGGCAACCTGATGACGCTCACCTACGTCTTCAAGCAGGATGGTACCCAGCTCACCGGCACCGTCACGATACCGGACGAGACCGCCAATATCAGCGGCGGGAAAATCGATGGGAGCAAAATCTCCTTCTCTGTCGTCTTCAGCGACAACACCTACACCGGAACAGGCACGGTACACGAAGACGGAGACGAAATCACCCTCACCGTAAAGTCCGACGACCCCGACTTCCCCATCCACGACGTAACCCTCAAACGATCCAAGTAGTGGAAATGGGTGCACCGCAACCTCTGGCACTCCAGGTACGCGAAGCTGCGTCGGATTTTGTGTGAAACGAATCTGGGTGTCCCAGGTACGCGAAGCTACCTAGGCTTTTGTGTGAAACGAATCTGGGTGCCCCAGGTACGCGAAGCTTATCTGGGTCTTTGGCGACGCCGCCCGCCCGCTACCGGGAAACAAAAAGCCGCTAATTGAGTCGCTTGAGGAAGGAATTTCTATGCAAAGACGTACCTGTGCGAAACCGCTCTGAGACCGGCAAAAACCCTACCGAGAAAAAATCCGCGAAAGCAACCCTTTACCCTTCACCTCGGCCTCTTCGTCCAACCCCAAAGGCTCCGGCTGCGGCGGAAATACTTCCCCATAAAACGCCGCACGCGGGTTCTGAATGCAAAGCCGGTCCGCAGTCTCTACGTCATACTCCTTGACCAGCGCCTTGTGCCCATCGCCTAGATTCGGCGGCCGCGAACTCGTGTTGTGCCCATCGCTCGCCAGAAAATGCACCCAGTTCCGCTTCAGCAGCTGGTGCGACATCGCCTCCGCCCGTTGCCCAAACCTGCCCAGCAGCGAACCCGCGGTCACCTGCACCACGCACCCCAGGCGGATCCACTCACCAATCATCTCCGGCTTCGCCTGCAACGTCGCATTCCGCTCCGGATGCGTAATGATCGGCGTCACGCCAGTGGCCACAAACTCGTACAGCGTCTCCGCAATCGACGGCTGAATCCCGTAATCGGGAAACTCCACCAGCAAATAACGCAGCCCGTTGATCGTGTATTTATCGGGATGGTTCAGCTGGTCCTGAATATTGTCATAGGTCAGATGAAAGTCGCAGCCCAGGCCAAACGTAATTCGGCCGGCGGCATAAGCCTCAATCTCCGCCAGCTTCTCTCGATTGATCTCTGGAGTAAACGCCCAACGATCATTCGCATGAGGAGTGCAAACGATATGCGTGATCCCATTCGCCACAGCCATATCGACCATCGCGCACGACGTCTCTAAGTCTTTCGGCCCGTCGTCCAAACCAAACAGCAAGTGATGATGAATATCGATCATGATCGCGCGTCTAAGCGGAAACCCCCAAAGCGGACACTAGCGACTGGAAAACCAGCAGCCCGTCCGCCGAACCCAGCAGCCGCTCACTCGACCGGTCCGGATGCGGCATCATACCCAGCACATTTCGTCCTTCACTCAAAATTCCAGCAATGTTGTCCAGAGATCCATTCGGATTCGCCGCCGCAGTGATCTCGCCATCTCTGTCGCTATAACGGAATACGATGCGGTTCTCGCGCTTCAGGTCAGCCAGCGTCGCCTCGTCGCAGAAATAGTTCCCTTCCATATGCCCAATCGGAATCTGCACCACCTGACCCTGCGCGAGCTTGTTGGTGAACGGCGAATCCGTTGTCTCAGTCCGCAAATGCACTTGTTTGCAGATGTACTTCAGGCCCGCATTCCGCATCAGCGCGCCCGGCAACAACCCCGCCTCGCAAAGAATCTGGAAGCCATTGCAGATGCCCAGAACCAGCCCGCCGGAAGCGGCAAACTTCTTCACCGACTGCATCACCGGCGAGAAACGCGCAATCGCCCCGGTCCGCAGGTAGTCGCCATAGGCAAATCCGCCAGGAACCAGAATCGCGTCGCAATTTTCCAGCTCTGCGGAGTCATGCCAGAGAAACGTCACCGGCTGACGCGCGATCTCAGAAATCACATGGTAAGTGTCGTGATCGCAGTTCGATCCAGGAAAAACCAGCACCCCAAATTTCATATATATAGGCTAGCAGGAAGGAAGCAGCCCGGCCATCAACACCCGGTTACGCGAAGCTCAAGCGATAGCTCCGCTTTGGCCTGCAGCGTCACCGAGACGCTCCCATCGGCATTCGCATGCAACGCAACCGGAGCACCCCCCGAAACCCCAGCAATCTTCTGCCCCTCCGGCGCCCGCAGCGAATATTCCCCACCAAAATCCGGCCGCAACGTAGCCGCCACCGCCTTCCCATTCTCCCAACGCAAATCCACTTCCACCGAACCCCGCGCCCGCAATCCCTTCACCTCGCCCGCAGGCCAAGCCGCAGGCAGCGCTGGCAGCAGATCGATCACTCCCGTATGGCTCTGCATCAGCATCTCGGCCATCGCCGCCGTCGCCCCAAAGTTCCCGTCGATCTGAAAAATCGAAGTCTTCCCCGCCGGATGCGTGTCGAACAAATTCATATTTGTGCTGTGCTTCATCAGCATGTCGAGCGACTCCCAGGCCTTATCGCCATCGCCCAGCCGCGCCCAGAAACTGATCGCCCACGCCCGGCTCCAACCCGTATAAGCCCCACCATTCGCCAATCGCCGTTCGAGCGAAATCCGCGCCGCCTTCGCCAGCGCCGGAGTTCCACGCGGCGTAATCTCCCCACCCGGATACAGCGGATACATATGCGACATATGCCGCTGCCCCGGAGTGCTCTCCGGAAAATCGATCGACCACTCCTGTAGCTGCCCATACCGGCCAACCTGATACGGAACCAGCCGCGCGCGCGCCGCATCCAGCTTCGCCGCAAACTCCGCATCGACTCCCAACTCCTTCGACGCGGCAATGCAATTCGTAAACAGCTCGCGGATGAGCGCCATATCCATCGTGCATCCAGCGCTGGTCATCGCCGGCTTGCCATCCGGAGCCATGAAATCGTTCTCCGTCGAGAGTGAAGGACAAGTCGTCAAATGCCCCTGACCATCCTCAATCAGCCAATCAAGACAAAACTCCGCCGAACCCTTCATCCACGGATACGCGCTCGCCCGCAGAAACTCCTTGTCCCGCGTGAATCGGTAATGCTCATAAAGATGCGCGCAGAGCCACGGCCCGCTCATCCCCCAGTTGGCCCACGTCGCCTGCCCAACGCCCATCCCCACCGGATTCGCCGCACGCCAAATATCAATATTGTGGTGCGTCACCCATCCACCCAACCCATACGTCTCCCGCGAAGCCCGCACCCCCGTCTTGCTCAAGCCCCCAATCAAATCAAACAAAGGCCCCGAGCAATCGCTCAGGTTGCACGTCTCCGCCGGCCAATAATTCATCTGGACATTAATATTCGAGGTCCAGTTGCTGCTCCACGGAGGCTGCACCTGATAGTTCCAGATGCCCTGCAAATTCGCCGGCTGCGACCCCGGCCTCGAACTACTGATCAACAAGTACCGCCCATAGTGAAAATACAAAGCCAGCAGCGACGGATCAGGCGCAGTAGCGAATTTCGCCAGCCGCTCATCCGTCGGCGTCGCCGCAGCCGAACTCGACCCAACCGTCAGCGACACTCGATCGAAAAGCTTTCGATGATCGGCAAGATGCCGCTGCATCATCGAGGAGTAACTCCGCTTCAGCGCAACATTGAGCCCCTGAATCGCCTTTTCATTCACTGCAGCTTGCGGAGTATCCGGAACCTGCTCAAATCCCCGATAACCCGTCACCGCCGTCAGCACAATCGTCAATGTCGTCCCGCCATCCACCACAAGACGATCCGTCTTCGCAGAGACGTGTCCGCCCACTACATTGGCCTGCAGCACGGCGGAGAAATACATTCCTTCGCCTTGAACATCTGACGTCACCACCGGCTTCTCACTCCCCGGATGCCCCGCCCCCGCAACATGCTTCGGAGCCTTACCCGCCAGCAGCAAACGATTGCCGCCCACAGTCTTCACCGACGTCACCAGCGGCCCATCCATCCAGATCGTCGCGTTCAACTGCCCCGGCTTGCTCGCGGAAACACGCAGCACAATCGCCTGGTCCGGAGCCGAAGCAAACGCGACCCGCTCAAAGACAACATCGCCAACCTTGTATCGCGTCGTCGCCATCGCAGACTGCAAATCCAACTCACGGCGATACTCCGTCACCTCGCCTGCATGCGTGCAATCGACATGCAGGCTGCCCACAACCTGAAATGCCTCGGCAAACAGCCCCTGCATCTTCTGGCAAAGGCTGTCGGCCAGGTGATAATCCTTCTGCTCCATCACAGCCCGGCGAATCTGCGGCAGATAATTCTTCGCCTGCAAATTGTTCCCATCGACCGGAAGCCCCGACCACAGCGTGTCTTCATTCAGCGTCAGCGTCTCTTTCGCCGGATCGGTGGGCACCGGCCCCAATCCACGATCGACCTTTGGATCTTTCGGATTGACGGGATCAATCGCGCCCCCGCCAAACACCATCGCCCCCAATCGCCCATTGCCAATAGGCAACGCGTCGACCCATTGCGAAGCCGGCTTCGCATACCAAAGCTTCAGGTCGCCAGTCTCTGCGGCAGCAGCCTCCGCCAATCCAAATCGCTTAGCCAGCGAAATCGTCCCCGCCATCACCGAAGATGCCGCAAGAAAACGCCGGCGTGTAAATCGACCCATGAAGTATGCCTTTCGTGAATCCCATCGAGCGAATCGCTCAGAGACTCTCACAACTCCGAAGTGTATCGGATGTCATCGACGCCAAATGAGTTCGCGCGGATTCACTTCGCCGTTCAGCCCGGTTTAACATCTTCTGGAGAAGCAATGAACCCCCAGTTATGAATCCAGACCAATTCAAATCATCCCTCGCGAACGACGCGCCAGACCCCAACCTCCCCGCCCCGCTAGCCGCCCTCTGGTGGGACGCCAAAGGCGACTGGGCCCGCGCCCACGCGCTCGTCGATGATCTCGAGTCACGCGACGGCATGGCCGTCCACGCCTATCTCCACCGCAAAGAAGGCTCCGACTGGAACGCCGACTACTGGTATCGCCGCTCCGGCCGCGACTTTCACCGCCCCACCCTCGACGCCGAATGGACAGCCTTAGTCGAAGCACTTCTCGACCGCACTGAACAGAACTGATCTGGATTGGAACAAGCAATGCGGGTGCCCCAGAGCCTGCCCTGAGCTCGTCGAAGGGTACGCGAAGCTTACCTGGGCCTTTCATCCACAAGGGACAGTTCAGCGGACCACTCATCACTTTATACTGGGAACAAATCCGAATGAGACCCCTGAGGAATGCATGGCCGCACTGATCGACGCAATTGACATTAAGCGCAAAGCTTATTTCGAGATGGACAACACCCCGTTCTACTGCCTGGACGCGGACATCAGCACGCCCACCGCGCGCGGCGGCCAGACCCTCGTCCGCCTCAAGATGCGCAATCTCCTCACCAGCGCCGTCTTCGACAAGACCTTCAAGGCCGGCGACAAATTCAAAGAGCCCGACCTCCAGATCGTCCCCGCCTCTTATCTCTACAGCGACGGCGACGGCTCCCACTTCCTCGATCAGGAGACCTACGAAACCCTCACCCTCAACGAAGGAATGGTCGGCAACGCCCTCGACTTTCTCATCGAGGGAGCGCTGCTCCAACTCCACAAGTTCAACGGCAACCCCATCGGCCTGCAACTGCCCACTCAGGTCGAACTCGACATCGCCTACACCGAGCCGGGCGTCCGCGGAGACACCTCCAGCGGCAGCGTCACCAAAATCGCCAAGCTCCAAACAGGCCTCGAAATTCGCGTCCCCCTCTACATCAAAGAAGGCGAAAAAGTAAAAGTCTCAACCGAAACCGGCGAGTTCGCCGGTCGCGCATAGACATACAGCTTTTTGCGGACAATCAAAGTCCCTGGAACAGGATTCCTCAAAGCGGGCAAAGCCCGCCCGGTGGAAGCCGGGGGCTTTAGACCCGGGGGAAAGACTCCCCGCAAAGAGGCCTTTAGGCCTGGGGCTCTTGCTCGTGTCGGGGCACGGCTCCCCAGAACAACCGACGTTCCCAAAACAAATGTCAACATGAGGCAAAGCCGAAGAGCCTGTCCTGAGTGAAGCGAAGGAATCTGTAGTGTCAGCGCCGAGGGTGCCCCATCATTCGCGTTCTTTGCGAAGGGTGGGTAGAACAAATCTCACTCACCCAAACAAATGTCATCCTGAGGCGAAGCCGAAGGATCTGTAGTGTCAGCGCCGAGGGTGCCCCATCATTCGCGTTCTTTGCGAAGGGTGGGTAGAACAAGTCTCCACTCACCCAAACAAATGTCATCCTGAGGCGAAGCCGAAGGATTTGCAGTCTGTATAGAAGCCGCGCCGAAGGCGCACCCTAAGTGGAGGCCGTGAGCGCTCGCCCTACGGACCTACATCAACTCATCCACAAAAGCCTTAGCCAACTCCGGAGCCAACCGAAAATCCTGATGCACCAACGGCCCCGGCTTCAAAACCGGATCAGCGTCGTTCAAAGAAGGCAGATCCGTCCGCTCAAAGAACCGCCCAATCGGAATTTCATCGCCCCACAGCAGCGACTTCTCCATCGCCGCGCCCCAGTCCGTCGGATCGTACTCCGGATTCTCTTCCAGCTTCTTCACCCTCGGCTTAAACCACATGAAAGGTGTTGTCGTGGTTATAAGTCACGCACGGGCTAAACACATCGATGAACGAAAACCCCTTATGTTCAATCGCACGTTTAATCAACTCAGTGAGGTGCTTTTGATCGGCACTGAAGCCGCGCGCGACAAAGGTCGCGCCCGCAGCCAGAGCAATCGAAATCGGATTGATCGGGTTCTCAATATTCCCATACGGCATGGATCTTGGTCTTCATTCCCAGCCGGCTCGTCGGAGAAGTCTGCCCCGTCGTCAGCCCATAAATCTGGTTGTCCATCACGATGTAAGTCAGGTCGACATTGCGGCGCATCGTGTGCATGAAGTGATCGCCGCCAATGCCAAAGCCATCGCCGTCTCCACCCGTCACCAGCACCGTCATCGCATGGTTGGCCAGCTTCAACCCCGTCGCCACAGCCAGCGAACGCCCATGCAGCGTATGCATGCCATAGGTATCGATGAACCCCGGAAAATTCGACGAGCACCCAATGCCGCTGATCGTCGCCACCTCGTGCTTCGGAATCTGCAACTCCACCAGCGCCTTCTGCACGGCAGCCAGCACGCCAAAATCGCCACAGCCCGGACACCAGTCCGGATCGACCTTGCCCTTGAAATCCGCCATCGCGATTGGTTTTGGAAGCTCTACTTCAGTCGCCATCTCTATTTCTCCTTAAAGCGGAAAGGTGCTCGATCCAGTGCGCTAAAACAACTCTCGTCTACTGGACGGATTGTCATCCTAAGCGAAGTTGAGGGACGAAGGACCTGCATTTCCAGCAATACGCATCAAAGACACCCTTCCTCCGTTAACGAACCATCAATTCAAAACACTCACACCATCACCTCATGCGTCGGAACAGACAACTTCGTCCTGCCCGCAAGCTGTTCCTTGACCGCCTCCACAATGTGGTGCGGCATAAACGGCTCGCCGTCGTACTTGCGAATGTTCCCATCGGCGACAAAGCTCGTCTCGCTGCGCAGATACCGCGCAAACTGCCCGCTGAAATTGTTCTCGACGATGATCGTGCGCTTCGCGCTCCTTTCAGCAGCTCCATGATCGCGTCGCCATGCAGCGGCACCAGCCAGCGAATCGGTAGATGATTCGCCGAGATGCCCTCGTCGCGCAGCAGCTCGCACGCCTCATCGATCACGCCATACGTCGAGCCCCAGCCAATCAGCGTCACCTCGGCATCTGCCGGCCCCAGCAAGCTCCGGCGGAGGCACAGAAGCCGCGATGCCCATCCACCTTGCGCATGCGCTTTTCCATCATCGCGCGGCGCTTGATCGCAGTTCGTATATTCGTCGCTGATCAGCACGCCATCTTCATCGTGCTCATCGCTCGAGACCACATGCGTATGCCCGGGCACGCCCGGAATCACCCGCGGAGAAACGCCGCTCTCCGTGATCTTGTATCGCTTGTACGGCTCGTGCTCTCCGACGCCATTCGAGGTGATCAACTCGCCGCGATCGACCTCCGGATAAAAATCCAGCACCTTCGGATCGACGCTCAACCGTCCCTCCGCAAGCAGCAGATCGCAAAGCACAATCCCCGGACACTGAAACTTGTCCGCAACGTTGAATATCTCCGGAATCAGCGTGAAGCAGTCGCCGATATCCAGCGGCGCCGCAATCACTCGCGGATAATCCCCAAACGCCGCGCCCAGCATCTGCCACAGGTCGCCCTGCTCGGTCTTCGTCGGCACGCCCGTCGACGGCCCCGCACGCTGGCAATCGATCACCACCATCGGAATCTCCGCCTGCGCCGAAAGCCCCAGCGCCTTCGCTCATCAGCGCAAAGCCGCCGCCCGACGTCGCGCACATCGCGCGCACCCCGGCATGCGCCGCGCCGATCGCCATGTTGATCACGCCGATCTCGTCCTCAACCTGGCGCACCATGATGTTCGCCTTGCGCGCATGGTCGGCAAACCAGTGCAGCACCCCGGTCGACGGGCTCATCGGGTACGCCGCAATAAAACTTCACCCCCGCCGCCGCGCCGCCCATCGCCATCGCCGCATTCCCGCTCAGCACCGCGTAGCGCGTGTCCGTCATCGGCAGCGGCCACGCAAACGGCGTGAAATTCTGCGAGGCATAGTCATAGCCCGCCCGCGCCAGGCTCACGTTCTCATCAATCACCGCCTGCTCTTTCTTGCGGAACTGCTCAGCCAGCACGCTCTCCAGCGCAGCAAACCCGACGCCCATCATGCTCAGCCCCGCGCCGATCGCCAGCGTGTTCTGCGCCACCTTGTTGCGGCTAATGTCGGCCAGCTTCGACACCGGGATCGGGCACATCTGCACACCCGCAGCAGCCGTTCCCGGCTTAATCAGGTCCGCGTTATACAAGCAAGCGCCGCCGGCCGTGAGCAGGCGCAAGTGCCGATCCATCGTGTCCTGATTGAGCGGAATCAGCAGATCGAGCCGGTCGCCGGTGTTCGAGATCTTCTCCGGCCCGGTGCGAATCGTCAGAAACGTATGGCCGCCGCGAATGATCGACTGATACGCGTTGTAGGCGTTCAAATGCAGCCCGCGCCGGCTGAAGATCTTTGCGAATATGTCGCCGGGCGTAGCCACACCCTGACCGGCGGCGCCCCCAATACCAACAGAGAAGGACTGCCTCATAGACACTCATCCAAGCTGGGCGGCCAAGTTTCAGACCCTCGGCACCAGACAACTTTCGAGCAGCGGAATTGTACGGCGCAACGCAAATCTCAAGCAAGTACCGATAGCGCGATAGTTTGCCCCTCCACAAAAGATTGTCATCCTGAGCGAAGTGAGCCGCAGGCGAACGCAGTCGAAGGACCTGAACAGCCTCACCCCAAAAGATTGTCATCCTGAGCGAAGTGAGCCCCAGGCGAACGCAGTCGAAGGACCTGAACAGCTCACCCCAAAAGATTGTCATCCTGAGCGAAGTGAGCCGCAGGCGAACGCAGTCGAAGGTCCTGAACAGCAAAAAGATGTCATCCTGAGCGAATTGAGCCAGCATCGAGCGAAGTGAGCGCAGGCGAACGCAGGCGAAGGTCCTAACAGCCTCACCCCAAAAGATTGTCATCCTGAGCGAAGTGAGCCGCAGGCGAACGCAGTCGAAGGACCTGAACAGACTTATCCCAGAAGTGTGTCATCCTGAGTGACCAACGGGAACGAAGGATCTGCAGTGTCCCAAATGCTCATCCTCAGCCCTTACTAGTCCCTGGTCCCTGGTCTCTAGTCCCTGGCCCATGCGATACTCGCCAATGTCCGGCTCCTCAGGCCCATAAAGGAAACGCAATGCCCCAACCACAAGTACCAGTCAGGTTTTGGAAACGAGTTCGCCACCGAGGCCCATCCCGGCGCTCTCCCCATCGGCCAGAACTCCCCGCAGAAGCATCCCCTCGGCCTCTACACCGAGCAGGTAAGCGGCTCCGCCTTCGCCGCCCCCCGCGGCCTCAACCGCCGCTCCTGGATGTACCGCATCCGCCCCTCCGTCGTCCACGAGCCCTACCAGCCCTTCCCCGAATCCACCCTCCTCCGCAGCGGCCCCTTCGACGAAGAGCCCACCCCGCCCAACCAGATGCGCTGGGACCCCCTCCCATTCCCCACCACCCCCACCGACTTCGTCGAAGGCCTCGTCACCCTCGGCGGCAACGGCGACCCCGCTACCCACGACGGCTGTCGGCATCCACCTCTACGCCGCCAACGCCTCCATGACCGACCGCGTCTTCTACAACGCCGACGGCGAGATGCTCATCCTGCCCCAGCAAGGGCACTCTCCGCCTCGTCACCGAGTGCGGCATCCTCGAAGCCGACCCCGGCCAACTCGCCGTCATCCCCCGCGGCATCAAGTTCCGCGTCGAGCTGCTCGACGACAAAGCCCGCGGCTACATCTGCGAAAACTACGGCCAGCCCTTCCGCCTCCCCGACCTCGGCCCCATCGGCGCCAACGGCCTCGCCAACCCGCGCGACTTCCTCTACCCCGTCGCCGCCTACGAAGACATCGACGGCGACTTCGAAGTCGTCTCCAAATTCCTCGGCAAGCTCTGGACCTCGCACTACAACCACTCGCCCGCTCGACGTCGTCGCCTGGCACGGCAACTACGCGCCCTACACCTACGACATGGCCCGCTTCAACACCATCAACACGGTCAGCTTCGACCACCCCGACCCCTCCATCTTCACCGTCCTCACCTCGCCCTCGCCGCTCCACGGCACGCCAACATCGACTTCGCCATCTTCCCGCCGCGCTGGCTCGTCGCCGAAAACACCTTCCGCCCACCCTGGTTTCACCGCAACATGATGAACGAGTTCATGGGCCTCATCTACGGCGAGTACGACGCCAAGGCCGAAGGCTTTCTCCCCGGCGGAGCCAGCCTGCACAACTGCATGTCCGGCCACGGCCCCGACGCCGAAACCTTCGAACGCGCCACCGCACGCCGAACTCAAGCCCGCACCACATCAAAGACACGCTGGCCTTCATGTTCGAGACCCGCATGGCCGTCCGCCCCACCCGCTACGCCCTCGAATCCAAAATCCTCCAGCACGAATACTACGAATGCTGGCAAGGCCTAAAACGCAACTTCACCGGCTGAAGACACGATGTCGGGGTGCCCAATTCAAGCCCTCTTTTGGCTTGAGTGGGATCGCGGTTTCGGGTGCCCCAATCCCTGTCGTGTTCAGTCTCATGACATTCTTTCCATGTTGTCTCTAGAGATGCTTTACACTTCTTTCCAGCGCTCGACGGATCGTCGAGCGCTGTGCCTGTGGGTCGATTTCTCTTACCAGTGTGGAGCAGTAGAAGATCAGCCAGCGTTGTTCGAGGGGCTGGATCATGACCCGCTCCCCGGCCAAGGTTTTACCGATCCTCCAGCGGATGCCCTTGAGGTCGATGGTTCCCTGGCAGTCGACCTTGAGTGTCCAGGCGTTTTCTGGATACTGCCATGGAGACGGGTTGGGGTTGTACCGTCGCGAGCTCGGCCTCCACATGCTCGCCGGAGTCTTCATGCCCAGTGCTTCATGCGGCCGCAGCTGGTTGTACTCGGCGCGGTAGTTGTCCAGCCATGCTTGCGGCTCGTGCTGAAGACCGCGCCGGTCGAGCGCGCGTTGCAGGCTGCCGTGAAAGCGCTCGACCTTGCCCTGGGTCTGAGGATGCGCAACCCCGCTGAAGAGCAAGCGTATGCCCTGCCGCATCATCCACAGCGAGAGCTGCGTGCGTCCGGAGAAAGACTGCCAGTTCCACCATGGCGTGCCGTGGTCCATCAGCATCGCGTCGGGAACTCCGCAGCGCTCAAAGGCCTTCTCCAGCTGCGCACGTACGAGATCTCCGTCCAGCTTGCCGGTCGCCGCCAGCGTGATTGCGTAGCGGCTGTGGTCGTCAAGCACCGACAACGGACCGACTGCCTGCGCCCAGTTCTTCGGACCCTTGAAGTCCATCTGCCACAGCTGATTCGGATGCTCACGCTCGAAGCGCTTGGCTGCCAGCTGGCGACGGTCACGCGGCTCGACCAGATCGTAGCGCTCAGCAGAATGCGATGGATCGTGCTGCGCGCCAGCTTCACGCCCTCCCCGCTCAGCAGTGCTTCCAGTTTGCGCGCGCCCCAATCCGCATAGCGCAGCCGCAGCGCGATCACCCGCTCCTCCAGCTCCCAGATGGTCTGCGAAGGCGAGCTGTGCGGACGACGGCTGCTGTCTCGGCGATCCCGGCAACGCCGGACTCGGCATCAGCGTCTTCACCCACAATGCTCCGGTCGGTCGCGAGATCGCCGAACTCCGTGCATAATTGCCGTCATGCGACTTCTCACCTCGAGAAGCCGCCACCACAAACCGCACCCGCTGCTCCTGGATATCCATCGCCTTCCACGCCATCGCCCCAACACCTCCGCGAGCGCAGAAGTGTAAAGCATCTCTAGAGACAACATGGAAAGAATGTCATGAGACTGAACACCCTGTCGTTGGGACATGGGATACAGCGATAAGGGTGCCCCATCCTTCGCGTTCTTCGCGAAGGGTGGGTTGAACAAATCTCACCCCAAAACAAATGTCATCCTGAGCGTAGCGAAGGATCTGCAGTTTCTTCTTTGAAGGGGCACGGCTTCAGCCCTGCCATTGAGACAATACGAATGGAAAGGGCTTCAGCCCCTGAGGTCAGAATCTGCAAACGCAACCAGACTTCTGGAAATGGAAAAGTTGGATCGACTCCGCCAACGACCCAGCGATCGGCTTCCCGCTGCAAAGCCTCCCCTACTGCGCCTTCGCAAGCGGCGAGACTGCGCACATCGGCGTCGCCATCGGCACTTACATCCTCGACCTGCACGAACTCAGCCGCACCGGCCAACTCGATCACCTCGCACTCGCGACCAAAGAAGCCTGCCTCGCACCAAACCTCAATTCACTCATGCGTTGCGGCAAAGTCGAATGGTCCTCACTCCGGCAGAATCTCATCACCCTGCTGACGAGATAACGCCAAACCCGAAAAACGCCACGCCATCGAACCGCTACTAATCCCAGCCACCAACGCCCACTTCGTCAAACCAGTAGCCGTCGGAGACTACACCGACTTCTACGCGTCCATCCACCACGCAACAAACGTCGGAAAGCTCTTCCGCCCCGACCAGCCGCTCCTGCCCAACTACAAATGGGTCCCCATCGGCTACCATGGCCGAGCCTCGTCGCTGGTCATAAGTGGAACCGACATCCGCCGGCCCAGCGGACAAACCAAACCACCCGAATCCACCACACCCAAATTCGCTCCAACGGAACAACTCGACTACGAACTCGAAGTCGCCGCCTACATCGGCGCCGGCAACCCGCTCGGCGAACCCATCCCCATCGAATCCGCCGAGCAACACATCTTCGGCCTCTCGCTCCTCAACGACTGGTCCGCCCGCGACATCCAGTCCTGGGAATACCAACCCCTCGGCCCATTCCTCGGCAAAAGCTTCGCCACCAGCCTCTCTCCATTCGTCGTCCCAATGGAAGCCCTGCTTCCCTACCGAGTCGCCCCCGAACCCCGCGCCCCCAACGACCCCGAACCACTCGCCTATCTCACCAGCAAAGCGCCAGAAGCTATCGACCTCACCGTCGAAGTCCTCCTCTCTACCGCGAAAATGCGCGAGGCCTCACAAGCTCCACACCGCATAAGCTCAGGCAATCTCCGCGATCTCTATTGGACATTCCCCCAAATGATCGCCCACCACACCAGCAACGGCTGCAATCTAATCGAAGGCGACCTCCTCGCCAGCGGAACCATCTCCGGCCCGAACCCCGGCTCCAAGGCTGCCTCCTCGAAATCACCCAGCGCGGAGCCCACCCAATCCAACTCCCCAACGGCGAACAACGCACCTTCCTCCAGGACGGCGACGAAATCATCCTCCGCGCCCACGCCAAGAAACCCGGCTACCCCCGCATCAGCTTCGGCGAATGCAGCGGGTGTCGTTGCGCCAGCCCGAACTGAATAGTCCGGTATCGCCGCTGATGGATTGCCACGGATTAGTCCCATCGCGTATCGTCAAGTATGACGGTAACGCTGGACATTCCCGACGGAGATCGAAGCGGAGTTAGTCGCCGCCGCTCGGGCGCAAGGCGTGCCGGTCTCCGATTACGTTCGAGACTTCATCGTCGAACGTTATCAGGAAGACGCCGAAGACCTTCGACCGCATCCGAGCGCTTGTCCGATCCTCAGCCCGGACTCACTTCCAGCGAGTTAAGAAAAAGACTTGGCCTGGAAGATTGAATACGACCCGCGAGTCGAAAAGAGACCTGAAGGCCATCGACCGGGCCATGCAGCGAGAGATCCTCATTATATGGACACGCGCATTGCTACCGAGGAAGACCCGCGCCGCTTCGGCAAGCCTTTGCGTCACGAACGCCATGGCCTGTGGCGCTACCGCGTCCGCGATTATCGAATCATCTGCGAAGTCCGGGAAGGAAACTGTCGTCGTCTTTGTGGTGACTATCAAACACCGGTTCTATTGTTTACGATTAAGCGTCTGACTTTGGTTCCGCGCGCGAAACCGCAGAACACCTCTGAGTCGCGAGCTAGCCCCATTGGTCAAGACCGAGATTGTTCCGCTATGGTGAGGCGCCTTCCGGCACCGTCAGTTGGTGAAGCGCCTGTGGTCCGCAACCAATAGCCTCTTGCCTTTCGTGAAAGGCTCTTCCGAAAGACCCACGCGCAACGAATACCGCATCGGTCGACTAATTAAATCGATGCCACGGACAAACCCAATAGCTAGCCTTTCAACGAAACGGCCAGACCCAAAGATGCAAGGCGAGAAGATCAAAAGTCCGATTCGCTGTAGCAGGTTCAGCTTCTCCCAGTGCTTGAACCATGCGGCATTGAAACCCTGCGCCTCTTACCGACCGCTGTCTTCAGAGTTTGATTGAGACCGTTCAGACGCTCACGCCTGCGCATGCTCTTCATGGCACTTCATCAGCTCCACCAAATCGTCACGTGTTTTGCTGACGCATCTCACCCCGTTTGACAGCCCTTCCATCCCGAGAGCGATTCTGACCTGTGCCCCAGACGCTCCCGCACACCGCGCGAAATAAGCGTCCATCCGGGCAAAGCAGCAGGAGAAAGAATCATGGCAACCCTAGTCGAAAAACTCCCCCAAACTCATCAGGATTTCCTCCCCCTCAAAGGCACCGACCACGTCGAGTTCTACGTCGGCAACGCCCGCCAGGCCGCCTACTTCTACCGCGCCGCCTTCGGCATGAAGCTCGTCGCCTACGCCGGCCCCGAAACCGGCCTCCGCGACCGCGCCTCCTACGTCCTGCAGCAGGGCAAAGTCCGCTTCGTGCTCACCACCGCGCTCCGCTCCGACTCCGAGATCGCCCGCCACGTCGCCAAGCACGGCGACGGCGTCCGCGCCATCGCCCTCTGGGTCGACGACGCCGCCAGCGCCTGGCGCGAGACCACCAGCCGCGGCGCAACGCTCCATCGAAGAGCCCACGACCCTCACCGACGAACACGGCCACGTCGTCATCGCCAGCATCGCCGCCTACGGCGACACGCTCCACACCTTCGTCGAGCGCAACAACTACACCGGCGCCTTCCTGCCCGGCTACCGCGCCATGCCCGAAGACACCGTCGCCCGCCCCGTCGGCCTGCTCCACATCGACCACATCGTCGGCAACGTCGGCTGGAACGCCATGAACGAGTGGGTCGACTTCTACGCCAAGGTCATGGGCTTCTCGCTCTACCAGCACTTCGACGACAACGACATCTCCACCGAATACTCCGCGCTCATGTCCAAAGTCATGGCCAACGGCAACGGCTACGTCAAGTTCCCCATCAACGAGCCCGCCGAAGGCCGCCGCAAATCGCAGATCGAAGAGTACCTCGACTTCTACGACGGCCCCGGCGTCCAGCACATCGCCCTCGCCACCAACGACATCCTCGCCACCGTCACGCGACTGCAGCAGCAGGGCGTCGAACTTCCTCACCGTCCCGCACTCCTACTACACCGAGCTGCAGGACCGCGTCGGCAAGATCGACGAGCCCATCGACGAGCTCGAACGCCTCGGCATCCTCGTCGACCGCGACGACGAAGGCTACATGCTGCAGATCTTCACCCGCCCCGTCGAAGACCGCCCCACCCTCTTCTACGAAATCATCCAGCGCAAAGGCAGCCGCAGCTTCGGCAAAGGCAACTTCAAAGCGCTCTTCGAAGCCATCGAACGCGAACAAGAAGCCCGCGGCAATCTCTAGTCGGGGTTGGATTTATTCTGTTGCAGAACAAATGTCATCCTGAGGCGAAGCCGAAGAGCCTGTCCTGAGCGAAGTCGAAGGTATCTGTAGTTTGACAGATGAGGGTGCCCCATCCTTCGCGTTCTTTGCGAAGGGTGGTTGGAACTATATTTCCAACCCGTGCCACAAACTAGCTAAGAGAAATGCGGCTTTAGCCGCAGAGGATCGCTCCATGCAACGCCGCGATTTTGTCAAAGCAATGATGGCCGCCTCAGTCGCAGCAAAAGGGATGCTCGGCCAACCAGCCGAAGCCCAGCAGGCAGCCGCCGCATCTTCCACCACAGCAACAGCAGCGGCCCAGGCCGCGCTTCCCAAAGTCGCGCCCGCACCAGTCCCCTGGATGCACGGACTCATGGAAGCCAAACCGCTGCCCATCGGCTCCCTCGCGCCCGACTCCGTCGCTCAGACCAACGCGAACTTCTTCACCGACCACCAATTCGCCACGCTGCAACGCTTCTCAGAACTCATGGTGCCTCCGTATCACGGCTACCCCGGAGCCATCGAGGCCGGAGCACCCAAGTTCCTCGACTTCCTCATCGGCGTCTCACCGCCCGATCGCCAGCGCCTCTATCAGTCCGGACTCGATCGCCTCAACGCCGAGGCCACCCAAAAATTCAGCACATCTTTCGCCGAGCTCACCCCGGAACAAGCCGACCAGCTCATCCGCCCCTGGCTCCGCGCCTGGATCGAATACAATCCCCCCACCGAGCCCTACGCCAACTTCATCAATATCGCCCACGCCGACATCCGCGAAGCCACACAGAATTCACAAGCATGGACCGACGCCCAACAAGCCAAAGGTCAACAGCCCCGCGAAGACCTCTACTGGTACCCCATCGACCCCGACCTCCACCACGACAGCTCCGCGCCGACGAAGCGCAGCAACCCAAACCACCACCCCGCGTAGGATCGAAAGTTCGAACCATCGGATTCAGCAACGAGAGTGCCCCATCATTCGCGTTCTATGCGAAGGGTGGGTGGAACAGACATCCCCACGCAGCAAATGTCATCCTGACTCTGAGTGAAGTAAAGGGGCCAAGATCTGCTGTTCCACTCTGAAGGGGCACATCTTCAGCCGTGCCATAAGATCGAACATGCAAGCGGCTTGAGCCGCTGAAGGAACCGAAGCACTCATGTCCGAAGAAATAGTTGACGTCCTGATCATCGGCTCCGGCCACTCCGGTGGAATGGCCGCAAAGATCCTCACCGAAAAAGGCATCTCTTGCCTCATGCTCAACGCCGGCCCCGTCGCCGACGTGCACAAAGACACCGAGGTCAAGCCCGTCTCCGCTCTCCCCTTTCGCGGATTCAAACAGCCCGGCCAGCTCCCCCACGTCTTCCAGGCCGACGAATACAACGCCAATACCTGGGTCGACGAAAAAGAAGTCCCCTACACCTACGATCCCCAAAAACCATACAACTGGGTGCGCGTACGCCTCTTCGGCGGCCGCTCTCTCTTCTGGTCGCGCGCCTCGTTCCGGCTCAGCGACTACGAATTCAAAGCCAAGTCCCACGGCGGCTACGGAGACGACTGGCCAATCAGTCTCGCCGATCTCGACCCCTACTACTCGCGCGTCGAAGGAATCTTCCGCGTCGAGGGACTTCCCAACAACCTCCCGCAATTCCCCGACGGCAACTTCATCCCCGACACTCGCGCGTGGCCCGAAAGCCTCAACCGCCTCGACGCCGTCGCCAAGGAACGAAGCATCCCCCTCTGCCGCCAGCGCACCTCGCTCGGCATCGACGGCCTCGCCAGCTCCATCAATCTGCTTCTGCCCGACGCCTTCGCCACCGGCAAGCTCGAAGCAATACCCAACGTCGTCGTCCGCGAGCTCACGCGCCGACAAAAACACCGGCCTCATCAACGGAGCCCATTTCGTCGACCGCATCTCCCGCCGCGAAATGTCCGTCAAAGCGCGCGTCGTCGTCCTCGCCGCCGGCACCCTCGAGAGCACCCGCCTGCTCTTAAACTCGAAGCTCGCCAACTCCAGCGGCGTGATGGGCCACTACCTCATCGACCAGATCTACGGAGCAGGCGCGCAATTCTCCGTCCCCGAAGCGCGCGACGGAAAATCCACCTCCGCCATGATGGATGGCAGCGCCATCATCCCCCGCTTCCGCAACCTCACCACCAGGGCCGACGGATTCTACGGCGGCTACGCTCTCAATGTCTGGAGCAGCAGCGGCGGCATCGCCCCGCGCAACTTCGCCGCCTACGGAGTCGAGCTGCAAAAGAAGCTCGAGAGCTACCACGGCAGCGGCGTGTCCATGCAACATCATGGGCGAGGTCCTCGCCCGCTACGAAAACCACGTCAGCATCAACAAGACCGTCATCGACGCCTGGAACATCCCCGTCCTCCACATCGACACCAAATACACCGACAACGAATTCAACATGGCTCGCGACGCCGTCGATACCGCAACGCGAACTCGCCCACGCCGCCGGCTTCGAGGTCCTCTCCAAAAACTACGACCCCAACCCGCCCGGCTACAGCATCCACGAGCTAGGCACCTGCCGCATGGGCGACAATCCCAAAACCAGCGTCCTCAACAAGTGGTGCCAAAGCCACGACATCAAGAACCTCATCGTCGTCGACGGCAGCAGCTTCGTCAGCGGAGGCTGGCAAAACCCCACCATGACCATCTCCGCCCTAGCCATGCGCGCCTCCGAGCACCTCGCCGAAGAAATGCGCAAAGGCAACATTTAGGAACTAGCCCCATCAGTACCCCCAATGTTGTCTTCCTGAGCAAAGGGCCAGAGGGCCGAGTCGAAGGATCCGCAGTTTTAGCGATGAGGGTGCCCCATCCTTCGCGTTCTTTGCGAAGGGTGGGTGGTCAGGGTGGGCGGCTTCCGGCGATACATTTTCTCGGAGGAAATATACAAATGCGTGGCTCACAGTGGCGACATAGGTTTGGAGGAAAGATTAGAGAAACAGTCTCCCTGTCCGAGTCCCTAATGCGTAGACGACCGCGGCCCCTCGTTATGCGCTCCTTCAACGGGAGCGGCTAGACGAACACGCCCTATTGAATGACCAAATCAGCGGACACCACCCGCCTAAATCAACAAATTCAACTCCTCCGCAACATCCGGAGCCGTATCGTCCCAGTAATGCGTATGAGCGCCGGCGCCGATGCACATCTCGGTTCGCACCCCATCGCTGGCCTTGTAAATCTGTTGCGGATACCGTCCCACTCCCACGCTCGTGCGGTCGTACCACTCGTCCACCCAAAGCGAACGCCCCACATAGTCGCCGCTCCGATAAGCGTTCACCCAGCGCGCAACGCCCAGGTCCTTCGGATCAGGCAAACTCTCCGCCGCCGGATCAATTGTTGGCGGAGCAGCAGCCAACCCCGGCAACGGCCGAAGTCCGTTGTCCGGCTCATCGCGCACCCAATCGTATAGATAAGGAAAGAATCGGTTCAGCAACTGACGAGTCGGGTTCCCCATCGTAAACAGCGTAATCGGAATCCCGCCTTGCGATTCCGTCGCAAATCCCATCGCACCAAGCTTCTTCTGCCAATGTAGATACCGCAGCAAGTCCCCTGAGATCAAAGCACCCAGGCTATGCGCGACGATCACCACCGAGTCATAACCACGGCCGTCGGCATCGCGATAGCTCGCCAGATAGCGCAGCGTCGAGACGTATCGCTCGATGATCTTCGCCCGAGGCGGCTCTTCTTGAGGCGTCGTGCGCAGATAAGTGTCGACATCGAGCACCGTCGCCAGCACCGGACTGCCATACTTCACCACCGCCGCCAACACCGGCCCCGAGATCGCCAGAGCTGGATTGTCGATGATCCACTGAGTAGTCTGCACCAGCAAATTCCGGAACTGCTCCGAGAAATGCGATATCAGATAAAACAACGGAGGAGCTAGAAAAATAGAACTCCAGAACAAGAACGTCACTACCGAAGTAGCATCCAGCCCTCTCGACAGCCAGCTCCCCAGTGCGACCGACTCGGCATTCGTCGAAGACCGAGGAGGCTTCTGCTCTTGGCGCAGCGGAAATGTCTCCGTCATCACGCCCGGCAGCGCCCACCAGATCAACAGAAACATCGCTAGAAAAAACAGTCCCAGAGTGAGAGGAAACTGATAACCAACCTCCCACACCAGCAGGCTCTCAAAATAGTTACCGGGAAAATCCAGGCAGGAAGGATTGGGAATGAGATGGTACCGCACCAGGCAATCGAGACCCCAGAGCTGATGGTCAAGCACCGAGGAAAACGCAGTAGGCGCAATCTTCCTCGTCGCGTAATAGATGGCGCCCGAGATCAGCGAAGTCACCACCAGGAAAAGTGCCGATGGCAGAGCGAGAGCGAAGCGGCTCGTCCGCACTGCCGCCCGCGCCCTGGCTCGCTTCCCATCATCTCGCTGCAACCGCCACACCAGGCTGCCGCTCACCAGCGCTAGGAATGCGAACGCAATGAGAAATATCCAGGAGACGCGAATCGCTGCAACCAGCAACTCCACCATCCAGAAAGTCGCCTGCGCAACATCCACTCCCAGGTGAAAAATAAAATAGCCGAAGATCGCCAGGCAAAGAACATAGGCAATCCCTCCCGAGATCGCCACGCCTTTCCTGACCTCTTGATAGTTGCTCAGAATGTAGAAAAGCAGCGGGCCGCCGAGCAGTACCCAACTCAACAGCGAACTCGCGATCTCCAGCCCTGGGCGCAGAAACAAAGCCTCTCCCACCGCCGCGCCGATCACCGCCGGAACCAGCGCCAGCAGCGACCACAGCCACGGATTCACCGCCAACGGTTTCCGCCGCTTGCCCAGCACAAGGAAGGCAAGAACCGTAGCGCCCAGCGCCGCTAGCAAGGGCGGAAACGAAGAGGGCAGCTTGTCCTTCAGAGCCGCCGGAACATACGCAAGCACCGCAATCAATAGAATGACTTTGAACAAGGGAAGCGCGATCTGCAGCATGCGCACCGCATATCGCTGCATCGCCAGATAAAAGCTCCAAACTGCGCCCTTGTTCTCCACCGATCCCGTATCCACGGCGATTCGGCTCAAGCTCCCAAGATGCAGCAAGAGCTGGAACAGCGCTACGAAGAAGCTCAGGAACGTGCTGTCGGGGCTCGCGAGGTCCGCCCACAACACCTCGTAAATATGGACCTTCGCCGCCCCTCCCGGCGCACCCGCGTCGCGCCCTCCCTCGAGACGCGTAGTCACATAAACGTCCCCTTTTGCCCCGCCCTCATAATCCCTCAGGATCAAGCTCGTATATTCGTTGCCGACCTCTCCGCGTCGCAGCTTCGGTTCGCCTGCAACCGCGCGCGCCTCAACGACTTTCGTCGCCTTTTTGGAGAAAGTTACGCTGCGTTCCTCATAGAGATCTAGGATCTTTCCCACGATCGTTTTTTTCGGCGGCGGATCAGGCTCAACATCCCCAACCGGCTGTAGAGGAATCTGCAGTCCCACCATCTTGAATGTCTCGAAGTAGCGGGCAGCATGAGCATCGCCGGCCGGCAGCGCCATCAGCAAATCCGCCATGGCGTTCTCCGTCTCGCCCGCGGCATGAGCGCCTACCCCATGCACACCGAGGACCGCGACCAGCGGCGTCTTCCCTTTCGTATCACTCGGCGGCCGCATCCCCGCAACGCTTGCTCTTTCCACGGGCTGCTCGACGTGGCCCTCTGAAATATCGATTGGAACGTCAGACATAACCTTCCACTCCGGCACGCGCCAGCCGATCGATGAAGCCGGCTCGTCCCTCGCTCCTTGAGCGCTTCTTCGCCCACGGATACCCGTGAGCGCAGTGGGTAACATTCTGACACAGTTCAACTTTCGCGGAGGAGACCTGCTCGACGCCAACAAAAAACTTGAACCATGAATGCAAATTCAGGAAACGCCGGAGACTCCAACACCGCCTCAAACCGCGATCGGACCGCCGCCTCGCATCGACTGCGTCAGTTACCATAAGAAGCATCGCTGACCTTCGGCTGAGTCGGCCGCTCGACGCTCATCTCCATCTCGCCGGCACTCATCCTCCTCGACAACGCGGAATTTCGAAGCTCATGCTCTCCGACTTCAAAACTCACGGAGCCACCGCCGGCAAAGCCCTCGTCAACTGGTGGCGCGCCGCCACTATCGAGGCCTTCTGCTGCGCCATCCTCTGGCTCATCGGCCTGCTCCTCATCCGCGTCCCACTCGCCCCCGTCTGGGCGCTCATCGCCGGGCTCATGACCTTCATCCCCAACTTCGGCCCAGTCATCGGCCTCCTCGGCCCGGTCTTCGCGATCCTCTTTAGCGGCCGCGACATGGAACGGCTGCTCTACCTGCTCTGCCTCTACGCAGTCATCGTCGTCATCGACCAGTTGCTGCTCCAGCCGCAGCTCATGAAGCGCGTCAGCCGCGTCCCCATCTGGGCCTCGCTCTTGGTGCCGCTGGTTTTGGGAGTCGTAATTCCGTTCTGGGGAGTCTTACTCGCGCCACCGCTCCTCGCAGTCGTCTACGCCTTCCGCAAACCGCCAACTCTCGAACCGAGCGAAAAAGCCGCCACGGAGATACTTCCTCCGGACGGCTCTGGTCCAACGACTTAACCCTCAATCACTACGACCGGGCGTGCCCCATTCTCTTAAAGGATCTGCGCCTCTCCCCGTCCTCCACCAAAATAGGTGCCCCTATCTGGGCACGGTAAAACCCGCGAGACCAGGGTCCCGGCGACAGGTCTTTGTCGCTGGGGTGGAGATGTGGGAGGATCGAGAGCTTCGTCCGAATCCCTATCCCAGCAAGCAAAATGGGTGCCCCATCCTACGCGGCACTATCGCGTAGGGTGGGATTCACAAAAGCGCACTTTGGATTTGATCTAAGACTGGGACGAAACGGAAGCCGGAGAAACCGCTGCCGGAGGAGCAGGAGCCTGCGCCGCAACAGGTGCCGCGGGAGCAGCCGGTTTCGGAGCAGCCGCAACAGCAGCCTTAGCCTTAGCCGCCTCAACCTTCTTGCCCGGAGCAAGAATCGCATGCAGCGTCGTACCTTCCATGCGCGGCATGAACTCGACCACACCATTGTCCCCAATATCCTGGATCAGCCGGTTCACGATCGCATACCCAAGCTCGCGATGCGCCATCTGCCGCCCCTTGAAGCGCAGCGAGGCCTTCACCTTGTCGCCTTCCGTCAGGAAGCGGACCGCCTGGTTTTTCTTGGTCTGGTAATCGTGCTCGTCGACCGTTACCGAGAACTTCACTTCCTTCACGACGATGATCTTCTGCTTCTTGCGGGCAGCGCGATCACTCTTGTCTTTCTCGTAGAGGAACTTGCCGTAATCCTGAATGCGGCAAACCGGCGGAACCGCGCTGGGCGAGACTTCCACCAGGTCCAGGCCGCGCTCGCGCGCAATCTTCAACGCCTCAAAAGGGGCCAGAATGCCGAGCTGATTGCCGGCATCGTCGATGACGCGCACTTCGCGCGCGCGAATCTTTTCGTTAATGCGGATAAATGATTTTGCCGAACGCTTGTCGATGAGTCCTCCATTGCACGAAGGGAGTCTCCCCTCGCCTCGTAAGTATACCAGTATGAGATGAGGCTGGTTGCGGACTGTCCGAGAACGACTTCATCACGGGCCTTGCTCTCGGAACCCAAGGCCGTCCCCGGCAAACACGATGAGCCTGTAAACCTTGAGCATCGAGACTGCTGCTTCCCAGCCATCTCAGCAGACCGGCTGCCCCACGGCCCGAGCTTTTGGGACAGCGGTTGCGAGTCTGCCACAAGGCTATTCCGTTGGAAGCGCGCGGCCTTCAGGCCGGGGAGACACAGCAATGCAATTACGGGCTCTAGCCCTGGCTCTCCTCAGTTTTCCCCGCGCCAAAAGCTTTACGGCAGCACGCGCGCTGACCCTGATCGGAGCAAGTGTTCAAATTCGGCGAAGATTTCCTTGGCGAACGTTGTTGGATCTTGCATCCAATTCAATTACCGGCAGACCGGCACCCTAATCGCTGCCTGTGATAGACACATGAGCTTCACATAGCTGTGCCAGATCTTCCACCTATCTGCCACTCCCGTACGCTCACGTCTTCTGAACATGTAATTGAACGCCGAATGATGAATGGACAGACCACGATCGTTGCGAAGCAATGACATGACAGCTTCCCTCTCAAAGTCCGATCGATTCGATAATTACAGCCGTCGAGCATACCATGCCAATGGCTGCATAGAACAATCTGCCGGTTACCCGAAACCCTGAGATTTCGCACGACTAACTCCTTAATGACCGCTCAGAATTGTCTTTCGATCCTGGTTTATCTGAACTCCGGACCTGCGGCTCGCGAACAAACGCGCCGCACCAGTCCATCCGCAGTCAAACCCTCAATCCTTCACCCGCAAAAGCTCATTCGCCGCCCAACCACCACTCACTGAACAGGAATAAAGTTATCCGACAAAGCCTCAGTCACAGCCGAATCCCCACCCTGCAAAGTCACCACCGAAAGCTCCCGACCCACAAACCGCGCCCGAAACGCCTCATTCTTCCTCGAAATCAGCGCCTTCAAAGCCGCCTTCCGCTCCTTCACCGCCTCGCCATGCACCGGATTCGCCCCATGCATCGCAAAGGCCGCCGTCCCCGGCCGCGCCGAAAACGGAAAGACATGCAGGTAGGTGAACGGCAGCCGCTCGATGAAATCGTAAGTCTCCCGAAACAGAGCCTCGCTCTCCCCCGGAAAGCCGATCATCACATCCGCGCCAATCGCCGCATCCGGCAGCGCCGCGCGAATCTCCTCCACCTTCGCCGCATAGTGCCAGGGACGATACCGCCGATGCATCCACCGCAGCACCGCATCCGAACCCGACTGCAGCGGAAGATGCACATGCCGCGCCAGCCGCGGATGCTCGCCACAACCATACTGCCGAAACAACCCGATCAGCTCCGAAGACCAATCCATCGGCTCAACCGAACTGATCCGCAACCGAGGCAGAGCCGTCCGCTCCAGAATCGCCGCGACCAGCTCCTCAAACCGCGCCACCGGAGAAAGATCGCGACCCCAGCGCCCCAGGTTGATGCCCGAAAGCACCAACTCTTTCCCGCCCGACTCAGCAAACTCGCTCCACCGCCCGCAAACACTCATCCAGCGAAACCGAACGGCTCGGCCCCCGAGTCACCGGAATAATGCAGAACGAACACCGGTTCCCACACCCATCCTGAATCTTCAGATTAGGCCGCGTCTGATGAGCATCAGCAGCAAACGGCAACGCTGCAATCTCGCTATGAGCAAACAGCGGATCATGCCACACACGTCGCGCTCCGCAACGCCGACGAAGTCTTCACCAGCAGCGAATCAACCGATATCAATTGCTCCGAGGAACGCTCCCGCGACCAACCCAATCGCCGCGTCCACAACCAATGACTTATGGCTATTCCCAACCACCACATCCACGCCATCAAGCGCCGCAACCTCCTCCGGAGCACGCTGCGCATAGCATCCCGTGAACACCACCCGCGCCTCAGGATTCGCTCGCCGAACCTTCCGCAGAAAAGCCCGCGCATCCCGGTCCGCCTCGGCCGTCACGCTACAGGTGTTCAGAATCACGACGGCCGCCACACCGAGATCGTCGGCTTCCCGCAACCCAGCCCGCCGCAGGCCCGAGGCGATCGCCTCGCCATCCGCCCGGCTCGCCCGGCAGCCAAAGTTCTCAACGTGATATGCTTCCACGTTGTCCAGTCTATCAACGCTGTAAGTGTTCATTGTTGGGTCAGTCAACTCGGACGAACCCTTCAACATCGATCCCGCACAAGCAGCTAAAATACATCTGTAAGTCTTAGTCTCCGGAGCAGTCCCACCATGATCAAGCGCCGCATCCTGCTAGTCGACGACGAACTGGCCATCCTGCTCACCCTCAAGGCAGTTCTTGAAATCAACGGCTTCGAGGTCGAAACCGCCGCCTCCGCCAAAGAGGCAAAGCTGAAGATCCGCTCCACACCTATCACATGGTCATCACCGACATGCGCATGGAAAGCGACACCGCCGGTAACGAAGTCGTCTCCGCCGCCCGCAAAGCAGCCTACCAGCCTGCCGTCGCCATGCTGACCGCCTTCCCCCTCCCCGACTCCGAATGGCAGGAAGACGGCGCCGACGAGATGCTCGTCAAGCCCATGAACACCTCCGACCTCGTCCGCCAGCTCGAAGCCCTGCTCATCTCGCATGAAGACAAAAAGCAGCGGCAGCAGGCAGTCCCAGTCCCGCAAAAAGCCCCAACCAAGCCCCGCGCCGGAGCCGTCTCCGCCTAAACGTAGTCATCATTTTCGACAGCGATATGGGTGCCCCATCCTTCGCCCCTTCTTGCGAAGGGTGGGTCGGGCAAATCCCCCAGCCTGAACAAATGTCATCCTGACCCTGAGTGAAGCGAAGGGGAAGCATCTGCGGGCTGGCAATGCTCAACCAATCACTTTGATTGGCGTCGACTCAGCGGGCCGTCCCCTGATCCGTAATCAACAGCACATTCGAGTTCGACTGCTCGCGCAGCACCACAAACTGGCTCCCATCCGGCGACCACCCATAATCGCGAATCGGAATCGGCAAAGCCTCGGTGATCGCCTTCCCCGCGCTCCCATCCAAAGGCTGCGAAAACAGAGACCATTGGCCCTTTTCGATGATCGGATACACCAAATACTTCCCATCCGGAGAGAGATGCCAGCGCTGCACCGACCACCGCTTATCGAGGGTCAGCGGCTTCGCCGCCGAGTCGGGATGCGCCAGGTCGTGCGCCTCCGCCAATATCCTCTCATCGTGGACATCGCTTCCAGCGGTGCGCCCCACCGCCACCATCCCATCACGCGAGAATGCAACCGGGTTCGTGCCCGATGCCGAAAAAGCTTGCGCGGCGTGCCGCCCGCCAGCGGAATGCTCCAGGCGATAGCGGTTGTTCCGTCCAGCTCGGTGTAGTCCACTACCTCGCTTGTCAGGCACTGTGGTCCGCGAACCAGTTTGGACTTGGTGAGCTGCGATACTCCGGTACCATCGGCGTTCACCCGGAACGCCTCGGAGTGGTTCACACCTTTCGGAATGCCGGTGAACACGATCCTTCCATCCGCACAAGCGCCTATAAACCCGCCCACCTGGATCTCCCCGGTATCGACTCGGGGCCACTGCCTGCTTCTCGCGATCGTATAGATCGATTCGCCCATGACCGATAAATGCGATATGGCTCGCATCTTGCCAGGCCAAAGCGACTGGAGAGATCTTCAGGTTGGCCGTCGACACGGCTGTCCCACCCTCGCTCTTATAAAACGAAAGTTCCGAATCCAGCGTCGACGACACCGCCGCAAACTTGTGACCGTCCCCCGCGATCGCCACAAAACTATAGGTATTTAGATCGTTCGTAATCGGCTTGATCCGCCCCGACGACAAGTCGAGCAAACCAATCTGGACCAGGTCGGACTGCTGCCTTAAGTAAGTTGTAACCAGGCTCTCACCATCTGGCATCCACCCGAAATACTGCCCGTACTCCAGCTCCGCCGGCGCCGGCACCGTCCGCATCCGCTTCGACGCCACATCGTAGAGTTGGTAGAACGTCTCGCGGCCGTTCCTTGCCTCATTCCACGCAATCGTCTTCCCGTCAGGCGACCAGTACGGAAAGGTCGACGGATTGTCCCCGTGGTAGATTAGCTCGTCCCCGCTCAGGTCCGCATTCACCACATGCATCTCGGCGAAATGGTCCTTCAGCTCCGGCGTCTGTCGCAAAAAGACGAACCGCTGCCCATCCGGAGAAAAGCTCGGCGCGCTATCCACATCGCGAATCAGCGCCCGAGGCGTCCCCCCAAACACCGGAATCGAATACAGTGTCCGGATGTAAGAGCTGTCCTCCGAACTCCGCGAGAAATACAGATTGTTCCCATCCACCCCAAACGCCAGCCCCACATAGTGCCCGCCAAACGGAGGCAGAATCTGGGTCTCCGCGTTCGTCGGAAGATTGCGCAGCCACAACGACTCCTGGCCCTTGTAGTCCTTCACCAGCGCCAGGGTCTTCCCGTCCGGAGACATCGCCAGGATCAACGCGTCGCCACTGTCGGTGATCTGCCGCAGCCTCACATTGGAAAACGGGGTGTTCCGCGGCATAAACTTCCAGACCGCAAAAGCCAGGGCCGCCACAACCACCGCGGCCACCGCAGCAATCACCCAAACCTTTCCACTACCCGCCGGCTTCGCCGCAACCCCAATGCCGGAAGTCGCCGCAGCGCTCGCACCCGAAACCGCACTCACTCCCGCCGCAGCATTCGCCCCAGACGACGAAGCCCCCGAAGCCAACACCGCACCAGCAACAGGAATCGACCCCGAAGAAGCCGCCGACGCAATCGCCCGGTCCGAAGTCGTCTCCTTCCGCAGCCGCTTCAAGTCAGCCCGCATATCCGCCGCCGACTGATACCGCAGGTCCGGGTCCTTATCCAGGGCCTTGTTCAGAATCCGCCCAAACTCCGCCGGCAGCGTCGCATTCAACTCCAGCGGAGCCGTCGGCGCATGATTCAAAATCCTGTCAAAGATGACCGCCGTCGTCGTCCCACCAAAAGGATGCTTCCCCGTAGCCAGCTGGTACAGCACCACGCCCAGCGAAAACAAATCGCTCCGCGCATCCAGCTTCTCGCCCCGCGCCTGCTCCGGGGACATATACGCAACCGTCCCCACCGCCGACCCTGCGCTCGTCAGCGAATTCGCCGCCGTCGCTGCATTCGGATCGCTTGTCGCGTCCCCCGTTCCATCCTGGCCAGTGGCCTCCGTCAGCTTCGCCAGCCCAAAGTCCAAAACCTTCAACTGCCCTGAAGGAGATAGAAACAAATTCGCCGGCTTGATGTCCCGATGGACAATCCCCTTGCGGTGCGCCGCATCCAGAGCATCCGCCGCCTGAATCCCGAAGTCGAGCAACCGGTCAAGCGCCATCGGCTGTGTCGTTGGCGCCTTGTCCAGGCTCTTGCCCTCAAGGAACTCCATCGCCAGAAACGAGCGCCCCTCATGCTCGCCAAACTCATAAATGGTGCAGATGCCGGGATGATTCAGCGCCGAAGCCGCCCGCGCCTCGCGCAAAAACCGCTCCAGCGACGCCGCGTCCGTATGGTTTTTCTCAGGGAGAAACTTCAGCGCCGCCCGGCGGCTAAGGGTGATGTCCTCGGCCAGGTAAACCACACCCATGCCACCCTCGCCCACCGGCGAAAGAATGCGGTAATGCGAAACAACCGAACCAGCAGCAATCTCAGTCATGCCCACTCAAAACAGAAAGCCCAAAACAGGGCAAAAGCCCGCCGGTTCTTGGCCCGACAACAAGCCCAGCAATCAAACCAGCATCGATGTCAATCTGAGAGAGAAGTCTACATGATGGAGTCGGAATCGCACTCAGCAAATGAGTAATCAAGTGTTACGGAATTCCCCTTCCCCGACTGCCCGGAACAGAGCGGAGCAGGATTTCGATATAGTTCGTCTCAGAGAGCGCAACGAGCGAGGGACCGATGACTGACATCACAAACTGGAAAGTTCACGGCCCGGTGAAATCTCTAAAGACCGAGTTCGCCACCTGGGATCCCAATCAGGACGATTGGCAACCAGCTGGACACTTCAGCCTGATCGCCTTCCGTCCCGATGGAAAAGTCAGCACGAGCGATTCTCACAACCCCGACGGATCGATTGCCCATTCGCGATGGCTCTACGACGACGCTGGCCGGTTAACCGAAACTCACTCTTGGACGAGCGAAGAGGCGATCGACAAGACACTGTACTTCTACGATGAGACTGGCCGCCACATTCGAACCGCCCGCCTGAACCAGGACGACACCCAAACGGACCTTGAGGCCTGCAGCTACGGCGCCAACGGCGAAAAGACCAAGGTGCGGTTCCTCTTCCCTCTTCCTGCCGAATCGGACTGCGAAACCGGCAGCGCCTGCGGAGCAAGCACCGGCTATGCCGTTGAAGGAACGGACTCGAGCTACGGCGCGCCGGGAGCGACAACGATGACCGTCACCTACGACGAAAAAGATCTCCCCACCAAAGTTCTATTTCACGATGCAAGCCATCGCCTGGTAAATTGCGTTTCCTTCGAGCGCGACAGCGAAGGGCGGTTGTTGAGCGAGAAGACACACGGCAGCGAAGAGTCCCCATACCGAAGCATCTTGGATCGCCTCCCACCCGAACATCGCGAGGCAATGGCTGCCAAGCTTCAGCAGGTATTGGGCGAGACGCTCACAAGCACAACTTACGCATACGACGCCCAAAACCGGCTCGTCAAACGCGAGTTCCAAATGGGTAGCCTCGGCGGAGACTCTACGACCTATCGTTACGACTCCCATCGCAATCCCGTCGAGGAGACCGTGGAACATAAAAGCCGCGAAGCAGATTTCGATGAGGCCGGAAAGGCGCACTATTCGACAGACCGCGTCACCGTCCAGCACAATCGGCTGGATTATCGTTACGACACCCACGGCAACTGGACCGAACGAGTTGTCTGCTATCGGGTCGAGCCGGAGCCTGAGTTTCAGCGTTCCAACATCGAACGCAGAACCATTACCTATCACGACCTGTGATCCGGCAAGAGCCCGCTGGCGCTTGACCCAAAGTCGAGCCCTGGAAACAAAACAGCCTCGACTCAGTCGGGTTGGTGAAACCCACACGACGCACGAGAAATCGCGCCCGTCGAAGTGGTCAGTTTTCGTCCAAGCAGGCTGCTGAATGATGCGTCCGACTCAATTCAAGCGGAACGCATACAACGTATCGCCGCCGGCGCTCAAAATGTACTGATGGCCGTCAAGCATATACGTCTGGGGGGCATTGCTCACATGGATGTACGTATGCCAAAGAGGGGTTCCCGTCGCGGCGTCATAGGCGATGAGGTTTCCTGCGGCATCTGGCGCAAACAGCAGATGGCCAGCCGTGGTCATGACCCCGTTAGGAATGCTGGGAGTCGCGATCCCCGGATAACGCCGCTGCCAACGGCTTTTACCCGTCTTGTAATCAATTGCCAGCAGATATTGGCCCAGAGAACCAAGGCTCAACTCATCCTTGCCACCGAGGCCCATCGCGCCACGCGGATCTTTCGTAGCCAGGTAATACATGGCATAGCTCTCGGTGACATTTACGTAGAACAACCCGGTTTGCGGGCTAAAAGCGGGAGGAGGCCAATTCACGATGCCGCCGTTAGACGGCGAGACCAAAGCTCCTCCCAGATCGAAGTCCTTTGCCGGAATTCTCTGCGGAGCGCCGTTCTTGTCATACTCGCTCTGCGCCCAGTTCGGAGAGTCCACCATTTTGGAGGTCAACAGATGCTCCCCCGTCAGGCGGTCGATCACGAAGAAGTAACCATTCCGCGCGCCGGTTAAGACGAGCTTCCGTGGTTTCCCCTCCCAGGTTCCATCGACCAGGACAGGCGTCTGTGCGGAGTCAAAGTCATGCGTGTCATGCGGAGACGTCTGGTAGTACCACTTCATCTTCCCGGTCTCCACATCGACAGCGACCAGCGCGCACGTATAAAGGTTGGCTCCCGGCCCCCGGGAATCCGAGGTGTACGCCGCGGTGGGATTCGCGGTGCCAAAGATGTAGAGATGCGACTCCGGATCGTAAGAGCCAGGAACCCAAACGTTGCCGCCTCCATGGGAAGCAGCATCGAGGTTCTTCCAGGTCTCCAGTCCGGGGTCTCCCGCCTTCATGGGGACGGCATACCATTTCCACTCAACCTCTCCCGTTCTCGGATTGAACGATTGCAGGATCCCCGGCTCGTCCAGATCGTTCCCCGTGCCGACCAGCAGATGATCGCCGATAACAATCGGCGACATGGTGGAGAAATACTGAAGGCTGAACGGAGCAATCTCCTTTTTCCATATCTCCTGCCCGGTCTTGGAATCCAGGCAGATCAAAAAGTCGTCGGGGGTCTCAAAGAACACGCGATCATGCCAGATCCCAACGCCGCGATTGCCAATATGCGTGCCGCCCCGCGTCTTCCAGAAGTAATGCCACAGCTCATGTCCGTCGCGCGCATCGAGCGCCCAGGTGTTGTCGGGCGTCGTGACGTAGAGCGTGCCATCGACCAGCAGAATGGCGCCACGAATATTCGCCTGCGCGTTTGCCTCTGTAGAACCAACACCTCCCACAATCGTTTTCGGAGCACGAGGATTCCCCGCGACGCCGGTCATAACGCGATTGGCCCAGGCAAGAGACAGGTTCTTTACGTTGCTTGTGTCGATCTGCGTGAGCGTGCTGTAGCGCTGGCCCGAATAGTCACCCGAATACACAGGCCACGAATCCGGTTTCGGAGTCAGGATGTCGGCAGGATCGAGACTCTGTGCCGCCGCGCCCATAGGAAAGATCAAAAAGAGAATGCCGAAGCAATACGAGAGCGCCGTCTTCATTTCAAAGTCACCAGGTAAGCCGTGATGTCGTGAATCTCAGAATCCTTGATGGTCCGAAACATCTCGCGATGCGCATGGACCGGGTCATGGATTTCCACTTTGGGGTTTTCGCCGACGCGCTCGAAGCTGCGCGTCGCGCCATCAGGCGTCTTCAGCGCAACATAGAAATCGTCGATCCGCTCGAGCGTCCCGGTCGTCGTCTTGCCATCGACGGTAACGGCGACGGTCACTGGTGGCACTTTGCTGCCAGGATATTTACTGGGAGGCCCGCCAAAGCCCATGTTTCCCGGACTGCCCGGCAACAGCCACGCCTGTTGAAAGGTCCTTGGATCGGGAATCGCGTCAATCAGATATTGGAAGTCTTGGGCGTTGGCATGACATGACGCGCACAGTTTGCCATAGGTGGCCTTACCGGTAGTCGCATTGCCGACGACAATGTTGATGACGTCCCGATTGCCAAAGTCACGGCCTCCGACTTTCTGACTGTGCAGAAAACCGGCAATGTCGGCAACCTGCGCGTCGGTCAGCTCAATCGCAGGCATACCTTTCTGCGCGCGCGAGCCGTGAACGATCGGAGCGATCAACTCGCCGTTCTGGTCCTGCAGCACAACCTCCGAGCGAAGCAGGTTCGGCCCGATCGAGCCGCCCCTGGCATCCGAGCCATGACAAAAGGAGCAGCTCACGCTGTATTGGCTCTTGCCGCGCTCCACGACCTCAGGAGGAATCTCCCGATGGTCACTAAAACCCATCATCTGCCTCATGATCTGCGAGACAGCGGGGTCTTCTCCGTGCGCCCCGGCGGCAGGCTGCCCCTGTTGCTGCGGCGCGGGAGAAGCGTTTTGGCCCGGAGCGGCTGACGGCTGCGAACCAGTCGCGGCAGGCGCTTGGCTCTGCGACGCCGCGAGTCCTCGTTGAATGCAATAAAGCGACAATAAGACGAGACAGAAGAAGATGGCTTTTCGGCGGCTCAATAGTTTCACCCTATCTAAACTAATCGAAAATAGCAGGACGCTGGGTGTTCCATGTTCCTGACGTTGAAACATTAGTTTCAGTTTCCGGGTTGGATGCAACTGAAACGCGAATGTCCGAGGCGTTGGCAAATTGAGGGGGATGTCGACAGGTTTGGGCTCAGTTTCGCTATCCAGCTGCTTGAAGCACGCCGAAGCGACAAAATCCGGAGTAGCATGTCGGTGAGGAGCGAAAGTCATGAACAGACGAGAGATGCTAGCCACCACAGGTGCTGCAACGCTGGCGGCACTTTACAGTCCGAAGCTGATGCAGGCCGAGGCTCCGGCAAGCCGCGTCGCGATCGTGCGTTGCCGCGATTACGCAAAGTATGAGCAGCAACTCTCCCTCGCCTTCGACCAGATCGGCGGCATCGAGAAGCTGGTGCGCGGCAAGACCGTCGCCCTCAAGCTCAATCTCACCGGAAATCCAAAGAACTGGCCCCTCACCCCGGAACTTCCCTATCGCACCGATCCGCTCTCGGTAGCGGCGACCGTGCATCTCTTCGCCAAGGCGGGCGCACGCCGCGTTCGCATGATTGAAAGCTTCTTCCCCGCCGAGCAGGATCTCGCCCTGTGGGCCCGCTACGGCCTCGACGTACACGCGATCAACAACATGGGCGTGCCGGTCGTTTGGGAGAACGTGCAGAACCTCGGCAACTACAAGGAATATGTGCGCGTAAAGGTGCCCTGGGGCGGATACGCCTATCCCGCCTACCACCTCAACCCGGCCTTCTACCAGTGCGACGTCTACGCCTCGATGGCCAAGCTGAAGAACCACTGGGTCGCAGGCGTCACCATGACCATGAAGAACAACTTCGGCAACACCCCCTGCTCGCTCTATGGCGGAGACTGCGGCCCCACCGGCAACGAGCGGCCTACCCAGGAGCGTGTCGCTGTCCTGCACGAAGGAACGACGCCCGCGCCCTCCGTAGTCGATGCCGAGCTGCATCCGGATTCGCCGCGCGACCCCGGCTATCGCGTTCCCCGCATCCTGGTCGATCAGAACGGCATTCGCCCCATCGATCTCGCCATCATCGACGGAGTCGAGACCGTGCGCGGAGGTGAAGGTCCTTGGCTCAAGGGTCTCGAAAAGATGACACCCGGCGTCATCATCGCCGGCCGCAACGCCGTCAACGTCGACGCCGTCGGCATGGCAGTCATGAGCTACGACACGTATGCCGAGCGCGGCACGTCACCGTTCATCCGAGGCGACAACTCCCTACGCCTTGCAGAAGACGCCGGGCTCGGAACCCGCGACCTGAAGCGCATCGAAGTCGTCGGACTCTCGATCAAAGACGCTCAAATCAACTTCGGCCCCGGCGCGGTCGGCAAGAAGATGAGCGAATTGAAGGCATAGTCGCAACCGAAGCCGACAAGGACCGCCGGAGTTTTCGGCAACTCCGGCTCGATCCGGCATCCCAACCGGCTCTTTCCGAGCAGCTGACTTCTGGGAGTTACAGATTTAATCTCTTTGTGCTGCGGACCCCCAAGACTCCAGCCGAGTAATGTGCGTTAGTGATCCGCTGAACATTCCCATATGGCCGTGTTCTCGGGCGCTGAAGGTTCCCTCACAGATGACATACCTTTTATCGACCGCAGCCTTCTGCTTTTTGAGAGGTCTTGGGGACGGTCTACCCATAAAGCGTTTTTATAAATTGCGTTCTCGTAATCTTCACGGTGTAGATAGATTGCGTCGCCCTCAAACTCAAGCCGAAGGAACCCGATCACCTGCACCCGCTTGCCGTCGTACCGAAGCGGATTGGCAAGTAGCTCGACGATGCTAACATTCAGAGCATGCGCGTTGACCGTCTGTTCGAAGCTCTGCACAGCTTCGAGCGTCAGCGCTGCCTGCTCGCGCAACGGCAGTTCTGGAGACGACGATAGTTGTTCTATCGAACGGCGCTGATGGCCGGCCTCTGGAGCCGAGAGCGCTCGATAGCCCTGAGTGCCGCCAATCGCTTTACTAGAGGTTCTCCCGGATCGTTCGCGACTTGGCTCCAACTTCCTGGAAGCGGAGCCGCAGAATCACCCATCAACTTGATCACTCGCGCAGCGGAAGGGGCGGTGCTCTCATTATCGAAAAGAGGCATCAGGAAAGGAATCGCTCTCGGCCCCAGCTTTTCTAATGTGAAGTCAGTTTGATTCTCGCTCCCCTTGGGCAGGTCTTCGACCAACGCCTCGATGGCTGCAGAGGTCCCTATCTTTCCAAGAGGCCCCGCCATCCACCCGCCTGGGTCCAGTCTCAGAGCGGCTCGAAGCTCGGGAACATCCGACGGCGTCCACGTTTTCCAGTCCGCCAGTATGGCCCCAGATAGATCGCGCCACTTGGCATCACTCCCTGCTGCACGTCGCAACAATTCATGCTTCGCTGGCTCTCCAAACGTGGAAAGTTTTCGTGCAAACGCCTCTTCGTCGGGCCCTGTCGAGCCGTCCGCGGTCGAAGCTACCGAGTTAAGATTTCTCAGACAGGCGTCGAGCGACTGACATGCGCTGAAGTTCGGAGGGATCGATTGCGCCTCTAGACCTTGCGTCTCTGAGCGCCAGAATGCGAGACAAGTCAAGAACGCTACAACGACCGGTTTAGTGATTTTCATAAGTAAACGTCTAAATCATAGACACCGGCGAAAGCTGCTTCGGCTCCCTTGACTGGCCAGGTGGCCCAAATCTGAATTCCTCACTCAATGACGGGTGCCCGCACATCCCTGTTTTTGGGATGTGGCAGCGAAGATCGCATGGGAATTAGTCTTCTATCTGCTTGATCACCGTTCCATCTCGCTTACGAATCTCACCCCACCCACCATTCAAATGATTCGCACCATCAGTAAAAGGAAACTTCGCCGCCAGCTTCTCATCAATCTCAATTCCCCACCCCGGCCGCTCATTAACCCAGAAATACCCATCCTTCATCTCAGGACAACCCTGAAAAATCTCCTTCGTCTCAGCATTGAACGGCGTGTACTCCTGAATGCCAAAGTTATAGCTCACGATATCCAGCGTAATGTTCGCCATGTGCCCTACCGGCGAAACATCTCCCGGCCCATGCCAAGCCGTCTTCACGCCATACTGCTCAGCCAGAATCGCGATCTTGCGCGCCGGTGAAAATCCGCCCGCCTGCGACACATGCACGCGGATATAGTCGATCAGCCTCTGCTCGATCAGCGGTTGCCACTCATGAGGATTATTGAACAGCTCTCCCATCGCAATCGGAGTCGCGCATTGCGACCGTATCTGGCGGAAGTACTCGTTGTCTTCCGGCGATAGCGGGTCTTCCAGAAAAAACATCCGGAACTTCTCCGCTTCTTTGCAAAACTGCACCGCCTCGTTCGGAGTCAGGCGCTCATGCATGTCGTGCAGCAACTCCACCTCTTCCCCAAGCTCTGTCCGGCAAACCTCCAGCAACTTCAACGCACGACGCATCTGATAGGCCGGCTCGAATAAGAGGCTTGTCATGCAACGCCTTCAACGGCACAGCATTCCCGTGCGCCGAGCCATAGCCTGCCATACCCGGCAGCCCAACCTGTACGCGCACATTGCGGAAACCCTCAGCCATCAACTTCTTCGCCGCAGCGACCACGTCGGCAAACTCAGGCCCATCCGCGTGGGCGTAGCAATCGACCGCCTCCCGGCATTTGCCCCCGGCCAGTTGATACACCGGCATCCCCGCCTGACGCCCCTTAATGTCCCACAATGCCTGGTCGATGCCGCTCAACGCATTGTTCAACACCGGCCCATTCTTCCAATACGAACTGTCATAGCAGCTCTGCCAGATGTCCTCGATCCGGTCCGTCGTTTTGCCCAGCAGAAACGGTTTCAGATACCGCTCCACCGCCGGCTTCACCAGGTCGGCTCGCTGCGTAAACGTAGCGCAGCCATACCCGTACAGGCCATCCTGATCGGTCGTAATCTTCACCACCGTTAGCCTGACGCCAGCCGGAGCGCACTCAATCACACTGATGTCTTTGATACGAGGAGTCGCCATGCCCCGCGTGGCCTGAGCCAACTGCTCCTGCGCTCTTGCAGCAGGCGCCGCCAGGCCCAGCAAGCCAAGACCGCCAATCGACTTCAACACATCCCGCCGATACATCGACATAGAGCCACTCCCCGTATGCATTGTGAAATGCCTGAGAAGAATACCCCAAAACTGCCGGCGGGGCGGCCGATTCAACTTCCGCCATAGCCACCACATTTCGCCATCCTGTAGACTTTCAGGCAGTGGAGGAAGTCCTCATGCGCGCCGTTGCCACCGCCGAAAACCCCCTAGCCCAGCTCGATGATTGGGACGATTACGTTGCCAGCCGCTACCAGGAAGGCAAAGACCTCTCGGAGTTCCGCAACTACGACCCCGACGCCAACCCCGGCGTCGCCGAGTTCTACCGCCTCAACCACGCCAACCAGACGCTCGACTTCGTCCTCGGCAAAAAGAAGGAATATCTCGGCCTCAACATCGGCAAGAAGACCGTTTGGGAAGCGGCCGAATTCCTCAACACATTAGTCGACGACAGCGACCCCGACACCGACCTCAGCCAGGTCGAGCACCTGCTCCAGACCTCCGAGGCAATGCGCCGCGATGGCAAGCCGCGCTGGATGATCCTCACCGGATTCATCCACGACCTCGGCAAGGTTCTCTGCCTCTACGGCGAGCCGCAATGGGCCGTCGTCGGCGACACCTTCCCCGTCGGCTGCGCGTGGTCCGACCAGATCGTCTTCCCCGAGTACTTCGCCGCCAACCCCGACGCAAAGGTCCCCGAATACCAGACCAAATTCGGCATCTACTCCGAGCACACCGGACTCGACAACGTCCACCTCTCCTTCGGCCACGACGAATACATCTACCACGTCGTCAAGAACTACATGCCCGAGCCCGCCCTCTACATGCTCCGCTACCACTCCTTCTACCCCGCCCACAAGCACGGCGCATACCGGCACCTCATGTCCAAGCACGACGAGAAAATGTTCGCCGCCGTGAACGAATTCAATCCCTACGATCTCTACTCCAAAGGCTCAGCGAAACCGAACCTGAAAGAGCTCAAGCCCTACTACGACGAACTCTTCGCCGAGTTCCTCCCTGAAAAGCTCGACTGGTAAACCGGCCCGTTTAGTTCGACATCGTAAGGTGCGAGATCGTGCCGCAAAACTCGACTCGCACTTCACGTGTGCTTTAGACACTTCGCGTATGCTTTAGAGAGAAGATGCGTCGCGCGCTCTCCATCACGATCGCCCTACTCTTCGGCCTCTCGCTCGCCGCGCCGCTCTTCACCGTCGACGCCGCAAGCAGCCTCCCGCAGTGCTGCCGCCGCAACGGAAGCCATCATTGCGCAGCTGAGATGACCTCCGATTCAGCCTCAAGAGCAGTTTCGACCATCGCCCCAAAGTGCCCAAGCTGGCCGAAGTCGACCGCCGCTTCGTGGCGCAGTGATCTCGCGTCGCCCCAGTCGCAAGCCGTCGCTACACAGCTCTACGCCCATCCCGAATCCGCACCGCAGACCCAGGCCCGCTACCGCATGGCCTTCGCGCGCAGCCGCCAAAAACGCGGCCCTCCCGTCAATTTCCCTTTAACAATCTCCACCGCTTTTTCCGCTTGCTCAAACGACGCGTTCCCGAGAGAACTCGTCCCCATGCTCGATGGCGTCACGCCCGTGACGCGGAGGTCCGTTTTGCCATGCGCAAATACTTATTCTTGTTCCCGCTCTTATTCCTCTTCTCATTGAAGGTTGTCCATGCAACCGTCTTCGGCGAACTCCAGGGCGTCGTGCACGATCCCCAGCACCGCCCAATCGCTGGAGCCACGGTATTGCTGAAGAGCGCCAACTCAGCCTTCTCGCAAACCGCAACCACCGATCGCGAAGGAGCCTTTCGCTTCCAGAGCATTCCCTTCGGCTACTACAACATCACTGTCTCCGAAACTGGGTTCGCCTCCTACACCCAGCTCTACTCTCTCGCCTCCGGAACTTCGCCGATCCTCCATTTTGAGCTGGCGATTGACACTGTAAAGCAATCCGTCACCACCGTCGGCGAGCAGGACTCCGCCAACGTCGACTCAGTCACCCCAACCACAACCCTGAGCCGAGCCGACATCGCCAACACCCCGGGAGCGAGCCGTAGCTACGGCATGCAGATGATCACCGACTACGTTCCTGGCTCCTACATGACCCACGACATGCTGCACATTCGCGGCGGACACCAGGTCAGTTGGCTCATCGACGGCGTCGAGATCCCCAACACGAACATCGCCAGCAACCTCGGCCCGCAGATTGACCCTAAGGACATCGACTATCTCGAGGTCCAGCGCGGCAGCTATGACGCGAACGTTGGTGATCGTACCTATGGCGTCTTCAACGTCGTGCCCCGCACCGGCTTCGCAAACGACCGGCAGGGAGAACTGGTCTTGAGCCTGGGAAACTTCTGGCAGACCAACGATCAGCTAAGCTTTGGCGATCACTCACAGAAATTTGCCTGGTACGCCAGCGCGAGCGGCACTCGCAGCGATTACGGACTCGCGCCACCCATCGCCTCGGTCTACCACGATGCAGCCAACGGCTTCGGCGGCTTTGGCTCTTTCATCTACAACCGCACGCCCAACGACCAGCTCCGACTGATGACTCAAGCGCGCACCGATTACTTTCAGATTCCCTACGACCCAGATCCCGACAGCTACGGGAACCAACTGCTTCCCTCGTACGGTCTGCGAGACGCCCAGCGCGAGGTCGATGTCATGGACGCGTTTACCTGGGTGCATACCTTCAATGCATCCACGGTGCTCGACGTCTCGCCGTTCTATCACTACAACAGCGCCAACTACAGCCCTAATCCGAACGACTATCCCATCGCCACGACATCGAATCGCGCCTCAAACTACGGCGGAGCTGAGGCCAACATCACGACGAACATTGCCCGCAATACCATCCAGGCGGGCATCTATAGCTGGGGTCAGCACGACAGCTATCTCTTCGGATCCATCTTTAACGATGGCAGCTATCAGAACTTCAGCATTCCCGACTCCGCTAGCGGCGGTCTCATCGAGGAATATATCTCCGATAACTACAAGGCCACTTCCTGGCTCACGCTGATCGCCGGGCTGCGCCAGTCCTACTTCACTTCAAGCTTTTCCGAGGACTACACCTACCCACGAGTAGGCGTCGCCGTCCAAATTCCCAAGTTGAACTGGGTCTTCCGCGGATTCTATGGGCGCTATTATCAACCGCCGCCGTTGCTCACCGCTTCGGGCCCAGTAGTCGATTATGCCAACGCCAACAACACCAGCTTTGAGCCGCTGCACGGAGAGCGCGACGAAGAGTATCAGTTCGGCGTGCAGATTCCATTCAAAGGTTGGCTGCTCGACGCCGACCACTTTCAGAACCGCGTCAATAACTTCCTCGACCACTCCAATATCGGCGAGTCCAGCATCTATTACCCAGTGACCATCGATGGAGCCTTGATACAGGCATGGGAATTGACGCTGCGCACTCCGCACCTCTGGCGATATGGGCAGGGTCATTTGGCCTACTCCAACCAGATCGCCAAGCAGCGGGGTAACATCACTGGCGGGCTCGTTTGTGTTCCGATCGGCGACCCAGCCTGCGATGCCGGCTTTGATTACTCTCCAGTCGACCACGACCAGCGCAACACCTTGAATGTCGGCTACAACGCCACACTTCCTTGGCGAATCGAAGCCTCGACTAACGTCTACTACGGCTCCGGCTTCAGCAATGGATACCCCGGACCACCATCCCCATACTCTGGAGACTACCTTCCCGCGCATACGACTTTCGACCTTTACGTAGCCAAGAGCTTTGGCGAACGATTTACAGCGTCAATCTCTTGCCTGAATGTCGCCAACTACAGAGTGTTGCTCGACAATAGCCTCACTTTTGGCGGGTTCCACTACAACGATCCTCGACAGACTTACGGGGAAATTCGCTACCGCTTCAAGTTCTAACCGCGTGACGAATTGGCAGGATCAATTCCGCTACGCAACCGGGAGCGTCTTCCCGGTTGCGTAGCGAGATCGAGCCGCCATGAGCCTCGGCGATCTGCCGCACCAGCGCAAGCCCAACGCCGGAGCCGTTCTTCTTCGTTGTGTAAAACGGGACAAAGAGGTTGGCCGTGTTACTCAGGCCAAGCCCCGTATCTTCAACCTGGATCGCGACTGAGTCCATCACTTCGCTGGCCCTGAGCGTCACAGCAGCAGTGGCATCGTCCTCTAGCACCTTGGAGCGGTTCTCTTCCCGAGCATCGAGGACAGCTTCCACCGCATTCTTCACCAGGTTGATGAGCAACTGTTCAAATTGATCCGGGTCGACGGTGACTTCGATCTCTGGAACATCGTCGAGAGCCACCGTCATTCGCGTTTCGAGAGCAACCACCCGTTCGAGCAGTGGGCGCAGCGGGACCTGCCGCATCGCCGGCGGCGGCAGTTGCGCCAACTGCCGATATGCCTGCACAAAGCGATTCAGTGACTCCGCCCGGCCCTCAATGATCGTGAGACCGCGAGCGAAATCCCCAGTCCCGTTGGACGAAACAGATTCAGCGGGCAAGCGCGCGAGCAAACTTCCCGCGATCGACTTGATCGGCGCGAGGGAATTATTGATCTCATGACCAAGCACGCGGATAAGCCGCTGCCACGCGATGCGCTCCTCTTCACGCAGAGCTGTACTCACATCGGAAAGCAACAGCAGCACATGCGGCACGCCGCGCTGGCGAAAGCCGCTTCGCCGCGCCATCCAGCGGCCAGGCTTGCGCAGCACGGTCTCAGCGGCCGCGGTCTGCCCATCAAGCGAGATCAGTCCCTCGTCGGGGGCATCCATCACGTGATCCAGCCCTAAGACATCGGCGCGGCGTCCCGTATCGCGCTCCGCGTTGAGCAGCAGGACCCGCTCTGCGGCGGGATTCATCAGTCGCAACCGGCGGCCCTGATCGAAGGCCAGCACCGGGGCATCCATCGAGTCGATCACCCGGCGCAACAACGCCGTTGCCTCGAGTTCGCCCAGCCGTTGCGACTGCAGCATGTCAGCCAGTGCGTTGATCTCAGTGGAAAGCTCGCCGAAAGCATCGTTGCGGCTCGCGCCTCGCGCCCGGAATGAATAGTCTTGTTCGCGCAATGCCGCGACGACGTTAGCCAGCGTTTGTAGAGGCCGCACTACTTCTTCGAGAAACATCGATGACAGCAGCAGCAACCCTAGAAGAACAAGGCTCACCACCGTCAACTGAACGGTCAGCGACTGCCGCCAGACCAACATTACGCAGAGGACGACGGTCGGCAGGCAAAAGATCAGGCAGTACAGCCAAACCCGTGCCTCAAACGAGAGCTGCCGGTGGTTGCGCTTTTTTTGATCTTGAGATTTGTATCTTGACGGCCTCTCAAAGGCCATACTTTTCCATCCGCCGGTAGAGTGCGCCGCGGCTGAGGCCCAGCGCCTCCGCCGCCTGGCTTACGTTGCCGTTGCAACGAGCCAGCGCCTTGCGAATGAGGATACTCTCAACTGCCTCAAGGCTCATATCCTCAAGGCTCGCCGTCGAGATGCGCGGCGTGGCCAATCCCAGGTCAGACAGCGTAATGCGAGCGCTTGAGGCCATCAGCACCGCGCGCTCGATGGTGTGATCCAGCTCACGCACATTGCCTGGCCACGGATATCCGAGCATCGCCTGGAGCGCCGCGGGTTCCAGGCCCTGGATCTGCTTGCGATAGCGGCTCGCATAGCGGTTCAGAAAATGAGCCGCCAGCGCGGGAATGTCTTCGCGCCGCTCGCGCAGCGGAGGGATGCGGATCTCCACTGTATTGAGCCGGAACAACAAGTCGGAGCGAAAGCGCCCCGCTTCTGCTTCCGCATGAACATCGGCGTTAGTCGCCGATAGCACCCGCACATTCACTCGCCGCGTCTTCGACGAACCAACCCGCTCCATCTCGCCAGTCTCAAGCACGCGCAGCAACTTGGCCTGCTGCCGCAGCGGCACATTGGCGATCTCATCGAGAAAAAGCGTTCCGCCATCGGCAAGCTCGAAGCGGCCGATGCGGTCCGTGCGCGCGTCGGTAAAAGCGCCCTTGACATGACCAAAAAGCTCGCTCTCAAACGTACCCTCCGGCAGCGCACCGGTATTCACCGCAACCAGCGACCGGCTTGCCCGCGCCGAAAGCGCATGCAGCGTCTGCGCGACGACTTCCTTACCGGTTCCATGCTCGCCCGTGATCATTACATTGGCGTCGGAGGGGCCAATGCGCGCAATCGTCTGCAAGACCGGCTGCATCGCTGCCGCAGTTGCAATCATCTCTGGAAGGCCTTGCGTCCGCAGCAGACGATTCTCTGCTTCCAGCCGTTCCGCTCGCCGCATCGCGTGATGCAGATTGATCTGGTTGGCAAGTATGGATAGCAGCCGCGCGTTCTCCCACGGCTTTTGGATAAAGTCCCGCGCACCACGGCGCATCGCCTCGACGGCCACTTCCACATTCGCCCAGGCAGTCATGACGATGACCGGCAGCTGCGCATCCACCTTCGCAATCTGCGCGAGCAGATCGAGCCCCTCCTGCCCTGAGGTGGTGTCTCGGGTGTAGTTCAGGTCGATCAAAAGCGCATCGTACGAACCACTAAGCAATGCGTCGATCACCATCTGCGGCGAACGCGCCCGCTCCACGCGATACCCTTGCGGCCGCACCAGCAGTTCGATCGCATCGAGAATATGCGGCTGATCGTCGGCCACCAGACAGGCACGGCGCTCAGATGCAGCGCTCGGTGTGCCGGCGTCCTCAAGATCGATCTGTTCGGTATGGATCATGAAGCTTTCACCCTACACCACAGCTAGGCCGACGCCCATGGCCCAGGGGTCTGGTCTGCGGCGCATCCCGTGAGTCACCACGCCCGACTTCGCGTCGTCAATCGATACTCCCGTGCGATCGAGCGTCGAACCGGTGGCCTGATCGATATAGACCTTGGCTTTTTCATAAGCCGTCTGAGCAACAACCAGAGCGGACTCGGCGACAGCCAGGGCCTGTTCGCTGGTAAGCGTATCGTAGGCCGACATAGCTCCGAGCTCTTGCTCCTTCTTGGCAATGTCAAAGGTCTTCTGCGCAAGATCGCGGGCCTTCTGCGATGCAGCTGACGCGGGCCTGCGCCTGTTTCAGCGCATATTGGGAATTGCGAACATCGAGCAAAATATTCTTCTTCTGCTGCTCGTAGCTCAACTCTTTCTGGCGATAGTCGAGCACGGCGCGGAATTGATCGGCCTTGGCGACACGGTTGCGAAGAGTGATGATCAGCGAGAAGCCAACCTGGTATTCGGGCGAGGAATAATTGAAGGTGTTCTGCAAGGCCCCCCAAAAATCCTTAGGAAGAGTGCTGGCGCATTCCGCCTCTCCCAGCTCGCAGGCAGGATTGAGCTCTCCGGCAAAACCGGCGCCGATATACTGCCCGTAGAGAGAGAGCCTGGGCAGCAGCTCGTTCTTGATGGTGCGCAGGTTGTTTTGCGCGATCTGCATCGCGATCTGATCTTCCGAGACGTCGGGACGGTTTTTCTCGGCTTCGGCAATGAGTTGCTCGATCGGCTCCGTCTCATTCTGGTCCGACAGATCCCTTGAGATCGAGCGGCACCACCGGCATATCTGCCAGGTTAGGATCGCTGATCGTCTTCGTCAGAGCGTTCTTGATGAGCAGTTCGTTCAGCCTGAGCGTTGCCTTGGAAACCGTAAGGTCTCCTTCCGCCGAGGCCACGGCAGCCTGGTCTTTCAGCACCTGCATCGCAGGGACGTTCTGCAACTCAAGCTGCTTCTGGTCGTCGGAAAGGGTCTCGTTGGCGTAGGCCAGCGAGCGCTCTTTAATCTGCGAGTCCTGGTAAGCGTCTACGAGGTCCCAGTAGATATTTTCCACCTGCGAAATCGTCGCGATCGTTTGTGCTCGGAAAGCGAGATCGGTGAGCCGAAGATTCTGCTTGGCAATGTGGATGTACCGCTCGTTGGTCGCCAGCCCGAATCCCTGTCAGCAGCGGCTGCGCGATGGTGAAATTGAAATTCGCAGTGAGCTGAGGACTGAGGATGTTGAAAACGCTGTTCGTGGTCGACCGATAACCGTAGTCCGTCACCGTGAAATTTGTGCCCAGCGGATATGCCTGCGAGTAGCTGGAATAAAGTTCAATCGTATTTGTCTTCAAGACTGGCACCCCGGACTGGACGGGGTTGATCTGGACCAAAGTCGTGTGGTCGACAAAACCTTGCACAGTGACCTGCGGATCGAAGGAGTTGATGGGCGCGCCGTTGCCCAGAGTCGAGGTCACCAGCCCGCCGGCGCCGGCGGCCGTTGCTCCGCTGCTCGAGCCGCCACCTCCACCCCCCGTTCCCGAAGAATTGAATCCGCCCTGCGTTCCCTGCGCAATGCTGGTGTTCACGCCGTTGGCTTGGCCTCCAGCCTTGGTGCGCGCCAGATCGGCCTGGGCGATGGGCAGGTTGTAGCGAAAATAAGCAAGGTCGAGGTTGTTCTCAAGTGCCAGAGCGACAGCATCGCGAAGCGAGAGATATAGCTTGCCGTCGTGCTCCAGGCTTTCGAGTCTCGGCGAGTTTGTCAGATCGACAGGCGGCGCCGTGCTCGGGCGATAGGGGCTAAGCGGATTGCGCGAATGCGGCAACTCCACATGAAACGGCGCGAGCTGCCCGACCGGAGCTGGAGGTCCGTCGAACGACTTCGCCTGCTGCGCAATGCTTGGCGTCGATGTCGCAGGTTGCGCTGCGGCCGGCGCAGGGGTCTCGGGCGCAGTCTGCTGCGCGGTCGACGGCTGCGGCGTCTGCGATTGCGGAGGCGCTGCTTGGGCCCAGCTAGGCGAGCTGAGCGCGAAGCATAGCGTCGCGGCAATCACTCTTTCCGGAAGAGAAGGCTGCTTGCGCACAGTCACGATGCACTCACCTCGACACCCAGGTTCGGGTTCGCCGTGTCCTTCACCATCCATCCGTCGCGCACCTCAATCATGCGGTTCCCATAGGCTGCATTCGCATCGGAGTGCGTCACCTGCACGATCGTCGTGCCTTCCTGGTTCAGCTCGCGGAAGAGCTCCATGATCTCCTTGGCCTGCGACGAATGCAGATTGCCGGTTGGCTCGTCCGCAAGTAGCAACGCCGGCTTATGAATGACCGCGCGAGCGATGCCGACCAGTTGCTGCTGACCGCCGGAAAGCTGCGAAGGATACAGGTCTTTCTTCCCAACGATGTTGAACTTGTCGAGAGTGTCCGCGACCAGCGCCTCGCGCTCTTTGCGCGAGATGTTCTTATACGAGAGCGGCAGGTCGATGTTCTCCTGCACGGTCAGATCGTCGAGCAGGTGATAGCTCTGGAAGACCATGCCGATGTTTTGCTTCGCCAGCGCCGCGCGCTGTTTGCGGGCCATCGCATGCACCGCCTCCTCACGAAACCAGTACTCGCCGAGCCACTGGTCGTCGAGCAGCGCAAGCGCATTCAGCAGTGATGACTTCCCCGCCCCCGAGGGCCCCATGATCGTCAGGAACTCGCCCTGGGCGATGTCGAGCTGGATGCGCCGCAGCACCCACGTCTGCCCCGCTCCTGTTTTGTAGCTCCGTTCTAAATTTCTAAGCTGAATCATCACTCCACCGATCTTTCAATTCCCCGGCTCCACGTTTGCGGCGCCATCGCTTGATCTTTCGTTCACTCATACCGAAGCGTGGTGCTCGGATTCACCGACGAGGCGCGCCGCGAAGGCAACGCAGCCGCCAGCAACGCCGCTGCGACGACCACCAACGTCGCGCCGATCATCACGGCGGGATCGTGCGCGCTCACGCCAAAGAGTTGGCTCTTGACCAGGCGCGACAAAAATAGCGCGGCAGGCACCGCGATCACCAGGCTGATCGCCAACAGCTTGCCCACGCCGGCCAACACCAGCTTCACGATATCGGTCCGCGTCGAGCCAAGCGCCATGCGGATGCCGATCTCTCGCGTGCGCTGCGCCGTAGCAAAGGCCAGCATGCCGTAAAGCCCGATCGCCGCCAGTAACGCCGCCAACCCTCCAAAGCTGATTGCCAGCAGTGACAACGTTCGCTCCGAGGTCAGGTCGTCGCTGATCTGTGCATCCATTGTCTTCAAGGAGTCCGGTACCAGCTTCGAATCAAGCCCCTGCATCGTCTGCCGAATCTCCGCGATCACCGCATCCGGCGGCTGTTGGGTCCGGACGAAGAACCCGATGCCGCGCTTCGGAGGCTCCTGCAAGTACGAATAGAAAGCCGTCCGGCTCACGTCATCGCGAATGCCGCTGTGTTTCGAATCCTTGACCACGCCAACAATAGTGAGCCATTGCAACTGCACGTCTTTTGGAGGGTGCGCTCCGCCATCGTGAAATTGATGACCAAGGGCATTCGCAGCGCTTCCAAACCAGTGCTTGGCAAAGGCTCTCATTCACGACCGCGACCCGGGCTGCATTCGGTCCATCCTGCTCGCCGATTCCCCGCCCCACAATCAGCGGCATGCCGAGCGTCGAGAAGTAGCCGGGACTCACAACTTCCTTCTCGATGTCCATATCTTCTTCTTCTTTTTCCGTGTAACCGGCGACCGTGATGTTGAGCCCGGTGCCGCTACCCATCAATTCGGGATCGGTGTTTGCCGCGGCGCTGGTCACGCCGGGAATCTGCGTCAGCGATTCCAGAACACGCTTGTAAAGGCCCGGAATTTGGGGCAGTTCGTATCCGGAGAGAGATGGATCAAGCGAGAAAACGATGAGGTGGTCAGTGACAAAGCCGACGTCGGTGTTCTTCAGGTTGTAAAGCGTGCGCGCGAAAAGCCCGGCCCCAAACAAAAGCACCAGACTCAACCCAATCTGCACGCAGGCAAAGATGCTTCTCAGCCGTGTCGACCCGCCCGACGCGGTAGTGGTCTGCTGTTTCAATGCCGGAGTCAGATTTGGCCGCCAGAATTGAATCACCGGCGCCAGGCTGAAAATCAGGCTCACCACGAACGCAAGCCCAAAATTGAAAGCCAGAATTCTCGGATCGGGATGATTTGAAAATGGCAACGCGTCGTCGCTCGATCCGACGATGCCGCGCTGCAACACCGCCGAGACCGTCGGCGCCAGCGCAATCCCCAGCAAGCCGCCCATCAAGCCAAGCATCAAGCCTTCGGTAAGCAGTTGCCGCGCCACTCGCGCACGTTCAGCGCCCAAAGCATAGCGAATCGACATCTCGCGCACTCGACCCGCAGCACGCACCAGCAGCAAGCTGGCTACATTCGCGCAGGCCATCAGCACGACCAGACCCACCATACCCATCAAAACCAGCAACGGAGTCCTGACATCGTTACGCAACGGCGAGAAACCCTTCGCTCCATCGAGCAGCGTCATGTGGCTCTTGGTCAGGAACGCGTCGCGAAAGCGGTCCGAGTGGTGGCTCATCTGGTTCAACTCGTCTTCGCGCAAAGCATGCCACAGCGGATCGATGCCCGATTGCGCCTGCGTCAACGTCAGTTCTGGTTTCAACCGTCCGACGATGTTTAACCACCGTGAACGTCGCCCCAGTAAATCGTCTCTATCCGGAACGATGGACTTTCTCATCGTGATCGGCACATACATGTCCGGCACATAGCCCATCTGCACGCTCTGAAACGAAGGCGGCGCGATGCCAACGACGGTGAAGGGATGGCCGTTCACCAGGATCGATTGTCCGACGATACCGCGATCGGCGCCGAAGCGCCGCTGCCAATATCCATAGCTGAGCGCGACAATCGGATTCGCCTCTGGCTGCACATCGTCCGACTGCACAAACAGCCGTCCCGCCGCAGCATGAACGCCCAACACGTCGAAATAATTGCCGCTCACCAGTTCTGTTTTCGCTAGTCCGGGGGAATTGTCCCAGAGGACGCCGGCCTCCGCGCGAGTAGTTGCGATCAACCCGGAGAAGACCGCATTTTTATCCCTCAGATCGCGATACATCGGGTAGGAGTAATAATCGTGCTGATCGCCGCCATAGTCGCTAAGGCTCCCGTGTCGGCTCCCGTAAATCGCAGCAGCACGAGCTTCGCCGGGTCCTTCACCGGAAGGCTGCGCAGCAGCGCCTGATCGAGCAGAGTAAAGATCGCAGTATTCGCCCCAATACCCAACGCCAGCGTAATCACAGCGGTCGCGGTAAAGCCGGGATTGTTCCGGAATTGCCGCAGCGCGTAGCGAATGTCTTCGATCAACCTATTCATCAGCTTGCTCCATGTCCTTATTCGCTCTGCAATGCGGCCATTGGCTCGATAGCGGCCGCCGCCAAATCGCAAATCAGCGCGAATCATCCATGCCGGAATCAGAACGCAAATCCCGTGCGGATCAACTCGCTTCTCTGCGATCTCTCGTCGACCGCCGAAAGACTATCGGGCTTCCATCATCATCTCCGGCTCGCCTTCAGCAACGACCTTGCCGTCGAAAAGATGGACGTTGCGTTCGGCGTGGCGGGCAAAGCGCGGATCGTGCGTCACCATGCAGATCGTGGCGCCCTCGCTGTGCAGGTTTTGCAGCAGCTCCATCACCGCTTCACCGTTGCGCGAGTCCAGGTTTCCGGTCGGCTCGTCGGCAAGCAGGATGGACGGCGACCCAGCCAGCGCGCGCGCCACAGCAACACGTTGCTGCTGACCGCCCGAGAGCTGCGAAGGATAGTGCTTGATGCGGTGAGCCATGGCTACACGCTCCAGCGATTCCTGCACGCGGCGCTTACGCTCCGCCTGCGTCATGCCGGAGCGATAAGTCAACGGCAGCTCGACATTCTCATAGACCGTCAGGTCGCCGATCAGGTTGAAGCTCTGAAAGATGAACCCGATCTCCTGATTGCGGATGCGCGAACGCTGCGCGAAGTTTAGGCTCTCGACCGCATGCCCGTTGAGCTCATACTTGCCGCCCGTGGGCGTGTCGAGCAGTCCGATGATCGAGAGCAGCGTCGATTTGCCGCAGCCCGACGGGCCAGACATGGCGACGTACTCGCCTTTGGCGATCGTTAGGTGGATCCCCGAGAGCGCATGGGTCTCGATCTCGTCCGTATAGAAGACTTTGGTGAGCTCTTCAATTTGTATCAGTGGCTGTGCCATTTGCATTATCTCCTAGCGAATCGTTTTATTCGAGCCGAATGCGGTTGAAGTTGTCCCAGCGCGACATGTCGGAGAGGATCACCGTGTCGCCCTCGTGCAATCCATCGAGCACTTGTATTTCGTTCACCGATGCCTGCCCCACCTTCACCGGGACTCGCACCGCGCCTTTGCCGTCGGCATCGACCTTGAACAAGCTGATGGTGCTGTTCGCGTTGCCAAAGGCGGGCCGCCCGACAAAGAGAACATCCTTCATCCGTTCCAGATCGATCGTGCCGTCAACGCTCAACTGCGGAACCGCGCCCGGAGGCAACGGCCCGTCAAGTGTTACGTCAACCGCGCGCGTTCCGTTCAATACCGTTGGATCGATTCTGCTCACGTGGCCGGGAACGATACCGTTGTGTGTGTCGACCTCCGCAGGCTGATCGAGCTGAATATCGTGAGCCTGGGTCTCGGCAATGTTCAGCGTCGCCTTCAGCTTATCCAGTTGAACGACCTCGGCCACCGAGGTCCCGGTTGCGACATGCTGGCCTACCGAAATCGGAGTCGCCAGCGTCGCCAGCACGCCGGAAATACCGGCCCTAACCTGAAGCGATGCTTCCTGCTTCTCGTAAAGATCGAGCAACGCCTTGGCCTGATCGATCTTCGTCCGCTGCGAAGCCAGCTGGACCTCGATTGCCGACGAATTCACGTCGATCTGTTCCTGGCTGATCTTCTCCTGGGTCGTCAGCTGGTCGGCCTTGTTCTTTGAGGCATTGTAAGTAAGGCCAGAGATCACGCCCAGATCGTACAGCTGCTTGTCGGTCTTCGCCTGCAACTGGTCCTGGGTGTAGTCGGAGTTCACCGCCGCCGCTGCCGCCTTCTTATCCATCAACGTGCTCTTCAGCGTCGCCTGAAGGCTCTTATAGTCGGCCTCGGCAGCCTTCAGTTGCAGCTGCGCGTCGAGCAGCTTTTGTTGGAGCAGTGGATCGGCAAGGTCCATCAGGATCGTGTCCGGCGTCACCTTCGTGCCGGGCAACACGCGTATCCGCACCACCGTCGCATCGGTCTGCGCCGGAATAAGCTGGATGCTGTCTTCCCTCGGCACCAGAGTACCGAGACCTCTTACTTGCACCAGCAGCGGACCGCGTTTGACCGTATCGGTCCACACTGTACCCCGTTCAACCGCTGGTGCGGCCGGCTTTAGTCGAGAGACGGCAAAAGCGACCCCTGCGAGCACAATCACTGCAACGATGCCGACGACAACTTGCCGCCGGGTCTTCTTACGTTTTATGTCAGGCCTGGAGATATCCATCGTGGAGACATATTGCACGTCTCCGGCCAGAGTTTGAGAGTTCTAACTTGTTCAGGAATAAAGCGGAAGAAGGAACGCCATGTCCGAGCGGCGGAACTCTCATGGCCGATTCTAGAATCTAGTGTCCATTCTCGGACATAGCCAAGGATAACGGTGGTTACCGCAGCAAATTAACCTCGACCCCTACATTCACCTGCTGCCAAATCCTATCAGCGGTGTAGACAGGAGCTTTGAGAGTGAGGGCCAACGCCAGACACGCCCGATCTCCGAGCGAGAGGCCGAGGGAGCGAGTCTGAGCGACGAGATCGCCCGCAATCTTCGCTTGATCTTCCTCGAATGGATAGACTCGACGAACATAAGATCGGGTGTCGAACCAGGCTTTTTCTGGATTGTCTCCGGCTCGAACCAGTCTCGTCTGCACTTCGGCTAGGTTCACGGTGCTGATAGCCGCAGTTTGCAAGAGGCTGAACGTCAAGCCTTCTGCGCCAGGCTCGTCAAAAATTAAGGCCAGCAACGCCGAAGCGTCCAGCACAATCCTATTCACGACTTGCTTCCGCGCGCCTCTCGGCAATTAACTCATCGGACATCAATTTGCCGGGGGTGGCAAATTTCTTAAGGCGCTCGCGAGTTCTCGCGAGACGCGCTTCAAAGGTGGAAACACGCAATTCGTTTTCCTCGACTCGAAGTTCGACCTCGTCACCAATTTTCAAGCCAAGCTCTTCGCGGATTGAGGCTGGTATTACGATTCTGCCTTTTTCTCCGATTCGCGTTTGCGCCTGCTGCAAGCGTCACCCCCTAAAGATGGTGACACAATTATATTCTAGCGGCACCGTCGCTTCAAGATGGCTCCCACCTAATGCTGGCGCCTTCAACAAAAAAACGCCCGACCGGAGTCGAGCGCTTTCTGTTTCATCGTTACAGCCGGCTACTGCGCAGTCAACTCCGCCGCCACCCGCTCAGTCACGAATGCCTCGATCTGATCGCCAACCTGAATGTCATTAAAGTTGTTGATCCCGATACCGCACTCCATGCCGCTGGTGACTTCCCTCGCGTCGTCCTTGAAGCGCTTCAGCGAGCCAAGCTTGCCCTTGAAGACCTGCTCGCCTCCGCGCGTGAGCCGGATATCCGCATCGCGGCGCAGAACGCCATCGAGTACACGGCAACCTGCGATTGTGCCGATCTTCGGTATGCGGAAGATATTGAGCACTTCCGCCTTGCCAAGGTAGTTCTCCTTGAAGACCGGATCGAGCAGCCCAAGCATCGCCTTGCGGATCTCGTCCTGCAACTCGTAAATGATCGAGTGCAGACGAATCTCGACGCCTTCCTGCTCGGCGAGATCGGCTCCCTTGCGTTCAGGGCGCACGTTGAATCCGATGATGATCGCGTTCGACGCCGAAGCCAGCAGGATATCGCTCTCGGTAATCGCACCAACTCCGGTGTGAATGACCTTGATGCGCACCTTCTCGGTCGACATCTTCTGCAGTGAGTCGGCCAGCACTTCGACCGAGCCGGTGACGTCGCCCTTGAGAATAAGCGGAAGTTCCTTAACGCCCGCCTGTTTGATTTGTTCGGCAAGGCCCTCAAGCGAAACACGCGACGACTTCGCCAACGTCTGTTCACGCTCCCGCATCTTGCGGAATTGCGAAACGCTCTTGGCCTTGTCGCGATCGGCAACCACCAGGAAAGTGTCGCCGGCGTCCGGCATACTCTCCAGACCGAGGATTTCAACCGGCGTCGACGGCCCGGCGATATCGATCGATCGCCCGCGGTCATCGAACATGGCGCGGATCTTGCCGAAGGTATTACCCATGATGAAGCTGTCGCTGTTCTTCAGCGTTCCGTTTTGAACCAGGACGGTGGCAACCGCGCCGCGTCCACGGTCGAGCTTAGCTTCGATCACCGTACCCACGGCGGAACGGTCTGGAGTCGCCTTCAAGTTCTGAAGATCGGCAACGAGGCAGATCATTTCGAGCAGCGCATCGAGATTCTGACGCTTCTTCGCCGAAACCTCGACGAAGACTGTGGTCCCGCCCCACTCTTCCGGAGCCAGTCCACGATCGCTCAACTGCTGCTTCACGCGATCCGGTTGTGCATCGGGCTTGTCGATCTTGTTGACCGCGACAATGATCGGCACACCCGCGGCCTTCGCGTGATCGACGGCTTCGAGTGTCTGCGGCATGACCCCATCGTCTGCGGCGACGACGATCACGACGATATCGGTGACCTTGGCGCCACGCGCACGCATACGCGTAAACGCTTCATGGCCCGGAGTATCCAGGAAGACGATCTCGCGGCCCGATGCCGGAGAGCCTTCCTTGGTGAACTTCACCTTGTAAGCACCGATATGTTGCGTGATACCGCCGGCTTCGCCTGCAGCCACATCGGTCTCACGAATCGCATCGAGCAACGAGGTCTTACCGTGATCGACGTGGCCCATCACAGTAACCACCGGGGGACGCGCGACTTCCAGCTCATCCGGATTCGGCTGCTGCAACAGGTTCTCGATCGCTTCGTTGGCCATCTGGTCTTCGAATGTAATGACCTGAGTGTCGGCCCCAAACTGACGAGCGACGTCCTTCACCAGTTCCGCATCGAGCGACTGGTTGACGGTGACGAAAACGCCACGCATCAATAGCGTTGCGATCAGGTCTTTGCCACGCACATCGAGCTTTTCCGCAAGGTCCTTAACGCTGATGCCCTCGGTCACCGTGATGGTGCGGGTGATCGGCATGGGCTCGCGAGACATCTGCATGCCGCCAAAACGCGGTGGCGGCTGGAAGCCCTTCATCGGGCCTTCTTTGCTCTTCTCGTAACGCCGGTTGCCGCCACGTCCACGCGGCGGACCACTCGGCCGTTGCGGACGCGGAGCCTCGCCCGGAGGCGGGACCAAGCCGCCCGCTCCGCCAGGACCACCAGGACGTGGGCCACCAAAGCCGGGGCGAGCCGGGAAACCTGGTCTGCCCCCGCCCATTGGCGGACGCGACCCAGGAGGCCCGCCGGTCGGCGAACTGCGGGTCGGATGCATGGGACGCCGTGCCGGTGCACCGGGAGCGCCTGCGTTGTAAGGCTGACCGCCCTGTGGACGCTGGCCAAAACCAGGCGAACCACCCGGACGGTTTCTCTGAAAGATCGGCTGGCCGCGTTGAATCACGCCAGGACCGATTGGTGGACCGCCCGCCTGCGGGCCAGCCGATGGCGGCGGAGCAGGATTGGCGCTCGGAGGAGGAATGGGCGCGGAATAAACTGGACGCGGCCCAGTCTGCGGCATGATGACCCGGCGCGGCACTGCGGCAACCACGGTGGGTCGCGTTGATTCACTTGCCGCCGAAGCGTCCGCTTGCGGTGCTTCGGCGCTCGCGGCAGCGGCCACGGCGGTAACCGGCTCGGCCTTGGCAACAACCGGCGGAGGTGCGGCAGACGCAACCGGAGCCTCGTGCACCACCGGCTTCACGAAGACAGGCGCAGACGTTGGCGATGTCGCCGCGCGACCCTCCGTCGCTGAAGGAGCAGACGCCGCCTGAACCGGAGGCCGGGCAATCACGGGTCCAGTCGGCGGTTTCGCTGCGATAGCGGGTACGGATGGAGGGGGCGCAACGACAATGCGGGGCTCCTGCCGCGGTTGCGGCACAATCCTGCGCGGCGCTACGACAGCAGCGGCCTCAACCGGCGCGGGCGCTGGTGGAGCAGGCTGCGCTGGCGCAGGCTTCGCCACCACTGCAGGCGGAGGCGCAGCTGGAGAAGCAGCCGGAGCGGCGGGACGAGGACTCGCTGCGGCAGCGGCGGCCTCTTCCTTGCGGCGCAAGAGTTCGCGCGCGGCATCCCCGGGCTTCGAGACTTGCGACCAGTCTATTTTTGGCTTTTGCCCATTGCCGCGCGGAACGATTCTGCGACTCCGCGTTCCCGCGGCTTCCCCGCTGCAGATAGACGCGTACACGCTCAGCTTCATCGCTCTCGAGCGAACTCGAATGGGTCTTCTTTTCGGTTACGCCAACTGCCGTCAAAGTGTCCAGGATCTCCCGGCTCTTGACTTCCAGTTCGCGCGCCAGATCATTGATTCGAACTTTACTCATCCGCCCCTTTAATGCGCCCTACCCGTGTGGCCTAGATATTCATGTGGAACCCTCGCCGATGGGTATAAACGCTCTTACTATTATCCTCTGAAAGTTGAAAATCCGCGCTGCTGCAATCCGTGAAAAGATTGCGCATTACGCGCCGCCCTCTTCCGAATCCGTCTTCAGCTTCGCCTCGTCGTCCACCTCTGGCCGACCCTCATCCTTGATCTCTTCCGTGTTGCCTTCGACGATCGCGTCCTCCGCGATCAAATCGTTGTGCCCCAGCGTATGCGGCTGGTCCTCGACGATCCTCTCGCTGACGTCGTCACGCCCCGGAACCAGCGATTCTCCGCCCTCGGTATCCAGATCGGGCCCAACCTCGGTGACCTCGGCCAGGCGCTCTTCGGCAAGCTCGTCGACAATCTCACCCGAACCGTCACTGCTCACGCTCTGTTCGCCCTCTTGGGTCAGGTCCTGCTCAAGAGCGTCGATCTCCTCGTCCAGACTCGCGTCCGAACTCAGTTTGGCCTGCTCCTCGGCAGAAACCACCCGCTCTTCGCCCGGGCTCATATTCGCCAAAGTAGTGCCGTACGGCTACGCTGATCTTCTCCAAAGTCTTCTCCCCGATGCCCGGAATCTCTTCGAGCTGCTCTGGCGTCATGTCGGCCAGCGCCTCGACGGTCGTAATTCCCGCGGCTACGAGCTTTTGGATGATCGTTTCGCCCAATTCGCTCACCTGCTCAATTGCGGTAGTTGGACCACCGCTCATGCCGGTCATCTGGTTCTCGACTTCCTGGCGCTTCTCTTCCTCGCTCTTGATGTCGATCTTCCAGCCCAGCAGCTTGGCCGCCAGGCGAACATTCTGACCCTTCTTGCCGATCGCCAGCGACAACTGCGTGTCGTCGACGATCACTTCCAGCTGCTTCTCGCCCAGATCGGCGATGCTCACGCGGCTGACCTTCGCCGGCTGCAACGCCTTTTCGGCGAACGTGGTGATCTCTTCGCTGAACTCGATAATGTCGATCTTCTCGCCGCGCAGCTCGCGAATGATCGACTGCACGCGCATGCCCTTCATGCCAACGCAGGCGCCCACCGGATCGACATCCTTATCGCGCGACATAACCGCAATCTTGGTGCGCTCGCCGGCTTCACGCGCCGTGGCGCGAATAACCACCGTGCCGTCATAAATCTCCGGCACTTCGCTCTGAAAGAGGCTCTGCACCAGTTCCGGAACGGCCCTCGAAACGATGACCTGCGGCCCCTTCGCAGCGCGATCGACGCGTAGCAGAACAACCCGCACGCGTTCTCCAACCGAGAACTGCTCCAATCGAGATTGCTCCCGGCGCGGCATCCGCGCCTCGGCCTTGCCCAGGTCGAAGATCACATCCTGCAGCTCGATCCGCTTGACCGTCGCCGTGATGACCTCGCCCATGCGGTGGTTATATTCATTGAAAATCGTGTCGCGCTCAGCCTCGCGCACCTTCTGGAAGATGACCTGCTTGGCCATCTGCGCGGCAATGCGCCCCAGCACGTCGGTCGGCTTGTAGTAGCGAATCTCGCCGCCAATCTCAACCTCTGGCGACAAGGCATGAGCGTCGGTCAAAGTGATCTGATTGACCGCATCTTCCAACTCCACTGGGACCTCGACGCCGTCCTCGCCGACAACCGTGTCGGAAACCACCGTCTTATAGACGTAGGCCCGGATCTCGCCCGTCTCCTTGTCCAGCTCCGCGCGCATATTTTCCTGCGTCTTGTAATACTTCCGGGTCGCCAGCGCGATCGCATCCTCGACCGCCCCAACCACGATCTCCGGATCGATGCCCTTTTCCCGGCTCAACGCTTCAATGCTCTGGTAAAGCAAACTCGCCATAGTTCTTCTCTCTCAATTCCAACAAACTTGGGTGCCCCAGGTTCGCGAAGCTAACCTGGGTTTCCTACCCCTTGCGCCGCATAGGCGCTCACTTAAACTTCCGCCACTAAATGCGCCTTCTCGATATTCGCCAGCTCCAACTCGACTGACTGCGGACTGCTCTGCTTGTCCTTACCCTTCTTACTTTTCTGCTTTACCGCCGAAAGATCGAGGACGATAGCCTTCTCGCGAACTTCACTCAAACGCCCATGCCAATGCCGATTACCCGCAACCGGCTGAAAAGTCTGCACCTTCACCAGCCCGCCGCGAAACCGCTCATAGTCCGCGCGGTGAAAGAGCTTCCGTTCCAGCCCTGGAGAGGAAACTTCCAGGGTGTATTCCGCTCCAGGCACCAAGTCTTCGACATCCACCAGCGTTCCGAAATCTACACTGAACTGCTCGCAATCCTGATGGGTTACCCAAGCCAGCTGGTCCATCGTGATCTGGCCCTTGGCGACTGCGACGGGAATGACCCCTTCTTCGGCTGCACTCTCGGTGCCCGCATCCTGGGCGGCTTCCGCCAACCGCGCTCGCTCGGCGGCATTCTTCTCGACAAAAACCCTCAGCGCTCTTTGCTTGGCAGCGGAAACATACTCAATCTCCACCACTTCCAGCCCATGAGAAGCGGCCACCCGCTCCGCTGCCGCACGAATTTTTTCTAGATCGACCGCCATACGCCTTCAACGCCTTGCATCATCCGCGAGGCCGGCATTCGCCTTTTCCTCGCCCAAACATTACAAACCTTTGCACCAAAGAAAAAGTGGGCTTGCGCCCACTCATCGCTCCACGCCGCCGGTAGACTCACGGTACGGCTAGGGACAACTTCGTCTGCTATTACAGAATACGACTCTTTGGTAAGGAATTCAATCCACTGGCGAGTGTCCCAACCTCAGGCACTCTTTCCTCGAAGATCCCACTCACAGCCTCCCACTTTCTGCGAAACTGCAGGAAGCGGCTTTGGAGCGTTCACCTCGTCTCCGGCGTCCTTTTGAATGTGCAGGGCGACTTCGCCGAAGAAAGTATCGAGATGCGTGCACGCACTTGCCGATCCGTCGCCGCCCGAACCGGTCCCATCTCGACTGCATTCATCATCTTGCTCTCCTTCTCAACGGGCCTTGCCCAGGATGTCTCCGTCACTCGTCTGCCAGTCGACACCGATATGACGGTGCGGCTCACCAACCTCGTCTCCCATGTCAACTACGACCGCTCCGGTAGTTCCTACTTCATCGTTCCCGTCGGGCGATATTCCGTGCAGCTGCTGCGCAGCGGCCGGGTGGCCTACCAGGAGGTCGAGTACATCGACGCCGATTCTCCCGCCACTCGCACCGTCAATCCAAACCGCATGGAAATCGTCATGGGCCTTCCCGACGGCGGTCCGCAATTTGATTCCACCGTCTGCGGGGCCCTCGAGACTGCGGCAAAGCTTGCCACCCGGACCTACGGGTTACGCGGCTCCGACCTCCAACGGCGACTCAACACCGCTGAAATCAACCCCAACAACGGCACTTGCGCAAGCTCCGTGGATATCGACGACGTCGGGCAGACGGTCGCCGGTTCGTATGGCGTCACCCAGCTAGGCCTGGTTGCCCTATCGATCGAGTTCACGCCGCTCGCATCGCAGCACCGGCCACGAAACCAGGGCAACTCCCCCCTCTACCGCGATCCGTCCACCCAACGGCTCGCGACCACTCAGCAACCAAGAACCGATCTCACCCCCTCGCTCATCACCGATCTCCAGAACGGGATGTCCGACGTGGCCTATGACGCGGATGGCAAGCCGCTGCTCGTCTGCGCCGCGCTCGACGCCAACACCCCAGTCTTTTGCGACTCCAACGGATTTGCAGTCGCAACGCCGGCCATTGCCCGCCTGCGCGGCCTCTACCGATTGAGCGTTAAGACCAGCCCCGTCGATCACTGGGGAGCGGAACTCGATCACTGGACATCCTTCGTCGGCCAGGACGAGTTCGACGCCACTCAGGAGAGTCTCGCCACCGCTGTCTCAAATCTCAAAAGAAATCTCGAAGAGCGAATCGCGCAGATGCAAGGTGACGCAGCAGCGGCGAGCGGCCCGCAGGCCCAAAATGCAAGCGCGCGCAGCTATGCGACACCCGACTTGCTGACGCTGATCAAAGCAACCCAAGCGCAATTCGACGAGGCGTTACACGACATCACGCTGCAACCACTGCGGCAGCATTTCCCCGCTGCAATCTCGCGCCTGACCGATCCCACTGCGACTGTCACTTCAGATCTCGAAGCGCAAAAAGTTTTCCGCGAACTGAGAAACACTGTCGCGGTTCTCGATACCGTTTCCGACAGCCTCGGTATGGATTTCGTCTTTAGAAGCTCTCCGGTCGAAACCGAGGGCGCTCACTTGAACTTCGTCTCCTGCAAGCGCTGCACGCCGATCGTCAGCCAGGGTGGACAGCACCGCTTTTACCGCGGCAAGTACTACATCCAGGCGACCCTCGATGGGTATATCGCCTACGAGGGATGGCTCGACCTGACCGAAGATCCGAACCACATTCTAGAGTGCGATCTAGCGAGGGTCCGCCGCGCGTTACATGGGCATGCGTCCACATGTTCCCTGCGCGCCCAGTAGTTGGAGAAATAAATATTCCGTGGCTTGGTGCGCGACTCTCCGCCGTCTACTTTGCGTCGGGCAGCGCCGAAAGCAGATGGGCGTGCACGATGAATCGAAGCGGTGCCGCCCCGACATAGTAGAAGGGGTAACAAGTAACCAGGGTCAGCGCCGGACGATCCTGTATATCCAGCACCGCAACGTCTTCGGGCTTGACGATCTCCGTTGAATCGACGGCATAGTGGTAGGTCCCGTCCCGGTCGCTCACCCGGATATCCATGCCAGGTCGAATCTTTGCAAGCGGCCTGAAGTAAGTGTCACGATGCCCCGCCAAACCCAGCGTCCCTAACCCCCCGGGCAGCGCAGTCCCGGGAATATGCCCGATTCCCTGCAAAAGACTAGACGTTTCATAATTCGACAGCACCGGGACCGAGAGGCCAAGCGCAGGAATCTCGAGCCTCCCTATGACCGTCGCCGCGTCCGCGTTCTCACTCGCGAAAGGAACTCCGCTCCCGGCGCTTCCTTGCGGGTCGCTCACCACCGCTAAGTGTTCGCTGGCTCTTCGCGCAGAGGCCGACTGGATTGCGATCGTCACGCAAAACAGAGCGCATAACGAACCCGCCAGCAGCAATGCATCTTCCGTCCGTCGCAACCAACCCCTTCGTGACGGACGGATCAATAGCCGGTTCATCTCTTGCTAACGCGCACCGGCGTTAACATCGACGCGGCCCGAAGCAATCCAGCAGCCATCAAACAGAACATCCCAAAGAAAGCGATGAACGCCACCGGACTCGCCGTATGAGGCAGCTTGGCGATTACCGGACGACGCTTAACGGGAGCGGGAGTACCGCTAGCGCTCGGCGGCTCCAGGCTCGCAACCTCCCGCGGTTGCTCCGTCTGAGAAGCGGCACTCTTAGCTAACGCGGCAGGGTCTATCTGCTCTCCCTGATACTTCTTGGCGGCAATCGCCGGTCCCTTGTCCTTCGGCCCAACCGGGGTCAAAGACAGTGCCCAAAGACTCACCATCTGGATGTCATCTTTAGACATATTGCCGACCGGCGGCATGCTCTCCGAATCCGGATCGACAGCAATCACCTTGGCCGAGTTTTTCGTCGCGATCTGTACCGCTTCGCTCTTGGGGTAAACGAACTCCACTGCCGAGCGAGGCGAGAACGCAAATCCACGTAACGCCGGCGCGCCGCCCGGACCATTCTTCCACTCCACGAGCCCGCGAGCAGATTCGGCTCCCAGTGCCGATTGAGGAACTCCGAGGAAGATCACATGCTCTTTAGTAGTCTCGTTTTGCACCCGGACAAGCATCCTGTCCGAATACTGGTCCACAATGATGATCGCGTATTGACCAGGGGTGAGAGTCTTTCCTGGAACGGCTATTTTGCTCCCGATAGAAAACACAGCGGTCGATCCGACATAACTGTCCGACGGCGCAAGCGCATACAGGCCTGACGTGGCCGCCAATAGGGTAAGGCTAAGGACTATCGATCTCGATCTCATCGCACTGCTCCTTTGATCTGGGTAAATACAACAGGTGGAACGGAATGCTCGCGTATAGGAACGGTCATAGCCTCGAAATGGATGGCTGGCGACTTGAAATGATTACCAACCGGTGAAACGCAGGCGGCAGGTGTCAGTAGCGTTTACAGCTTGAATGCGTTCGGTCCCATTGGAGGCGGGCGCGGCACGACTAACGCTCAAATCACTCCGGCTGTTATGTCGTCACGAATTCGGAACGCTACTCCCGAAGCAGCGCACGGAAACCCGCCTGCTCAAAGTGGCGGTCTTCGGTCAGCGCAGACGAGATCCGGAGCTGGCGCATTATCAAGAAGCTGGAGCAATCTGTTAGGCTCCAGCCCTTATCCTGCCGCTCCTGATAGAGGGCCAACGCATTTTCAAAGGAGATTTCCGCAAGGGGAACCACAAGGGTATTTGGGTCTGCTCTGAGATCGGCGACAGCCCTCGACGCCAGGCTCCGCGAATGCGCTCCGACAGTGAAGCTGTTGAGTACTTCCGTCAGCACCAACTCGCTGGTCGCAATCGTGTCACCGGAAATCGCCAACGAGAGACGCTTGGCGACATTGTGAAGAGCATCCCGCCGGTTTAACAGGGCGGCCCAGTAGCCAGTGTCGGCGTAGACTAGCGTCATTCAAGAATCTTCAGGATTCCTTACGCGGAGAGCCATACAGGTAGTGCTTGTAGTTCCTGGCTAGATCAGTCGGAATCTGGTTCAACTCTTCCTCGGGGATTTGTTGTCCAAGCTCGACCATGATCTCCCAGATAGGCCGTGTCTTTCGCATCGGCGGCGCGTCGGCGGGCGGAGAGGTTGCGCCATCCTTTGCCTCCAACAACTCCAGACTCGCCCGAACCACCTCGGACGGAGACGGGTAGTCGCCGCTCCGCACCTTGGCCTCGATTCGCTCTTCCAATTCTGGGGTCAAAATCATCGCCATCACTTCCCGATTCAATCGTATCAAACCCTCGGCAAGCGGTGCCCATCGACATCGCCGTGGTATTCTTCGACGCGTGCTGCGGATACATTTGGGCATTGATTGTGTTCGCATCGTATCTCTGTTGCTCAAGCCATCGACGGCAATCCGAGTTCATCGAAATAGCTCTCCCGCATCAGCCTGAGCCAGATCATAGGTCGCGCCATCGTGGCAGGTAACTTGGATGGGCCCGCGCTCCAAGTTTGCCCTGCCCACCCTGCCCCACTACAATACATAAAAGCAGCCTGTCAGCTCGCACTTCCATCCGCTGCCACGCCGGCTTTTTCATAAAATCATGATTGAAACGCCGGTTCGTGAAGCTCTTACCTTTGACGATGTCCTTTTAGTTCCCGCATTCAGCGAAGTAGTCCCCGCCCAGGTGAGCACCCAAACGCGGCTCACCCGCAACATCACGTTGAATACGCCGCTGCTCTCGGCCGCGATGGATACGGTGACCGAGTCGCGCATGGCCATCGCCATGGCCCAGCAGGGCGGCCTCGGCATCGTCCATCGCAACCTGACCATCGAGCAGCAGGCCGGGGAGATCGACAAGGTCAAGCGCTCCGAAAGCGGCATGATTGTCGACCCGGTGACCATCGCGCCTGAGCAATTGATTTCCGAAGCGCTCGAGGTAATGCGCCGCTACAAGATCTCCGGCGTGCCGGTCACCAAGGGCAAGAGGCTCGTCGGCATTCTCACCAACCGCGACCTCCGCTTCGAGACCCGCACCGATATCCCGATCGGCGACGTGATGACCAAAGAACACCTCATCACCGTGCCTGTCGGCACCACCCTCGAAGAAGCCGAGCTGATCCTGCACAAGCATCGCGTCGAGAAGCTCCTCGTCGTCAACGGCGACTACGAACTCAAGGGCCTCATCACCGTTAAGGACATCCAGAAGAAACTCAAATACCCCAACGCGTCCAAGGACGGGCAGGGACGGCTCCGCGTCGGCGCAGCTCTCGGAGCGACGGGAGACTATCTCGAACGCGCCGCCGCGCTGGTCGCCGAGAACGTCGACGTGCTCTCCATCGACTCCGCCCATGGACATTCGTCGCGCGTCTTGCAGGCGGTCCGCGACGTGAAGAAAGCCTTCCCCAACATCGACCTGCTCGCCGGCAATATCGCCACCTACGAGGGCGCTCTGGCTCTGATCGACGCCGGCGCCGACGCGGTCAAAGTCGGCATCGGTCCCGGCTCCATCTGCACTACCCGCATGGTTACTGGCGTCGGCGTTCCGCAGATCACCGCCGTCTCCGACGCTTATCGCGCCGCCAAAGAACGCGACATCCCCATCATCGCCGATGGCGGCATCAAGTATTCCGGCGACATCACCAAAGCCATCGCCGCCGGAGCCAGCTCCATCATGATCGGCTCGCTCTTTGCCGGAGTCGACGAGAGCCCCGGCGAAACCATCCTCTATCAGGGACGGTCCTTCAAGGCCTATCGCGGCATGGGTTCGCTCTCGGCGATGTCGCAGGGCTCGGGCGAACGCTATTTTCAGAGCTCCAAAGACCTCGACGAAGCCGAACTAAACCGCAGCGAAGGCGTCGTCAATCTCAGCCGCGCCAACGGCGGCAACCGCCTCGCCAAATTCGTGCCCGAGGGCATCGAAGGTCGCGTGCCCCACCGCGGCCCCCTCGAATCGATGGTCTTTCAACTCGTCGGCGGCCTGCGCTCCGGCATGGGCTATCTCGGCTGCGGCAGCATCCCGGCTCTGCAAGAGAACGCCAGCTTCATCCGCATCTCCAATGCCGGCCTGCGCGAGAGCCACGTCCACGACGTCATCATCACCCGCGAGGCTCCGAACTATCATGTGGAGTAACTGGCACGTCGAGTAGCTGAGAGTAGCGAGTCATGACGGATAAGCCTGATGCGGCTTCGATTCGGCTCTTCAAGTCCAAAGAGAGTTGGGCCTCCTGGCTCGACAAGAACCATGTCTCCAGCAAAGGCCTGTGGCTTCGCCTCGCCAAAAAATCCTCTAGCGTGAGCTCTATCTCCTACAAAGAAGCGCTTGAGGTCGCCCTTTGTTATGGCTGGATCGACGGCCAAAAAAAACCCGAAAGCGACGACGCGTGGCTACAGAGATTTCTGCCGCGTTCGAACAAAAGCATCTGGTCGAAGATCAACCGCGAAAAGGCCCTTGCACTCATTGACGCCGGAGAAATGAAACCGTCCGGCCACGCGGCTATCGAGACCGCAAAGAAGAATGGTCAATGGGAAGCAGCCTACGATTCACCCGGCAGCGCGACGGTTCCCTACGACTTTCAGGCTGCGCTCGACGCCAACCCGCAGGCCAAGGCATTCTTCGAGACGATCAATCGAACCAACCGCTATGCGATCTTGTGGCGAATTCAAACCGCAAAGAAACCCGAAACTCGCGCCCGGAGAATCGAGCAGTTCATCGCCATGCTCGAGAGGGGCGACAAGATTCACCCTTGAGCTGGAACTTCAATTCACCGTCACCACAATCAGCGAAGCATCATCATCAAATTTGCCGTTGCAGAACTCGGAAACCGATTCCAAAATCGCCGTCCGAATTCCATGCACGCCCGACCCGCGCTTCTCCTTCACAACGTCGATCAGCCGCTGATAACCAAACTCCTCTTCATCCTCATTTGCCGCTTCCAGCACGCCATCCGTCATCAGCACCAGGCAATCGCCGGACTGCAACTGCACCTCGCTGTTCTGATAAGTCCAGTGCGAAAACAATCCCAGCACGCCGCTATAACTCGCCGGCATCAGGATCGAGCCGTCGCCGTGCACCAGCAACGGCAGGCAATGGCCGGCATTCTCGTAATGTAACTGTCGCTGTTGCGAATCAATGATCCCGTAAAACAAGGTGACGAATTTCCCCGGCGCAACGGTATCGCACAGCACGCTGTTCAGCTTGGCGCACAGCACGGCCGGCGAAGCCGCCTCGGGCGCAAAAGCCTTGACCGACGCCTGAAGGTTCGCCATCAGCAACGCCGCCGTAATTCCCTTGCCCGAAACGTCGGCGATGCAGAGTCCAAGCCTTCCCTCGCCAAGCGGCAACACATCGAAGTAATCGCCGCTGACGGACTTGGCCGGCTGCCATGCGCACGCGATCTGAAAGCCCTCGATCTGCGGAGTCTCCCGCGGCAGCAGATGGCGCTGGATCTCATGGGCCTGCTCCAGCTCCGCCTCATGCGATTGCTCTCTGACCCGCCCCAGCTGCACCTGTCCCTGAAGTTCCAACTGGCGCTGCTCCATCTCGCCTTTTTTCCGCTCGAAGACAAATGCGACGACGCTATAGACCAGCGTGACCAGAGTGCTTACGGGTGTATTCACCAAGGCCACTCGGGGAAAGTACGAGAAATTCCCACGAAAGACGACAAAGATCGCCGCCTCGGCGAAGATGCTGCCGGAGACGCCGCACAGAAGCACCACACATACATAGATGATCCAATTCCACGGCGCCCTTCTGCGGAGGTAAAGATGCTGCGACCGGTAGATGATGAACGCCGACCAGTTCCCCAGGCAGAGGGTAAACACAACGCTCAACAGGAGTGAGGTGCTTACATGAAGAATTCGGAAGAAGGTCCAGACGGCAAGCGAGACCAGAATCAGGATGCCCTGGAACCGCAACACTCCCGTGCCGAGATATTCAGAACCCCAGTCAAGCCAAGCGGCTAAAGCCGTGGGCTCCGAGGCTCTACCAGATTCGAGATTGCGCTTATTGTCCATCGGTCATGGACTACTCTAGATCAATCCTCAACTCTTCTCAGAAAGAAAAAGCGCACCAGCCGTCCCTGCCACTCCGGCCCGCGAATTAGTGCTCCACGGAACGCCCTTTGACCAGCCGCTCGCCCTCTCTTGCAATGCGGCGAAGAACCGCTCGACCCGAATGGTGCCGAAGCAGTTCAATCGAGCGCCAGCCGGGCAATCTCTGGTAGCTCCGGACCCCCTCCGAACCGATCTTCGGGCCGGCCGCGTGCGAGTTCAGAAATTCGCCAACTCTCCCCTTTAAGTCTCGCTTGTACTGTTCCCACCAGGCCATGCACTCCGCTTGCTTCGCGAGCAGATGAGTCGGCTCCCCCATCAAGCCACGAACATATTGAGCAGCCGCATTCCATGACCGGAAGCTGGGTAACGGATGATCGCCAAGCGTCAGCCGAAAGTAGTCCAACATGAGCCGGGTTTCCAAAATCGGAATCGCGCCGCATTCCAGACTCTCGTAAACACGAAAGCTTTCAAGGTTCACATTGCCCATGGGGCAAGGCACAAAAACGCTATCGAACAGTGCCTGGTGATAAGTCTCAACGGTAAAGCGGGGCGATTGCGGGCTGTCCGTGGCGTGAACCAGATTCGGCCCGATACTCGAAAAGGCCCGGGCCATCTCCAGGCGGCTAGCCTTGTTGAGTTGGCCGAGGAAACACCACGCATACTTCCGCGCAGTCGCAGCGGAGATCTCGATGGCATGGGGACGAGACTTATAGTATCCGAGCGGCAATCCCATCACGAAGGAGGGATTGAATGCGGAAGAAGCGTAGTTGCGGAAGACTCCATTGAAGTTGGAGTACTTCTCGTAATGGGGGTCGTACCACTCGTCGCCGAGGTGAACGAGAAACACATTACGCTTCGCGGCAAAGCTGGCGTAATAGTCAGCGGGCGCGCGGTGAATGCGCCCATCAATGACGATGGCGTTGTCAATGACAACGCCATGAGAATCTTCGCGCTCTTCGCGAAGGCAATCGCTGAAAAGTTCGGTGATCCAAGCCTGCTCCGCGGCTCGCGGCACTTGCCAGATTAGCGTGTAGCCATCCGCGGATCCAGGCAATAGAGGACAGCAGTCGACGGCTTACGCCGCCTCCGTGCCCCCCGGTTGCTGCTGCTGTTCTTCCATGGCCTTCTGCGCTTCTTCGCGGCGCTTGGCGCGGGCCTCGGCACGCTGCTGACGCTTCTCGTCGAGCACCTGCTCGGCGCCCAGCAGTTCGATGAAGGCCTTTTCCGCTCCATCGCCCTTCTGGAAACCAGTGCGAACGATGCGCAAATAGCCGCCGTTGCGGTCGCCGTAGCGCGGCGCCACCGTCTCAAACAGACGGGTGACGGCCTCGCGGGTCATCAGGTAAGACAAGGCGCGGCGTCGGCTGTGAAGGTCGCCCTTCTTGCCTAGCGTGATCAGCCGCTCCACATGCGGGCGCGCGGCCTTTGCCTTAGTGATCGTGGTGTGGACGCGGTCTTCCATCACGATGGAGGTCACCAGGTTGCGCAGCAACGCGCGGCGGTGACTGGTATTGCGTCCGAGTTTGTATCCTGCATTGCGGTGGCGCATGGCAATCTCTCTCTATGTCGTGCAATCTTTTGTTGTCAGTGATCAGTCTTCAGTCCTCAGTCAATCGAACAAACTCTACGACCCAACTGAGGACTGACAACTGAAGACTGTCTACTGCTCTTAGAAGTTCTCCGGCTCCGACTGCAGAGCGAGATCGACGTCGTCTTCCAGACCGTCGACATCGTCATCATCGTCGTCGTCAAAGCGGCTATAGCTTGCAGCCAGGGTAGTAGCCGGCAGTACGCTGGTCGGCCCCGGAACCGCATTGCCGTGCTCATCGATCTTCATGCCCAGCGACAAGCCCATCTGCGCCAGGATTTCCTTGATCTCGTTGAGCGACTTGCGGCCGAAGTTCTTGGTCTTCAGCATCTCGGCTTCGGTCTTCTGCACCAGTTCGCCGATCGTCTGAATGTTCGCGTTCTTCAGGCAGTTGTAGCTGCGAACCGAAAGTTCCAGCTCTTCAACGGAGCGGTTCAGGTTCTCGTTGCGCAGCAGCATCTGACCAGTCTCGGAGTGTCCATCGGCTTCGATCTCTTCCTCGAAGTTGATGAAGATGCTCATGTGGTCCTTCAGCAGCTTGGCCGAAAGCCCGATCGCATCGGCGGGAAGCACCGAACCATTGGTCCAGACCTCGAGCGTCAGCTTGTCGTAGTCGGTGATCTGACCCAGACGGGCGGCGTCGACGGTGTAGTTGACCTTGCGGACCGGCGAGTGCACCGAATCGACCGGGATAAACCCAAGCCCGAGATCGGAGTCGAAATTCTTATCTGCGGAGATGTAGCCACGGCCGCGCTTCAGGCGCATTTCCATGTCCAGTTTGCCGCCTTCGCTCACGGTCGCAATGTAGACGTCCTTGTCCAGAATCTCGACATCGCCATCGGCCTCGATCATGCCCGAGGTCACGACGCCAGGAGTCTCGGCGCGCAGGTACAGCGCCTTCGGACCCTCACCGCTCAACTTGAAAGGAATCTGCTTCAAGTTCAGGATGATGTCGGTCGCGTCTTCCACCACGCCGGTGATCGACTGGAACTCGTGCAGCACGCCTTCGATCTTCACGGCGGTGACAGCCGCGCCTTCGATCGACGACAACAGCGTGCGGCGCAATGCGTTTCCGATGGTCGTACCGAATCCGCGCTCAAACGGCTGGGCGCTGAACTTGCCATACTTCTCGGTAAGTGTTTCGGTATCGACGGCTAGACGTTTCGGCTTTTGGAACCCTCTCCACAACATAAGCATTTCTCCTGCGCGAGCGAACGCCGCGATGCATTTTGCGACGGCTGCGCCTGTTAACTCCAGGTTGATTTGAACTGCACTTGCTACTGACAACGTGTACCGGGCGCTCCCCATCTCGTTTTCGAGATAGCGAAGCGCCCAGCAACTTACTTGCTGTAAAGTTCGACGATCAGCTGCTCGTTGACCGGCAGATTGACGTCTTCACGTTTCGGCAGAGCAACAATCTTGCCCGAAAGCGAAGCGCCATCGATCTGTAGCCACGCCGGCGTGTTCTGGTGGCTCGCAAAGTCACGCGCGACCTCGACCAGCGCCAGATTCTTGCTGCCCTCGCGAACGCGAATCTCATCGCCCACATTCACCTGGTACGAAGGAATGTTCACCTTGCGGCCATTCACTTCGACGTGCCCATGGCGAACAAGCTGACGCGACTGGCGGCGCGATTGCGCATAACCCATGCGGAAAGCAACGTTGTCCAGACGACGCTCCAACTGCTGCAGAAGCAGCTCGCCGGTAACGCCGGGGGTACGCGATGCCTTCTCGTAGTAGGCGCGGAACTGGCCTTCGAGCGTGAAGTAAATGCGCTTGGCCTTCTGCTTCTCGCGAAGCTGAAGTCCGTAGCCAACGATCTTGGCCTTGCGGCTCTGGCCGTGCTGGCCAGGGGCGAAGTTACGCTTCTCGATCGGGCACTTGTCGGTGAAACACTTGGGCCCTTTCAGAAAAAGCTTCATGCCTTCGCGACGGCAAAGGCGGCAGACTGGTCCGGTATAACGTGCCAATTCGATTCTCCTTAGTTCAGAGGCCGACCGGTTTACGGATACGTGATCCTTCGTCCCGGTCCCTGTTCGTTCAGCGTGGATGCCTTGTTACTTGCCGCATCCACACGTCAAATTCAACCGCTTCGGCCGCTGTAGCAACTCATCGCCACAGTTCGTGCATTGGGCCTTCAACTTGCCCGCGCACTCGCCACAAAAAGTACATTCATAACTACAAATAAAGGCTTCATCAGCCATGCCGAGGGGCGACCCGCAACCTTCGCAGCGGGTTCGCATCTCGAGCGGCATCAGACACGTCTCCGCTTTGGCGGACGGCAACCGTTATGCGGAATCGGCGTAACGTCGCGGATCGAGCGCACATCGAGCCCGGCCGCAGCCAGTGCACGCACCGCAGATTCACGGCCCGACCCTGGTCCCGACACCCGCACATCGACCGAACGCAGACCATGATCGCGCGCCATGTTGGCGGCGTTCACCGCAGCCTGCTGCGCTGCAAACGGAGTGCCCTTACGCGACCCGCGGAAGCCGAGCGAACCCGAACTCTTCCACGACAGCGTATTGCCCTGGCCGTCGGTGATGGTCACGATGGTGTTGTTGAACGTCGCCTGAATGTAAACCAGACCGTACGGCACATTCTTGCGCTCGCGCTTCTTGAACTTCTTGTTCTTGCCGGGCCTTCCCGGCTCCGCCTGTTGCTGGCTTAGCCATGATTATTTACCCGTCACTTTCTTCTTGCCGGCGATCGTACCCTTGCGCGGCCCCTTACGGGTGCGGGCATTGGTGTGCGAGCGCTGGCCGCGCGTCGGCAGATTGCGCCGGTGGCGCAGTCCGCGATACGACTGGATGTCGATGAGCCGCTTGATGTTCATCGAGACGTCTTTGCGCAGGTCGCCTTCGACCTGGCCTTCTTCTTCGATCACCTGGCGGATACGGTTGACCTCGTCCTCGCCCAGATCCTGAATCTTCTTGAACGGATCAACCTTCGCAGCAGTCAGAATCCGCAGCGCCCGAGGATTGCCAATCCCGAAAATGTAAGTGAGTCCGATCCGAGCCTGCTTGTTCCGCGGCAGATCGACTCCAGCAATACGAGCCATATAGGTCCTTTACTCATTCACCCCGGCGCTTTCGCATTCCGGAGCAGTTATGCCCTTCCGGCTTCGGAAGGAGCAGATTCGCAGATTGCAATTCCTCGGTGAGGAACTTCGGGGTTCATCGCAAGCCCAACATCGGCTAACTAGCCCCGGCTGGAGACTTCCAACTACGCCAGCCCAACCCACTTCGTTTCACCACGCCCTTACAATGCTAAGGAAATTAACCCTGGCGCTGCTTGTGCTTGGCATTCTCACAAATCACCCGAACCACCCCACGGCGGTGGATGACCTTGCACTTGTCACAAATCTTCTTTACCGACGCACGAACCTTCATTACATCTCCTGACCACAGTCCTCAGTTCTAAGTTGTCAGTCGTCAGCTACGAGTGTAGAAGTTCAAACCATTGTTGCTGAAAACTGAGAGCTGAAAACCGACGACTCTCACTTATACCGGTAAACAATTCGCCCACGATTTAAATCGTAAGGGCTCAACTCGATGGCCACCCGGTCGCCCGGCAGGATGCGGATAAAGTTCTTCCGCATACGCCCGGATACATGCGCCAGTACCTGGTGCTTGTTCTCCAGTTCCACCTTGAACATCGCATTCGGCAGCGTTTCGACCACCACTGCCATTACTTCAATCGCATCTTCCTTCGACAAACCGTATCCCGCTTCCGCCCGCGCTCATTCGGCGAGCTCGATTCCCAAACCCTACTGCGTCAATACCGTTGCGCCCTCTTGAGTCACGGCCACCGTGTGCTCAAAATGAGCGCTCAAACTTCCATCCTCAGTGACCGCCGTCCAGCCATCCTTCAAAACCTGGACGCCAGGACCGCCAATATTCACCATCGGCTCGATCGCCAGCACCATGCCCGGCCGCAGCTTCGTGCCTTGTCCCCGCCGGCCGTAATTCGGTACCTGCGGATCTTCGTGCATGTGGGTCCCGATACCGTGTCCCACAAAATCTCGAACTACGCTGAAGCCGTCGGCCTCGACCACTTCCTGCACCGCCGCTCCAATATCTCCCAGCGTCGCGCCCGGCTTCACCACCGCAATCGCGCTCTCGAGCGATGCCATCGTCACATCCAGCAACCGCTTCGCCTCGGGACTAATCCCATTACCAACCGCCACGGTAATCGCCGAATCCCCGTAGTAGCCGTTCACCACCACACCACAATCGATGGAGACAATGTCCCCATCGCGCAGCACCCGGTTCTTCGACGGGATGCCGTGAACCACTTCTTCATTCAGCGAAGTGCACAGCACGCAAGGATACCCGCGATACCCCTTGAATGCGGCAACCGCACCCAGCTCCTTCATCTTCGCCGCCGCAGCGTTTTCAAGATCCAGAGTCGTCGCGCCCGGCCTTCACCAGGCCACGCACCGTCTCCAGCACCTCTCGTACCACCCCGCCGCTGCGCCGCATCTTCTCGATCTCTTGCGGCGTCTTGATCATGATCGCCATTCGGTGCCTAACCCCTTGTCCTCAACCGCTTCACTGCGGCCAGGATTCCGTCGGTCACGGCTTCTACCGGCTGGTCGCCATCCATCTCTTCGAGCCTGTCCATGGCACGATAATGCGCAACTACCGGTTCCGTCTGCGCCTCATAGACCCGCAGGCGGTCCGCAAAAACCTCTTCCGTATCGTCTGAGCGCCGCTGAAGCGGCGTACCGTCCAGATCGCAGAGCTCGTCAACTTTCGGCGGCTGCAGATAGACGTTGTAAATACTTCCGCAGGTTGGACAGTTGCGTCGGCCCGTAACTCGACGCACTAAATGAGTATAGTCCACCTTCAGCCGAATCGCAATCACCGGCAGCCCAGGGCCAAAACCGCCCACATGCGCATCCAGCCACTCGGCCTGCGCCAAGGTCCGGGGAAACCCGTCCAGAATGAACCCTCTCGCGCAATCGGGCTCGACGAGTCGCACCGCAACCATCTGGTTCACCAGATCGTCGGGGACCAGCTCCCCCTTGCCCATGATCTCTTTTGCCTTGATGCCAAGCTCGGTGCTGGCGGAAACGTTCCCGCGCAGCAGGTCTCCGGTCGAAACCTGGGGAATCCCCCAGCTTGCTCATGATCGCCTTGGCCTGGGTGCCTTTGCCGGACCCCGGAGGCCCGACTAGAAGAATCGGGCCAGGAGCGAACTTGGATTCAGCCGCGGTATCGGAGACCGGGCCGGAAGGCTGGGTCGACACTTACCACGCCCGCCTTCCGCGGATCCGTCCACTGCGCGGCGAAAAGCCCTCATAGTGCCGCATGATCAACTGCGACTCCACCTGGTTTGCCGTATCCATCGCGACGCCGACCACGATCAGCAACGAGGTGCCGCCGAAATAGAAGTTCAGCCCAAGCCCGTGCGTGACCCATAGCGGCAGCTTGTCAAAAACCGGCCCAACCAGCCAAAGGTCGTTCAAGTGAATGCCGCTGATCAGGAACTGAGGAATCATCGTCACGATGACCAGATAGATCGCGCCAACCAGGGTGATGCGGGTCAACACATCGTTAATGAAATCCGAGGTGCGCTTACCGGGCCGGATACCGGGAATAAACCCGCCATACTTGCGCATATTGTCGGCAATGTCATCGGGACGGAAGACGATCGAAATATAGAAGTACGCGAAGAAGACAATCGCGACCATCTGAATCAACTCGTACCAAGGCTCGCCTGGACGCAACTGGTCGAAGATCCGGGTCAGCACGCCACTGTTCCGCACGAAGCCGATGTTGGCAAACAGCAACGGCGCCGAAAGCACCGACGAAGCAAAGATCACCGGCATCACGCCGCCGGAGTTGACCTTCAACGGAAGATGCGTCGATTGACCGCCCATCATCCGCCGGCCGACAATCCGCTTTGCATATTGAACGGGAATCCGCCGCTCGCTGCGCTCGACAAACACGATGAACGCCACGACCAGGATCATTGCCGCGACCAGCAGGATCAGTGCTGGAACCGTGAGTGCCCCGAAGGCCTGAGGTGCGCGCTTTTTCGACCAGATCGGCAATGCCGCGGGGCAATCCCACCACGATACCGGCGAAGATCAACAGGCTCATGCCGTTGCCGATGCCGCGATCGGTGATCTGCTCACCCAGCCACATGATGAAGGCTGTGCCCGTGGTCAGCGTCAGCACCGTCATCATGATGAAGCCCGGGCCAGGATTCGACCACAAACGGCACGCCGCCCGAGCCGCGATTCAAAGCGACCGCGATGGCGAACGACTGAAAGATCGCCAGCAGCACGGTGATGTAACGGGTCCACTGCGTGATCTTCCGCCGGCCCAGTTCGCCTTCTTTTTGCAGCCGGGCGAGCGGCTCATAGACCACGGTCAACAGTTGGAAGATGATCGAAGCCGTGATGTACGGCATGATGCCCAGCGCGAACACCGTCAGCCGGCGAAGATTGCCGCCGCTGAACATATCGACCAGGCCCAGCGCGCTCCCGCCCTGCTGGTTAAAAAACTGTGCAAGCACCGCCGGATTCACGCCGGGAGTCGAGATGAAGCTTCCCAACCGGTAGACCGCCAGCAGGCCAAGGGTGAACAACACCCGCTTGCGCAGGTCGGGAATACGGAAGATATTCGCGATTTTCTCAAACATAAATATCGGCACTTCCAACTACTGGTGAAATCGCCCCGGAACCTTGTCGCCGTTACGCCGGCAACACTTCAACGCCGCCGATCAGGATGGCCTTACCGCCGGCCTTCTCGATCTTCTCCTGAGCGGCCTTGGAAAACTTGTGCGCATGAACCGTGACCGCTGTCGTCAACTCGCCAGTCGCCAGCACCTTGAGCAGTCCATTACGCTTCTTCAGTAAACCCGAGCGACACGAGCTTCTCGACCGTCAATTCGGCTCTCGCCCAGCTCGGCGATGCGGTCAGGTTCAGCACCGTGTATTCGGTGCGGAAGATGTTGGTAAATCCGCGCTTCGGCAGACGGCGGTGCAACGGCATCTGGCCGCCCTCAAAACCACGCATCATGCGCGAACCGGAGCGCGAACGCTGTCCCTTATGTCCACGTGTGGAGGTCTTGCCCATGCCCGAGCCCATACCACGGCCCACGCGCTTCTTGTTGCTGTTCGCCTTCTTCGGCGCTCTCAGATTCGACAGATTTGTCGGCATTTTCTTCCTCGCTCAACGCCGGCTGGCTTCTCATCCAACCGACTCGCTTGATTTAGTTGTCAGTTCTTAGTGATCAGTTTTCAGTTCCTACTCGTTTCACTGATAACTGAGGACTGACTGAAACTCGTCCTTACCCTACGATTCGCACCAGGTGCGGAATCTTGTTCACCATGCCGCGAACCGACGGAGTATCTTCCCGCTCGACAATCTGGTTCAGCCGCGTAAAGCCCAGGCCCTTGACGACCGTCTTGTGCTTCACCGGGGTGCAGATCTTGGAGCGGAAATACTGGATCTTGATCATTGCTTTTGTCTCTGCCATGACTACAGCTCCTCAACCGTCTTGCCGCGCATCGCCGCCACTTCGGCCTTGTCGCGCAGCTGCACCAGCGCGTCAAACGTCGCCTTGATCACGTTGTGCGGGTTCGCGCTGCCCAGGCTCTTGGTCAGCACATTCTGCACGCCCGCCGAAGTCATCACCGCGCGCACCGCGCCGCCGGCGATGACGCCCGTTCCATCCGGAGCCGGCTTCAACAGCACCTGGCCCGAACCATAGCGCCCCAGCACCTGGTGCGGAATCGTCGTGTCGGTCAGGTTGACGCGGAAGGTTCTTCTTCGCCGACTCGATGCCCTTGCGGATCGCCTGCGGCACTTCCTTCGCCTTGCCCGAACCGTAGCCCACCACGCCGGCCGACGGATCGCCAATCACCACCAGCGCCGCGAACGACATGTTCTTGCCGCCCTTGACGACCTTGGTCACGCGATTGATCGCCACGACCTGGTCCTTCAGGTTGTACTGCCCGGCATCCAGTTTCTTCTTCAGCATTGCCATTCGCTTCCTGATTCCTTCTGCGCCGGCAATCTGCCGCGCACCAATCCTTTTAGAACTCTAATCCCGCTTCGCGCGCCGCATCGGCCAGCGCCTTGATGCGCCCGTGATACAGATAGCCGCCGCGATCGAAGACCACCTTCTTGATGCCCTTTTCCTGCGCGCGCTCTGCCACCAGCTTGCCGACTTCCTTGGCCGCCGCAACGTTGCCGCCGGTCTTGATCTTGGCCTGACACGGTCGACGCCGAAACCAGCGTCACACCCTGCGAGTCGTCGATCACCTGGACGTAAATATGGTTCAGCGAGCGGTAAACATTCAGCCGCGGACGCTCCGCCGTTCCCTGCATCTTGGCGCGAATGCGGTCATGCACGCGCTGCCGGATCGCATTTCTTTTTCTCTGCGGAATCATTCTTGTCTTCCTTCCTAAAAGCGGAGCCGCCCTACGACCCCGTTCGGTATTCAGCTTCAGTTATCAGTCCTTAGTCCATCCAGTTGTCAGCGAAACTTTAGTCAATACACTGAGGACTGACAACTGAAAACTAGAACTACTTCGCGCCCGTCTTGCCGACCTTCTTCTTCAGCTTCTCGTCGGAGTAGCGCACACCCTTGTTCTTATACGGATCGGGCTTGCGCAGCGAACGCATATCGGCGGCCACCTGGCCAACCTTCTGCCGATCGATGCCGCTGACCGTCATGCGCGTCTGCTTCGGGATCGATCACCACCGTGATGCCGGTCGGCAACACAAACTCGATCGGATGCGAATAGCCGAGCGTGAACACCACCGTGTTCTTGCCCTTCAACTCCACGCGATAGCCGATGCCGACGATGTCCAGGTCCTTCGACCAGCCCTTGGTCACGCCCTCGACCGCATTCGAAACCAGCGCGCGGGTCAGCCCGTGAATCGCCGCCTGCGAATCGTTGTCGCGCGACGCGAGGATGAATCCATCCTTCGTCTCGAGCTTGATCCCGGAAGGAATCGGCTGCTCAACCTTGCCCTTCGGCCCTTCGACCACGATCAGGTTGCCCTGCACGGTGTACTTCACGCCGGCTGGCAACGGAATCGGCTTCTTTCCTATACGCGACATACTTTCAATCCTTCATGGCTTGCGAGTCCCGATGGCTTGAACCTGAACCAATCGTTCCACTGCAGCCAGTGGCCTTCAGCCACTTCTAGTTCTAAATCTCAGCGAATCTCGGCGCCCAAAGGGCGCAGACGCCTGGACGGCCAGTCCTACCAGACTTCGCAGAGGATCTCGCCGCCGACGCGCTCGCGGCGCGCCTGCCGGCCGGTCATCACGCCACGCGGAGTGGTCATGATGCTGATGCCCAACCCACCCTGCACGCGCTTGATCTCGTCGCGGCCGACATAAACGCGGCAGCCCGGACGCGAAATCGCGCGACAGGTCGCGGATCGCGGCTTCGTTGTTCGCGCCATACTTCAGGTACACGCGCAGAACTGCGCGGCCCTCTTCCTCGGCAGCCTTGTAGTTCGCGATGTAGCCCTCTTCCTTGAGGATGCGGGCAATCTCGGTCTTCAGCTTCGAGGCCGGCACGTCGAGCTTCTGGTGACGCGCACGAATCGAATTGCGGATGCGGGTCAGAAAATCTGCTACTGGATCGGTCAAACTCATCGTCTCTCCTTCATCCCCCGTTCGCTCCGCTTTCTAGCGGAGAACCAGCGGGAATGTCTTTGGCGCCGTCGTATCTGACGATACCAAGCTACTCGGCGCCTCGACTTGCTCAGAGCACTATGCTCGAATCACTTACCAGGACGACTTGACCACGCCTGGAATATCGCCGCGCAACGCCAGCTGGCGGAAGCACAGGCGGCACATGCCGAACTTGCGCAGATAAGCGCGCGGACGGCCGCAGAGCTTGCAGCGGTTGTGCTGCCGCGACTTGAAACTTCGGCTTGCGTGCGTCCTTCACCCTCTTTGCTGTCGTTGACATGATTCCTCTTGATCCTTGACTTCCGACTTCAATCGTCTCTCACGCTAACGACTTACGCCGCGCCGGAACGGCATGCCGAACTGCTCGAGCAGCGCGCGCGCCGAGTTATCGTCCTGCGGCCGTCGTCACAATCGTGACGTTCATGCCCTTCAGCTTGTCCACCTTGGAGTAGTCGATCTCCGGAAAAATCAGCTGGTCGCGCATGCCGAGCGTGTAGTTGCCGCGGCCGTCGAAGCTCTTGGTCGAGACGCCTTTGAAATCGCGCACGCGCGGCAGCGCCACCGAGATCAGCCGGTCGAGAAACTCGTACATCTTGTCGCCGCGCAGCGTCACCATCGCGCCGATCGGCATGCCCTCGCGCACCTTGAAGGCGGCGATCGACTTCTTCGCCCGCGTCGTCACCGGCTTCTGCCCGGCGATCGCGCCAGGTCGTTCGACCAGCGGATCCAGCATCTTCGACGTTCTGCGTCGCTTCGCCCAGACCCATGTTCAGCACGATCTTCTCCAGCCGCGGCACGGCCATCGGATTCTCGAGCCCAAGCTCCTTCTGGAGCGCCGGCTTGATTTCCTTCAGATACTTCTCTTTCAATCTCGCTGCCATCTTCGTCTCTTCCTTCTCACGGTCTCGGATTGGGTACCGATTCGATCGAGCCCGTTTACCGTTGCGTGAAGTCGTAACTGTCTAGTCTCTAGCTGTACTAGTCCCTACTTACTTCTTCTTGCCCTTCGGCTCGATCGTCTGGTCCGCACTTCTTGCAGACCCGGACCTTCTTGTCGCCTTCAAACTTGTGGCCCACCCGCGTCGGTCCGCAGTTCGGGCAGACCAGCATCACATTCGAGATATGGAGCGCGGCTTCCTGCTCGGCGATGCCGCCCTTGATGTTCCGCTGCGGATTCGGCCGCACGTTCTTCTTGACCATGCGCACGTGCTCGACCAGCACCCGGTTCGCGTCCGGATACGCGCAGCACGCGGCCCTGCTTGCCGCGGTCGCTGCCCGCGATCACCTGCACCTTGTCGTTCCGCTGTATATTCAAACTTGCCATAACTCTTCCTCTTCGACTAGTCCCTACTCCCTAGCCCTGCCCTAACTAGATAACTTCCGGCGCCAGCGAAACAATCTTCAAAAACTTCTTCTCGCGCAGCTCGCGGGCCACCGGACCGAAGACGCGCGTCCCAACCGGCTCGCCCGCATCGTTGATCAGCACTGCCGCATTCTCGTCGAAGCGAATATATGTTCCGTCGCGGCGGCGATACTCCTTGTGCGTCGCACGATCACCGCCTTGACGACCTTGCCCTTCTTCACCTGGCCATCCGGCGAAGCTTCCTTCACCGCCGCGGTCACCACATCGCCCAGGCCGGCCTTCTTGCCGCTCGATCCGCCCAGCGGAAGAATCACCTGCAGCTTGCGCGCGCCGGAGTTATCGGCCACCTGCGAGCATCGTTCTCATCTGTACTGCCATCTTCGTCTCCCCTTGCCGGCCGATCCGGCCGCCAGCCTACCCAGAAACCACTGACCTGCCGACTGGCCACTGACGCCAGCTTCGCTTGGCCGGCGGCCGCTTCTTCCACCTGGGCCAGCGCCGAACGGCGGACAATCTCTTCCAGCTGCCAGCGCTTCAGCTTGCTCAGCGGCCGGGTCTCGCGAATCCGCACCACATCGCCCACGCGCGCGGAGTTCTGCTCGTCGTGCGCATAGAACTTCTTGTTGGTCTTCATCACGCGCTTGTACTTCGGGTGGGCCTTGCGCATCTCGATCTCGACCACGATCGTCTTCTGCATCTTGGTCGAAACGACCTGGCCGACCTTCTCGTTGCGGCGCGCCTGCGTTCTCTTCGGTCGCCAGCTGCGGGCTTGCGTCTCGCTTGCGTTCGTGGCCTCGCTCATAATTTAGCGAGCCTCCTTCTTGGTCTTCTTGCGTCTTGGCCGGCGGCAGCGTCGGTTCGCGTCTTGTGGACCGCGCCCTGCAGGCCCAGCTCGCGCTCGCGCGCAATCGTCTTGATGCGGGCGATGTCCTTGCGCAGCTCGCGCAGCTTCTTCACGCCTTCGTTCTGCCCCAGCTTCATCTGGAAGCGCAGGCGGAACAGCTGCTCGGCGGCCTGACGCTCCTGCTCGACCAACTCCCCATCGCTCAGATTGCGAATCTTTTCGGTTTCCATCTCGTGTCTCTCTCTAAACCTGTCGTTAACTAGTCCCAGCATCCGTCCTGTCCCTAGTCGCTAGTCCCTATATCCCTGACGCACTACTTCGCTGCAACCATGACCTTCGCATCGTGGCGCTGCACGAACTTGGTCTTCAGCGGCAGCTTGTGCGACGCCAGCCGCATGGCTTCCTGCGCCATCTCCGGACGTCACGCCTTCCATCTCGAACAGCAGCTTGCCCGGACGGACGACCGCAACCCAGTGATCCGGAGCGCCCTTGCCCTTACCCATACGGGTTTCGGCCGGCTTCTTGGTGACCGGCTTGTCCGGGAAACAGCCGCAGCCAGATCTTGCCGCCACGCTTGATGAAACGCGTCATCGCGATACGGCTGGCTTCAATCTGGCGGTCGGTGATGTAGCCGCACTCCATGACCTTCAGGCCGAAGTCGCCAAACGACAGCTCGGAGCCGCGCCACGCCTTACCCTTCATGCGGCCGCGCTGCTGCTTGCGAAACTTGACCTTCTTTGGCATCAACATAACGAAAATCCTTCAGTCTAGTCCGCTAGCTAGCCGGTCTCACTGCAACGCCTAAGGCTGACGCTACAGCTGCTCTTAGAATACCGATGTCCCAACCTCGCTGCGGCTGACGCCGCTTCTGCTCGTAGATGTCTCCGCGATAGATCCAGGTCTTCACGCCGATGATGCCGTAGGTCGTGTGCGCCTCGGCAGAAACCGTAGTCGATGTCCGCGCGCAGCGTGTGCAGCGGCAGACGTCCCTGCAGATACCACTCCGAACGCGCGATCTCGTTGCCGTTCAAACGGCCCGAAACGCGGACCTTGATGCCCTTGCAGCCAAAACGCAGCGCCGAATCGACCGACTTGCGCATCGCGCGGCGGAAGCCGACGCGCTTCTCCAGCTGCAGCGCGATGTTCTCCGCGACCAGCTGCGCGTCCAGCTCCGGCTTGTTCACCTCGAGAATGTCGATGAACACATCGCGGTTGGTGCGCTTCTGCAGCTCGCACCTTGAGCTTGTCGATCTCCGCGCCCTTGCGGCCGATGACGATGCCCGGACGCGCAGTGCGAATGATCAGCCGCAGCTTGTTGCCGGGGCGCTCGATCTCGACCGAGCTCACGCCCGCCGCCTTGAGCTTTTCCTTCAGCTCCCTCTTCAGCTTGACGTCTTCGATCAGCAGCTTGTCGTAATCGCGCTCCACAAACCAGCGCGACCTCCACGGCTTGTTGACTCCGAGCCGAAATCCGTAAGGGTGGACTTTCTGTCCCATAGTTTCCTCTAATCCTTCTACTGTCTTACCACTACTTCTAATCGAAACCTGTCTTGCTTCGCGACCTCGGCTTACTTCGCCGAAGTGGCCTTCTTGTTCCAGTTCTTGCCCTTCGCCGCACCTTTGCTGCGGCCTTCTTGGCAGCCGCCTTCTTCGCCGGCTTCCGGACGACGCGCTTCTTCGCGGAGCGGCGTCAGGCTCGCCAACCGTCTCGACCAGCTCCGCCGTCTTGCGCTCCGCGACCGAGATCACAATGTGCGACAACCGGCGCTGATAGCGGAACGCGCGGCCCATCGGCGCAGGACGGATCCGCTTCATGCGCGGACCGTCGTTGGCCACCGCCGTCTTGACGTAGAGGTTGTCCACATCCACGTCGAGGCCCTGCTCCTCGCTCAGGTAGTTGGCGTTCTGCAACGCCGAACGCAGCACCTTCTCCACCAGCGGAGCAACGCCCTTCTTGGTGAACGCGACCGTCTTGAGCGCCTCCTCCACCCTGCGGCCCTTGATCAGCTCCAGCACCAGCCGCGCCTTCTGCGGCGAGACCCGCTGAAACCTCGCTTCGGCCCGGAATTCTCTCGTGTCCAATTGCATGCTTACCTTCTCAATTCCGCCTCTCGTCCGCGTCAGATCAACTATCGCAACGTTACCGCGGCTTGGCCGACGACTCCGATGCCTTTGCCGAGTGACCCTTAAACGTACGCGTCGCCGAAAACTCGCCCAGCTTGTGACCCACCATGTTTTCGGTCACATACACGGGGATAAACTTCTTGCCGTTATGCACCGCAATCGTGTGACCCACGAAGTCCGGGTGGATCGTCGAACGGCGCGACCAGGTCGAGACGACCTTCTTGTCATTCGCCTGGTTCAACACTCTCGATCTTGACCATCAGGTGCGTGTCGATGAACGGACCCTTTTTTGTCGAACGTGCCATAACTCTGTTAGCTCCTGAGCTTCCAGCCTTTAATTCCCTGGCTCTCTAGTCTTCCTAGCGTTCTACTTCTTCGCCCGGCTCACGATGAACGCGTCCGTCCGCTTGTTGTTTCGCGTCTTGTATCCACGTGTCGGCTGGCCCCACGGAGTTACCGGGTGCCGTCCGCCAGAAGTCTTACCTTCGCCGCCGCCGTGCGGGTGATCGACCGGGTTCATCGAGACGCCGCGGTTGGTCGGGCGAATGCCCTTCCACCGGTTGCGTCCCGCCTTGCCGATCGAGACGTTCTCGTGATCGGTGTTGCCCACCTGGCCGATCGTCGCCATGCAGTCAACCAGCACCTTGCGCGTCTCGCCGGAAGGCAGCTTCAACAGCGCGTAGTCGCCTTCCTTGGCAACCAACTGCGCCGACGATCCAGCCGAACGCACCATCTGCGCGCCCTTGCCCGGCCGCAGCTCCACGTTGTGCACCGTCGTGCCGGCGGGAATGTTCTTGAGCGGCAACGCGTTGCCGATCAGAATGTCGGCCTCGGGCCCGCTGGTGATCATCTGGCCAACCTTCAGCCCAACCGGCTGCAGGATGTAGCGCTTCTCGCCATCCGCATAGCTGATCAGCGCGATGCGCGACGAGCGGTTCGGATCGTACTCAATGGTCGCGACCTTGCCCGGAACGCCGAACTTGTCGCGCTTGAAGTCGATCAGCCGCAGCATCTGCTTGTGGCCGCCGCCATGATGACGCATCGCCATGTCGGCCCGTGTTGCGCACGGCCGCCGGTGCGCTGCTTCACTGCCAGCAGCGGCTTGTACGGCTTGTCCGTCGTCAGGTCGTCGTTGACCAGCGTCGTCTTGAAGCGCAGTGTCGGTGTTGTCGGTCGATATGTCTTAATCGGCATTTTCTTTATTCCTGCCTAACGAATCTCTCGGGAGCGGCCTAGGTCCTATGCTCTTTCCTAGTCCCTAGTCCCTAGTCACTAGTCCCTGCTTTTACAGGCTATCCACATACTCCGGCATCTTCTCGCCGGCCTTCAGGCGCACATACGCCTTCTTCCAGTCCGGGCGAAAGCCGGTAAACTTGCCCCGGCGCCGTTCCTTGCCTACATAGTTCGCGGTCCGCACGGTCGACACCTTGACCTTGAAGAGCGCCTCGACCGCCTGCTTCACCGCCGTCTTGGTCGCGTCCGCCGCGACCTCAAAAACCAGCGTGCCTTCCGTCTCTTTGACGCCGAGACCCTTTTCCGTAATCAACGGCCGGCGAATGGTTGTGTAAGTCGTCGTCATTTAAGCCACCTCCGCCTGAGCCTGTGCCGCCGCTAGCCGGCGCTTCGACACTGTCTTCTTCAGCGACTCCTGCAGCTTCTCAATCGCCGAACGCGAGAAGATCGCGCGCTCGTAGCGAAGCAGATCGTAAGGATGCACTTCGGTCGTCAGCACCAGCTCAACATTCTTCAAATTGCGCGCGCCAAGATACAGCTTCTCGCTCAGCGTCTGTCCGCTCTCAACCAGCAGCGTCGTCCGCTTGGCTTCGAGCTTATCCAGCGCCGCGCGATAAAGCTTCGACTTCGGCTCCTTCAGCTCCAGGCTCTCGACGATCGTCAGCTTGCCATCGGCCAGCTTCGCCGCCAGCGCCGCACGCAACGCGCCCAGCACCTTCTTGCGCGGGAACGCATAGTCATACGAACGCGGCTGCGGTCCGTGGACCGTTCCACCATGCCGCCAGAGAGGCGACCGGATCGAGCCAACACGCGCGCGCCCCGTTCCCTTCTGCTTCCACAGCTTCTTGCCCGCGCCTGAAACCAGCTTCTTGTTCTTGGTCGCGGCCGTTCCCTGGCGCAGTGCGGCGCGATAGTGCTTGACCGCCTCCCAGAGCAACGCCTCGTTCGCCTGGCTCGGACCAAAGACTTCTTCAGCCAGCTCAATCGAGCCAACCTTCTGTCCTCCGAGATCGATTACGTCTACGTTTGCCATCGTTTTCTCTTTCGAAAACTAGCTATTAGCTCTTAGCCTCTAGCCGTTCGCTCAAATCTCTACTCGTGCCATCCCGTTGCGCGTAGCGCGATTGCCTGGACGGCCAGTCCTACTTCTTCTTGGAGGGGGCCTTGCCAGCCGAAGCCTTCTTCGAAGCCTTCAACGGATCGACCGTGCCCGAACCGCCGAACCCACGGCGCTCGCGCGGCGGAGCCTTCGACTTCGAGATCAGCACATACCCATCCCGAGGACCGGGTACCGCGCCCTCAACCATAATCAGGTTCTCGTCCAGATCGATCCCGCGAATGCGCAGGTTGCGGACCGTGACATTGATCCGCGCCCATATGCCCCGGCATTCTCTGCCCAGGAAATACGCGCGAAGGAAAAGACGAAGCACCGATCGAACCCTGCACCTGGAACATGTGTCCATGCGACTTCGGACCGCCGCCAAAACCGTGGCGGCGAATGACGCCCGCAAAACCGCGTCCCTTGCTCGTGCCCTGCACATCGACATACTTGTCGTCGGCAAAGATATCGACCAGGACCTTGTCGCCGGCCTTGATTGCGACCTTCTCGGTCTCGCTACCCTCTTCAGTCGAAGCCTTCACAACCTCAACCGGAACTTCCTTCATCAGCTTGACCGGTGGAACATTGCTCTTGGCAAAATGCCCGGTCTGCGCCTTGTTCACCTTCGAGCCCTTGACGAACTCGATCAAGCCGATCTGCGCCGAGTCGTAACCATCCTTGGCCAGCGTCTTCAGCTGCGTAATCACGCACGGGCCGGCCTGCAGGACGGTGATGGGATGAACTTCCCCCCGCTCGTCGAACACCTGCGTCATGCCGATCTTCTTGCCCAAAATCCCTGTAACTGCCATTCGTTCTCTCCTCCTCATCATGCCCGGTTTAATCTGCCGGTCACTGTAGGCTTAACTTGTCGTTGCGGCCGAAGGCCGCGATTGCCTGGACGGCCAGTCCCTACTTCTCGAAAGCCTTGATCTCAACATCCACGCCAGCCGGAAGATCGAGCTTCATCAGCGCATCCACCGTCTGCTGGGTCGGCTCGAGGATGTCGATCAGCCGCTTGTGCGTGCGGATCTCAAACTCTTCGCGCGACTTCTTGTCCACGTGCGGCGAACGCAACACGTTGTAGCGATTACGCACCGTCGGCAACGGAATCGGCCCCGCCACCTGCGCTCCGGTCCGCTTGGCGGTGTCGACGATCTCGCCCGTCGAGGTATCGAGAACGCGATAGTCGTAAGCCTTCAGCCGGATTCTTATTCTTTGTCCTACCATGTCGTCCCTCTTATCGAGTTAGCGGCACTTATCGAAGCACCGCTAACTCGTCAAATCCGACTTACTTAATGATTTCGCTAATCGTGCCGGCGCCCACAGTCCTGCCGCCTTCGCGAATCGCAAATCTCAGACCCTTTTCCATCGCCACCGGAGTATGCAAGCGTAATCTCAAGCGACACATTGTCCCCCGGCATCACCATCTCCGTACCCTCAGGCAGCTTCGCCGATCCGGTCACGTCCGTCGTCCGGAAGTAGAACTGCGGACGATACCCGTTAAAGAACGGAGTGTGACGCCCACCTTCTTCCTTCGACAACACGTAGATCTCGCCCTTGAACTGGGTGTGCGGCTTGATCGATCCCGGTCTTCGCCAACACCATCCCGCGCTCGACGTCTTCCTTCGCAATGCCGCGAAGCAGGAGCCCAGCATTGTCGCCGGCCAGACCTTCGTCCAGCTGCTTCTTGAACATCTCGACGCCGGTCACGACCGTCTTGCGCGTGTCGCGGAAACCAACAATCTCCGCTTCCTCGCCAACCTTGATCTTGCCCCGCTCGATACGGCCCGTCACCACCGTGCCGCGGCCCGAGATCGAGAAGATGTCTTCGATCGGCATCAGGAACGGCTGATCGATCGCACGCGCCGGCAGCGGAACATAGCTTGTCCACCGCATCCATCAGCTCGTCGATCTTCGCTTCCCACTCCGCCTCGCCGTTCAACCCGCCAAGAGCCGAGCCGCGAATCACCGGAACATCGTCGCCCGGAAAATCGTACTTCGACAACAGCTCGCGAACTTCCATCTCGACCAGGTCGATCAGCTCCGGATCGTCCACCGCATCGCACTTGTTCAGAAACACCACCAGCGAAGGAACGCCAACCTGGCGCGCCAGACAGAACGTGCTCCTTGGTCTGCGGCATCGGGCCATCGGTCGCAGCAACCACGAGAATGCCGCCATCCATCTGCGCCGCACCGGTGATCATGTTCTTGATGTAGTCGGCGTGGCCTGGGCAATCGACGTGCGCATAGTGCCGGTTCTTGGTCTCGTACTCCACGTGCGCGGTCGCGATCGTAATGCCGCGCTCCCGCTCTTCCGGAGCGTTGTCGATCGTGTCGAACGAACGGAACTTGATGTTCGGGTTGTGCTTCGACAATACCTTCGTGATCGCCGCCGTCAGCGTCGTCTTGCCGTGATCAATATGCCCGATCGTCCCCACGTTCACATGCGGCTTCGACCGGTCAAACTTCTCCTTCGCCATACCGTCCCCTTTATTCTCTTGCTAACTCTGCTTACTTCGTTCGTCGTTGCCGGACCGACTTGCTCCAGGCCCGATCTAATACTGGACTTACAAATTCACAAACTTCAATCCGAAGCTACTTGCCCTGCGCCCGGCCGATGATCTCGTCCGAAATCATCCGCGGCGCCTCTTCGTAATGGGCAAACTGCATGCTGTACGAAGCGCGGCCCTGGGTCGATGAGCGGATATCGTTCACGTATCCGAACATCTCCTTCAGCGGCACCATCGCCTTGATCACCTGCGAACCGCCCGAGATGCTCCATGCCCTCGATCCGGCCGCGGCGTGAGTTGATGTCGCCGATGATCGTGCCCATGTGCTCCTCGGGAACGGTCACTTCGACCGCCATCATCGGCTCAAGCAGCACCGGACTCGCCTTCCGCGCAGCTTCCTTAAAGGCCATCGAACCGGCAATCTTGAAGGCCATTTCGTTCGAGTCGACATCGTGATAGCTGCCGTCGTAAAGCACGCCTTGAAATCGACCAGCTCATAGCCCGCCAGAACGCCGGCGTGCAGCGCCTCGCGAATCCCCTGCTCGGTCGGCTTGATGTATTCCTTCGGAACCACGCCGCCACGGATCTCGTTGATGAACTCGAAGCCCTTGCCCGGCTCGTTCGGCTCGAGGCGAATCTTCGACGTGCCCGTAGTTACCCGAGCCACCCGTCTGGCGAATGTACTTGCCTTCGGCCTCGGCGGTCTTGCGGATCGTCTCGCGGAAAGCAACCCGCGGCTCGCCCACATTGGCCTCGACCTTGTGCTCGCGCTTCATGCGGTCGACCAGAATCTCGAGGTGCAACTCGCCCATCCCGCTGATGATCGTCTGACCGGACTCCTCATCGGTACGGACCTTGAACGTCGGATCCTCATCGGCCAGCTTCGCCAGCGCCATGCCCATCTTTTCCTGGTCAGCCTTGGTCTTCGGCTCGATCGCAACCGAGATGACCGTGTCCGGGAACTTGATCGCGCTCAGCGCAACCGGATCGTTCGGCGAGCAAAGCGTGTCGCCAGTCTTCAATTCCTTCAGGCCCACGCAGGCGCAGATATCGCCGGCATAGATCTCGGTGATGTCTTCACGCTTGTTGGCGTGCATCTTCACCAGGCGGCCAATGCGCTCGGTCTTGCCGGTGCGCGGATTCAGCACCGTATCGCCAGTCTTCAAATGCCCGGAGTAAAGGCGGATAAATCCAAGCTTGCCGAAAGGGATCGTTGATCGGTCTTGAAGCCGAGCGCGGAAAACGGCGCATCGTCCTTGGCTTCGCGAATGATCTGCTTCTCCGGATCGTCAGGATCGAGGCCCACAACCGCAGGAACATCCAGCGGGCTCGGCAGATAATCGACGACCGCATCGAGCAGCGTCTGCACGCCCTTGTTCTTGAATGCCGTTCCGCAGAGCACCGGGAAGACCTTCATCGCGATCGTCGCGCCGCGCAGCGCCTTCTTCAGCTCGGCAGCCGTCGGCGTCTCGCCCTCGAGGAACTTGTGCAGCATCTCGTCGTCGTTCTCGGCGACCGACTCAACCAGCTGCATCCGGAAGGCTTCCGCCTTCTTCTTCAGGTTCTCGGGAATCTCTTCGACGTCGTACTTCGCGCCCATGGTCTCGTCGTGCCACAGGATCGCCTTCATCTCGATCAGATCGATCACGCCCTTGAAGTTCGCTTCAGCGCCAATCGGAATCTGGATCGCAACCGGACGCGCGCCCAGCCGCTTCCGGATGGTCTCAATCACATGCTCAAAGTCCGCGCCGGCCTTGTCCATCTTGTTGACGAAGCAAATCCGGGGAACCTTGTACTTATCGCCCTGCCGCCACACCGTCTCCGACTGCGGCTGCACGCCCGACACCGAATCGAACAGCGCCACCGCGCCGTCAAGCACGCGCAGCGACCGCTCGACCTCGGCGGTAAAATCCACGTGGCCAGGGGTATCGATAATGTTGATGCGAATGTCTTTCCAGGTGCAGGTCGTTGCAGCGGAGGTAATCGTGATGCCGCGCTCCTGCTCCTGCTCCATGTAATCCATGGTCGCCGTGCCTTCATGCACTTCGCCGATGCGGTGCGTGATCCCGGTATAAAACAGGATGCGCTCCGTGGTAGTCGTCTTCCCGGCGTCGATGTGCGCCATGATTCCGATGTTCCGGCAACGATTTAGAGGTACTTGACGCGGCACTTGAATCTCTCACTTCTCGCAGGCGATGCCTGCTTTTGCTTGCTTCTTGACCTACCCGCCGAACTTTCCAGCGAGCTCGCCTCAACTGAGTCGACTAACAACTGACTACTCGCACGACTTCCTTACCACCGGTAATGCGCGAAAGCCTTGTTCGCTTCAGCCATGCGGTGAATGTCTTCCTTCTTCTTCATCGCCGCGCCGCGGCCATTGGCCGCGTCGAGCAGCTCGTTGGTCAGCTTGTCGATCATGCCCTTTTCGCCGCGCGCCCGGCCATAGTTCACCAGCCAGCGAATCGCCAGCGAAGTGCGCCGTTCCGGGTTCACTTCGATCGGCACCTGGTAGTTCGCGCCACCCACACGACGGCTCTTGACCTCAAGCAGCGGCTTGCAGTTCTCGACCGCCTTCTTGAAGAGCTTCAACGCTTCGTCCCCGCCGCGCTGTTCGAGGTTCGTCATCGCGGTGTAGAAGATGCTCTGCGCGGTCGACTTCTTGCCGCCCCACATCATCGAGTTGACAAACTTCGTCACCAGCGTCGAGTTGTACACGGGGTCGGCTGCGACTTCCCGCTTAGCGATATGACCTTTTCTCGGCATAGTTCCCTTATCTCAAAACTTCTACTTGGCTGCTGCTTTGGGACGCTTCGCCCCATACTTCGACCGGCTCTGCTTGCGGTTGGCGACGCCCACCGAATCGAGCGTTCCGCGCACCACGTGATAACGAACACCCGGCAGGTCCTTCACACGGCCCCCGCGGATCAGCACAATCGAGTGCTCCTGCAGGTTGTGGCCGATGCCTGGGATGTAGGTCGTCACTTCGATCCCGTTGGTCAGCTTGACACGGGCAACCTTGCGGAGCGCCGAGTTCGGCTTCTTCGGGGTCTGGGTGTAAACGCGGGTGCAAACTCCGCGACGCTGGGGCGAACCCTGCAATGCCGGACTCGCCGTCTTGTACCTCGGCGCAGTGCGGCCCTTCCTGACTAGCTGGCTAAATGTCGGCAAACCTGACTCCTCAAACCTTCGACTCTTAAAACGAACCGCGCGCTCACGCATTCTCGCGCAGGCATTTTCAGGACGCTGCGGAAACTGGCCGCAAGATGCCCTGAACGCCCCAAACCAACTTCTGCCACGCAAGTAATTCTGCGCAGGGCAGTCTTACTGCTCAACTCTATGAACTAAAACCACGACGGTGGCCGAGCGCTTCCTCGTAAATGACCCGGGAAAGCCGACTCCGTTTCGGTGGTTCCGGCCTGCATAGCCCTCCAAGGTGAAGGGTGGCGCAGGCTCCTATGCGATTCGCCTTCAGACTGCACTCGTTTCCAAGTGATTGTCTTTCAGGGAAGGCCCCAGAGAGGCACAACTACGATCTATATCGAATCAGGCAAAACGCCTTGAAATAGTATAGACCAGATTGAGACTTTCTGCGGACACAAACAAACGCTCCCGCCAGAAAATATCCGGCAAGAGCTGTCTCGCGGAACTATATAAAGATATCAACTCGCATCGCCGGGGTCAAGCACAGCGTGAGAAATGCCCTTCACCTGGCCCTCTTCACAGCACTTTTACGCCGGAAGCGCCTTCCGAAAGCGCCTTAATTTACGGTCGACTCTTGTAATTCTGGAACCCTGACGACATCGCTGCTACCATCCTTTGCAATGCTCAATCGCGCCCGAAAAACCCTTATATTTGCCGCTCTGACCCTGTTCGCCATAGCAGCGACGAATCTGCTCAGCGCAATCTCCCGAACCCAAACGCGACCCACGCATCGACTCCGTCCTCAACGACCTCGGCAAAGTCCGCAACATCTACCAGACCGCAATCTCCCCCGACGGCGCAAAGATCGCCTGGGTCGTAGCCGGAGAGGAAGCTGGCAAGTCCGGCGGAACCGAAATCGAAGTCGCCCCGCTCGCCACGCCCGATAAACCCACCCGCGTCACCGCCGGAACCAAAGGTGAGCTCTGCAACGAATCCAGCATCGCCTGGTCGCCCGACTCGAAGACCCTCGCCTTTCTCTCCGATTGCGGCGCAAGTGGCCAATCCGACTTCTACCTCGCCGAACCCGCCGCCAAGTCCGCACCCCGCCGCCTGACGCACCTCCACGGAATCCCCGAAGCCCCAGCCTTCTCGCCCGACGGCAAGCAGATCGGCTTCCTCTATGTCGAAGGAGCCACCCGCCGCGCCAGCCCGCTCGCCGCCGAGAAGCCTCCCGCCGGAGTCATCGGCGAAGAGGGCCTCGAAATCAAGCGAGTCGCCGACAGTCCGGCAACCGGGCGGCGAGACCCAGCAGCTTACGCCCGCCAACCTCTACACCTACGAATTCGACTGGTCGCCCGACTCCAAACAACTCGCCTACATCGCCGCGCCGCCGCCCGGAGAAAACAACTGGTGGGTCGCCCAGCTCTACACCCAGCCACCTCAGAGCGACGAAGCCAACCTCAATCCTCGACCCCGCCAACACCCCACGGCCCGCTCCACGGCCTGCAGATCGCCGTCCCCCGCTGGTCTCCCGACGGCAAACAGATCGCCTTCATCGGTGGACTCATGTCCGACCAGGGCGCGACCGGCGGCGACATCTTTCTGATCCGCTCGGACGGCAACCAACAAGAGACCTCACCGAAGGCCCCACGCCTCAATTGCATGGCTCACTTGGAATCGACGTCAGACACTGAGAGTTTGCGACCATTGCAACCAATGGTCAGCAATGGCATTTCCGGATCCATAACCTTCACGGGCATCAAGAATGGCGACAGCGTAATTGGAACGGTCACAACACGCGTCGCTGAGGGCCACGCGAAAATCAAGGCGGATCCTGCCAAAGAGTCGCTTTCATCTGGGCAACAGATCGAGCCTCGATCAGCGACGGTCGTCTCGAAGGCAGCCTCTCCTCTCCTCGACCGAACGACCATCCGTTGCCTTCATCCGTAGCTCATTTGACCAAGCTCCGGAAGTCTACGTTCAGCCATTCAGCAAGCCCATCCAAATCACCCACTACAACGACAACCTCAAACCCGCATGGGGCAAGTCCGAATCCATCAACTGGACCAGCGCCGTCCAACCCTCCCCAACCATCCAACCTAATTCCGAACCCAAAGACTTCAACGTCCAGGGCTGGCTCCTCTACCCCGCCAACTACGACCCCGCAAAGAAATACCCCCTCATCGTCTACGTCCACGGCGGCCCATCCTCAGCCACCCTCCCCCACTGGCCCTACGTCGGCTACGGCCCGGTTCCCTTCGCCGCGCTCGGCTACTTCGTCCTCATGCCCAATCCGCGCGGAAGCTACGGCCAGGGCGAAGCCTTCGTCCAGGCCAATCGCAAAGACTTCGGCTACGGCGACCTCCGCGACGTCCTCGCCGGAGTCGACGCCGTCACCAAATCCCACAACATCGACCCCGAGCGCGTCGGCCTCACCGGCTGGTCCTATGGCGGATTCATGACCATGTTCGCCGTCACCCAGACCAACCGCTTCCACGCCGCCGTTGCCGGTGCCGGGATCGCCAATTGGCAAAGCTACTACGCTGAAAATTCTATCGATCAGTGGATGATCCCCTTCATGGGAGCCTCGGTCTATGACGATCCGGGTGTCTACGCCAAAATGTCCATGGTCAATTCGTCCATCAGGTGAAGACGCCCACGCTTGCCGTCGTCGGCGACCGCGACGGAGAATGCCCCGCCCCTCAGTCCTTCGAGTTCTGGCACGCGCTCAAAGCCCAGCACGTCCCAACCCAGCTCGTCGTCTATCCCAACGAAGGCCACCACTTCGTCGACCCCGAACACCAGCGCGACGTCATCGCCCGCGCTCTGGACTGGTTCCAGAAGTACATGCCCGCAAACTGAAATAGCGGCCCAACTTCAGCAAATGAAGTTCTCCCAAAGCTCGCGTTCGAGACTCGGGGTTCAGGTATCACAAACGCGCGTGCCCCAGGTCTCGCTCTTGAGACCTGGGTTTCTCAAAGGGAGAAGATGTTAAATGCTTCGACAGACTGCTTTCGGACTTTTCTTCTTGACCGCCGCGGCGTTCGCACAGACACCGAACTCCACATCACCATCCGAACTCGGCTCCACTCTTCGCCAACATCTGGCGCATCACCAGCACAACCCCCTACCCCAACTCCGGCAGCATCTACATCTTTCTCCGCAACGGCACCCTGCTTGAAACCTCATGCGTCGAAACCTACCGCGTCGCCACCTGGAAGTCCGACCCCAAAAATCCCAAAAGCATCGAAGTCACCGAAGACGGCCGCCCCGCCTTCACCGCGACCGTCGTCAGCCTGACCAACCACGACCTGCATCTCCGGCAGACGCTGGCCCTGGGCAATCACGAGACGCACGACCTAACCCTCACCGCAATCGACAAAGAATTCGTCTGCCCCGACATGCCCAAGTAGCCAGCCCAGCTGCCCCTTTCTCTCCGTCTCCCTACGTCCCTGGCCCTGTCCCTGGCCCAACGGGCCCAGCTGAATGGATCGGCCCGCGTTCCTCCTGTTTCTCCTATCCCTCGTCCCTACGTCCCTAGTCCCTAGTCCCTGCGCCTCTAATCCCTATTTCCCTGTCCCTATCCCTACCCCTCCAAAAAGTTGCTTCCACTCTCCGCACCTTTTACACTCAGGATTACTTTCAAAGTGGTGTGACCGTCCAACGCTGCGGGTTGCCTGGACGGGGAGGTTTCATGAAGCAGTTCGTGTTATTGAGTGTTTTGCTAGTGTTTTCCCTTCCAGTAGGTTTTTCGATCGCAGGCTGCGCCGGAACAAATCCCAACAACTACTGCAATAAGACCGGTTATGGTTACGGACTCAAGACCAACCAGGTCGCTGCGATCAGCCTTCCCGGAAACACCACCGGCATCTCGCTCGCATTCGGCCAGACCGGCCAGCTCCAGTCGCCCAGCGCCACCAATTGCAATGGCGGTGCGGAATCCGTCTCCTCCTACACCTACGGCACGACCAACCTGAATCTGGTCGACGTCTCCGCGACCGGTGCGCTCTGCGGAGGCACCTGGAACCGTCACAGTCCAGGCGGAATTCCCGACTTCACGATCTGCACCGCGCCGACCCCGGCCGCGATCGCCGCAGGCTGCGCGGGAACCAGTCTGACTACATGTGAAGTCCAAATGACCGCTTCGGCCGATGGAGTCACCAGCAACGCCGTTCCTGTCTGGGTGCATCCCTCGGTGACCACCATTCAGCTGTCGGTTGCCAATCCAACCACCGGCGCCCCCGGTTACCAGGGCTGCCTCTCGCAAAACCAGACCTCGCAGCTCGACGCCACCGCTTTTGTCTCGACCAGCGCCACCGTGCCATTCTGCGCGCCGGCCGGGAATGCCTTCGGCGTTCCTGAGTGCTCCGTCAACCTTGGCCATTTCAGCTACACGCCGGTGAGCGCGGCGATCGCCAGCATCGATCAGTACGGCGTCGCGACGGCCCACCAGCCGGGATCCACCGCCGTGACCGCGGCCATTGCCAATGTCAGTTCCACCGCAGGCAATCTCTACACCTGCCCGCCGGCCAGTATTTCGTTGCAGATTCCCAGCACCATCCCCAGCACCGACAACGGCACGGTCGGCACGGTCACCCCAGGCACCAACGTGCCTCTGACTACGACCATTCTCGACACCCAGGGCAACCAGATCACCGGGCTTTTGCTCGACTACTCGTCCACCGCTCCGCTGGAAATCGCCGTCAGCAGCGGCGGAGCGGTCTCCACTACCTTCCCGCAAACGGCCGCGATTACCGCTGTATGCAACCCGCCAAGCTGCAATCCATCGCTGATCACTCAGATCGGTCAACTCGGCAACGGACTCCCGATCGCCAGTAACTCGGTGCGTCTCACCTCCACAGGCCGCACCAGCACCTACCTGTGGATGTCCAGCCCTCAGTCGGATTTCTTCGAGGCGGTCGATTTGACCACGGGAACCATCGGCTCGCCGATCAAGCTTCCCTACATTCCGAACTCGATGATCCTCGATCCGGCCGGCACCAATCTTTACTTCGGAAATTACCGCGAGCTGATGATCTATACCGCCGGCACCAACGCTCTGAGCAAGGAAGACACATCGGTCCCTGGCGTCGTTCTCGCCGTTTCGCCTGATTCCAGCACGGTCGTCATCGGCGACCAGGTGCGCCAGGTCATCTACGTGTATACCGTTTCCTCAGGCGCGCACACGACGATCGGCGGCCTCGCAACGCGGGCCCAGTTCAGTCCCGACGGCAAGACCCTCTACGTCACCGGTCCGAACGCACTCTACATTCGCAACACCTTCACCGGATGGAGCGTCTATCCGAATCTGCCCACCCAGACCGGTGCCGGCTGCAATCTGAATAACAACGACTACACCAGCACCACCACGCCGTTCACGCCCTTCTGCTCGCCCGACGTGGCCGTGACCATCCCCTCGGAAGGCGCATTCCTCACCGGGCCGAATCTTAGCAGCGCCTACACCTTCTGCCCCAATACCACCGCCACGCCGAACGTATATTACCCCGGCGCTCTCGCTCCCGGGACCGTTCTGCCCGCCACCGATCACATCACCGCGACCACCGATCGCGTCCACATCCTCGGCGCGAATCCCACCACCCTCAGCGATATCTATCTCGGCACTGCCGACACCCCGGGCGTGCCCGTGCAAAACGTGCCCGGCGCTCCAACCGGCACCTGTCTGCGCCCGGACCCCAGCACCTCGGCAGGCCTGTTCTTCCAAACCACGGCTCTGCCCGCGCAGACCCTCCCCGTGACGGCGGCTTCGATTGACCAGGTGATCGCCTCACCCGACTCGTCGATCGCCTTCGTCACCTATACCGCGCCCACCGGCACGGCCAGCCCTCTGCTGCCTGCGTACACGATCTCTTCCACATTTGGAGAGGCCGGCACGCTAAGCACAGTCAAGCTCTCCGGAACCGCAACCGCTCCGTTGGCCGGAGTCTTTAGTCCCGACAACACGATTTTCTTTGTAGGCACCGCCGGCGACAATCTGGTCCATTTCATCAGCGTCCCGACGCTCACCGAAACCCAGACCATCAACCCCGGTCTCGTCGATCCCAATGGAAACCCCGTTCCGGTCCAATTCCTGGCCACCAAGCCGCGCCCCACAACCTAAATGACTGGTTTCAAAGAAGTGTCCCAACTCGAGCAAGAAAGCCGTCGCCACCACGATCGACGGCCTTGCTCGCCTTATGGTCTTAAATGCTGGCGCCCTGAGCAGCTCGGCCATCGATGTCGTACCACTCGAGTCATTGCCAGAATGCATTAGACTTTCGAGTGGCATGGTGCATCATGCTCAGCGCCAGGCCAGACACGCGGCAACAGCCGCACATCGAGAACGAACCGACTTCAGGAGAAAGACCATGTCACTGCGCATCAACGATATTGCCCCCGACTTCACTGCCGAGACCACCCAGGGAACAATCAATTTTCACGAGTGGATCGGCGACGGCTGGGCAGTCCTGTTTTCCCACCCCAAGGATTTCACTCCCGTTTGCACCACCGAGCTCGGCAGCGTTGCCAGCCTCTATCCCGAATTCCAAAAGCGCAATACCAAGGTCGTCGGACTCAGCGTCGATCCCGTCTCCAGCCACGGAAAATGGGCCGTGGACATCGAGGAAACCCAGGGCTTCGCGGTGAACTATCCCATGATCGGCGACCCCGAGTTGAAAGTCGCCAAGCTCTACGACATGCTCCCCGCCGACTCCGGCGAAACCTCCGAAGGCCGCACCGCCGCCAACAACGCCACCGTCCGCACCGTCTTCATCATCGGCCCCGACAAGCGCATCAAGTTGCAGCTAAGCTACCCCATGTCCACCGGCCGCAACTTCCCCGAGATCCTGCGCGTGCTCGACTCCATGCAGCTCACCGCGAAGCACAAGGTCGCCACCCCGGCCAACTGGCAGCAGGGCGACGATGTCATCATCCTGCCCTCCGTCTCCAATGAAGAAGCCACCGAGAAATATCCCGACGGCTGGAAAACCGTCAAGCCCTACCTGCGCGTCGTACCACAGCCCAAGTAATTGAATCTAAGCGCCCCATACTCTCGCACAAAATGCCGAAGGATGGGGCGCTCGAATTTTTCGCTTGTCCTTACCGCTTCCCCTTCAACCGCTCCCGCTCTGCATTCCGGCGCTCGACTTGCTCGAACATATTCGTCATCACGCCCGCAAAGGCCGCGAGCAGCGACAGGAAGAACAAAAAGAGCGCAATCGTCTTCCACAGTGATCCATTCCCCGGCAACCCGATCTGGTAAGGCCCAGTCGTGAACATCATGCCGAAGCAAATCACCGCAAAGACAAACAGCGTCCCACCCAAAATGTAGAGATTGCGCGACATGGTAAGCAGTTCCTTAATGCTATAACGCAGCTTTCCTGACAGGCTCCCGCTGCGAGGAACCGTTGAAGAACTCTTCCACAACACCAATATCGTTCGTCACGCGATAAGGCGGAAGACTTTCGAGGAAAACCCTGCCATAGCGCTGCCTCTGAATGCGCGGATCAAGCAACATCAGCACGCCTCGATCTTCCAGCGACCGAATCAACCGCCCAAACCCCTGCTTCAAAGTAATCACCGCCGAAGGCACCTGGTACTCAAAGAACGGCGCGCCGCCGCCAGCCTCGATCGCTTTCATCCGCGCCGCAACCACCGGATCGCTCGGCACCGCAAAGGGCAGTCGGTCGACGATCACGCAACTCAGCGCCTCACCCTGCACATCCACTCCCTGCCAGAAGCTCGACGTGCCAAACAGCACCGCATTCGGAGTCTCCCGAAACTCCTCCAGCAGCGCTTTGCGCGGCGCGTCCCCTTGCAGCAACAGCGGAAAGCTCACCTCCACCAACAGCCGCTCATAAAGGTCCCGCATCTGGCTGTAGCTGGTAAACAAACAAAACGCCCGCCCCTGAGTAATCTCCAGCACCTGCCGAATGCGCTTCGTCGCCGCATCCTGAAAACCTGCCTCGCGCGGATCGGGCATCTCCGTCGGCAGATACAGAATCGCCTGCTTGTCATATTTGAAATGCGAAGGAACCACCAATTCCTTCGCGTCGCGCATCCCCAACCGGTTGCGCAAATGGGCAAAACCGCCTTGCACCGTCATCGTCGCCGAAGTCAGCACGACGGTCGAGAAATTCTCAAACAACACTTCGCCCAGCAGCTCCGAGATATCGATCGGCGTCGCCTGCAGAAAAGTATTCCGCCCACCCTCGCGCCCGCGTCCCTGCCGCCGCTCAATCCAGAAAACCGTGTTGGTGCTGTCCGCCTCCAGCAGGAACTTCAACTGCTCGCGAATCCCCGCCGTACGCTTGCGCAGCGCCGTTGCCTCTTCAACGCCACGCAGCCGCTCCAGCTCACCCTCAAGCCGATGCAGCGCATTCATCACGCCGAGATACACATCGCCCTGCGCCTCGAGAAATTCCTCGCGCCCCTCGAAAGCCATCCGCCCGTCGCCGCTCCCGCCATACCCCGCACCAATGGGAAGCACCGCAAACAACATCCGTGCCCGCTCCCGCAGCGTCTGCCCCGCAGCTTGCACCGATCCGCCCAAGGACTGCTTCGTTCGCAGCGTAATCTCCAGGTCGCGGACCAGCTCCTCAAACTTCACATTGCTCACACTGATGCCGAAGTAGCTCGACGCCACATCCTCCAGCTCATGCGCCTCGTCGAAGATCACCACCGCGGCATCCGGCAGCACACCCACATCCGGAGCATTCTGCGCCTGCTGCTTCACCGCCAGATCGGCAAAGAAGAGATGATGGTTGACGATGATGACATCGCTCTCCTGCGCCTTCCGCCGCATCTCGGTGATGAAGCAGCGCTCATAATCCGGACACGACGTACCCAAACAAGCCTCGCTCCGCGCATCCAGCTTCGCCCACAGCGCGCTCGACTCCGGCAGCTCATCAATCTCCGCCCGGTCGCCCGTCTCGGTTGTTTTCTCCCACTCGGCAATGGCGTTATATTGGCTGATCTCCTCAAGGCCATTGAGGATCGGCTGCTTCGTCAGCGAATAAAGCTTATGCCGGCAAAGATAATTCGCACGCCCCTTCATATAGCAAACGCTCAGCGGCCCCAGCAGCGATTCCAGAAACGGAACGTCCTTGAAAAAAAGCTGCTCCTGCAGGTTCTTCGTCCCGGTAGAAATAATCACCCGCTGCCCAGAGCGCAAAGCCGGCAGCAAGTAGGCCAACGTCTTGCCAGTCCCAGTTCCCGCCTCAACGATCAGATGGCTCTTTTCATCGAGCGCCCGCTCCACCGCCTGCGCCATCTCCAACTGCCCCTTGCGAAACTCGTAGGGCAACGAAGAGCGCGACAAAAGCCCCCCCGGCGCAAAGAAGTCGTAGAGCGAGGGGAGAGCAGTCGAGGTCGTAGGAGTGGTTGCCAAGGAGGAATCGGATGCGCTTCTAAGAGCTTAAATCCGTGTCTTTATCATAGACTGTGCGCGGCGGTCGGGTTGACATCCGTAATGTAACGCATTACGGTCAAGAATGATCCAGTCAATCCATCACAAGGGTCTGAAGCGGCTTTATGAAGATGACGACCCACGCGGTGTGATCTCGGAACATGCGGCAAACTCAGAGATATTCTTGCCCGCCTCGACCCTGCCCGCTCGATAGCGGATGTGGATCTCCCTGGTTTTCGCCTGCATCCCTTGAAAGGCGAGCTACACGGATTCTGGGCGATCACGGTACGCGCCAATTGGCGAGTCGTCTTCCGGTTCGTCGACCGGACGCCTTTGATCTTGACTACGTGGACTATCACTGAAAGGTGGTTGAAATTATGCCGATGAAGAACCCTCCCCACCCCGGCGGCTTCGTTCTCCGCCAGTGCATTGAGCCATTGGGCCTGACCATCACCAACGCTGCCACAGCGCTCGGAGTAACCCGCACCACCTTGTCCGAGCTAGTCAACGGAAGGCGCGGCATCTCTCCTGAAATGGCCGTCCGGCTCTCAAAGGTCTTCGGAGGCAACGCCGAAACTTGGCTCATTCAGCAGGCACAGTACGATCTCGCCAACGTCCGCGCCGACCGCATCAAGCTCAAACGGCTGGAAGTGGCCTAGCCGAAGGGCTACGATGGTAGAGAGGCGAACGCATGGCAATACTCCAATTCCAAATTGCTGCCGCTGCTATCGATGAACTTCAGGCGCGCGCCATCGCCCACGCAGTGGCCCAGCAAGAACTCGAGGGTCTCAAAGTTTCGACGGCAACCCTCAACGACATGCACAGGGCCTCGCTCGGAGAAATCCCCTCCGAAGAAGTAATTCGAAATATTTACTCGCGCTTTGACCATGTCCCGATATTCCAGCCACGATGACTATCTCGACCCCGCCTCTGGAGTCCTGAGAAATCGGTTCGGGATCACAGACGAGGCTACGCTACAGTCAACCGAAGCCGATCTTGTCGCCGCACGCTCGCGAGAACTTGCAGTCACTCCTCTAAACGGTGGGTTCGATCTTCCTCATCTTCAAGCCATACACCGTTACCTCTTTGGAGACCTCTACCAATGGGCCGGCCAATTGCGTACCGTCGACATCGCAAAGGGGAACAACGGCTTCGCCCATCACGCCCATCTTCGTGCCGTCAAGCCGAAACGATCTTCCGGCAACTTGCCGACGAAAGACATCTCGTCGGACTTGACGCGACTGGTTTCAGCGAACGCTCTGCGCACTACCTCGGCGAGATCAATGCCCTGCATTCGTTTCGTGAAGGAAATGGCCGAACGCAACGCGAATTACATCAGTCACCTGGCCCACACCAATTATTACTATCTCGCCTGGGAAAACACGTCGCCGCCCGAAGTCTTACAAGCGGCAATCGAATCCTTCTCCGGTAAGACGGCGAGGCTCGCCACCATCATTCGAGAAAACCTCAGTCACATAACAACGGAAGACTCGTGATGAACTCTCATGCTGGCAGACAAACGTCGTAGGGCGTTGATAATAGAGTTATAGGCGGGACATCTCTGCCCAGAATCAGGAAAGACCAATTGAAAGCAGTCAAAAGAAATCGCGACGGCGCCAAAAAGACCGCCCGCAAAGTAGCAGCCAAAGAAAAAGCCGTCCGCCGCGGACACGCCCCCGCGCGACCCAAGAAGGCCGCGCCCGGCGAACTCCCCGAGGCCAAGCCCGTCCGCTTCCTCACCAAATCCGCCCGCCGCAATCGCCCCGTCAAGCCGGAAGCCGAGACCACGACCCACACCGCCGCAGACCTCGCCTTCGCCGCTCCGGCTCCGGCGAGAGTTCGCAAAGACAGGCGCGGAGACGTCGAAAAAGCCGGTTCCCACGACCACGAGCCGCTCTTCGCCATCTGCGGACGCCCCAACGTCGGCAAATCCACCCTCTTCAACAAACTCACCGAGACGCGCCGCTCCATCGTCGGCGATGAGCCCGGCATCACCCGCGACCGCATCTATGGCGAGGTCCGCTGGGATGGCCGCGTCGCCCGCATCGTCGACACCGGCGGCATGGTTCCCGACGACGAAGCGCTGATCCCGTCCGAGATTCACCGCCAGGCCCGCGTCGCCCTCGACGAAGCCGAAGTCATCGTCATGGTCGTCGATGGCCGCACCGAGCTCGCCTCTCCCGACTACGATCTCGCGAAGTTCCTGCTCCGCGGTAACAAGCCGGTCATGCTCGCGGTCAACAAGATCGACACCGAGCAGATGAACGCCGCCGCCGAAAACTACCGCCGCCTCGGCTTCAAAACCATCTTCCCCATCTCCGCCGAACACTCGCTCGGCATCGGCGACCTGCTCGACGCCGTCTTCGAGGCGTTGCCCATCGCCGAACCGCCCGCCGAAGAAGTCGCAGAAGAAAAAATCTGCCGCAGAAGACGACCCCAACCGCGATCTCCACCGCACCCACGGCGAGTTCGAGCAGTTCGAAACCAAGGTCGCCATCATCGGTCGCCCTAACGTCGGCAAGTCCACCCTGCTCAATGCGCTCACCGGAACCAACCGCGCCATCGTCTCGCCCATCGCCGGAACCACCCGCGACGCCGTCGACGAAGTCATCGACTACCAGGGCGACCGCTTCCGCATCGTCGACACCGCCGGAATCCGCCGCAAGGGCAAGACTCACGAGATGGCCGAGAAGCTCTCCGTCGTCATGGCCCGCCGTCATCTCGAGGCTGCGGACGTCGCCCTGCTCGTCATCGACGCCCAGGAAGGCGTCACCGCCGCCGACGCCACCATCGGTGGATACGCCCACGAAAGCGGCCGCTCCATCGTGATCGTCATCAACAAGTGGGATCTAGTCACCACCATGCGAACCGACGGCAAGCCGCCCGCCGACAAAGAGGTCTTTGAGGAGCAGGTACGCCACGCGTTGAAGTATCTCCACTACGCGCCGCTCATCTTCATCTCCGCCTCACGCGGCAACAACTTGAAGAAGGTCCTCGAAGTCACCCATCACGTCGCCCAGGAGCGCCGTAAGCGCGTCACCACCGGCCAGATGAATCGCTTTCTCGAGAAGGTCGACTTCCAGCGCGCCACCGTCCCCATGGCGCAGAAGATCCGCATCTACTACATGACCCAGGCCGCAGTCGCCCCGCCGACCTTCATCCTCTTTGCGAACCGATTAGTAAAGCTCCATTTCTCCTTCGAGCGCTTCCTCGAAAACCAGGTCCGCGCCGCCTTCGGCTTCGAAGGCTCACCAATCTGGTTCAAAGTCCGCGCCAGAAATCAGAAGGGCGCAGACTGAGCCCTAGTTCTGCCAGTCCTCTACGCGTAAGTCCGGCACTCTGATGAATTCGCCAACATTGTGAGTAATGAGAATTAGACCTCTCGCTCTCGCATGGCCGGCGATTAGAGCGTCATACGGCCCAATCGTCGTGCCTCGCTTACGGAGGAATGCACGAATATCTCCTGCCTCGCGAGCGTCCGACTGCTCAAAAGGCAACACCGCGAACCGTAGTTCTTCTAATGCCGCGAGGTTTCTCTCCACTAATTGGCTCTTGAAGACTCCATAAAACAGCTCTTGAAGAACGATCGACGACGTTGCGACTGACTGCGGCGGATGCTTGCGCACCTGCTTGGCAAGGGAAACACTGCTCCGGTTTAACAAGGCGATGACCGCGCTCGAGTCCAGAAGGTATTTCATTCAGGAAAGAGCTTGTCGAGCTCAGGCCGTTCCTGCTGTGCGACCGGCTCTTCGACAGCGCGAATAAAGTCCTCATCCAATTTTCCGGTAATCGTATCCAACCAATCCCAATCCGTCGCGATCGGCTCCAGCAACACGCCGCTCCCATGCCGCCGAATCCGCACTTCTTTTCCATCAAAGCGGAATTCCTTCGGCAATCGCACCGCCTGAGAGCGCCCCGACCAAAATACCTTCGCCTTATCCATCATCTGCACCGCCGGATTTGATATATAGCAAAAGCATATATCATCACCAAACCGGCGGCGCGTCCTCCAAAGGAGGCAATCCTGAAGGCGTAGGAGGAATCGGCGGCAACTCAGAATCCCCGACAATCACCGACGTCGAGGGGAGAGGCCGCTCAAGCCTGTCCCCCAAAGCCGCATACCGCCCGCCAAAGAAATAAGCCGCGTACGATTGCTTGAACACCGCCGCGGTTCCATAGATCGCAACGATGGCCATGACGTAAACCACCACCACAACCAGCCCAACCAGGATCGCCAAAGCCACGCAAATGACCTGCCCAACGCTACTCGCCCACAACGCGTGATAAAGCAGCGTCCCGATGCCGAACACAGCTAGTCCCGCGATCATAAGCCCCGCCAGAAAGACCAGCATCAGCGCCCAGGTCAACCCGATGCCAACCGCAAAGCGCAGCAGAATGTAGACAACCAGCTGGCCAAAATTCGCCCTGGCCAGGGCGAAAAAACGCCCAAACACCGACTCCAGCGGAGCATCCTCGATTGCCATCGGCGGAAGCAGGAAATCCTGCATCAACGAATCAACCACCGCCCACAGTGCGGCCACCGCAAAAATCGCCACCAGCAACGGAAGCATCGCGCCCAGGAACGCCAGCGGATTCTTATCGGCGCCAGCGGTCGCCAATGGCCCCACAACATGAATGAAGTGCACCACCGCCGGCCCAACGACGACGGCGGTCACAATCAGAAACGCCAGCGAGACCAGAATCACCAGCCCGAAATAACGCCAGCTCTGCCGCCCATACGCCGACCAGGCTTTGCCCACCCGCCCGCGCTTGTAGACGACCAGGTCGAAAAGCGTGAAGCGCAACCGGCAATAGAGGTAGGAACACAAGACCCAAAACGCCAGGCCAAAAACGACGAGAGCAACAAGCGCTGCGATGCCAAACGCCGCCAATCCCGACCCGCCAACAAACTGGCCGCCATACCCCGCTGCGGCCAGGCCCGATCGATGCCCCACCTTACTCAGCACAGCAAATTGCGCGAACTGCGCCGGATAAGAGATCGACGCCGAATAAAAACTCGGCTGAGTCAACGCCGCGATCAACGCAATCTTCAGGAAAAACCCAAGCCGAAACGGAACAGCCAACACTTCGCGCGTCCGCCGGAAAGCCGGCCCCAGCGCGTCAAGCGGGGAAAGTAAAGTCATGCGAACAAGATACACCGCCAATCCCCGCAGCCGAAGCAAGAGCGCAGCCGACGCGCTCGCCTCCAGGTAATGTCCTAATTTCTAATTAGGACATTACCCGCGTCCAACGCTGCTCGTCCGGCTCCACCATAGCGCGAGGATCGTTGGAAGGAAACCGACATGTTGATGACAAAACGCAAACCAGCCGGAGTGGGCGAGATACTGACGGAAGAATTTCCTGGCCCCCTCGGGATGACCCAAACCGAGCTCGCTGAAGCAACAGCCCTTCCGCGCAAGCACGTCAACGAACTTTGCCGCGACCGCCGCGCCATCACCGCCGACACCGCGCTGATCCTCGCAAGGGTCTTCGGCAACTCGGCCGACTTCTGGTTAAACACACAGCGCCGAGTCGGCATGTGGAACGCGCTTAATAACCCAAAGCGACGGGAGAGGATCGAGCGGGCAAAGCAACTGACCAAACGGGATGCGGTCTCAGCCTAGCTCTTCCATGCTCGCGCAAGCCACGGCTCTGCCGCACTCACTCCGCCCACTCACTCCTCAGTCAAATGCTGATGCACTTCACGGGCAACGGCGTCGATTGAGGTCTCCTGGATCAGCTGCTCAATCCCCTCATCCTTGGCGACCTCTTTGATCCCGATCCTGGCGGCAATCTGCCGCTCCACGTTCAGCGCTGCAGTGATCTCTTTTTCCGTGAGCATCAGGATTTGCAGAATGAGATGGTCCCGCTCGTCAGAGCGCCGGCTCGTCCGTCCTTGCCTCATTACGATGAAGCTCGCCAGAAAAATAGCCTCCATCGCAACGATGGTATCGAGCAGCGCAAAGGGAAATGGGTCGAAGTGCGGCAAGCCCAGTTGGAAGAGGTTGAGTAACATCCACCCGCCAAACCAAGCAACGTGGATTGCAACAAACGTCAGGCTGCCAATAAACGTCCCCAGAGAATCCCCAAGCCGCTCCGACTTCGTCCTCCGCTCCAGGAATTCCTGCTCGTGTTTCGCAATGATTGCGATGTGATCGTTCAGATGAGGAAGCTGTTCTGGCATAGCCTTTTAGATGCAACTTCAGACCAGACCGGGAGCGTCCCGTTAGCTGCTCGTACTAGCCAGACGCTCAGAATCAGCTCCAACCGCGATCCCCATCTGCCTCAACCAGCGATCGAAGGCCCGCAACGCACTCTCACACTGCAGCCGATGCCGTTCGCGCTTATCGCGAATCTTCTTCCGAGTCTCCTCCTCCAGCGGCAGCAGAAGGTCGAACGTAATATTCGCCGGCTGAAATCGCTTCGCCTCGGCGTGGCAGATATAGTTCACCAGAGAACCCAACCCCGTCTCGCGCGGAATCAGAACCGGCTCGCCACCCCCGGCAACCGCAGCCGCATAGATCCCAGCCAGCATCCCGGTAGCGATCGACTCCGTATACCCCTCAACTCCCGATAACTGCCCCGCAACGAAAACATTCGGCCACGCTCGCAGCGCAAGCCGCTCCGTCAACACCGTCGGCGCGTTGATGTATGTATTCCGATGGATCTGCCCATAGCGAAGAAACTTCGCATTCTCAAGCCCCGGAATCATCCGCAGAATCCGCGCCTGCTCGCCATACTTCAGATGGTTTTGAAATCCGACCAGGTTATAAGAGTCAGCGCGCAGATTCTCGCAGCGCAACTGCACCACCGCATGAGGAGTCTTCCCCGTCCGCGGATCGCGCAACCCCACCGGCTTCATCGGCCCAAACCGCAGCGTGTCGCGCCCGCTCCGCGCCAGTTGCTCGATCGGCATGCAAGCCTGGAAGTACGACAGCTTCTCCCACTCTTTTTCCTGCACACTCTCCGCAGCCATCAGCGCATCGTAAAACGCGTCATACTCCTCGCGCGTCATCGGGCAATTGATATAGTCGGCCGTCCCCTTGTCCCAGCGCGCGGCAAAATACACCCGCTCCATATCGATCGAGTCAGCCTCAACGATGGGGCTGATCGAGTCATAAAAAGCCAGATGCTCGCTGCCCGTAAGCCGCGCAATCTCCGCCGACAGCGCCGAAGAAGTCAGCGGCCCACTCGCCAGCACCGTAATTCCATCTTCCGGATCAAGCGCCGTCACTTCCTCGCGATGAACCGTGATCCGCGGCTCGCTCGCAATCGCCTCCGCAATGCGCCGCGAAAACTCCACCCGATCCACCGCCAAAGCATGGCCAGCCGGAACGGCGCTCAAGTCCGCGCATTTCAGCAGTTCCGACCCCGCCCGCCGCATCTCCTGCTTCAGCAGCCACGGAGCCGTATTTTCACTCTCCGACTTCAGCGAATTCGAGCACACCAACTCCCCGAACTCCGCCGTCTCATGCGCCGGAGTCATCTTCACCGGCCGCATCTCATACAGATCGACCTCGACTCCAAGCTTCGCCGCCGTGAGCGCAGCTTCGGGGCCGGCAAGGCCTCCGCCAATGACTTTAATCCTGGACATCCTCTTAGCTTATCGTTCCGGGGAGTGCTGGCGCGGGAGCAGCCGGAATCGGCTGACCTGCCGCCAGCGCGGCTAACTCGGCGCCACTCACCCGCATAATCCGCCACTCACTCAAAAACTTCGCACCCAACGAGTGGTAAAAATCAATCGCCGTCTGGTTCCAATCGAGAACATCCCATTGAAACCGCGCGCACTCGTTCGCCACCGCAACTTCGGCGATCTTAATCAGCAGCGCCTTGCCAATGCCCTTCCCGCGAAACGGCGGACGCACAAACAAATCTTCCAGATGAATCCCCGGCCTTCCCCGCCAGGTCGAGTAGTTGAAAAAGTAGAGCGCAAAACCAGCCGGCTACGCCGTCCAGTTCGGCGATCTGGCATTGAAAGATCGGTCGCTCGCCAAAGCCATCGCGCAGCAAGTCCGCCTCGGTAGCCACGACCGCCAGCGGCTCGCGCTCGTAAGTCGCGAGTTCGTGGATGAATTGCAGTATGAGAGAAACGTCGGAAGGTTCCGCAGGTCGAATCGCGAGCATATCTCTAACTTATAGGAATCTCTCTTCGAATCTGCCGTTGACTCAGGGCCGCGAAGGTTACCGGATGTCTCCAAAATGGACATCTTCAGGAGCTGAAGGCTGATCCAGAAACTGAATGGTCGTCGCCGGGCCAAGATCGTTTGGCGCAGTCCACTCCCGCAACGCCCACACCACTTCCTTAGCCGGAGTCAGCTCGATCGCCTGCACCGTCGTCGCGAAACTCTCCCGCTTCTGGCTCCACTCGTTCACCCAGTTGTTGACGACGGTATTGCCATTCGGCAGCCGCCACGCCTGTTGCAGGCTGGCGAAGCGGTAAGTCGGCGTGTCCGCCGGGCTCCAGCTCCACACCGAATCGCCCCGCCGCGTCACCTCGCGAACCCCTAAGCGATCGGTGATCAGCACATTTCCATTCGCTAAAGGACTCACGCTCCACGGCCCAGTCGCCGGGAACGACCACAGCTCATTGCCATCGGAGTCATACTCGACCACTTTGTTCAGGTCCATATGCGCCACTAGCAATGTCCCATTCGCCGTCAGTCGCGCATGTCGAAACTGCCCATGCACGCTGACCGGATGCTTCGTCGCAAGATTAAATTCCTTCTCCGTCGCGCCCGTAACGATGTTCACGACCCGAACCACCGCCGGATCGCCATTCTGAATGAACAGCACCCGGTCCTTCCCAATCGGCACGGCCGTATGCACTTCGTGGCCTGGCGGCGGTTCGTAGTTCCACACCACCTTCTTCTCCGGCGTGATCTCGGTCACCCCAAACTGGTGCGCGAAGAGAATATTCCCGTTCGACAGCATCACCGCGTCGCTGATCTCACCTTTCCCCGCCGGATCGTCATAGCTCCAGGCAATCTTGCCCTGCCGCACAATGAAAATCTTCCGGTCGTGCGACTCGCCCGCATACATAAAGTCATGCTGAGCCAATCCCCCGCCAGGGAGCTGCGCTGGAGAAAAAGGCGCCACTATCTCGGGACTCTTCGGAGCTTGAGCCCGAACTCCAGCGGAGCCTCCCCACACCAACGCTGCCAGAGCAGTTATGACGATTGCCGTTTTCAACATTGCCAAGTCTTTCACCAATCGTTTCGACGAGATGCGTTGTCCTCATCCTAATCTCCAGGCGTGATGCGAGACTTGCGCAGCCGCAAAGCCATCCGTCGGCTTGAGCCGGAACATCAGTTCCCGCTCCCTCCACAGACACAGTTCACGCAACCCTCAGGAACCGCCCCGCTCCGGCTCCCATTCATCCGCGCGCTCGTGATCGACCCGGTCTTCCCGGTTCTCCCGCTCTTCCTGCTCCCGGCGCTTCTCCCGCTCTTCTCGCTCCTCGCGACCGTCGCTCATACCAAAGCCTCCTCAATCGATAGGCGTCGTATCCGTCAGGCGGCGCACGCGCACCATGTGAGGTGCCCCACATCTCGCTTTTGAGATGTCGATTTTCGCACAAAACCGATCCTGTTACTTTCGACTCGGCTATTCAAACAACTCTGCCAACGTCTCAAAAAACTCCACCGGAGTAGCAATCCGCAGACCGCATCGCACCGCAACCGCCTGCGTGAAATGTTTCGTGTTGTGAGTCAGAAGCCAGTCCGGCTTGGCCTCCATTGCGGAGAGCAGCACAGGCACATCCGAGGCATGGCGAATCAAGCGCCGGTTTGTCACCACCGCCTCTCGCGCCGGGTACGCAACCACCTCAGGCTTCGTCAACTGAATCAACCGCCGGTAGTCTTCCAGCAGTGCATCCGCCTGCTCCGGAGGAAGTCCGCCTGCATGAACCAGCAGGTTTTCCTCGACCTCGTCGCGAACCGCCTCCGCCAGGACTAGCCGGCAGACCCTCGCCGCACAAAGCGATAACACCGCCTTGTCCAGTCCCCACGGAGCAACAACGCCTCCGGTGAGCACATTGGAATCAAGAAACAGCCGAAGCTTGCGGTTCACTTCTTCCGGCGCGGCCCGGTCTCTGCCTGACCCACGCCATAGCGCCGCTCAAACAAGCGTTCCCGCGTCTGCGGAAGAGTCGCCAAAACGTCCTCAGGAGTAACACCCGCCGCCGTCAAGCTCGAACTGATGCGCTCGCAGAGTGCATCGAACCGCCGCTGTTCCGGCAGCAGAATCAACCCATCGCCCAATCGCAACACCGCAAACGGAGCGCCCGTCTCCAACCCAAGGTCCTCACGAAACTGCTTCGGGACCGTAAGCTGGCCCTTTTCCCCAATCTTTGTCGTGGTCAGATATTCCAGAAGCGGCGCTGCAGTTGCCATCAACTTAACCCCGGTAGGAATATCCTACCACCGCTCTCGAACCCTGCGACGGGATCATCTCTCGTCCAAGAGATATCTCTCCAGGAAAGGTCAACCCTGCCCCATCGCCGCCAAAGCCTCCAGCCGCGCCTTCTTCAGCGAAGCCACCGGCTCTCCAGTCGGATAAAACTCCATCGTGATGTACTTCGTGTACTTCAGCTCCGCCAGCTTGCGATAGATATTCCCGTAGTCGATCTCGCCCGTCCCTGGCTCATGCCGCCCCGGCACATCGGCGATATGCACCAGCCCCACCAGGTCGATGTTCTTCTCCAGCTTCTCGATCAGGTTCCCGTACGCGCGCTGCTCATGGTAGAAGTCGTACAACACCTGCAGATGCGGGTTCCCCACCTCGCGCACAATCTCAAACCCCTCAGTCACCGTCGTCAGATATTCCTTCGGAGCCTCCAACGGATCGACCGGCTCGATGACGAACTGCAACCCCGCCGCCGCGGCGAGATCGGCTGCCCGTTTCAAATTTTCGACGGCGGCGGTGTGCTGCACCTTGCGATCCATGCCTTCGATCACGTTGCCTGACCGCAGGTTGATCATCGGACTGTCCAGGTCCTTGCACACCTTGATTTGCTCGGCAAAAGCCGCCAGAAAAGCATCCGAAGCGTTCGGATCAGCGAAGCCGGGTCTAACGCCGCTAAGCAGATCGAAGACAAGGCCCAGAGACTTCATCTTCGCCTTGATCCGTTGCGTGTCCTCCGGCGACCACTTCCGCCATTGCCCGGTAAGCTCAACGCCCTGGTAACCCGCCTCGGCCACAATCTCCAGGCAGCGCTCAAACGGAGCCAGCTTCTCCAGCGTCCAGAGCATATCCGAAAAACGCTGCTTCACCGGCGCCGCCGCCACCTGAGCATTCACCCGAGGAAGAGCCTGCGCCATTGCAGCACCCACTGCTAGCTGTCCAAATTCACGACGATTGATCATGCATCGAATCTTAGCAGCGACGACCCGTCTGAGCGAAGAGCACCGCCACTCACTCCGAATGCAGGATTCGCGCAATATCCAGCCGCAGCGCTCGCCGAATCGGCAGCAACACAGCCGCAGTCAACACCGCCAAGCAACAACGCAATCGCCGCCAGATAGCTGAGCGGATCAAGCCCACTCACCCCATACAGACCTCGGCGAAGCATCTGCGAAAGCCCAGCCGTCATCGCCACTCCCAGAACCAGCCCGACGAGAATCGGCCACACAAATCGCCGCACCACCGCCGAGAAAATCTCCATCCGGTCGGCCCCCAGCGAAAGCCGAATCGCCAGCTCCTTCGTCCGCTGCGACACCGCATAACTCACCAGGCCAAGCAGCCCAACAACCGCGAGGAAAATCGCAATGCTGCCCAAGCAAGCTGATAACCGTAGTGACCTCTTCTGCCTGCGCGACACTCTTCTCGAACCCGGCCTTAAGCAAAGTGATAGTCGGAACAAGCTTAGGGTCAGCGCTCCCCGCGACCTGCTTGATCGCCGCCAAACGATCGTTCGGAGCCCCCACCGTCCGCACCAGAACCGACATCGCCGGCATCCGCTCCGCCGTCGGCGGATAATAAATCTCCGTCGCATCGGAGTTGTTCAGCTCCATCGCCCGCGTGTTGCCGACAATCCCGACAACCGTGTCCTTGCCCGTGCTCCACTCCTTGCCGATCGGGTCTTCCGTCGGCCAGCGCTTGCGCGCCAGCGACTCGCTCAGCATCACCACATGGCTCTCGCCCTCGCGCATGAAACGCCCGCGAAGCAACGGAATCCCCATCGTCTCAAAAAAATCCGGCCCCACCCAATTCGGATAAGTCTTGATCAATCTGCCATCGACCCTGAATCCCGAAATCATCACCTCCGGATTAATCAACGGAGGACTCAGCACCATCGCCACCGACGTAACTCCCGGCACGCGTTCGCAGTCGGCTCTGTAACGTGTCGAGATACGCTCTGCGCCGTAGCCGGTGTGTAGCCGTGATCCCCCAACCCCGGATCGATCGCCAGCACCTGCTCATACCCAAAGCCCGGATCGGAGTACATCGTATGCAGCGTCGCCCGCACCAGCAATCCCGCGAGGATCAGCAACACGCAACTCGCACCCACCTGCGCGCAAACCACCACTTGCTGCCACAGAGTCTTCCGTTTCCTGCCACGGCTCAGTTGCAGCGCCGGCAGCAGCCCAAAAGAGAGCGCCGCAACAAACCCCATCCCCGCGGTAAACAGCAATACCCGCCAATCGGGCAAAGCGCTCATCCATCCCGGCGCATCCGCATACACCAGCGCCAGGCGAAGCACCACGTAACTCAGCGGCAGCGCTGCAACCGAACCCAGAAAGCCAAGCAACACGCTCTCCGTAAGCAACTGCCGGAACACCCGCGACCGCCGCGCGCCCAAGATCGATCCGCAATTGAATCTCACGCTGCCGGCTCACTCCCCGCGCCATCAATAGGCCGCCAAGATTCGCGCAAGCCACACCGAGAATCAGCAACACCAGAATCGCCGCCATCCCCAGCAGCGGCGCTCCATCCTCCAGCGAAAAAAACTGCGCCCCCGGACTCACGACGATCCACTCCTTATCCCAGATCATCGCCGGATAAACCTTGCGCAGCTGGTTCGTCAGCGCCAGCAGCTCCTGCTCCGCCTGCGACGTCGTCACGCCCGGCGCAAGCCGTCCCCACATCAAAATCATTCCATCGAAAGCCGGATCGTCGACGGCCTTGCTGCCCTCAAAGAAATACGAATGCTGCGGCCAACGGAAGCCAAACATCCGGATCTTCTGTCCCCAGGATGTGCAAAGCCCTCCGAAGCCACGCCAATCACCGTCACCGGCTTGCCCCCAAGAGAAATAGTCTTGCCAACGATCGACGGATCGCCGTCAAACTTCCGCTGCCACAAGCGAAAGCTAAGCACCGCCACCGGAGCCGCGCCCGAAGCATCTTCCCGCCCCGGATCAAACAACCGCCCCACCGCCGCCGAGCCGCCCAAACTCGGCAAAGTAGTTCGCCGTCACAAAGCTCGGACGAACCCGCTGCTCGTCATGGTTCATCATCATCGGCGTCGCGCTCATCGCCGCCATCACCGCCGAGAGCGACTTCGCGTGCTCGCGATAGTAAGCGATCGAAGCATAAGGCACGCCCGGCGCAATATTCTCCGGCGAACGCCGCTCGATCTTCACCAGCGTCGCCGGCTCGCGCACCGGAATCGATTGCAGAGCAATCAGGTTATACAGGCTGAACGCCAGCGTGCTCACCCCAATGCCCAGCGCCAGCACCAGAATCGCCGTAAGCGAAAATCCCGGAGATCGCACCAGTATCCGCATCCCAAAGCGCAGATCCTGCGCAATCGAAGCAAGCCAGAGCGTCCCGCGGCTCTCGCGGCAATCTTCCTTGATCTGCTCCAGTCCGCCAAAATCAAGCCGCGTCGTCCGCCGCGCCTCCGCCTCGCTCATGCCCGCCGCGACCTTGTCCGCCACCTGCGACTCAAAGTGAAACCGAAGCTCGCGGTCCAGTTCCCTTTCCATCCGGTCAGTTCGTGTAAGCCGTGCGAACCAGTTCATGAGCGCTCTCCTTGCAGCACCAGGCCGACCACTTCCGTCAAACGCGCCCAGCTCTTCGTTTCGGCCTCAAGCTGCACTCGCCCCTTCGCGGTCAGCCGATAAAACTTCGCCTCGCGCCCGGTCTCGCTCGGCCCCCATTCGGCGGCCAGAAACTTCTTGTTCTCCAGCCGGTGAAGCGCCGGATACAGCGAGCCCTGCTGCACCTGCAGCGCGTCTTTCGAGATCTGCTGCATGCGCTGCGCAATCGCATAACCATGCACCGGCCCCAGCGCAACGACGCGAAGAATGAGCAGATCCAGCGTGCCCTGCGGAAGTTCAAATTTAGATGGAGTCGTCATACCTGTTCCTTCTACCTATATACACGGCGAATAGGTAGAAGCGCAAGGCATCGCCCGATTTGCTCCGCGAGAGCGACGACAAAAGCATTGACGCAGCGCGAGAAGATATCTACAAGTAACTAACCAAGACTGAAACCATCATGAATCTCGAACTCCTCTTTAACGCCCTCATAACCGCATGGCTTGTCGGCGAAATCCTCCTCGCCATCCTCACCCGAACACGCCAGGGCCAGGGCAAACTCCAGGACCGCGGAACGCAGATCATTCTCTGGATCGTCATCACCGGCTCGCTCTGGCTCGCGGGCTGGATGCACAGCCACTTCCCCATCGACATGCCCGGCAGCCACACCTGGCTGCGCCCCGTCGCCCTCGCGCTTTTGATTCTCGGCTTGGCAGTCCGCATCGTAGCCATCGTCACCCTCGGCCGCGCCTTCAGCGTCAACGTCGCCACGCGCACCGGCCAGCAACTCCAGCGCAGCGGACTCTACAGCCTCGTCCGTCATCCGTCTTATCTCGGCCTCGAACTGGTCCTCCTCGCTTTCGCCCTCCACTCCCGCACCTGGGCCTGTTTCGCCGTCGTCCTCATCCCATCCACGCTGGCCGTGCTATACCGCATCCACATCGAAGAAGCCGCACTCCACCTCGCCTTCGGCCTCGACTACGAAGACTACAGCCACACCACAAAACGCCTCATTCCAGGCGTCTATTAGGCATCCAAGAAACAATGTCATCCTGAGGCAAAGCCGAAGGATCTGCAGTTGGAACGCTCGCCCCACCACCAAAATGGGTGCCCCATCCTACGCGGCTTCATCGCGTAGGGTGGGTGGATCAGATCTCCCAACCCCCAACAAATGTCATCCTGATCCTGAGCGCGATTTACCCACTCGAACAACCGCCATTGCAGGAACAAATGTCATCCTGAGCAAAGCGAAGAGCCTGTCCTGAGCATGGCGAAGGAACCTGCGGTTTCAGCAATGAGGGTGCCCCATCATTCGCGTTCTTTGCGAAGGGTGGGTAGATCAAATCTCCAAACCCCAACAGCTGTCATCGTGATCATGAGCGCAATTTCCCCCCTCGAACAACCACCACTCCAAGAAAAAACGTCATCGTGAGGCAAAGCGAAGAGCCTGTCCTGAGCATGGCCAAGGAACCTGCGGTTTCAGCAATGAGGGTGCCCCATCATTCGCGTTCTTTGCGAAGGGTGGGCGGATCAAATCTCCCAACCCCAACAGCTGTCATCGTGATCATGAGCGCAATGTCCCCCCTCGAACAAACGCCATTCCAAGAAAAAACGTCATCGTGAGGCAAAGCGAAGAGCCTGTCCTGAGCATGGCCAAGGAACCTGCGGTTTCAGCAATGAGGGTGCCCCATCATTCGCGTTCTTTGCGAAGGGTGGGCGGATCAAATCTCCCAACCCCAACAGCTGTCATCGTGATCATGAGCGCAATTTCCCCCACTCGAACAACCCCATTCCAAGAAAAAACGTCATCCTGAGGCAAAGCCGAAGGATCTGCGGTTTACCTAAAAACCGCGCCGCAGGCGCATCCAGTTCGGGTGCACCCTCTAGGCCTGTCTAATGGCCGAGCTCTCGCCGCCCATCAAAGAAAAAAAACAGAAAAATAGGCCATTTGCGGGCCTGTCAAGTGTCAGAGCAGTAAACACCACCGCCCATACTGCTCAAAATAAACGAGATAAAGCCAGAATTTAGGTTGGCGTAGTGAAACCACTCAACTTGATAAAATAGAGATATAGGCTAAGAACAAAAGGCGATCCGCACCCCATCACTTTGGTCAGCCCCAAGGTTTTGGAAGGGGGCGGCGGCTTTACCTGCGGAGGGAACACGCCGCTTCAGCGAGCGAACAGCAGGCAAACTCCGCCCGATGGGAAGAGCGGGCTTTGGCTCTACAAAAAGACTGCGAGTGACGGGCTTTGGGGGCTGGCTACTCCCAGAACGGGCATGGCATCTCAGCCAAAATAACCGTTAAGTTCTTTGTTTGCTGACACCTGCACACAAGTTCCGCAGAATGAAACACTTGGAGGTTGTCTAGACAACTTAAACCGAAGAAAACAAACAACTTCGCTACAGAGACGAGACCGGGGGGAGCCCTCCCGGCGCGGTCGTCTCCGCGCCAGGAGGAGCAGACCAAACCACGGCCCAGGCATTTTCGGTGCCTGGGCCGGTGAGAGCTAGGCGTTCGCGACCCGGACCGTCTCCACAGCGTTGGTCAGCGGAAGCGAGGAAGCCTTGCCGTCAACCTTCTCCGTTCCCGGCTTGCGGATGTCGATTCCGCCCTTGAAGAACGCTCCGTCCTCGATCGAGATCCGTTGTGCGATCACGTCGCCGGTCAGAGCGCCATCGGCGCGAATATCCACCCGGTCGGTAGCGTGGATGTTGCCCTTCACCTTGCCGAGCACCACCACTTCCCTCGCCTGGATGTTGGCATGAACCTGGCCATTGCGGCCGATCGTCACCCGGTTGCCGTCGAGGGTGATCGACCCCTCGACCTTGCCGTCGATGTAAAGCGACTCAGAACCGCTCAGCTCGCCCTTGATGATCAGGCTCTTGCCGATCGTCGCCTGCTCGCTTGGCGCGGCGACGGCGCTGCTCGCCGGCACACTCGTACGGCTCGACGACGAGGTCGGCTCGAAGACCGGAGTCGACGGGACCGCGGCGCGGGTTGGTTCATTGCTCGGTGTTGGCGTGGCCCCTGCGGGCTGATTCGGTTTCCACATAAAGTTGTTTAGTCCTTCCTTCGTATGACTTGTGCTGCGTTCAATATCTCGGTCAACAAACGTTCCCAGAAACTCTTTCAAAGTATGCCGGTATAAATCGACCTTGCCACGTGCTGCCGAAGGCGCGGAACGATCAGTTCTGGATAAAAGCTACTGGATCGAAACCACATCTCGACATTTCATTCTAAATTTAAACGACCTGAATCCCCATTCTGATACCGCATTCCGACTTTTCCCATTCTGATCTTTCGGCAGGACTCACACTCGATACGTGCTCTACTCTGATGGAGGGAAACTCTTACACAGCGAACCTTCGTTTCTACGTCTTCGACGATCGCCTCGCCTGGCTGAGTTCCCTTTCGCAAGCCTATGTCCTTGACCGACCGCGAACTACTCCGCCGCATCGAACGCTCTCCCGGCCAGCGCGCCGGCTATAAGCAGCTCGTCCGCGAACTCTCGCTCCCCGGCGGGCGCGAACGCCGCCTGCTCGTCGAGCACCTCGCCCGCCTCACCGCAGCCAGGCGACTGATCAAGCTCGACCGCGACCACTGGACGCTGCCCAGCGCCGTCGCCACTCGCGACAACCTCGTCGCCGGCCGGCTCGACCTCCACCGCGACGGCTACGGCTTCGTCCGGCCCGATGCAAAACAGGCCGGCGCCCGCGTCGACGAAGACATCTTCATCCCGCCGAACGAGATCAACTGCGCCATGCAGGGCGACCAGGTGCTCGTCGAGCTCATGCCGCCCCGGTCGCGACGGCCGCAAGCTCGGCCGCATCGTCCGCGTCCTCACCCGCCGCAACCCGACCGTCGTCGGCATCTTCCACTACGCTCGACCCCGCGAACACCGGGAGAACGCCTTCCCGTAACGGCAACTCTGTCGCCCCCTTCGACGAGCGCATGACCCAGCCCATCGTCATCCCCGACGGCATGGAGATTCCCGCCAATCCGCGAAATCAAATCCAAACCGCGTCCTCGGCGAAGAAGCAGCAGCATCCGAAGCCATCGACCTCAGCAATCCCGCTCCATTCCTCGAAGGCCTCGCCGTCGACGTCGAGATCACCGACTTCCCCACCGCCACTCGTCCCGCCCGCGGCCGCGTCATCGAGGTCCTCGGCGATCCCGACGCCTTCGGCGTCGACGTCGAGATCGATCATCCGCAAGCACCATCTCCCGCACGTCTTCCCCGCACCGTCCTCGCCGAAGCCCGCGAACGTCGTCGCACCTCGATCGCCGAAGACCTCGCCGAGCGCGCGACTTCCGCGACCTCCCCATCGTCACCATCGACGGCGAAACCGCCAGCGACTTCGACGACGCCGTCCTCGTCACCGAGCTCCGCGACAACACCTGGCAGCTGCAGGTCCACATCGCCGACGTCGCCACTACGTCCGCCCCGGCACCGACCTCGACCTCGAAGCCCGCCTGCGCGGCAACCAGCGTCTACTTCCCCGACCGCGCCGTCCCCATGCTGCCGCAGGAGCTCTCCACCGGCATGTGCAGCCTGCGCCCGGACGAAGACCGCCTCGTCCTCAGCTGCATCATGCACATCGACGCCAGCGGCGAGGTCCTCGACTACGAGGTCTGCGAAGGCATCATCCGCTCCGCCCGCCGCATGACCTACACCCAGGTCGCGGCCATCATCGATCCAGGCCGGCGACGATCACGAGACCATGCGCGCTCACTTCGCCGATCTCGTCCCCGCACTTCGAGCGCATGCACGAGCTCGCCCTCCTGCTGAACCGCAAGCGCCAGCGCCGCGGCTCCATCGACTTCGACCTGCCCGAGCCCGTCATCGAGTTCGACCCCGCCGGCACCATGAAGACCATCGTCCGCTCCGAGCGCAGCTGGGCCAATCGCCTCATCGAAGAGTTCATGCTCTCCGCCAACGAGTGCGTCGCCTCGCTGGATCGAGCAGCAGCGAGTCCCATCGCATCTACCGCATCCACGAGATGCCCGACCCCAAGCGCATCGTCGACTTCGAAGACACCGCCGCCGCCTTCGGCTACTCCCTCGGCATCGGCGCCTCCCCGTCAAGCGCATCCAGATGAAGTCCGACCGCCGCGAACAACAGCGCCATCAGGGCAGCGGCAGAGGAGCAAGAGGCCAGCATGGCAATCGACCGCAGCAGCACGAATCGCCGCAGCGAGATCCCCGTCACGCCGCAGATGTACCAGCGCCTCACCGCCAAGATCGCCGGCAAGCCCGAAGAGCGCATCCTCGCCTACCTCATGCTCCGCTCGCTCAAGCAGGCCCGCTACTAGCGAGAAGAACGAAGGCCACTTCGCCCTCGCCGGCGCCCAGCTACACCCACTTCACCTCACCCATCCGCCGCTACCCCGACCTCATCGTCCACCGCATCGTCAAAGCATTGCTCGCCGAAGGCGCAAGTCCACACGGCCAGATCGATCCCTCGCCATCGCACCCAAGACGAAATCCGCCCTCTCCCCCTTCCGACGACATCGCAGCCCCCATTCCAGAATCCGAACTAGCCGCCATCGCCCAGGAAACCAGCCAGACCGAGCGCCGCGCCGCAGAGGCAGAGCGAGAACTGATCGAGTGGAAGAAGATCAAGTTCATGCGCGACCGCGTCGGCGAAGATTTCGACGCCATGATTCTCAACGCCACCAAGTATGGCCTCTTCGTTGAACTGGACAATCTCTTCGTCGAGGGACTGGTTCCGATCGACTCGCTCCGCGACGACCATTACACCTACCGCGAAAACACCCGCGAGATCATTGGCAGCCGCAACCGCCGCATATACTTCATGGGACAACGAGTCCGAGTGGTGCTCGACCGGATCGATTCGATACAGAAGCGGTTACAGTTCTCAGTGATCGCAGAGGATGTGAGCCCCCAGTCGCCCAGTCATAAAGCCAAAAGTAAGAGAAAAGAGAAGGAAAAGAAATTCATCTCCCCCGCAGCGAGGAACGGGAAGGCCAGCGCTAGTTCGGCGAAAGGCCATAAGACGAGCAATTCCTACGGCAACAAGAGGAGCGTAAGAAAAAGGCAAATCCCTAGCACACCCGCAAGATCGGTGTTCCATGTTCTCGTCGTTACTGGACGGCAGCAAAAAATCTGCTCTCATTCGTGCCGGACTGCTGATCGCAGCGGCTCCTGGTTAATGAAATGCCGCTGGAATTTCTGGATATCCCTCGGTAGGCAACATTCCGCACCTTGAGCAAATCCTTGATGCCATCTTGTTTTGAACGATGTCTGCTGAGCTCTTGGATCAGCTATTTGTCACGGGCTTTATGCGCTCGCTTAGCGGCGATCTGCTGCCAATCCGTCCGAGATGGCGCCGCCTTGCGATGAGTTACGCGGCCGCTAACCCTGGACCGAACGGCGGACCGTTTACGCTTCTGCTTGATGTTCCGCGAAGTCAGCGTAAGACGCGTCGAGAGCATCCGCGAGTTGACCAGCAAGGCTCGCGATATACGGTTCGCGGAAGATGTCGTCATGACCGGCATGAATTTCCTTGTTTACCAATTTCCCGGTTACGTACCGCGTCCAACCCATGGAAACATCGTGGCTCTCAGAGTTAAAGGCGGGGTCGCGAAACAAGATGGCTGTCCCCGAGTACGGTTGGGGAGCATAAACGCGGATCGCGCGGGTAAAGGCCTCACGCGGGCTAAGCCAGTGCGGTTGCATGCGATCGCTGACCCGTCCTTTTCCTGCAATCCGGCCCAGCAGTTGCCACAGCATAATTCGAAGATTGACGCCCATGCTGCGGAGTTTAACCATGAACACGGAGAACAGACCGTCCCTTTTTACGTTCCGCAAGCTGGCACGAAGCGCGAACAACGACATCCGGAACGCGCGCCTGGAATAAAGGCTTTTCAACCAATATCCTCCGGCCGCTTCGACATAAGAATCAAATAGGGCCAGGAGCTGGACGCGCTCTCCCGCTTCGACCAGTTGCCGAGCCATTTCGTAGGCCACCAGGCCACCAGCCGAAAAGCCGCCCAGAAAATAGGGCCCAACAGGTTGCACTGACCGAATCTCTTTGATGTAATGCTGCGCCATGTCCGGAATACTGACCAATGTGGCGCGACCTGAGTCCAGGCCAGTCGCCTGAACGCCATACAAAGGCTGGTCTTTCGGCATATAGTGCCGGAAACCGTAGAAATTCAGTACGTTGCCGTACAGGCCATGCACCAGAAAGAGTGGAGGCTTGCTGCCGTGCTCCCGAATCGGAACTAGCACCGACCAGTGGGGAGTCCATCCTTCCTCGCGGATGATTTGCGCCAACTTCTCGATCGTGGCGGCCTGGAACAGAGTAGCCAGTGGCATATTCCTGCGCAGCTTTTCTTCGATTCGCGCAAACATCCGCGCCGCCCGCAAGGAGTGGCCGCCAAGCAGAAAGAAATCGTCTCGCACACCGATGCGAGTCACACCCAAAACCTCCTCCCAAATCTCGATTAATTGCACTTCCAGCGTGTCTGAGGGTGCGACGTAATCGCTCTGCTGTACTTCGCCCTCTTCCACCACCGCATACTCACGGCTATACGGGACCTGGGTCGCTCGGCTGGTCGCCTGATGGTTTGCTTCGGCTGCGGAAAACCGCTCGACCCGACGTGGACCGGTGATGGGGAGCGTTCTGATTCGATCTTTCATTAACCGCGAAGGAGTCGCTTTCTGGGTCATGATTCCTCAATACTCAGGGCGCTGGATTTGCAAACCGGCTTCACCGCCAACAAATATGAGAATGATTGATCAAGAAAACAAGCAAGATGACACACTTTAATACGACGTACCTTTAACAACGAAAGACTGCATATACCCTAACAAGGAGGCAAACCAGGGGCGCGGTTTCCTTGCGAGCAATTTCGCCCCACCATCGCCTTCCGGAACCAGACAACAGAAGCTTGCGCCATTCTCGAGAGAAAGTCGAGGGCCTCAGATCCGGTTCCGAAAGGACTTTTGAGTTGTGAGGATATAACTTCCAGCGTCATCAAATCGGCCGAAGCAAGGCGACGGCGAACTAAGGATGCCGGCCTGCCACAGCCCAACTGCGGAAACCGGACAGGGAGTCGCACGATGTCGACACTAAGAAATCAAATCCCTATCGGCGACGGGCCTCGACCCGCTCAAGGAACCACGCCGGTCGGGTTTAGGACTGTTAGACCATCGGCTACCGCCGCAATCAGAAGCAGTTGATGCTCGGCGCCGCCGGCGGCTAAATTTCCTTCGAAGCGGGCTAATCCCACTCCGGCCCTCGCGCTCGGGAAGAACATACCGGTCCGTTCACATACGCCAGGGTATTAGTAGTTCTCAAATAAATCTTAAGCTTCCTTACATTGAGCACGTGGTACTCTTGAAAACCTAAAGCGAAATGAGGAACCTCGCTCATCAAGAATTCTTCCTTCGCGGGATACTTTGACCAACACTCTTAACCGCCACTGGAGGGCACAATGGCCGCGACCGAATACACGCTTCGATACCTTACCGAGGTTCAACAGATAGCGGCGGGAATCGACCCCGTCCGGGTCGATAACATCGTTGAAATCCTGCGAGAAACCCGAGAAAATTCGGGGCGCCTTTTTTTTCGTAGGAGTCGGCGGCGGGGCCGGCCACGCGAGTCACGCCGTCAACGATTTTCGGAAAATCGCCGGCATTGAGTGTTACAGTCCATCAGACAACGTCTCCGAGCTCACAGCGCGGGTCAACGACGATGGGTGGGACACCTCTTATGCGAATATTCTTCGGGGTAGCCATCTGCGGCGCGGAGATACCCTGTTCATTTTTTCGGTCGGCGGTGGCAATCTCGAGAAGAACGTCAGCGCCAACATTGTGCAGTGTCTAAAGCTGGCCAAGGAAGTCGGGGCTAAGGTCGTAGGCGTGGTGGGTCGCGACGGTGGTTATACGGCTCAAGTTGCCGACGCGTGCATCATCATTCCCACCGTCACAGCGGATACCGTCACCGCCCATGCCGAGGAATTTCAGGCTGTGGTCTGGCATTTGATAGTCTCGCATCCAAACCTAAAAAGGAACGAGATGAAGTGGGAATCAACCAAGTAGACCTAATCAGAGCGGTATTCTTGGATCGCGATGGTGTTCTGAACAGAAATGTCTTCAATCCTGACACGGGAGACTTTGAGTCTCCTGGCAAGGCGGAGGATTTAGAACTGTTCCCCTGGGTTTTGGAATCTCTGCTGCTGCTCCAGGAAGCTGGTTACCTCTTATTTCTCGTTTCGAACCAACCGAACTACGCGAAAGGGAAAAGTACGCTCGATGAGCTTCGAGACGTACACGCGGCACTCACCAACTCGCTGGATGCGGCTGGCGTGACCTTCGCGCAATTCTTCTATTGCTTTCACCATCCGCAAGGAATCGTACCAAGTCATTCGGGCATCTGCGACTGTCGCAAACCCTCGCCGTTCTTCTTGCAGAAGGCCGCATCAGACTTCGGCGTCTCCCTCTCCCATTCGTGGATGATCGGCGATCGGGCCAGCGATATCCAATGTGGAAACTCAGTCGGCGTGCGAACCATTCGAGTATTGGAGGACCACCCCGCCACGCGGGCTGCTGCTGAGCCTTTGGCTACTTTTGAGGCTAACGACCTTTCTCACGCAGTTTCTCTAATCTTCGCGGTCGACAGGGAAGAACCAGCCTCCTGGTCTTAGCGGATCGCGAAATCGAGGATCGAAGCGATGCGACACTGAAGAATGTCGGCGTCACAACCGGCCATACGCGCAAATCAACCTGCTTAGGCAGGTTTCCGCACGTATAGGTGGAATCTTGATGTGCTGATCTTCAACATTTTGCTTTTCTGAGGGACGGTCTTCACCAGCAAGCCCGCGTTCTTAAAAATGCGACCCCACCCCGCGCCCGAGTGTTCCCAACACTGGAGATAGGTATCATGCATGCGCATCGAGAAGAACTTTCGAATCGGATTCGGCATCCACGTGCCAAAGAGGACGTAGTTGTGCTCGTCCCTGATTTGAAACTTGCTCGGAACTGTTATGAAGGCGTAACCACCGGGCTTGAGGACCCTCGCCACCTCCGCCGCGGCCGCCAGCTGCTGGGAGGGATTCAAGTGCTCAAATACGTCGGTGGACATGACCAACCCAAAATGATTGTCAGGCCACGGCAGTTTTTCGGCTGTTCCGCAAACGATCTCCGCTGATGGGCACCGTCTTTTCGACCATTCCACTCGTTCGGGGTTCAACTCGATACCGCTGACAGTCTGGAACCTCTCGGAAAGGGCAATCACAAGATTTCCAAATCCACAGCCCATATCCAGACACGCCTCGTTCGGAGGAACAGGAAGCTCGGCTTGAATAGAGTTCAAGAGTTCTTTCGGCTTCAGTTCGTCGCTCATGCCGGCTACCCAGTTGGTAAGCTTCGGTTCCCACATGCCGTACGATTCACCGCGCATGCGGAGAAACGATCTTAACTCTTCATTCACGGATAGATTTTGATCCATGCTCTCGTCCTCCAGCCCTGCAGAATCGCTTTTTTGTACCAGGATAATGTCAGCGTAGCCAGTGTAGCGTGTGAGACGGTTCTCCACAAAAACCAGACGCTGCATAAGCGACGCCCTGGATTCAGTTCGCTCGTGAGCGAAACCGGCTCAACCCGTCATCCCAAAGCAAACACTTTACAAGGATGCGAATCCTTCGGAAGGCAAACTACCGTAGCCGCGCATGGAACCCTTTTCCTGCCATCTGACACCGGCTTCCGTCCGTTGCTTGGAATGACATCGAGCTCGCACGAACCGCATTAATAAACCCACCACATAGAAGCGCCAGTTACTACGGGGAACACGCCTTCATTACTTGGGTGTGCACGCTTTTCTAATGAGCTTTCTCCAGTTACCGATCTATCAATCAAGTGCTTATTGATCTGCAAAACGAAAACATGTAGCATATACCCAGGATTCTTCTACAACATTGCATTTGGTTGATTGTGACTAGTTCCTCACACACGCTTGTTCCGTGATGGGGTTCTTTCCGTCCACATTTTCTTGACGTTCTTCCAAAACGCAGCTGCCTCGGTAAATGCATGCATCGATACGGTACTCGTTCGGGAGGTGGCCCCGTGGGCTTTCCCCCTCGTTCGTCCCGATAATTCGTGAGCACACCATTTAAAGGACGGGCCAGGCCTTGCGTACTTATCTCCTTTCGGTATCTCGATTCAGCAAACGCAATTCGCGGATGTCTACGTTACTTTTGGGGTCACACGGGTCCAGATTGGATCCCTCGCGAATGGCACCCATGGCTTGCAAAGGGCTGCGCCGACGGCCGAGTGCGGCGGTCATGGCCTCCGGCGATGGTAAACGTAGGTTCCTGATTCTTGCCTTAGCTCTCGTCGGCTCGGCTTTTCCGTTTACCGCCTTCTGCAACGCTAGGGCAGAAGAGATCTCGGTTTCGGCCTCGGCCGCTTCCGGGTCCCTTACGCGAACCCAGGTTGGCGCCAACTCCGCCATAGCCTCCGGCGCTGCCATCGACCACACAACCACTTTTTCTGCGCCCTATCAATCGACCGGGTACACAGGCCCGATCTCGCGCTCCCGGCAGGAATCAGAAAACCTCCAAGCGGTCGCGCTCGCTTCGGAAGTCCCCCTCAGTCCGGTGACCACCGCCTCTTACCTTGCTAGCCTTACCACTGCAACCCCTGTCGCCTCAGTAGTGCCGGGAACCTATGCCACAACACAGTCGATTACTCTTTCCGACGCCACTCCCAACGCGATCATCTACTACACCATAAACGGAAATGGCCCGACCACCTCATCACCTATATACAAAGGGCCGATTACCCTCTCCAGTAACTCCTATATCATGGCCAGAGCCGTAGCTCCCGGCTACAATGAAAGCGGCGAGTTGAGCGCAGCTTATAACTTTCTTGCGGCTCCCCCGGTCATTAGCCTGGCGTCCGGAACCTATCGCAGCGTTCAGACGGCCACCCTCAGCTCCTCCACTCCCGGAGCGGGTTTTTTTTATACGACCAACGGTTCGACCCCGACGACTTCGTCCTCCTGGTATAGCGGCCCAATTACTATATCTAGTAACGAAACAATCCAGGCAATTACCTGGGCGAATAACTACAATACCAGTACTATCTCGTCCGCGGCTTACACTATTCAGTTGCCTGCGGCGGTCCCGCTATTCTCTCCGCCGGGTGGCACTTATAAAAGCACTCAGTCCGTCTCGATCAACTGCTCCAGTAAGAACGCAGTGATCTACTACACCACGAACGGCTCGGCCCCTACCACTGGCTCCGCCATCTACTCATCCCCGGTAACTGTTTCCTCTAACGAGACCCTCACCGCGATGGCCCTGACCCCCGGCGGCAGCGACAGCCAGGTCTCACAAGCCAGCTACGCGATCACTTCCCCCGCCGCGCCGCCTGTTTATTCGCCGGCTGCGGGCGGATACCACGCCGTGCAGACCGTTACCCTCTCTGACGCGACCTCCGGCGCGATTATCTACTACACGACCAACGGGTCAACCCCTACCAGCCAGTCCAGTCGATACATTGGGCCTATCACTGTCTCCGCATCGACGAACTTCCAGGCGGCTGCCCTGGCCCCGGGAGGCTCTCTCAGCCCTGTGACTAAGGCCTGGTACACGATTACCCTTCCTGCCGCCGTGCCGGTCATCTCTCCTGCTCCCGGGACCTACAACGCGATCCAGTCAGTCGTTCTTAATAGTTCCACCCCCAACACCACGATTTACTACACTCTCGATGGGACCTATCCCACCACATCATCTCCCGTTTACAGCGGCCCCATTAAGGCGACGACGAACACAGCCATTATCGCCATCGCTAGCGCCCCGAACTACAACACGAGTGCGGGCGCCAGAGGCAACTACACTATCGTTGCCCCTCCACCTTCCATCACTCCGGAATCGGGGACGTTTACCAACACCGCCAAAGTAACCATGTCCGACGCGGTGCCAGGAGCCGTCATTTACTACACCAGTGACGGATCTATTCCGACCGCCTCGTCTAAGGTTTATACCGGCCCAATCACTGTGTCGCCCCAAAGGACAACTTCTGAGGTCTACCAGGCGATCGCGACTGCGAGCGGCTACCTTCAGAGTTCACCGACGATGGTCAGTTTCACTGTGGATTTACCCGCGGGACTGCTCGCCCAAGTAACAGTGAGCCCTACACCAAAGATGACCATCCCGCCCAACTTCATGGGACTTTCGGTGTATTGGAACTATCCCTCGGGAATAATGGGGCAGGCCTCTACCGGTGTAAACAAGCCCTACCGCACGCTACTTAAGAATCTCACCGAGTACAGTACAGCTCCCATGCAGATTCGCGTTCTGGGGGACGATTCACAAACGAGCAATATTCAAGCCGATGTCGAGCCCCTTGTCGAACTCGCGCAAGAGGTAAACGTCAACTATGTTCTCGGAGTGGACCTCTGGAACAACGATGTCACTATCGCCGAGGCAGAGGCGTCGACATGGATGAACGGGATACCGAACGACCTCATTCAAGCATTTGAGATCGGCAACGAGCCTGATGCATACGAATTCAATGGCGCCCGTCCTTCCACTTATAACTTTGCCGAATATCTTCCGCAGTTTCAGCAATGGCGGGACGCAATCCATTCCTCGACGAGCCCTCACTTCCGTACGATGGGGCCCTCGATTTCCGAAGAGACGCAATGGACATTTGCTACGTGGGTAGCGGGCACTGAGAGCGCTTTAAGCGCCCGGACCCTTGGGGCGAGCATCGTGAGCCAGCACGCCTATGTAGGGGGTCCGACCCAGGCCTCGGGAAAGGCCTGGCCCGCAGACTATCTTCTACAACCCGCCGCCGCCACGCAGATGCCCACCGCTAACACCCAATACGCTCAGATCGCTCACCTCACTGGCAGGACCTTCCGTATCGGCGAGATGAACTCCTTTTATCAGGGAGGCGTTCCCGGCATCAGCAACACATTCTCCGCTGCCCTGTGGTCGATCGATACAATGTTCAACTATGTGAACGACGGCATGGACGGAGTCAACTGGCATTCAGGGCAAGGCACGGCATACCAACTGGTTCAATTTACTTTGAACGCTTCGGGCGGCATGACCACCTACAAGATTGCCCAGGTGAATCCGCTTTACTACGGGCTTCTTGTATTCGCTGAGATGGCCGGACGTGGCGCGCAACTCCTGCCCGTAACCCAGAAAACAAATGCGAATGTGTCGATCTGGGCAACCGTGGACAATACCTCCACAGCCCACCTCGTGATCATCAACAAAGACGAGCAGGCCACCGGCAACGTCCAAATTACCCTACCCGGATACACAACCGGTACCGTGCGTTATCTAAGCGCCGCAAACTATTCCGCCATCAATGGAGTCACGCTGGGAGGCCAAACCTTCGACGAAACCCCCGACGGAACGATCCAGGGAGAACTCGTCACAACCAACATCACCGCGCAGGATGGGGTATTCACTTTGCCTAATATGCCAATCACCTCGGCCGCCGTTATCGACTTCGCGAAATAGGGTCATCCTACCTTGAAGGGGATTGATTGCTTTGTTGCTGCTAAGGCCATCGAGAATTCCGTTCTCCATCCTGCTTGCGCTAGCATCGCGCGGGGTAAAGATTACCATCCGCCGGAACAAACTACCTCAATCCAGGTCAGTTTTACAGGGAGTTCGCGCGGTCCTTACGTCGTGACCTTAGTGCTGTAGCTTTTGTGTTTCCGATCGATACTTCGCATGCAATAATTCCTTTCAGAAACAATTCATATATAGTCTCGCTGGCCGGGGATCGGTTCTCTCGCACTATGTTTGCGATGAGATTCTTCCGTCTCGCTCTTTCCTGTACCTACTGCCAATAGTAACGTGCGCCCATAAGTTCGCGATTGGGAACAGCTCGCAGGCTTTCATTCCCGCTCGGACCGATAACTCGTGGGCAACTTATTTCCTAAGGATGGATAGAGTCCGGCGAAACACAAGTGCGAGCGTTTTCCCGACGCATTTCATTGCAATGACCACCGTTATTAGTCATCAGGCTGTTGAACCAAACGTTAAGGAGCTGAACCACATGCGACAAGACTCACCCAACTCAATGCCGGAGATCGGCACCAGTACTAGTCTTACCCTTCATAGCAGTCTTTCCTTTATTGCAACCGCTCTCTTTCTTTCCATTTTTATAGCCGTCGTCCCCTGCAATGCAACAGCGTCCACTGCCGCGTCTCCTGCTTATTCGCCAGCTTCGGGGGGATACCACTCCGTCCAGACGATTACCATCTCCGACGCGACGACCGGCGCCGCCATCTACTACACGACCAATGGGTCTACTCCAACCACCAGCTCCACTCGATACAGCAGGCCCATTACCGTCTCCGCATCGACAAACTTCCAAGCAATTGCCGTCACCTCAGGGGGCTCCCTAAGCCCCGTCACCAAGGCCTGGTACACCATCACTCTTGACGCCGCCACGCCGACTGTCTCTCCCGCCGCCGGGACTTACAACGCGATACAGTCGATCACTCTTAAGGATTCCACTCCCGGCGCCACCATTCGCTATACGCTCGATGGCACGTATCCAACAACGTCATCGCCCTTATATACCGGACCTATCAAAGCAACCAAAACGACGGCCATCATCGCCACCGCGAGCGCCCCAAATTTCAACGCGAGTTCAGCGGTCAGGGCCACCTATACCGTTGTTGCGCCTCCCCCTTCCATCTCGCCGGAATCAGGAACATTTACCACCAGTGCCAAAGTGACCATGGCAGACGCGGTCTCCGGGGCAGTCATCCATTACACCAAGGACGGCTCCACTCCTACCGCCTCATCCCCTGTATACACCGGTCCAATCACTGTGTCGCCGCAACGGACCACCACCGAGGTCTACCAGGCTCTCGTGACCGCGAACGGTTACTATCAGAGCTCTCCCAGCATCGCGACCTTCACTGTGACCTTGCCTGCGGGCGCGCTCGCCCAAGCGACCGTGAGTCGGACACCGAAATTGACCATCCCACCCAATTTTATGGGGCTCTCGATGTATTGGAATTTCCCCTCGGGCATGCTGGGGCAGGCCTCGACAGGCGCAAATCTGCCCTATCGCAATCTGGTGAGCAACCTCACGCAGTACTATACGGCCCCCTTACTGATCCGAGTTTTGGTCGACGACGCCGAAAACAGCGATGTTCAAGCCGATGTTGAGCCGCTTGTTGAACTCGCGCAGTCGGTAAACGTGAATTACACTCTCGGGGTAGACCTTTGGCATAGCAACGTCGCCCTCGCCGAAGCGGAAGCATCGACCTGGATGAATGGGATCCCGAACGACCTCATTCAGGCATTCGAGATCGGTAATGAGCCCGATGTCTATCCCGTGAATGGCGCTCGTCCTTCCAACTACCTTTTTGCTGACTACCTTCCCCAGTTCCAGGAATGGCGCAATGCAATCCATTCGGCCACCAGTCAACACTTCCGCACAATGGGGCCTTCATACGGGGAAGAAGATAAATATCAGAGACTTACTTGGATTGCAGGCGCTCAAGACGCTTTCGCTGCCAGAGAGATGAATCCCAGCATTGTGAGCCAGCATGCTTATGTCACCGGCCCCGGAACTTACCCCGCGGATTACTTGCTTCAACCCGGCTCGACGCACAATATGCTGAACGACTATTCACTCTACGCGGCCTCGGCACACCAGGCCGGCTCCGTCTTTCGCCTTGGTGAGATGAATAGCATTTGGGGCGGAGGAATAGCAGGTATCAGCAACACTTACTCCGCGGCGCTCTGGTCGCTCGACATGATGTTCAATGTCGCCAACCTTGGTATCGATGGAGTGAATTGGCATTCAGGCCAAGGCACATACTACCAACTCTTTCAATTTAACGATCACGCCTCGGGCGGTAAGCACACCTTTACCGTTGCCCAGGTCAACCCTATTTACTACGGACTCCTTGTCTTTGCTCAGATGGGGGGGCGCGGAGCAAAACTGCTACCGGTGACGACCCTAACCGATGCCAATGTATCGATCTGGGCGACGGTCGACAAGAACTCAACTGCGCACGTGGTCGTCATTAACAAGGACGAAACCGCAACCGGCAATGTCCACATCACGCTTCCCGGATACACCACAGGCACCGTCCGTTATCTGAGCGCCGCCAACTATTCTGCCACCAACGGAGTTACGCTGGGGGGCCAAACTTTCGACGAAAGCCCTGAAGGTACACTTCGGGGGCAATTGGTCACCACCACCATTACCGCAAACGACGGTGTATTCATCCTGCCCAACATGCCAATCACCTCCGCTGCCGTGATCGACTTCTCGAATTAGGAGCAATCGCACGCAGTCCCACATCAACCGGATCGGGTTGAGTCTTATCGAGACCGCCCATTTGGAAACCCTGGTTGGCTCGGAACAAGGACGTGAAGCCGAAGTATTCGGCTTCCACGTCCTGTTGATGAGAACGAACCGGCAGATTGCGCGTCGGGATCAAGCGGAATCCGACCATAGCAAAAGGCGTCAACTCACTTTAACGGGCTCTCGCCGGGTATCCCATCCGATTCCTTTGGCGCGGTTTGGCCACTCCTCGGCGTGGACCGCCCAAGCCACAACTGAAAGCAACCCGGCTCCGCCGCAACCCGCATGAGTGGAGATTACAGCTCCGCCGCCGCCCTCGCCACAACTAGGAAAAGATGAATTACTGTTGAGTGAGTAGGTAAGCGTGAATGATTCAGTCACATTTGAAATGGCTGGTAGTTACCTCATTCGCTTTCGCGCTAACGGCTTCGGACTCTCCGAGATCGCTAGCCACGAGCGACTCTGGTAATCAACTTTCCCCACCTGGCGTAGGGACCATCGTCCCAGGCAACCCCCATCCTCTCGCTCGCGCCTTTTTCGGAGCGAATATCGATGGTGCCTATAATCCTTCCGGCACCTACCCTTGGACCGACCCGCGAACCCTTGCCGCTGTAAAGGCGCTCAATCTCCAGAGCCTTCGCTATCCCGGAGGCACGGACGCCAATTACTGGGACTGGCACACCGGGTGGGTTTACCCGAGCTTCCCGACTGGGGCAGGCCCATTCAGCGAAACGCTTAAAGATTTCGCTCCGTTGGTCAAACTCACCGGGCCGCCCATCTTCGATCTCAACGTTATGACTTACAACAACTCGATCGCGACACCGGCTCAGACTAGCGCGATGGTGCAAGATCAGGTTGCAATGCTCAAAGCCGCACAACAGTTAGGCATGCCCGTCGAATATATCGAACTCGGCAACGAACTGCTATTTTGCGCTTCGTCCCACGGGCGATAAGGATGCCAGCAACTATGCAAGGCGTTTCGCCTCCGGCGCCGCTTATGTCAACGAGATGAATTATTGGATCAAGGAATTGAAATCCCACTTTCCTCATGCCCAAATCGCAGTGTTAGGGCAAGGCTTTCAAGGCGGGACCTGGAATTCCGACGTGATTTCCAAGCTGAGTGGAGCAGATGCTGTGACGCTGCATTATTACCACGTACAGGAGTCCGGTGGTGAAGATCCGGAGTCCATCCTGTCGAAAGCCGTCTCAAAATGGGCGTGGTGGAGGCCGGCCCAAATTCAGCCCCTCGTGGCGAAGGGAATGTCAGCGTGGATCACGGAATTCGACTTTATCGATCACACTGCAGATCTTGAATACACCAGCACCTGGCTACACGGCTTATTTGATGCCCAGATGCTTATCCAATTTCTTTCCGACCCTGCGATCACGACGGTAGATATCTACAATGTCCACAGCCAATCCCAGCGGAGTTCCCTGGTTTATGACGGAACCGAAAAATTCGGGCCGCACGGAGCAATTGGTGCTCAAGCAGGCGCCTTGTCTGCATCCGGACAAGTTGTGTCGATATTTGGTCGGGCGCTCAACGGAGCATCGTCTGTGGCGCCGATCAATGTGTCGGGCTTAGCACCTGTTACATCGGGCCGAACCGGGGCCAAATTTGCACCGTTCCCGCCACTAAGTGGGGTGGCCCTGACTTATGGAGAGACGGGAGGTTTGGGACTTCTACTCGTGAACCTTTCGCCTCAGGCGATCACTCTTTCCTACGGCAACGGCACCGCTCAGTTACAGAGTGTTTCAGCGCCAAGTTTATCGACAAACGTAGTAACGGCGACATCGTTAAGCTTTAATACCCGACAGATTTCATTGAGGCAGTTCGAGGTCCCTGCTTTCTCGGTAAGCTACGTCCGCAGGTGATTGCGCTGCTTCGGTCATGAATCAGACTCGACGACGCGAGGACGGTCGTTGACCGGTTCATCGGTGAGTTTCTGACCATCTTGGCTCGCCTGTGGTCGCCCGAGCGCAGTGCCAGGAGCGACGACCAAAGCACTACCGCCTGCAATTGAGGCCCGATGACTGGGCACCGGCAGCTCAACATTGTTGAGCGCATGAAAAGGCGGCGATCGAAAAACTTTGAAAACACTGCGCTTTTCGACTTTCCATCGACTGCAGCTGCCGGAATTCTCCGAAAAGCAATTTCGCCCTTTGCTGGAAACCCTACTTGAGTTACAGTAGCTGGAAATCTGCTGTTAAGCTTCGCACGAATCGGACCACGCGAAACCGAATTTTCAACCTCTACTTCCGGGGCGAGTCACAATAAGAGGAGCCTCTGTCCGGCGTCGTTATTGTATTTCGTTATGAGGGTGGATGCGGTGAAGCGCATAAGATGCCTGCGTATCGCCTACTTCTTCCATCGCTTCGCGCTTGTGGCGTGTCTCGTTGCACTCCTGATGATACCAAGCCGTGGCGTGGCGCAAGTCAATGTGCTTACAGCGCATAACGACATAGCGCGAACGGGCCAAAACCTGAGTGAAACCGTCCTGACGGCGTCGAATGTAACCCCCGCCCAGTTCGGCAAGTTGTTTTCGCAACCTGTAAATAGCACGGTCTGGGCGCAACCGCTCTACGTGTCGCAGATCGCGATTCCAGGCAAGGGCACTCACAATGTTGTCTATGTGGCGACTGCGGGGGACACCATCTACGCGTTCGATGCGGACACAAACGGTGGGATCAACGCGAACCCTCTTTGGAAAGCGTCGCTGTTGACCAATAGCACGCCGGCCGGGACGCTTACGAACGGCTTTGGAATTGTAGGTACGCCGGTCATCGACCTGGCCTCGAACACCATGTATGTCGTGAGTTCCGAAAGCAAGGGCTCGATCCCGATCAATAGACTGCACGGGCTCGATATTACGACCGGTGTGGAGAAGCTGGGGGGGCCGGTCCAGATTCAGGCTTCAATTCCTGGGACCGGAGTCGGAAGTACCGCCGGCGTTTTGAACTTCGATCCGACCGTTCAGGAGCAGCGGCCGGGACTGCTTCTCCTGAATGGAGTGGTATACGCAGCGTTTGGTTCCCAGGCAGATGTGGGGTCTTGGCATGGCTGGATCTTCTCCTTCAGCGCCGCCACCCTGCAGCAACTCGACGTATTTTGCACAAGTCCGAACGGTAGCGGCAGCGGCGTTTGGTTGAGCGGGGCGGGTCTTGCCGCGGAAGTAAACAACCCTGCCAAACCCTATGGGAGGATGTTCGTCGCCACCGGGAACGGAACCTATGCAGCGAGTGCTCCATACACCGCTGCGATGAGCTATGGGATGAGCGTTCTGGATCTCGATCTGACTGGTGGACAGATGACCGTGGAGGATGAATTCACTCCATACAACGAAGCAGTCCTCGATGCCCAGGATGGAGATCTTGGTGCCGGAGGAGCGGTCCTGCTGCCGAGCCAGACGCTAGCCAACGGCAAGACGTTGAACCCATTGGTCCAGATAGGAAAATCGGGCATGATCTACATCCTCGATCGCGACAATAATACCGATGGCAGCAACAACCCGGCGACCGAATACAGCCCGGCTGGTTTGGGCGGCTTTAGCTCGACAGCCGACCAGGTTGTACAAGAGGTGCAGACGCCGATAACAAAGGGCTTAAATTGGGGCGCTGGGGTTTGGGGCACAGAAGCCTATTGGAATGACAATATCTATTCTGGCGGGACAAACCCGGGCAAAGGCCAATTCAACGGAACCGGCAACAGTCTTACCGCCTACTCGTTTGTCAAAGGCGTCCTCTCGACCACGCCGACCAGCCAATCCACTGAGCAATACGTCTTTGCCGGCCCGACGCCAGCCATTTCCGCCAATGGCACGACAAATGGAATCGTATGGGCGATCAACAACAACGCGTTCGCCTCTGATGGCCCTTCAGTGTTGCTGGCTTACGATGCAACCAACCTGGCCCACACGATTTATTCGAGCAGTACCAACCCCTCGCGAGACACTCCAAGTGGCACGGCGTTACGATTCACCGTTCCGACGATAGCGAATGGCAAGGTCTATGTCGGTACAAATCTGGGATTTAGCGTCTACGGATTGCTCAACGCAACTCCGGTAGCACCCGCCCCCGTCATCACTCCCGCCTCCAAAACGTTTACCGGTACGCAGACGGTCACCATCACCGACGCGATCGCTGGCGCCACCATCTACTACACCACGAACGGTTCGGAACCGACCGTCAATTCGACGGTCTATTCAAGCACAAACCCACCAGTTGTTTCTTCCACGGAAACGATCACTGCAACCGCCAGTCCGAACGGTTATGTGCAGAGCGCGCCCTCGTCAGAAACCTATACGCTCGCGACGGCTGCCGCGACTCCCGTCTTCTCCCTGGCTCCCGGAACCTATACGGGAGCGCAGACGCTGACCATTGCCGATAGCTCACCCAACCCGACGATCTATTACACCCTCGACGGCTCGACTCCGACTGCCTCCTCGCCGGTGTATTCCAATCCGGTAGTGGTCCCGGTTTCCACTTCGGTGACGATCCAGGCGTTGGCCGTCTCACCGGGTCTGACACCCAGCTCGGTGGTAAGCGCCACCTATTCAATTCTTCCTGCGTATGAGATTTACTTCCCCCAGGGCTTTGCGGGGGCCGAAGGCCCTATGCATTTCAACGGAAGCACTACCCTTGATGATTTTCGTTTGCAGTTGACCCACGGCGAAATGAACGAGGCCGGGAGCGCCTTCTATGCCACCCCGGTGAACGTGCAGGCGTTTACCACCGACTTCACCTTCCAATTGTCCAATCCAGCAGGTGACGGCATTACGTTCACCATTCAGAATGCCGGACCGGCCGCTCTCGGCAGTTTCGGCGCAGCCCTTGGATACGCCACAATTCCCCAGAGTGTTGCCATCAAGTTCGATATCTTCAACGATGGCGGCGAAGGGCCGAATTCGACCGGTCTATTCATCAACGGAGCGATGCCGACGGTTCCTGCCATCAACCTCACCGGCACCGGCATAGACCTGCATAGCGGCGATATGATGAACGCCCACATCACCTACGACGGCACGAACCTTACCATGACATTGACGGACGCGCTCACACTTGCGAGCTGGTCGACCTCGTGGGCGATCAACATTCCGTCCGCAGTGGGTGGCGCCACCGCCTGGGTTGGCTTCACCGGCAGTACGGGGACGAGCAGTGCAAGTCAAAAGCTTACCTATTGGGCCTACCTGGAAGGCCAGCCCGTGGTCCCGAACTATCCGGTTGGCTTCGACGGCCTCGGAATGACGTTGAATGGCGGTGCGGCGTGGAGCGGGAGCAGACTGCGCGTTACGGACGGCGGCATCAATGAGACGCGGAGCGCCTTCTTCACGCTCCCAGTCAACATCCAGCAGTTCAGCACCAACTTTGACTTTCAGCTCACCAACCCGACAGCCGAAGGCATTACTTTTACCATCCAGAAAGCGACTCCGGCCGCCCTAGGGGCAGCAGCAGCCAATCTCGGCTACGGCTCCCTCAGCAATAGCGTTGCGGTCAAGTTTGACTTGTATAACGACGCTGGCGAGGGAATGAACTCAACCGGCATGTACATCGATGGCGCGCCCCCGACGAATCCTGCCACCGACCTATCATTCAGCGGCATCAACCTGCATAGCGGAGATATTTTCAACGCGCAGCTCGGCTACGACGGCGTCACGTTGACGGTGATAATTACCGACACCGTCACGGGCGCATCCGCGACCCAAAGTTATGCCGTCAACATTCTGTCGGCAGTGGGCGGCCCCGCAGCCTATGTCGGCTTCACCGGTAGCACCAGCGGATCGACCGCAACCCAGGACATCCTGAATTGGAGTTATTCCACGACGTATGTCGCACCAAGAGTGCCGACAGTCGCCCCACCCCTAATAGGTAGCCTGAGCAGCAGCTACGGTGCGCCGTTCGCGACCGTTATCCTGACCGGAAGCAACTTCGGAGCAACCCAGGCAGCGAACACCGTCACCTTCAACGGCGTTCCAGCGACGGTCACAGCATGGTCCAATACCGCCATCACCGTCTCCGTTCCTTATCACGCCACCACTGGCGGTCTGGTGGTCACCGTAGCCGGGCACTCGAGCAACGGGCTTCCCTTTAAAGTTGAACCTTATCCTTCGATCAGTGCCATCAACCCCACCAGCGGACCTCCCGGGACCCTGGTCACGATAACCGGCCAAAACCTGCTCGACGCTCACGGCCAGGGTGAGGTCTTCTTCAGCGGGATATACCTGCATATTGTCAATTCGTCCAATACTAGCCTCCAGGTGGCTATCCCGTCCGGAGCAGTGACCGGAACCTTTGACGTCCATATCAACGGAGTCGGCAACTACACCTCGATCTTCACCGTGACCGCGGTTCCGCAGATCGTCAGCGTGAGCGCTAACTACGGTGCACCCTATGCCATGATCACGCTGACCGGAACTAACTTCGCAGCCAGCCAGAATGCGAGCACCGTCACATTCGATGGAGTTCCCGCAGCGGTCACAGCTTGGTCTAATACCGCTATCGCGGTCTCCGTCCCCTACCATGCCGCCACCGGCAATCTCGTGGTAACAGTCTCGGGACAATCGAGCAACGGGATTTTCTTTACCGTGGAACCCACACCTTCGATCACGGGTATAAGCCCAATCAGCGGTGCCCCTGGAACTCTGGTCACGATAAGCGGTCAGAACTTGCTCGATGCCGAGGGCCACACCCAGGTTTGGTTCAGTGGAAGGTCTCTGTCCATAACCAACCAATCCAGCAGCAGTCTCCAGGTGGTTATCCCATCCGGAGCTGCGACCGGGACCTTTGACGTTCATACCAACGGTGTTGGCAATTTCACGCCAATCTTCGCCGTAAATTAATTTTTGAGTTGCTGAGTTAACTGAGTTGATGAGTTACTTGATAAACCTACCTTGGAGAGCACCTAATGAAGACTTATCGGCTGGCTGGCGAGGAGACTGGATTGGAGGAGATTTCCGAAGACCTGCGAAGGAAATGTCATTATTTCAACCTGTTGCCACCGTCATTGTTCTTGTTGGCGCTCCTGACTTGGGAGCAGTGCGGAGGCGCAAGTGAATGTGCTGACGGCACACAACGACATTGCGCGCACCGGGCAGAACTTGAATGAAACCATCCTGACGCCATCGAACGTGAGTCCGGCCTTGTTCGGAAAATTATTTACGCAGCCAGTCAGCGGAAAGATCCAGGCCCAGCCGCTGTATGCATCGCAACTGGCCATCCCGGGCAAGGGCATCCACAACGTGGTCTATGTGGCGACATCTACTGACTGGGTCTACGCCTTCGATGCGGACACCAACGGCGGCATCAACGCCAACCCTCTCTGGAAGGTATCACTGCTCACCAACACTACTCCAGCGGGCACCTACACGACCAACTTTGGCGTGGTTGGGACGCCGGTAATCGACCTGAACACTAACACCATGTATCTCGCGAGTTCCGAGAATCAAGGCTCGACTTATGTCGCGCGACTACACGCGCTCGATATAACGACGGGAGCGGAGAAGGCTGGCAGCCCACTCCTGATACATGCCTCGATTCCTGGCGCCGGCTCTGGAAGCGTTGCGGGCGTCCTGACCTTTGATCCGCGAATTCATCAACAGCGACCGGGACTGCTCCTCTTAAACGGAGTGTTATATGTCGCATTCGGCTCAGACGGCGCGGACGATGGCTCGTGGCATGGCTGGATCTTCTCCTTTAGCGAAGCACCGCTGCAACAGCTAAACGTGTTTTGCACGAGTGCCAATGGCATAGGGGCTGGGATTTGGATGGGCGGATCGGGTCTGGCGGCCGAAGTGAACAACCCTGCAAAACCCTACGGCAGGATGTTCGTGACCACAGGGAATGGGACCAACACGGCCAGTTACCCTTATTCCAACTCGATGAGCTACGGGATGAGCGTTCTGGATCTCGACCTGACCGGCGGGCAGATGACCGTTGAGGATGAGTTCACTCCGTACAACGAAGCATCCCTGAATGGTCAGGACGCCGATCTTGGCTCTGGAGGGCCGGTATTGCTGCCGACCCAGACTTTGGCCACCGGGAACATCCTGAATCCTCTCGTGGAGATCGGAAAATCGGGGGTTATCTACATCCTGGATCGCGATAACAACACCGATGGCAGCAATAACCCGGCCACAGAGTACAGCCCGGCCGGCCTGGGCGGCTTTAACCCCGCTAGTGACCAGATTGCGCAAGAATACCAAACGCCGATAACTGCGGGTTTGAATTGGGGTGCCGGGGTTTGGGGCACTGAAGCCTATTGGAATAACACCATCTATTCCGGCGGAACGAATCCCTCCCTGGGAGCGAACAACCCTGATGGTTATGCGGGGGCCGGCAACAGTCTCACTGCTTATTCGTTCGTCAATGGCCTGCTCTCAACCACGCCGACCAGCCAGTCCGTCGAACAATATATATTTCCGGGCCCAACGCCTTCGATTTCCGCCAATGGCGCGACGAATGGCATTGCCTGGGTCCTGATGACGTATCCCGGTGCAACCGGATCACCCGATGTATTGCTGGCTTACGACGCAACCAACCTGGCCCACACTCTGTATTCGAGCAACACCAACCCCTCGCGAGATAGCCCTGGAGGGATAGCGGTGCAATTCACCGTCCCGACAGTCGCCAATGGCAAAGTCTATGTCGGTGCCAACCCCGTGGTGAGCGTCTACGGGTTGCTGGGTGTGACGCCGACCGCCCCGGCGCCGGTAATCAGTCCAGCATCGGGCACGTTTACTGGCTCGCAGACGGTGACGATCACCGATGCAGTCCCCGGCGCGACCATCTACTACACCACGAACGGATCGATTCCGTACAGCGGTTCTCCCGTCTATTCAAGTTCGACTCCCCTGGTTATCTCCTCCAACGAGACCGTTACTGCAATCGCCAGTCCTAACGGCTATCTTCAGAGCGCAACGGCAGCGGCAACCTATGTCTCAACGAGCACCGCTGCCAATCCCGTATTTTCTTTGCTAACCGGGACTTATACCGGCGCGCAAATGCTGACGATTACCGACAGTTCGATTGGTGCGGTTATCCACTACACCCTCGACGGATCGACTCCCACAGCCACTTCGGCGGTTTATTCGACTCCTTTATCAATTCCGGTTTCAGAAACCGTTCAGGCGATTGCCGTTGCTCCCAGCCTTTTTTCCAGCTCCGTGGTGACCGGCGATTACACGATACAGCCGGTTTACACCATCGACTTCGACCAGGGATTTACGCAGGGGGTAGGCCCGGTGCAGTTCAACGGGAGTACCGGCCTGGACGACTACCGGCTGCAGTTGACCAACGGAGGACAGAACGAGGCCGGCAGCGCCTTCTATGCCACCCCCGTGAACATTCAGTCCTTCACTACAGATTTTGGCTTCCAGTTGTCGAATCCAGCAGGTGATGGCATTACGTTCACAATTCAGAATGTTGGCCCGGGCGCCCTCGGCAGCTTAGGAGGAGGCCTTGGGTACGCCAATATCCCCAATAGCGTGGCGATCAAGTTCGACCTCTACAATAGCGGCGGCGAGGGTCCAGACTCCACGGGGTTATATACAGGCGGAGCAATGCCGACGGTTCCGGCCATCAACCTCACCGGTACCGGCATCGACCTGCATAGCGGCGATAATATCAATGCGCACATCACCTACGACGGCACGAACCTTACCATGACCCTCACAGACGTGCTAACGCTCGCGTCGTGGTCCACCTCCTGGCCGATCAACATTCCGTCGCTGGTGGGCGGCAATACCGCTTATGTCGGCTTCACCGGCGGCACCGGAGCCAGCACTGCCAGCCAGAAGTTAACTTTCTGGACGTATGTCGCTGGACCGCTCAGCGTGCCCAATTACCCGTCCGGCTTCGATGGCGTCGGGATGACGTTGAATGGCGGAGCAGCCTTGAACGGCACACGACTTCGCCTCACCGACGGCGGAGTTCGCGAGAATCGCACTGCCTTCTTCACCGTGCCCGTCAACGTCCAGCAGTTCAGCACCAGCTTTAGCTTCCAACTCACCAATCCCAACGCCGACGGAATTACCTTTACCATCCAGGGAGTAGGCCCGAAAGCATTGGGTGGAGGGGGAGACGGGAGTCTCGGCTACACCGGCATTGCCAATAGCGTCGCGGTCAAGTTTGACCTATACGACGACTTGGGGGAGGGAATAAACTCTACCGGACTTTACGTGAATGGCGTACCGCCAACGATTCCTGCGGTCAACCTTTCATCCACTGGGATTAACCTGCACAGCGGAGACATCTTCAACGCGCAACTTAGTTATAACGGTGCCATCTTAACCGTGATACTTACAGATACTTCAACCGGCGCTAAAGCGACCCAGAACTACACCATTAATATTCCGGCTTCGGTGGGCGAGCCGACGGCCAATGTCGGATTTACCGGCGGCACGAGGTTAATCACTGCGACGCAAGACATCCTGAACTGGAGTTACTTCACTACATCCATCGCGCCTGCCGTACCGGCTCCGCAAATAGGGAACGTGAGCGCCAACTACGGCGCGCCGTTTGCAACCATTACGCTGACCGGAACCAACTTTGGGGCAACCCAGGGAGCGAGCACCGTCACCTTTAATGGCGTCCCAGCGACCGCGAGTGCCTGGTCCAACACCGGCATCACCGTTGTCGTCCCCTACCATGCCACCACCGGCAACCTTGTAGTCACAGCAGGCGGACTATCGAGTAGCGGAGTTCCCTTCACTGTGGAACCGATGCCCTCTGTCACTGGGATCAATCCAACCAGTGGCCCCTCTGGGACCTTGGTCACCATCAGCGGTCAGAATCTGGTCGATGGCCAGGGTCACGGGACCATCTACTTTAGTGGGATGTCGCTTCCCATTCTCAACCCGTCCAATACCAGCCTTCAAGTTGTTGTTCCAGCTGGGGCCGCGACCGGCACCTTTAATGTCCACACCAACGGCGTCGGCAGTTATACCTCGACCTTCACTATAGCCGCGACTTCGGCTCCCCAAATCAGCAGCGTGAGCGCCAACTACGGCGCGGACTATGCAACCATCAAGCTAACCGGAACCAACTTCGGGGCAACCCAGGGAGCGAGCACCGTGACCTTCAACGGCGTTCCGGGCTCCGTCACCGCATGGTCCAACACCAGCATCACCGTTTCGGTCACCTACCATGCCACGACCGGCAATCTTGTGGTCACCGTATCCGGACAATCGAGTAATGGGATTCCCTTTACCGTGGAGCCGTCGCCCTCTGTGACCGGGATGAGCCCAACCAGCGGTTCCGCCGGAACGGTGATTACGATCAGCGGCCAGAATCTGATTGACGCACAGGGTCATGGAACGGTCTACTTCAGCGGCATCTCGCTACCCATTCTCAACCCATCCAACACTGGATTTCAGGTCGTTGTCCCGACCGGAGCCAGCAGCGGCGCTATCAACGTCCACATAAACGGAGTCGGAAGTTATACCCCTGTTTTCACGATCAACTAAGTTGTAGTCGTTGCACTTCCTGATTACTTTTCCTTGGAGAATGCGCTATGAAGAGTTACCGGCGAACTATCAGTTGCGTTTGTACATCTGCGAAGAAACCCGGATATCCGCACAAGACTCTCGGATACCCCGGATTCGTGCAAGTTTCGACGCTTTTGTTTGCACTGTCGGTCTGCGGACAGGCGGGAGCGCAAGTGAATGTGCTGACGGCGCACAACGATATCGCGCGGACCGGCCAGAACCTCAATGAAACCGTTCTAACGCCGGCGAATGTGAACCCGGCCCAGTTCGGGAAGCTATTCTCGCAACATGTCACTGGACGAGTTTACGCTCAACCACTTTACGTGGCTCAGGTTACCATACCTAACAAGGGCACCCACAACGTGGTCTATGTGGCCACCACCAGCGACCTGGTCTATGCATTCGATGCGGATAGCAACGGCGGGATTAATGCTGGCCCCCTCTGGCAAGTATCCCTGCTGACAAATATTCCTGCCGCTGGGACGTATAAATACAACTTCGGTATTTCCGGAACGCCGGTGATCGACCTGTCTACGAACACCATGTACCTGGCTAGTTCTGAAAGTCAGGGCTCAACATACGTTGCGCGATTACACGCTTTAGATATTACGACTGGGGCGGAAAAACTTGGCGGCCCGATCCAGATACAGGCTTCCATCCCCGGAAACGGCGCCGGGAGCGTGGGCGGCGTTCTGACCTTCGATCCACTGGTTCAACGGCAGCGGGCGGGACTACTCCTCCTGAACGGAGTGTTGTATGTCGGGTTTGGTTCAGACGGCGCCGACGATGGGAACTGGCATGGGTGGATTTTCTCGTTCGCCAAAGCGACGCTACAGCAGTTGGGTGCATTTTGCACCACCGCAAACGGCGGCGGTGGTGGCGTTTGGATGGGCGGAGCTGGTCTGGCCGCCGAGGTGAATAACCCGTCTAAACCTTACGGCAGGATGTTCGTCGCCACCGGGAATGGGACACATGCAGCCAGCTATCCCTACACCGGTACAATGAGCTACGGAATGAGCATGCTGGATCTCGATCTCACCGGCGGCCAGCTGACCGTGGAGGATGCGTTCACACCCTATAACCAGGCGGTTTTGGATGCCCAGGACGCCGACCTTGGTTCCGGAGGGCCTATCTTGTTGCCAACCCAGACATTGCCCTCGGGAGCTACGCTGAACCCATTGGTTGAGATAGGAAAATCGGGCATGATCTACATTCTCGATCGCGATAACAATACCGATGGCAGCAATAGTTCTGCGACTGAGTACAGCCCAGCGGGCCTGGGCGGCTTCAACACGGCGGCCGACCAGGTCGAGCAGGAAGTGCAGACACCAACAACAGCGGGGAATAACTGGGGTGCTGGGGTTTGGGGCTCTGAAGCCTACTGGAACAACAATATCTATTCGGGGGGAACAAATCCGACCGCAGGATCGAACATTTATTTCGGTACTTACGCCGGCACCGGCAATAGTCTCACCGCCTATTCCTTCGTCAACGGCGTGCTCTCGAGCGCACCGACTAGCCAATCCGTCGAGCAGTTTATCTTTCCCGGGCCGACGCCGTCTATTTCCGCCAATGGCACAACAAACGGCATTGTCTGGGTAACGAATAACAGTGCGGTACTCACACAAGGTCCCGAGACTTTGCTGGCCTATGATGCAACCAACCTCGCGAAGACGCTTTATTCAAGTAGCGTGAACCCTTCCCGAGACTCTCCCGGTGGCGCGGTGGAGTTCATGCTACCGACGATTACCAATGGCAAAGTCTATGTTGGCGCCAACGGCCAGATTAACGTCTACGGATTGCTGGGTATTACGCCCACGGCCCCAGCGCCAGTTATTAGTCCCACCTCGGGACCGTTCACTGGGTCCCAAACAATCACCATCACCGATGCGGTCCCCGGCGCGACCATTTACTACACCACGGATGGCTCGACGCCGCAGTACTATTCTCCTGTCTACAAGAGCTCCAATCCTCCAGTCGTGTCGTCTACCGAAACGATCACTGCTATCGCGAGCCCAAACGGCTATCAGCAGAGTGCGCCGGCATCGGCAACCTATACGTTGATGACGGCCACCGCCAATCCCCTTTTTTCGCTGGCCTCTGGGACTTATACCGGAACACAGACGCTGACCATTACCGATGGCTCTCCGAGCCCGAAGATCTATTACACGCTCGACGGTTCGACGCCTACGACTGCCTCGGCCGTCTATTCCAATCCGCTGCTAGTGCCTGTGTCTGCTTCAGAAACGATCCAGGCGATTGCTGTGTCGCCAGGACTGACTCCCAGTTCAGTGGTGGGCGCAACCTACATAATTCAGCCGGCATTCAATATCAACTTCGCCACCGGCTTTACCCTTGCACAGGGGCCAATACAGTTCAACGGCAGCAGTGACCTGGACGACTACCGGCTACAGCTGACCAACGGCGGAGTGAACGAGGCCGGCAGCGCCTTCTACACGACCCCGGTGAACATTCAGTCGTTTACCACGGATTTCGGCTTCCAGTTGTCCAATCCGGCGGGGAATGGCATGACGTTCACAATTCAGAATGTAGGGTCAGGGGCCCTCGGCAGCTCTGGCGGAGGGCTTGGATACGCCAACATTCCCAACAGTCTCGCCATCAAATTCGACCTTTACAACACGGGCGGCGAAGGGCCAAACTCGACCGGACTCTACATCGACGGCGCGATGCCGACGGTTCCCGCCCTCAATCTCACCGGTACCGGTATCGACCTGCATAGCGGCGATAACATGGACGCTCACATCACCTATGACGGCACGAACCTCACCATCACGCTCACGGACGTGCTGACCTTGGCAACATGGTCAACGTCCTGGCCGATCAATATTCCGTCGGTCGTGGGCGGCAACACCGCCTATGTCGGCTTCACCGGCGGCACCGGTACGAACAGCGCCAGTCAGAAGCTTACCTTCTGGACCTATATCGCCGGACCACTCACTGTTCCCAATTATCCGGGCGGTTTTGATGGAGTCGGGATGACGTTAAACGGGGGAGCCGGACTGAACGGGACCAAACTTCGTCTCACTGACGGCGGCATCAACGAAACCCGCAGCGCCTTCTTTACTGCCCCGGTCAACATCCAGCAGTTCAGCACCAACTTCGATTTTCAACTGACCAACCCGAATGCTGAAGGCATTACCTTTGCCCTCCAGGGCATGGGGCCGGCGGCAATAGGAGGAGGAGGCGCGAACCTCGGTTACGGTTCCATCGGCAACAGCGTTGGAGTCAAGTTCGACCTGTATAACGACGCTGGCGAAGGAGTCGACTCGACTGGCCTCTACACCGCAGGAGCGCCTCCAACGACTCCTGCCACGGACCTTTCCTCCAACGGGATCAACCTGCATAGCGGAGACATCTTCAACGCCCAGCTCGCCTACAATGGCACAGCCTTGACGGTGATGATCACCGATACCGTCACCGGAGCCTCGGCGACTCAAAGCTATCCCGTCAACATTCCGTCGATAGTGGGCGGCCCAACGGCCAATGTCGGTTTCACCGGAAGCACGAGCGGATCGACCGCAACCCAGGACATCCTGAACTGGAGTTATTCGACAGCCTACGCCGCACCCACGGTGCCTGCAGTGACCGTGCCGCGGATCAGCTCCGTGAGCGCCAACTACGGCGCGCCTTTTGCCATCATTACGCTGACCGGAACCAACTTCGGTGCAAGCCAGGGCGCGAGCACCGTCACCTTCAACGGCGTTCCAGCAACGGCCACGGCCTGGTCCAGCGTCGGCATCACTGTCTCCGTCCCCTACCATGCCAGCACCGGCAATCTCGTGGTCACCGTAGGCGGGCAGTCAAGCAATGGGGTTCCGTTTACCGTGGAGCCGATAACCTCGATCGCCAGTATCAACCCCGCCAGTGGCCCTGGCGGAACCCAGGTCACTATCAGCGGTCAGAACCTGCTCGACGCTCAAGGTAAGGCAGTGGTCTGGTTCGGGGGAATATCTCTTCCCATCCTCAACCCCTCCAACACCAGCATTCAGGTAGTCGTTCCGGCTGGCGCTGCTACCGGAACCTTTAACGTCCATAGCAACGGCGTCGGCACTTACACCTCGACCTTCACCGTAGCTGGTGTGCCCCTGCCCCAGATCACCAGCGTGAGCACGAACTACGCAGCGGACTATGCTAAGGTCACGCTGACCGGAACCAACTTCGGAGCAACCCAGGGGGCGAGCACCGTCACCTTCAACGGTGCTACGGCGGGGGCAGCCACAGCCTGGTCTAACACCGCCATCACCGTCTCCGTTCCTTTCCGTGCCACCACCGGCAACCTCGTGGTAACGGTATCCGGACAATCGAGCAACGGGGTCCCCTTTACCGTCGTACCGACGACCTCGATCACAGGGATCAGCCCAACCCTCGGCCCTCCCGGGACCCTGGTCACCATAAGCGGTCAGAGTCTGCTCGACGCCGGCGGACACGGGGCGGTCTGGTTCAGTGGAAGATCTCTCCCCATCCTCAACCCTTCCAATACCAGTATCCAGGTAGTTGTCCCAGCCGGCGCCGTGACTGGCACCTTTGACCTCCAGTGCAACGGTATCGGTAATTACACTCCCACCTTTACGGTGGGCCAGATACCGTCTTCCCCGGTGCCGACTCCACAGATCGGTAGCGTGAGCGCCAACTACGGCGCTGACTATGCGCCCGTCGTTCTGACCGGCGTCAACTTTGGCACAAGCCAGGGCGCGAACAGCGTCACCTTCAACGGGGTCGCGTCGACTGCGAAAGCATGGTCCAACACCAGCATCACCGTCTCCGTCCCCTACCATGCCACTACAGGTAATCTCGTGGTTACGGTAGCTGGAGTACCGAGCAATGGAGTTCCTTTTGCGGTAGAACCGACGACTTCCATTACCGGAATCAGCCCCGCCAGCGGCTCGCCGGGTACTCTGGTCACCATCAGCGGCCAAAACCTGCTCGATGCGGGAGGGCAAACGATAGTCTGGTTCGGTGGAAAGTCTCTCCCCATCCTCAACCCGTCCAACACGAGCATCCAGGTCGTCGTCCCGGCCAAGGCTGTCACCGGCACTTTCGACTTAAAAACCAATGGTGTCGGTAACTACACTTCGGTCTTCACTGTGAATTGAGACAAGTTTCTGAGTTACTCAATAGCCTTATTTGGAGAAGTAAGTGATACAGACTCATCACCGGTTCAGCGAAGCGGTTCCTGGATTTGCAGCTAGATTCGGATGCTCGCGGAGGAACTCTCGCTGCCGAGGACTCGCAAAAGCCTCATGGCTTTTCCTCGCCGTAATGGTCGCCGCACACGCCGCAGCGCAAGTGAATGTGCTAACCGCCCACAACGATATAGCTCGCACCGGCCAAAACCTGAGCGAAACCGTCCTCACGCTGTCAAATGTCAACCCGACTCAGTTCGGAAAATTGTTTTCGCAGCAGGTGAATGGTCCGGCCTACGCTCAACCGCTTTACGTCTCACAGGTAATCATCCCCGGTAAAGGCACCCACAACGTGGTCTACGTGGCTACAGCTACCGACATGGTTTATGCCTTCGATGCGGACACCAACGGCGGCATCAACGCGAGTCCGCTCTGGCAGGTATCGCTGCTGACCAACACCGCTGCGGCGGGGACCTACAAGATCAACTTCGGTATTGTCGGCACGCCGGTGATCGACCTGACGACTAACACCATGTATCTCGTGAGTTCCGAAACGCAGAGCTCGGTCGCGGTCAATAGACTTCACGCCCTCGATATCACGACCGGGGCGGAGAAGATGGGCGGCCCGGTACTGATACAGGGTTCGATCCCCAGCTCCGGCGCCGGAAGCGTAAATGGGGTGTTAAGCTTTGTCGGGACGTATCAAATCCAACGACCCGCTCTGCTCCTCGTGAACGGCGTTCTCTACGTCGCAGTAGGTTCCGACAACGACGAGTCCGTGTGGCACGGTTGGATTTTCTCCTACAGCGCAGCGACGCTGCAGCAGCTCGATATATTTTGCACGAGCGTGAACGGGACTGGAGCCGGTTTGTGGATGAGCGGGGCCGGCCTGGCCGCCGAAATCAATGATCCGGCAAAACCCTACGGCAGGATGTTCCTCACCACGGGGAATGGGACCTACACGGCCAGCTATCCCTATACCAATACGATGAGCTACGGGATGAGCGTGCTGGATCTCGACCTCACCGGCGGACACATGACCGTCAAGGATGAGTTCACTCCCTACAACGAAGCGGCCCTCGATCTCCAGGACGGTGACCTTGGTTCCGGAGGCCCACTGTTGCTGCCCACCCAAACACTCGCCTCCGGAACGAAGCTGAGTCCATTGGTCCAGATAGGAAAGTCCGGCATGATCTACATCCTCAACCGCGATGGCTTGGGCGGCTTCAATGCGGCGAGCGACCAGGTTGTGCAGGAAGTGCAAACACCGATTACTGCGGGGGTTAACTGGGGTGCCGGAGTCTGGGGTGCCGAAGCCTACTGGAACAACAACATCTATGCGGGAGGAACGAATCCCAATGGAGAAGGCGGGGGGTATGCCGGGGACGGCAACAGTCTCACTGCCTACTCGTTCGTCAATGGTGTGCTGTCGACCACACCGACCAGCCAATCCGTCGAGCAATTTATCTACCCTGGCCCAACACCATCGATTTCCGCCAACGGGGCCGCCGGTGGCATTCTCTGGGCGTTAATGACGTATGCCCAGGCCCTGGAAGGCCCGGACGTCCTGCTGGCCTACGATGCCACTAACCTCGCGCACACCCTCTATTCCAGCAACATCAACCCTTCGCGCGACACGCCCAGCGGTGCAGCGGTCAAGTTCACCGTTCCGACGGTCGCGAACGGTAAGGTCTATGTTGGGGCGGCGGGAGCAGTCAGCATCTATGGATTACTGGGCATTGCGCCAACGGCCCCGGCCCCGGTCATCAGTCCCGCTTCAGGAACGTTCACCGGGACGCAGACAGTCACAATCACCGACGCGGTTGCTGGCGCGACCATCTACTACACCACCAACGGCTCGATACCGAACAGCACCTCGTCCGTCTATTCAAGCTCGAAGCCGTTGGTCGTCTCTACCAATGAGACAGTGACCGCGATCGCCAGCCCGAACGGCTATCTGCAGAGTGCTCCGTCATCGGTAACTTATACTTCTACGAATACCACCGCGAATCCCGTCTTTTCCTTGGTAGGCGCAACTTATTCTGGAACGCAAAACCTGACCATTACCGACAGCTCGAGCGGCGCGGTCATCTATTACACTCTCGACGGGTCGACACCGACTACCTCTTCAGCGAGATACGCAGCCCCGCTATCGATCCCGGTGTCGGAGACCGTCCAGGCCATTGCCGTCGCACCGGGTCTCTTCGCAAGCCCCATGGTGAGCGCGGCTTATACCATCCAGCCGGTTTACGCGATCAACTTCAGCAATGGCTTTACGCTGGCCAGGGGCCCGATCCAGTTCAACGGCAGCACCACCCTGGACGACTTTCGATTGCAGTTGACCGATGGCGGCAAGAACGAGGCCGGAAGCGCCTTCTACGCGACCGCAGTGAATATCCAGGCATTCACCACTGATTTCACCTTCCAGTTGTCAAATCCGGGAGGTAATGGCATCACGTTCACCATCCAGAATCTAGCCCCAACTGCGCTCGGCAGTTCCGGCGGAGGACTCGGCTACGCCGGCATCCCCAACAGCGTCGCCATCAAGTTCGATCTCTTCAACACCGCCGGAGAAGGCCCGGACTCAACCGGACTGTATATCAACGGTGCGACGCCGGCGGTTCCCGCCATCAACCTGACCGGCACCGGAATCGACCTGCATAGCGGCGACTTCATGGACGCCCACATCACCTACGACGGCGTCAGCCTTACCATGACGCTAACGGACACAATAACGCTGGCAAGCTGGTCGACCTCCTGGACGATCAACATTCCATCGGTGGTGGGCAGCAACACGGCCTTTGTCGGTTTCACCGGCGGTACCGGGACGAACACCGCGAGCCAAAAGTTCACCGCCTGGACATATATCGCCGGGCCCCTCAGCCTGCCCAATTACCCGACTGGCTTCGATTCACTCGGAATGACGTTGAACGGCGGGACGGCCTTGAGCGGGACCAGGCTACGCATCACCGACGGCGGCAAGGATGAGAATCGCAGCGCCTTCTTTACTGCTCCCGTCAACGTCCAGCAATTCAGCACCAGCTTTGACTTTCAGCTTACCAACCCTAACTCCGAGGGCTTCACATTCACTTTCCAGTCGATAGGCCCGACGGCCATCGGCGGAGCCTATGCGAATCTGGGTTACGGCTCCATGGGGAACAGTGTTGCCGTCAAGTTCGACCTGGCAGATAACGAGGGTGAGGGACCAGACTCCACCGGCCTCTACACAGAAGGCGCACCGCCCACAATTCCCGCCGTCGATCTTACCTCCGCGGGGATCAACCTCCACAGCGGAGATATCTTCAACGTCCAGCTTGCCTACGACGGCACGATCCTAACCGAGATGATTACCGATACGGTGACCGGCTCCTCGGCCACCCAGAAGTACACGGTCAATATTCCCGCGATGGTAGGGGGGCCGACGGCCAATCTCGGCTTCACCGGGAGCACCAGCGGATCGACTGCGACCCAGGACATCCTGAACTGGAGTTATTCCACGACCTACGCTGCTCCCACCGTGCCCGGATCGATCGTGCCGCAGATAAGTAGCGTGAGCGCCAACTACGGCGCACCCTACGCGATGATCATTCTGACCGGGACCAACTTCGGAGCAAGCCAGGGCGCAAGCAACGTCGCCTTCAACGGCGTGCTGGCCACCGCGACGGCCTGGTCTAATACCAGCATTACCGTCTCTATTCCCTACCACGCCACGACTGGCAATCTGGTCGTCACAGCCGGGGGATACTCCAGTAACGGTGTTCCCTTTACCGTGGAACCGGCGACCTCCATCACCGGAATCAACCCGTCTAGCGGCCCCGCTGGGACCATTGTCACCCTCAGCGGTCAAAACCTGCTCGACGCCCAGGGTCAAGGGACTGTCTGGTTCAGCGGAATCTCGTTGCCCATCCTTAACCCGTCCAACACCAGCCTCCAGGTCGCAATTCCAGCCGGCGCCAAAACTGGAACCATTGACCTCCATGTCAACGGCGTCGGTAATTACACCTCTACCTTCACCGTCACTGGTTCTCCGCAGATCAGCAGTTTGAGCGCCAACTACGGCGCAAATTACGCAACTATCACCCTGACCGGGACAAATTTCGGAGTAACCCAGGGGGCGAGCAGCGTCACCTTCAACGGCGCCGCCGCGACCGCCTCGGCCTGGTCCAACACCAGCATCACGGTCTCCGTTCCATATCATGCGACCACGGGCAATCTGGTCGTTACCGTAGCTGGGTTATCAAGCAACGGCATTCCCTTTACCGTAGAGCCGACGCCCTCTCTCACCGGCATCAGTCCGGCCAGCGGGCCGGCGGGGACCCTGGTCACCATCAGCGGCCTGAACCTGCTCGATGCCCAAGGTCACGGAACGCTCTCGTTCAGTGGGATGACCTTGCCCATCCTCAACCCTTCCAGCACCAGCATTCAGGCAGTCGTCCCCGCCGGCGCCATGACTGGAACCTTTGACGTTCACACCAATGGCGTCGGGAAGTACACCTCCACCTTCACCGTCACTGGTTCTCCGCAGATCAGTAACGTGAGCGCCAACTACGGCGCACCCTACGCCATGATCATTTTGACCGGAACCAACTTCGGAGCAAGCCAGGGCGCGAGCAGCGTCACCTTCAACGGAGTGCCGGCCACCGCGACTGCCTGGTCCAACACCAGCATTACCGTCTCCGTTCCCTACCACGCCACCACTGGCACTCTCATCGCGATAGTGGCGGGACTACCAAGCAACGGCATTCCCTTTACCGTGGAACCAGCTACCTCCATCAGCGCAATCAACCCGGCTAGCGGCCCCGCTGGAACCCTAGTCACCATCAGCGGTCAGAACCTGCTTGACGCCCAGGGTCATGGCAACCTGTGGTTCAGTGGAATGTCGTTGCCCATGCTCAATCCGTCCAATACCAGCCTTCAGGTCGCAATTCCAGCCGGCGCCACAACCGGAACCATTGACCTCCATGTCAACGGCGTCGGTAATTACACTTCCGTCTTCACGGTGAAATGAACTCTAACCGAGAAGACCCTCTCACTTGCTCCTGCACTTGAGGCCTCTCCCAGCATGCCTGACCAGCAACATCGTGTTGAGAGCCAGGATTCACCGCCCGTGCGAGAAGTGGATTGCATTCACGAGCGACTGCCGGAATTGAACCCGCCTTCTCGGATTGACCGGTTCGCTTGTCCTGCACTCATCGAGCTAGCGGCAGCCACAGACCGGACCACAGCGAAGTAGCTTTAACGGTGACACACGGCGTTCGATCTTTCGTTCACATAACACGCCCAGATACTCGCTTCCGGCAACTCCACATGAAACATTCCCACGCCCTGTCTGCACGAGCCCTACAGCGAAATACACTAATCATTACCTCAGTAACTGGACCGCTTTCATTAAACATCTCTTATCGATAGGCACGATGTAATAATCATCACAGTAAAGATAAGTCCATACGTTAACTACTACCACTTCACTCATAAGTTAATAGATAGAGCCGCCAATGATAGATGGCGGCGCCCCGCAATTGGCTCCGACGACTGCCCCTCCCCCAGGCATCCCTTCCTTGAACTCTTTTCCCGCATCAACGACATAGCTGCGCCTTTGCAATCCGCACCTTATCGGCCACTCCGATAGGCTTCCCTGCCCTTTCGTGTCACTACTTTGGCCCACTCCACTTAAAGGATGAAGCAACGTGCCCACTTATTTTTCATCACTGTCCCAACTCCGCGAATGCAAAGTGGGGGTGCCCTCTCTCAGTGGAAGTCATCGTAGATTGCTTCTCCTTGTTCTCGCCTTCATCGGCTCTGCCTTTCCATTTGCGGCCTTATGCAGCGCTACAGTGACCGCGGCGCCGGTCTTCTCGCTGGCTTCCGGGACGTATACCAGCCCCCAGACCCTTACCATCTCCGACGCCACGTCAGGCGCTGTTATCTACTACACCACCAACGGCTCTACCCCGACTGTCCAGTCAACGCCGTACGCGGGGCCCATCTCACTGCCCGGACCAGGATCGTCACAAGTCTTTCAGGCAGTCGCATTGGCTTCAGGATATTCCCTTAGCGCCGTTACCAAAGCAACCATCGCCATCAGCCTGACCACTGCCACGCCCATCGCCTCGGTGGCCACTGGCACCTATGCCTCGGCGCAGTCGATCATTCTTACAGATGCAACGCCCAACGCGGTCATTTACTACACCATCAACGGAAGCGGTCCAACAACCTCATCGCCCGTGTACAGCGGACCGATCACCTTGTCCAGCAACTCCTATATCATGGCCAAGGCAATGGCGCCGGGCTATATTCTAAGCGGATCATTAACCAATACTTATAGCTTCGTGGCTTCACCTCCGGCCATCAGCCCTGCTTCCGGAACTTATCAGAGCGTTCAGAGCGTCACACTCAGCTCGTCCACTCCGGGAGCGGGCTTCTATTACACCATCGACGGTTCCACCCCTACGACGTCATCAAGCTGGTATAGCAGCCCGATAAAGGTATCCAGCAACGAGACGGTCCAGGCGATTACCTGGGCGAGTAAATATAACACTAGTGGTGTCTCTTCAGCGTCCTACACCATACAGTTGCCTGCGGCGGCCCCGACCTTTTCCCCGGCGGCAGGAACCTATAACAGCACACAGACTGTCTCGATCAAGTGTTCCAACACAAACGCGGTGATCTACTATACGACCAACGGTTCGGCGCCGACCGCTAGCTCTGCGGTGTACTCCGGCCCGGTGACTGTTTCCTCGAATGAGACGCTTTCCGCCATAGCCTTGGCTTCGGGCGGCAGCAACAGCCCGGTCTCGCAGGCCGGTTACACGATCACGCCCCCGGCCACAGCCCCAGTGTATTCGCCCGCCGCAGGCGGGTACGGGGCCGTCCAGACCGTCACCCTGTCCGACGCCACCTCCGGCGCCGCCATCTACTACACCACCAACGGGTCTACCCCCACTGCCCAATCCACGGTATATACGGGGCCCATCACCGTTTCCGCATCGACGAACTTCCAGGCGACGGCCCTCGCCCCGGGAGGCTCCCTCAGCCCCGTCACCAAGGCCTGGTACACCATCACTCTCCCTGCCGCCACACCGGTGATCTCTCCCACTCCGGGGACCTACAACATCATACAGTCGGTCACGCTCAACACTTCCACTCCCAACGCAACGATCTACTACACTCTCGATGGGAGCTACCCTTCCACTTCCTCGCCGGTCTATACCGGACCCATTACCGCAACGACAAACACATCCATCATCGCTACAGCAAGTGCTCCGAGCTACAATACCAGTGCTGCGGTGAGGGCCAGCTATATCATTGTTGCGCCGCCACCTTCCATCGTTCCGCAATTGGGAACGCCAGGCGCCGCGACGGTGACGATGGCGGACGCGGTGCCGGGAGCCGTCATCTATTACACGAGCAACGGTTCCATTCCAACCACCTCTTCTGCCGTTTATAACGGCCCGATAACGGTATCACCCCAAGAAACCGCCACACAGGTCTACTATGCGATCGCGGTCGCCAATGGCTATCTTCAGAGCTCGCCAACGATGGTCACCTTTACCGTGAATCTGCCATCAGGTGTACTGGCTCAGGCTACGGTAAGTTCGACTCCGAGCTTCACTATTCCGCCCAATTTTTTGGGGCTCTCTATGCTATATAACTTTCCCTCCCAAATAATGGGACAAGCGTCGACCGGGGCGAATCTGCCCTACCGCACACTAGTGAACAACCTCGAGCAATACTCAACAGCTCCCATCTTGATCCGCCTCTTGGGGGACGACACCCAGACGAGCAATATTCAAGCCGATGTTGAGCCCTTGGTCGAGTTCTCGCAGGCGGTCAATGCCAACTACATTCTCGGAGTAGATCTTTGGTACAACGACGTCACCATCGCCGAGGCAGAGGCATCGACATGGATGAATGGGATACCAAACAGCCTCATACAGGCCTTCGAGATCGGCAACGAGCCTGACGTCTATCCCGTGAATGGCGCTCGCCCTTCCCCATTTGTCTTCTCCGACTATCTCCCCCAGTACCAGCAATGGGTGCAAGGCGTTCAAGCGGCAACGGGCGGCAGCTTTGGAATCGTAGGGCCATCTTTTGGGTACGAAGATAAGTTCGTGCGAACGACATGGGTAGCGAGCGCTCAAAACGCGCTTGCTTCGGGGGCGATAGCTCCGACCATCGTGAGTCAGCACTCTTACGTCACTGGCCCCGGGACCTACCCCGCCGATTACCTCTTACTGCCCGATGCGGCTCATAATATGGTGACTAAGTTCCAGAGCTATGCAATCTCTGCGCATCAGGCTGGCTCTCTTTTTCGACTAGGCGAGATGAATTCTATCTGGGCTGGAGGTATTCCCGGCATCAGTAACACCTTCTCTGCCGCGCTCTGGTCTATCGACACGATGTTCAACTTTGCGAAAATCGGCATAGATGGGGTGAACTGGCACTCCGGACAGGGTACCGCCTACCAGCTCTTTCAGTTCAATTTGAATTTATCGGGCGGCATGACCACTTATACAGTCGCCCAGGTGAATCCTTTGTATTATGGACTTCTCACCTTTGCTCAAATGGCCGGTCGCGGCGCGCAACTCCTGCCCGTCACGACAACGACCACGGCCAACGTGTCGATTTGGGCGACGGTCGATAACACTTCAACCGCGCACGTGGTGGTCCTCAACAAGGACGAGCAGGCTACTGGCGACATCCAAATCACCCTGCCCGGATACACCACCGGCACCGTCCGCTATCTCAGCGCCGCAAACTACTCCGCCACTAACGGAGTCACGTTGGGGGGCCAGACTTTCGACGGAACCCCGGATGGGACCATCCAGGGACAGCTGATCACAACCACTATCGCCCCACAGAATGGGCTATTCACTCTGCCTAATATGCCCATCACCTCGGCGGCCATCATCGACTTCTCACAGTAGGAGTGGGCATAGCTGCTACCGGGGAGAAGGCAGGGGCGCCTCAGTCATCGGTATCGATCAATAAGCCAGGAGAGCACGGCTACAGAGCGCTGGGGGAAGAGCAACCCTCAGCCGGCGCTGTCAGCCGCTTCTGCTCTGGTGCCCGGCAAAAAGGCCCTCTTTTGTATTCACATTCACCGGCTCCAAATCATTCTGCCACCTGGCCAGTCGATCGGTAGACCATGCTTCTAGCGTCGAGGGAAAAGGGGTCTGCTCCAGAGTCCTGCGCCGCCCCAAACGGCCGGCAGGATCCGCGGCCCATCATGCTATCATCAAGAAACCAATCGCAAGGGGCTTTGATGGATCGCGCTGTCCGACGTGAAATAGCTCATCGATCACTGCGAGATTAACGACCAGCCGCATAGAGAACGCCCTCAATATCTCTCGGGAGTTGACATGTCGCAAGGATTGGTTCGTAAGCTCACCACAGCGAGGCAGGCACTTCGCGAAGGGGGCGTTTCGGCCTTTGCGAGTCTGTTTGGCAAGAACCTTCGATACCTTGCCGCCAGCGCCACCGGCGTTGAGATTGATGGGTGCCGCTTCAAGAGCCAAACTTTTCCGCAAGAGGTCTGGCCCGCGCTGGTGTCCGGTGAATATGAGTCCTCCGAACGTCAGATGATCAAACAGTACCTTGACCCCGAGTCGCCAATTATAGAACTTGGAGGAGGTCTGGGGGTCATCACATGCGTCGCAAATTCTTTGCTAAAACGGCCTCGGAAACACATCGTCGTCGAGGCAAGTTCCGATTCAGTGTTGACTATCAAAGCCAACGTAGCGCGCAATAACTGTGAGATAGAGATAGTAAACGCGGCGATCGCATACGGATCCACAAGTGTGACTTTTTGGGTGAATTCCAACCTGCCCTACTCCAACAGTCTTGCTCAACTCCATAACAGCTCAAAGCAGATCACTGTCCCAGCCATTACGCTTGAAACGTTGTTCAAGCAGCACCCACTTACAGGGTGTACTCTGCTGTGTGATATTGAAGGCGGAGAGTATGAGATGGTAAAGAACGAGCTCTCGCTCATCTCGGAGCACGTCTCTTGCATCATTATAGAAACGCATCCGCGGCTGAAGGGACAAGCGCAAACTGAAGACATGCTGGCGGCCTTGGTCTCCGGCGGATTTCAAATCCGCGATACCGCAAACGATGTCTATGTCCTGACCCGCTCTTAAGTCCGTGGACGAGACTCCCGGGCAATGAGCCACGCGACGCAAATCCAATTCATGCCTGCCAAGGTGCCGTCCGTGAGCAAGCTGGCAGCCGCTGCACCTTGCCAGGAAAATCTCGGAATCAAGAGAGCGTTCAAACCTAGATTCAGAACGGCTGCTGCGATCTGTTGCGTGGTGCGGTACCACTGTGAGACGGAACCTGTGATCGTTGCCCCCGCTGCGTAATGGAAGCAGCGAATTAGAGGTAACAAGCACAGCCATCGCAACGCGCCCGTCGACGAAGCAAAGCTCTTACCGAGAACGTACGGAAGGAGTGGCGCGCTGAAGAACATGAGTACCGCAGCGGCTACGGAATAGAGGGCCGTCCGCTTCAGCAACCTGCGCGAAAAACGGCTGGCATGAAGCGTGCTTTTGGCGCCTTCGCTAAAGAACCGCGAGAACGCCGCGGAATAGACGCCGTAAATCGGCGTGCTCGCTACATCTACGATGCGATATGCTGCGGAATAAATACCCGCTGCACTGCTCTGGCCCAGGCTGACAAGGTAAGTCTTATCGATGTCGTTATAAATCGAGATCGAAGAGCTGGACAAAGAGAAGCTAACGCCTTCACTGACTATCCTCCAGGTGGGTCGCATCCAGGTGGGCATCCCCAGTTTCTTATTCACCAGGGCCATCCCCATCAGCGCGGCCGCCAAGGAAGATATGCAGTAGATTCTTGTCCACGTATAGGCGGTCGATAGTTGGTGGGTCTGAAGCACGTGAAGATAAAGTACGCCGGCTACCAGCGCACGCGCTAAGTTACTAAGCGCCATCAGCCTGGCGGTATAGGCAAAGTTATTGACCGCCTGAAAGGCCTTACTGGAGAGAAGAGACAGTCTGGCAAATAACGCGTCGGACAGTGCGATAAACGGCAATAGTATCCGAACTTCAGGGCTGAGGATAAAATGCCCCACGATGATAGCGACCGTTGCCACCGCTAGAAATCCGAGTGCGGACAACTCTAGAGCGAGACCCCAGGAACTTGAGAATTTCGTTCGATCGCGGCTCACATCGCGGATGATGATGGAGTCCATACCCAGGCTGCTGAACTGCGACATCACACTGACAAGCGACGCCGCACCGACAAATTCTCCATATTGGTGGCTTCCAAGTGCGCGACCAATGAGAATAAAGTAGCCTGCCTGGAAGAGGGTGGATACACCCTGGCCTGAGAGCATCCACACAGAGTTGCGCTTCAGACCTGAGGTTGGCTGGGGCTCCGTGGTTACCTTGGTGTTATCATTCACGCTCGCAACCAGACGCGCTCTATAAAGCAAGAAATGAGAAACTCCCTGTCGCGCGTTCTCACGAGTTCTCCCCGCCGCTTGGCATCACTCAGAAATACGCATGGACTCAGCTCCGTCACCGATGCATCGTTATGATGGAATATTGGCTGCAAATGAATCGCCTCGAACTTCCGCGACTGATTCGCGTTTTCGTCACGACCACGACTACCTTCTGCCTGGCGCTGAACCTCGGACTTCGTCAGATGGAGAACCCGGCAGCGGTCGCGTCGTTGAAGAACATCTTGACTGTATCGAGCGAATAATCCGCGAGGTCCTTCCCAACGAGTTTCAGTTTCGCAAGGATGTCCGGTGTCGCAGTGATGATGTGGCATCCGATCTCATCTGCCTGAAAGACATTCAAGAGTTCGCGTGGGCTAGCCCAAAGTAATTCAGCCTTCGGTTTGCTCTTTAACGTCTTCAAACAGTCAGCCATGAGCGGAACTGGATCGACGCCTGTGTCGGCTACCCGGCCGGCAAATACAGAGATGATCGCTGGCGTATTCGGGTCTAAGCACGCTGCGACCGCTTCCACCTGTTCGACTGTCATCAGCGCGGTAATGTTTAGAATCACGCCTTCGCCCGACAGAGTCTTGAGGAGCGGACCAGCAAACTCCCCCTTGGTATTAGTCACGGGAATCTTTACATTGACGTTAGGTCCCCAGGCCGCGATCTTTCGCGCCTGAATCTCCATATTGGGGAAATCGTCCGCAAAAACCTCAAGGGAAATCGGGCGATCCGGGATCGCGGCAAGCAGTTTGCGCCCGAATTGCTCATAGTCCGTAATACCGGCCTTGCGCATCAGGGTTGGGTTAGTGGTAAAGCCTTGGATCTTCGGGTCCTTATACATCGAGAGTATGCTGTCGAGATCCGCGCCATCACTGAATAGCTTTATCTTCAATTGTTGAACGCTGGCCATTGAAGTTCTCCAATCATTAGGGTTATACCGGCGGTTGAAACAAACAGGCCCTTGAGCAGGGGGCCACGGGAAAGTCGGTCATGTCGTCTTTCAGCTTCGCATGCAATATTAACCCCGGAGACCATCCAAGCGGCGATTCGATTGCGGATCTAGGCGGTTCTTTTCTTCTTTTCCTGCATCCACTGGGTGAAAACCATTAGCACAAATCTCGTGTTGCCTATTAGATAACGCCGCCACAGGCGCCTCGGCTCTCGAACGAGCCGGTAGAACCATTCAAGTCCCGCGCGCCGTGCCCATACTGGCGCGCGTTTACGGTAACCGGAAATCGTATCCAATGCCGCTCCGACCGGGACCGCCACGCCAATCGGCAATACACCCGAGTTATTAAAGATCCAATGCTCCTGCTTCGGGGCGCCGAGGCCGACAAAAAGCATATCTGGCGCTGCATCTTGGATCGACTTTAACAGCTGCGCGGACTCTTCTCGATCGGTTTCAAAGCCCAACGGAGGACAGCAATGCCCGGCAATCACCAAACCCGGGTACCGGTCCTTCAAAATGAGAGCAGCCTTCTCTGCCGCAAGCGGAAGGCCGCCCAAGAAATACGCGCTAAGTCCCTCTTTTGCGCCCTCGTAACAGAGCAGTTCCATTAGTTCGCTGCCGGGTATTCGCTCTATCAACGGACGCCCGAGAAAACGTGAAGCCATAACGATGGAGATACCATCCGGGTATAGCAAGTGAGACGACAGCATAGCTTGAGCAAAATGATCATCTTCCCGTGCAAGGACCGCAACCTGAGCATTGACCCCGAAAAGATGTATCGTTCTTCCTATGGAGCGTTCATCTCTCACCTGCCGAACGTGTCGAAGAACCGCATCTACCGCCTCAGGCATTCGTACTCGGCTGATGGGAAGTTTGCCGACTAAACAAGTGTCAAAGAGACCGACACCCCCTGAACGCGGTCCCGCAGGCCCCGCGTTGAGTTCTTGGATCGAAGCGATACGGGGGAGAGAAGGATTCATGGCCAGAATTCCGCCTTTCGCTGCATATACCAAAGTGGACTCACACCATTGGTGATTGGACGCCGGCCTGAATAAAATTCGTCGAGCAACCGCCGCAAGAAGTACTTGGGTGAAGTGGCAAATGCCTCAAATGCAGCGACTGTCGCACCGGCGTATCGCTTCTGGGAGAGATGAATGTTCATGTTGCGTAGCTTCTCTTTAGCGCTAAGCTCAGACTGAGAAGCAAAGGACTCAAGCAGACCCCGCACCGATTCAAGCGGCTGTGGCTCTCTGCTGTTGAGATGAGACAACAGCAAGTACTGATCGTACAGACCTTCGATGTGCGATCTCACGAGATTGTGTGTGGTCAAGCTATTTGAATGCTGCCGATAGCCGACCAGGACCTCAGGGATGAACTGTATGTCGTAGTGCATCGCCATTCGCCACCAGAGCTCAGTATCTTCCTCATGGAGGCTTTCGTTATATCCCCCGATCGCCAGCGTCTTTTGAGCGTTAAGCACAACGCTGGGATGGCAAAAAGCCAGAAGGTATCCAGATTGAACAATCTTTCGCAATTCCTCGGGATTTCCTCGGGTGCATCGAAACTGTCCCACGCACTGGTCTTTCGGATAATACTCCGCGAGAGAATAAAACATGCCCGCATCCGGCTTACGTTCGATCCACTCAAGTATCCTCTCCACTCGATTTGGATAAGACACATCATCGGTATCCTGACGCATCAGCCAGGGAGTATCAATCTCTCGCAGGGTTTGGTTCAAAGCGTTCACCAGGCTGATCTTGGGACGTCGGATGACTCGCAGCCGGGGATCACGAATGGACTCCATATATTCCACGCTGCCGTCCGCGCAGTCGTCCACAATCGCTAAGATTTTAAAATCCTTGACGGTCTGCGAAAACAGGCTGTCCATCGCCTCAACGAGATAGGGCATCGAGTTATAGACAGGCAGACCGACTGTCAGCAATGCTGTCATAAGCCAAGTAAACCCGAACCAAAAACCCTTGTGAGCCTCATATCCTGAGGGTGAACAGGACCAACGCAGCTACTACTTCCCATTTGAAATGACGCCACAATAAAGAGCTTCAAGTTGTTTCGTCAGCAAGCTCAAGTCAAAGCGCTCCCGGACCCAGGCTTTTCCGCGGTCGCTGCACCTCTGCCAGAACGCATCGTCCCGGAGCATTCGAAGTAAATAATCTGACAGCGTATCTAAATCGCGTTCGGGAGCTAACAACCCGGTTTCCCCGTGGAGAACTGCCTCTTTGATACCCGCGTGATCAAAACTGACCGCTGGCAATCCAAGAGCAAGGGACTCGACGAAGACAAACGGTACGCCTTCGGTATTCCCGTCAGAAGCTTCGACGCTGGGGCCGCAAAAGACGCGGGCCCGGCGCATCCAATCGTGAACAGAGTTGCCAGGCTCAGGATGCATCAATTTGCCTAAGAATCTGCAATTGAGCTTAAGTGCCTTCGCTTCCGCTTCTAGCGCCTCGCGCAAGGGTCCGTCCCCGATGATAACTAAGTCCACTTCCGGATGCTTCTCGGCTACCTTGGCGACAGCCTTAAGTAAGTAGGTTCCGCCTTTTTTTTCAACAAGCCGGCCCACAAATAATATGAGGTTGGGGTCACGCGATACATCTGGAAGTTCGAATTTAGCCAAATCCAGACCTGAATACAAAACCTTCATCTTATCGGCAGGAAACCCGGCAGCCACTGCTCGGTTCCTTATGTATTCCGAGGTTGGCACAAACATCGCCACCCTGCGCCAAAGCTTTTCCCGGCGCCTCAAATAAATCCGCCCTGCGAGTTCCTTCGCAAGATGCTCGTCCTTCATTGTGATGTCATAACCGTGTAATGTACAGATCAACGGAATATCTAGCGCCTCCGCAAGATACATCGCGACTGCTCCATCGGTCGCAAAGTGACAATGAACGAGATCCGGCTTTTCTTCACGCAGTAATTTTAGGAAAGCCGGCCCAAATCCTAAATTCATAAACAAGTAGCGCTTCAACCTGGATAAGAAAGTATTGTCCCGTGTCAGGAATATCGATCCTTCTGGCACCGGCAGGCCATTCATAACGTGCTTCAGGCCCGCAAATTTAACAGACAACGCATGGATCGCCTCAGCCTGCGCCTTGATAAATGTCTCACTCGTAGGCAAGAGCTCGTTTCTGTAGATGACTACCTTTTTCATCTCTCTGCAAACTCTCCCAAGTCGAGTTACGAGCTGCGCCCTACCCCATCGGAACGAGAAACAATCGCTATGAGTGATTTCTTAGCATTACCACCGAGCCGTCGAAATCAAAGGAAAAGTCCATTTCATTCAAGCCGGCGCCACACATGGTTTCACGCAGCAACTTGCGATTGTTCGTGTGAAAGAGCAGGAATCCGCTGCCCCCGGCCCCTACCAGTTTTCCGCCTGTGGCCCCTCCCTTGGTCCGTCCTAGCTCATAAAGCTGATCGACGGTGCCGCTCGTCATTTGCGGAGACCGTTCCCGCTTACGTAGCCAATGCTCATGCATCAGTTCACCGAAGCGAGTGATCTGACCCGCCTCAAGAAGGGTCTTGATTTCCATTCCGAGTTGCTTGACGAAGTGCAAACTGTCGAGCATCTTTTGATCGCGTTCCTCGGAACGCTTCTTTTGGTCTTGAAGGATGCCGGATGCGCTCCGCGTACTACCGACAAAGAAAAGCATCAGAGAGTCCCGCAACTCATGGACAGCCGAACTGCTCATCCTCAGAAACGATAGACCTACAGATTCGTCGGGCTCGTACCGCTGGCAGAGAATACCGCCGTATGCAGCGATATATTGATCTTGCTTTCCGACCGGTTCTCCCAGCCGATTCATTTCGATATCTACCGCACCCCTTGCTAGGGCCTCAGGGTCCACACGATCGCGGGCGTGTGCTTTGAGCGCATGAATCAGCCCCACCAGAAAAGTGCCTGACGATCCCAATCCAGTGCCGGCGGGAACGTCGGCAATGCTGACGATCTCCAGTGGCTCATCGATATCGTACTTAATGAGAGCTTCTCGAATTAAGGGATGTTTGATCTCATCCCGGATCAATGTTGCCTCTGATTCGGAATACTTCAGGAAATACCCAGGAAGAAAATTCCGGTTGATAGTGATGTAAACGTATTTGTTGATGGCTGCCGAGATCACAAAACCGCCGAACTCGCGGTAGTAGGAAGGAAGATCGGTTCCACCGCCGCCAATCGAAATTCGTAGCGGCGTTTTTGTAATGATCACAGGCGCTCCTCCAGGGTATCTCTAACGTAAGACTCTGAATTGTGAACACCCGGAGTTTCTTCAAGTTGTTGCAATTGGCGCAGGAACTCGTCTGTTTCATTCAGTCCCTTCTGGGACCCAATCTCAAAAAACCTCTCGGTCACTTCGAATCCGCCCATCAGGCTTCTATTCACGAGAGATTCGTACACTCCCGCCAAATCGAAGGCCTCGTTCGTCGGCCATGATTCGAAACATTCCGAGTGGAGAATCGACAGCCCATAATCGATATACTGCATAGTCGCTGTCGGCGTCCGCTTGTCATATCGAAGGACGCGGTCCCCGTGAAGATCCACATTGCTCGCGTCCCACTTATTCTCGTTCCTGAAAACGGTCATCACGGCCTGGCAGACCGTTCGCATTGAAAAAATCATGCACCCGAGCAAACGAGGTGGGAAGGTAGCTATCCCCGTACGTGATGAAAAATGGGTCACCCAATAGAGGAAGGGCCGCTTTGATGGCGCCTCCAGTCCCTTTTAGCTTGTCGCCGTCGAATGCATATTCGACGTGGCAGCCAAAGTCTGACCCATCCCCCACGAATTCTCTTACTTGTTCTCCTAAGTATCCGACGCACAAGACCACTTCTTGGACGCCTTGACGAGCCAGCAGCCGTAGCTGATGGGCCACGAAAGGTTCTCCTGCAACGATCAGCATCGACTTAGGGACTGTCTCGGTGAGTGGACGAAGGCGAGTCGCAAGGCCGCCCGCGAGCACCGCTACCCGAGGCATCGACTTAGACTCTGCTCGTTCGCTCATCGTCGCAAAGACTCCTGAGTGACGCTTTGAGTGCTTCACGAGTGGACTTCTGGCACTTCCACCCTATGCTTTGGATACGATCTGTATTGAGCCGCACGATAGGAACGTCTCCTTTCCAGCCCCGATCGCCGCCCGTATATTCATAGACGGTGGGACTGGCCGCGGAGACGACCTCCACCGCCAAATCTGCAATCTCTTTGACGGTGATGTAGTCGCCCGTGGCTACATTAAAGACCTGAAAATCTGCTCCCTCATGCGCATTCGCACGCAAAACTGCAGAGACCACGTCTGAGACATGAATGTAGGACTTGCTTTGCGAACCGTCGCCCAGGATGCGCAGGCGGGTGGGATCGGCCAATAGACGTCGCACGAAGTCGAACCCGACCCCATGCGTTTGCCGCGGGCCGACCACATTCCCAAACCGGAAGGCCCTCGCGGTGAGACCGAACATATAGCAATAGCTCGCGATCAGCACTTCCCCAGAAAGCTTGCTCGCACCATACGTCGAGACTGGGATAAGAGGGCCCTGATCTTCCTCAGCCTCAATCTCCCCGAGATCACCATAGACGCCGCTGCCTGAGGCATACAGCAGTCTTGGGACCTTGCTGCGACGCATCGCCTCGACGACATTATTCGTCAGCAACGTTCCTTGATAGAAGTCAATTTCCGGCTCCGTCGCGGCGCGCGCGATGTCCGGATTGGAAGCCAAGTGTATGGCAACGTCATGGCCAGCGATGGAGGCGGTCAGGGTTTCTAGATCGCCTACATCGCCGCGGACCACTTTGAATCGCGGATCCGCGACATGGTGCTCGTAGTGCCACTCACGTCCGGAGGAAAAGTTGTCGTACAAAGTAACGGATTGAACTTGTGAATCGGACAGAAGTCGATCCGCGAAGTGGCTTCCGATAAAGCCGGCTCCGCCTACGATGAAATAACGCATACCCGGGTTTGGAGACATCGAAAGATTTCATTAACCTTTCATCTGTGGAAGATCAATCGAGTTCAGTCTTTGAGGATGGAAAGGCCGATGCCAAAGTATCCGGACATCAACCTTTCCCAGTTCACCGTACGACGGAATTGATCTTCCGCAATCCGGCGTGTTAAAGTGGGGATCGAAACGAATATAACACTGGTTGAGCCGGGCTGAGCAATTTTTCAACCGCTAAAGAAGCCTCGAGTGTCCTCGACGCCGTTTTGACAGCGGTAAGTTGTCCAGGGCGTCGACAAATATCGCCCGTGATCATCGTACTCATTGCCGTGTCCGAACCTTGGTCAATCCTTCGTGTTGGTCATTTCAAGACTTGCCGCCTGTACCTCCTATAGCGTTCGTTCGTAGATCACATTTTCCTGTCTTCACATCAGCTCATGAGGAGAGTATCGTTCATGCCTCTACGCGCCCCTGATTTAGTCATCGTCACAGGTGCCGGACGGGGGATCGGAAAGAACATCGCTTTAGAACTCGGAAAAGCCGGGGCGACGGTTCTTTGCATCTCTCGCAGTCACAATGCTGTAACGACCGCCAATGAGATTCGCGAGAGCGGAGGGAAAGCCGAAGCTCTTCAACTCGATCTTGAGAATTTCGCCGAGGCGGGGAAGCAAGTCTCTGCCTGGATTACGGGCAAGTCATTTTTGCGGATCGGCGTAGTGCTCGCCGCAGGCTCACTCGGCCCTACAGGGAGTCTCCTCAACACAAGCCTTTCAGAGTGGGAATCTGCATTTCGATCCAACGTGCTGGGAAATCTTGCGGTCGTGCAAGCGACGCTTCCCGCGATGCTCAAGAATAAATTTGGCCGAATTCTATTCTTTGCTGGCGGAGGCGCAGCCTATTCTTATCCGCTTTTCCCCGCCTACGCTGCTTCAAAAACTGCGCTCGTACGCGCGGCTGAGAATCTCCACGAAGACCTGAAAGATCAGGGGGACTTCGCGACTGTGATTTTGGCTCCGGGGGCAGTCGACACAGATATCCTCGCCGCTGTTCGTGCTCAGGGAGGCTACGTTAAAACTACTGTTGCAATGGACGAGCCGGTTGGTTTTGCGCGCGAGTTCATATGCGCCACTTCGGTAGGTTTCTCCGGTTCCTTTGTGCACGTTCGTGACACCTGGGCTCCCTACCTAAATCACGACGAGAAGATCAAAGACAACTTGTGGAAGCTGAGGCGGACAGAATGATACGTGTAGGTGTCGTAGGAGCGGGGTTGATCGGCCGCGAACGCCTTGAAGCCTTAAGAAAACTCGCCGCGAGAAATCATGCGGTAACAATTGCTGGCGTCTTCGACGCGAACCAGGAGTTGACCCAAAAAGCTGCGGCTGACTACTCGACTCAGGGATACGAGAGCCTGGAGTCTTTTCTCGCTACCGATTACGACCTCAAGGTGATCGCGCTACCTCACGACATCACTGTGCCAATCGCTTTGCAGGCGCTGAAAAGTCAAGGCGATGTGCTGATTGAAAAGCCAATGGGGCGAGACCTGAAAGAGGCGAGAGAACTATTTCAAGCGGGCGGAGACCGGTTGAAAGTTGGGTTTAACTATCGCTTCTATCCTGGCATTCAAAAAGCTATCGAAGATGCGCGGAGCAAAAGATTCGGAGATCTGATCTCAGTGGAGTTCGAGCTGGGGCACGGCTGCTTCCCGGGCCAGGAAAAAACCTGGAAGTTGAACGAAGACCGGGCCGGCGGCGGATGCCTCATCGACCCCGGAATTCATCTGCTCGATCTGTGTCTGTTGCTCGCCCCCGACGGCCTGGAAGTGGCAGGCGGCACTAGCTTGGTCCGGGTTTTGGAAGACGGGCATTGAGGAAGACGTCACTCTTCTGTTGCGCGGCGCGAGCTTTTCCATCTCGTTGCATATCTCGATCGTCCTCTGGCGCAGCGTTTTTAGAATGGCCGTCCACGGCACCGATGGCTACGGCATAGTGACGGGAAGGAATCGTAGCTATGGACCGCAACGCTACACTGTCGGGCCGCGTTGGGGATGGCAAACGGCGTCAAGCCAGGCCGCATCTGAAAAAATCGAACTCGAGTCCGATGGGTCAGACGTTTTTGCCGATGAAATGGAAGCGCTGTTGTTTGCGTCGGATGGCAAGACAGAAAACTACTGTAAGCCGGCAACCTCAGCAGAGGCTTTGCGCGTGATGGATCTGCTGGATAGGGTTCGGAAAGAACTTGGCCTGCGCCGCGAGTATTGAGTGTGCCGCGAGCTGTCCAGGAGAGCTGGATCGGCAAAATACGCCTGGCCCCACCAGAGTCTCATCATAGCTTTCTTGCTGTATCTGAAGCCTTGAGAATGCCGGCCCCCTGAACGGCCTCTTGAAATTCGGTGATATAGGGCGTTTGCTCGTAGCCGTAATGGTCTTGCAACGCTCCGGAGCCGGAGCTCACATCGTTGACCACAACACCGAAGAGCTTGTGTCGCGCTGCAGAAGCTAGCACTCTGTAGGCTTGTTGCACGGCCTTGAGCGGCGTGTGCTCGTGGCGCACAAGCAACAGCACCAGATCCGACAGTCCTAGCAATGTCATCGAATCCGCGACGGCCAATACGGGTGGCGTATCCAAAATTACGAAATCAAAATGTTCACGCCATTGGGAAATCAGGGTCCGCATGTGCGTCGACCCAAGCAAGTCCGCGGGGTTCGAGGGTGGCGTGCCGCTGGCTAAAACGAACCCTCCTGGAACGGACGGTATGGCCACAATGGCGTTCTTTGTCTGGGCGCCGGAGAGAACGGAACTCAGACCATCGGAGTGACTCAGCCCAAGCATCTGCTGAATAGCAGGACGGCGCATATTGCATTCAACTAACAGTGCCTTGTGGCCTTGTTCGGCAAGCAAGATGGTCAAATTCAGACTAAGCGATGTCGTGCCATCGCCCGCCTGGCTACCCGTGACCAGGATCACTCGCGGAGGAGCCACATCGACCGAGTGCAGGATTGTGGTTCTCAATACGCGCAGCCCCTCGATGTAGGCCGACCCTGGAATGGTCAGAGCCTCGATCCCGGACGGCCCCAGAATTGCCAGCGAATGCGCTGTCTGGGTCTTGCGCGGGTCCGCGAAAGACGGGAGTTTAAAGCCCTTCAACTCGTCCTCAGCATTTTTTCCACTAGTCATCGACGGTAAGATGACCAGGGGCGCGATTCCCAATTCGCGCTCTATCTGGCCGATGTTTTGCACTCTCTGATCGATTCGATCGACGACCAGCGCGAGGGCGCACCCTAAGAAGAAGCCTGCAAATATCGATAACGCGAGATAGACCGGCACGTTAGGAACCTTAGGCTTACCAGGAACCATGCTGGGGTCTACGATAGAAATGGTTGAAGAACGCAGCCCCGCCAGGGCACCTGCTTCTTGTACCTTCCCAAAGAGCGATTGGTAAAGGTTACGGTTCTGGTCTGCCTCCTGCTTCGCTACCGTATAGTCGATGGCTTTGCTGTTTAGTCCGCTGGCTTCGCCTTTTTGCTTCAGGTATAAGTCTCGCGTATCCGCTTCTGTACGAAGCGCTGTCTCATAGTCATTCTTTGCCCGGGTCTCGAGCCTGCGTACTTCGTCGTCGATGGATTTATGCAGCTGGTCGAGTTGCGACCGCATTTGCTGCATCAGAGGATACTCCGGACCGTACTTCACCGCGTCTTGAGAATAGGTAGCCTTCAGGGTGTCTTCCTGCATTCTCAATCCCTGGAGCACAGTCATGGAATTGATTACCTCTGGTGACGCGCCGTTCATATTGCCGGCCAGTCCCGAGATGGAGTCGGCTCCGCCGTTCTTTACAGACAGATAAATGGCCTGCTTCACAATGCGGTTCGCTTCCGCTGCCGACAAAGCGGTATTCAGATCTTGCAGCCGTGAGAGGACAACGCTGTTGGAAGATATTTTCCCTGATGAATCGGCGTCCCCCAGGCTGAAGACCTGGGCGTCCTGCTGTAATTTTGCGACTTTGGCCTGAGAATCCTCTGCGACGCTCTTCAAGCCGGTCAATTCATTGCTGAGCCAACTTGAAGCCTGCGAAGTAGCCGCAAACTTGATCTGGTAGTTGTATTCCTTATAACCCTCCACGAGATGATTGACGACAGCACTGGAGATTTTCGGATCGGGGTCGGAGTAGCTGATCGCGATCAACCGGGTGCCGTCTAGAATCTTGACTTTCAAGTTCTTCGCAAAGATCTTGAGCACGCGGTCGCGGCGTTGTGGCGCGTCCACGAGTGAAGCGTTCTTCGCGTCCGCGGTCCCTTTCGGGCTAAGAAGGCCCAACGCCCAACCGAGCGGGCTAAACCTCGGACGGTAATCGTAGGTTTGTTCGAGACCGAGGTCCTCGATTGTCTTGAGAGCCAAAGGGCTGGACGTTAAGACATCCGCCTGGGTCTGAAGAGTAGTGTTGTAATCGATGGAATCCATCGGCGCCGAGCCTTGGCCGCTTACGCTTTCCAGGCCTAGAGGAAGCGTCCCCTCCTTTCCAATCTGGATCGTTTCTGTTGCTTCATATCGAGGCTTCATGAAGATACAAATCAAGACTGCAAGCCCCAAAAACGCCGCGACTGTATAAAGAATTACCTTCCGGCGCCTCCGGAGTGAACCCCAAATATCTACGAGCCTCCAATCGGCTTGCCCGGTGGGCAGTTCAGAGGAACTCCTCAATAAACTGGGAAACCGCTGTAGGTTGCTCAATTGCTTTTCTCCTCGTCAAAAGTGTAAGGCATAGTCGTCGCCTCAAGAAAAGGAATGATGCGCCTTTGAGCGAGCACAGACCTGCCGCTCTGAACCGGGAATGACTGAGCATTCGGTTTCTGCTTTGACTTTTAAATCATTCAAATCAGGCCGGCGCTCCGGCAATACTTCAGCTATCGGCTTACCAATACCGAATTTCACGTCCGCCGTCTTCCCGAAACCCAGCAGACAACTGTGGCCAGTTAGCAACCAGCGTTCGGCGGCGCTGATCGTCTCGCCTTGCCAGCAAACTCCCTCGGCTCGGACAGCACACTTCGCTGCGATTCCCTCTGCTCTAATAGAAAGCCCCGGAACAAATTCGCGCCACTTCACTGTACCACCTGTCGTGATCCTGTTATCTTTCTAGCATCACTGAGCAGTTTCACGCGCACCGTACGGCCGGATACGAAAGCGCATCGCAAGCGGGAAGGCGGCATGACAGCACGGGGGCCACGCCCCTTGTGGGAGTTCAAGAGTCACTTCCTCACCCGAACAGAGTTCAAGCGAGACCAAGGAGCTTCCCTCACCATGTTCCAGGTTCTATCGGGATCGAGTGCTCTGACTCAGCATTGGTCATCGGTGCCCACGCAATCGACATCACCGGTGCTCCAAAAGGCGTCGGGACGTGTGGAGTGGCGTCCTATCCAAATCTTGGATCTCGGCTGCCTAATGTTGCTCATACTCGGCGGAACTGTTCCCATTCTGTTTCCCGCAACCGGAACAGTCGGAGCGGACTTCACGCCAACCGGGCAATTGTCCGGCTTCTTTCGTCTCCTTTATAACGGAATTTCAGCGTCATTCCTGACCTATTTCTTTATCTCGGCTTACCGGAACAGATTCCAAATTCCCACCCGATTCGTTTCGGCCCGCTTCCTTTGTGTCTTTCTGGCTTATGCCGCGGGCTCTTTGCTCTGGGGTGTAAGCCCGTTGACGCCCACTCTCATCGGCCTGATGCTCTTGTCGGGGATGCTCTATTTTGGCGTTTATTTATTTATGCAATATCCGCCACAGCAGTTGCATACTCTGCTTGGCTTCTCCTTTGCCATCCTGGGGGCAGCGAGCATTTTGATGGCGGTAGTGTTGCCGCGATATGGACTCGACTCGACGGGAAACAGCGGGGCATGGCAGGGGGTATTCGGCCAGAAAAATCAACTCGGCACCGCAATGGTTTTTTCCTTGGTCTGCGCCCTGACAATGCCGAGCAAGAATAGGTCTTGGAGGGCCGCGCTGATTGCCGTGTCGGTCATTCCCCTGGCGTTTTCCCAAAGCCGCGAGTCTTGGGTCGCTGCGGCGGTTTGTCTTCTTGCGTTTGGACTCACGAGGGGCGTCTTTCGATTCGGCAGCAGAGATCGCCTGTTCATGGTTGCCGCCGCCGCCGTTTTCTCAGTCGCGATTGGCGCGGTGATTGCCCTCAACGAACGAGCGTTTCTCGCCTTAATGGGTCGCAACGCTACATTTTCAGGTCGCACAAAGATTTGGTCGGCGGTGCTGCATCTCGTCGCTCATCGACCATTTCTAGGTTATGGTCTAGCCGGTGCGGGTGGCACAACCATCTGGGCTTCGGTCGAAGCTGCGACCGGCTGGCAATTCGGTTCCGGCAGAACTCACAGCATCTACCTTGATGCTTTATTCCGCTTTGGACTGCTAGGCTCAGCCATCCTGCTGTCCGCGCTGTTCCTGGGCGTCAGGCACATTCTCAAGGTGCTTGCCTCGGGCACCGCCGCGCAGATAGAGTTTCCAATGCTCTTGCTTCTCGGCATGCTTGTCTGCGGAATTGGCGGGCACGGGCTATTCGAAATTCCCGGCGTTCAGCTCATTCTCTTCTTTCTTGCCTTATTCATGCTTGATCGTCAGGCCAACCCCAGGACCTACTCGAGAATCGACTAACGCACACTCATACCTTGTTTATGCAACATTGCAGAAATAAGACGTGTGCTGGAGCAATATGACGGCCCCTCTTGTATCCGCGGTCATTCCCACACGGAATCGTCCAGAGATCGTGCTCCGCGCGATTCGAAGCGCATTCGGGCAATCGATCGCAAACCTGGAAGTCATTGTCGTGATCGATGGACCCGACAAGGCTTCTGAAGACGCTTTGGCGGCAATTGACGATCCACGATTGCGCGTCATCTCACTGGGAGAGTCAGTAGGTGGCTCGGAGGCGCGCAACACCGGCGTTCGCGCGGCCCGCGCCCCTTGGGTTGCTTTCCTGGACGACGACGATGAATGGTTGCCGCAGAAACTCGAACTGCAACTCGACGCGGCGAAGTCCATCCAGGCAAAATATCCGGTCATTTATTCGAGATTTATTGGCCGTACACAGAATAACGACGTTGTGATGGCCGCTCGTCTCCCAGGCGAGGACGAGCCCGTTTCTGAGTATCTATTCTGCCGCACCGGCTTGAGATTCGGTGAGACAGCCCTCGGTACTTCCGAACTCATGGCGCCGACCGCTTTGCTGATGGAAGTTCCGTTCATGATCGGCTTGCGCAAACACCAGGATTGGGATTGGGTATTGCGCGCGGCTCAGACCCCTGGTGTAAAGTTGCATGTAGTACCCGATCTGCTCGCTATTTATCACATGGAGGAGGGTGCCGTTAGAGTGAGCAACAACGCTGAGTGGCGCTTCAGTCTTGAGTGGGCGCAGCAGAGATCCGATCTCCTCACGCCAAAGGCTTACTCTTTCTTCCTCGCGACCGAATGTGTGACGCGCGCCAAACGAGTGAATGCCGGGGTAAGCGTGTATTTTTCCCTCTTCCGGGAATTTCTCTTCCATGGATCGCCGCGATGGAGGAGTTTGGTTCTCTTCCTGGGTTTCGCACTGGTTCCTACCGAACTGCGAAGCTCTTTGCGAACGTTGCTTGCGCCAAGATCGACCAAACAAACTGCGGAGAGTCTATCAAAATAGAGCTGTCTTAAGTTTCGCTTCTCTTTCTTGATAACACTTCCTTTAACTCTTATCCGTCTATACGAGCAGGCGACATATGCCTTCGTTGCGTCGAATCACATCGAGCGGGGCCTACCTTCCAGAGGTCGATGGCCTGAGATTTGTCGCGATCGCTTCGGTCGTTTGGTACCACATTGCGTTGCATGCCCAATCCCTTTCCGGCCCGTACTCGACTCACAATTTCGTCAGCGCCTTCCTCATGAATTTGCTCATGCACGGGTACCAGGGCGTTGGAGTGTTCTTCGTCATTAGCGGATTCATCCTCGGCCTGCCATTTGCTAAATGGTACCTGTGTAACGCAAAACCGGTGAATTTGCGGTCGTATTTATTGAGACGGGTCACCCGCCTCGAGCCGCCATACATCGCCAATTTGCTCATGCGCCTTCCGCTCACACCTGCGGCGAAGCACATGACATTTGGACAGGTCATGCCCCACTTCCTTGCCAGCCTCGTCTACTTGCACGTGATCATCTTCGGCTCCCAGCCCCTCGTCCATTGGGGCTCGTGGTCACTGGAGATTGAAGTACAGTTCTACCTGTTGGCCCCGTTGTTCGCATTGGCGATATTCCGTTTTCGCCCAATTCTGAGGCGCGTTTCCCTTGCTCTGCTTCTCGTAGGAGCGGGCTTCGTGCAGAACCACTTTACCGAAGGTAATCTTCGCTTTGAGTTGTCCATCTTGAATTACGGGCAGTTCTTTCTTGCCGGTTTCTTGGTCGCCGATCTGTACTCGACCGTCCTCCCGCGCTGGAAAGAGTCTTGGCTATGGGACGTCGTGTCCATTCCACTCTGGATACTAATATTCTCCGTAAGTATCCCGACGGCTCATATCCTGATCCCTCCGGCCGCTGTCGTCCTCTTCATCGCAGCGTTCAAGAGTAAACTGACCAGAGCTTTTTTTCGGCTCCCCGCCATCTGCACCATAGGCGGAATGTGTTACAGCATTTACCTGACGCATCCACTCATCATGGACATCTGCTACGTTCCACTCAGCAGGATTCGAGCCCTGCGGCCTTTTTGGCCGGACTTCTGGGTTGGGGAGGTGGTCGTGTCGATTGCTGTACTGTTGGGGGGCGCCGCGTTTTTCATCGTCATTGAGCGCCCTTGCATGGACAAGAACTGGCCGCAAAAGCTGATGGCCTGGATCCGAAAGCGGAGCCCATTCTTACGCCGAGCTTCCCCAGAACCGAGAGAGCAAGCGGAAGATCGGATTTCTATCTCTCCATAGTTCGCAGCGGCGGCCGAAGAGATTGGCTATCTCGATAGGTCAACGCCCTTTGATTTTTACGGCTTAGTAATTGTTGTCGAGCGCGAAAGGGGGACATCTTTGAATCAGGCTAAAAGCGGCTACTCATGGCTGTCGCTCAGACGCGTTGTGAGTACTGGTTCCTACATTCCGGAAATTGATGGCCTTCGGTTCATCGCAGTGGCCTCCGTGGTCATGCTTCACATCAGTGCTATGACGCTGATTCATCTCGGCGTCTATGGATACACCGGACACTTTTTCGCGGATACATGCGCAAGACTACTCTCCAACGGGAAATACGGTGTTCAGGTTTTCTTTGCGGTCAGCGGATTCGTTTTAGGTCTACCCTACGCCCGCCACTACCTCACTGGTGGCCCGGAGATCAAGTACCGCACCTACCTAAAACGCAGATTGACCCGGCTTGAACCTCCCTATATTGCTGCGCTGCTGATCCGGTATAAGCCAGTGATGGCTGCGAAAGGGTTGAGCTTTCTCCAGCTCTTCCCCCATTTTCTGGCCAGCCTCTTTTATCTGAATGCAGTGTTTTACCGTGAGCCTTCCCTTCTCATGGGGATCGCCTGGACGCTTGAGATTGAGGTCCAGTTTTACCTTCTCGCTCCGTTCCTAGCGAGGCTGATATTCAAACAGAAAACTCCCGTCCGGCGAGCAATTCTTCTTGCCCTCATGGTTGGCTCCGGATTACTGCAGCTAGCCGTTCCTGACCGCGGATATCTGTTTGTGCACTCGCTGTTGTTTACAGACCAGTTCTTCTTCGCCGGCTTCCTGCTCGCCGATTTCTATCTAACCGAATTCCCCAAACTTAACAAGCGTTGGACGTGGGACATCATTCCAATCTTGCTTGGCCCGCTCTTCTATTGGATTACCGACCACGAGATGCTGATCGTTGGTCCTGCTCTATTGTTCTTAATTGGCATTTCTGCCTTCAAAGGACGTGGATTTTCGTTCCTCCTCTCTCGACCTCCGATTACTGTCATAGGAGGCATGTGCTACAGCCTTTACCTCACCCATTCACTCGTTGTGCAAGCGGCGTATCTGTTGGTTCCCAAGGCCGCTGCTTTACAGCGATTCTGGCCGAACGTTCTGGTTGCCGAATTGATCGGACTGCCCATCGTTCTCTTGGTTGGAACTGGCTTCTTCCTCTTAATCGAACGCCCGTGCATGGACAAAAACTGGCCGCAAAAACTGCTTGCCTGGGGCCGGGAACGAAGTCTGTTCCTCCGCAAAGATAGGGCCTCCGTGTCAAGCCCCAAGCCGGAAGAAAGTGAACCGGCGCATCGATAGTGAGGCCCCTTGCAGAGTAGTACGGCGGCAACTTTACCTGGCTTTCGGCTTTATGGCTTCCGCATCCTCTGACTCGCGTTTGGCACACCGGCCTTTTTTCCGGGTCTTCCAAAACTGCTAAACTGGTGACAAACACTCACGCGGAGGGATGTGTGAGCGGTTGAAACAGGCGGTCTTGAAAACCGCTTTACCTTAACAGGTAACGGGGGTTCGAATCCCTCTCCCTCCGCCAAATACCTGATCGAAGACTTCCCTGCCGACATTCGCCCAACTAAGGAAGACTTGCTCCATATCAGTGCACGGTGAAGACAGAAGTGTACGTCCCTACGCCGTTGATATGAACGTCGAAGGTGCCGCTCGCGGCGCCGGCCGGGACAATCACCTGAAGACTCGTGCCGGACGAGTTCAGGATGGGCAGCGACATACCACCGAACCAGACCTTCCCCTGGCCCTCGGCGTCGACCAGATTCTGACCACTGATCGTGACTAGAGTTCCAGTTGGGCCAGTAGTTGGGCTCATCCCGGTAACGGAAGGCGACGGTTCCACGGTAAAAGCAATCCGATTACTCGACTGGCCCCCGGCCGTGACCAGAACGTTGCCCGTGGTGGCATGGGATGGCACAGTCACAGCGATGCTCGTGTTTGACCACGTCTTGGCGGTAGCTGACGCTCCGTTGAAGGTCACTGTGCTCGATCCCTGACTTACACCGAAGTTCGTACCAGACAGCGTAATGCTGGCATAGGCCGCGCCGTAATTGGCGCTCACGCTGTTGATTTGCGGAGCAGGCGTGGCAAGGGTCACGGTGAAAGCTGAGCTATAGATGCCAACCCCGTTGGTATGCACGTTGAATGTGCCGCTGGAGGCCCCGGTAGGGATCGCAACCTGGATGCTGGTGTTGGAAGAGTTCAGTAAAGGGAGAGACACGCCACTGAAATACACCGTCCCATGGCCCGCGGCATCCAAAAGGTTTTGTCCGCTAATCGTTACGAGAGTTCCGGGTGGGCCGCTTGTTGGGCTGATCCCAGTGACCGAAGGCGACGACTCCACGGTAAAGGCAATCCCATTGCTCGATTGTCCGCCTACTGCAGCGACGACGTTGCCAGTCGTGGCATGGAAGGGCACGCTCACGGTAACGCTGGTGTTGGACCAGGACTTGGCAGTAGCTACAGCGCCGTTGAAGGTGACGGTGCTCGACCCCTGAATTGCTCCGAAGCCCGAACCAGACAGCGTGACGCTGGCATAGTCCGCACCATAGTTAGCGCTCAGGCTACCGATTAGCGGCGATATCGAGTAAGAGTTAGCGACAGGAGCACTGACCAGGTCCCCTGGAGCGAGTGCTAGCGCCGTAATCGTCTCGGCGCCCGTTACCGTGATGGGGCCGGCGTAGACGGTTGAAGCCGAACCCGGCTGACTGCCATCTGTGGTGTAGTAAATCACCGCATTGGGCGTTGTGTCAGTGAGCGTGATTGTCTGTGTCCCCGGATAGGTGCCAGAGTTCTTGCTGAATACCGGTGAAGCGGTGGGCGGGGTAGTGGATCTCCCCGCCTGATATGTCCACGACAGAATCTTCTGACTGGAAGTGCCGGTGGCGTTGGTGCTACCCGTAAATCCGGCATAGGCGGTATTGCCTTCGATCAACGTCTGAATGTCGACGTCGAAGGCCGTCGACCAGGCGGCATTGCCCAACGTCAAGTCGGAGATAGTGACGTCGAGGATATCGGTGCTGGAGTTATACACGAGGTGTGCATCGAACACATCGTTGGCGATGCTGCCAAGGTTAATACCGGTGCCGTTGAGATTGACAGCCGGCACCGTGGGCGTCGCCCCGGCGACATACACACCAGTTGAATTTGTACCCTCGCCGTCGGCGTTGAAAAAATCGAACTTAAGAGCGACGCTATTGGCCGAGATGCCGGCATAGCCCAGGCCGGCGGCGCCTTTTCCAACCGCATTGGGGCCTGCGCCTTGCAAAGCAAAGGTAAAGCCTTCGGCGAAGGAACCACTGGGTACGGAATTAGTAAGTTGGAAGGTGAAGTCAGTGGTAAACGACGTGATTTCAACCGGGGTGGTAAAAAACGCGCTGGTCGCCTGGTTGAGGCTTCCGTTGGTCAATTGCAGCCGAACGTCATCGAGGTCGGCGCCGCCATTCAGTGTCACAATGCAACCCGCCGTAGTGAATCCGCCGGCGCCGCCGCAGTTGATGCTCGTTCCTTCTACATTGATCTGATACTGCCGGCTAATCACATTACTCGGGGTCAGGCCCGCACTCAGAGCAATAACCCTCAAGGTAACCGGACCAGTGTCGGCCGGAGCAATCGAGAACGACTTGCTATATAGGTTCGACTTCGCGGTTGGCGTCGAGCCGTCAATCGTGTAGTAGACAGAAGCCCCTTTGAGCGATTCCGTTATGTTGACGTTGACAGTGTTGGTATAGATACCGCTTGCGGAGGAAACAATTACCGGGTCCGGCACTTCAGTCGCCGACTTGTAAGTGCTGACTGCGGGGGGACTCTGCACATAGCCCGTCGCGCTCGCGATCGCGGTGATTATCTGGTTGGATGCCACCGTGATCTGCCCCGTATAGAGATTGGACTGCGCGGTGGGGGTGCTCCCGTCAGTGGTGTAATAAATCGCGGCGCCTGGTGTGGCATCGGTGATCGATACCGAGAGAGGCGGGGTAAAACTCCCGGAGCCCGGGGTGATGACGGGCTGCGCGGCATAGCTCACACCGGCCAACAGGCCGAAGACGTTGAGTTGCCCGTAGACAGCACTGTTAGAAGGATTTGTGAAGGTGGACGCGGCATAGACCTTGCCGTTGGCGACCGTGGGCAATGCGAAGGCAACGCCTGTGCCGAGGCCATCGCGGCTGGCATTGGTCTGGTTCGAATAAAGCAAGCTCTGCAGGTTCGAGGCGTCATAGGCCTCCAGGACCGCGCCCGTCGCGCCGGCGTGGCTTGGCTCCAGCAGCCACACGATCCCGCTGGTGTTCCCATTTGCGGAGATGGATGGCGTTGGCGCGGGATATCCCAGAACCTCCGTCGTTTGGCTGACCGGCTCCGTCGAAAGCGATTGGCCGCTCAGAGCAAATGCCTGAAGAGGTGAATTGCGTCCGGGAAAATAGACCGTCTTGTTCCAGTAAGCGGGTAGCCCCCACAGTCCGGCGCCCCATGAGCTCGAGGTTGTTCCGTTCGCAAGCTCCTGCAACACCTGGTCGGACGAGTGGTAAGAGCCTAGGCTTTCACGATTAAGTAGGTAGATCTTTCCTTCTTTGCCCGATTGCAGAAGAAGGTGGGCCGGACTGTCGGCGTCGGGAATGACCAATGCCCCGCCGGAACCTAAATCCCCATCGGCCGCATTAAGACTCGCCTGGTTTGATGGGGTAAAGGAGTCGGTGAGCGTGAGCACATTCTTAAGCACCGCTAGTTGGAGTACGCTGTCGCCATAGTCGGAGGCCGCCTGATTCGGAGCTGTAGCGTCGAAGCCTCCGTTGCCCGCGACGGCATAAATTCTCCCCAGGGGATCGACAGAGGCATTCTCCGTGTCCGCTGCAATTCCTGCTCCCGACATCCAAAAGCCGCCGCCTTCTCCGTTTGGAGAGTCGCAGTAGACGCCTACCTGCTGCATCGTCTTCGCGTTATAGGCGAAAAGCCAACCGTGCCACGGACCTTGATCGCCGAATGCGCCAAAGCCGATATACACGTTGCCGTCGAGCAATAGAAGCCCCGGACGCTGAAGCTCCCACCGCGGATCAAAGGTCAACTGCCCATTGGTACTGCCGTTTCCAGTACCGGGTACGGTCGCCTGGATCGTCACGGGACTGCCTGCCTGTTCGACTCCCGTGGCAATGTTCAAAGCGTGCAGCCGAGACACGTAGTTGCTACCTTCCGACGTGAAACTCACGACGTAAAGTATTCCGGCCGCGGTGTCGATGACCGGCGTTCCGGTAACGCCAATGACTGGGACGATATTTCCAGCTATATCGTTGCTGGAAGCGGCTGTTGCGCCTGCCGCGGCGCCATGTGCGGTGCTTGCCAGGTTGGCCTGCCAGAGCGGCGGCCCGTCGACTCCGCCGTTGGAGTCTGCGTCAAAGGCATAAACGCTATCGTTCTCAGTCGCGACAAAGACAACATTGTGGACAACGCTTTGAGCGCCGTTCACCGGAATGGATACGTTCTGCAGATATAGGGGTTGGGCGAAAATGATTCCGTCTACAGTCTGGGTAAATAGTTTGCCGAACCCGGTGGCGTTGACCACTCCGGGCGTCAAGACTGTTTCACTTGTATTTTGGCCGGTCCTGCCGATGTCATTGTGCTGAGTAGCGACGCTGATTTGGGCCAGCGACGCACGAGCAATCGTCAACACACCGAGGAGCAACAATGGCCTGAAAAGCCGATAGACAAGTGATGGGATGTCGAAGAAACCGGCAGCAGAAGAAGCGATGGCGCGCATTAAGTCTCCGAAGTACCGAACGAATGGATTGTCGCTGGCACGTTCGGAGAAATCTTAGTCTATTCCTGTCGACAAAGCCCGGGCATTCTGCTTCATTCAACACGCCGCCTCCGATGCATCGCCCAGACGCCGGATGAGTGCGATGGGATCGTAACTTATCCTTCTCCTAAATACCTTTGCATTCACTTAGTCTTCGGGCTCCACTTCGATGGCGTTGATGAGTGGATAATTCTTGATCGGCGAAAAATCCAGCTCCAGCATGTCGTGGGCCGTGGGTTTTACCCGATGAAAAGTAGCTATCGCAACTCCGTCCTTTTGCTCTTTCAAAATGTCGAAATTCCTGAGCAGGGTCGTACCGTTGCAATAGACATCGAACACGCGGCTGCCAATCCCTCCCGGTCCACCATTACTCTTCCCAAACCATCCCTCTGAAAAATACAGTCTCACTTTGTATTCTTTGCCTGCCACCACCGGAACGGAGTAGCGGAAGTGTCCGTACCGCTCCCAGGCGAAGAGCTTCGAGTTCGCGACCTTGGGCAGGCCATCGGTATGAGAGACTCGCCTGCCCCCTTGGAAGAAGCGCTCCGGAAGCCATGTATTTCCCTGGTCGTCACGGAACATTGCCGGGCCGGCAAGCATTCGTTGTGGCAGCCCATTATCCGATGTCGACGGCGTAAGCTCCGCTGCATTCACAAACGATCCATCCGAAGTAAAGTCCAGATGAATCGTGCCGTCGCTCATGGGATGGATTCCAGCGTAGACCTTGCCCACCGCGATGTCGCCGCCACCTGCCTCGTCCACGATATCGAGTGCCGCGGTCGCGACGTTGTTGATCGAAAAGTCGATCTGTCGCGCTGCCACTTTATCGCCCGCCGTATCGGCAAATAGCAATTGGAGCTGATACGCTCCCGGCGGCGCCGGAATCCTGCATTGGAACTTTCCCTCGCGGCCCTCTTGAAAGAGCGCTGGATCGTCGGTCCCCTGAATCTCACGATTCGAGCGGGAGAAAGTCGTCCCGCCTTTGCAATACTGGTCGGCATGCCATGTCTGCCCGGCGACATCGGTATAGATATTCGATGTTGCACCAAAACGCATGCGCATAACCGGACCGCTTGCCGCCTCAACAGGCCCCGAATCCCCCGTGCCATCCCCCGCCTTCGCCACCGATGCGAGATTCTCATGTTCGGGTGGCAGCCCAGTTTGCCCGTGTCGATGAGAATTGAATGCCAGCCACAGCAAGAACGCGCCTCCAGCGATGGCCAAACCTGGCCAGATGACTCTCTCTCTGGTGCTTGTGCCGGGCTTACTCGGTACATGTTCTTTTGGCGCGGCTACAGCGCTCCGAAGTTCGGCAGGCCCGGGCACGAAAACCTTCTCCCTGCGCTCGAACTGCAGAACATATTTGCCGGTTGGGAGCCGAATCTGGATGGGATGGTCGGCTCCCTCCAGCGCGTAATACTGCTCCAGCTTCTTCCTCAAAGTGTGGGCGGTCACCCGCACGATCGTGTCCGATTGCGGGTCGAACTGCTCGGGCCGATGCAGCGCCTGGACGGCAATGTTGTATTCCTTGATCTGCTCGGTCTTCCCCGCGAAATATTGCTCCGCTACATATTCCAGGAAGTGCCGGAGATTGGGCGCTTTGTCCAGAATGCCCGACTGAAAAACGGCTTGCAGCTCTTGCCACTCTTCTTCTTGGTTCGTTCCAACTGCCTCGTGCGCTAACGGCATAACGAGTAATACCCCTGGGATTACGGCGGGGCCCATTATAACGACCCCAAAGTAAGCACGGAAGGCCCCCCTTAACGGCGGCATTAACGGGATTAACGCCGCCCGGAGAAGAATTTGTCGGTTCTCCCCGGCGCTGCGTTTCCAGACGCCTACGTTGAACATTAAAAAGCCCTTATGCGGATGAGAGTCGGGCTTCACGGGTTGCCCCGGCGATGTGAATTCGCACTTTGTCGCGAACAGGCATACCCGTTATCCGTGAATAAACAGCGACTCACTTGCCAACTCTCCGCTCCCGCGCGGAATGTCGCTTCGTTGCATTCGCCGGCCTCTGCGTACCCCGCAAACCAAAGCTGCCGCGAAGGGAGCGGTCATGTATCTCTCGAACCATCGTGGTGAAGACATCTGTGTGCCCCGCGTGCAAGGCGCTGCCCGGCCCAATTTCGCCGCGGCGAGGCCCACCCTATCCAGCCTCGCGCTGATCGTTCTTTTCCTGATTTCGGATACGGCCTTCGCACAGAACAGCACGATTTTCGGTCCCAATGTTTATGTCTTCACTCCGGGCAACTCGGTATCGTCGATCAACTCCACGCTGAACACGTTGAACACCAATACCGAATTCAGCACAAACCGCTATGCGGTGCTCTTCGCACCTGGAACCTATACCGGCGTCGAAGCCGAGGTGGGGTTTTATGAGTCTGTCGCGGGGCTTGGCGTCAGCCCGAGTGCGGTAACCATCAACGATGGTTACCTGACCGCGAACCAGACTGACTCCAATGGCAATATAACTACGAATTTTTGGCGCTCGATTGAGAACATGTCCATTACTCCCCCGTCAGGGGACACTCTGCAATGGGGCGTCTCACAGGGGGCCGCCTTCCGGCGCATGTCCGTGAATGGCGGCCTGCAGCTGACGAATACCAACTGCGGTGAGGCAAGCGGTGGGTTTACCGCCGATTCCGTCATCACTGGTAATGTAAACGCCTGCTCCCAACAGCAGTGGTACACCCGCAATAGCTCCATCGGGAGCTTCCAGGGATTCGTCTGGAATTTCGTCTTCTCCGGCGTCACCGGCGCACCGGCCCAAAGCAATCCATTCGGCAACGGAGCGAATGCCTATACCGTGCTCCCAACCACCCCGGTGAGCCGCGAAAAACCCTTCCTATATATGGATAGCAGCGGCAATTACTGGGTCTTCTCACCAGGCCTCAGGACGAACTCGTCAGGCACGAGCTGGTCTGGTGGCGGAATCGGTAGCGGCGATGCTGGTACCTCTCTGGCCATCGGCACCTTCTTCATCGCCACACCCTCGAGCACGCTGGCCCAGATCAATGCCGCGCTCGCTGCCGGCCAAAACCTCATCCTGACCCCAGGAATCTACCAATACTCCGGATCCATTAACGTCACCAACCCCAACACGGTCGTGCTTGGCCTCGGCTACGCGAACCTTGTCCCGCAGTCGGGAACCGCCGCGATTACCGTCGCCGATGTGAACGGAGTACAGATCGCCGGCCTGCTCATCGACGCCGGCCCGGTCAACTCGCCGGTACTTTTCCAGGTTGGGGTAGCAGGCGCATCGCGCGCCAGCCATGCCAGTAACCCCGCCTCGATCAGCGATGTTTTCTTCCGCATCGGCGGAGCGACCGCCGGGACCGCGACTACCAGCCTCGAAGTCGACAGCGACAACGTCATCCTCGACAACATCTGGGCGTGGCGTGCCGACCACGGAACCGACGCCAGCTGGACCGGCAACGTCGCCCAGCATGGACTAGTGGTCAACGGAGACAACGTCACGGCCTTAGGTCTCGCAGTCGAACACTACGAGCAGAACCAGGTGGTGTGGAACGGAGAAGGTGGCGAGACCATCTTCTACCAGAGCGAGATGCCTTATGACGTTCCCAGTCAGGCCGCATGGATGGATGGCAGCATTGACGGCTACTCCTCATATTATGTAGCGCCTGCAGTCACGAGCCACTCCGCCTACGGCATCGGCGTCTACTCCTTCTTCAATCAGGGTGTGAACATCATTGCTAACAGCGGGATCTCTGCTCCAGTCGCCGAGGGGGTTACGATCACCGACGCGCTCAGCGTCTTTCTGGCGGGTAGCGGACAGATCACCTATACGATCGCGTCAGATAGTCCCACCGTCGATAATGCGGGTACTGTCGTAAATTCTGCATCGATCCTGAGCGATGTCAGCTCCTATGGAGGCTCCAGCGGCAGTTGCGCGGCAGCTCCCACCGTCCCTGGAGTGCCCTCGGCTACCGGAACTTCTTCAAGCCAAATCAGTGTGAGTTGGGGCGGCAGCACGGCCGGAACGTCTTGCTCGGTTAGCTACAACCTGTTCCGCAGCGCGACATCCGGATTCACGCCTTCTTCAAGCAACCAGATAGCTTCGAGTTTGATGACGGCGTCGTTCGCCGATAGCGGATTGACGGCCGCAACCACCTATTACTACGTTGTGGAAGCGGTTGACGGCTTCGGCTCATCGGCGGCCTCAGCACAGGGAAGCGGAACCACGCAAGGCGGGACTTGCAGCACAGTCCCCGCCGCGCCAGGCGGCCTGACAGCGACGGCCTCCTCATCGAGCGCGATCGGCCTGAGTTGGTCCGCAGTAACTCCACCGGCGAACTGCACGATCAGCTCCTACAAAGTCTACGGGAGCACCACGAGTGGCTTCACCCCTGGCTCGGGAAACCTCCTGACTACGACGGCTGGAACCAGCTACTCGAACACCGGCCTCGCGGCGTCGACAACTTATTACTATGTCGTTGAAGCCGTCGACGCAGACGGCACATCGGCGGCCTCGGCTCAGGCTAGCGCGAAGACTTCCGCTGCCAGCTGTAGCACAGTCCCTTCCGCGCCGACAGGATTGACGGCGACGGCTTCATCGTCAAGTGCAATTGGCTTGAGCTGGACGGCGGTCACTCCTCCGGCGAACTGCACCATTAGCTCGTACAGCGTCTACGGCAGCACGACCAGCGGCTTCACTCCAGGCTCCGGCAACCTGATCGCCAGCGCGCTGACCAGCGCCAGCTACTCCAACACCGGACTCTCGGCATCGACCACTTACTACTATGTCGTCGAAGCACTCGATGCGGATGGCACGTCAGCGGCCTCAACCCAAGCCTCGGCGACCACACAGGCAGCCTCCTCAGGTACCGAGATCGTAGCCATCGCCGCCGGCGGTCCTGCGCAGAGCAATGCGAGTGGCGGCGATTACTCCTTCGTTGCAGATGAGGACTTCAGCGGCGGAGGTCCCAACAGCCCCATCACGGCTACCATCAACCTGACCCAACCCGGCGCAAACGCAGCACCGATGGGGGTCTATCAGTACGGGCGCGCTGGTGCCGTTACCTATACGATTCCGGGCCTGACAGCAGGGAGTACTTACACGGTTCTGCTGCACTTCGCTGAAACCTACTTCACCACCGCCGGGAGCCGTCAGTTCAACGTAGCCATCAACGGCACGACCGTACTCACCAACCTTGACATCTACGGCGCTGTCGGGAAGAACGCGGCATTACTCGAAACCTTCACCGCCACGGCCAATAGCAGCGGCCAGATCGTTATCGCCTTCAGCCTCGGCGCGGCTAACCAGCCACTCGTCATGGGCATCGAGATCCGGAGCGCCTCATCAGGAAACTGCAACGCAGTTCCCTCCGCTCCGGGCGGCCTGACCGCAACAGCGTCTTCGTCCAGCGCCATCGGCCTGAGCTGGTCGGCGGTAACTCCACCGGCGAACTGCACCATCAGCTCCTATAAGCTCTACGGCAGCACCACCAGCGGCTTCACTCCGGGCACTGGAAATCTGCTCACCACCACCACCGGAACGACCTACTCCAACACTGGTCTAACGGCTTCGACCACCTACTACTACGTTGTCGAAGCCGTCGACGCAGACGGCACCTCGGCCGCATCCACACAAGCCAGCGCCAAGACCGTCGGCAGCTTCGTGCAGCGCCGTTCCTTCCGGCGCCAACTGGACTGACAGCTACCGCATCGTCTTCGACGGCCATCGGTCTAAGTTGGTCGGCGGTAACTCCACCGGCCAACTGCACCATCAGCTCTTACGCCGTCTACGGCAGCAAGACCAGCGGCTTCAGTCCCGGAACCGGAACTCTTTTATCGAGCGGGGTCACGGGCACGACCTACTCCAACACCGGACTAACTGCCTCAACGACTTACTACTACGTCGTCGAAGCAGTCGATGCGGACGGAACCTCGGCAGCATCCACCCAGGCGACAGCAACGACGCAAGCGGGCATCGCGGATCTGAGTTCGTCGCGATCGCCGCTGGCGGTCCGGCGGAGAGCAACTCCGGCGGCGGCGATTACTCCTTCGTCGCCGACGAAGACTTCGTTGGCGGCGGCAACAACCAGGTCGTAACCGCCAACATCACCCTCACCCAACCCGGAGCCAACGCCGCGCCGATGGCGGTCTATCAACACGCACGGGCGGGCACATCCACCTACACCATCCCGGGTCTGACGGCTGGTTCGCAGCACACGGTGCTGCTTGCACTTTGCCGAAACCTACTTCACCGCAGCCGGCCAGCGGACATTCAACGTCGCCATCAACGGAACGTCGGTGCTCAGCAACTTCGACATCTACGCCAATGTGGGCAAGAACGCGGCGCTGGTCGAGCAGTTCACCGCCACCGCTAACCCGAGCGGACAAATCGTCATCGCCTTCACCAACGGCACCGCAAACCAACCCGTCGTCTCCGGTATCGAAATCAGGTAACTAACACTTCCACAAAGGCCGGTGGACTGTCGCTCCGCCGGCCACGACAAAAGCGACAAGACAGATACGCCGTCTTAACCCTTCTTTGAGGAGTCCTCCGTGAGTCAGAATAGTTTCCGCCCACTTGCCGCTTCGAGCGCTGTCACCTCACTCGGCGTTTTCAAACGTATGTTGCTCATTCTTGCGACGATTTCTTTCTTGAGCACCTCCGCGCTGCACGCGCAGTGGACCCAGGTTTGGGGTGGAAACTTCCCCGGAGCAGCCGGCACCACTTATAACCACGCCAATTGGTGGAACAATGTCCAGCCGACTGCGGTCTGGGGCGACGGCACGATTCAAAACACCAGCGACAGCCTGCAAAACGTATATCTGGATGGCAACGGCGATCTCATCATCGCAATGACGTATAACCCGAATAACGCCGTGCCATACACCTCGGCAAGGTTGACCAGCACATATAACGCTGGCCCCTACGGACGAATTGACGCTCGCATCCAAAATCCATCCGCAGTGGGCATGGGCGCGGCCTTTTGGGCTCTCGGCGCCGATGCTTACGGACCAGGCACCGGCCCTGGCTCCTCGGCCCCCAGCACTGCAGGCGGCATACCCTGGCCATGGTGCGGCGAGTTGGACATGATGGAGCTACAGGCCGCGAACAACCAGCATAACGGCTCCACCGTCCACGGCGGACAGACCGATGGGCAAACCTACTACGAATACGGCGGAATCAGCTCCGCCGTCAACCTGACAGGAAGCGCCACCTTCGACAACGGCTTTCATGTCTTCAGCACGGAATGGGCGCCATATTCGTTTACGTACTTACTGGATGGTGTTGCCTACGCCACGGTAAACCTGGCGAACATCGGAGCAACTGACCAATGGGAATTTACCCAGCCGATCAACTTTATCCTTAGTTCCGGAATCGGGGGAAACGGCGGAACGCCGAATGGCCAGGGATTCCCCTCTAACCTCGTCGTTAACTACGTGAATTACTCTCAATGGTCCGCTGGCGCTCCCGCCCCGGTCACGGGACTTACCGCGACGGCAAACTATAGCAACGCAGTTACCCTGAATTGGACGGCAAGTACGACGCCCGGCGTTACCTACGATATCTACGCGACAACAACGTCGGGAACCGCGCCAACTCTGTCCACGCTCGTCGCGCAGAATGTCACTGCAACGTCGTACGTGAATACTGCCCTGATGCCGAGCACGACCTATTACTACACGGTGAAAGCGGCGAACTTCGGCGGCGAGTCCACCGCCGCCAACGCGACAGTGACCACGCAGGCCCCGGGAAATAGCACCGGCATGCAATTGAGTGCCGGCGGATACGCAGTCGGCACCTATATGAACTCGAATCCCCCGCAGCCTGCAGTCGCAGGAGCGGCAGGTCCTGCCCCCATCGTCCTGGGTGGATCCACAAATTACCACTGGAGCGCAGGTCCACCTGCAGGCCTGACTCCTGTCAACACCTCGCTGGTCAGCAACCCGGCGCCGCAGGCGATCTATAACGTGGAGCGCTGGGGAGCCGCGGCATGGACCATTCCCGGCCTGAATCCGTTGGGTGGTTATAACGTTCGTCTGCATTTTGTGGACTTTGGCTCCACGGCAGTAGGGCAGCGCCAGTTCAACGTATCGATCAATGGCGAGCAGGTCCTCACCAACTTCGATATCTTCGCGCAAACCGGAGCAATCAATACAGCGATCGCTGAGGAGTTCTATACCACCGCCGACGAAAACGGCATCATCGAGATTCAGACCACTGTCGGAGCAGCTGACCAACCCACCATTGAAGCGATCGAAATTATTCCCACGACGGGCAGCAATCCTGTCGGGGCGACTCCTGGCGCCACGACCGATCTTGCCATCAACTCGGGTGGCGCCGCAGCGGGCAACTTTGTCGCTGACGAAGACTTCAATGGCGGCGACACAGCGACATCGACAACTGCCGTCACGACGAACGCCAATTCGGCGCCAGCGGCGGTCTATCTGTCCGAGCGCTATGTGCCTTTCACCTACGTCCTGACCGGCCTGGTCGCGGACGCACCGTATACCGTCAAAATGCATTTCGCGGAGACCTATTGGACAGGTCCCGGAGACCGCATCTTCAGCGTCCAGATGAACGGCAAGTATGTTTTCAACGACCTCGATGTATTCAAGACGGCAGGCGGAGAGAATATTGCCTACGATCCGCAATATTCAGCGACCGCCGACAAGTTTGGCCAGATCATCGTCACGTTCATCTACGGCGGCGCAGATCAGCCATTCATCAACGGAATCGAGGCAGTCAAAAGCGGCAACGCTTCGTGCTCAGCGATTCCATCTGCTCCCGCTAGCTTAACGGCGACGGCGAGTTCCTCGAGCGCGATCGGGTTAAGCTGGAGCGGAGTCACTCCACCGGCCAACTGCTCGATCAGTTCCTACAACGTCTACCGCAGCACGGCCAGCGGTTTCACTCCCGGCTCCGGCAATCTGGTGGCCTCGACAGCGGGAACCACCTACTCCAATACCGGACTCGCGGCTTCGACAACCTACTACTACGTCATTGAGGCGGTCGACGCACAAGGATCATCCGGGCCGTCGCCACAGCAATCGGCCACGACGCAAGGCGCCGGTGGTAGCTTGCAGTACAGTTCCCTCGGCTCCGACCGGCTTGACGGCAACAGCATCCTCGTCGAGCGCGATCGGGTTGAGTTGGAGTGCGGTAACTCCGCCGGCCAACTGCACCATCAGCTCGTACAGCGTCTACGGCAGCACGACCAGCGGCTTCACGCCCGGCTCCGGCAACCTCATCGCCAGCGGAGTAACCAGCACCAGCTACTCCAACACCGGACTGTCCGCATCGACCACCTACTACTACGTCGTCGAAGCCGTCGATGCCGTCGGAACCTCGTCCGCCTCATCCCAGGCCACCGCGACCACCCAGGCTGCGGCCTCGGGTAACGAGATCGTCGCCATCAACGCCGGTGGACCAGCCGTCAGCAACTCCGGCGGTGGCGACTACTCCTTCGTCGCTGACGAGTACGGCACCGGCGGGGGCACCGATGGCACCGCCAACACCATCACCACCGCTGGCATCACCAACGCTGCACCGGCGGCGGTCTATCAGACGGAGCGTGCCGGGCAGTTCACCTACACCATCCCCGGCCTGACCGCCGGCAGCCAGTACACCGTGCTGCTGCACTTCGCCGAGTTCTACTGGACCGCCGCAGGCAAGCGCGTCTTCAACGTAAGCATTAACGGAACCTCGGTGCTCACCAACTTCGACATCTACGCCCTGGTCGGAGCCAACAAAGCACTCGTCGAGCAGTTCACGGCCACCGCGAACTCCAGCGGCCAGATCGTGATCGCCTACACCAACGGTACCGCCGACCAGCCCAAGGCCAGCGGCATCGAGATCCGCAGCGCTTCCGGCGGAACCTGCTCCGCAGTTCCTTCGGCTCCCGCTGGACTGACCGCAACCGCGTCATCATCGAGCGTCATCGGCCTGAGCTGGTCAACAGTCGCTCCACCGGCGAACTGCACGATCAGTTCCTACAAGCTCTACGGCAGCACGACCAGCGGCTTCACTCCGGGCACTGGCAACCTGCTCACCACCACCACCGGCACGACCTACTCCAACACTGGCTTAACTGCTTCAACGACGTACTACTACGTCGTCGAAGCAGTCGACGCAGATGGCGCCTCCACTGCATCGACACAGGCCAGCGCGAAGACTGCCGCAGCTTCCTGCAACGCCGTTCCTTCGGCGCCCACTGGACTGACAGCTACCGCATCGTCTTCGACGGCCATCGGTCTAAGCTGGTCAGCGGTAACTCCACCGGCCAACTGCACTATCAGCTCCTACACCGTCTATGGTGGAACGACGGCAAATCCAACCACTGTGATCGCCAGCGGCGTGACCGGCACAACCTACTCCAACACCGGCCTCACGGCATCGACCACCTACTACTACCTTGTCAAAGCAGTCGATGGTGACGGAACCTCGGCAGCTTCCACACAAGCCACGGCAACGACCCAAGCCGGATCCTCCGGTTCTGAGTTCGTAGCCATCGCTGCAGGCGGACCGGCGGAGAGCAACTCCGGTGGCGGCGACTACTCCTTCGTCGCCGACGAAGACTTCGTTGGCGGCGGCAACAATCAGGTCGTTACCGCCAACATCACCCTCACCCAGCCCGGAGCCAACGCCGCGCCGATGGCGGTCTATCAACACGCACGGGCCGGGATCTCCACCTACACCATCCCCGGTCTTACAGCCGGGTCCCAGCACACCGTGCTGTTGCACTTCGCCGAAACCTACTTCACTGCGGCCGGCCAGCGCACCTTCAACGTGGCCATCAACGGAACCTCGGTGCTCAGCAACTTCGACATCTACGCCAATGTCGGCAAAAATGCGGCGCTGATGGAGCAGTTCACCGCCACCGCCAACTCCAGCGGGCAGATCGTCATCGCCTTCACCAACGGCGCCGCTGACCAACCCCTCATCTCCGGTATCGAAATCAGGTAACCAACGAGGAGACCGGCGTCACAACCTGTCGCCGGTCTCCCTAGCCTCTTCACAAACCACATTCGTCGATCCCTCGGCACGCTGAGAAACATGCCAACAGCCAAAAGGAGAGCCATGCCTACCGAATGCATCTACATCAAAAGCCTTCGCGAAAATCAGCAGTCCCAGGGATCACAACTTGGCTGTCGCGCGGTGCCAGAAGCATTCGTGCCGGAGGGCTTCCGCAGACCTTCCGGACCAGTGGCAGCGGCACTGCTGCTCTTCGCCGCAGTAATGGCCTTGACTCCGGCGAACGCGCAGCCGGCGCCTCCCGCGTCAAACCGCATCACGATCAATCTCTCGCAAGGTGTACCGAACTTCGTAGGGAATGCTGCTGCGACGGATCCGGCCGCCGCTTTGCCGCAAAGCAATTGGTGGTACGAGAACAATGAGGACTCCACGACCTACGCGAGCCCGACCTACGTCGAAACGGCGGTTCCTGCCTCCGAAGCCGGCCCCGCGTGCGGCAGCACCATCTCGACACCGGACTGGACGCAAGTCGGCATTCCAAACGACGCCAATATATGGCGCTCGTTCATCAACCAGTCCTCGGGCGGAGGCCAGGGGTCGGTGTGCGGCCAAAACAACTGGTATCGTCTGCACTTCAAAGTTGACCCAACGTATGCAAGCAGCAAGATCATGGTCGAGTTCGAGGGCGCTCACACCGGCGCTCAGGTGTACATCAATGGAACGCTGCTGCCCGGCGTCAGCGCCGTCGCCGCCGACTCGGAGGCTTCGCACGTCGTAGGTTTCATTCCCTTCATCGTCGACCTCACGCCGTACATCAAAGCCGACGGCTCCAGCGATAATGTGCTCGCAGTCAGCGTTTCCAGGGGAAATAGTTGGTTCGAAGATCCTCAATTCTCCGAGGTCTTCCGTTTCGGCCAGGCCATGGCCGGATTGTTTCGGCCGGTAAAGATGTTCATCACCAACAAGGTGCATATTCCCGTCAACGTGTATTCGAATCAGAAGACCTGGGGCACCTATGTCGCGACCGTATCCGAGGTCCCCGCCTCCAGCGGCACCGCAACCGCCGCCTCAGCTGTCATCCAGGTTGAAACCAATGTTCTCAACGAGAACACTACGTCACAAACGGTAACCCTGACGACGCAGATCGTAGATGCGAACGGAAACGTTGTCGCCACCGCGTCGCCCGTCACTCAGGCAATTGCTCCGATGACTCCGGGCAGTTTCCCATCCTCTGCCACTCCAATGTTCAGTCAGCAGATAACTGTCAACAATCCGACATTGTGGTATCCGAACAATTCCATCTATGGCACGCCGTACATGTACACCGTCAACCACATCGTCAGCGTCAATGGAGTCGTGGTGGATGTTGCGCAGAGCCCTCTCGGCATTCGCACCATCACCTGGGATACGAACCTTCCCTACTTCAACGGCCACGCGATGAACTTGTGGGGCGGCTCGGGGCGCTATGACTATCCGGGCTTGGGATCATCCGTTCCGGAAGAACAGCAATGGCGCGATCTCTCGCTAATGGCCGCGGAGGGCGGCAATATATGGCGTCCGGGCCACTCCACCTCAAGCGAAGAGTTCGTCAACGCGGCCGATGCCTACGGCATCATGATCGACCAGCCCAGCGGAGACAACGAGGAAGCCTTCGCCTCGCCGACGACTGACATGGTGACGCTCAAGGAAGAGCTGCACCGCGACATGATCATTCGCGACCGCAGTCATCCGTCGATTCTCGATTGGGAATCGAATAACGGCACGATGGAAGAGTCCGTCGGCAAGCCACTTTTGGCGCTAAATACGATGTGGGACCCAATCAATACCCGCATCGCAGCCGACCGCACGCCGGACAGTGTCAACGGCTACTTGCTCGGCTGCACCCTGGAAGGCTGCGAGGTCGGCGTCAAGGAGACGACTGATTCTGCCCTCGGTCAGAATCTCACCAACAATCCAGCCTGGGGCTCAGAGTACTGGGGCACCGGCACGGCGCGCGGACTGGCCTGGAACTATGAGCTCGCCTTTGTGGCGCCTTTCCTCGACAACTGGCAAAAGGGCCGGGCAGCAAACACCATGGGAATGGCGCAGTGGTATTTCGCGGACACTCCTGGCGAGACCGGCCAATATGTAGAAGCCGGCAACAGCCAGACAGCGCCCGGAAACGCGAACATGGTCCGCTCGCTAGGCGCTTCCTCGATGGACCAAAATCGTTTGCCGAAGTTGTTGTATTACGTCTATGAGGCCGCCTGGACCCCATTCACGATCAAGCCGGTCGTGCACCTGGCGGGACATTGGAATCTTTCCGCAGGCAGTGTCCAGGTGAACGCCTTCAGCAATTGCCCCTCGGTCGAGCTACTTGTCAATGGCGTACAACAGGGTTCCATCGAGACGCCAAACCCCTGGAACTCGAACGACGAAGGCAACCAGACGCAAACTGCAACGCAGATACCTTTCCAGACTTCCTGGGTTGTGCCGTGGGCTTCCGGCACGGTGACAGCGGAATGCCTGAATGCGTCCGGCGCCGTCGTCGCAACCGACAGCAGGACGACCGCCGGAGCAGAAAACAAGATCGTGCTCACCGTCGTGCCCGAGCTGACCAAGCCGAGTGGCTCGACCTTCCAGGTGACGGCGAATGGTTCTGACGCCGCCTTTGTTACGGCCACGATCGAAGACGCAAATGGTAATTGGGAGCCTCTTGCCTCCGACAACATCACTTTCTCGGTGACCGGCCCAGCTACGTATCAGGGCGGAACTCAGCAATATGTATCCACCAATACAGACGCATACTCCAACGCCACCTCGACCTATATAGGTGGCGTGCCTGACGCTTTCTATCACTCTCCCGGCGATCCTGAGTTGCAGGTTGAGGGCGGCATGACCCGGATCGCCCTCCGCAGCCAGTTCACTCCTGGGACTGTAACAGTGACCGCCACGGCCCCTGGGCTGACGAGCGGTTCGACCTCGTTCACGATTGTCGCCGTGCCCGATCCTCGTTCGGCCGCAACCAGCTGCACCACCCTGCCTTCGGCGCCAACCGGGCTCGCAGCAACCGCAGGTTCCTCCAGCGTCATCAACCTGACCTGGACCGCCGTGAACCCGCCCGCCAACTGCGCCATCAGTTTCTACAACATCTATCGCAGCACCACAAGCGGATTCACTCCGTCTTCGGCCAACTTAGTGGCAAGCGGAGTAACCACCGCCAGCTACGCCGACACCGGCCTCACCGGTTCAACGACCTATTACTACAAAGTGGAAGCCGTTGACGCAGATGGCAGCTCGGCAGCTTCGGCGCAAGCCACGGCGACGACGCCGGTCACTCCGGTGTGCACCGCGGTTCCCGCTGCGCCAATCGGGCTGACCGCAACAGCTTCTTCCTCAAGCGCGATCAGCCTCAGCTGGGCGGCCGTCACTCCTCCAACCAACTGCACCATCAGTTCCTATAGCGTCTACGGCGGCACGACCCCGAATCCAACCGGCCTGATTGCAAGCGGCGTGACCGGCACCACTTACTCGAGCACCGGCCTCGCTGCCTCCACCACTTACTACTACGTCATCAAAGCGGTTGACGCGGACGGCACATCGGCGGCCTCGACACAGGCGACTGCCACCACCCCAGCCTCATCCGGCGCCTCAGTCGTATCCATCGACGCCGGCGGCGCGGCAGTAAGCAACTCCGGCGGCGGCGACAATTCTTTCGTCGCAGATGAAGACTACAGCAGCGGTGGAACCACTTACGCGGTCACCAACACCATCACCATCCCCGCTGGGGTTACGAACGCAGCCCCCACCGCGGTCTATCAATCGGCGCGGCAAGGGTCTGTGACGTATACAATTCCCGGCCTCACCGCCGGCGCCAGCTACACCGTCCGTCTGCACTTCGCCGAGCTTTACTTCTCGGCTGCCGGTCAGCGCATCTTCAACGTTGCAATCAACGGCACAACGGTGCTGACCAATTTCGACATCTACGCCACGGCCAGGGCGAACTTCACGGCGGTCGTGGAGCAGTTCGCCGCCACCGCCAACAGTAGCGGCCAGATTGCGATCGCCTTCACCAATGGCGCCATCGATCAACCGATGATCAACGGACTCGAAGTGCTCGGCACGTCCGCTGCTTGCTCGACCATTCCTTCCGCCCCAACCGGGTTCACGGCAACGGACTCCTCCTCCAGCGCCATCGCCCTAAGCTGGTCGGCCGTCACTCCTCCGGCCAACTGCACCATTAGCTCGTACAGTGTCTATGGCGGCACGACTGCGAATCCGACAACATTGATTGCAAGTGGGCTAACCGGGACGACCTACACCAACAATGGCCTCGCGCCTTCTACGACGTACTACTACGTCGTAAAGGCAGTCGACGCAGACGGCACCTCCGCAGCCTCGGCCCAGGCAACAGCCACCACTTCAGCCGCCCCGTCATGCACCTCGGTTCCCCCAACGGGGCCGACCAATCTGACCGCAACCACCTCTTCCTCCAGCTCCATAGGCTTGACTTGGACAGCCGCCCCTGCGAACCCTCCCTGCACGATCACTTCGTACAACGTCTATCGCAGCACGGTGAATGGCTTCACCGCGTCCCCGAGCACGTTGGACAAGACCGGCGTAACCGCCACCTCTTATTCCGACACCGGCTTGGCGGCTTCCACTACCTACTACTATGTCGTCGAAGCGCTCGACTCGTTCGGCGCATCGGCGGCATCGAACCAGGCCACCGCAACCACTTCCTCCGGATCAACCGGAACTTCAGTTGTTTCCATCGACGCCGGTGGCGCGGCCGCGAGCAACTCCGGCGGCGGCGACAACTCCTTCGTCGCGGACGAAGACTACAGCACCGGTGGAACTACCTATTCGGTCACCAACACAATCACCATCCCCGCCAGCGTCACCAACGCCGCCCCGGCTGCGGTCTACCAGTCCGCGCGTCAGGGAGCAGTGACATACACCATTCCCGGCCTCACCGCCGGAGCCAGCTACACCGTGCGACTACACTTCGCTGAACTTTATTTCTCCGCCGCTGGTCAGCGAATATTCAACGTCGCCATCAACGGCACAACAGTGCTGACCAACTTCGACATCTACGCAACGGCCAAAGCCAACTTCACGGCGGTCGTCGAACAGTATTCCGCAACCGCCAACAGCAGCGGCCAAATCGTGATTGCCTTCACCAACGGCACGATCGATCAACCCATGATCAATGGGCTCGAGGTTCTGGGATCGTCATCCGCGAGCTGCACCACGGTTCCTTCGGCGCCAACCGGGCTGAAGGCGACGGCCTCCTCCTCCAGCGCCATCGCCTTGAGCTGGACCGCAGTCACTCCTCCGACGAACTGCACCATCAGCTCCTACAGCGTCTACGGCGGCACGACGGCGAACCCCACCACGCTCATCGCAGGCGGCCTAACCGGAACCACCTACTCCAACACAGGCCTCGCCGCCTCGACAACCTACTACTACGTCGTCAAAGCGGCTGACGCCGACGGAACCTCCGCAGCTTCGGCGCAAGCGACCGCAACCACTTCGGCAGTAGGCGGCGCCGAGATCCTGGCCATCGCCGCTGGCGGCCCGGCGGAGAGCAATTCGGCTGGTGGCGACTACTCCTTCGTCGCCGACCAGGACTTCAGCGGCGGCGGCGACAACTCCGTCACCTCGGCCACGATTAACCTCACTCAACCCGGCGCCAATGCCGCGCCGATGGCGGTCTATCAGCACGCGCGCGCCGGAACCTTCACCTACACAATTCCCGGCCTCGCGGCGGGTACTCAGTATCCCGTCCTGCTGCACTTCGCCGAAACCTACTTCACCGCGGCCGGCGCTCGCGTCTTCAACGTCTCCATCAATGGCGCGACGGTGCTAAGTAATTTCGACATTTACGCCACAGTGGGAGTCAATGCGGCGTTGGTCGAGCAGTTCACAGCTACAGCGAACAGCAGCGGCCAGATTGTGATCGCCTTCACCCAGGGGACCGCAAATCAACCCGTCGTCAGTGGAATAGAAATTCGATAGACGTCCCCGAGACAAACCTGCAACGCAAACAGGAGAGCTTATATGTCGAACAAATATTCGATGCTTCCGGGCAACAAGGTTCTTAGCTTGGTCGGTCTGATCGTACTCTTGGCTCTGGGCTCTTCTGCAATCGACCCGCGCCGCCGCGCAGGAAATAGTAGCGATCGCCGCCGGCGGCCCGGCGGAGAGCAACTCCGGCGGTGGAGATTACTCCTTTGTCGCCGACGAGGACTTTAGCGGCGGCGGCGACGGCCAGGCAAGCGTCTCCACCATTGCTCTCACGCAGCCCGGAGCGAACGCCGCGCCCATGGCGGTCTATCAACACTCGCGCGCCGGAGTCTCTACGTACACGATTCCCAGCCTGACCGCAGGGACTCAATACACGGTCCTCCTGCACTTCGCAGAGACCTACTTCACTGCGGCGGGCCAGCGTGTCTTTAACGTCGCCATCAACGGCACGACAGTGCTGAATAACTTCGATATCTTTGCAAATGTCGGAAAGAACGCCGCGCTGGTCGAGCAGTTCACGGCTACCGCCAACTCGAGCGGCCAGATCGTCATAGCTTTCACCAACGGAACTGCAAACCAACCTGTAGTCAGTGGAATCGAGATACGCGGCGCCACCGCCAGTTGCGGGGCCGTACCACCCGCACCGGGCGGGCTTACTGCGACCGCGTCCTCGGCGAGCGTCATCAACCTAAGCTGGACGGCAGTAACTCCCCCAGCGAACTGCACGATTGGTTCCTATAGCGTCTACAGAGGTACCGCCAGCGGATTTACACCGGGCCCTAGCACCCTTATCGCGAGCGCCCTTACGGGCACGACTTACTCCAACACCGGCCTCACGGCTTCGACCACTTACTACTACGTCGTCGAAGCGCTCGACGCGGACGGCGCTTCTTCGCCATCGGCGCAGGTCAGCGCAAAGACCTCTGCGGCATCGTGCTCTACCCTTCCCTCCGCGCCCACTGGAGTCACAGCGGCCGCGACCTCTTCTAACGCCATCAGCTTGAACTGGACCGCAGACACGCCTCCGGCAAACTGCACCATCAGCTCATACAGCGTCTACGGAAGCACTACAAATGGCTTTACCCCGTCCTCTGCCAATCTTGTTACGAGCGCTGTGACGGGCACGAGCTATACCAACGCCGGCCTCTCCGCCTCAACAACCTACTACTACGTCATTGAAGCCGTGGATTCGGATGGGAATTCAACGGCTTCGGCACAAGCATCGGCGACCACACAACCGGCAGCGTCCGGAACGGAGATCGTGGCCATCAACGCAGGCGGACCGGCAGAGAGCAACGCGAGTGGCGGCGACGTCTCTTTCGTTGCCGACGAAGACTACTCAGCAGGCGGCGGCACAGCCGTGACGGCGAACACCATCGTCACCGCAGGCGTCACCAACGCTGCGCCAGCGGCGGTCTATCAATCCGAGCGCGCCGGGCAATTCACCTACACGATTCCCGGCCTGACCGCCGGCAGCCAATACACGGTCCTGCTGCACTTCGCCGAGTTCTATTTCACTGCTGCCGGCGACCGCGTTTTCAACGTGGCCATCAATGGCACGTCGGTGTTGAGCAACTTCGACATCTTCGCCAACGTCGGAGCAAACAAAGCTTTGGTCAAGCAGTTTACGGCGACCGCCAGCAGCAGCGGCCAGATCGTCATCGCCTTCACCAACGGAACTGCCGACCAACCCAAATCCAGCGGCATTGAGATTCGTAGTACGACGAGCAGCTGCACCACGGTTCCCCCGGCGCCGGCCGGGCTGACCGCGACGGCCACTTCCTCAAGCGCCATTGGCTTGAGCTGGACGGCAGTAACTCCCCCGGCCAACTGCACCATCAGTTCCTACAGTGTCTATGGCGGTACCGCTGCCAATCCGACTACCCTGATTGCAAGCGGGCTTACGGGGACAACTTACTCCAACACCGGCCTCACAGCATCGACAACTTACTACTACATCGTCAAGGCGGTCGACGCCGACGGTACTTCCACAGCCTCAACGCAAGCGACCGCGACCACATCAGCAGCACCATCGTGCACTACGGTTCCCGCAGCGCCGACGTGGACTGACGGCGACAGCGTCCTCTTCCAGCACCATCGGCTTGAGTTGGGCGGCGGTGACTCCTCCGGCGAACTGCACCATCAGCTCCTACAGCGTCTACGGCGGCACGACTGCGAACCCGACCACCTTAATTGCAGGCGGCCTGACCGGCACGACCTACTCCAATACCGGCCTCGCGGCTTCGACTACCTACTACTACGTCGTGAAAGCGGTTGACTCGGACGGCACCTCGGCCGCCTCCGGCCAGGCCACCGCGACTACCTCCGCCGCATCCTCCGGCGGAATCTCCCTGGCATCCATCGACGCTGGCGGCGCGGCCGTGAGCGATTCAGGCGGCGGCGATAACTCCTTTGTCGCCGACGAAGACTACACCGGCGGGAGCACTTACTCTGTACCCAGCACCATCACCATCCCCTCCAGCGTCAGCGCCACGGCCGCTCCTGCAGCGGTCTACCAGTCGGCGCGGCAAGGCGCTCCACGTACACGATTCCCGGCCTCACCTCTGGGACCAGCTACACCGTTCGTCTGCATTTTGCCGAGCTCTATTTCTCCGCGGCCGGCAGCCGTGAATTTAATGTGGCCATTAACGGCACAACGGTGCTGACCAACTTCGACATCTACGCCACGGCCGGTGCGAAACTTACGGCGGTGGTCGAGCAATACACCGCAACCGCCAACAGCAGCGGCGACATCGTGGTCGCCTTCACCAACGGCGCCAACGATCAACCCATGATCAACGGCATCGAGGTGCTTGATTCGTCGGCGATTGCACCACGGTTCCCTCGGCGCCAACCGGGCTGACGGCGACCGCCTCTTCCCCAAGCGTCGATCGGCTTGAGTTGGACGGCAGTCACGCTCCGCCGGCGAACTGCACCATCAGTTGCTACAGCGTCTATGGCGGAACAGACTGCGAATCCGACCACGTTGATCGCAAGCGGGCTCACCGGAACCACCTACTCCAACACCGGCCTCTCCTCTTCGACCACGTATTATTACGTCGTGAAAGCGCTCGACTCGGACGGTACCTCGGCAGCCTCCGCGCAAGCTACCGCTACCACGCCCGTCGCCGGTGTTGTCGCGGCTCCAACCAGTTTGACGGCGGTAGGTTCTTCCTCTCAGCAGGTCGATTTGCGGTGGGTTCCGAGTGCAACTGTGGCCCCGAATACTGCCCCGGTGAACTATTCGGTATACCGCAGCACGACCACTCCGTTCACGCCGTCGGCTGCCAATCTGCTCGGCACCACTATCGGAATTACCAGCTACGTGGACAACAACTATCCCGCCACTCTTACTCAGTCCCCGACCGGGCCCCGGCGTTCAGCCATCCACGACGTACTATTACCAGGTCATAGCCTCGACCTCGTCTGGAACTTCGGGAGCCGCCCTGACCTCAGCAACATCCCTCCCGGCAACGCCGTCGACTGCCGCTCCCGCTACTCTCACCGGCTTAACCGCGATGGCTGAGAACGCCAACGAGATCGACCTCGTCTGGAACTCGACCAACTCCGGCGTGGGCACAGTCGCGACGACCTACTACATCTACCGCAGCATCACCTCTCCATTCACGCCGGCAACCAGCAATCTGATTGGGACCACCAAGAGCAACTGGTTCCAGGATGCATTGGTCTCTGCGTCGAGTCAGTATTACTACCAGGTGCTGGCTAACAACACGCTCGGCGTTTCGCCAACCAGCACAACGGTCACCGCAACCACGCCTGCTCTCAACCCCAGCCTTTGGGGAGGCGCGCCCTTCTTCGACGGAAGCAACATACCTGCCACGCCCGCTGGGGACGTCCTGATGGTCAAGTTCCTCAACCGCACCAACGGCGCATACGCCGACGATCAGATCACCTGGACCGCCAACATCAACGGAGTCGCGAGCGCCTACACGTTTGCGCAACAGCCAACCTTTGCGATGCCGGCCAATTCGGCGGGGCGCATGTACTTCTTCCTCAACGACCCGACTCTTGCCGAAGACAACACCGACTATTGGGACTTCATCGAGTTCACCGTCGGCCCCACTTCCATCAACATGGACACAACCCGCGTCGACGCCTTCGGCCTCAAGATAGCATTCAATCTCACTTGCACCGACGGCACGAATATAGCGCTCGGAGAAAATCTGCAGACCTTCATGGAAGATAGGTCAGTGACCTTCCAGCGCTATGCAAATGCAGTTCCCTCGACACCCGCGCGGCGACTTCCAGTCGGATCTGGATAACTATGCTCCGTATCGCATCATCGAGCCGGGTGGCGCTGGTTTTAACGCCGGTGGGGCGGACCAGAATTACTACGCCAACTACATCTCCAGCATCTGGTCCTTCAACGGAATCACCATTCCGCTTGCCGGACCAAATGGCGACGGCTTAGGCGCGAATCCGGATCTCTCCGCCGCGATCTTCCGCCATACCGCTCCAATCTCTGGAACGCCAGAGTTTAACGCTGCCGGGGCTCTTACCAACCAGGGAATGTGGGGAAATCCAGCAGCCTTCTATCAACTGGAACCCTATGACCACTACGCTCAATGGATTGAAGCCCAGGCGATCAACATGCAGCAGTACGCCTTCCCGTATAACGACGCCGGGGGATACTCTGCCGACATCGGCTGTTCCAACCCGAAAACCCTGCTGATAGCCGTCGGCTGGTGAACGGCAGGCAAGCTCAAGAGCGAGGCCTCCGTCTTTTCAGGCGGAAGCCGCTTTCCTCCACGTGCACGCTTCGCGGCAAAGAGTGCAGTGCTACCTCGTTGCCGCGACAAAATTATGGCTGCGATGCAGGCTTCGCGGCAAGAATGCCCTTGAAGCTTTCTCGGTATTGGACGAAGACCAGCACCCACAACACGCAGGCCACCAGCGCCGGAGCGATGCCTGGCGATAGCGTGAGGTGGAAGGCAAGAATGTTGTAAAGCTCCGCCGCAAGCAGCGTGAGCGCGAGCGGCACAAAGAAGCCTGAAAGCAACAGCAGCCCGCCAAGCAGCTGCACCGCGAAGAAGAACGGCGGCAAATGCGATCGCGATGATGGCGACAAAGAACTGCAATGCCAGCGGATTCGCTGGCGGCGGCTGGTGGATGAAGTTGAGGAACCCGTTCAGGCCAAAGACGGTAAACATCAGCCCCAGCAGATAGCGCGCAATGACAGAAACAATCTTCATATTTCGTCTTCCTTAGATCGTCTGCGCGTGCGTCTGCACGGCCTGAAGATGCGGCGCGAGAAAGGCGTCCCGGTCCTGCCCGTAGTTCAGCGCCATGGTTCCACCTGCGGTGAGGAAAGTCGCATCCGTCAGGCCGAGGAAGCCAAAGAGCGACCGCAAATATGGCTCGACAAAATTGAACGAGGCCATCTGCGTCTGGGCGTCGTAGATCCCGCCGGTGGCGATGATGAAAGTCGCCTTCTTGCCAATGATCAGGCCCTTCGGCGTCCCGTCCGCATAAGAGAAGGTCTTGCCCGACGCGAGCGATCTGGTCGATCCAGAGCTTGAGCACCGAGGGCACGCCGAAGTTATGCATCGGCACGCCGAAAACGTACTCGTCGGCCTGCTCTAATTCGGCCAGCAACGAGTCCGAGAGCGAGAGCAGCTCCTTCTGCTGCGGAGTGCGCGCCTCTTCCGGGCGTGTAGACAGCGCCTACCCATTCGGCGGTGATCGGGCGGAATCGGGGTTGCGTTGAGGTCGCGGTCGATGACCGTTCCGTTCGGATGCGAAGACTTCCATTGCGGTGACGAACGCACCGGTGAGCTGGCGAGAGACTGACCGGCCATAGAGTGGGCTGGAATCGATGTGAAGAAGTGTGGGCATGAGTAGAACCTCCTATGCGACATATGATGCTTAGTAAACAAATGTCGATTCAGATAAATCGACAGTCGTCGCTTATGCATCTATTGCTGGGAAAGGAGGTATTCTGAAGGCCTAGATGGCTGCAGGCGCTCCAACCCGGAACAGCAGCAGAAGCGACCGATCCCCGCATCTTGCGCAGCCGCCGCATGCTGATGGAGGCCCTCGTCAAGTTGCTGACTCAAAAGGAGTTCGACGACATCTCCATTCAGGAGATCGCCGACGAGGCCACTCTGAACCGGGCCACCTTTTACCTGCACTATCCCGACAAGAATGCCCTGCTGCAGGCCATGACCGCCAGCCCGCTTCCGCGACCTGATCGCGCGGCGAGGACTTTCTTTTTCGAACTGCGACGGCGCTCTCCGCGCGATTGCCCTGGGCGTCTGCGACTACCTCGCCGAAACCACGGGCTGTCCCAGCCAGTTGACGAAGATGCCCCTCGAAGGCTCCATCATCCCGGTTGTGGAGGGCATGTTTCAGGAGGGCGCTGCTCACCATGAGTTGCCACCCGGGCGTCGATGCTCAACTGCTGGCGACGACCGCTGCCTGGGCCATCTTCGGAGCCGCGCGCCGCTGGTACCAGACGCCTGACCGCATCCCCGCCGAGGAAATGGCTGCAAAGATCGAAGCGATGGTGAAGCCGATTTTTCTTAGCACTTCCGCTTAAGGCTGAATAAAGCAGAATCAAATCTGATTTTTTCCAGTTAGTCTGGCCGTTGGCGGTTCGTCCGCAGAAGCTTCGCCACAACGCTGCCCCGTAGGACGAAAGCACTCTCATCTCCCCCCGAAAGTCTTCCGATCTGCCATCTACCCCGGAGGAAATCCATTTTTTACTCAGGGCTTTCCGCTCAAACGGCAACCCCAAAGGCTTCCTCAGAAAACTTTAGAGAACGTGCCAAAACGAGACAGACGTTAGACCGTCAGCAATCCAACGGGCCACGCGCGACCGTAGGATGAGAAAGAGACTGAGCACGCTGGAGATTGAGCACCCTTGTAAGAAGTGAATGCGGCAACTCCCCTCCTTTCAGAGCGGCTTGTAAGACGCAATCCTATCGGCTCAGAGAAACGGGGTAGCGAAGTTGCCAATTTGTGATACGATTTCGCGACCGTTGTCACCATATAAATGCGTGCGCTGGAACTATGAGGTACCAAATGCCTAACCCTGCCAAGCAGGTGCTCGAGAACGCGTCGGCAATAGCAGTATTGACGTTAGCGCTGGCTGGTTGCGGAACCGCGATCAATTCTCCGTCCTCCTCGCCCTCGGGAGCAATTCAGCCCCAGTCTAAGCCGGCAACCGGACCCGTTCTCGGTTACGTCTGGGAACCGTCCAGCCAGGTATTGCGCCCCGTTCAGGGATTGCCCGGCGCCTCCATCCTCGGTGCCACCACTCTGTCTGGCGCGGGTCGAAGCTCGTCTTTCATCGCCACAGCCTCATCCGCCATTTCGGGCATGGCGATGTTTCTCGATGCTAGCGGAGGCGTCTTCGAGGCGCCTTTAGCCGGAGGCGCAATGTCCCAGGTCGCAAATGTTCCGGGAGCCAACGCCCTCGTCTTGAGCAATTCGGGAGGTTACTCTTTGATTACCGGAGTGAGTGCCTCTGGCGCCGATATTGCAGCGGTTATCTCTGGATTACCGCAGTCCCCGGCCGTCCGTAATCTAAATGTCGCGAGTCTCCCCTCGATCACCGGGGGAGCGGCAAGCGACACCGGGACGGTGGCCGTCGCCGCCGGCTCCGGTCAAAGTGGCGTATCGGTATTAGCTTTTGCCGGGCAAAGCACAGGATCGCAGGTGGCCACGGTCCAGTCTTTCGGCGGAATGCAATTCGTCCCCGCCAGCGATGAACTGGTCCTCGCCGACGGCAGCACCGGCTTGCTCACCGCCATTTCCCACGTCAGCGCAAAACCTGCATCGGCGACGCTGTCTCCGGCAGGAGCGATTGCGTCGCCCGTGGCGCTGGATATCACTCCGAACGGGCGCTGGGTCGTTGCGGCAAACCATGCTGGAGATGTCCTGCGCATCGACCTGACGGGCTCGGTGGCGGCAACAACATCACATTGCTCCTGCGCGCCGAGCCAGGTGCTGGCCCTGCGCGGCTCGGCCTCTGGGGCCACCGTGCGACTGGTCACTACCGGGGGCGGTCCGCTTTGGATTGTGGACGCGGCAAGCCCCGCTTCGCGCGTACTCTTCATTCCTGCCGTTACATCTGCCAGTGTTCCCTCGATTTCAACCAAGAGTACGATGTAGCTCCCGAGTGAGATCTCGCACTTCCTTTCGCGAATGCTGTCCTGTAGGAACTGAGGTGCAATGACCACCAACGAAGTTATGACGATGCACAATTCAGCAGACCGAAGCCGGAATCCCTCCGCAAAGAGGCGAAAGCCGAGCCTCGTTAGCTTCTTTCCGTTCGCAGGACTTCACACTGGCACTACCGGACTACGAATCACAGATCCAAACTTCTTAACTCGGCAAATTCCTACGTCGGACGCCCGCAGTCCCTCTCCCAATTGTCCTCCGCCCGCAGTCGTAGCCCCGTGATGGTGAAAGCAATGTTTGTCGTACCAACCTGTAAACCCCTATGGTTCCGGGCCGAATGCGCTCCGGGAGTCGAAAGCAGTTCCAACGAAGCCCAGCGTAGGGCTACAACGGCACGCTTGAATTTGCTGAAGCGAATGCTTTTGTTAGTCCTGGGCGGCGTTATCGTTGGCCAATCCTCCGCACAGGTTGCCTCACATCAGCCGGCTGTCTCATCGCCTGCCGCGGGAACGGCAAAGAAAGTGGCGCCTTCCGGCAAAGAAACGCTGGCAGCTACTTACCTGCAGGCGCCGCTTACTTTCGAATCGAACCAGGGGCAGGCCGATCCAAACGTCCGCTTTGTCTCCCATGGCATTGGATATTCGCTGGCTTTGACCGATTCAGCGGCCGTTTTAACACTGCATAAAGCCGGAAAATCCCTGGACCGGCCAGGAATTTCCCGGATGATGAACAGGGGACGCAATACGCGACGCGCTCGTTCCAAACCCGCCGAAAACGGCGTCGTGAGGATGGAACTTGCTGGAGTCCGCCCCGGTCACACCGTGAGCGGAAGCGCCCCGACAGGAGCCACGGCTAACTATTTTATTGGCAGCGATCCCAGCAGGTGGCAGACCAAGGTGCCCACCTATACCAGCGTTCGCTACGGGGCTGTCTATCCTGGGGTCGACCTTGTCTACTACGGCAACCAGCGCCGGCTTGAATACGACTTCATCGTGGCTCCCCATGCCGATCCGAAACAAATCAAGCTGCGCTTCTCCGGAGCGCAGGGGCTAAGCCTCGATAGAGACGGCAATCTGAAAGTGATGGCCGGCGACGGCGAGGTCGTCTTCCAAAAGCCCACGATCTACCAGGAAAAGAAGGGTCATCGCGTTTCGGTAAATGGCCGCTTTACGCTGCTGGCAGATAACACCGTGGGTTTCAAAGTCGGCGGTTATGATCGCGGCAACGCTCTGGTCATCGACCCGACACTAAGCTACGCAACCTATCTGGGTGGAAGCACGTTCGATGCTGGAACCGCGATCGCGGTTGATGCCGCCGGAAGTATCTACGTCATCGGGTACACCTTGGACACGGACTTCCCCGTTACCCCAGGCTCGTTTCAATTGACCAATACCGCAGACACCCTAATCGCATTTGTAGCTAAACTCAATCCAGCCGGATCAGCGCTCGTCTATTCCACCTATCTTGGCGGCCCCGGCGGCGACGAAATTACGTCCCAGAGCGATGCTTATGGAATCGCAGTGGACGCTACCGGCAGCGTTTATATCTGCGGCGAGACCTATTCCGCCGAGTTTCCTGTGACGCCACGCGCATTTCAAACCGTGAACAATGCATTTGCCCACGGGGCCCAAAACGCGTTCGTCTCGAAGCTCAGCCCCGACGGCACGGCGCTGGCATATTCCACCTATCTGGGCGGCAGCGGCCTGGACATTGACAATGACTTTTTCGACGGCGATTCCCCGCTGCGAATGACGGTGGATGCGGCAGGTAGCGCCTACGTGATTGGCACGGCTTATTCGCCTAACTTTCCTACCACTGCCGGCGCTTATCAACTGGTCAACAAGGCCGCCGCCAACCTGGCCTCGAATGCGTTCGTGACCAAGCTCAGTCCCGACGGAGGCTCACTGGTATATTCCACCTACCTCGGCGGAAGCGGAATCAGTGGGACGAGTCTGCCCAGCGATGTTAATGAAGGCGTGGGCGAGGCAGGTTACGGCATTGCAGTCAATGCCGCTGGCGAAGCTTACGTAACTGGATACACCGTTTCACCCGACTTTCCGAGCCAAGGCGGCTATCAGCAAGTCAACCATGGTACCGCCAATTTCGCGGCGAATGCGTTCGTGAGTAAACTGAACGCCGCCGGTACCGGCCTGGCTGCTTCCACTTACCTGGGTGGCACAGGCAGAGTGATCGGCAACGGAAATGCGAGTCTGGATGCCGCCGATAATGGCGATGACGGTATTGGAGTGGCCCTGGATGCTGCGGGCGATGCCTATGTCATAGGAGTCAGTTCCTCGACGGATTTTCCAACCACTACCGGCGCATACCAGACGACGAACAGGGCCGCCGCCAATGTTGCCGCCAATGCTTTCGTCAGTAAGCTCGATCCGACCCTCTCGACATTGATCTATTCGACCTATGTTGGCGGCAGCGGGGTCGCGAGCACGACTGCCGGCGATCCCGGGGATGGCGATTTCGGGACTGGCATCGTAGTCGATGCCGCGGGCAACGCCTACATCACGGGCGCGACCGAATCGCCCGATTTCCCCGTAACCGGCGACGCCTTTCAGGCCGGGCCGCGCAGCGCTGGCGTTGTCGATTCAGGGTTTTTCACCGAGATCAATCCAGGTGGCAGCGCCCTGCAATACTCGACTTACCTCGGAGGAAGCGGAGCCGGCTCTTATGGGGGAACCAATTCCTCCTTCTTTGAAGGGGACTTCGTCTACGACATCGCCCTCGACGCGTCAGCAAATGTCTATCTGACCGGATATGCCTTTTCCTACGATTTTCCGGTAACCAAAGACGCGCTGCAGAGAGCGAACAACGCCGGCGGAAAATTGGGCAACACCAGCCTCACAGGGGGCAACTCCTTTATCGCGAAATTCGGCGCGACTGCCGGGGCCACCTACCTTCCCACCACGACGGCGCTATCGTCGACAATCACCGGAACCAACATTACCTTTACCTCCCTCGTCAAACCAGTCATCGGTACCGCAGTCCCGACCGGAACGGTGAGCTTTTATGTGAATTCCGTAAAGGCGACGACGGGCACACTCGACACGACCGGGACCGCGACCTTCACCACCGATCAACTTACGGCCAACCTGAATAATGTGATCGCCGCCTACTCGGGGGACGCGACCTACGGCGCAAGCGGATCCAGTCTCGGCCAGAGCCCCGCGATCCCTGGCGCCCCACCCACGCAACTGATCTTCACTACTTCCCCGACCGCTGCGATCGGCCAGAACCAGAATGGCGGCACAGCGCTCGTTACCGTCGCAGATGCATCGGGAGCCCCCGTAACTGCTCCGTCGGTCACCGTCACTGTCACGATCACAGGTCCGGCCGGATACACTTCCCAGACGTTGCAGGCCGCTACTGCAGGCGGCATCGCAACGTTTAACTTCGGCAATAACCCCCTCACCATTCCCGGAATTTACTCCTACACAGCCAGCAGCGCCGGACTGATCTCCACCGTCGCGATTGAGACCGTCGCTCCCGTGATCACCTCCATCGCGCCCAATAATGTGACCGTGAACAGTCCAGCAACTGCGTTGACGCTGACCGGAAACTTTATCGGGTTCCAGGATACGAACGATGTTCTCTGCTTCAGCGGTCCATCCGGAGTGAATACAGGCTCATTTGGAGGGGGCTCCACCACGACGGTACAGACAACGGTCCCTGCCGGGGCTCTCACTTTGCCAGGCAACGTCCAGGTGTTCGTCAGCAACTTCGATTGCACTGCGCACTTCAGCAACCTTGCGGTTCTCCGCGTCAGCAACGTTCTGCCTGCAACCATTGCCGCACTGGCCATCACACCCGCGTCCGTCGCCTACGGCAAGCCGGTAACCCTGACCGCAACCGTCCAGCGGAACACACAAACCGCGCCGCTCCCCGTGACCCAGGGCCAGGTCGTCTTCTGCAGCATCCCCGCCAACGTTTGCAACGCACAGTTCAATATCGGCACCGCGCAGTTGAATGGAACGGGAACTGCGTCTCTATCGGTATATCCGGGTTCCCCCGGTACCCATACTTACGAGGCCGCATTCCTCGGCACCACCGCGGCGGCCGCCGTCTTCACCCCAGAGCAATCTGTAACAGTCACTGGCACATATCCGACGACCACTGCTCTCACTTCAACAGGTAACCCCGGCTTCTACACGTTGACGAGTACGGTCACTGGCGTGGGCGTGACCACGTTGACCCCTGGCGGCTCAGTCTCCATCGTCGACCAAAGCAACGCAAGTGCAGTTATAGGAACTGCTCCCCTCGGCGCGGGAACGCCGTTTCAAACGCTGGCAAGTGCGCCCGGATCTCCGCTCACCACCGGGAACGCGCCTTACGCCGTCGCCACCGGTGATTTCAATGGCGACGGGTTTGCAGACTTCGTCGTTGCCAATTACAACGACGGCACGCTAACTGTCTTTCTTGGCAACGGCCTTGGAGTTTTTGCCGCGCAAGCCCCCATTACCGTAGGTACGCAGCCCGAGGGCATCGCCGTCGCCGATATGAACGGCGATGGGATTCTCGACCTGGTCGTGACCAACACCGGTTCCGATACGGTGGAGGTCATCGATGGCAGAGGAGACGGGACCTTCCCCGGCGGAGCGTCCTATCCAACAGGCACGGGCACGGAACCGGCAGGCGTCGTCGTCGGCGACTTCGATGGTGACGGTAGGCTCGATATCGCGGTCTCCAACTATCTAACCGGAAATGTCGGCGTCTTCCTGGCCAATCAAGACGGCGGATTCCTGCAAGTGGTCACCTATGCGGTGGGCGTCAACCCGCGCACGCTGACCGCAGGCGATTTCAACGGCGACGGCATCCTGGACCTGGCGGTCGCGAACCAGAATGACAACACGCTCAGCGTCCTGTACGGCAGCGGCGACGGCACCTTTCAGCCCCAACTCCTGTATCCGACCGGTTCGCAACCGCAGGGTTTGGCGGCTGCTGACTTTAACGCCGACGGCATTCCTGACCTTGTTATCTGCAACAGCGGCAACGGCGGCATCAGCGGAAACGTCGGAGTCATGTTGGGACTTCCAGGCGGTGGCTTCGGAAATATGACTCTGTACACGGCCGGCGGAGGCCCGCTCGGCCCTGTCGTCGCCGACTTCGACGGTGATGGAATCCCCGATATAGCCGTCGAAAACTTCAACGTTGACAGTGAATCCATATTTTTAGGCAACGGTGACGGCACATTCCGGTTACAAGCAACTGCTCTAGTCGGCACGAATCCCTATGCCGCGGCCGTCGGAGACTTCAACGGCGACGGCCATCCCGATCTGGCAATTTCCAACTTCGGCAGCGCCAACGAGACCATCCTGCTCGATCAGATTACCTCGACCGCAACGGCAACGCTTGCGCCTTTCGGCGTTCCGGGAGCCGCAGGGAGCCACAACATAGCCGCCTTATTCCCCGGCGACACCAACTTCACTACCAGCACCTCTCCCGCGATTCCCCTGATGAGCACGGGGGCCCAACTTCCGTCAACCACCCTCACTCTGACCGCTACCCCGACCTTCAGCTTCGTCGGACAGCGGGTGACCTTAACCGCGACCCTGGCCCCGTACAATGGCACCGCCTTTACGACCGACGGCGAGACGGTGACCTTCTTGAGTGGCGGAACGGCTGTTGGTACCGGGACGCTTGCCGGCGGTGTCGCAACGCTCATTACGGGTGCGCTGCCCGCTGGGGCGGATAGCCTGACTGCATCCTATCCCGGAGACGCAAACCTGGCGGGAAGCGTCTCCCAACCCTTGAGCTACGATGTCACCCCGCTAGCGGGCACAGCAACCACGCTGGCAATAACCGCCGCCGGGACTGCGGTGACGACGGTAGCTTCAGGAACAGCGGTCACGTTGACTGCAAGCGCGACTTTGAATGGTGCGCCGCTAACGCCGGGTACGGTTCTCTTCTGTGACGCAACCGCGGCGATATGCGAAAACTCCGCCATTCTCGGAACCGCGCAGTTGACGACAACGGGGACGGCAACCTTTACATTCGTTCCCGGCATAGGAAGCCACAGCTACGAGGCGAAGTTTGTTGGGACTGCGGGTGTCGCCGCGAGCACCTCAGCCGCGCAGCCGCTTACCGTGACCGGACTACATAGCACCACCACCACGATCGCTTCGACGGGCACGCCCGGGAATTACACCCTGAGCGGAACAGTAGTCGGGATCGGAAGCATCAGCCTCGCTCCCACTGGATCGGTGAACTTCGTCGATACGACAAATGCCAATACATCCTTGGGAACGGCGCCACTCGGAACAGCCACGTTCGGACTAAGCTTTATCAACCCAGCGACCCCGGGGGCACCCGGCAATCCCACCGCGATTGTGACTGGGGACTGGAATGGCGACGGCAAGCCCGACCTGGCGGTGGGCAGCCTCTTCAGCACCACCATTACCATTCTCCTCGGCAACGGAGACGGCACCTATACCAGTGTCCTAGGCCCGACAGTTCCAACAGACTCCTACGAACTTACCGCCGGAGACTTCAACTCCGACGGCAAGACGGATCTGGCCGTGGTGAGCACCCAACAAAATACGGCTGTCATTCTATTGAGCAATGGCGACGGCACCTTTACCAACGGGAGTGAACTCGAGCTGAGTGGCTCGCCAGGTGGAATCGTAACCGGGGATTTCAATGCGGATGGCAAGCTGGATTTAGCGGTTTCCTCAGCCAACTTTAACTCGATTTCAATTTATCTCGGGAACGGCAGCGGCGGTTTTACTCCGACTTCAAATGTAAACACGCAGAATAATCCGGGCCCCATGGCGGTTGGGGATTGGAATGGGGACGGTATCGCCGACCTCGCAGTGGCTAACGCCATCAGTAGTACGATCACGGTTTACTTGAGCAATGGCGACGGCACCTTGACCACCGTCGGCAGCGTGGCAACGGGGAACGATCCGCAAGCGATCGCAGCCGGAGATTTCAACGGCGACGGCAAACTGGACCTCGCAGTCGCGAATCATGATGACGCAACGGTCTCAATATTCCTCGGCGATGGCGCCGGAAATTTCACCGCCAACTCCGCTCCAGCCACTGGCCCGCAACCGTTTGGCATTGCGCTTGCCGATTTCAACGGAGACGGAATACTGGACCTCGCTACCGCGAATTACCTGGGCACCACTGCAAGCGTGCTGCTGGGGGTCGGCGATGGAACATTCAACGCAAACTCGACCTTGACCGTAGGAAATGCCCCCCAGGCCATAGTGGCTGGGGACTGGAATGGAGACGGCGTTCCCGATCTGGCTACCGCGAACGCAGGCAGCGGTACTGCAAGCGTCCTGCTCACCCAGCGCACCCAGACCGCGATCGCCACGCTGCCCAACGTCGCCGTCACCGGGGCGGCCGGCAATCACAATGTGGTAGCAACCTATCCGGGCGATGCAAACTTTGCAACGAGCACCTCTACCTCAGTTCCCCTCGTCCCCGCCGCGACTTCCATTCCCACAATCGCAAGCCTGGCGCCAAATACTGCGGTGGTCGGCAGTGCCGCAACCGTAGTCACCATCACTGGAACCCAATTCGTTACCGGGGCTGCCGTTTCCGTCAATGGAACCACCCAAGCCGCAACATTTGTTTCGGCGACGCAACTAACGACGACACTTACGGCGGCGCAACTTTCCGCCATCGCAACACTGACGGTCACGGTCGTAAATCCCGATGGCGGGACTTCGAACGCGGCGGCATTCACCGTGATTGCACAGCCAGTGCAGCTAACGCCCGCGACCATCGCCTTCGGCAATCAGACCGTTGGGGTGCAAAGCGCTCCCCAGGTAGTGACCGTCACAAATACCCTGCCGACCCCCTTGACGATCAACGATATTGCGTTGACCTTCGGACCGAATCCATCCGACTTTACCCAAACCAACAACTGCCCCGGAACTCTGGCATCGAATGCAACTTGCCAGATAAGCATCACGTTCACCCCCGGCGGAGTGGGTGCGAAAACGGCTGGCCTTGGCGTCTACGACAACTCTCCGCCGCAGCCGCAGTTTGTCGATCTCTCAGGCACCGGAACCGGCGGAATCCTGCAGGTAAGCCCGGGCAACCTGAAGAACATCGCCGGGAACGGGACCTCCGGATATGCCGGCGATGGTGGAGCGGCAGTCGCAGCAGAGCTCAATCTTCCCGCCGCGCTGGGCTTTGACGCTGCCGGCAATCTCTATATTTCCGACGAGTTGAACAACGTCGTTCGCAAAGTCGACACCGCCGGAAATATCACGACCGTCGCCGGCAACGGCACGCCTGGATATAGCGGCGACGGTGGACCGGCAACCAGCGCGCAGTTGCATGATCCCGCTGGCGTAGTCGCCGACGCAGCCGGAAACATCTACATCGAGGACCTCGCTAACGCCCGCGTCCGCAAGGTGGACGCCACCGGCACCATTACCACCTTCGCTGGTAACGGGACCAAAGGATTCTCCGGAGACGGTGGCCCGGCAACAGCGGCCGCACTCAATCAAAATCAGGGCGCGCGATTTGACGCCGCCGGCAATCTCTACGTGCCTCAATGCCTGAATGCCGCCGTCCGCAAAATCGATGTCAACGGCATTATCACTACGGTCGCCGGCACTGGAGTCAACGGTTTCAGCGGAGACGGCGGCCCCGCGACCGCGGCACAACTCGACTGCCCCTCCGGAGCCGCCGTGGACGCGGCGGGCAATCTCTTCATCGCCGATTTCGGCAACAACAGCATCCGCCGAGTGGCCGTCAACGGCACCATCACAACCTTCGCGGGCAACGGAACTCCCGGCTTTAGTGGGGACGGCGGTCCCGCAACAGCTGCGCAGCTCAACATCCCCAACGACGTGGATGTCGACGCCGCTGGAAACGTCTATGTTGCGGATGTAGGAAACAATCGTCTGCGCAAGATCGACACGAATGGCATCATCACAACAGTAGCCGGGGGTCTGAACAACGCCGGCAGCGCTGGAATCAACACTCCTCTGGGTATGACGCTCGATGCCGCCAGCAACCTGTACTTTACCGACAGCGGGAACAACGCTGTGCGCGAAGTCTTTCCCGCTGGTGCCCTCACCTTCCCAACCACCCCGATAGGCACAGCAGCGACGGCCCTGACCGTCACGCTAAGCAATATCGGTAATCTTCCGGTCGTCATCGCATCACAGGCGAGCTTTGGATTGAGTGGCGACACCACCGACTTTTCGCTGGTTGGCGGAAGCTGCCTGGCCGGTGCGACGCTTGCTCCCAATGGCGGCTCGTGTGGGCTCGACATCGGTTTCACACCGACTGCGACGGGCACGCGCACCCTGACCGTATCCGTCACCGACGACGCCGTTTACTCGCCGCAATCTTTCTCGATCAGTGGCGTTGGAACGACGGCGCCCGTGGTGGTGCTCAATACAATCACTCCAGCCGGAGCTATCGCCGGCGCCGCCGACACAACGATAACTGCGGCGGGAGCGAACTTTACTTCCACCTCGGTTGTGAACTTCAACACAATTCCTCTGGCAACCAAATTTGTCAGCGCGACACAGTTGACGGCAGTCGTTCCAGCAGCTCTGATCACCACCGCCGGAACAGCCAACATCACAATCACCGATTCGTTTTCCGGGACGACTTCTCAGCCCCAGGTCTTCTCCATCTTGCCCGGGACCCCCGGCGTGGTGACCTTTACCGCTCCTCCGACTTCTCCAGGCGAACAACCCACGCTCAACTTCGGAATCACGCAGCCTTATCCAGTCCCCATCACCGGAACGATGACGCTGACGTTTACCCCAGATAACGGAAACCCCGACAACCCCCAGATCCAACTCGCCTCTACAACCGCCGGCGTGACCCTGGCGCCTGACGGTCGCAGCTTGACCTTCCCCCTCGCGGCGAATTCAACCGCGACCCCGGTTGTTTTGGTCCAGGTCGGGAACGTCTCCGGGACAATCACTATCACCCTGCAGCTCACCGCCGCCGGAGTGAATGTCACACCCACCAATGTCGCCCCGATTTCGATCGTTGTCCCGCGCGTCGCGCCGACGATCAGCTCCTTGTCGTTCAGTACCTCCGGCACCACGCTCACGGTGCTGGTGACCGGATTCTCCACGACTCGCGAGATTCAATCCGCGACCTTCAACTTCACTCCGGCGAGCGGAGCATCGCTCAATCAGAAGACCTTCACCGTCCCGGCCAACGGTTTGTTCACGACCTGGTACACCACTGCAGGGTCGGCGCAGTTCGGCAGCGCCTTTACCTACACCCAGCTCTTCACGCTTTCAGGAGATGCCTCCGCGGTGGCCGGCGTAGGGGTAACGCTGACCAACACTGCTGGCACATCCACCGAGGTGACCGCACCATGATGAATTCGACCTCTCTCCAATTGGCCTTCACCTCGCGAATCCAGGCGCTGGCCCTCATCGCGTCTCTGATCCTTCCGTCGCTCGCGGTAGCAATACCGTGCGAAGCGGAAGAGCTTCCGCCGGCGCCCGCTCCTCGGCTGCGACTCGATGGAACTCTCGCCTCGTTGAATGTCGCGCCGTCAAAGAGCGATCTCGGGCCCACGCAGCAGGCTGCTCCCCCCGCGCCAGCATTGCAGATCGTCATTCTCGAGGGCGAAGATGTCTCCAACAACATCAAGGAGCGCACCGCCCGCGAACCTATCGTGCAAGTTGAGGATGAGAATCATAAGCCGGTAGCGGGCGCCGCTGTGATCTTCACCGTCACGACCCAAAGCGGCCATGCCGGAGCCGCCTTTGCCAACGGTGCGCACAGCTTCTCTGGCCTCACCGATGCCAATGGACAAATCCACGCGCAAGGCTTTCACCCCAATGGGCATGCTGGCCAGTTTCATGTCAATGTCACCGCCAGCAAAGGTCAACTGACCTCTCACACCCAGATCGCCCAGACAAATGTGGCGGCCGCCGGCGCTGCTGGTGCTACGACTGCTACGGTTCCGGGATTCGTCGCGACCCATGTCGCGCTTGTCTCGCTCGTGGCTGCGGGAGCTGTGGTCGGTGGCGTCGTGGCCGGCGCGATCGTCCCAGTAGCCAACAACAATACCGCGATCGTCCCGGGATCCGGGACCGTAGGCGCACCGCAGCTATCTCAAGGGGTTCGCGTCTCCCACAAGTAGTGAACCGAGCAGAATCTCGACAGATGCCTAAGTCGAGAACACACGCGCAAAACACGTAGCGACTCGCGTGTTCAGCTGTGGAATCGTGAAGGGCTTCGTCAGAAAGTCCGTCGCACCGGCTTCGAACGCCGCACGAGTGCTGGCTTCGTTGCCCGACACCGTCAAAACCAACACCGGAAGATTGGACAGTTTGGGGTCGGCCCTGAGCTGCTTCAACACACCCATACCACCGAGATGCGGCATGTTCAAGTCGAGTACGACCATGTCTGGATGACTGCTCTGCAACACTGCCAGACCCTCCTCGCCGTCTTCCGCGGTCAGCACTTCGTAATCTTTCGCCAACGCCGCCTCCACCAGAAGGTGGATATTCGGATCATCATCCACGACCAACACGGAGAGCCGCCTGAGCGGCTTTGCCGGCTCCGCCTGCTGAACTACCTCGGGGCTGGATGGCCGCCGAAGCGGGTGGACCATCACGTCACAGCCTTCATAGGCGCAGAAGACATGTGGCCGAGTCGGGGTCTTCGCCGCCAAAGCGGCGGCCTGCTGCTCGATCTCCAGCACTTTGGCATCGTCATGCAGCGGGTCATGATGGATAAGCGCGACATGCCTGGCGCCGGCGGCTGCCGCGATTTGCACCACATACTCATACGTGCTGTGACCCCAGTTCTTCTTGGTCAAATATTCCTGAGGAGTGTACTGACTGTCGTGGATCACGAAATCAGCGCCGCGCATAAACTCCGCGTGCCGCCGGTCGCCTGCGTGCAAGATCGAGTCCAGCATGCCCGGCTGCGCGTCAGCCCGCCATAGCGTTTCCGAGAACGGCTCGTGGTCCGTAAGGTAAAGCACCACAACACCATCCATTTCGATCCGGTAACCCAGGCATGTCGCGGGATGATTGAGATACTGCGCCTTCACACCGATGCCATTGATATTGTGCTGCCCTTCGCTCAGATCGCGGAAAGAGATCTTCGCCGGCAACTGGTCGAGCTTCACTGGAAAATAGGTGAACTCCATCTGGCCTGAGAGCACATTGGCCAGCGAGGAGCCAACCCCCTCCGGCGCGCAGATCGTGAATTCATTTCCAGGCACGAAAAGCGGAGCGAAAAATGGAAACCCCTGGATATGGTCCCAGTGCGTGTGGCTCAGCAGAATAGTCGCTCGCAGCGGACGAGGTACGCTGTAGTTGAGGTCCATCCCGAGAGGCCGTGCACCGGTGCCGCAATCGAAGATCAGCCGCTCGCCGGTGTTGGTGATGAGCTCAACGCACATCGTATTGCCGCCAAATCGCACAGTAGAGGGCCCAGGCGTGGCGATCGAACCCCGAGTTCCCCAGAAACGAACACGCATGACCTTGCTCCTCGTACGCCGGTGCTCAGACTGCCGTAAGCTTTCCCAAAGAAAAGCCTATATCCACCGCGGACATCTCACACGAACCGTGCTTCTAGTCTATGAACTACTTTGAACCTGCTGAAGATAGCTTGCCAACTCATCAACTGCAGGCCGAATTTCACTGACCGCCCGGTCCTTCGCGGCCTGTTCGATTCGTGCGCCTAACTCCGTAATCCGCGGGAAGCCGAAACTGCCTCCGGTTCCGTTCAAATTGTGGCCGATCCGTTGAAGGATGGGATAGTCTTCGGTGGCCTGCGGCCGCCTTGAGCTTATTCAGCTCCTTCTCCACGTTCTTGAGATAGCGCGGCGCGAGCCCCGCTATCGAGGGCTCCACGGGAGATCTATCCACGGCAGGCATATCGACGGTGCCTGGCTTCTCAGGGATCGTCTCCACAAGAGGCACCGCCGCGGGCTGATCGCATAAGGACGCGTGTCGGCGAATCGCCTCCATCAGCGTAATCTTGGCGATTGGCTTGGTCAGATGCGCGGTGAAGCCGGCCGCTGCGCTCTGCCCCGCCGCCTCCTTGAAAGCATCTGCGGTAAGGGCCAGTATAGGCACAGCCGGCGCATGTTGCGGACCTGTTCCCATTCCCGCATCGCTTTGGTGGCGGCGAACCCATCCATGACCGGCATATGAGCGTCCATCAACACCAGATCATAGTGGCGGCTTTTCATCATGCCCAGCGCAATCTCGCCATTCTCGGCAACGTCGAGAATGCAGGGCGACCGCTTCACGTATTCGGCGATCAGAAAGCGATTATCCTCCGAATCGTCCGCGAGCAGGATGTGGATCACCGGACCTTCGTTCGCACCCACGAGAGATTCGGGAATCCGAACGTCGGTAACCAGCGCGACCGGCTGCGGCGCTTCACGTTCAGAGATTGCGAGCTTCGCAGTAAAGAGAAACCTGCTTCCCTCGCCGACAGTGCTCTCCACCCAGATCTCGCCCGCCCATTAACTCCACGATCCGCTTCGAAATCGCCAGCCCCAGCCCGGTCCCGCCGTACTTTCGCGTTGTTGAAGAATCCGCCTGGGAGAAATTCTCGAAGATGCTGCCCAAGCTTTTCCTGCGGAATCCCGATGCCCGTATCCCTCACGCAGAAAAGCAAAGCCCCCGGCTGCGATTCTCCGGGATCCTGCTCGCACTTCGATATCCACCCTGCCGACTGGCGGTAAACTTCATCGCATTGCCCGAGCAGGTTCAGCAGAATCTGGCGCAGCCGCAGGGCATCGCCTACGAACATCGCGCGGCAACCTTGCGCGAGCGACGATCCGATCTGAAGACCTTTGCTCGCGGCGCGCGCACGCGTAAGATCAAGCACTCTGCGAAACTGCTTCTCGCAGATCGAAGTCCGCCTCCTCCAGCTCGAGATGTCCTGCCTCCACTTTGGAAAGATCGAGGATGTCGTTGATGAGCGCCAGAAGAGTTCCCGCCGGCGCGCTGAAATACTTCGACATAACGTTTCTGTTCGGAATTGAGTTCGGTCTCAGCCAATAGATCGGCCATCCCGAGGATGGCGTTGAGCGGAGTACGGATCTCGTGGCTCATCGTGGCGAGAAAGTCGCTCTTCGCCTGCGTGGCCCGCTCGATCTCGCGGTTCAGGCGATGGATCGTCTCATTCATCAATCACCATCTCATGGGCGTTGAGCTGCAACTGCTGATGCCTGATGTAAGTAGTATCCGCACGCTCGATCACCAGAAACCGGCGGCCACCGGTTGCGACCGCAAAAGCCATCAGGTGATATTCGGTTCCCTCGCTATCTGTCTCAGTCCAGAACTCGGATTGGAATGGGGCCATTGAACCGGAGGCCCACAGTTCTTCAGCCAGGGGAAGAAAAACTTCTAACGCAGGAAAATACTCGGTTAGGCTTAGCGCAGGCTCCTCAGCAACGGTCGGCGCCAACCGACAGAAACCATTCCGGATATTCGCTGACGACCTCGAACCGCGCCCCCTCACAACGCTCAAATACTGCGAGCTGCATCGCTGCGACCACCACTGAGGCCGCATCGACCTCTTGATCGCGGCCAGGCGTCAGTTCGGGCACGCGCAGGTCAGCCATCGCTTTCCCTCTCTCGCAGCATCCGCATCGCTAGCCCCTCGAAAAGCGCCTCGACCCCTTCGCCGGACTTCGCGCTGGTCAACAGAAGCGTCCATCCCAAACCCGACAGCCGTTCCAGCGCGGCCGCATCGACCTCCCAGCTCTCACGTAGGTCGGCTTTGTTCACAACGCAGGTGAAAGGGACATCTCCCAGCTCCGCCTCCGCGATCGATTGCAGATCGATGGCGGCTTCGAGAGTGCTGGCGCGACATCCGTCCACCACCAAAATGTAACCCGACGACCCGCGCAGCTGACTTGGATTCAACTCCGTCACCGCGTCCTTGCCGGCGAGGTCCCAAAGCATGAGCGTCACGTCCTCTCCCTCGATGCTGAGGGTCTTCTTGTCGATTTTGAAACCCACGGTCGTGTGGTATTTGTCAGCGAACAGGCTCTTGATGAAGCGCGCCACAAGACTGGTCTTGCCAACCCCGAAAGCGCCTACCATGCAAACCTTTTTCTGGATCACGGCGCTGGCTCCGTCGACGCCGAGATCGGCGGGTTCAACGTCACCTGAAAGGTCACCCGGCGATCCAGCTCCTGAGGATAGGTTTCCATCTCCGCGTGCCCAGGCCTGGTAGCGCCTACTCCAGCGGCCGTAAGCAGGGCGCGGGGAATGCCTCGTTCCGCGAGAGCTCGCGCCACGGTCTCAGCGCGAGCGCGGCTCAACTCGATATTGCGGCTCTCTGTGCCAGTGCTGTCGGTGTGACCGTCCATCTCTATCCGGATCTGCCTATGGTTTCCGTCCGCCGTATGTCGAAGCAGGTTTACCTGCTGCTCCACCGTGTCGAGAAGTGCAGCCTGGTCGACGCGCAACTGCGACGAATTCAGATCGAAGCGGATCACCTGCCGCTCCAGCAGGACCTTGTTGGCCTCCAGTTCACGGGTACCTTCGAAATGCGAATCAAGCGAGAGATACGGCTCCCAATGCTCAGAGACCCGCTTTGCGGGCAGATGGAAGCCGTCGATCAGCGATTGCGGATCGACGGCCAAAGGATCTCGCAGACCCTGCACCGAATATCCCAGCCAGTGCCGTTGCGCACCGATGACAACGATACCCGGCTCGCTGCGAAGCCGCGCGACATATCCCGCCCATCGCCGGTTGTCGCGGATGCGCAAACCGGCAATCGTCCCAGCCGCCAGCAGAAGCAATACGGCAACCACCCAGACAGCGGTGTAGGAGCTCTTTGCGCTCGCCTTTTGCGCACCCCGCAGGCATCGGCGCAGAAAGGGTTCTACACCGGCAATGGCCCCCTCGCCGGAGAACGACTGCAGACGCCGGCCCAAACTCCCGGTGAATTCCCTCGAGTTCCCGCACAAACACCTGGCGTAACTCGGGAGGTGGCTGGCCGCTCACGACCCCGCCAGCAAGGCAAGCGGTCCATGCACCAGCCAAACCTTGTATTCGCCCACCAGCAACTCTTCCAGCTCTTCCGATTTCTGCGGTGTGAAGGAATCGCGCACAAAGTCTTGCAGGGCTGTGAACATTCCCGAGACCATATCGGTGTCCTGCACGACGCCGTCCCCAGAGAACACGTGCCCCAGCAGCAATCCTGTTTCGCGGTGAATCAGGAAAACCTGCTCGACGCGGTAGTTAAGGCTGCGCGCCAGCGCGACCTCGCCGAAAGATTTGCCCGAACGCCACGCTTCGAATCGCCACTTCCAGCTCTCTAGCGACAGACCGCGGTCGAGCATCTGATTCATCGAATCGAAGATGCCCTGCAGTGCATGGGCGACCGCCTTGCGCACCGCCTCGCCGATGATCGGGAATAACGCCGTGGCGATGATCGCCGGGTCGCGCGCCACGGAGATGCGCAGCGCCTCTTCGATCAGCGGTTGCAGCGTGGTCTGGAGCTTGCGGTCCCGCTTCGCCCGCAGCGCGATGGCCTCGGCGATGCTCTGACTCAGGTCTACAGAACGCGCCTGCGGGTCCTCGATCCGCCGGCGCAGCGCCTCGATCTGCTCCAGCTCCGGCCCTATCAACAGGCCGCGCAACTGAAGCAGACGATCGTCAGTGCTGTTCCCGTTCTGCTCCGGGGCGACATCGGCCTGTCTGGGTGTGCTGCTCATTCCTTCGGCGATCCTCTAGGCCCGCAGCGTGGACTTATTTGGGCTCGCCGTGTTCGTTGGGCTGGCCATCGTCGCCAATCTGGACCGCAATCTCTGCCAGCAACGCCGAAAGCAACGCGCGGTCGGTCTTCTGATGGCGCAGCTCTCCGACCCTCCGCTCCAGCAGCGAACGCAGGCTGTCGTGGCGCTGCCCGATCTCTTCCAGCAGCTTCCTCGACTCCGACATAAGCTCTTTGCGCAAGCCGCTGTCCGACTCTGCAGTCGAAGCATCCAGCTCGTGGATCTTCCGATTCAGCGCGTCATGGATCCCCTTAAGTTCTTGTTCGAGGGAATGAAACGCGCTGCTCCGCTCTTCGCGTTCGGCCTTGAGACGCGCGGCAAGGGCCTCGGTCTCGCTCTTGAAGAAGCCCTCCAGCGACTCGAAGCGTCGCCGCATCGTGTCTTTCAGCTCGACCGTCTCGCGCACCAGGTTTTCTTCCAGACGGGCGAACCGCGCCTCGTAGTTCTTGATCTGCGATCCAAAGAGAATGTCCCGGATCTTGTCCACGCTGGCGCCGGAATCGGGTCCAGCTATATCTATCGCGGTATGGTTCGTATCCTCTTGCTCGACGGTGCTCATGGCTTTCCTCTTGGACATGTTGGTTATCCTGACTGCCGATTCGCTGGCTGCCACTCGTCTGAAACTGGACCTGCCAGCGAGCCGCACAGGGAAACGCCCAATTCTACAGCGTGCACCACATTAACAAAAGCGGCTTCCGTCTTCCGCCTTTTGCAGCCTCAACAAGATGCGCCTCGAAAGGGTTCCAGCCCCAGGGCGCCAGCGGCTAAATCGAGTGGATATCTCATGCAATGACCGGGATCGCCGCAGAGAGCGCCGGGAGAATTGGTATTTCTGCCAATGGCGACGCTTGCGCACGCAGCGTAAAGTCCGTTCATTCTGTAGCTTCCACCGTAACGAATCACGAACGTGGATCGCCGCATCACCAGGGTTGCAATGCGGTGCAGGCCGAGGTCCCACGAGAAGACAGCATCTTGCAAGGAGAGATGAAATGCTTTGGGAACAAACCTCGGAAATTCCACTGCCTGAGAAAAGAAGCCGTCGATTTCACGTTCCAGGATTCGTGGGACTCGCCTCAATTCTCCCCATGCTTCTTGCATCGGCGATCTCGAACGCGCAGCAAGTCACCGGCCAGTTGGGGTCGGCCGACGCCACCACCACCGTCAATGGCAAGCAGCTCCCCGCGCCGCCACCGGCCTTCGGCGGCGTAATCAAGGAAATGGCCACGGATTCGAAGCCCTGGTGGCCGCCCCGTGTCGTCCCTCCGAAAGGCGCGCCCAACGTGCTCCTCATCATGACCGATGACCAGGGCTACGGCGTACCCAGCACCTTCGGCGGTGTCATTCCGACGCCGAACCTCGACCGCATTGCCAAGTCGGGCCTGCGTTACACCCAGTTCCACTCCACCGCGCTTTGCTCGCCGACGCGGGCGGCGCTGATCACCGGCCGCAACCATCACTCCGTCGGCTTCGGCGTCATTGGCGAACTGTCCACCGGCTACCCCGGCTACGATTCCATCATCGGCCAGGATAACGCCACCATCGCCGAGATACTGAAAGAGAACGGCTACGCCACCTCGTGGTTCGGCAAAGACCACAACACCCCGGGCTACACCTACAGCACCACGGCTGGCCCTTTCGACCAATGGCCTATCGGCATGGGCTTTCAATATTTCTATGGCTTCCTGGGCGGAGAAACCGACCAGTGGACGCCCTACCTCTTCCGCAATACGACTGCTGTCTACCCCTGGATCGGGAAGAAAGGCTACAACCTCACCACCGACTTGGCGGACGATGCCATCAAGTACCTGAGTGACTTGAACGCCTCTGCGCCCGACAAGCCTTTCTTCCTCTATTACGTGCCCGGCGGCAGTCACTCCCCCCACCAGCCAACCCAGGAATGGATCGACAAGTTCCACGGCAAGTTCGACATGGGCTGGGAAGCAATGCGCGAGCAAATCTTCGAAAATCAGAAGAAGCTGGGCGTGATTCCTGCGAACACAACGCTAACCCCATGGCCAGATGGACAGGCGGAGTACGGCGGGGCCAAGCTGCCCAAATGGGACTCGCTCAACGCCGCCGAAAAGAAGATGTATAGCCGCCAGGCCGAGGTCTTCGCCGCCTACACCGCCTACACCGACTACGAGATCGGGCGCGTAATCGACGAAGTCCAGAAGATGGGCAAACTCGACAACACGCTCATCATCTACATCGACGGCGATAACGGAACCAGCGCCGAAGGCAGCGTATACGGTACGTTCAACCAGTACACCGCCTACAACGGCATCATCAACATGCCGACAGTCAAACCCGTCCTGGCGATGAACGCATTGCACTATAACGACTGGGGCTCCGACAAGACCTATCCCCACATGTCGGTCGCCTGGTCCTGGGCCTTTGACACTCCATTCAAATGGACCAAGCAGGTGGCATCGCATTTCGGTGGCACCCGGCAAGGACTGGCGATCTCCTGGCCTGGCCATATTAAAGACGTGGGGGGCATTCGCACCCAGTTCCACCACGTTATCGACATTGTCCCGACCATCCTCGAGGCAGCCGGCGTTCAGGCTCCTGACCAGGTCAACGGAATCAAGCAGAAGCCGATCGAAGGCGTAAGCATGGCTTACACGTTCGATCCGGCAAATGCGACTGCCCCCTCCAAGCGCGATACGCAGTACTTCGAGATGGTCGGCAACCGCGCCATCTACCATGACGGCTGGGTTGCGGCCACCACGCCGCCTTCCCCGCCTTGGGAGCTGGGGACCCAGGCCGTGCCTCCCATCGACCAGTACAAGTGGGAGCTTTACCACATCGCCGAGGACTATTCGGAATCCAACGATCTCGCCGCCACCATGCCTGACAAGCTGAAAGAAATGCAGGCTCTGTTCCAGAAAGAAGCGGCAGACCACCAGGTCTTACCCCTGGATAACTCCGGCTTCGTGCGCGCGCTGACGGCGCGTCCAAGCGCGATCGCCGGGAAAACGGTCTTCACCTACACCGGGGAGAATGCCAACATTCCCGATGGCAATGCCCCCAACGTGCTCGGCAAAGACTTTACTGTTACCGCCGAGTTGACGATCCCGAGCGGAGGCGCAGAAGGCGTCGTCGTTGCCGAGGGCGGAATGATCGGCGGCTACGGCCTCTACCTGACCCATAGTTTCAATTGGTGGCTCAAGAGCGACCTGTTCAAGAAAATCGGACTCGGTTTGTTGATTTTCGGGCTCGCGCTGGTCTTGATCGGCAATGCTGGCCCTGGCAGAAAGCGCTTCGGCTACGCGATGCTGCTCATCGCCGCATTGGGACTGGTCATGGTCTTTGCCACCGATATCTTCGGATTCGGCAAAGGTCGGCCCGTCTTCGTCTACAACATGCTCGACCTGGAACGCTTCCGCTGGAGAGGCTCTGCGCTTGGCGAGGGCAAGCACACCATCGTCTTCGATTTCAAATACGATGGCCCCGGCGTCGGCAAGGGCGGTACCGGCGTGCTGACCGTGGATGGCAAAGAAGTCGACCGCAAGTCGATGGAGCACACCATTCCGTTTCTCATGCCCGCCGACGAGAGCTTCGACGTTGGACTCGACACGCGTACGCCGGTCGACTTTACCTATGATTCTCCCTTCAGCTTTACCGGAACCATCGACAAGCTGACAATGAATCTCGGCAAGTCGCAGTTGGAAGCAGAGGACCAAAAGAAGATGTCTGACGCCGTAGCCAAAGCCAATGACTAAACGGCCGAGGAAGCGAGAATGCGTAAATCTAAACTAGCGTGTCATCCAAAGATGACAGCGTTACTCAAAGGAAAAGGGGACGATCATGAAGATGAAATTCGCGTTTTGCGCACTCCTGGTGGCCGCGTTTGTATCCGGCGCATCCACTCTCGCCATCGGCCAACAGGTCTCGGTGAACTATAACCAGGGGCAGAATTTTACCGTGTTCCATACGTATGCGTGGCAGATCGATGACCCAAATAAGATCAATAACTCGATTCTCGCCCAGGCCGCAATGAGCGATGTCGACAACGCACTCCAGGGCAAAGGGCTCAGCAAGGTGGACATCAGCGCCAATCCGGACCTGATCGTCATCAACAGCGGCGGCCTGAGACAGCAGACCTCCTACAGCGCCTGGGGCATGCGCGGAATCGGCGGCGGTATGGGTGGAATCACTCCCGAACAGAATGTGGAAGGGACTCTGGTAGTCAGTCTCTACAGCGCGAAAGATAAGGCGTTGGTATGGCGGGGAATCGGACAAGGCACACTGAGCAATAACGGCGGCAAGAACCAGCAGATGGTGCAAAAAGCGGTCACCAAAATGTTCTCGCAAAAACCTTGGCCCAAGAACTAAGCTGCAAACCAACCACGGAGATCGCAGCATGAGTCAGGGTCACTTCACAATCAGTTTTCCGTTGAAATCGCCGGCCGACGCATCAAGGGTGGAACAGTCGCTTCCACCATTGATGCCGGGCATGTTTCAGGCGAACGACAGCATCGGGACCATTCACTACTCGCGGTTCACTGTGTTGAGTGAAAAGACGCTATTGTTCCTCGGCGACTTCGACGGCGAATTCACCCAGCTTATGACCGATTTCGCCACTCACGCGGGCCCGGTCTTCGACGCGATCTTCGAGCATATCGAGGCTGCGCCGCCAACACCGGTGGCGCAGCACGTTGAGGAGTTCGTCGAGTGGACGGCGGAGCATCTCCTCCACCCATTGAATCTCTACACCGCCTACCCCGGCGTCACGGCGAAGGAGATCAAGGCAATGGCCGCCGCCGCGGATGTAACCGGCGTCGGCGAGCTGCATCCCTTTCCTGGTAATCATCCCCGGCAAGTCGTGGCTGGCCTATCAGGAAATACAGATGCTGCTGCGTCTCCGCGCCGGAGGCATCACCAAAGACCTCGACAGCGTCGGCACGCCCCACTTCGCGCAGTTCGTGCCCCTCGAAGATCGTCAGGTCGGTTTCTTTACCGTCTACGACGGCGATTTCGATACTTACATCGCCGACTTCACCAAGAACATTGGCGAAGTCTTCGACCTTCTCTTCAAGTTCACCAAAGGCGCGCCACCGTCGCCTTGCAGAAAACATCTGCAGGAGTTCATCGACTTCGCGAAAGGGGCCAACCGCGAGCCGATCGGCTTTTACCAGGCATATCCCGGCCTCAGTGTTCAAGACATTCATGCGCTGATTGCCGATCAGCAAGCCGGAGTCGAGGCCGTCGCTGAAGTCGGAAATACAGCACTGAGTCACGAGACCATGGAGAATCCCGCAAAAACACCAGGTGGCTTTCTGCACGGTCTCTTCGACGAAGAGCGACGACAACGAGCCATGCCGCTCCGGCCTGCCTCCTCCTTGGATCTTCCCGACATTCAAGGTCTGATCCTGCGCGGCTATCGCATGCCGATGGTCGGCATTTCCTGCTCGAAGTCGGCGATCCTGCCGCGGCGCGCAAACTTCTCGGCCGATTCATCAGCGGCAATGAAACCGACGCGCCGCAGATCACCACGGCAGAAGATTGGCATGTGGGTTTCGCACCGGGGCCAAACGACGATCCAGCAGCCCTGCCGCGCCGCAAGCCTGACTACTGCCTGAACGTCGGCATCACCTGGGCCGGACTGCTCGCGCTGGAAGTCAAAGATCGCGTCCCCGCGCTCTCGTTCAAATCGTTCAACGCATTCATCGTCCGGCGCAGCCGCACGCGCCGCTCTCGTCGGCGACACCGGCCCCAGCGCACCGGAGCACTGGATCGACGGATTCGGCAACGGAAGCGACCACGTCCTGGTGACGCTGCACGCCATCAGCCCCGAAGCCATGACCGCGTATAGCGACCGGCTGGCTGCTCTATTCGCCGAAGGCGACGCCTTCCGCGAATCTGGCGTCAGGACGGCATGGCCTTGATGGAGATGAAAGACGGCCAGCCGGTCCCCACCACCAAGGTGCACTTCGGCTACACCGACGGCATCAGCATGACGACGATTCGCGGCGGCCCGGAACACTATCCATCCCGACCATCAGCAACCCTGTGAGCCCTGGCTCTTTGTGCTGCTCGATGAAGCGGAGAACTACTTCGTGCCCGAACCCAAGCAGCTCGGCCTCAACGGCAGCTTTGCCGTTTTCAAGATGATCGAGACGCGACGTGGTCGGCTTTGAAAACTTTCTGCAATCGAACAAGGAACAGATCGATCCCGAACTCCTCGCCGCCAAGATGTGCGGACGTTGGCGCAACGGCGTTCCTCTTGATGTTGTCTCCCGACACCGACAGCCCAGAGGGCGGATTCGCGCCCGACCAGCTCAACAACTTCGACTACGTCAACGCCGACGGCTCGGGCGATCCAAAGGGCCTTCGCTGCCCGGTCGGCGCGCACATGCGCCGCATCAATCCACGAGGCCAGCCAGTCACCGGACAGGGCAAGCCCGGCGGCAGCAACAACACCCACCGACTCATTCGCCGCGGCATGCCCTACGGCCCCGTCTACGATCCGGCCCAACCCTACGACGGCATCGAGCGCGGCCTGCTCGGCTACTTCATCAATACCAATATCGAGAACCAATATGAGTTTGTGCTGGGCGAGTGGGTCAACAAGGCGAGTTCGCCGGCTCCGTCCGCCTGAATCCCAAATCGAAAGACCCGATGATCGGCACGCAGAACCCCGAAGACAGCATCTTCGTCATTCCGCAGCCAAACGGCGCTCCCTCAATCAAGGTCACGGGATTATCCACGTTCGTGAAAACAAGGGCAGCCGCCTACTGCTTTTTGCCCAGCATCACCGCGATCAAATTTATTGCCGGGTTGTGACGGCCTATCTGCCTTGCAGGAGACTGGAATGCTGTTCTTGACGAGAATGTTCGGTGTTACCGGCAGCGAAGCCGAGCGGGACCTCGCCGGTGACCCGGCTCGCATCGAAGAGATCACCCGATGTGTCCTCATATTGCAAGCCAAGTCCGCTGCCCAGCAGAATCGGCCGCTCGGTCGTGGAACTCATCCAAAGGGTGTCTGCGTTCGAGCCAACTTCGAAGTCTTCGACGTCACCGCTGGACGCGATCCACTACTTGGAGCGCGCCTCGCGAAAGGCATCTTCGCCAGACCCGGCAAATATCCGGCGGTGGTACGCTTCGGCAACGCCGACCCAAAGGTCAACTCCGATTTCAAACCCGACGTTCGCTCCCTTTCCTTCTCTGTCGACCTCACGGGAGCCTCATGGGCGTGGCGTAGACCGCCAGGACTTTTCCCTGCAAAACGCCCCGCCGTTGCCGATCAACGACTCCCGCGCTTTCCTCGCCGTGATGAAGGTGCTCACTGCATCGAATCCCGGCGTTGGTCTCCTGTCGCTGCCCTTCACCCGACAAGCTGAAAGCTCGTCCGGGCCATTGTTCTCGCGCAAGTACAATCGCGCCAAGCCATCAAGCCATATCAACAACTCCGCTATTGGAGCAACGTCCCCTTCCGTCACGGCCCGGACGACGTCGTGCAATATTCAGCGACACCATCGTCAGAGAATCCAGCAAACCCTCTCCAAAAGAGCAACCCGAAGGCTCTACAGGACGAGTTACTCCGGCACGTGAGCGAAGATGCAACGATGAGCAGCTTCGACTTCGGCGCACAGTTGCTCGATGCGGGACGCATGACCTACTGGGGCAAGCGCTACGATGCGAAGTTCTGGACGGAGAACGCAAGCGTGCGATGGAAAGAGACGGAAGCGCCGTTTCACACGATGGGCCGCCTTACTCTCGTGCCTAACTCGCAGTTCACTCAGGCCGAGTCCAACGCAGTCTATTTCGACGTGACTGGACATTCCACCTCTGACAGTACCCCCGTCGGCAGCATCAACCGGGCCCGTGCGCGGGGTGAGGCAGCCAGCAGAGAGGCGCGCAGCCCTCACGAGTAACCTGCACGTAACCGCGCTCCATCGAGTTAGGCGTTGCTCTTTCGGTGACTCCGCGTCCGATTTCATATCGACCGCCTAACAATTTTCAGCTATAGTGGTTTCCTCAGCCGGATGCGTCCGGCTGTCGCCGTCTTGTGCGGCTACTCCGCCCCGTTGGCTTCGTAAGCATCTCAGCTATGGGCGCAGATCAAAATCGCTATTTAGCGAATGCATCGATAAGAGAAGGCAAGACAAGGCTCTCTACCATCGGAGGAAAGTAATGGCTGCGCGTCCCTATTGGTCTGGCCACATTCAAATCTCTCTGGTTTCGTTTGGCGTAAAGCTCTTTACCGCGACCGAGACGAAAAGCGAGATCCGCTTTCACCAGCTCAGCCGCAAGACCGGCGAGCGGATTAAATACCAAAAGACCACTGCTGGCGAAGAGGGCGCGGTCGACAACTCCGACATCGTCAAGGGTTACGAATACACCAAAGGCCAGTACGTCACCATCGAGCCCGAAGAGATCGAGAACCTGCGCGTCCCCTCCCGCCACACCATGGAAGTCAAGCAGTTCGTCAGCGAAAGCGAGATCGATCCCGCCTACTTCGAGAAGCCCTACTTCGTCGTTCCCGACGGAGACGCACAAGCCGAAGCCTTCGCCGTCGTGCGCGAGGCCCTCCGCAAAACACAAAAAGTCGCTCTGGGCAAGATCGCCTTCAGCGGGCGCGAACACCTCGTCGCCATCTCTGCGCCCACCGACGAATCGCTCCCCGGCATGATGGCCTACGTCATGCGCTACGCCGAGGAACTGCGCAGTCCCGCCAGCTACTTCGCCGAAATCAAAGCCGCTACTGTCGAAGAAGACCAGCTCGCCCTCGCCGAAGAGCTGATCAAACGGAAGTCCGGCAAATTCGATCCCGAGAAGTTCAAGGACGAATATGAGGTGGCGTTAAAGGCATTGGTTGAGGCCAAGGTGCAACACGCTCCAATCCCGCAAGAAGAGCCGGCGCAAAAGTCCGGTAAGGTCATCAATCTGATGGACGCCTTGCGCAAGAGCGTCGAGCGCGACGAAGCCGCTCCACCCAAGAAGGCCCCCACGAGGGCGGCCGCTGCAAAGTCCGCGCCCGCAGCCAAGCAGCCTAAAGGCATCGAACTCGTAAAAGCCAAGGCTCGCAAATCCGCATAAAAGATGGCCGCAAAGAAAAAATCCGCGGCCAGCTCCCCGGCAGATGCGATCGATCGGCAGCTGGAGCGCTACCGCTCCATGCGCAATTTCAGCGTCACCGCTGAACCAAGCGGCGACAGGAGTAAGAAAAGCTCAAAGCCGCAGCCCAGGCCAGCAGGCCTTCCCTTCGTCATTCAAAAACACGCGGCCACGCGCCTTCATTACGACTTTCGCCTCGGCTGGAATGGTGTGCTGAAAAGCTGGGCCTGCGCCAAAGGTCCCAGCTACGTCACTGCCGACAAACGGCTCGCCGTCCAGGTCGAAGATCACCCCATGGAATACGGCGGCTTCGAAGGCATCATCCCCAAAGGCCAGTACGGCGGCGGAACAGTCATGCTCTGGGACGAGGGCACATGGGAGCCGCAGGCCGCCTATCCCGATGTTGACGAGGGCCTGCGCACCGGCTCGCTGAAGTTCATCCTGCACGGCGAAAAGTTGAAGGGAAAATGGGCGCTCATCCGCATGGGCGGCAAAGCCGCGAAAGAGAGCAAACCCAACTGGCTGCTGATCAAGGAACACGACGACTTCGAGCGCAAGAGCGACGATCCCGCGATCATCGAAGCGGAGCCTAACAGCGTAATCACCGGGCGCAGCATCGAAGAGATCGCAAGAAACGAAGACCACGTCTGGAACTCGAAAGAGACGGCCACCGGAAATGCTTGGTACCGCAAGGAAAACGGCGAAGCGGCAAACGATGCTGGTAAGCCAAAGCAAGCATCGACAGCAAAACCAAACCACAAAAGCTCGACCGCTTTCACCTCAGCACTGAAAGACGCCCCAAAAGAGAAGCTGCCCGAATTCATAGCCCCCCAATTGGCCTCACCAGCAACAGCCCCGCCCAACGGCAAAGGCTGGCTTCACGAGCTAAAGCTCGACGGCTATCGCATTCAAGCCCGCAAAGACGGCGCTAAGGTCCAGCTCCTCACCCGCACCGGGCTCGACTGGACTCACCGCATGAAGACCATCGCCGCCGAGGTGGCAAAGCTTCCTGCCGAAAATCTCATCGCCGACGGCGAGGTCGTCGTCCTCGCACCAGATGGCACCACCAGCTTCGCCGACCTCCAGGCAGCATTTCAAGAGGGCACCAGCAAACCGCTCACCTATTTCCTCTTCGACCTGCTGCACCTCAACGGTCACAACCTGCGCGGCCTTCCCTTGCGCGAGCGAAAGGAACTGCTCCTTAAGCTGTTGCCAACCGATGACGAATGGCTGCGCCTCAGCGAACATCTTGAGACCAGCGGCGAGGCGATGTTCCGAGGTGCCTGCGAGGTCCACGCCGAGGGCATCATCTCCAAGCGCGCCGACAGCAAATACACCAGCGGCCGCAGCGCGAGCTGGCTCAAGCTGAAATGCATTCGCCAGCAGGAGCTCGTCATCGGTGGCTTCACCCTCCCCTCCAACGGAATCCACGGAGTCGGCGCCCTGCTCCTCGGCTACTACCAGGGAAAGAAGCTCATCTACGCCGGCCGCACCGGAACCGGATTTACCCAGAAGACGCACAAAATCCTGCGCGACCGGCTCGACAAGCTCCGCGAGAAATCCACTTCCTTCGAAAAGCCCCCCGCCGAAGCGAAGCGCGGCGCAATCTGGGTCAAGCCAGAGCTCGTTGCCGAGATCAACTTCGCCACCTGGACCGCCGACAATCTCGTGCGCCAGGCCGCATTCCAGGGCCTGCGCGAAGACAAGCCAGCCACTGAGGTAGTGCGCGAGCAAGTCACGATTTCGCCCGTACCCGGTGGAAAAGGAACCTCCCACACCACCATCCCGCGTCTCGCAGCTGAAGCCTCCGAAGCTTCACAATCAGCGCGCTCCAGATCCAGATCATTTCGAGAAACCGCACCCGGACCAGCTCGTCCCGCAATCCGCCTCACCCACCCCGATAAGGTCCTCGATCCCGAATCAAAACTCACCAAGCAACAGCTCGCCGACTATTACTGGGCCATCGCGCCCCACATGCTGCCTCACATCGCCGGACGTCCGCTCTCTCTCGTCCGCTGCCCAGACGGCGTTGCCGGATCATGCTTCTTCCAAAAGCACGCCACCGGCACTCTTCCCAAGGGCATCGAGTCGGTGATGGTCCCCGACAAGAAAACCGGCAAGCCCGAACCCTACATCACCCTCTCGACCCCCACCGCGCTCGCCGAGCTGGCGCAAATGGGAGTGCTCGAGATCCATCCCTGGGGCTCGCGCAACGACGATCTAGAACACCCCGATCGCATCACCATCGACCTCGATCCTGACGGCACAATCTCCTGGCAACAACTGGCCGCGAGCGCCGCCGACGTCCGCAAGCAGCTCAAGAGTCTTGGCCTTGAAAGCTTCCTCAAAACCACCGGGGGCAAAGGTCTCCACGTCGTCGTTCCGATCCGCCAAGAGTTCGAGTGGCCAGTGGTCAAGCAGTTCGCCCACGCCTTCGCCCTCGCGATGGAAAAGAGCAATCCCGCCCTCTATCTGACAAAAATGACTAAATCAGCTCGCGCCGGCCGGATCTACATCGACTATTTACGCAACGAACGAGGCGCAACCGCCGTCGCCGCCTATTCCCCCCGCGCCCGGCCCGGCGCTGCCGTATCCCTCCCCTTGCCCTGGAGTGATCTCAAACTCGAGCAACGCCCTGACTTCCGCGTCGTCGATTACGAGCAGTGGAAATCCAAACTAACGCGCGACCCTTGGAAAGATCTAGCGCATACCGACCAGCGCCTCGACCCCGGGATGCTCAAAGATCTCCGCATCGTCGCTTAAATCCGCACCGAGACCGAAGAATTATGTCGAATTGTGACATTTATTTAGCCCTCCCTCCACCGATCTTTGGCATCTGACGTTAGCAGGACTTCGCTCCTCGTCCTGTGTGTTCGAGAAGCGTTTCGAGGGAAAGACGATTTGAAGCAAGCCGGAAGCATGCAAGATCCCCTCTGGTATAAGGACGCGATCATTTATGAATTGCACGTCCGGGCGTTCATGGACGGCAACAACGATGGCATCGGTGACTTTCCAGGGCTGATGCAGAAGCTCGACTATCTGCAAGACCTCGGCGTGACCTGCCTGTGGCTGCTGCCATTCTTCCCTTCCCCGCTCCGGGATGATGGCTACGACATTGCCGACTACATGACCGTCAATCCCAGTTATGGGACGGTTGAAGACTTCAAAGCCTTCCTCGATGCCGCTCACGACCGAAACATGCAGGTCATGATCGAGCTCGTGGTCAATCACACCTCCGATCAGCATCCCTTGGTTCCAGCGCGCCCGCCTCGCCCCGCCCGATTCACCCGAGCGCAATTTCTATGTCTGGAGCGATACCGACAAGAAATACGAAGATGCCCGCATCATCTTCACTGATACCGAAAAGTCCAACTGGACCTGGGACCCAGTCGCGAAGCAATATTTCTGGCACCGTTTCTTTTCGCATCAACCCGATCTGAATTACGACAATCCCGAAGTCCTCCAGGAAGTCCTCCAGGTCATGCGCCACTGGCTCGACATGGGCGTGGACGGCCTCCGCGTCGACGCGATTCCCTACCTCGTCGAACGCGAAGGAACAAGCTGCGAAAACCTGCCCGAAACGCACGCCGTCATGAAGGCCGTCCGCACAGCGATCGATGAGTCCTACGCCAGCCGGCTGATCCTGGCTGAGGCGAACCAGTGGCCAAGCGATGTTCGCGCCTACTTCGGCGACGGCGACGAATGCCACATGGCCTTTCACTTCCCCTTGATGCCGCGCATCTACATGGCTCTTCGCCAGGAAGACCGCTTACCTATCACCGACATCCTCGCCCAGACTCCGCCAATCCCGGACAACTGCCAATGGGGACTATTTCTTCGCAACCATGACGAGCTCACCCTCGAAATGGTGACCGACGAAGAGCGCGACTACATGTATCTGGCTTACAGCGCCGACCCTCGTATGCGCATCAACATTGGCATACGCCGCCGGCTCGCCCCGCTGGTCGACAATAACCGTCGCCGCATCGAGTTGTTGAACAGCCTGCTCTTTTCTTTTCCCGGCACCCCAATTCTCTACTACGGCGACGAGATCGGCATGGGCGACAACATCTACCTCGGCGACCGCAATGGTGTTCGCACACCCATGCAATGGAGCGGCGACCGAAACGCCGGCTTTTCGCGGGCCAACCCCGCCCGGCTCTACAGCCCCGTCGTGATGGATCCGGTCTGGGGCTACGAGGCGGTCAATGTCGAGGCGCAACAAAGCGATCAGTCTTCGCTTCTGAACTGGATGCGCAACATGATCGCCCTGCGCAAGCTCTTTCGGGTCTTCGGTCGCGGCACCCTCAAGTTCCTCGAACCCGAGAATCGGAAGATACTGGCGTATCTCAGGGAGTTGGACGGCGAAATTGTGTTGTGCGTAGCCAACCTCTCTCGCTTCGCGCAGCCCGTCCAGTTGGATCTGTCCGACCTCGACGGAATGGTTCCCGTCGAAATGATCGGATACGTCGAGTTTCCGCCAATCGACAAAACCCCATACGCACTGACCTTAGGACCGTACGGCTTCCTATGGCTTGAGCTGCAGGGAACGCGGCACAGCAACGAGCCAATCAAAGAAGACGCCCGCGATTTAGAGCTTTCCGTAGCCGGCGAAGAGGATTGGAAGAGTCTTTTTAGCGGCCGGATGTTGTCTCATCTAGAAGTCAAACTGTTGCCGGACTTTATCGCGCGCCAACGTTGGTTTGGCAGCAAGTCCCGTCATATCTCGTCAACTTCAATCCTGGATTGGGGAGTCTTCGATGAGCGCCGGTCTGTTCTGGTCCTCTTGCAGGTGGTCTACGAAGAAGGAAACCCCGACACCTATCTTCTCCCACTCAGCATGAGCTTCAGCGCCGCAGCGGCTGACTTTCAGTCTAAGTGGCCGAATGCGATCCTCGCTCCGGTCAAATCACCCCAAGGCGCCGGAGTTTTGCACGATGGCTTGTTCGGACATGGGATCTCGTCGTCCTTACTCGACTTGATAGCAAGTTCCGGCTCGATAAACATGGCGCACGGCGTGATTCAAGGATTGCCAAGCACTCTCTTTAGCTCGCTGAGGGGCGACGGCTTGGATCTCGCAGCGCGAATAAGTTCAGCGGAGCAGAGTAATTCCTCCATCATCTACGGCGATAAGCTGATGATGAAACTCTTCCGTCGGCAGCAGCCAGGCGTGAACCCAGACACCGAGATTGGCCGTTACCTTACCGAGCAAACTAACTTTCGCAACATCGCACCCTTCGGTGGATCAATCAGCTATTCGCAGAGAGCGGATACCTACACTCTCGCAATGCTGCAAGGGCTGGTTGCAAATGAGGGAGACGGATGGCAGTGGACCCTGGAGCAGCTTGATCGCTACTTCGAGGATTGTTCCGCGGATGTATTTCCCGCAGTCGAATCGGCGGCCTTGCCGACCGATTTTCTCTCCCTCTCCGAGGCTGCAATACCCGAGCGGATAAGGGACAGCGTTGGAGTGTATCTCGACGCTGCCGCAACGTTGGGTCGAAGAACTGCAGAATTGCATGTCGCCTTAGGCCAATCGACAACGGACGAGGACTTCAATCCGAAGTCGTTCACGGCTGCGGATTCCGAAGCGCTCCGCGAGCAGTTATCCGCCAATGCGGCCCGCGCATTCGAGGCGCTCAAGGACAATCTTGCCAGCCTCCCCGACGAGTTGGTCGAATCAGCGGGCCTGGTCCTGAGCCGGCGTAGTACGCTCTTCGATACCCTGGGTGGGTTAACGAAAAAGAACATTGGCGGCCTTCAAACGCGCGTTCACGGAGACTACCACCTCGGTCAGGTGCTGAGGACGAAGTCTGATTTTGTGATACTTGATTTCGAGGGAGAGCCGGCGAAATCGCTGGCGGAGCGGCGAGCGAAGCAATCGCCATTAAAAGATGTAGCCGGCATGTTGCGGTCCTTCAGCTACGCCGTGTTCGCATCGCTGAACCGCTACACGGCCCGCAGACCACAATCCACTGAGAAGCTGGAGCCTTGGGCGCGATTGTGGGAGCAGTCGGTAACGGCGGAGTTTCTCAAGGCGTACCGCGAAGTGGCGGGACACTCCGCTATCGTTCCTTCCGATCGCGGTGACTTTCAATCGCTCCTCGCGGCCTACGTTCTCGACAAAGCTTTCTACGAGTTGGTCTACGAATTAAATAACCGTCCCGCCTGGGTGAAGATTCCCCTTCACGGAATTTTGTCACTGACGCTGTAACAAATAGACAAGAAGTCTAGCGACGGAAGAAAAAGCGATGGCAACTTCGAACATAATCGGTAGCGCGGCAGACGCCGACCAACAGATAGGCGCGGTCGATCTGTTGGTCGGAATAGCCGGTCCGGTAGAGATCGGCGAACTGCGTTCCCGTGCGGCCGCGACCTTTTCAGGTCTGGTCGCTTCGAGAAACTTGCGAATCGGGGTGGCCTCCCCGATCGCGAGCCAGGCGGAAGCCGCGAGTGCTCCCATGGATTCCGGCTCCGGTGTGCAGTTCCTCAGCTACCCACTTTCGGCCTCGGCGACACCGCCGCTGCCCTGGCTTGCTGCCCCCGCTGCCTATCGTGAGTTAGCGCGCCTCGCCATCAAGATCGGTGCGCGAGTATGCGTGATTCTTGGCCAGGACCTCGGCGCGCTCGATGCAGTGGAGGCGCTCGCACAGCCCCTTCTGGATGGCCAGGCGTTGCTCTCAGTTCCCTGCTATCCGACTGGAAAGTTTGAAGGCCTGCTCAACAGCGGCATTCTTTATCCGTTCATCCGAGCGCTGTACGGGCGGCAGATTCGTCATCCGTTCGCGGTGGATTTTGCGATTGCAGGCAGCATGATTTCGCAGCTCGCCGCAGATACCTCCCGCGGGCACGGCAGCACGCTTCTCTGCCCGGTGGTCGACGCCGCCGTGGCCGGGGTTCCCATGGCTCAGTTCCATCTCGATATCAGACGTCTTCATCACGACGGCGTGGAATTAAGTACCGTTCTGGCCACATTAGCTGGCGCAGTCTTCGAAGATGCGGAAAAGAACGCGACATCATGGCAGAGAGTACGCGCTTCTCAGCCTCCGCTCATTTTCGGTTCACCGGCGACAGTGAATAACGAAGAGGGAGTCGATGTGCGGCCTCTCATTGAATCCTTCAATCTCGGATCGCGCAACCTGCAAGAGGTGTGGGGCCTCGTCTTGCCGCCGGTGATCTTGCTTGAGCTCAAGCGCCTGTCCCGGCTGCCCGTCGAGCAATTTCGCATGCCAGACGCGGTCTGGGCAAAGATTGTGTACGACTTTGCCCTCGCGCACCGGCTGCGGTCGATTGGCCGCAACCACTTGCTTGGGGCGCTGACTCCGCTCTATCTAGGCTGGGTTGCATCCTATATCGCAGAAGTTCAGTCGGGCGATGCATCAGCGGCAGAGCAACGCATCGAGCAACTGGCTGTTGCATTTGAACAGACCAAACCCTACTTCGTTTCACGATGGAGATGGCCAGACCGCTTCAACCCCTGAACCTGATCGCCTGAAATCGATCTCTGATTTCAGGCGGAACAAACGCTAATCGGTTGTATCGCTAAGAAGTTGGTTGTAAGGAGTACACCATGTGGGACCAGGCTACACAATCTCTCCGTGACTCGATGGTACGGGCGGTCACTAAGATCGCGTCGCTGCTTCCCGGCCTCCTCGCATTTGTGCTGGCGGTCATCCTCTTCACTGTCATCGCGTGGCTGCTGTCTTATGTGGTCAAGCGGATCTTGGCGGCAATCAAGTTCGACGAGCGGATGGGGAAAGGCTCCAGCAGCATCTCGGAGTGGACTCCAACGAGCACTCCAAGTTCGCTGGTCGTGCGAACGGTCTTCTGGGGCTGTTTTGTCGTCGGAGTGTTAGTCGGTCTGACCGCCTTCGATGCGGCCTCAACCTCATTGCTCGCCGCGTATTTGATCGGCTACCTGCCTCGAATAGTGGGTGCTCTGGTGCTGCTCATTGCCGGAACCATCATGGCCCGCTTTTTATCGCGGACCGTCCTCATCGGCGCCGTCAATCTCAACCTGCAATACGCCCGCCTGCTAAGCACCGGCGTGAAATGGCTCGTGCTGGTCTTGACCGGCGCCATGGTCTTGGATCACTTGTCGATCGGTGGCACAATCGTCGAGCTTGCCTTCGGCATCCTCTTCGGCGGTATCGTGCTGGCGTTAGCCCTCGCCGTCGGTCTCGGATCGAGAGACTTGGTGACCCGTTCGCTGGAGCGCGAGGCGACCCGCGCCGCGGAGCCAAAGCCGGCCGAGCGGCTTCATCACTTCTAACCAGGTCTCCCTTCCGCAACATTACGCATCCAATTAGCTGGCCATCGGCCAGCTTGCATCATTTTTTTTCTTAAGGGACAAACAATTGAGCGGAACTTCTAAGGAAGAATCACCTGCGCTCCGGCAGGCGGTCATACCGTCGTCGACATACAGGCTTCAACTGCATCAAGGCTTTACCTTCGATGACGCCGCAAACGTCGCGGATTACTTAAAAGAACTCGGCATCTCCCACATCTACTCCTCCCCATATTTACAGGCAGCTCCGGGCAGCATGCACGGATACGATGTCGTTGACCCCACAAGAGTCAACGAAGAACTTGGCGGCGAAAGCGGCCACCATCGCTTCTGCCAGCGCCTCGGGGAAGTAGGGCTTGGCCAGGTGTTGGATATCGTGCCGAATCACATGGCAGTCAGCTCCGAAAATCCATACTGGTGGGACGTTCTTGAGAATGGAGAGTCGAGCCGGTATGCAACATGGTTCGACATCGATTGGCATCCCGCCGAAGTGAAGCTGCAGAACAAAATTCTGATTCCGGTTCTTGGAGATCAGTATGGTCGCTCCCTCAACGCGGGCGAGATCAAGGTCGAGCAAGTAGGCGAGCACTTTTGCGCGCGCTATGCCGACCACCAATTTCCCTTGGCGCCGGAATCGCTCTCGCTGCTGCTGTCACAGGCCGCCGATCGTGCCAGGAACGACACGCTCAGTTTGATCGCCGACAGCTTCTCGCGCTTGCCCGCCTCCTCCGATACAGGCATCTCCTTCGTAAGGCATCGCGATAAGACCGTGATCTACGGGCTGCTGAAAACTCTCTGCAGCGAGCACGGGGATGTATGCGAAGCGATCACGAAGGAAGTGGCTGAGCTTAATCGCGATATCGATGGCCTCGACGACCTGTTGAATCGGCAGAACTATCGACTTGCCTACTGGCGCACTGCCGATCAGGAGCTCGGCTATCGGCGCTTCTTCGACGTGAATACTCTTATTGGTCTGCGCGTCGGGCGCGAGCACGTCTTCGAGGCCACCCACGCCAAAATTCTGGAATGGCTCAAGTGCAACCTACTCGATGGCGTACGCGTCGATCATGTCGACGGCCTGCGAAATCCGCTCGAATACTTCGAGAGGTTGCGTGTGCGATCCCCTTCCTCGTGGATCATCGGCGAAAAGATTCTGGCACCGGGCGAGTTCCTCCGCGAGGACTGGCCCATCGACGGCACCAGCGGCTACGACTTCATGGACGTATGCAACAATCTCCTCGTAGATCCCGATGGTGCAGGAAAGGTTACCGAGGTTTACGGCGAATTCACCGGAGAGCCAGTCGAGTTCGCGCAAGTCGCGCATGAGAAGAAACTGAATGTCCTCCATGAGGGACTCGGCAGCGACGTCAACCGCTTGGCGAGCCTCTTCGTGGATATATGCGAAAATCACCGCGACCGCCGCGACTACACTCGCGCTGAAATTCGTCGCGCGTTGCGCGAGGTTGCGGCATGCTTTCCCGTCTATCGAACCTACGTCGTCCCCGCGACAAAGCAGATCACCGACGAAGACCGCGAGCGGATCGGCGAAGCGGTAGCAGGGGCCAAGCAAAGCCGCCCTGATCTCGATGCCGGCCTCTTCGATTTCATCGCCGAGGTGTTGACGCTCAAAGTAACCGGCGAACTCGAAGGCGAGTTCCTTCAGCGCTTTCAACAGTTCACTTCGCCGGTGATGGCCAAGGGAGTTGAAGATACCGCCTTCTACAACTTCAACCGCATGATCGGCCTGAACGAGGTGGGCAATGATCCCGGTCGCGTCGGCTCGACAGTAAATGAGTTCCACCAGTACTGCGCAAAGATGCACGCCACGCATCCTCATACGATGACCACTCTGTCGACGCACGACACCAAACGCGCCGACGACGTGCGCGCCCGCTTGGCGGTAATCACAGAAATCCCTCGCGAATGGAAAGCCACGCTTCGCCGATGGTCACGCAGAAACGCGGCGTTCCGGACCGGCGACCTTCCCGACCGCAACACCGAATATTTTCTCTATCAAACGATCGTCGGCGCATGGCCGATCACCCAGGAACGGCTCCTCGCCTACATGGAAAAGGCAATGCGCGAAGCCAAGGTCAAGACAAGCTGGGTGCAACAAAACAAGGACTTCGAAACGGCGCTACAAAGCTTCATCGAAAGCATCTTGAACTCTCAGCCGTTCCTTGCCGATCTGGAAAGCGTTGTGAAGCGGGTCCTTCATGCGGGTCGTGTCAACAGCCTCGCGCAATCACTATTGAAGTTCACCGCACCCGGTGTCCCCGACACTTATCAGGGTGGAGAATTATGGGACCTCAGCCTGGTCGACCCTGACAATCGTCGCCCCGTCGACTATGAGTTGCGCCGCCAGATGCTCGCCGAACTGCCCAAAGTCGAGGTGGAAGAGATCATGAGCAGAATCGACGAAGGAATGCCGAAGCTGTGGCTCGTCCACAAAGCGCTGTCCTTACGCAAGGAGCGGCCCGAGTGGTTTGGTGCAGCCGCTGCCTACACTCCGATGCTCGCCGAAGGCTCCAAGAGCGAGCATGTAGTCGCATTCCTCCGCGGAGATCGCGTCGCCACCATCGCGCCCCGCTGGCCCCTCAAGTTAGGTGGCAGTTGGGGCAAGACCACGCTCGATCTGCCGCAGGGCCTTTGGAAGAACCAGCTCACCGGCGACGAAATAACAGGAGGCCGCCTGCAAGTGCAGAAGCTGCTGGAGCGCTTCCCGGTCGCGTTGCTAACCAGGGAGGCCAACTAGACATGCACAAGTTTGAGACCTGGGCCCCCCTCGCAACCAAACTTGCCGTCGAGGTGAATGGAAAGGCGCTGCCCATGCAAGGGCCAGACGAACAAGGCTGGTGGAGGTTAGAGGTTGAGGATGCGAAGCCCGGAACCGACTACGGCTACCTGTTCGATAACGACCCGAAACCGTATCCCGATCCCCGCTCGCGATGGCAGCCGCAAGGCGTCCACAATCTATCGCGACTCTACGATGACAATGCGTTCATCTGGAACGACGCAGCATTTCAACTCAAAACACTCGCAAGCGGCGTGATCTATGAGCTCCACATCGGCACGTTCACACAGGAAGGCACCCTCGATTCAGCCATAGCCAGGCTCGATCATCTGGTAGCGCTGGGTATAACTCACATCGAACTCATGCCGCTCGCGGCCTTTGCCGGCGACCGCGGATGGGGTTACGACGGTGTCGCGTTGTTCGCCGTACACGAGACCTACGGGGGCCCCGATGCCCTCAAGCGGTTCGTCGACGCCGCGCATCAGAAAGGCCTCGCGGTCTTGCTCGACGTGGTCTATAACCACTTCGGCCCCGTCGGCAATTACTCCGGCAAGTTTGGCCCATATATCGTCGACACTCACCATACTGCGTGGGGTGGCGCGGTCAATCTCCATGGCCCCGAGTCCGACCAGGTTCGACGGTTCTTCGTGGACAACGCCCTCATGTGGCTACGCGACTTCCATCTCGACGGCCTGCGCCTCGATGCGATTCATGCCTTTGTCGACCCGTCGGCGGTCCACTTCCTTGAGCAATTGGCCAGCGAGGTTGAGACCCTGAGTGCTACCCTCGGCCGCTGTTTGGTGTTGATTGCGGAGAGTGATCTCAACGATCCCCGGGTCGTCACTCCGCGCGAGGTCGGCGGTCTCGGCATGGACGCTCAATGGAGCGACGATTTTCATCACGCCTTGTTTACCGTTCTCAACCCCGGCCCGACTGAGGGATACTACGCGGACTTCGGCCAGCTTAAGCAATTGGCCAAAGCTCTCGAGTGCAACTTTGTCTATGACGGAATCTATTCGCAATTCCGAAGACGCAGTGCACGGCCGCCAGACCGGAAATCTTTCGCAACACAGGTTTATAGGATTCATCCAAAACCACGACCAGATAGGCAATCGAGCCATCGGCGACAGGCTCGCCGAGATCGTCGGCCTCGATCGAGCCAAGATCGCCGCCGCGCTGGTACTGTTGGCTCCGTTCGTACCGATGTTGTTTCAGGGAGAAGAGTGGGCCTCATCGTCCCCCTTCCAATACTTCGCCGACCACGAAGACCCGGAGATGGCAAGGCAAGTCTCCGAAGGGCGCCGAAAAGAGTTCGCCGCATTCGGCTGGAACCCATCCGCCATCCCCGACCCCGAAGACCGCCGCACCTTCCAGCGCTCCAAACTAAATTGGGACGAAGTGCACACGGGAGACCACGCAACCATGCTCGCCTGGCATCAGGCGCTGATCCACTTGCGAAGATCCACACCCGACCTCAACAACGGCGAACCCGGAAATACGCGAGTGTTTTACGACGAAGAGAAATTATGGCTCCGAATGCAGCGCGGCAACATAACGGTAGCCTGCAATCTCGCCGACACCGACTGTTCATTGCAGGTTCGATCGGGGTCCACTGTGCTTCTCATCTCTAATACAGGCATAACGGTCGAAAACCAAGCGCTGACGTTGGCCGCCAACAGCATCGCAATTCTTCGCGAACCGAGTCTTTCATAACCTTGTCCTGCTGGGGGAATCGGGGAGGGCGAAGGGCCTGGCCCAACGAGAGCAGAAGCCATTGCCATTCATCCGCCTCTGGCCAAGGACGCGGCAGGGCACCTCATCGAGTACGACATGAGCGGTTTTATCCTAGCAGCGTGACGGGTCGAGGCTCCAATTCGTCCTCGTGCTTGCCACGCTGGATCACGCGGCCGCCGCTGACGATCGTCGCATCCTTCCAATAGGCTTCCACCGCCGCGCCATCATTCGGATCGTAAGGGCCGTCATCCGGATCATTGGGATCATATGGAATGGGTGCGTTCGAGTTGTACTCCCGCGCGACACGTTCCCAATCAGTCTTGCTCTCGACGTCCTTGCCGATATCGCTCATATTCATCCCGCTCCCTTGCCGAAGCCCTTCGAAACGAAATCACTCGAATGTCTTCACCACGCTCCACATAGACGAGCGCCAGAATCTTATTCTTGAGCTCGACCAGTGCAATCGCTAACTTCCTTCCCTCGCCGCCCCGAACAGTTTCGAGTTCCAGCTTGTTCGCGTTGTTGTAAACCAGGTAGGCCTCGGCGAAGTCGTAACCATGCTTCACGATGTTCGAGAGTCGCTTCGCTTCATCCCAAACGATCACATAGCTATTGTAAGCCGCCAGCCAGATTCGAACACCGCCTTGCCACCTTCTCCCTCACCCATTACTCTCGCAACAGAATCGTATGGAACCAGTCACCCACTTCCTAACCGGAGCCGTCCTCTCCCGCGCCGGATTCAACCGCCGCACCGCCTACGCGACCCTCGCCATGACCCTCGCCGCCGAGGCCCCCGACCTCGACGTGCTCTGGGCAATCCGCGGCCCGGTCGCCTCCTTCCAACATCATCGCGGCATCACCCACACACTTCTCGGAGCACCCTTCGTCGCCCTCGCCGTCACCGGAACCGTCTACCTCTGGCACCGCTTGAGAGAGAAACGGGTGCCCCAGGTTCGCGAAGCTAACCTGGATTCTTCCACTACCGAGGGTGCCCCACCTTTCGCGCTCTCCGCGAAGGGTGGGAAGAACCAATCGCAACCGACCAACCATTCCCTCGCCAACCTAAAACCAAACTGGTTCCTCATCTGGCTCTTCTCCCTGGTCGCCGTCCTAAGCCATCTCCTCCTCGACTTCACCAACAACTACGGACTCCGCCCCTTTTTCCCGTTCAACCCCCGCTGGTATTCCTGGGACATCGTCTTCATCTTCGAACCGCTGATCTTCGCCGCGCTCCTCGGCGCGCTCATCATGCCGGCGATCTTCGCCCTCACCGACAGCGAAATCGGCGCCCGTCGCCAGCCCTTTCGCGGACGAGGCTGGGCCATCGCCGCCCTCATCTTCATCGCCATCGTCTACGGGGTGAGAAACGCCGAGCATCAACGCGCCCTCAACCTGATGCGCGCCAGCCAGACCGACCCGGTCCTCCGCGTCGCCGCCGAACCCCTCCCCGTCGATCCCTTCCATTGGCAAGGCCTCTCCGAGACCGCCAACTACTACCGCACCGCCTCGATCAGCACCCGCAACGATTTTGTCGACACCGACTCCGGACAAACCATCTACAAGCCGCCTGTAACGAGCGCGGTCCTCGCCGCCAAAAGCTCTTACCTCGGCCGCGTTTATATGGATTGGTCGAGCTGGCCGCTCGTCTCCGACCTCGGCAGCATCATCGCCCCCGGAGCCGAAAACATCGCCAACTTACCCCCGCCGTCCCCCGACTGGCATACGGTCCAGTTCCGCGACCTGCGTTTCTCCAGCATCCCCCTCATCCCCGGCGCCAACAGAAATCCGCCGCTCACCGGATGGGTCTACATCGGCCCCGGCAGCGAGGTCGAAGCCATGATCATGAACGGCCGCGAACAGAAGTAGGCAAATTCAGCCACAGACGCGCCGTGAATGAGAGTAAAATCTATTTTGGCGGGATGAATCGCTGCGATTGACCCTCGATCGCTATGTCCGCAAAATCTAAAGAGTCCATCAAGATTTGAGGTAGCAATGTTCGCTTATCTACTGACCCTCATTGGGGTCCTCGGCCACGCCATCCCTCATCCGGGACTTCCCTTCACCGCCGTCGGCGGCTCCCTGCTTTACTTCGGCGCGCGCCGCCCGCTCTGGCAGGCGATCTTCCCCGTCGCCGCCCTCGCCGCCGCTGATTACTACCTCACCACCCACGTCTACAGCTTCCCCTTCGTCGTTTCGGGATATCTGCTCACCTGGGCCTGGTACGCCGCCGTCATCGTCCTCGGAGCCATTCTGCTTAGCAAGACCACGACCATCGCTCGCGTAGCCTCCGCGACCTTGCTGGCCTCAACCTCCTTCTTCGTCGTCAGCAACTACGCCGTTTGGGCATCGCAGCCGGGCATGTATCCGCACACCTTCGCCGGGCTCACGGCCTGCTACGCCTCTGCGCTTCCCTTCTATCGTAATGACCTGGTCTCGACCGCAATCGTCGCGGCCCTCGCCTTCGGAATTCCCGAGGCGTTAAGGCGTCACGAAGCCAGCAAACAAACCCAAACCCTCTAGCCCGCCGCAATGAAGGAAGTTCCAGGCGGAACAGAACTCGCTCGGCCATTCCCGCTGGATCAATCCTTCAATCCTGGAGAGATTGCCATTCCAGGAATAGATGTCATCCTGAGCAACGCGAAGAGCCCGTCCTGAGCGAAGTCGAAGGAACCTGCGGTTTGCCCAAAGCCGCGCCGCAGGCGCACCCGCCTTCGGATGACCTTTCAAGCCCTCTGCTAGCTTGGCGGAGCTAGCGAAACTCCTAAGCCACAACCGCCGGCCTCTTCCTCAACTTCCGCACCCCAACCACAACCAGCACCGCAACCACCACACCCAGCCCCATCAACAACACCACCAGATGCCGCCGCGCGGCGTCCGAAACGATATGCACCATCTCCGGCCCATAGCGGATCGTCAGAAACGACAGCACCCCGAACCGGATCAGCCGCCCTACGAAAACCGCCAGCATGAAATCCCGAGTCTTCATCTCAAAGACCCCGGCGCCAAAGACAAACAGCTTCCACGGAGTCGGGGGCGGCATCATCGACGGAATCAGCAGCGCCAAAAACTCCTGCCGCTCGAACCGATCGCGAAGCTGCTCATAGCGCACGCGGTCGATCCGCTTCAGCAGAAAGAGCTCCCCGCCGGCCCGCCCCAGGTAAAACGGCAGCAGCCCCCCGATCGCCGAGCCGATCGCCGCCGCCAGCACATACAGCACCACCCGCGACCGATCGTTCCACACATATCCTGCGACGATGACGTCCATCGGCACCGGAATCGAGGAGGAATCCAACAAGGCAATGGCGCCCAGCCCCCAATAGCCAAGGGGCTTCAACACCGCCAAAAGATAGATCTTGAACTTCAACAGAACTGCCGCTAAGTGCTTCAATAGGCTCCCGCCGGACTGGAGCAAAAGTACAGCTAGCGTAGTTTGAGGTGCACCGCCCGGCAGGCGTTTTTCCCCAGAAAAAGGCCTACGGAGACAAACTCCGCACTTCACGCCAACTGTACTTTTGCTCTGTCAATCTTCATCGCAACGTAACCACGCGGCAACTCAAATCGTCTTCTCATCCGTCTCTTATTGTAAGTTGCCCTCTCTCCATTCGCTTTGCCATGAAAATCGCCAGAAATGAGAGAATAGAGAGACCAGAGAACCACTCCGGCATCAACGAAAGCCAGCCCTGGACTGAGCGCTAAGAGAAAGCACCTTCATTCGCATTGCCGATGCCGATTACCGAAATTCCGCCGAGCCCGTCCAGTTCTTCCAGCCCGCCGCCTGAGCCACCCCTCGGCAAACGGGTCGCCCGCTACCAGGAACTCGAACCCGAAGAACTCTTTCACGTCATCGACGACCTCGAGGGCGCAAAAACGCGCAGCCGCATCCGCGAGTTCATCTACGTCTCGATCATCCTGCACATGATGATCTTCTGGTACCTGGCCTACGGACCGCGCTACTTCCATCACATCCGTGTGGTCAATCCTTCCGATAAGCTCGAAAGAACGCGTCGACATCACCGACGCGATCAAGAAGCTGCAAGCGGAAGAGAAGTCTCTCCATAAGGTCGAAATCCGCAAACCAACCATCGACCAAAAGACCCTCGAGGCCATGCGCAAGGCCGAGCCGCCCGCGGCCGCAGCCGCCGCAACCGGAACCGCAACCTCAACAGCAGACTCCGCCGCCGCAGGTCGCCCAGCAGCAGCCACCGCCGCCGCCCGTTCAGCCGCAGCAGAATAATCAGCTCAGCGACCTCGAAGCGCCCAAGCCCAAGCCGGCGCCCACCGCACCGAACTTCAACACCGGCCCATCCACCCCTGGAGACGCCATCCGCGAGGCGGCTCGCGCCGCCGCCCAGGCGCCCCCCACCTTTGGTGGCGAGCTCGGCGGAGGATCCAGGAACGGCCCCGGCTCGGCCGGCGGCGCCCAAATCCTCTCCGACACCATGGGCGTCGACTTCGGCCCCTACATGAAGCGCATCGTCTACGACACCGAACGCGCCTGGTGGCCCATCATTCCCGAGGTCGCCCGTCCCCCGCTCAACAAAACGGGCCGCGTCATGATCCGCTTCAAGATCATGAAAGACGGCAGCGTGAAAGAAATGATCCTCGAGGGCCCCTCCGGAGACGTCTCGCTCGACCGCGCCGCCTGGGGAGGCATCCTCGGAGCCTCGCCCTACCCGCAATTACCCAAAGAGTTCAAAGGTCCCTACCTCGAACTCCGCTTCTACTTCCTCTACAACGTCAAACCCGGCGACGAATAAAGCCCAATGGCGACGGATAAACAGATCCACGACCAGCTCCGCAAGCGCCAGGTCGCCGGACTCCTCATACTCCTCGCCATCATCCTCATCGCCAGCATCTTCCACGCCGGCCTCGCAAACGTCTTTCCGCGAGGCTGGTGGCACATCTGGTAGCTTTAAGCGCCTTCCTCACCCTCCCGAAAACCCACGAGTAAAGCAACGGCGGAAATCTCCCCGTTGACAAACCACAATCATGTCATCTCTAATTCGTACTACCAATACGAATTTGTACTAGTAGTCTCTTTTTCAAGATTTCCCGCCCATGCCCCGAAAAAAGCCCGAGCCCCCGTCGAACGCCTATCACGCCCATCGCGAGCGTCAGCGCCAGCGCATCCTCCGCGCCGCCGAGAAGCTCTTCGACGAGCGCGGCATCGACCGCACCACCATGGCCGAACTAATCTCCGCCAGCGAGCTACGCGCGTCCACGATGTACCAATACTTTGCCAACAAAGACGAGATCGTCTGGGCCATCCTCGGCGAAGTCATGGAAGAATCCGCCGCCCGCGCCAAGAAAAGTGACGAGGGCGCAACGACCGGCCTCGACAGAATCAACGCCCTGCTGCAATACATGGCCGACGAACTCGCCGACAATCAGCCCCGAATTCGCTTCATGGCGCAATTCGACGCCATGTACGCCCGAGACTGGCCCGTCGAGCGCCTCCTCACCCTCGAAGGACAATTCCACGACCGCGGCTTCAAGGCCTTCCGCACACTGCTCCGTCAGGGCATCGCCGACGGCTCCCTCCGCCCCGACCTCGATCCAAATCTCACGCTACATGCAGTGATCAACGCGGTGATCGGTGCACAACGCCGCCTCGCCTCACTCGGACAAAAAGTCGAGCTCGAATACGGCCACTCCATCGACCGCCTCTTCCGCGAAACCATTCGCATCATCGTCTTCGGCCTCCGCGCCGAACCCGCAATCCCCAAAAATCCGCCATCGCCAATCCAAGCCCCCAAGCGCGCCACCCGAAAGAGGTCCTCATGAAATCGCATCTGCGCACCATGCTCGCAATCTGCGCCACCCTGCTCCCGCTCGCCGCCATCCCAATGCAAGCGGCCGATTCAACCGCGCCACGACTCGTCCTGCCAGCCGACTCCGGATGGAAGTTCACTCTCGGCGATCCCAGCGGAGCCGATGCACCCTCATTCGCCGACGCAGCATGGCGCACCGTCGACCTACCCCACGACTGGAGCATCGAAAGCCCGCCCGCAAAAGATAATCCCTCCGGACCAGGCGGTGGTTTCTTCCCCGATGGCACCGGCTGGTACCGCAAGACATTCACCGCTCCTGCCGGCTGGCGCACCAAACGAGTCAGCGTCGAGTTCGACGGAGTCTACCGCGACGCCACCGTCTACCTGAACGGCCACAAACTCGGCACTCACGCCTACGGATACACCAGCTTCGCCTTCGATCTCACACCCGATCTCAACTTCACCGGGCCCAACGTCCTCGCCGTCCGCGTCGACAACTCCGCCCAGCCCAATAGCCGCTGGTACAGCGGCTCCGGAATCTATCGCCACGTCCGCGTCGTCGTCACCGATTCCACCCACGTCGCGCACTGGGGAGTCTTCGTCACCACACCCGTAGCAACCGATTCTTCCGCGACAGTCTCAATCCAGACCAAAGTCGCGAACGACTCCGCCAAGCCAACCAGGATAACCGTCGAGACCACCCTCTACGACCAGGCAGGCAAAGAGGCCGGCACAACCAAATCACCGCTAACCATCGCTCCCGGAAAGGAAACCGAAGCCGCACAAACCATCACCGTCGCGAACCCATCCCTATGGTCGCCAGCTTCGCCAACCCTCTACCGCGCAGTTTCCAAAATCAGCCAGGGCGACAAACTAATCGACCAGGTCGAAACGCCCTTCGGCATCCGCTCCCTTTCCTGGTCAGCCGAAAAAGGCCTCCTCCTGAACGGCAAAAGCATCAAGCTCACCGGAGGCAGCGTCCATCACGACAATGGCCCGCTCGGAGCAGCAGCCTTCGACCGCGCCGAAGAGCGCCGCGTCGAGTTGCTCAAAGCCGCCGGCATGAACGCCGTAAGGACCGCCCACAACCCACCATCGCCAGCATTCCTCGACGCCTGCGACCGACTCGGCCTGCTCGTCCTCGACGAGCCCTTCGATGTCTGGGAGGCGCACAAGGTCAAGTTCGATTACGGCACGGATTTCGACGCATGGTGGAAGCGCGACGTCACCTCCATGGTCCTCCGCGATCGCAATCATCCCTCGATCGTCATCTGGGGAATCGGCAACGAGATCCCCGAGCTCGAGGTGGAAAAAGGCAAAGCCCTCGGCAAAGAGTTGGCCGACCAGGTCCGCTCGCTCGACACCACCCGCCCGCTCACTCTCGCCTTCCCCGGCACAACAACCTCACCAACCGCGCAAGCCGTCTTTTCGCAGCTCGACATCACCGGCTACAACTACAACATCCTGCAAAGCTACGCGGCAGACCATACGAAGCTGCCCAACCGGCTCATGGTGACAACCGAATCCTTTCCAGCCAAGGCGTTTCCACTGTGGCAAGTCTCCCATGACAATCCCTACATCCTCGGTGACTTCACTTGGACCGCGATGGACTATCTCGGTGAGTCGGGCATCGGCGGAATCACCTACGGCACGCCCGAACAGGCAAAGATGGCGGCAGGCATGATGGACGGCATGTCCACCATGGTCGACAAAATGTTCCTGGGCATGGCCAATGGCGTGGATATGACTGCCGCAATGGCCCAGCAGCCGGCCGACCCGAACATGAAAGCGATGGCGGCAGTCATGTCTCCAGGCTTTCCCTGGCACGCCTCAGACTGCGGAGATCTCGATTTCACCGGCTATCGCAAGCCGCAGTCCTACTATCGCGACATCCTCTGGAACGGAGGCGATCGCGTCTACGCCACCGTCCGCCTCCCCGAGCCCGAGGGCAAAAAGATCATCGCCGTCGGATGGGCAACCTATCCCACACTCCCCACCTGGACATGGCCCGGAGAAGAAGGCAAACCCCTCCAGGTCGAGGTCTACTCCGGCACAGAAAAAGTCCAGCTCTACCTCAACGACAAGTTGATTGGCGAGCAGCCATCTGGCCGCGAACAGGAATTCAAAGCCACCTTCACCGTCCCCTACGCACCCGGAACGCTAAAGGCAGTCGGCATCCGCGACGGCCAGCCCGTCGCCGAAAGCATTCTCGCCACCGTCGGCAACCCCACCGCTCTCCGCATCACCGCCGACCGCACTAGCGTGAGTGCAGACGGAGAGGATCTCTCCTTCCTCACCATCGAAGCCACCGACGCAGCAGGCCACCCTCAGCTAAGCGCCGATCAGGAAGTACAGTTCTCCATCACCGGCCCCGGCATCATCGCCGCCGTAGGCAACGGCGACCCACAAGACCCCGCCTCCTATCAGGGAAGCCAGCGCAAGCTCTTCCAGGGTCGCGCCCTCGTCGTAGTCCGAACCTCAAAACAAAGCGGCCCAATCACCATAACCGCCAAAGCCAACGGCCTAACCGAGGCCTCAACAACCATCCAGGCAAACGCAGTCAACGAACCCATCGAATTGCACTAAGAAAAACACCAGAACTCTGCACCCACCCGAAGAAGACAATCCCCAGGCTTCTTCGGGTCGGACAAGAACAAGCGGACGGAAACCAGATATCGGTTCTCAATAGTCATTTAGATCTTGAGGAAGATCTTCCTCCGGTACATCCAGAAAAGAATCAACCAGTAGGTAAGCATGACCGCAATGCCCAGCAACAACGGCTCCAGGCCGGGCCCGAGGATCTGGAAGATTTGGTACCGCAGATGAATGTGAAAACTGCTGATGATGAAGTTTTCACACAAGTGCACGAGCAGATAGGCGGCCATCGAATTCACGCCAACCACCACGAGCGGAAAAGCCCAGCGGCGATGGCCTCTCACGTCGATCACCCACGAGAATGCTGACAGGAACAAGAAGCAGACTCCACCGCTGAAAAGCGTCCACGCAGGGGTCCAGATGCGCTTCACGATCGGGCACACGCCAGAGAAATGCAAAAGCAAGGCAGCCAACGATAAGCAGCGCCCCTGCGATCAGGAACTTTCTTATTGGAATCTTTGGTTGCTCGGCGCGGAACCACTGGCCCGCGAACAACCCCAGAAGCATGGTCCCGAGTGTGGGGATGAAGCTCAAGGTGAGATAGCCGCCGCCGTTGTAACGCAAAGGGTCGTTCGCGAGGGAAAAGATTGAGAAACCAGAGATCGAACGCCTGTCCCAAATTGCTGTTCTTGTTCCAGTGAGAGGCAAAGCCAGTGAAGTTGTAATGCCAGTCCGCCGGAACACCCACGGCAGCGTAGTTGAACGAAGGGCCGGGCGCGGGATAGATCGCCCAGGCGAGCCAATATCCGAATGAGGATGACGCTGAAGCGCGGTCCATTGCCAGCGTGGGCGACAGAACGAGATGAGGAAAGCGAACGTATACCCCAGACCGATCTGCGTGAGCGTGTCTTCAAACGTAAAGTTGGTGCGCGGGCTATCGATCGACCGAAGAAAGATGCCCAGGGCCACAAGCAGCAGCGACCTCCACAACGTATGCGCCAATAGGATAGGAAAGCCCTGTCCTTTACGAAGCCGGCTGGCGATCGAGTAGGGCATGGCCACGCCCACCAGGAAGGTGAACGAAGGCTGAATCATGTCGTGCAGACCCATGCCGGACCATTCGACATGGGTCTGGTTGTAGGCCAGCACCCGCCAAAACAAGCTTCCCGGATAGGCGTGGTAGACGGCGGCGAAACTCAAGACCTCACCCATCATCAGCAACATCACCAGGCCCCGATAGGCGTCTACGGCGATATTGCGTTTCGAAGTTTCGGTGTCTTGACGTGCAACGCGATCTGGCAAGACTTCGGGTAAAGAAACTGCGGTGCTCATGTTTGCCGGCTCTCCACGTCTTTATCCACTCGCTTCAGAAGATTGCATTAGGCTCGATGCGTTTGTAGAAGGTATCTTGTGACCAAAGGATACGCAATGGCAAAAAGAGATGGAAGTCTATCCAGCGGGGCGTCACGACGTGAGTTCCTGCGCATCAGCGCTATGGGAGCCGTAGCCGGATCAACGGGGATCACCGCGACGCCCACGAGCGGCATGAATCTGCCGCCTGAAGGCGACACGAAAGGCAGTCCGTCAACGGCCGCAACCATGATCGGGGTGCCTTACACCCAAATTACGTCGCCCCAGGGGCCGCGGATCGGGTTAATCGGTGTTGGCGGCCGTGGAACGAGTCTGCTGAAGAATCTACTCGGTGCCAGCGCAAGCGTGCTTGCGATCTGTGACGTGGTAGAGGAGAAAGCGACCCAGGCCCAGAGCCTGGTTGAGAAAGGCCGGCCAGAAGGCGCCCAACACTTTACACCCAGGGCGACCATGCCTTCGAGTCCCTCGTCGCTCGTGACGATCTTGACCTGGTCATCATCGCCACGCCGTGGAACTGGCATGTCGAGATGGCGGTTGCCGGCATGAATCATGGGAAACCCGTAGCTGTCGAGGTCCCGGCGGCAACCACAATCGACGACTGCTGGAAGCTGGTCGATACCTCCGAGCGCACGCGACGCCATTGCACGATGCTGGAAAACTGCTGTTACGGCTACAACGAGACTCTCATCCTGCGCATGACCCACGCCGGCCTCTTCGGCGACTTGCTCTACGGCGAAGGTGCTTATCTTCATGACCTCCGCGAAGAGCTATTTTCGGGCAAAGGAGAGGGGCTCTGGCGGCTGGCCGTCCACACCGAACGCGACGGCAATCTCTACCCCACCCACGGGCTTGGCCCGGTGGCGAACTATATGGGAATCCAGCGCGGCGACCGCTTCGACTACATGGTATCCATGAGCTCCCCCCAGCGAGGCCTGGAACTCTATCGGAAGGATCACATCGACAAATCGAACCCGCACTGGGCAGATCGCTACCTCACCGGCGACCTCAACACGTCGCTGATCAAAACCGCGAACGGCCTGACCATCACGCTCAAGCATGACGTTTCCAATCCCCAGCCCTACAGCCGCATCAACAAAATTGCAGGTACCAGGGGAATTTTCACCGACTATCCGCCACGCATCTACTTTGACGGCCAGGGCGGCGAAGAGGAGTGGGGTTCGATCGATAAGTGGAAGGAATATCAACATCCCCTATGGAAAGAAGAAGGTGAGATTGCAAAGAAGCTCGGTGGCCACGGAGGGATGGACTACATCATGCTTTACCGGCTGCTGCAATGCATGAAGGAAGGCTTGCCGCCAGACATGGACGTTTACGACGCGGCAACCTGGTCCGCGCCCGGACCGCTGAGCACCGCATCTTTGCAACAAGGCAGCGGCCCAGTAAAATTTCCCGATTTCACCCGAGGCCACTGGAAAGATAGAAGCGCCTCAGCCATCGCGACATAGACGTGTCGCATCGGCGCGGTAGGAACGGCTGCGGACTTTATGAAAAACGGGGCCGTCGCAAATCGCTCCGTCGTCCGGAGGCCTGTTGAAAACATAGTCTTTCGAGGGATTCTTATTGCCGCGACGTATACGCACAGGTTGTAGATGCTTAACTTTGGATTCATCTGAGCCCTCCGAAACTCGCCGTCTGAAGGATCGACGGGGCCAACCTGAGACTTCGTCACGAGTGCGACGTAACTTTCCGGATTATCCAGCTTCGCTTAGATATAAGCGATACGACCTCGCCGTAAGACACACGCTCATCGGGTGCGACCCATATTAGACGCTCAACTCTGGTCTTTCCAGGGCGTTGTTGGAAGATCTCATAGCGTAGATCCTTCTCAGCGAGCGGAACTTCGTTTAGCCAGAGCTTAGCCCCAGGAAGGTAACGGACAACAAGATCGACCGCCTATCACCTATGCGTCCGCTGGGCAGGCACTTGCCAGAGGACATCGACGCTATTAGCCGGTTTTGAGATGCCCTCGGAGCGGGGAACAGCGAAAACCGCGAGGCAAGCCAATGCGGCAATAAATGGAGCTAGCGAGCCCATGAGCAAGTAGACACCTACCGAAGCCGAGGGCGCTCCCTAGAAACGGCGCTATGAGAAAACCTTTCCAGCAAGCCAACCGAAAAGCGAATCCACGCCACCCACCCACTAATTCCCTTCAGCCAGAGTCGCAACCTCCCTCGCCGTCACAGCAATATAAACCCCCGAAGCCAAAATCAACACCCCGCCCAGCAAGACAAACAAGCTCGGCGTAGTCCGCCAGACTAAGTACGAAACCAGAGTCCCGGTGATCAACTGCGTGTAGTGGTACTGCGAAACATTGGCCGCCGAGGTGTGCTTCACCGCAATGTAAAAGCACAGCGTCCCCAGCGCGCAAAACAGGCCCATCGCAAACAGCCCGCTCAGTAACAGCGGCGTCAAGGGCGCGGCATGTCCCAGCATCAGCGCAAACCCAGCAACCGCAGTCACGAGCCCCGAAAAAAACGCCAGACTCTCCGGAGACTCGGTGCGCGTCAACACCCGCGACCACACCATGTTGACCGAAAAGCACGCCACGCAAACGCCGCAGGCCACGTACCCAACCCAGTCACCCTCATGCACACTTCCCCACGGATGCACCGCCACCACTACGCCGGCAAATCCAGCCACGATGGCAATCGACTTCCGCCACGACAATCCTTCGCGCAAGAATATGGCGGACAGCAGCGCAATCAGCATCGGAGCCGTAAAGACCAGGATGTAAAACAGAGTCAGCGTCAGGTGCCGCAGCGCGATCACCACGCAGACATTGTTCGTCATGTCCAGGCAGGCCCGCACCACCTGCAGGCTCAACCGCTTCGGCCGCAGCACATGCACCTGACCTCGCGCTAATCCATATAGCCCGAGAGAAATTGCCATGAACAATCCCAGGAAGGCCACCATCTCATACGCCGGCAGCCCCGACTGTCCCACCAGCTTCACGCTGGTGTCCGTCAACACCCAAAAAGTAAATCCCGCAAGAGCAAACCCGATAGCGCCCAAATCAGACAAACCGGCAGCAGATGGCCTCATACCTCAAACCTATCCTGTCCTGAACCCGGCGCGAGACTAGAATTGCATCAACAAACCCTGTACCGTTTGAGAAACCATGGCAACCGCATGACGAACCGCTCGTCTCGAATTGATGCTGCCCCGCTGGTCAGCTCCCTCCGCATCTACGGAACCAGCGAGATGGCAGAAAGAACCCGGAGCTTCGACTGGACAACAACGCCCATCGGACCAATCGAAAATTGGCCGGAGCCCTTAGTCGTACTCGTCAATACGCTGCTGGATTCTCCTCATCCAATGTTCCTCTGGTGGGGGCCGGAACTAGTCCAGTTTTACAACGATGCCTACAGCAAAAGTCTCGGAAAAGACAAGCACCCCAAGGCGCTCGGTCAGCGCGGAGAAGATTGCTGGCCTGAAATCTGGGAAATTATCTATCCGCAAATCCAGCACGTCATGAGTGAGCGCGGCGCGACCTGGAATGAGGATCAGCTAGTTCCCATCTATCGGAATGGAAAGCTGGAGGACGTTTACTGGACATACTCCTACAGCCCCGTCCGAGGTCTCGATGGCCAGGTATCGGGAGTCTTGGTCACTTGCACTGAGACCACCAACAAACGACTCGCGGAAGAAAGCCTGCGCCGGGAACTGACGCGCCTCTCCGAATTATTCCAACAAGCCCCGGCCTTTTTCACGCTGCTGCGCGGGCCAGACCATGTCTTCGAACGAATGAACCCTTCCTATAAGCGCCTTATGGGCTCGCGCGATCTCATCGGGAAAACCGTCCTCGAAGCGGTGCCAGAGGTGAAAGAGCAGGGCTTCATTGACATACTCGACCGCGTCTATCGAACCGGCGAACCATTCATCGGTCGCGACACACCGATTCGTCTCGCTCGCGAAGGGTCAGGTGAACTCGAGGAGCGAACCCTGGATTTTGTCTACCAACCAATGCTCGAGCCGGATGGAACAATTTCCGGAATCATTGTTCTCGGGATCGACAGAACCGAAGCGAAGCTCGCCGAAAGAGCCTTGTTACAAACCGAAAAGCTTGCCGCTGTCGGTCGCCTCGCCAGTTCCATCGCCCACGAGATCAACAATCCCCTCGAATCCGTAACCAACCTTATCTACCTGGCTCATCAGTCGGCCATCAATCCAGAGACGACCGCCTACCTGGCCGCGGCCGAAGTCGAACTCAGACGTGTCGCCTCGATTACCAATCAAACTCTACGCTTCCACAGGCAAGCCACAGCGCCTAAACCAACGACCTCCGATGAACTCATCGAAGCCACCCTTGCTGTGCATCAAGGACGCCTCTCAAATTCCAGGATTCAAGTCTTCCGGCGCGAACGCGCCTTAAAGCCGGTTCTCTGTTTCGACGGAGAAATACGCCAGGTCTTGAGCAACCTCGTCGGCAACGCGATCGACGCAATGAGTTCGTCCGGTGGGCTGCTCCACATTAGAAGCCGGGAAGGAACAAATTGGAAAAGCGGACAGACGGGGATGATATTCACTGTCGCTGACACCGGCCCGGGCATGTCCTCCACCACAGTCTCACGGATCTTCGAGCCCTTCTTCACCACAAAGGGACTGAGCGGAACCGGCTTAGGGCTATGGATCAGTGAAGACATCGTGAAGCGGCACCGCGGCGCTCTGAAAGTCCGGTCGTCTCAACGCGAAAATCGCTCCGGCACGGTCTTCAGTCTCTTCCTACCCTTCGCCGCCGCCCTCCGTCGCCCCAAAGAGATCGACTCCAATTAGCCCCGAATAAAAAACTCTGTCGCGCGCGTCTTTCCCATCGCCGCGAATCTCGCATGGTCGTCTGACCGCTTCCTGCCCTTATCCGGCAGGGATGTGCGTTGCTAGTCCAGACAGCGCATAGAGCCAGACCGCCAGCGAGAGGATGGAAGCTAGCGTAGTCATCGAAACAGTGGACGCTACCATCATCTCCTCACAGCGATACTCTCCGGCAAGAATATAGGCCGTCTTGGCCGTGGGCACTGCGGCGCAGATGACGGCCGCAATGGTGTACAGGGGATCCAGCGCCAGCCATACGCTCAATCCGTACACGATCAGAGGCATGATGACGAGCTTGACCGCCGAGAGTAGAGAAGCTCGCCCAATATTGGCGCGCAATCCATCGATCGATAGCCCTAGCCCGATGGCGAACAGGGCGCAAGGCGTAAGCGCATCGGCCAGAATTCCAAGATATGCGGTAACCGGCCCAGGCATGCGGAGATCGAGGACCGACCACAGCATGCCGATCAGGGTTGATAAGACCATCGGGTTAAGCACCACATGCTTCGCTGTGACCATTGGGGTCTTGCCCGAACCATGCGCATCTGGCTGACCCAGTTCGAGCAGGATCACGGCTAATGGAAACATCACAACCGCCACGAATACCGTGGCGATCGCCGCCGGCAAAACAGCGCGCGGACCATAGATGGCCTGCAGGACCGGCAAAGCGACGAAGCCGGTATTGGTCATCGACGCCGCCATCCCATACATCGTCCGACTTGCGAGACTTCGGGAACCACGAGAGCTCACGACGCCGAATACGAGCAGGAAGCACAGGAGAGAGCCACCGCCAAAAGCAACAAGAAAGCGCCCATTGATCAGCGAGTGGCTTGGTTCTTGTGCAATCGTGACGACCAGCAACGCGGGCATCGCAATGTTATAGGCGAAGCGAATCAGGGCTTCAGACAACGCTCGCGACAGATAGCCCGTATAGCCAACAATCCAGCCAGTTACGATCACCGCAAATACAGGCAGAATTAGGTCAGCAATCCGCATCGGGAATGTCTCAATGAACCGTCTGCGTAGGAATCCCAAACGGCGACAACGCTTGCTGAATCACCGTCTCTTCCCCGACCGCAACAATCGCGGCCTTGGCGGCCGGAAAATACTTCCGTGCCGCTGCATTCACCTCGTCTGAAGAGGTGCCAGTGATCTTTCGCCCGTAGATGCCAATCTCTTCCGCCGAGAGTCCATTGATCCAAAGCCGCGCCAACTCTCCGGCCACCGACTCACGCGATTGCAACTGAATCGCTTCGGTCCCCACAAGGTAGCGTTTCGCCTGCGTAAGTTCTTCGCTCGTGGGCGTTGTGGTTACCAGCCGGTTCATCTCGTAGAGTAATTTCATTCAATGTGGGCCCCGTAACATCGTTGCGCACATCGGCGCCCGTGATCAGCGTCCCGGCCGCACGATAGGTTTGGAATGAGGCAAACGGCGTATAGGTGTAACCCTTGTCTTCGCGAATGTTCGACACCAGTCGCGACCCGAACGTGCCGCCATAGATCGCATTGGCAACCGTGGCCGCCTCAAAATCGGGAGCGCTGCGCAATGGCCCGATCGTCCCCAATCGCAAGGTCGTCTGCACCGACCCGGAGCGCGGCACCACGAAGATAGCGTGCTGCGGTGCGACCGAAAACGCCGCTGGCGCCGCAAGCGGAGCCCTCGCCGGAGCTTTCCAGCTCTCGAATTGCTCCTTGATCTCCGGCAATATCTTGTCGTTATCAAAATCCCCCACCACGACAAGAAGCGCCTGGTCTGGGCGGAATCTCTCGGCATATAGACTCCGCAGGTCGGCCGGAGCAGTCGCGGTAATCGATGTCTCGGTAGGCCCAGTCACGTGATAAGGGTTGTCTCCGAATAACACCTTAGCCATCGCCCGCGAAGCCAGGAAAGAAGGTTGGGCCTCCTGTTGTTTCAGGTCGTCGATTGCGTTGCGCTTCGCCAGCACCACTTCATTCTCGGGAAACGTAGCGTTCCGCACGACGTCGGCAAAGACCGTGAGCGCCTTGTCCGTCTTCGAACTCAGAAAGCTGGTCGAAACAAGAATGTAGTCCTTACTAGGTTGCGCGCCGAGGTCTCCGCCAGAACCCTGAAGCTCCTGAGCAATCTGTACGGCTGTGCGCGTCTTGGTTCCCTGATCGATGGTGTTAGCCAGTAAATCCGAGAGACCGGGCCGGTCAGCCGGATCGGCGGCCAACCCACCCCGAACGATCATCGAAAGCGCAGTTTTAGGGAAGGCCGGCGCTGACACCATCCACACCGTCAGCCCATTGGTAAGCGTAACCGCCTTGACCGCCGGCGCGGCGAGCGGCGTTTCCGGGCCATACGCCGGCAGGTCCTTTGGAAGAGGAGCTTTTTGTCCCAAGGCGGTGCCTGCAAGCAAAAGCAAAGAGAGAGAGTGCCCGATAATTCTCATTGTCCTGTCCCCTGTCCCTTCTCGCCACCGGGCGCCGGCACGCGATTAATGATGGTTCGATTGCTGGGTATGAGATACGTGGCTGCAAACGCACGAACTTGCGCAGGCGTCACCGCGGCCAGAGTTTCCGGGAGTTGATAAACCGAATCGAAGCTGCCATCGAACAACACGGCATGAGACAGCGCGGAGGCGCGTTCGATTGGGAATCTCGAGGTTGCCGTAGAGGTCCGAGCGCATCTTGATGCTGATGCGATCGATGTCCTCCTGGCTCGGGCCGTCTTTCGCCAATTTCTCGATCGTTGCATCGTAAGCCGCAATGACCTTGTCCTCTGAAACGTTAGGCGGATACACAATGAATGAAGTCATCAGCGTCGGCCCGTTGTACTCAAATGGAGTTCCCAAGGGCCAGTTCACGCCTCCATCGGCCGACAGAGCAACTTGCTTGTCTTTAACCAAAGACTGATAAAGCAGCGAAGCCTGTCCATTGTGAAGCAGCTCTCCGGTAACAGCCCCGGCCAGCGCGTCCGCGGAGTGGCGCGACGGCATTCGATAGCCGATCGCCAGCGCGGGAACCTTCGCTAGCTTGTCCGTCTCAGTCGATCGGCGCTCCGCCTTCTGCGCCGGTTCCTCAAGCTGCCGTTTCGGGGGTAGGGGCCGAGCCGGAATATCGGCGAAGTATTTTTCAACTTTGGCATACACACTTTGCGGATCGACATCGCCCACCACTACGAGGACCGCATTACCCGGCGTGTAGTACTGTTCATAAAAGCTCCGCACATCTTCAATCTTCGCCTCGTCCAGGTCCTTAAACTCGCCATAAAAGTTGTGCGAGTTTGGATATGTATCGAACGCCTTCCCGGGAAGATCGATCCCGAAAAAAAGCCCGTAAGGCTGATTCAGAACGTTGACCCGGACTTCCTCTTCAACGACATTCCGCTGGTTGTCCAGGTTCTTCGTCGAAAAATCCAGTGTCTTCATACGGTCCGCTTCTAGCCATAGCAGCGGATCAAGAGCGGAAATTGGCGCCGTCTCGATGTACTCCGTGAAGTCGTACCGAGTGTCGCCGTTGTTGTTTCCACCGCCGCCCTCGATGACCCGATCCAACACGCCCTTCGGAGCGTTGGGCGTACCCTCGAACATCAGGTGCTCAAACAGGTGCGCAAATCCGGTTCGACCTTCGGGCTCCAGCCGGAAGCCAATCCCATAGCTCACGCAAATCCCGAACGTCGGCGCGGAGTGATCTTCAGAAACCACCACCGTAAGCCCGTTGGCAAGCTTCTTCATACTGGTCGGCGGCTTCCATTGCTGCCCTTGCAGCAGATTCCCAGAAAACAACAGGACGCACAGCAACAGACCCGAATAAGTAAGACACTTCTTGATCACCGTTGATCTCCAAAGCACGAAGGAAAGGCTATTCGGAACGGGTAAGAGAAGCCAGTGTAAGGGCGCCCCCTGGAGATGTCCATCGAAATCAGTCTCACAGAAGGAAGCAAATCCCCCGTTATAAGGAATCGCCGAGTCACTCGCGAATAAGGCGACAACCCAGCCCACTCCAACCAGCCGCCGCCCTCAGCCTTGGCTCGATCCGGACGTGGGCGCCCACCCCCGAGTCCTGTCCCCGCTTCTCTACAGTTGAAGAAGGTCACTTGTCCGCGATGCCGACTACACGGCAAGTTGTCCTTGACCCCACTGCCGCCCACCGGGCCACAATATGCGGACCGCTAAAGTGTTCGCGCCGCCAAGGCTCCCGCATTGACCGCAAACAAACCGGCAGCGAAGCTCGTCGCGGCATACAGGAGTCCAAGCCACGCGGATCCCCGAGTCAGGTCGGACCATGTTTCGTAGGTGAATGTCGAGAATGTCGAGAAACCTCCAATGAATCCAACCGCGATCAAGAATCTCCACGCAGGATTCAATCCACTGTGGCCGTTCAAGAACTCGAGCACGAGCCCGATCAAGAAGCAGGCCCCAACGTTTACGGACAGAGTGCCCACGGGAAACCGGGGACCGAAACGTTCAGCCGCCACCCTGCCGATGAAGTAACGGAGCATCGAGCCGCAACCCCCGCCGATGGCGATCAGCAGATACTTTGTCAAGAAGTCCTCCTTTACGAAGAGTGTCGCCGTAAAAGCGGAGACCCAGGTTACAGAACTTCGTCGCGCTCCATGTCCAGAGCCGTTTCAATCTCCTGCATGTCAATAGCGGCTTCGATGCGCGCCTCTTCTCCGCGCAGAAACACCGAGCGAACGCCAGCTAGTTGATCTTTGTTCACTACTAGGAATGACTGGAGAATCTCTTCTGGGCCGACCAGCTCAAGGCACTGCGGTAGTTTTGCAGGCGGAATTTCTCCACCATCCATCGCGAGGTTCTGATCTTTGAGAAAGCCTCCGATCACGCGGTGGAGCAACGCCTGCTCCACACCTGCATCTTTCGCCCGGCGAAGCAAATAGGGACCGAGAGGCTCCGGAGCCAAACGCTTCCACCATGAGTTAGCTCGATGTGTCTCAGAGGCGGCGAAGTATAGTCGCAATACAATTAGCTCCTTCATTAGTTGTCCTTTCAGAAATCCAAGTTCATCAAGACTGCCTAGCAAATCGAAATCTGGCTGTTCGCGGGATTTGGCAATAAACGCGAGGGAAAAACCTTCTTCGGCAACGGTGCGACGATGTTTGCTCCGGCCAACTCGCTGCGCGTGATAAATGCCAGAGTGACCCGAAAACATATAGCTCACCATGCACGCAATAGCTGCATACGCGCCAGCCTCGGCCCCAAAGAGCTCGACCGCCATCAGCGAAGAAGCAATGGGCGTGTTCGCTGCTCCGGCGAACACGCCCACGAAACCCATACCAGCCAACAGAGAAGACGGCAGTGGCAACACTCCTGACAGTGCGTTACCCAACGCGGCGCCGATAAAGAAAAGTGGAGTTACTTCCCCGCCCTTGAAGCCGAATCCCAAGGTTACGGCGGTAAAAATGAACTTCGCGGCAAAGTCATAAGGCGGCAGATGTTGCGAGAACGACGCCACAATGGTTGGTATGCCAAGGCCGATATACCTCGTTGTACCGATCACGAAAACCGCAAACGCTACGATCATGCCGCCTACAAAAGGCCGCATTGGAGCGGAGGGAATTCGCTCTTTGCCCCAGTGAGCGATGGCGTGAGTCGTCTTGGCAAAGGCCATTCCCACAAGCCCGAAGGCAATGCCCGCAAAGATCGAATAGAGCAAACCCGCTAAACTCATCTTTGGCACGGAGCTGACACGATAGATCGTGTGGTGAATGCCCCACCCGCTTGTCACAAAGTCGCCAATGAAGGCTCCAACGAAACAAGGGAAGATCGCATCGTAGCCAAGCCGTCCGATAGCAAGAACTTCGATCCCAAAAATGGCTCCCGCTAAGGGAGTTCCGAAGACAGATCCGAAGCCTGCGCTGATGCCTGCCATCAGTAATATCCGCCTGTCTTTCGCGCCCAGCCTCAAAGGTCGCGTCAGTTGGTCAGCCAGTGATGCTCCTGTCTGGATCGCAGTGCCCTCGCGTCCCGCCGAACCACCAAAAAGGTGAGTGATTATCGTGCCCAGCAGGATTAATGGCGTCATCCGCAACGGCAATGTGGCTTTGGGATCGTGAATCTCTTCCAGGATGAGGTTGCTTCCCGCCTCGACAGTGCTTCCTAGACGGCGATACATCCAACCCACGAACAAACCTGCAAGCGGTAATAAGGCAATGATCCATTTATGTGATTCGCGCACCTCCGTTACCCATGTCAATGAGGCCAACAACAAGGCGGACGCGGAACCGGCAAGCACCCCCACAAGGGACGCAATCAAAAACCAACGGCAGAGATCTGTAAAGATATGAGCTTGCTCATTCTCTGACCACGACGACAATATTTTCGGCAAAAAGCCTCCTACGGATTCGTAGGAGTCATCAGCCCTCACAGGACGCAAAGGCGGTTCAGGCGAACTCCATCGCCCAAAGCTGTTCTTTCAAAGTATCAATCGATCCGTTTCAGGTCAATCTCTGGCAAGTGGACGTATAACCGGCTTCTCGGAGACGAACGCCGGAATTCCGCAAGGCCGCCTCGCTCGCTTGCGCAGCGCGCAAGCGGAAGCGTGCCCAGGACCACTAAACCCTCCGGAACCCAACAACACCTGCCAGCCAGAAATCAGCCCAGGCCTTCCGGAATACGGAGCTCGCTCCTCAGATCACGCAGGCCTTTGAGCACCTGGTCGAGTTGCGTTTTGTACCCGAAGCTCGCTTGCCGATCGGGCAGGCCAGCCAGAATCGGTTTGATCCCGCCCGCTGCGTCTTCCACCAGGCAAAGCAACCGGTTCGCGGAATCCAGGTCTCCTTGCATCGCCAGAGTATTTCCCTGGGCAAGACCCCTGCGGCAGAAACCAAACTCAACCTCGAGCTGGCGGCTTCGACGCCTCACGGCATCGGGCGATGTTTCTCTCATCTGCATGTCGGACGGTCCTCATATGCGCACATTACGCTGAGTCCCGTCGAAATATGCAGGCCCTTCCGGGAATAATCTCCGCTGACCCATGGCGGGATTTCCATTCTGGGAAATGTCCAAAATGAATCGCGGCCTCTCCCGCCCATCCGCCTCGAGCCGCCAAAGGCCCGTTTTTCATGCTGTCAAGTATCGTTCTCGACAACACCCGAGCCTAACCCTAAACACTCCAACTACTTACGGTCAAAAATGAATTGGCGTAGTGAAAGGGGTCAACCTGATATCCTAAGAATAGAGAGAGAAAACCAGAGACGGCGAAAATCGCGCCTGGATCATTCACCGCCGGCCAAACCATCGGCCCGCAACTGAATTAGAATGAGCAATCTGCATGTAAGTCATTTTATTGCAGGTACTTGCGGACGATTTGGCTAACCCCATCAAACTAGGGACTTTACCAGAAGGGGGGGTAGGCAGGGGCAGTCCCCTTCCACTGCTCGTCGTCCTCCTCGGTCCCACCGCCAGCGGCAAGACCGCGCTCTCCCTCGCCCTCGCCGATCGATTTTCAGGCGAAATCGTCAGTTGCGACTCCGTCGCCGTCTACCGCGAAATGGAGATCGGCACCGCCAAGCCCTCTCCAGCCGAACGCCGCCAGGCCCCGCACCACCTGATCGACGTCGTCGACCCCTCCGAAGCCTTCACCGCCGGCGACTACAGCCGCTACGCCCGCGCCGCCCTCGCCGAAATCACCGCACGAAAAAAACTCCCCATCGTCACCGGAGGAACCGGACTCTACCTCCGCGCCCTCATCGACGGGCTCTTCCCCGCCCCACAAAGATCCGAAGAAATCCGCGCCCGCCTTCGCCGCTGCCGAAGCGATCAAAGGCGCCAACTGGCTGCACCGCATCCTCACTCGCCTCGACCCCGAAGCGGCCCAGCAGATTCACCCCAACGACACGCCCAAGCTCGTCCGCGCCATCGAAGTCTGCCTCGCCGCCGGTCAGCCAATGACCACGGCCTGGCAAGCCGGACGCGACGCGCTCCAGGGCTATCGCATCCTCCGCATCGGACTCAATCCCGACCGCCAAGCCCTCTACGCCCGCATCAACCAGCGCGCGGCGGCCATGTTCCAGAATGGATTGGTGGAAGAGACCCGTCAGCTAGCCGCGAGGTACGGAGCCGATGCCCGGCCCCTGACCTCGCTCGGCTACAAACAAGCCCTGGCAATCCTCAAAGGCGAGATGTCACTGGAAGAAGCAGTCGCCAGCGCCCAGCAAGGCCACCGCCATTACGCCAAACGCCAAATGACCTGGTTCCGCCGCGAGCCCGAAGTTCACTGGCTTGAAGGGTTCGGCGATGAACAAGACATTCGGGAAGAAGCGCAGAGAATCATCGCTTCAACCCTCGAAGAAACTACTCCCGAACACTAATCCCCAGACTCTTCATCTTGCGATAAAGATGGCTCCGCTCCAGGCCCAGCGCCTCAGCCGCGCGGCTCACATTCCCATGGCAATCATCGATCTTCTTGAGAATGTAGTCACGCTCGTAAGCCTCACGCGCCTGATGCAGCGTCGAGAACTCCTCGCCTTTCTTTCCGCCTCCGCGATAAACGAGCATCGGTAGATGCCGCCGCTCAATGCGCAGCGCCTGCGGATTGAGAATCAGCACGCGCTCAATCACATTCTTCAGCTCGCGAACATTGCCCGGCCAGTGATACTGCTTCAGCACGGCAATCGCCTCTTCCCCAATCTCGATTCGCGGCCGACCATATTCACGGCCAAACTCGCGCAGAAACTCCCGCGCAAGCAGCGGAATATCCTCCTCGCCGCTCCCGCAGCGGCGGCACAAAGAACGGGATCACGTTGAGCCGATAGAAGAAGTCTTCGCGGAAGTTGCCGCGCGCGATCTCTTCCTCCAGATCTTTGTTGGTCGCGGCGATCACGCGCACATCCACCTGCACCGGACTCGTCGCGCCGACCGGCGCGAAGCGGCCCTCATCGAGCGCCCGCAACACCTTGGCCTGCATCTTCAGGCTCATGTCGCCGACCTCGTCGAGGAAGAGCGTTCCACCGTCAGCGCGCTCAAATGTGCCGCGCTTTTCCGGCGCTTCGCCGGCAATGGCGCCGTGGCGATACCCGAACAGCTCGCTCTCAATGAAGTCTTCCGGAATCGCCGCGCAGTTGAGTTCGATAAAGACCCGGTCGCGCCTCAAACTGCTGGCATGAATGGCTCGCGCGATCAGCTCTTTCCCGCATCCCGATTCGCCAAAGATCAGCACGCGCCCGTTGGTCGGCGCCATCAGCTTCATCTGTTGGCGCAGCGCCTTGATCGGCACGCTTTCGCCGGTGATGGCGGTGTTCGCGTTGAGCTGACGGTGAAACTCCTGGTTCTCGTGGCGCAGACGGCGCGCGTCGATAGCGTTCTTCACCAGGATCAGCGTGCGATCCAGCGAGAGCGGCTTTTCGAGGAAATCGAACGCGCCCAGCTTAGTCGCGCGGACCGCTGTCTCGATGGTCCCGTGGCCTGAGATGATGATCACCTCCGGCTTGACTTCCAGCGCATTGATCTCTTTCAGCACTTCCATGCCATCTCGATCGGGAAGCCAGATATCGAGCAGAACAACGTCGTAGGCTGCATCGCGAACCAGAGTAAGGCCCTCGTCGCCGGTCGCCGCAGTCGTCACCGCATACGACTCTTCGCGCAGTATCTCCTCCAGCGACTCGCGAATCTCAGCTTCGTCATCGATGATGAGAACGTGGTTCATGCGGAGGGATCGTCGCCGGTCGTTGGAATAAGCGGCACAAGCTCGGCTACCGTCGATTCACGGCCGGCCTCGGAGCCGTTCCCGTTCGATCGCATTTGGCCGTTTGCCGCGTAGCCATTCGTGGAATGCCCGTTCGACCTCCCGTTGTGGCTACCGTTGGTCGCAGCCGGTAACCCTCCCGAGGCACTCAGTACCGGGCTCTCGGCCAGCGGAAGCTCCACAACAAATCGTGCACCCTGGGGTGCGTTCTGTTCGGCTCGGATCGCTCCCTGGTGCTCCTGAATAATCTTCGCGGCGATCGAGAGGCCGAGACCGGTGCCGCGCTGCTTCGTCGAAAAATACGGGAGAAAGAGTCGCTCGCGCGTCTCCGCCGTCAGCCCGTGCCCGGTGTCGGCAACGACGATTTCGGCCATATTGTTTTCGCTAAGACAGGTCTCCACCGTCAACTGTCGCAGCAAGCTGCCCTGCATCGCCTCAGCGGCGTTATCAATTAAGTTGGCGAGAGCGCGCTTCAACGCCTCAGCGTCAGCCATGACGGCAGGAATCTCCGGCGCCAGCCTCCGGCGAATCGTGATCCCGCTGAGCCTCCCGGCGAAGAGCATCAGGGCATTATCGACGATCGTGTTCAAATCGTTCGGCTTGGGCTGCGCAGTCGGAAATTGCGCCAGGGCCGCGAACTGATCGACCAGTTTCCGCATGGTCTCGACCGAGCCCAGGATCACCTCACTGCATTTGCGAACTACACTCGCCGAATCTGGTAACGGATGGTCAACGTGCTTGCGGATCCGCTCTGCTGACAGGCTGATTGGCGTAAGCGGATTCTTGATCTCATGCGCCACGCGCTGCGCGACCTCCTTCCAGGCGACCTGGCGCTGCGCTCGCAGGAACTCGGTCACATCCTCGACCACCATGATGCAGCCGCGTTGGCGCCCTTGCAATTCGAGAGCTGCCATGGTGATGGCCAGGTTCAGCATCCCGCGCGAAGTGCGGAATTCAAACTCCATGGCCGCGATGCCCATCCTCTGACTACGCCGCAGTAGCCGCGTAAGGTCGTCAGCCAGATCGACGGAAAACAGTGCCTGGATCGGACCGCCCACCGCCGTCTCCTGCTGGGCCGGTTCGAGCAAGTCGAGAAAGGCGCGGTTGGCTTGCAAGACCCGCATCGAGGAATCGAGCGTCACCACTCCACTGGGAATCGTCTCCAGCACCGTCTCGAGCTCACGGCGGCGCTCTTCAAGCGTAATGTTGGCGGTGGAAAGTTGCGAGGTGGAACTCTCGGCGATCGTTCGGCTGTCTTCAAGATCGGCGGCCATGTGGTTGAACGAGCGGATGAGCTCACCTAACTCCTGAGTTGCTTCGACCGAAAGGCGATGCTTGTAGTGCCCTGCCGCAATCTCGTCCATCGCATCGGCCAGCGCCTCGACCGGCCGGGTAATTTGCTTGGAAAGAAACAGCGCCAGCCAGCTGCTGGTAAAGAGAATGAGCGCGGTCAACAAGAGCAGGATCGAAAACCCGAGGCGCCGCACGCCATTGCGCGCACGGTAAGTCGCCCAATACATCTCCGCGCCCTGCTGAATTCTCGCGATGGTGGAACTAAGTCCCGCGGGCATCGGCAGCCCGACCACGACCACGTTGTTCTCCGACTCCGGCGACGGAATTGAGGCTCTGCCGAGCGCAAATTCAAGAGGCTGCGTCTGCCCGCCGCTTATTTGCCCGTCGCCGATCTGGATTATCGGTTCGTCGCTGCGTTGCGCCGCCTTCAAGATAGTTGTGGCCGCAGGCTCCCCCGGACTGGGAGACGACGCGCTGTCTTCCAGCCGGGGAAGGACCACGACGCGCCCATTCAATTGCGGCGTCTGGAATTGCGCTACAGCCTGCCCCTCGCGATAGACGATAACGAAGCCGCCTTGCAGAGTGATACGACGCGCCCGAATTGCATTCAGGAGGGGCGCGTTAAAGTCCGCTGGCGCAATCAACCCCGGGTCGTCCTCGTTATCCAACGCGCGGGCAAGCGCCGGTGTGTTGGATAACGCTTCGGCCTCCGCCCGCGCATTGCTGGTCACGTAATGGGACAACTCCAGCGCCACCCGGGTTGAATCCTCGCGCAGTTGACCCACCGGCTGCGAAAACCAGCGGTCGATCGAGCGGTTCATCAGGTAGTAGCTGAAGAAAAACATGAAGAGCGCGGGAGCGAGCGAGAGCAGCAATGCGCCGATCAGCATCCGCGACCGCAAGCGCGAGCCCAATACGCGACTGCGCTGGTCGGCATAGAGCTTCAGGATGTTGCGAGAGAGCAATACGAGCAGAACGACAAAGACAAGAAAGGCGACAATCGACAACAGGGTAAACAGCAAAACCAGGCCGGCGCTATGCGGTTGCAGAAAGGGAAGGTTCCAGGCCTGGAGCGAGCTCAACAGCACCAGCAGCAGGAAAGCGCCTGCGCCCAGCACGATGACTCTGCGGTGTTTCTTGTCTGGCGCCATCCCGCTCCCGGCCTAATCTCTTCAGTATAGTCACCGTCTGAAGGGCCGTGCGCGCCTTTTGGCTGAGATCACAAGAGGCCGGCCGGCGTACCGCCGCTGCGCCTGCCCCACTCTCGACAGCCGTCAGTGCCGGAGTTGAAGGCCGCCCTCTCAGCGCTATTTGTACAGGCTGGTGAAGAGCTTCCGCGTAATCGGGTAACATTCGCAGGCCGCCTCTTCGAGCAGTTCGCGATTGAGAACACGAACCACGCCGCGATGATATTCGATCAGGCCACCCCGCTGTAGGCTGCTCGCGGCCATCGTCACCGAGCTTCTGCGCGTCCCCAGCATCTGCGCCAGAAATTCCTGGGTCAGTGGGATGACGTCCTCACCAATGCGGTCCTGTACCATGAGCAGCCACCGCGCCAGTCGTTCCTCAACCTCGTGCAGCCGGTTACAGGCGGCCAACTGCGCTACCAGCGACGCTTGCGACTGAACGAAACCAAGTACCAGGCTGCGCAACGGCTCGGCGGTAAGAAATTCCCGGCGCAACTCGGTAAAACGCATTCGCAGCGCGGTGCCACCGACTTGCACAAAGCCGCGCGTCTGCACTGTCTGAACGCTGGAGGGAGACAGCACGTGGAAACCCTCGACGACCCCTTCGCTGCCGACAATCCCGACCTCAGCCCCGGTGCCGTTCGACATAAATGCCACCATCGACGTCATGCCCGAGGTCATGAAATGGGCAAAGTCGGGAATCATCTCCGGCTCATACAACCGAGTTCCAGCCGGCAGAGACACAGGTTCCAGTCGCGAATATAAGTGGTCTCTATAGTCGCCGGGTAGTCTGTCTAGAAGCAAATTACTTATATGGGTTGCTATACGGATACCATCCAAAGCTCGAAGGAAATCTAACTACTACTTTGCGAATATTACTACGCAAATTTTGGGGATTCAACGGTCGCAAGGGAATCTGAATGACCCTGGGATCGAGCGCCAAAATATCGGTCCGTCTGTACGCTACGTGACAGAACTTACGCGGGAAGACTGTTACTTTGGGTCAACTTTCACATGACTCACGGGAGGGTAGCGAGTGCCGATTCCTTTTTGGCGAGTCGAACAAAGCTCACTTCAGAGATAAAGCGGCAATGGGATTCGCGCGATTCCGCGCGCTTGAATCCGCGGATTCAGGTGCGACCTCTGGCTTCAGATCAGCTCCCGATAACTTGAGGGTATCTACACTTTGGAAGAGTTAGCTTGGTTGCACGGTTCCTATCTAGAACCGTACCTCCGGAGGAGCACGCGCGAGACCCTGCTGGAACTGGCGCTCTTACTTCACGCTAGCTGGCACTACGCAAGAATTTCTCGCACCGGCTTCCAATCGCGTTGTTGCGATTTCGCAACACCCTCATAGGTCAGCGTGCCCAACCACGTGTTCACGCCTTCGGCAATCCCATCGTCAACGCCAACTGCTTTCTGTGCCCCGTTTTGCGCCAGCTTCATCACGTAGGGAAACGTAGCATTGGTGAGCGCCAGAGTAGAGGTGTTTGGCACTGCTGCCGGCATGTTGGTCACGCAGTAGTGCACCACTCCGTTGACCAGGTAGGAAGGATCGCTGTGGGTCGTCGGCCGGGCGGTTTCGATGCAGCCACCCTGATCGATGGCGACGTCCACGATCACTGCGCCCTTTTTCATCTTCGCCACCATCTCTTTGGTGACGAGCTTGGGCGCGGCGGCTCCCGGAATCAACACTCCGCCAATCACCAGGTCTGCCTGCCGCACCGCGCGTTCGATGTTGTAGGAATTCGAAGCCAGCGTGTAGAGTCGCCCGTTGAAGATGTCGTCGAGGTCGCGCAGACGATTCAGGTTCAAATCGACGATGGTCACCTTCGCGCCCATCCCGAGGGCGATCTTCGCGGCGTTGGTGCCAACGATGCCGCCGCCGATAATGCAGACGTCAGCCGGAGGCACTCCCGGCACCCCGCCCAGCAGTGCGCCGCGGCCGCCGTACTCTTTCTGCAGAAACGTCGCGCCTACCTGGACCGACATGCGCCCCGCAACTTCCGACATCGGCGTCAGCAATGGCAGCGTGCCCGCCTTGTCGCGGATCGTCTCATAGGCGATCCCGATGACCTTCTTGTCGAGCAGTTGCTGGGTCAGCACGGCAACGGCGCAAGATGAAGATAGGTGAAGAGCAGCAGCCCCTCGCGGAAGAAGACATATTCCTTCTCAACCGGCTCCTTGACCTTGACGACCATGTCCGCCAGGCCCCAGACGTTATGCGCCGAACCGACGATCTCCGCGCCCGCCGACTGATAGTCGTCGTCCGGCAGAGCCGACAGCTCTCCAGCGTGCGTCTCAACCAGCACGGTGTGACCAGCATCTACCAGCGCCCTCACTCCCGCCGGAGTGATCCCGACGCGCGACTCGTGGTCCTTCACTTCCTTCGGTACGCCAATGATCATCTTGTGCTCAGCCTCGTATAGGGAATGCTAGCAAATGCCGTGCGCTGTACCTCACTATCCGCTATGCCGGATATGCATAACGTCGCCATCCTGCACACGGTAGTCCTTGCCTTCGAGGCGCAGGGTGCCCTGGCTGCGGGCCACGGCTTCTGATCCCGCCGCCAGCAAAGTGTCCCAGTGGATCGTCTCTGCGCGGATGAAATGCTTCTCCAGATCGGAGTGGATCGCGCCGGCTGCTTCCTGCGCCCGGCTATTCACGGGCACCGTCCAGGCGCGGCACTCATCCTCGCCAACCGTGAAGAAGCTGATCAGTCCCAACAGTTCGTAGGATTTGCGAATCAATCGCCGCAACCCGCTTTCGGTAAGTCCATAGGAGCCGAGAAACTCCGCCGCCTCTTCATCTTCCATCTCGGCAAGCTCAGCCTCGACTTTGCCGCAAATCGCCGTCGCTCCAGCATTGGGTCGAGCGGCGACCTCGTCAAGCTTGTATTTCGCAACTGCCGCTTCGAGATCCACGCCAAGCGTGGTGCTCTCCGAGATATTCAAGACGTACAGAATCGGCTTCTGTGAAAGAAAGGTAAAGCCTCGGATCAGCTTCTTCTCGTCGGCCGTCATCTCCAATTCACGGAGTGGCTTCTCCGACTCCAGAAATTCCTTGGCCCTCAGCAACAGCGCGTGTTCTTTCTCGGTCTCTGGGGTCTTCTTGCTCTTGAGGTCCTTCTCCAGCCGCTCCAGCCGCTTCTCGATCTGGGAGAGATCCGAGATGATCAGGTCGAAATCGACATTCTTGATGTCTCGCAGCGGATCGATCGGCCCGACGTGCGGGATCGAGTCCTCCTCAAAGGCCCGCAACACGTGGATCAGCGCATCGACGCTACGCAAGCTGCTTAGGAAGGCCGTTTCTTTAAGAGCCTCCTGGCCGATGGCCGCAACGTCGGCATACTCGACCGAGGCGTACATGGTTCGTTTGGGGTCATAGAGCGCGGCGAGCTTCTCGAGCCGCTCGTCGGGAACCTTGGCGACGCCCAGATGCGCTTCGCGCGGATTCGAATAGGCGCGCTCGTCCAGCTTCGCCTTGGTGAGGATCTTGAACAGGGATGTTTTGCCGACCTGGGGTAGGCCGATGATGCCGGTTTTCATGAGCTTCCTGACGGTGAAATGGGGCCTATGAGTCGATTCTACCAGCGCCTGTAGCCCTAAATTCCGGCCCCACCGCTCACGCCAGGCAGCGAAAGGCCGATGAACACCTCAGGAAGGCGGCCGCAATAGAATCAGACCGCTGGAGGTCGAGCTTATGGCAAGGTCAAGCAGCGCAGAAGAGATCGCAATTGCCCAACTGGCAGGTGGCCGCGAACGCAGAAAACAGCGGCGATATGCCTGCCACGGGCCAGCCGAGGTGCTGGAGCTGGAGTCCCGCTGCTTCTATCGAGGAGAAATCAGAGACCTCAGCCTCACTGGATGCTATGTGATGACTGGGGACGCGGAGCTCGAGCTCGACCCTCGTGCCGACGTCCAGCTCTGCTTGTACGTGAATGGCGATCCAATTGAGACGCCGGCCAGGGTAATCATGGTTCGCCCCGATTCCGGCGCGGCCTTTCAATTTTTGCCCATCGAACCGGAGATGCGGGCCGCCCTGCTAACGCTCATCAGTAAGCTCAGCGCACAGGTAGCCTCTGCGGAACCCGTCACAGTCGCTTAACAGAATCGTCTTGAGATCCGCCGGAAACCGGCCAGGAATGAACGATATCCCTGTTACGGGAGTTTAGGCCGTGGGAAAGCGCCGAGCCATCGACAGGCAAAAGCCGGAACAAACCAAAGGCGAAGAGCGCCGAAAGCAGGAACGTTTCGACTGCGACGGCTTCGCCGAGGTCGTCGTCGATGACGCGGCATTTCTCTTTCGAGGCAATATTCAGAACTTGAGCCTGGGCGGCTGTTACATCCAGTCGCACGCCCGCCTCCGGCTCGACCGCGGCGCCGAAGCCGATCTCCACTTCAATCTCAGTGGCGACGTCTTCCACGCCAGGGCACGAATCATGATCGTGCGGACCGGCGCGGGAGCTGGATTCGAATTTCTGTCAGATGACCCCGAACTTCAAGGGCGCATCGCCGGCCTGATCCAGAAACTAAGCAACGCTCCGTCGCCGAGTGTTGTCGGACCGGCGAATGCACATCAGGAAGGCAGCAAGCGCGGCCTGTCGAGGAATCTATGGGGCCGGGCCGTCTGAACCCGCCAAGTCCATACGCCAAATTCACGACCCTGAAGGGCGCTACAGCTATCTGCCTCCAACGCCGATAGAACCTACGTGGTCATTCTAAGAAACGCCCGAAAGCTTGGGGAAGCATCGCTACCGCGTGACCGTCGGGAGAGGACGAATGGCTAAGGAGGCTGTCAAAAAGGCAAAGAAAGCGCCGGCCGAACCCGCTCCAGAACCAACCGCGCCGCCCTCAGGCCGCGAACGCAGAAAGCATGAACGCGCTGCGTGCGACGGCTTCGCCGAAGTCGTCATCGACGGCGCCAGCCTGATGTTTCGCGGCAGAATCAAGGACCTCAGCCCCACCGGCTGCTACATAGAAACCCGCGCCCGCTTGCGGCTCGACGTCGGCACCGCTGCGGAGCTCTGTTTCACTGTGAACGATCGCGCCTTCAAAGCCGTCGCCGAGGTGAGAGTCATTCGCCCTGGTTCCGGCGTTGGCTTTGAAATCCTCTTTTTAGTGGCCGAGAGCCGCGAGCCAAGCGATCTGCTCGCCCTCATTCAAAAGCTCGAGTCCAGGTGACCGCCCCGAAAGGCCGACATGTCCAACCAGGTTCTCGCCGCTACCACGTCTGCAAATTTCTCCGACATTGCGGAAAGCCGCGCACCGGCTGGAGTCGCTCCCCTTTGCTTCTCCGAAATCATCTCCGCTCTTTCGTTGGCACTCGACCTTACCGAAGGCGCTCTCCCCGGCCACGCGCTCCGCAGTTGCTTGATCGGCATGCGCATCGCAGCCGCAATGCAACTCGACGACTCGCAACTTCACAGCCTCTACTTCGCTCTGCTGCTCAAGGACATCGGCTGTAGCAGTAATGCGGCCCGAATGTGCCAGATCGTCGGCGGCGACGACCGCGTCGTGAAGGCGGCGGCCAAGCTGGAGGATTGGACCAAGCCCGGCAAACCCAAAATCTCCACCTTGAAAATGCTCTGGGGGAACGTGCTGCCCGAGGCCGGCGCCATCGACCGCTTCGTACGGATCGTTCAGATCGGAGTTACCCAGCACAAAAACAATGAGGAGCTCATCACGCTACGCTGCGATCGTGGCGCAAGCATCGTCCGCAAGCTAGGCTTAGACGAGCCCGTTGCTGAAGCAGTCCGCTACCTCGATGAACACTGGGATGGCAGCGGCTATCCCGATCGTCTTCTCGGCAGCCGGATCCCCTTGCTCTCCCGCATCATGCAAGTCGCCCAGCACCTCGATGTCTTCTCCACCGAACGCGGCCCGCAGATAGCCATTGACGTTCTCAACGAACGCCGCGCTGCATGGTTCGACCCTGAACTCGTCGATATCGTCTCAAACCTTCATCGCCGAGGCTGGCTCTGGAAGCATTGCCTCCGCGACACCAAGCCCGAAGAGACCCGTCACGCAGTCCTCGACATCAAGCCCGGTGGTCAGGTAAGTCTCGACGCCGCGGACATCGATCGCATCTGCGAAGCCTTTGCCGACGTCGTCGATGCAAAGTCGCCGTTTACCTACCGCCATTCCGTCGGCATGGCAGCAGCTGCACTCGGCATCGCCCAGACCATGGGCCTGCCCCCTGAACGGATCCAACTCGTTCGCCGCGCCGCCTTGCTGCACGACATTGGTAAGCTCAACGTCTCCAACGCCATCCTCGATAAACGCGGAGGCCCAAACGACGACGAGTGGCTGTCTATCCGGAAACACCCGGCCATCAGTCGTCGCATCCTCGGGCGGATAAGCGCCTTCGACGAAATCTCGGCCGTTGCCGGGGAGCATCATGAGAAGCTCGATGGCAGCGGCTACCCTGATCGGCTGACCGCCAGGGACCTCTCGCGCGAGTCGCGCATCCTGGCGGTGGCCGACATTTACGGCGCTCTCTCTGAAGATCGTCCCTATCGCGCAGGTCTGCCCCTCGAGAAGATCATCGAGATCATGTCCAGAGACGTCCCCGGCAAGCTTGACGGCGAGAGTTTTGAGGCGCTGCTCGAGTTCGTGGACCGGGTGGACCGAAACAAAAACTCGCAGTCCGAGCCTACCTCTCTGCCAAGCGGTCCTGCATTTGCCTCGATACTCTGAACTTGCTTGAATGACATGCGGATCCAGGGAAGGGTCCCTTCTTGCCAAGGCACTCGATTCCACGAGGGATGCCGTCCTATCGCGAAGAACTGCCAACAGAGATACTACCGGCTACCTTTGGGAGCGCAGGCTGATGACGATACTTCCAGGCGCGAGGCCCTGCGATGAGGAAGCCAACAATCGTCGCAAATCCGAGCACCGAAGGCAGAATCGCAGACCACGGCATATAGCGAGCAAATACGGTGCCTGCAAAGGCCGACGTAATCGCAATGTAAGCGCTCATCATTTTGTACAGGTGCTCCTGCACCCACACGCGCTTGAGCCACGCGACCGGAAGCACATTCCGCAATAAATCGTACCCGCTGATCGCCAGCAGGCCACCGAGGATCGACCAAGTGAGTATGGGGTTCCAGGGCTGGCGCAAATACCGCATGGCGATGATGAATATCCACGGCGCTGCCAGTCCAAGGGCCGCCGCGATTCGATCCACCGTCTGAGGCCTTCGTCCGCGAAGCTGGAGCGCGCGGTAGCCGGCAAAGACATCATAAAAACTCAGCAGCGTCACGACGGCAAGAAAAGACCGGAAGTCGAAGACCAGCAGGCCAATCGTCGCAGTAAAAACAACAACCAGATATGCATACAGAAAGAGCCTGCCCGAGCGAATGTGAAGCGAGCCCCCTTTACGGCTCCAAATCGCAACCATTCCCAGGACGAGGGCTGCCGTGCCGAAGAGGATATGAATCCCTATATTGACCCAATGCAGGGGCGTGTGGGCATTTGCCATGACGATGCAGGAATTCCCCCACTCGGAGTTCAGTTTCAGTTCCCTCACAACCACCCCTGCGCCCGCGCGATCCGCGCTGCTTCGATCCGGTTAGAAGCCCCCAGCTTGCTGATCGCCTCGGAAAGATAATTCCGCACCGTACCTTCAGAGAGATTCAGTTTCGCCGCGATATCGCCGCTCGTCGCGCCCTCGGCCGCCAGCCGCAGCGTCTGCCGCTCGCGATCGGTGAGCGGATCGGCAGTGCCCCACGATTCCGCCGCAAGCTCAGGATCGATCACCCGCAAACCGCGATGCACGCGCCGCACCGCTTCAGCGAGCTGCTCCGCCGGCTTGTCTTTGAGCAGATAGCCCGTAGCTCCAGCATCGAGCGCGCGACGCAGATAGCCGCTGCGCGCGAAGGTGGTCACGATAATAACTTTGCTGCGGACTTTGCGCCGCTGCAGCTCCGCCGCAACATCCAACCCGCTCATCTCCGGCATCTCGATGTCGGTAATGAAGACATCAGGCTTAAGTTCCAGCACTCGCGCCAGCGCGTCAGCGCCGTTCTGCGCTCGACCGACCACCGAGATTCCGCCCGACATCTCCAGCAACGCAGCCAGCGCTCCAAGCACCATCGCCTGATCTTCAGCAAGCACTACGCGGATGCCAACTGCGGCACGACTCGGGTTTTCGAGTGCCGTCAACCTTGCCTCGCCTCTTGCAATGGCCCAGGCAGCGGCAAGGTAATTTGCAGCCGCGTTCCGCCTCGCGTCTCTCGATGAAGCGTACCGCCCAGGGCTTCGACCCGCTGCCGCATCCCGGCCAGGCCATTGCCCTCAGGTTGAAAGCCGCCCAGACCATCATCCTGGATCGACAAGCGACAAATACCATCGGTCGTCTTCAGTTCCAGCCTGCACCGCGCCGCCTGAGCGTGACGAACGACATTCGTCACCGCCTCCCGCACCGCCAGCGACAGAACGCTCTCCTGGGTCGCGGGAAGTTCGACCGAGACCTGCTCGCATTCCACTGTCACTCCCGCCGTTTCCAGCGTAGCTCGGGCCTGCGCCAGCTCCGCAGCCAAACCATTCGAGCGATACCCGCCGATCGCGTGACGCACCTCGGAGAGCGCTGTCCGCGCGGTCTGCTCCACGTCGGCCATCTCCGCCTTGGCCCGCGCCGGATCGCGCTCCACCAGCTTCGACGCAAGCTCCGACTTGAGCACGATTACCGAAAGCGTATGTCCGAGAACGTCGTGCAGGTCGCGGGCGATCCTTTCGCGCTCGGCAATTTTGGCGAGGTGCTCGATCTCTTCCTGGGCGCGCAGCAACTTCTTTTGATTCCGGCCATGCTGCGAAAAATAGACGTTGAGCGTACCGATAATTACCAGCAGCCCAACATCGACAAAGTACGCGACGTGCGGGCTATGCAGCAGGTAGAGTTCAACCGTTAGAACCGCGGCAACGGCTGCGATGTATTTGAACGAGGTACTCGCCTGCTCCTCAAAGGCCAGGAACGAACCGGCATAGATAAAAAAGGTGCTCGCTCCACTGTTGAAAGGAAGATAGGCAACACCCAGCAACAAGACGCCCAGCGCAAGCGCCGTCCTCTTCCAGCCGCACACCCAGTAAAGGCTGAAATACATGGTCAGGAAGAGCAACAATCCAAGCCCGGTCCAGGCCCAGGTGACTGCTCCCGAATGGTTCATGATCGGATCGATGAGGAAAAACCCGAGGTAGCCCAGCAACGCATACGCCGCCCAGCCCATCCCGCTGTTCTTCGGCATCAGTCTCATCACGCGGTACACCCCTCGGTTCACTTTAAGGATAAGCTACAGCTCCGAGCTGACTGATTGTTACCCGTACAGCTTCCCTTCGTCCCGCCGAAAGCCCAACATCGCCACGCCGAGGCAAACGAGCGTGAATCCGATCAGCACATTCACGTGCGTCATCACGTCGCCGCGGCTTTCCACCCCCACCATATGCAAGGCCAACTGGCCAAGATGATACGGCGGCAGCGCGAGCGCAAGCTTTTGCAGAAAGCTGGGGAGGATAAATATTGGCATCCAAAGCCCCGACAGAAACGATAGAGGAAGATAAAGCATGTTGACGAGCGAGGGCGCCGAGTTGGGCTTGGCGAGATAGCCGATCACCAACCCAAAGGCACAGAAAGGGATCGAGCCCAGCACCAGGGTCGCCATCAATCCGAGGAATTGTGTAGGCGCCAATCGAACCCCGCCGAACGACACACCCAGCGTAAACAGGATCAGGAAGACGATCAGGCTGAATAGCAGGCACGAAGCGACGCGCCCCATAAAATAAGCCGGGATCGGCATCGGACTGGCGCGCTTCACCTCCAGCCATCCCTGCCCACGCTCCATCGATATACCCACACCGAACGCATAGAGGGCAACGCCGATGATGCCGTAGCAGCCCATCGTGGCTAGCAAATAGGTCGCCGCCTCTTTGTGCCCGCCCGATGCGTCGCGGTTGATAACGAGCCCGAACAACGTATAGAACATGGCCGGAAACAGGATGACCGAGAGCGAGTAAACCGGCATCCGCCAGCGCTTGAGAAACTCATACTTCGTCTCTTTCCAGTAGATCTCAATCGTCCTGACCAACGGACGGTTCCATTTCGCCGGCGCAACTGCAACTGAACTTGCCATGGCATCTCCTTTTCAAACTGCGCGAATAAATCTCAACTAACCTGTTCCTTTGCTCTCACCGTCACTTCGTCAAAGCTAGAAACGCCTCTTCAATTCCTGCGTTGGTAACTTCGATTCCAAAGAGTTCCGCATCCGCGCCGAGCAATTCCCGCAGAGTTGCCTCCGCCGAGGAACTCTGTATTTCAACCGCTTCGCGGTCGTAACGCACGCTCGCGACACCGCTCATACGCTCGATCGCTCCCAGTGCCAATTGCGTAATGCAGCGGATCCTCTTGCCCGCAGTGTTCGCCTTGATGCTCTCCGGAGTACCCTCGGCGACGATCAGAACCCTTGTTGATCACCACGACGCGATCGGCAAGAGCGTCGGCCTCTTCGAGATAGTGCGTGGTCAGCAACACTGTCTTGCCGCGCGCCACCAGCCCTCGAATCTGCTCCCAGAATCCACGCCGCGCTTCCACATCGAGTCCAACCGTCGGTTCATCCAGAAACAGCAGATCGGGATCGCCGCAGATTGCCAGCGCAAACAGCACCCGCTGTTTCTGGCCGCCAGAGAGCTCGCCGAACTGGCGCTCCTCGATGCCCTGCAATCCAGCCATCTCCACAACCTCTGCCATCGGCAACGGCTTCGGATAGTAGCTGGAGAAGAGATCGATATGCTCGCGCACCTTCATCGTGCTCGGTACGCCACCAACCTGCAGCATCGCGCCGACCCGCTCCCGCGTGCCCGGATCCTTCGGGTCGCCACCAAAGATGGAGACTCTGCCACCCGTAGGCGAAGCCAGCCCCAGCAGCAGCCGAACCAGAGTCGACTTCCCTGCTCCGTTAGGCCCCAGCAACGCGACTACTTCGCCCGCGTTAATGGTGAGGTCCACTTCGCGCAGCGCCTGCACCGCGCCATAACTCTTGCTGACCTGAGTAACCCGGGCAATCGCCGCGCCGCGAGTGGCTTGCTGGTGTGCGCCGCTTGCAACATTCCTGAATGTGATCTCCGCCGTCGCCATCGAAACCCTCCAAATAGCCTGACTACAGCTATAAGAGTGAATCCACGGGGAAGCTACTGGTAGTGCAGAAGATCATGCGGGAAAGATGACAATTGTCATGAAAAGCCAAATCCAAGCTACTTCGGGCTGCCAAGGTCGGGCGTGGCCGTCGTCTGTAGTTGCTCAGCTTTCTGGCTTTCTCGACTTGCATCCTCGCTGCGGCCGAGCGCTCGATACGTCTGACCGAGAAGACCATGGGCCATGTAGTTGGTCGGATCCATTCTCGCCGCTCGCTCGAGATAGACTTGCGCCATCAGGGGGTTCTTTTGTTTCAGCAGAGTTTTTCCCAGCAGAATATACGGCCCGCTGGTTCCCGGCTCGAGTAACACCGCTTTATTCAGAGCGACCGACGCATTCGCGAAATCCCCGGTCCGAATATAGGCGTCGCCGAGGCGCTCATACGAGAGGCCCTCGGTGGGATTAAGGGCAATCTCTTTATTGAACTCAGCGACGGCCTCGTCATAATGCGCAGCGGCGAGTTCCACTTCGCCCAGCAGAAGGTGCGCCAGCGGCAGGTCGGGATCGAGCGCAAGCGCCTTGCGCGCCGAGTCCTCGGCGATCGGAAGGTAATCTCGGCGCAGGAACATGCGTGCTGCCAGCAGGTAAGCCGAAGCCGAATCAGGCGAGAAGCCATACTGCGCGGAGAATGTCTTGCGCGCGTCGTCATAACGATGCGTGTCCATGTAGCACAAGGCCAGCACGTAGTCGGGGTCGACTCGCGTGTTGGCCACCGTCGCATGAGCCTGCTCCAAGAGCGGAATCGCCAGTGCAGGCTTCCCCTCGCGAAACAGGCTCACGCCCTCCATCTGCATCGACTCCAGGTCTTTCGGATTCTGTGCGACTGCCTTCGCAAAGGCGGCTGCCGCCTCGGGCATCTTTCCCTGCTCGTAATAAATCATCCCGCGAAGGTTCGCGAGCCCCGGCGATTGAGGATTCGAAGCAACCAGCGCGTCGAGCCGCTGCAAAGCCGCATCCAACTGGCCACTATCGGCAAGTTTCCGCGCCTCATCCAGCTCCGTCGACGCCGACGCCGGAACCGCACTGGATGATTGGCCAAACGCCGCGAAAGTCGTCAGTGCAAGCGCGAGGAAGACTCCAGATAGGCGCATAGTAAAGAAGGGACGAACGACGCTCGCAAGCGCTGGCACGCTCGCCAGTTTCTGACGCATAATAGCATCTTGAGAGCAGGGCCAGAAATGACGGCACGAGTCGCTTGCCGAGCATGATTTTTCAGAATCAAGTGCAACGACATTCACAGGTTGACCTACCGGGCTTTGCTGCTCGTCTAGTGATCTTCCTGGTCTTGTCTGCTGGGCATGTGTGTTCGGCAAGCGCCCAGCCCTCGAACACCAAAGCAAGCCACACTTCAATCTACCCCCCATCGACAGCGCATCCGGGGCCCGCATGGTTCGAGGATGTCGCCGCGAAGGCCGGACTCCACGTGCTGAACGTGAATGGCAGCGGCGCCGCAAAAAAATACATCATTGAAGCCACCGGCAGCGGAGTTGCCATCCTCGACTATGACAACGACGGATGGCCCGACATCTTTCTGGTCAATGGCGATTCGCTGCATCAGGTCGCGGCCCCAGCCGCAGGCGCTCCTAAGGAGCGCCCCACAAGCCATCTCTTCCACAACAATCACGACGGCACTTTCACCGATGTCACCGTCAAGGCCGGCCTCGCGGATACCGGCTGGGGCCAGGGCGTCTGCGTCGGCGATTATGACAACGATGGTCACGACGATCTCTACGTTACCGCCTACGGACACAACCGTCTCTATCACAACCAGGGCGATGGGACCTTCAAGGAGGTTGCGGCCGAAGCCGGAGCGGCCGGCAACGGCCAGGAATGGGGAACCGGTTGCGCCTTCGTGGACTATGACCGCGACGGAAAGCTCGACATCGCGATCGCCAACTACGTCCACTTCGACCTCGCAAAGACGCCCCCGCCGGGAGATGGCCCCGGATGCATGTACGATGGCACTCCGGTGATGTGTGGGCCGCGCGGCCTGCCCAGCGCGCCCAACACCTTGCTGCACAACCTCGGCAACGGAAAGTTTGAAGATGTCAGCAAGAAGAGCGGATTCCAGGCCACCCACGGACACTACTGTTTCAGCGTCTCCACGCTGGACTACGACGAAGACGGCTGGCCCGACATCTACGTCGCCTGCGACTCGACTCCGGCGATCCTGTATCGGAATAACCACGACGGCACCTTCACCGATCAGGCTGTCGATGCCGGGGCCGCATTCAACGAGGACGGCCGCGAGCAGGCGGGAATGGGCTCCACCGTCGCCGACTATGACGGCGACGGACATCTCGACATCTTCAAGACAAACTTCTCCGAAGACACGGCCACTCTTTATCACAACAACGGCGATAAGACTTTTACCGATGTGACCTTCGCCGCCGGCCTCGGCATCAACACGAACTATCTCGGTTGGGGAGCAATGTTCATCGACGTCGACAACAAGGGTTTGCCTGATCTGCTCGTCGTCAATGGACATGTGTATCCCGAGGTCGACGCCAACCAGTTGAGCTCAACCTATCGAGAACCGCGGGCCCTCTATCGCAATCTGGGAAACGGAAAGTTCAAGGACATCTCTAAGGATTCAGGCCCAGGAATTCTACAACCCACGCCTGGCCGCGGCCTCGCCATCGGCGATCTGTGGAACGATGGCCGCCAGGAAGCCGTCATTAACAACATCAGCGACTATCCAATGTTGCTCGTCAACCTGGCCGCAAATAACAATCATTGGTTGTGCGTTCGCCTGGTCGGAACGCAGTCGAATCGCGATGGCATCGGCGCGCGAGTCACCGTAAAAGGCCAGTCTCACGAATGGGTCGACGAAGTCCGGAGCGGTTCCAGCTACAACTCCAGCAGTGATCTGCGATTGCATTTTGGACTCGGCCTAGAGACGAGCATCAAGACAATATCTGTCCGCTGGCCAAACGGGAACCCAGAAGACTTCCCCTCCCCACAAGTTAACCAATGTGTCACATTGACGGAGGGTTCAGGCACGCAGAAGAAGTGAGGGAGTTGACGACGATGCACTCATGAGGCGCTATCCGCACCTTCCAGTTGCCGTTCTGCCTGCCGTTTGGACGGGCGGGCAAGCAGCGGAATGACAAACAGAATGGCCAGCAAAGTGGTGACCATGCCACCGACCACGACACGCGCCAATGGCTGCTGAGTCTGCGCGCCAATCTCGGTAGCGACCGCGGCGGGCAACAATCCCAGGCCCGCGGCAAAGCATGCCATGACTACCGGTCGCATCTCGTCGAGGCAACCTACGATGAGTCCCGCCACCTGGCCATCTTCTTCCTGGGCTCGACGGATTCCCGAAAGAAAGACGACCGCGCCCAAGGTTGCGACTCCGGTGAGTGAGGTAAACCCAACCGCCGCAGAGATGCTGAACGAGGTGTGGGTGAAAAACAAAGTAAACACCCCGCCGACCGCCGCAAAGGGGAGCGTGCCCACGATAATGAAGGCGTCCTTCCAGGTCCGGAATTGAATATAAAGCAGGATGAGAATGATAAGCACGCTAACCGGAATAATGATCGCGAGCCGCTTTTGTTCTTTGCGAAGGCTGTCGAACTCGCCCGCCCAGGTGTAGTTGTAGCCGGTGGGAAGTTTCACTTTCTCTGTCAGTTGCTGCTGGAGGTCCTGGATCGCGCTGGCGAGGTCGCGTCCCCTCACGCTGAACTTGATCGGGATGTAGCGCCGGCCGCCCTCGTGATAGATCGTGAAAGCTCCGTTTCGCAGGTCTACGTCGGCAATAGCGCTGAGCGGCACTTGATTGCCATCCGGAGTAGAAATAAGGATCTTGCCGATGGCGTCGGGCGTATCGCGGAACTCCTGCGAATAGCGGACCGCAAAGTCGAAGCGCCTATCCCCATCGATGATCTGCGTGATGGGTGCGCCGCCTACCGCCGCCTGAACGATGTTGTTCACATCCTGAGGCTGCAAGCCGAAGCGGGCGGCCTTCGTCCTGTCGATGGATACCAGGAGACTTGGCTGACCGGTCACGTTGAAGATTCCAACATCGGTGATCCCCGGAACCTTGCCCATGATGGCTTCAATCTGATCGGCGAGGCGAGTCAGCTCATCGAAGTCCTTGCCGAACAGCTTCAACGAGTTCTCGCCTTTCACGCCTGACATTGCCTCTTCGACATTGTCCTGAATGGTCTGCGAAAAATTGAAATCGATGCCGGGATAGCGGCTGAAGTCCTTCTGAATGGCGCTGATCAGTTCATCTTTGCTTCCGTGGAATTGCGGACGCCAGTCTCCAGCCGGTTTAAGGTCGGCGAGAAACTCGGCATTGTTGAAGGTGCTCACGTCGGTGCCGTCGTCCGGGCGTCCCATCTGCGAGACAACCTGGGTGATCTCCGGGTAGCTGCGCAGGATCGTGCGAATGCCGTTGGTGATGTCCACCGACTGCTGAAAGGAGATGTCCTGCTGCATGGTGGCGCGGATCCAAAGATTGCCCTCTTCCAGCGGCGGCATGAACTCGCCACCGACGAGCGTAAACAGCACAAAGGCCGCAACCAATGCGCCGATGGCAATGGCCCACGTGATTTTGCTGAAGCGCAAGGCGATCTTCAGCGAGCGGTCATAGTACTTTCTCAGGAATGCGCTGAGTCGGGTTTCCGCTGCCTCTTCTCCGCGTACGTTTGGGTACCGCAAACGATCCGAGAACAGGCGCGAAGACCAGCGCAAAGATCAGCGCACCGGTCAGCGCGAACCCATACGTAACCGACATCGGCGCGAAGATCTTGCCGGGCACTCCCTCCATCGTAAAAAGCGGAATGAAGGCGACGAGAATGATGAGTGTCGCGAAGAGGACGGGCTTTGCCGCATCGCTGACGCCGGCCACGATCAACTCGCCTACGTCCTCCACCTCCACTCTGCCGGGAGATCTTCCGATGCACGCTCTCCAGCACCACGATCGAGGACTCGACAAGAATCCCGAAGTCGATGGCGCCGATCGAAATCAGGTTCGCCGAATGATTCGTCAACACCATCATCGCGAAGGCAAAAAGCACGGCGAAAGGAATAGTGATGGCCGCGATGAAGGTGATGCGCAGATCGCCGAGCATGCTCAACAGCACCAGCGTGACCAGGATCAATCCAAAGATAATCACGTGCCGGACGGTGTTTGTCGTTGTGTTGATCAGCTTGGTGCGGTCGTAAAGGGTCTTGATCTGCATCCCCGGCGGCAGCAGGTTGCCGGTGTTCAGATCGTGAATCTTCTGCCGCAACCCGGCCAGCGCAGGCAAGGAGTTTCCCCCTTTTTGGAGCAGCACAATGCCCTCGACAATATCCGGATTTTCGTCTCTGTCCGACAATACCCAGACGAGGCTGATGGCCCTCTTTGAGCGTGGCCACGTCGCCCAACAGAACAGGAGTGCCATTGCGCTCGGCGACGACGATATTGTTCATATCGGTGAGCGAATGAAGAAGCCCGATGCCGCGAACGTTCACGCTTTGCGCGCCGAGCGAGAGATAGTTTCCGCCCGCGTTGGCGTTGCTGTTCTGCACTGCGTTGACGACCTGGGTCATCGTGACGCCCATCGCCCGCAGTTTGTTGGGATCGACTTCTGCCTGGTATTGCCGCGTGGTCCCGCCAAAAATCGCCACGTCGAGAATGCCCGGCACCTGCTTCATCTCGCGCACCAGGAGCCAATCCTGGGTAGCCTTCAGCTCATTCAGCGAATAGCCGGGCCCGGTCAGTTCGTAACGATAAATCTCGCCGACCGGAGACTCCGGCGAAAGCTGCGGCTGCAGGTTGTTGGGAAGATTAATTCCCTGCAGACGGTTCAGCGCTTCCTGCCGATCGGTAAAGTAGTCGCTGTCAAACGTGAAGTACATCTTCACATCGCTCAGGCCAAAGATGCTGATAGATCGGATCTGTTCGAGCTTGGGCGTGCCATTCAACCCCGCTCTCCAGCGGAATCGTCACCTGCTGCTCCATCTCTTCGGCAGACCACGAGGGGTTCTGTGTAATGAACTCAACCATCGGTGGGGATGGGTCGGGATAAGCCTCGATATCCAGCTGGAGAAAGGCGAATACGCCCACCGCCAGCGACGCGAGGAACAATATGAGCACGACGTTGCGGAAGCGCAAAAGCGTGCGGATGAGACCGTCCATAACTAGTCCTCCGACTCGCGCAGCAACTCGGCGCCGGTAGACACGATCTTGTCTCCGTCTTCCAGCCCATGAGTGATTTCGTCGGTGGTGTCGTGGACTGCACCAAGAGTGACGTCCCTGCGGACATACTTGCCCGGTGAGCTTTCCACGAAGACGAACGCGGCCTTGCCGTTCTGGATCACGGCGGTAGACGGAAGGACGATGGCGCTCCCTTTCTGATTCGTGACCGCTATCGTCGCGTACATCTGCGGCTTGAGCTTGTGACCGGGGTTCGGCAGCACAACCCGCACCTTCAACGTCAATGTTGTCGGATCGACGGCGTCCGAAATGTTGTCGATGACGCCGTGATACACCTGCCCCGGATAGCCAGTCACCGTCACCTCAACTGGCTGGCCGATCTTCACCGAGGCCAGATCGCGCGGATACAGATCGCCGACGACCCAGATCGGATTGATATCCGCGATGGTGGCGATCGCCGTGGCGTTATCGAGAGAGCGCTGCATCTCGCCGGTGGCCGTGCCGACATCAAGCACGACTCCCGTAATCGGCGAACGGATAGGAATCGTATCCGAAGTGGAATCTTCAGCGAAGCCCGAGCATCAGCAGCGCTTGCCGGGCGCGATTCAGCTCAGCGTGATCGGCGTCGTCCAACGCTTTCAAATCGTCGTAGTCGCGCTGCGCCATCACCTCGTGCTGCAACAGCTCTTTACCACGCTGCAATTGGAGATCGGCACGGGCAGCCTCGATCTTGCGCCTTTTCAAAGTCCGATCGCGCCTGCGCCGCGTCGCTGCTTTGCAGCATCCCCAGCTGCTGCCCCTTGGTCACTTCCTGACCAGGCAACACCTTCAGCGCCACGACGCGTCCGCTGATAGGCGGAAATATGTGCACCACCGAGGTTGGATTCGCCATGATGTGCGCAGCAAGGAAGAGCTGATTCGACACAGCCTGAGGATGAACGGTAATCGTCTCGACCACGCTCCGTACCGGAGCGGACTGCACTGGCGCCGGCTGCTCGTGTTTGCACGCCAGTCAGAAAAACAAGTGAGGACGCGGCAGAGACCGCAAGTGTGCGCCGTTTCATGGCAGTATCTCCGTGGCGGCAGCGAAGCTGAGTTGGTGAATACCGAGCCAGACCTGCTGGTTGGCGGTCAAGGCGTCGAGGTTGATCTGGCGGTAATCGCGCAGTGCGTCGAGATAGTCGAGCAGGGTTGCGCCTCCGTGGCGGTAGCTGAATTCAAGATTGTCCCGCACCCGTTGAGACTCGGCGACATAGTGGCTGTTATAGCGATTGGCCACTCCGATCGCGGTCTCATAGGCTGCCCATGCCTGGTCGACGTCGTTGATCACCTGGTTCCGCGCAGCCGTCTCCGCAAAGCGGCTGGCCTGCGCTTCATAACGGGTGCGTTCTTTCTCGCCCTGATTGCGATCGAAGATACGCAGTGGAATGGATATCTGAAACCCCGCGCTGTTGTACGTCGCGGTGCGTTCGTATTCCCCGCCGAGCGTAGGATCGGTCGTGCCCTCGGCATCCGCCAGGTGGATGCTGGCGTCGGCAACGCGTACCGTCTGCACCGCCGCCTGGTAGTCAGGTCGGGCCGCCAGCGCTGACTGCTCAACTTGTTCCATGGTCTGAGTGATGACCGGAGGGTCGAGCGTGCCGGCGACGTCAAAATCCTTGGCCGGCTTCGCAATACCGAGCAGCATCTGCAGTTGGTCGCTCGCCTGTACCAGATCAAGCCTCGCGGCATCATCGTCGGCTTGGAATTCCGCCATCTGCAAGTCGATCCGATCAAAGTCGGTGGCGCTAATGTCTCCAGCGTTCAGTCGCGCTTTGCTCAGCTCCACAGTCTTACTGTAGCTCTCCAGATTATCGTCGGCGACTTTGAGCGCTGCTTTGGCGGCCAGCATGTTCGTGAACGCTTGTTTCACCTGCAAAATCGTTTGCCGCTCCGTATCGTTGAACTGGCTTTGAGTAACATCGGTTGTGGCACGGGCCACGTCCAGACGCCAGCGCCGCTTCTGTCCCCGCTCAAAGAGCCGGGAGACGTTCGCGGTATAAGTGTAGGGGCTGGCAGGGTTGTTGGCGGGCAACGACACGTCGGCGCCGGAGAGCGTGAAGTTGGGATTCTGCCGCAGACCCGCTGTAACCTCGCTGGCCTTCGTCGCCGTCACATGCTGCCGCCCCGACAACAGCGTGGGGTTCCGGGCGCGAGCCAGATCGATGGCCTGCTGGAGCGTCAACGGCGCTGTCTGGGCCCAGACAGAGATGCCGCCAGTCCCCAGCACGAGCAAAATAACCAAGGCTCTCATTCGACTACAAGTCATAGCACTGCTTTCGAAGCAGTCCCAGAATACCTGTGAATTCGTAAAGATTTAATCAGGAAAGAGTCCGTGCGATTCATGTTGCCCATCTACAACAGTGTACCGCCGGGAGATTACAAATGGTGCTCTCTATCCGCTGCCAGGTGACACCTGCCTGTGCAAGCACGAACTCGAATCAAAGCTCGAACTACAATAATGTATTTCAGCGAAGCCGCTCGCCAAAATCTTCCGGGTGGATCGCAAGCGAATCGGGCGGGAAGGTAGAAGCAGATGCGCCCAGAGTGGTGTTGGGCACATCTCCCATCACGAGCTCCAGTGTTCCGCCACCAACAATATCGGAGTGGCGAAACCATACCTGATTCAGGGGCGCGCCGTTCAATCGAAGGCTCTGTACATATTTATTGTCACGGGAATTGTGCGCGGCCAAAATGACAAAATCTTTTCCGTTCTTGAGATGGATCGTGGCCTTATCGAATACGGGGCTGCCCACGTCATAGACCGGAATTCCAACCGTGGCCGGATAGAAACCAAGCATCGAAAATACCACGAAGGCGCTCAACCCGCCGCCATCTTCATCGCCCGGAATGCCTTGCAGCGTGTCCGGAAAAAATGACTCGAGCTCCATGCGAACGCGCTTCTGCGTCTTCCAAGGCGCACCCAGCCGATCGTAGATATAAGGAATAGCAAGACTCGGCTCATTCCCCATGGAAAACTGGCCCGCCATCGAGGTGGAATCCGGGAACTTTGCCTGGAACTCGTACTTAGATCGTCCGAGAGGTTCGCGGAAGAGTTGATCCAAATTTGCTTGCGCTTTATCGGTGCCGCCCATCAATTCCGTCAAGCCGTTAATGTCATGCATCACGTCCCAGGTATAGGTGTAGGCGTTGTTTTCGTCATAATAGTCACGCCCACCCATACCGCCGTCAAACTTCGGATCAAGCGGCTCGATCCACTTCCCGTCGGCATCCTTCGGCCACGCCAATCCCTTATCCGCGCGAAAAACATTCTTGTAATTTGCTGCGCGCTGAAGAAAGAGCTTCTCGTCGTCAGGTTTCTTGAGAGCACGCGCCAGTTGAGCGATGTTCCAGTCGTCAAAGCTATTCTCCAAAGTGACCGGAACAGGTTGGCGCTTCTCAAATGGATGAACCTGCGGATCAGTCTCCTTTTCTCCGGGACGCAACGCCGGCATATAACCGTGAGCGGAATAAAACTCGTCCAAAGGTCCTCGCGGCCCAAGGCTCCAAGGCAGCATCGTGACCTCAAGAGACCGCTTGCGAACGCCCTCGTAAGCCGTCTTGATGTCAAAGTTCCGAACTCCCTTGAACCACGCGTCGGCAAACCACGGCGCAGAGTGGTTGCCGTTCATGCAGGCGTAGTTGCCAGAGACAGTGGCAAACGTGGGCATGATCCCCGACTGCTCATACATGCGAACGTAGGACTGTATCTTGTCCGCTTCCTTGTCCGGATCAAGCAATGTTTGCAGCGGTTCAAGCGCGCGATACGTGTCCCACAGCCAGTTATCGACATAAAACGGCCGCGAATCCTCATGGACTCTGATGATCGAATCCGCTGTAGTATCGGCCATCTTCACTGATGTTGACCATGCGCTCGAAACACCGATAGAGCGCGGTATAGAAAACCCTCCGCTGCGTCTCCGTGCCGCCTTCTACAGCGATCTGACCAAGGGTTTGGTTCCAACGCGCCTTCGCGGCATCCTTGACAAGATCGAATCCCCACGCCGGAATCTCTCGCCGCAGGTTCTTCTTCGCCTGTTCAACGCTGATGAAAGAAATGCCATAACGAAACTCGACCACGTTGCCTTCTCGGCTCACGGCGGTCACGCTGCTTCGACCGTCCTTCGTTGCGGTCTTCAAAGTGACCGGCCCGCTGAACTCGCCATATACAAACGCCTTCATATTGCTGAACTGCTCTTCACCCGCGACAGCGCCGCTCTCATGAACCTGCAGGTTGCCGCTCTGGCGATTCGACAACGCGATAGAAGCATTGCCTCGCGGAAAGGTAAACCTGAAATACCCGCAGCGTTCTGTAGGGGAGAACTCTGTCTGGATTAGCGATTCGTCAAAGCGCACCGAGTAGTAATAGGGAGTCGTTTTCTCCTGGTCATAAGCCGCCGGACCGCCCCGCTCCCCAGGCATAATGCTGAACAAATAGTCCATCCGGTGCGAACTGATAGTGAGTGGAAACGAAGCAATCTGATCGTCCAACGCGTCAGCCCGAATCGGATACACCCGCACCATGCTGTTGGGCAGAGAAACCGTAGGACGCGTCGGCTCCAACAGAATGCCTACGTTGCCAATCGTCGGATCGACATACTCCACCTGAGCAACAGAGCGGGCGGCGAAGAGCATCAGGCCAGCCAGCATTGCGGCTTTCATAGCTCCAGAGAAGCAACAGCGGTCAGACCAAGCGGAATTCATTTTGTCAGTGAGTTCTCTTATTTGGGTTGTGTTGCGTGTTCCGCCATTGCCTTGCGCAGGGCCGCCTCTGCCGTAGCATCCCAGTACTTACAATCCAGCCGCAAAAAGACAGAGGTATACGGAATGGTGAGGGTCGTCTTAAGCACCAGGATGTGAAATGTAGCCCCAGCATCGCCAAGCATCTTAATCAGCTGTTCGTGCGGCAACGACTCGACTTGCAGAGAACCGAGCAACGATGGCAACTGGGCGCGATAAGCGGTCACGCCCGGCGCTCCCTGCTCGGGAACAAACGGCAACTCGGCATCCATGTAAACATCCGGAGCCACGTGTTTTGATTTTGCCAGGTCACCAAGCACGGTGCGCACAACCTCGTCCTGGCTGGCGCCCGTCTCCACTGTCTCTACACCCGGCGAGCTCTGCAGTGGATACGCCGAGTCAACAATCACGATCCAGTTGCGGTGCCCAAGCAGCGGCAACTCCTGCTCCAATAGATGGCGCCAGTCAGTCGACGCTGCCTTCATCGGCAACGTGCAAACCAGCGTGCCCACGCAAACTGCCAGGACGACGCCCGCTAGGCCGTACCGATTTCCACGTGCGGAAAGTAGTCTCATATTCGTCATTCGCATTAGATCACCCATGACGGGTTGTTGTTCAACAGTCGATTGATTAGACTCCCCAATGCAAGCTGCCTTCCACATTTGCAGTTTCAAGCGACGCCAGGAAATCCGAGGAGAAACGCAAAGTATGTCCCCAAAGACGTTCAGCCCCATACAGGAAGTGGTCCTCATCACCAGCGGCGACCTCAGGCAGTCGGCCAACCTCGCCTGCTGGCCGGCGCAGCGAGAGATGGAGCGGCAATTGACCGAGAGCTTCACCCTCGAAGGCGTCCGCGTCAAACGCGCATTCGAGGTAGATACGAAGACGGGCCACGGCTTTATCTCCAGCCAGCGCATGGGCATGGATATCTTCGCGGAGATCGATCCCGAGGCGAATCTCGTCTTCGCTACGGCCGCCTGGCAATACACACATCATGTGCTGCCGGGAATGCGCACCCACCGCGGGCCGATCCTGACCGTCGCCAATTGGTCCGGCCAGTGGCCCGGATTGGTCGGCCTTCTCAATCTCAACGGTTCTCTGATCAAGGCAGGAGTGCCTTTCAGCACGCTCTGGAGTGAGGACTTCAAAGATGATTACTTCCTCCACGGCCTAAGATCTTGGATCCAGGATGGCGTCGTCGTTCACGACACAAGTCACGTCCGCGACCTCAATATCCACGATCTGCCCGAGAGCGCGAGGCATTTGGGCGCAACTCTCGCCGCCGAACTGCGCCGCCGCAAAGCGATTCTTGGCGTCTTCGACGAAGGCTGTATGGGCATGTACAACGCCATCATCGACGACGAACTTCTCAATCCCACTGGAGTCTTCAAGGAGCGCCTCAGCCAGTCGGCCCTCGTTGCGAAGATGCGAGCAACCAAGGATAGCGATGCACTTCAGGTTCGCCGCTGGCTCGACGAAAGCGGCCTGCGCTTCATCACCGGCGGCAACGAAGCAACGGATCTGACCGACGGCCAGATTCTTGAACAATGCAAGATGTACATCGCGGCGGTTCGCATCGCTCACGACTTCGGGTGCGATGCCATCGGCATCCAGTATCAACAGGGGCTGAAAGACACGGTTCCCGCGTCGGATCTCGTCGAAGGCCTGCTCAACAATTCAGAACGCCCACCCGTTTACGATGAGCACTCCGGACAAGAGCTATACGCGGGGCAACCGCTGCCCCACTTCAACGAAGTCGATGAAGGCGCCGGACTAGACGCCCTTGTGACCAACCGCTGCTGGAAGGCCCTCAAACTCGACCCCGCAACAACGCTGCACGATCTCCGATGGGGCGAGCACTACTCGGGCGATGGCGTCGATGACTTCGTATGGGTCCTGCAAATCTCCGGTGCGGCGCCAGCTAGTCATTTTGTGAACGGCTACAAAGGAGCATCGAGCGAACGTCAGCCACCCATGTATTTTCCGCTCGGGGGCGGCACTCTCAAGGGAATCGGCAAGGCGGGCGAGATCGTATGGAGCCGCGTCTTCATCGAAAATGGCGCGCTGCACGCCGATATCGGCCTGGGCAGCATCATCGAGTTACCCGCGGAGGAAACAGCTCGCCGCTGGAAAAGCACCACTAGCCAATGGCCACTGGTGAGCACCGTGTTTCATGGCGTCTCGCGCAACGCACTCATGGCGCGCCACCGCGCAAACCACATCAGCATTGCTTACGCGCCAAACGCACCGACAGCGGCCCACGCGCTGGCCGTCAAATCCGCAATGTTCCACGAAATGGGAATCAAAGTTCATCTTTGCGGACAGGTGGGTTTCTAGTTCCGTTAAGCGCGGTATCTATCTACGATCGAATTCAAGCAGGTTTTTCCATCCGCCCTTGTTCGTCTTCAGCCGTTGCCCATCGGTCAGTACTGCAAATGAGCGCTGCCTTTGAGGCGATGCGCTCTTTCACGCGACTCACCGATGCCTGCAGCCGCTCCGCCTCGACGGGCTACGCACGCAAATGAGGATTGGTTCGCGGGAAGGAAGCGAGCAGCTACTGCGGCGTCCAGTGGACATGCGCCCTGAAAAGACCGTCCACGATGCCGATCTGATAGAGCAGCACGAGACCGAAGGCGGTGCTGACAATCCCGGAAATCGGGGTCAAATAGCGGTTTACGGTTGAGAAGTGCTTGCCCGTGTAAACGACCGGGATAGCCATCGCTGAGGTCATCAGCATCATCCCGATGATGGTTCCGATGCCGAAGACCAGCAAATAGGCAATCGCCCACAGCGGAGTGTGGATAGTAGACAGCACCAGCAGCGCCACTGCGGCGGAACCCGCCAGGCCGTGAACCAGGCCGATCACAAGAGGACGAAAAACCTGGTAAGCACCATATCGGTTCAAGAGACTGTCGAGAGCACCCCCTGAAGCGTTTCCGGAAGCAGACACTTCGCCCGCCAAAGGGTTGCGGCGGCTTGCCGGACTAAATCGCGAGTTGAGCCAGCGGAGTGCTCCGGTCAGATTGAGAACGCCAAGAAGAATCAGCATTAAAGCAACGGAAAATTCCATTGAGAGCCCGACTCTCGGCGGAATCACCAGGCCGAAGAGAATAATCGCCGAGCCGACCAAAAAGATCGTCAGAGTGTGGCCGACTCCCCAAAGCACACCAATCAACGCTCCGTGGCCCACCGAACGCTCCCGGCTGGCGATGGTCGAGACGGCAATGACATGGTCGGGATCGGTGGAGTGGCGCATGCCCAGGAACAAGCCAAGCAGCACGACGCCAACAAAAGACGGCAACGTGCCGTGCGCGAACTGATGACTGACGGCCGCCGTCTTGACGATCGCTCGTCCCGCGATGCTCAGTCCGAGAATCAGCATGAACATCCCAGACGCAAGCGGGAGCCATCGTTTGACCAAAGGCCCGTCGGTCTTCCAACGCGCAACAGCCGGCCTCGCGTAAACCATCAGCAAGCCGCTCGCAATGAGTACCGCCGCGAGGCCAAAGCTGAAGGCAACGATGAGAAACAATCCGAAACCGACGCGATGCAGGCTCAATGCGCCAAGCAGAACGACGAGCGCCGCTGGACACGGCACAATGCCGCCAGAAATCCCAAGAAGGAGAAGCTGGGTGAGCGAGACCTGTCCTACGGGCGTCGCAGAGGGCGTATCCATTACCGCGACAGAAGAAGAGGATATTGTTGTGTCCTCGACCGCCGGCCCTCGGAGTGCTTCGTTTTGCCGTGGTCGAACGAGTGATGTAAACCAATGGCTGTGGCCGTCGCCGGCATCGTGACCGTGCTCGCCGCTTTCCCCCGTCCAGGCGCGGATCATCAGAAAGCCCGCAACAGCCGAGATGATCAGGCCGCAGAGAATCTCAAGCCAGGGAAACTGTCGCTCCGGAATGATGTATCTGAAGGCGCAGAGCGTGAGGGCTCCGAGAAGAAAAACCCCGGCCGTATGCGCAAGCGCAACGACCACGCCCAACCAGATCGCGTGGCGCGCAGTTCCTTTCGAGCCCACGAGATACGCGGCCACGATGGTCTTGCCATGGTCCGGCTCAAGGGCATGCAGAGCGCCAAGTCCCGCAGCGAGTAGTGCCGCCGTAAACAGGAACCAAAAGCCGGAGTTGGGCGCGGGAATGATCTCGTAGTGGCTGATCCTGAAAATGCCCATGGAATGGGCGTAGCTCGCTTCTGGATTCGCGAAGACCGCTAACCCCAGAAGCACCGCGAACCACAACCGAACATCAAGCAGCCAGGCGAGGCTACGGTTGCGCATCCGCAGTTCTTTGGGCCGCCGAGGCAAGAGGGGGTTTCGAGAGGCTCTGTAACGTCGCTTTTGCAAGGTCCGCGTAGAACAAGTGGAATTGAGGACTAATGGCAATGGTACGACGGAGCGAGTCCTACCCTTTTGCTTTTTCGCCGAGGCGCTCGTAGATCATGCTGGCGTGAAACAGGAGTAGCGGGTCCTTGGCGTCAAGATGCAGAGCTTCCTTGATGGCACCAGCAGCCTCCTGAGGCTGGGATTTCTTATAAGGCGTCCAGGCCAGCGCATCCCAGATATGGATGTCGTGGGTAACAACGGCGGCCAAAGCCCCGTCACTTCGGGGGAGGCCTCTACCTTCAACTCGCTCAATTGATTCGCGCCCGGAAGGGGACTTGAACCCCCACCGCACCGGAATCACTCAATGAATTTCGACGTTTTGAACTACCCTGCTGATGGCGCCGTTAGGGCTCGGAACGTCGGGCTTTAGTCCGCATTGAATCGATGCGAATAATCCGAGCAACTGCCCAAAGATGACATCCAGAACCGGTCGATAAAGGTCCGGGATCAGGCCCACGTTGTTGGGGGCGAGGGTGTAATCCGCGTCGGCAGCTAGAAGATCGGCATTGGCGGCGAGGGCAACCCGGGTACGCACGAGACCCTTAGTGCCTATCTCGCGAAGCAGATCGAGATCGTATTGCCGCCGGCGCTGATCGCTCGATACCAGACTGACGAACAGCGTGTCGCGATCGAGAGCGGCCATCGGGCCGTGACGCAAGGCGAGAGTCTGTTGCGTGATGGTTTGGATGGAGCCGGCCGTGAGTTCCAATACCTTGAGAGCGCACTCCAAGGCAACGCCGCCCAGCGCGGCCGACCCCACGAAACAAACCTTCGTGTAGCGGCCGTCCCGCATTAACGACGAGGCAAGATCTGCGGCAGCGGGAAGCAGCGATTCGCCCGCAACGACCAGATTTCCGAGCACATTCTCGTATTCGGCGATGCTCCACGCATGGGCCAAAATCTGCCCGGTCAGCAACATATTGGTGAACGAGCTGGTCATTGCCAACCCGCGATCGTTGGTGGAGTCGTCGAGCACAATGGAAAGACAATTGGCACGCCCTTCCACGATTTTGTTCATCCGGCCGCCGGCATTGCAGGTCACTAGAAGGTGCGAGATGTTGGGATATTCCGCCAACGCTCGCTCAAGCACGGCTACACCTTCGGGGCTGTCTCCAGAGCGGGAGAACGAAATCCAGAGATAGCTATTTTCGTCTAACAGATAATCCGAGAAATCCGTAAGCAGGCTCGTGCTGGCGACTGGAATGACTTCGCACTGCCATTTGCTACGCAGCAAATGGTGGAGCGATTGACCGATGTAGTCTGAGGTTCCTGCGCCAACGAGAAAGATCGTGGGGCGCTCCTTCGCGGGCCCGTCTACCTTAGCCGTAGTGAGGAATTCCTGTATTTCTTTCAGGCGGCCTGCGAGCTGCTGGAAAGTGAGAATCCATGTGCCGGGCTGATGGGCAATTTCCTGAGGAGTGTGTTCGAGCCCACGCACGGCCTTCTCATCAGCAGTCAACTGGAGCAACGACAATAACGGATCCACTCTTGGTCTCCTTCGAAGGCAGCACGACTCCAGGGGATGCCATGCATTCCGGCACCCCATATCGTAATGAAACGTAAGATATAAAAGCAATTCGTAATATTGATGGCGAATGAAATTAGCTTTAGGTAGGGCGGGTCGCCGCTTCGGGCAGCGGATTTTGTTCCAGGAACCTACTGAGCAAGGCGCGGTCGCGGAACGCTTCGGTGCCTCCGGGCCTCTGGGTGGAAAGTGCGCCGGTGATGTTGCCGGCGATGGCGCACTCCTCGGGCGAACCTCCGCCGAGGTAAGCAGCGAGAAATCCCGCATTGAAACTGTCTCCGGCGCCAATGGTATCGACTGGTTCGACGGTGAGACCGGGGACGGAGGACCGCCGCGGTCCCTCTTGCAGCACAACCCCTCTACGACCGGATTTTACGGCGATTAACGGCACACTCGCTCGGAGCACGTCGAGCGCATCATCGACAGAGTCGCGTTTCGCGATGCGGCAAACCTCGTCGTCGTTGGGCAATAGAATATCGACATACGGAAGCAACTCCTGCAGCACACCATTCCAATGGCCGTCCGGATCATCGTTCGTATCGAGCGAGATGGTCAGGCCGCGCTGCTTCAGCTCTCGAAAGAGTCCGGGCAGACCAGGATGCAGACCGCGTAACAGAAACAGCGAGGAGAGGTGAAAGTGGCGAGCGGATGCGAGGTAATCAATGTCCAAATCGCCGACCGTCATGTCGAACATGACGCCGGGATAGGTGAGAATGCGCCGCGTGCGCCCGTGGGGCAGGATTATAGTCACGCCCGTCTTGGACGATTCGTCTCCGCGAAGAGAACGCGACACATCGACGCCGCCTTCAGTGAGGCTCTCCATCGCGAGCCGACCCATGATATCGGCCCCATATTGAGTGATAAAACCCACCCGGCGTTCAAGCACGGAGAGGTTGTGCGCGAGAATCGCAGAGGAGCTGCCAAGCGTCATCTCGAAATTTGAGGCGAGCAACTCGCGATCGACCGGGATTGACTCTTGGAGGCCATAGAGGATCAGGTCAAGATTGACCTCCCCAGCGATAGTTACGTCGAACTGTGGCATAAGGGTCTGAGACACTGCGATGTTCCCGGCTTCCGTATTATTACCATTGATTTCTAATTGTCGACAACGCGGGTGGCCCGTTTATGAGATATGTCCTGATTCTCATCCCGGAAAAAGGCAGGCAACTATACGGCTTTCAAGCGTTTGCTTCTAAATGTCGTGACTGCCTGCGTGCTTTCATGTACCCTTCCGAAGGAAAGCAGTCGAAACATGATGGCACGCGCCGCAAAATCCCGTCACCTCCCCGAGCCCAGCCAACTTTTGATCGATGAACGACGCCAGCACATACTCACTCTCATGGAAAGAGAGGGCCGCGTGCTGGTCGGGGAACTCTCGCAGAGCCTGGGAATTTCGCAGATTACCATCCGAAAAGACCTTGAACACCTGCAATCGAAGGGTCTGCTGCATCGAACTCACGGGGGTGCGCTGCCCGCGCAGTCGAGCGCTTTGTTCGATCCGACGTTGCAGGAAAAAGAGCAGCAGCATTCGCAGGAGAAACAGCGCATTGCGGTGGCTGCCGCCGCAATGGTTGAAGAGGGGCAATGCGTGATTCTCGATTCGGGAACCACGACATCAGCGATCGCACACGAGCTAAAAAAGTTTGCGGACCTCACCGTCATTACCAACGCAGTCAACATTGCGACTGATCTGACAAGCAGCGATCTGGAGGTCATCCTGATCGGCGGCAGTTTGCGTAAAAATTCGTTTTCGCTCGTCGGCCCGCTGGCTGAAGACACACTTGAAGAAATGCACGCCGATATCCTCTTTCTTGGCGTCGATGGCTTCGATTCCGAGGTCGGACTGACCACGCCCAACCTTCTCGAATCTCGAGTGAATCGGGCTATGGTCAAGGCTTCGCGCCGGGTGGTTGCTGTGTGTGACTCGACCAAGTTCGGAAGGCGGAGCCTTTCGCGCATTGTGCCTCCCTCAGCGGTCCATTGCGTGATCACCGACAGCGATTTGCCTGCGGAGACCGCCGAGGCTTTACGCGCCATGAATATCGAAGTCGTGTTGGTATGAGCCGCTGTGCCGCCGGCTATTTCTCCTCGAAGCGCTTGTTCAGTGACGGGGCGAACGTTGTAGGGAGATAACTGGAGACGTGAAGGCTACAGGTTTTCTCGCTCTGCATTTCATCCAGGCCAATCGCAGTCACATGGACGTTGAAGTCTCCGGGAGTAGTCCACGCATGGCTCGGATGCGCTCCGTCAAGATGGACGCCGTCGCCGAAGTCCCACCGATACGAAACGGCCGGATGATCGGGCGAAGCACTCGCCGCAAAGGAAAGCGCCTCGCCGCTTGTTCCCGACTTGGGGCATTCGATTCCGAGAGCGGGTCCTTCTTCGGGAACGTTGTGGTCGACAATCTTGAGTACGCTGACGGAGCGTGGAGCTTGCTGCAGCGCAAGCGAGCCTGACAATGCTTCGATTCGCTTCTGGTCAAAGACGTCAGTGATCACATATTGGCCATTCGTCGCAAGGCCAAGATCGGCAAGAGCGACAGCCTTCGAGCGCGACTTCTCCGTCCAGTTAAAGACCGTAAGAATGTGTTGGCGCTTCGATTCCTTCAGCAGGAACACACTCGGATGGACATCCTCCTGGGGGTAGGTCATAAGGTCGATCGGCACGGATGAGTTTCCGAGCCGGACCATGTTGATCAGTTCTCGATTTTGAATCAACTTCACGCGATCGGGGTCGCTTTGCAGGGCAGGAAGATTGTCGCCGATCTCGAGCATGCCTCCGGTGACAGCTGCGAGCGCGATCGAAACTTTGGCCTCGTCTAAGGTGAGCGGGGCCTTGCCCTCGTGCCACGATTGATCGTCGATCCGCTGAGTGGAAACAGTGAAAGCGTCAGGATCGGCGACGAAGAAATTCCGGTTCATGTAGTACCGCGCCGCGATGCCGTCTACGGCCTCGCGGCTGGCGTCGAAGCTGTGGCCTGTGTCCTGCGAGAGCCGGCCAAAATCGACGTACCCGACAGGATTCAGCATGGCGCTGCCGTCTTTGTCGAGGTAAACGTCATCTCCGACGGCTTCTCGAATGATTTGCAACCCAATGCGCTGCGCCTCGAGCGCCGGCGTGTGGGGCTTATAGTAGTAGCCTTCAATGGCGCTGTCGTCCATGAAGTCCAGCTTGATGTAGTGGACGCCCCACTCATCGACCAGCTTCCGATAGGTCTTCCGCAAATACGCCTGCGCGTCGGGATGAGTAGTGTCGAGCATGTACAGCTTGTCTTTCTCGTCGACCACATATCCAGCGTGAATAGGCTTGCCCTGTGCATTCTTCACCAGCCACTCGGGATGGTTCTGATAGATCCACGAACGTTCGGAGACCTCAAAAGGAGCAGTCCAAATACCGGGTGTGAGGCCGAGGCCGCGGATTTTGTACTCCATCGGGCCGAGGCCGTTAGGAAAGACGCGAGTATCGGGAGTGCCATATTCCCCTCGCGCATATTGATAGCCTTCGTCGATATGAAAGACGTCATAGCCAAAGGGCTTCAGATATTGCGCCTCCCAGGCCGCATTGGTGAGCGCGGCGCCTTCATTCAGGCCGAAGTAGTATGCAGTCCAGCTCCACCAGCCCATTAAAGAGGGAGCGGAGACTCGGGCGTGATGAGTTTTCTTGATCAATAAGCCGTAGCTCTCGAGCTGGTGGTGATAGTCAGAGCTGAGGCTGATGAGCAAGGCCTCCGATGAGAGTTCGCCACCGGAAGAAACGGGCAAGCTAAGATCGATCTGGTCGGCGGCAGGCGCTTTTTCGAGGGAATTTTCTCTCTCCGCTTCCGTGGTGCCGACGGAGTCGACCTCGTATCGCGCGATTCGGGTTGTGTTTCCTGAGCCCTCTACGGAGAGCCGCAACATGGTGAGGAAGCGCTCTGAGGTCAATGCCGCGACAAATAAAGACTGCCGGCTCTGCCGGTTGTAGATGAGTTGGCTGCCGACCGCCTTATGCATCTTGGTGGGCGCATCGCTAAGCTCATGCAGTTGCATCGCCGGACGATCTTCGCTGAAGCTATCGGACAGCACGCGGTCCGCGGAGGGAGGACCGCTCGGCCCAGAAGTGTTCTCTCCCGAGGCCTCGACGGAGCGCACTGCCTCGACGGTGACTTCTTTGCCGGTATGGTTGCGCACGAAGACCTGCAGATCGGCGAAGGAGTCGTCATGATAGGCGCGCAGGCGGTAGATGAGATCCGGTTTGCCAGCCAGGCCGGAAAAGGTGACTTCCCATTGGTCAGCTGCTCCAAAGTAGCCGTCGGCTGCTGTCTTGCTGAAGTCGTGGTGAGGATAGTCACCGGAGCGAAGCCATTGACCGTCAACTTTGGCAGCTACGCCGGAGTGCAGCGCTACCGCTTGCGAGGAACCGATGGAGTAGTTGCCGTGAGAATCAACGGAGACCGCCATTTGCGTTTGTTGAGCGAAAAGAATGGCAGGCGATGATGCAACACAAGCCGCTATTGCACAAAGAATTCCATCGCGGCCCAGCTTCCTAAATTTGTCGTTCACTAAATCTCCCAACATCGAAGGGGTTGTCCACTCTTGCATTCTTGGGAACGTTTGAGTGTCTTCTGATTGTGGCGCGTAGCTAAATTTCCTGATGAAGATTTGGCCGCAGGGTCAGCGAGCCGTCCGAATTAAGTGCCTGCTGACAAGACCAACGCACGGGATAACGCATCCCTTTGACCTCGATCTCCGCTCTTAGCCTCACGCCTTGCCATTTGATTCCCTTGCGGGCAGAATGAATTGCGCCTGGCGAATTTTGCCCGGCAAGAGGATAGCCGGCATCGAGACATCCGCTCACGAGTGTCTTGCCGTCTTCAGTCTCGCCACGGTGACGCGCAAGACGCCGGGCACGCCGGCGATTCCGTCATTCGCGAAGCCGATGATCAGCCCACAGTGGTCCCCTTCCGTCGTAGCTCCAGACGAAAGAGGGCCGCACGCTAGTATCCGATGCGGCGATTGATGCGATCAAACCACTTGGGATAAGCGCGATAGTAGCTCTCAAGATTCTTCGCGCTGATCTGGTGGAAGTTCCAGAGCGAAAAGTAATTTGCCCCGATATCCATCACGTGCGAGATCATGTTCTCGGTCGACGAAACGCCGTCGGTCCCTGCCTGAGTATTCGGCGGCTTTCCGGGAAGACCCTGCTCGAGCAAGGCGGCGATCCAGGGCGGACGATTGCTGAGTGCCTCGATCTGTTCATTCTCGATGAAGATCGTATCGCTGCGAATCCAGTTGTTACTGCGAACCTACGATCGAGTATCTCCGAGTTGCCAACGCGGCTGAAGTCGGGCTGAGTATTCGTCAGCAGAGGCGTTTTGCTGAAGCTCGTCGAAGCTGCACATTGAGCATCTCAACCCAGGTGCGCTCTGCGGTGTAGTAGTCGGGAAAAGGATTGTTGGCGAAGGGCCACGTGTGACCCTCGCCCCAGAATCCATACATGAAGGTGTCAACGAACTCAATCAGTGGATTGCCATTGAACTCAGCAGCGAGCAGGCCGACAAGCTCCTTGAAGCATTGTTGGAAGTAATGGATCATCGAAACGCGGCTGGTAGCGGCTGTGAGGATTGTCGAGGTACCGTTGCGCCGCCTTCTTGTCGCTCGGGGTCAACATCGCCAAGAACGAGATCGACTTTGGGGACTTTGTTGAGAAGAAATCGGGCAGCGCAGCTTCATGGGTATAGTCGGGCGCGCTCATCTGCACCCGCAGACCCACGCGCTTATTATTCTTCCGGGCGAGGTCGAGTGCCAGCTTGAAATATTCGGGCAGATCGAGTCTTCCCGGCCGCGGCTGCACCTCGCGCCAGGTAGGGCGAAGGTAAATGAGCTGACCGAGGGGAAAGCTCAACGAGGTCTTGTATCTCCCGCGAGACATTGTCGGACTTAATTTCCTCAGTCCCCATGTCGGCGGTGATGTAGGTGACGAGGCCCTTGCCAAAATGCGGCACAACCTCGTCGGTCGGTATGGTCGTCATGACGACTTCGTCGCTGGGAATAGCAGCGTCGGGGGCATATTGCGGAAACGGCCCCTGATTCAAGCGGTCCCTGACCACCGGGCCGCCGCCGAAATCGTACTTGTCCCAGTTGTGGGCGCGAACCGCGCCACGCGCCGGGTTGCCGATGGCTTCTGCCGCCGCGATGCTGCCCACAATGCCGCCTTTGATGAAGTCTCTGCGCTGCATTGAGGTCAAATTCTCCTTTGCGTTGTGCGTCTCACTCAGTCCATGCGACTGCGCCGCGATCAAGCGTCGGCAGAACAAAAAGCATCTTGCCGGACTCCAGCTTTCCTGGAATCGTCAACTCTTCCCCCAGAAAAGGCAGAACGTGGAGTTTCGGCCCCGCACTCCCTGGAAAGGCGATTGCAATGTCGTGTTGGGTTCGTGGTACGGCGATCTCTCCGCCCTTGAGCCCATCGAAGTTCGCGAGAAAGACATAGGGACGTGCGCCGATCGTTGCGACGTGCCCAACCACATTGCGCGCGGCCACGACCTCGATCTCCTGCGGCGCCTCCAGCGAATGAAGCAAGTCTTTGGCGACTGTCTGATCGGCGGCGTTGAAGTCTGCCTCTGCACTCTTGAGATAACTGCGCTCTGGCGCGCCGGGAAATCGTATAGCTCTGGATGCGTCATCCAACTTCGCATCGGTCTTCCCTGTCATCACCAGTTTTCCGCCGTCACGGTTGAATTTGTGTATCGCTGCAGACTCGGCGTCACTCAGAACGCGGACCTCAGGCATCACAAGCACATCACCGTCGAAACTGCCGACGGTGCGCGGAGTAACAATTCTGAATTGAATATGGTTCTGCAACAGTAGAAGCAGAACGCCTCGATACGATGCGACGAAGTCAGCTGGATAAAAATTCCGCGTGGTGTCGGAGAAGTAGACGCCGACCTTGCCAACGGGCTCGCGGTGCGCGCCGAAGATATCTTCGTGAGCGGCGACCCAGTGAAAGATCTCGGTGCGTGTCGCCATATCGTTCGAGCCTGACATGACATGCCCTCGCGCGTCCCACAGATTTGCACCGGCCATCAGCTCCGACATGGCGAGATTGAGCATGGCATCGCGCGGCTTCACTTGTGGCGCGCCGTCCCAGGAGTAGTTCAGAATCCACGTGGGCTTGTCGCCGGCAAAGGCGCGAAAGCTGCGATGCCGATCTGATATTGAAACCAGTCCAGTGGCGTGCGCGAGGCAGCGGTATGGTCTTCACCGTCTCCAAATTCGTACTCGTGCGCGATTGCATCGACCTGCGGATAGAGTTGATAGACGTCCGCGCCGACGCGCGGGCTTCCGCCTTCGATGCCAGGATAGATCTCGGGGATGATGGCGATCGAAGGGATTCACGGCAGATGGCGGTGCTGCGAATCTCGGCGAGAAAGTCAGTGATGGTCTGGATGCGAAATTCGACCCATTTGCGAAATCCGGGATCAGAGTAGTCGCCAAGCTTTATGTCTTTGCGCGCATCCAGTCCGGTCTTGCTTGCGAAATGCCTCAACCGTGTTGTCATCGAAGCTTGCCCAGCTATCCTCCCAACCCGTGAAATGAGTCATCCAGTAAGGAATGTCGACATAAATGCCATCGATGCCGGTGGCAGCAATCTGCCGGATGCGCTCCATGTATAACTTGCGCCAATCCATCGCATAGGGACTTACCCACGCATCTTCTTCGCCCTTCGCGATCCAGAAGGCCGCCTTGGTATCGAAGATTGCTGGCTGCTCCGGAGATCTTCCGCTGCAGCCATTCGGGATGCTCTTTTGCCAAGGTATGTGAGGCCGTCCGCGTCGAGGGAGATGCACTCAAATCCAGCGATATAAACGAATGCCTTGTTGTGGCTCGGTGGGCTGCAGTCGGCAACACGGCGGATGGCCGCAAGCTTTTCAGTCGGTGCGAGCAGGCTTTCATACCGGCCAGGGATATCGTTGTCGACTTCAATGCCGTATACGCCGCTGGCCTGGCCTGCTGAACGATCTGCTCGGCGTTGTCGGGCCTAGCGAATAGGCGCCGATGCGCACCTTTTCATCCAACCGATTGGCGATCGGCGGTTGCTGGGCAACGAGGAATGCGGACATCGAAAGCAGAGCGACAATGAACAATGAGTCGTCAGAGCATTTTCGCATCGGCAGACTCTTGAGACGACGCGGACTGCGCCATGAGCTGCCTCCGGATCTGATTCGTGGAAGTCGTTGCGAGTCAGTGCAGTGTTTAGAATTGGTATCTGACGCCGAGCTGCATGTTTCTTGGAAGCGCCCCGCCAGCGGTGCTTGAATCATGCCGAAGGTAGAGTCGCCGTAACCGTAATCGGGCACGCCGAAGCGCTCATGTATTCATACAGTTGAAGCAATCACCGTGTATCTCGATCTGCCTTTCTCGTTCGCCGAACTTGTAAATGCGCTCGACACTGATGTCGATGTTATGGATGCCGTCGCTGCGGATTTGGAGAAGTAGCGAGGAGCGTTGCCGGGTTGTTGATCGCCGGGATCGGCAAAGCAGCTTGGTGTTGAGGTAGGGCTGACCGATATTCCGCGGCGTTGTGAATGCTGATGCCCGTTGTCAAGTGACGGCCCGCTCGGGGCAGGTGACATTTGGCCGCTGGTTGCCATCCGCGATTCGGGAATTGCCCATGGTGATGGGAAGAGGCTGGCCGGTTTGAAAGGTTGCCAGTGTAGTCAACTGCCATCCGCCGACAAGGGCGTTCAATGGGCGGCTCATGTTGGCACCAATGAGAGTCCCGCGACCGACCGGCAATTGCAGCACTGCGGCAAGAACGAACCTGTTCGTCGCGTCGTTGGCGCTGACCGACCATTCCGCCTTCAGGTTGTCCAGTTCCTGCGGATTGCCATTGTTCAACGTGCCGACGAACGCATTGAATCCGGTCGAGGAGTCGTCCATGTTTTTCGACCAGGTGTAGTTTCCTTCGAGGTTGATGTACTTCCCTTCGCGTTTTTGGAAGACGACCTGCAGCGCGTTGTACGAGGAGGAAGCGCCCAAGCTAGGCAAGCCCTGGTAAGGCGCCGTCGAATTGAGGGTAGGGCCGAGCAGATTGAACAGCGGCAGTTGATCGTTGCCATAGCGAGACTCGGGTTCATTAAAGATTGCATTCGGTCCAGTGAAGAGGCTCTGGAATGGATTGCTGACGAGGGACTGCAGATCTTGACTGGTGATACTGCTCGGCGCACCGCCGAAGGAATGAATTTCGATTGCTGGTGCTGCTGTAACCGCCCCAGGGCAAATGAGTGCTGCGGTTGGCGGAGTAGTTGATGCCAAGAACGAAATTTGCCGGAAATGCCTGCTGAATTCCAATGTTCCACTGATAGATGTCGGCATTGCGGCGACACCGGTGTCGATGTTGTTGGCGTTCGCGAGTCCCCACTGCGCAAGCGGCCCGTAGCTTCTGGCCCTGCGGCTCTTGAATGCCGCTAGGAAAGGGGTTTTCGAGCGTCGCGGATCGGGTCAAATATCCATCTTCGGTGAAGAAGGCCTGAGGGCTGGAAGTGAAGGCTGGACCAGGATACTGATAAGTTGGTCGCCACACTCATCCCGTAATAAACCCCCGCGCCTCCGCGCATCACGAGCTTGTCGTTGACCATGTAAGCAAAGCCCACTCGCGGCGCAACATTGTTCCAGTCAGTTGGCGCGCTGCGCTTCTGACTAGAAGCAAAGATAGTCGTCCCCTGCAGGTTGGCGACTCCGGGTATGGTAATGGGGGTGCCATCCGCAAGAGCGCCTGTCGACGGGCCGATCCCGATGCCGCTTGCTGCCGAAAAATCGCTGAACTGAGTATTGTTGTGCCGTTCGGTATAGGGAGAACTCCACTCATAGCGAAGTCCAAGATTGACAGTCAACTTGGAGTTGACGTGCCAGTCATCCTGCGCAAAGAATCCTGTCTCCTGAGACTTGTCGGCAACTGACTGCGTGACATTGATGCTTCCGGAATCGCCATACCCCAGCAATAATCCCGCGAATGAATTTCCCTGAATGCCGTTGTCGGTGTCGTACGGGACCTGAGCTGTAACGTCCTGATCGAAGCTGAAGTATCCGTTGGGATAATTAGGCTGGAAGAAGTTGTTGTAGAAGAGCCGCTGTTCGCCGCCAAACTTCAATGTATGCTGGCCCTTCGTCCAGGAGAATGCGGAGGAGTAATTCAGCAGCGTATGGGCAAATTGAGTATCGACGCAACACTGGTCGTAGATGCGAGGTCCATGGCGATTCCGGCATGATGATCGACGGCATGCGGACCACCCCGTTCTGCTCGAGATAACTGGGAAAACCAACCGAAGTCGGGCTTGGATAATTGGAATGACGTCGGCTGGGAGACGCGATCGAGGCCGAATGCCGCCATCCACAGCGTATGTGCGGTCGGCGTGTAGGAGTAAGCCATGCCATCATTGAATACGCGCTCGGTATATGCAATGCCGTCGTTAAATTCCCCGTCTCCGAAAACGGTTGGCGTCGACCCATTCGCAAAGACGTTGCTGTACCTGCCGGTGATCGTTGATTTCTCGTTGAAATGCTGATCGATCTTGAAGTCGAACTGGATCAGCTTCGCTGTGGACAGAATGACGTCTCGATAGTTATTGGCGCCCGATACCGAGTCGCCGGCAGTATTTGGTTGCGGATATAACTTGAGAATCGCCTGACCGACGGGATCGATCTCGCCAGCCGGAATAATGTTGTTCGCATAGGCAGGACGCGTATAAGAGTCAGGGTCAATCTTGAATGGATCGAAGATCTGGTTGAGGACTGGATTGCCATCCTGGTCGTAGGTCATCGCCTGAGAAAAATCGCCGTTGATCTGCGCTGTTGTGGGAACGGTCGCAACGATGTTCACCGGATTGCTGGCAATGACCGTCTCCAGGTCGCCGAAGAAAAATGTCTTGTTCTTCCGGATCGGGCCGCCGATAGAAAAGCCGAACTGGTTCTGCGAGTGCCCAGGCTTGGGGCCGCTATTGAAGTAGTCTCGGGCATCGAAAATGGAATTCTGATTGAATTCGTAAGCGCTGCCGTGGAGAGCATTGGTGCCCGACTTCATCACCTCATCGATGACCGTGCCGCCATTGTTCCCAAATTCGGCGGAGAAGCTGTTGTTTTGGACCTTCACTTCCTGCAGCGCCTCGACCGTGGCCTGATAATAAATATTCGAAGTGCCGCCCTCACCTTGTTCCGGCGCCGTCGTCAGGACTCCATCCAGACGAATATCCGCAGTCGAGTTCCGCTGCCCGTTGGAGACGAAATTGGTTCCGGCCGGATAGGAGTCATTGACCCCCGAGCCAGCAGACTCCGTGACGCCGGCGGCAAGAAAGACGATTCCGAAGGGATCGCGATTTTCCAGAGGGACTTGAGTCAGATAGGTCGCTCCGATGTCCGCCCCCAGCGTGGCATTATCGGAGTCCAAAAGCACTGGGACGGATTCCACGGTAACGCTGGCGTTGGCGCTTGCAGGCGCCAATGTAACGTTCAATGTTGTTTGCTGATTAACGGTCAGGGTGATGCCTGACTTTTCGACGGGCCCAAATCCCGAGGCCTCAATGCGCATGGTGTAATTGGACGCGAGCAACCCCGAAAAAACATACACGCCATGATCGTTCGACATTGCCTTCTGGGCAATATTTGTACCCGCATTGGTCAATGTCACGTGGGCCGATGGAATCACGGCCCCGGACGAATCCGAAACTGTGCCGCGAATCTGTCCCTGATCGTTGGATTGTCCAAAAAACGAGCATTCGAGGGAACAAAGGACGAGCAACACTGCGCCGGCCCGAAACCAACAGAGCGATTTCATGGTAAAAATGCCTCCTCGAAAGGCGTGCTGGCATTAGCATTTGTTACGTATATGAGTGTTTAGTTTCTTTTCAAAAGGAAGTCAAGCGGAAAAGCCAATAACATCGTCATTCCGCCAATCACCCAACCCAGAAACTCTGGATAGAGCTTTGATTAAGGTCCAGGGATTGTATCGATCGGCCGTTCATCACTAAACCGATAAGCCGACTACACGGCAACGTGGATGGGATGCCGAGTGCATACCGGCTCCTTCGCCCTGAAAAAGACGGCCGGCTCGCCGTTCCCAAAACAGAATGCAAGATTTTGCTCATCAGGCGTTCTACCATCGGGCATGAAATTGTTACTAGATAACCGGGCTCAGTCTAGGAAGGTCCCCTCTTGCCGGCGAACGTTGTCATTATCAAAATTCCTGCGGTAGCAACTTCTAAACTCGTCCTCGAGAGCGATCTTCGTGGCTTTGCTTCTCTCAGGGCTGCATTAACGGCCTTTCTTTTCTTCGCGTTCTTCGGACAGGCAGGGAACGCTCAGTCAATACAAGATCACCTAAGCTCAGCTCTTCGCGGAACACAGGCCTCCGCCGTCATTCTCGACTTCAAAACTGGTCGGTTGGTAGGTAGATCGCACGACGCTAGCCGCGGAACTCCGGGTTCATCACTGAAACCTCTGATCCTCGACTATGCATTAAGGCATGACATTGTGAACTCGGAAACCAAGGTATTTTGCAAGCGCGACCTTCGTATCGGTAGCCGCCCGTTGCCTTGCACACATCCTGCCGACACCAACGTCTTTGTTGCAGAGACCGCGCTGGCGGAGTCTTGCAATACATATTTTGCCGACCTCGCCAGGCGCTTCTCCTCGCCAGATCTAGGAGATGCCCTGCGTCAATCCGGCATTTCTTATGATCCTCGCGCGCTCGCGAGCGTAGAAGGACGTGAACTTACGGTGCTGGGTCTCTACGGTGTGATGGTTTCGCCCCTCGAGCTGGCCGTCGCCTACCGCCGGATGGCGCTTGGCTTAGCGGACAATAGTCCGGTGGCGCGAGGGCTTGCCGACTCGGTCAACTACGGGATGGCGAATGGCGCGTCGGTCTCCGGCATGACGATCCTGGGAAAGACAGGCACGGCCAGCAATCCAGGCGAGAGCTGGACCCACGGTTGGTTTGCCGGATATATACCTGGACAACTGATTTTGGTAGTGTTCGTCCCGCATGGCGATGGAGGTACGGCAGCGATTCTGGCCCACAAGTTCTTTCTTGAAATTCAGCGCCGTGAGGCAGCCAGGTGAGACATCATCCTCAATCGAGAAATGTATCTCTCGGCCTGAGAAGATCGCCCCTCAAATGGCTTGGCATGATCGCCTGCGTGTCCGTCTTCTCTTGCATACCGCTGCGCGCAGACGCCTTGCGCGATGGGGGACGGGATGTTTCCGTGCTTCTGTTTTCGACCCACAAACTTACTGCGGTTACCTTGACTCCCCTTTCCTCCAAGACTTGGATCTCGGCCTGCGCCACCTGTGTTCGCCAGTCGCTAAGCGCTCCCTTGGAACTCAAGGGCAGGAAGGAGTTATTTGCCGGCGGCAAGCTCAAAATTACAGACAAGGAAAGCCGCGATGAGAAGAGCGCCACAGGGCTATGGCACCTGAGATCTAACGACGACGGAATCGACGTTGTACTGACGCTACCGAGCGAGCGCTATGTCGCTGCGGTGTTGAACGCAGAGACCATGGGCGATGAGGCACCGGAAGCCCTTCGAGCCCTGGCGATCGTGGCGCGCACCTACGCGTTGAATGGTTCACACTTTTCGGCTCCTTCCCCACATCTTTCCGCGGACTTGTGTGACAGCACCGAGTGTCAGGCAATGCGAACCGGGCCGGTCTCCACTGCCATTGAGAGCGCGGTCCGCGATACGGCTGGCGAGACTCTGTGGTTCGAAGGCAGGCGAGCCGAAGTCTTCTTCAGCGAGCATTGCGGAGGCATGACCGAGGATGCGGCTACGGTCTGGCCTCGGCTTCACGGGGCAACCTATCTTCCCAGTCACGCTGACCCTTACTGTCTGCGCCGGGGCAACGGCCGCCTGGCACACGGAGGTTCCGTTGGCAGAGCTTACTTCCATCGCCTCCCGACAGGGATGGCGCTTGCCTGACGCCGCTGCTGTCGGTGAAGTTGTGGAGCGCAGCCGATCGAGTCGCGCTCTGCGTGTATCTTCTCCGGCGGTACGCCGCGTTCCACAGTCGTCAACGCCAGCGCCCTGCGGCTGGGCATCGATCGCGCTCTGGGATGGAACCGGATCCGCAGCGATCGGTATGAGGTAACGCTTGCATGGCGGAATGCTGATCTTTGACGGTAGTGGGTATGGGCATGGCGTTGGCCTTTGCCAGGCTGGCGCTGAGGAAATGGCAAGCGAACACAAGAGTACGGCGGACATCCTTGGGTTCTATTTTCCTGGCACATCGGTGCGGATCGGCCCCGATGACAACGGATGGCAAGTCACCCATACTCCTTCCCTGACCGTGCACAGTATTCAGATAGAATCACCGGTTGAAACCGGGAAGCTGGAGACAACGTGGCGACAGGCGAATCAACGATTTCCCTCGCATAAAACGCTGCATCCGGAGATCACCTTCGCTCCATCGACCGAGCTCTTCCGCCAGATGACATCCCAGCCCGGGTGGGCCCTCGCCAGCACGCAGCGGCACGCAGATTGTGCTGCAGCCGGCTACTGTCCTGAATCGGACTGGAAGCGACACCAGCAAAGTCGTGCTGCACGAGATGTTGCATGTCCTGGTCGATTCCGAAGCCACTGATCGCGCTCCATTATGGTTGCGAGAGGGGATCGTCGAGGAGCTCTCCGGCGAGGCGGACACCTCCGGTGGAACGATGTCCACCGAGGCCATCGACAGCGCCCTACGCAACGCGGCCAGCTGGAGCGAAAGCCAACGGGCGCATCGTGCCGCTGGTTCGCGAGTGCATATCTTGGCGGCTCGTTATGGAATGTCGACGCTGCGAAGCTGGTTAACTTCAGGGATGCCCCCCGGAATCGCATGACGGCCTTCAAAGCGGACGACAATGGCAGTGATCGCCGCCAGCACAAAGCAAATTAGAACCGCGTCGATGATCGCAACGGTGACGAGGCGAAGCACCAAGCTTATCGCTTCAACACGAAGCCCGTGCCCCGGCGTCCATTCCACCATGCCTTGAGTGATCGATGTCACGATGATCGCTGTGAGTGCGAGAATCATCCAATAGCTGAAAGAAAAGCCCACTCGCAGACCCGCGCGCAATGGCCGCGAAGTCTGGGAAAAAGGAACCGCGATCGCCAATAAGATTCCAGCACCGAGCCACTGTAGCGCCAGCCACACCCAGCCGAACCATCTCAGCAGATTCTCAAAGGTGAACACGTTGCGAAGCGAATGCGGAAAGCGCGAGTTTGCATACCCAGCTAACCGGGTGAAATCGCTCGCACTCAGATGATTGAGCCACGACGACCACCCGAGCCACAACGTGGCCGCTAAGAGCAAAGCGACCGCTCCAGGGAGGATATGCCCTCGCGTTGAGCCTGTCAGCCTGCGCAGAAGTGAAGCTTCGCCGCCAAAGGCCAGCACCAGGATCAAAGAGGCAAGCAAGACGGTGCCGATGACTGCCAGGACGCCGGAATCCGGAACACGCAGCCACGCGGCGAATAGTAACGACACGATCAAAATCAGGCCGAGCTGCAGCACCACAAACCGGCCGGTCATGTACGCCAGCGCGCTGCGCAGGATACCTTTCATCGGGGCCCTCCTGATACCGAAGGAGAAGGAACCTGCAGCTGAAGCTGATCGCTCGTGGCCTGAATGCCGGGCTGATACATCGGCTGCACTCGTGCCGGACTGATGCTGAAATGTCCTGGATTGACCACCTTGACCAGGTAGAAGATCTCCTGCCGTCCGTCAAAGTTCGTCGAGAAGAAGACGGCTCGATCATCGCGGAATTCGCGGCGGGTATACCAGCCGTACCATCCTCCCGGACGCTGGTCAATCGGGTAGCTATCTTCACTCGTCACGAACTCGGTCCCGGCTGCAATTCGATCTTCCAACATCAGATACTTCATCGGCGAGCCATTGATGGCCTCATGAACGGCGAGCACATCGCCGATCTGCGCGTCGCCGCTCAGCGGCTGCAGGCTATAGACCATCTTGCCGTCTTTCTGGATGGGCTGCAGTCGGTAGTAGTCGCGCGTCAGGTTCAGCGACATCGTCCCGGCCTGATACTGGCTCTTGTCAGTCGTATAGTAACGGCCGCCGATCGACCAATAGATGCGTCCCGTTCCGCCGCTACGCTTGATTTGGTATCTGATTAGTGTCGGGCTGAAGGGCCGAGGAATCGAGATCGACCGTCAGCGACGCGCCGCTGACGGCATCGGCCGAGGTGAAATGCCGCTGTCCGACAGAGCGACCGTTCACCAGGATCTCCGCGGTGAAATCAGCATCGAGTTCGTGAGACACAGCGAGATAGTCGACGAGTCCGAAAAGCACCATCGCGGTTTGCTCGGTCGAGTCCCACCACACACCCCCATCGCGATTCAGCATGAGCCATTGCGCCGCAGCCGGGAGGAGCGAGCTCTTTGGATCAACCCTGGCCAGCAACCGGACCGCGAAAGCAGTCGCTTCGGCATCGTTCTGATAGTCGGCATCGAGAAGCGGCGCGTACGAGCCCTTCCAAAAGACAACGATGCCTTGTTTGGTCGCGACGGATTCGAGCAAAGAGGCGATCTCCGCAGCGCGATTGTCTCCCGTCTCAAGCATGGCGAGACCCGTCATCGCGAGTGCCTCGGGTTGCAGGTCCTTTCGCCGCGACCACTGCTGATCGAGAGCAGTCTGGATCTGTTTATCCCCCGATTCCGCGAGCGCATAGACAACGGCCGCGCGTAACTCCGGGCGCATCTTCGGGTGTTGCTCTAACTGCTTGCGAAGATATTGCTGGCCATTGCCAAGCATCGATTGCTGATTGCCACGCAGGGGAACGAACTTTGCGCCCTGCCCAAGGCCTCCGACCACGTAAGCGGTCATGTAGACCTGGCTGGCGTCTTCCTTCCACCATCCCCATCCGCCATCGTCGTGCTGATATTCGCCGAGCCGATCGAGCCCGGCCTGCATCTTTGCATTCAGGTCAGCCAGATCTATTTTTTCGGGAACATTCAATCTGTTCAAAGTCTCCGCAACGATCACGTTAGGCAGGTAGCTCGACATCGTCTGCTCGGTGCAGCCATATGGGAAGGAAGTAAGGTAGTCAAGCGCAGAGAAGAGCGAGCCCGCAATCGATGGGCTCGCATTGATTTGTAAAGAATGGGCCGCGATATCTGTCTTCGCCGGAAACACGATGCTTTGCTCCACCTGCGCGCTTGGCTCGGAAAGAACACCGCTTTGCGGAATGTCCTTAGCAACCCCGTTGGGCTCAACCGGGAAGCTGAGTTCGAGGGCGTCGGATTCGGCGTCGGTAATTGCGGTCGCAACCAGCTTGGCCGTCCCGATCTGTGTAGCGTGCAGACGCCAGGTCGCAGTGGCCTCTCCTTTGCTCGGAACCACAACGCTTTGCTCGCTGCCATTCACGACGTCGAGGCCGCTGACATTGAGCGACACTTTCGCCTGCTTCGCCGTGTCGAGATAGTTGTGAACAATCACCGGCACCACGATCTCATCGCCCTTGCGCAGGAAGCGGGGCGTCCCCATCCGAACAAGAATATTTTTCCGCACCAGCACGCGGCTGATGGCAGAGCCCGCCTGAGAGCTTGCTGTAATTGCGTGCACCGTAGCTCGCCAGGTAGTCAGCGAATCGGGAAACGTGATCGTGACGCGAGCATGGCCGTTGGCGTCGGTGTGAATCGACGGGTTCCAGTACGCGGTGTCGGGAAACGCCTTGCGGACACGCGGCTTCGCCTCGTTACCCGGCTTGACCTGGGCCAATTGGGGGCGGTATCGGGCATTGCGCATGGCCAGCAGAGGAGACCTGGTTCCAGCTTCACCGCTGAAGTAGTACGTCAACGAAGAATCGACCTGGCCATAGCTATATCGTTCGGGAAAGAGACGCCTCACCATATCGCCGCTCATGTCGGGATAGAGAGAGTAGATCGCCTCATCCACCACGCCGAAGCTAAGGTCAGCGATCACTGGCTTGCCCGCGAAATCAAGCGTCGTCACGTCGTACTCCGCACTTTGCTGGGGCTGAAAGACCTCATGGGCCGGCGTGATCTTTACCTGCAGTTGCTGCTGCAATGGCGGAACTTTGATGTTCTTACTCGCCTGATACAGGGTATTGTCTTTCAAAAAGATGACGTCCAGATTGATGTTCGGTTGAGAGTCGGCAGTGATGGGCAGATCGAATGCGAGTGTCCGTCCATCCGAGTGCACGACTTCTCGCTTCTGCACGGTATACCCCTGCGTGACGATCAATGCGTCAAAGCCGGGCGCCTCAGAGATGATGCTGAGATGTGCGGTGTCGCCGGGAGCATAGCTCTTTTTGTCGGCCACGATCTGGGTCGGCTGATTCGCTCCCGAGCCGTAGTCGATCTCACCCGCGCCCATGATCCAGAGATAGCTGTCCCCTCTGGGATCTCGCGTTCCCGGCTGGATCGCCGAAGCCGAGGCTTGCAGCTCTGCGCTGCTGTATTTCCTCTCCTGGACTGTGATCGCACCAGTCGCGACTCCGGTTGAATCCGTTGAGACCTCAACGCCGCCGCCCTCAATCGTATCTGTCTTGCCGTCATGATAGTGACGGTAGACCAGCTTTACGCTGACCTTCGTCTGCACGGGTTTGTCGTCGTAGTCTACGGCGGTCACGCGGAACTTTGCCGCTTCCCCGCCGCGTACCGCGTAGCTGACGGGCTCGATATTCACTCTGAACGTGCTGTAGGTAGCGAGAAAACGTCCACGGCCCGTGATCTCGCGGTTCGCAGCGTCGGTCACGCCCGCCTCGACGGTGTAATCGAAATCCCCATAGCCCTTATTGTCGACCTGCGTCGGTACCGTGATGACGAGTTTGCCGTTCGCGTCAAGCTCGCCGGTCTTCTCCGACTCCTGGTCCCCGGCATAACTGTCGGACTCGGCGCTGCCGTTGTCGCTGTCGTCGTCCTGCGCAGAGTCGCCGCCTTCTTCCTCGCCGAACCAGTAATGGCGCTCATGGTAAACGCGGTATTTCACTTTAGCGTTCGCGACCGGCTCGCCGAAAAAGTAGCGGGAATCGATCGTCACCTGCATCGTCTCCCCTTGCAAGACCCGCTTTTGCGCTGCCGTCACCTGCACACGGTATTCCGGCTTTCGGTATTCCTCTACGTGAAAGTCTCCCGCAGCGTAGTTGTCGCTATCCCCCACGCGGATGCTGTAGTACCCAAGCGAAGCGTCCTTTGGCAGATCAAAGTCGCCCGTGACGAATCCCGCGGGGTTCATCGGCATGTTGCGATCAAAGAGAGCTTTATCCTCCTGGTCTACGATCGTGACATGAACGTTCTGCGATGGAGGAACCGCTAGCGCATTGCCATCCCGTACTCGCAGGATCGCCTTCCAATGGACGGTATGCAACGGACGATAGACGGGCCGGTCAGTAAAGATGTACGAAGCCCATTTGCTCCCGGCGTATCCGGTTAGCGCGTAGCTCCCTGGTGTCGATGCGGCAAACTCCGCGCCTTTCCCAGCGACCACCCAAAAATTATCCTGCTCAGTCTTGCTCCCCACGATGGGCAAATCGGCGACGCCGTCCGCACCTGTCATGGCGCTGACACTCTGCTTCTGTCCAAAGCCGGCATCCACCTTCACTCCGGGGATTGGCGCCCCGCTGACGCGATCGACGGCAAATGCGATGACGCCTCCCGCGCTGGTGCGCGTGACCAGCGCCATCTCGCTGACCATGAGCAGCGTGTAGGCCTTGTAATGGCCGTCAGTCGCTTCAACCAAATAGAGTCCGGGGCCGGGGTTCGTGACTGGCAGATCGTTGTTGTCCGAGATGTAGGTTGCCGGCACCTGCTGCCGCCAACGTGCGATCAGTTGCTGGGAGTTCAGCAGTGGAATCTGCGCAAACTCCGCCTCGCTGACGATCCGGCTTTTGCGTGAGTACGCGTTCTGCCTGGCACGCAGGGAGCTGCGCGCTTCGTGCGAAAACTGATGGCGGAAGAAATCACGGATGCTCGACCAAAGGCTTGCTTTCCAGTCGTGGAAGCGTTCAAGCCAGGTCCGCTCGTCGATCCGTTCCGTCGGCCCGAAAGGAGCCTCGTTGCCGAAAGAATGAAGCTCACGAAGGTTCTCGATGAACTTGACTGGATCGTTAACGCGGTAAATCCGAAATTCGAGCGCGTCGACGTTTCGCGTATAGAGATGGATCTTGAGCGGCTCATTCGGAGCAAAACTCTTGCCGGTGCTCAGATTGAAAGAGACAGACTTGCTTTGGGCATGCGCGGGCTGAAGAGCGGTTAGCAGAAACACTGCCAGCAGCGCAGCGAACGCTTTATGACAATCAAACCCGATCGTAAGACTCCGAGAAGTGGTAAGCCTGGGCAACGCAACGCCGGTCATGGGCCATCCTCTCGAAGAATGTTCCAACGATACACGCCCAAAAAGTTAGAGTTCTCGGAAATTGGGCGCCACCGCCGGTCCGGATGCCGCAGCAAGTCCTCAATGGACACGCGACGGATTTCTCCGGGTCTTCTGCCGATCGGACCGGTGTGGTACACCGCCCAATTATCCGCTACCCCGGCGGAATTCCCAGTCAAAATCATCGAGTGAAAAGGGGAATTCTGCTCAAGTTGCCGATAGAACAGCAAATCCCCCGGGCGCGCCGCATGTACATCGCGGGTCACCAGGTAGGTATTGCGCCGCATCAACGTCTCGGCGTCGGCAAACTGGGCGAAGCTGCCATTGGAAGCATCCCCGGCCTGGTACGAGCCGGGGCGAATGCGAAACAAAGCAGCGCCGAGCGGGGTGAACGGGTAGACGTATTGGGTGACCGAGTTGAGCGAAGGCAACACGTCGAAAGGCTGATCTCGAAGCCAGACCTCGTCATGCGCGTGCAACGCCCCGCGATAGCACCACCTCAACAATGCAGCGCAATCGTCAATCTCCTTCGGAAGACGGGCGGGCGCTATATCGGACGCAGAATCGGCGAGCGCGGCGAACCAAACTCGAAAAGCATTGCGGTCAGTGGCCGCGTGCAGGCGAAGAAACTCTGGCGTGCCGTCGCTGAAGAGGTCGCTCGCGTCGGCCTCGAACCTGAAGGTAATGTTGGAACGTATATGTTCGTACTCCAGAGTGAGAGTCTGCTGCCCGGATTCACGGGGCTCACCAACTGCACGACCGCTCCTGCCCCCTCTGGAAATACCTGTGCATTGAGTCCGTTAATAGACACTTTCTCGGGATCCAGACGATCTCCACTTGCAAGGCCCAAGCGTGCCGCACGATGTAATCTTCCGTCGGCTGGAAGGGTCGCGCTGATTTGCGTGATAGTTAGAGGTTCGCGGCGTCGGCAACCGGTTTGACCAATCGTACAACCAGAAGCAGAAAAAATACTCCGAGAACGGCAGAGCGCAAGTTCAAATGAGAAGCCTTGAGGTGGGCAATCATCTGTTCATTTCAATCATGCCTCAACTAGGTGCGAGATCAAGACACGATTGATACCCAGTGCCATTGGTGCCCGGAGGGGGACTTGAACCCCCACGGCCTTGCGGCCTGCGGATTTTAAGTCCGCTGCGTCTGCCGATTTCGCCATCCGGGCGGGAAGGGCTGAGGCATCGCAACCGTCGCGACGCTCATCTCTATGCTAAACGAAGCATGAGCTCGGCTGGACGTTCCGGTGGGCCAAAGTCAATGGCAAATTGCTCCCTCGACGCTGAGTTTTCCGTCCTCGCATTCTGCAACTCCGCTGAGGATCCCTCTGGCTCAATCCGCTCGGCCTTCGGGGTTTTTATTGGGCACGCCGATACTCGATGCCACCATCGCGGAGATAGTATTCCGACGAACAGTCGTTCCCGCCGCAAATCATGGTTTCGCTGCCCCTATACTGGCGCCGGGTGATGAGCCCCAACGCTCCGCATACCGGGCAGGAAAGTACCGCGCAATACGGATTCTCGGGCTCGCCCATCGCCCCTGTATTTTCCAGCACAAATAGCGTTCCCGGTTCCATCTGTTCGGGGATCCATTCTTCGAGCAGTTGCAGTTCCGCTATCATGGGCCTCTCCTATCAACCTGGTCTGAGTACATAGGCGGGACACGTTCCCGCGGTCATACGGGAACGAAAGAGATATATGCGTCGTTACGAGCGGATGAGGGGATGAGCCGCGACGGAACTTGCCGGGGTGTGCAGCCAACGACTCGAAGTTCCTGTACTCCTCGCGAGTGCGGCAACATCCACTCAGCATCAAGGCGCATCCTGGAATTCGAGAGCATACGGCCGAACAGCTTCAGTCGTATGGATTGAGGCCATTCTTTCCGGGCGCCCGCCGCTTGTCAATACGAAACTCCGCGGGTGTTTCTTCTTAGATACCCCTCGCTGCTCTTCGCAGCCATCGACGCACCTGTGCCGCAGGCGTCAATTTTCGTGACTTTGCGGGCTGGCCTTGGAAGCCGTTTGCGTGCTTACTTGATCGATGGCGCGGTAGATGTCCTCGTTGCGCAGGATCGCCTGCACATAGTCGCGGGTCTCGGTAAATGGAATCGATTCAACAAATTCGTCGATGCCCTGCTCGCCCGCCGCGCTCCGCCAGTCAACCACTCTGGCATCGCCTGCGTTGTAGGCGGCAAAGACATATTCCGGACTGGCCGCCGAACTTGTCCATCGTCTGTTTTAGATACCGGCAACCCAACTGAATATTCACATTCGGATCGAGCAGTTGGCTCGTCTCGAAATGCTTCATCCCCTCGGCCTTCGCCATCGACTTGCCCACCGATGGAAGCAGCTGCATCAATCCATAGGCGCTCTTGTTCGACACCGCCTGCGGGTTAAACTCCGACTCCTGCCGGATCAGCGACGCCACCATGTAAGGATCGAGGCCATTGGCCGCAGCAGATTGTTTGATCTGCGCCCAGTACGCTTCAGGAAAGAGAATGCGCCAATAAGCGATCGGCATCGCCGTGATCGGCGCCGACGTGTAAAACGGAATCGCCCGCTTGAGCACGCGCATCGCGCGGAAGGTCTCGCCGTACGACGTATAGATCTCCGCCTCCGCGAACGAACCCCACCCCGAACTGCCCTCGGCTGCCCGGATTTCCGGAGGAATATATTCGTTCAGCCCGGCGTTGGCCAGCAGCTTCGCCTTCACCACATGCGGATCGTTCTCCGGCACATCGTCGCTCAGCTCTGGAATCGTCTCCGGCTGCATCGCACTGAGCGAGGCGATTTTCTCGGGCGTCACGCTCCCGAGCGCGGCGAGACGTTGTTTGGCCTCGGCGGCATAGTAGTAATGCTGATAAACGCGAATGATGGTGTGGTAATAAGCCGCTGCAAATCCCAAGCTGATGCTCTTGTTGCTCATAGAGCCGGCCGCGCCAGTAGAGCGCGCTCGGAATCTCCTTGCCTCCCGGGTAATTCGCGATCTGCTCGTCCATCATTCTGGCTGCATCAGAGTATTGCTTCAACCGGTAGCTCAGCCACGCCGCCCGCCAGTGGCTGCTCGGCGAATAGTTGGAGCAATGCGCCGTCGGCGTCGGCTCGCACGACTTCGGAAAGCGCTTGGCCAGTTCCGAGTAGTATTCAATCGCGTGCGAGTAGTCCTTCCGCAGCAGATACATATTGCCGCTTGAGTAGAGCGCCTCGGCCAGCCACGGGCTCTCGCTGAAGCGCGTCTCCATCTGCTCTACGATCTGCCGCTGAGCATCGCCGTCATCTTTATCGCGGGCCAGCTCCATCATCAGGTACATGCGCCGGGCCCCAGCTTCGTCCTGCGTGTCAGGCAGCCGTTCGAGCTCTTGTTTATTCAGCCGCTTCAGCTTCAAATCGCAATTGGCCGCAGCCACGAGGACGGCATTTCTAACCTCAGGGCTCAAGTCGGGCGCATTCGCAAGAGCGCGGTACTCTTCTCCCGCGTCGTTGAAGCGCCCCGCGCGATACAGCGCGTCGGCATGAGTACGACGCTCCTCAGAGCTTATGGGAGCAGCCGCGCCGATAACGGCCAGTTGGGTCTTGGCCGTTTGCGCCTCGTTGCTTAGCGGAAAGCTCAGGTACACATGGCGAAAAAGCTTCGCCGCCGCGTCAGTCTGTCCGGCCATCTGCTCCGCCTGCGCCTGCGCAAGCTGAAAGTCCGCATGGCCCGCGATTGGCTCGCTCAGATGCGGCTTCAATTTCGCGAGCGCGGTCTGCGGATCACCCTCCTGAATGAAGAGGTTTGCCTCAAGCACGGGAATGTTCGGGCACAAAGATGCTGTCCGGATGCCGGGTCGCAAATCCGTTCAGGAGCAACTCGGCCGCTGGCAGGTTTTTCGCCTCAAGGTTGGCCTGCGCGCCAAGGTAGTCGGCGTAATCGCTTAGCGACTGGCCCGCCGTCCCCGATTTATGCAAGCTCGTCAACGCCTCGGGATACTTCTTGTCCTCCAGATACGCGTGGCCCAGAGACAGATAAGCCGCCGACGCCGCTTCGCCGGTGTGGGACTGGGCATACGCGGTGACTCCAGCATAAGCGGCCGGGCTCCGCATCTGGGTCAGTTGCTGGGCCATCGGCCGCAGTTGCGACGACGCCACAAACGCCTGGTGCAGCGAACGGCTCTTGGCCAGGGCTTTCGCCGAAAGCGGACGATGCGCCCCGTGCTTCGATTTAGCCGTCGAGTGCGCGCCGGTCTTATGATGCGCAGACGAACCCGTCTTGTGGCCGCTCGAAGAGGAGGTAGCCCCATGCTGCTTCTTGGGAACCGCCTGGTCCGTTTGCCCCCATCCAGCCAGACTCCCGGCCAACAGAAGGACGGACAACCCCGCGACGCGGCGCAATCGGGGCACGCTCCGGATCAGGTCCGGCGAATGACCTTTGTCCACAACCACTGCAGAAAGCTTCGAGATGCCCAAGACTTCAACGTCCTCTAGATCTATTAAAGCCGAAATTGGACCCGAAGTTCCGCCAATGAAGCCCGGAATCTGAATCGTTATCCGCAATTCCCATTCGCGTTCTGCGATACGCTCCGCCAATTCGGTCGGCGCCACGACTCGCACCCACCGTTACCCTCGTTTTGTCCCCATCCCTTGATCGGACTAATATCAAGAGATGGCCGCAGAGGTTTCTTCAGTAGAAGTGTCGCCCGGCAAGGTTGACCAAGAAAAGGTCAAAATCCTGAAGCCTTCCGCTCTGGAAACTATCCAATCTCCAGGGACAGAAGAGGTTCACCCCGACGTAGCACTGGTTGCCAGGGCGCGCGAGGGGGATCTCCAGGCATTCGAAACACTGGTTCGGCAGTACGACCGGCAGGTATTTCGTATCGCCCAGCACATTACGCAGAACAAGGAAGACGCCGAGGACGTTGTCCAGGACGCTTTCCTGAAGGCTTATGAGAAGCTCCACCAGTTCCAGGGCAATTCGAAGTTCTATACCTGGCTGGTCAGGATCGCTGTTAACGAATCGCTCATGCGCCTTCGCAAGCGGCGCACGGGGAAGATGGTTTCCATCGACGAAGACGTCGAGACCGAGGAAGGCTCGATGCCTCGCGATCTCGCCGACTGGGGACCCGATCCGGAGCAAATGTATGGGCAATCGGAGCTGGCCGAAATCCTTCGCAAAACCATCCAGGGACTCCCGCCGGGATTCCGGGTGGTTTTCACACTGCGCGATATTGAAGGTCTCTCGACCGACGAGACCGCAGAGGCCTTAGGCTTAAGCGTTCCGGCGGTCAAATCTCGCCTGCTGAGGGCGAGACTGCAATTACGGGAGCGGCTCAGTCGCTACTTCCGCAAGAAGAACGGAGATGGAGTCAAGTGACCTGCTCTGAATTCATGGCACTGCTCGACGATTTGCTGGATGACGAAGTCAGCGCTGCCTTGCGCCGCGATCTCGACGAACACCTGACCGGGTGCGAGCACTGCTTCATCACCATGAACACCACCCGCCAGACGATTGACTTCTACACCAATCGCGAGCTATATCCGCTTCCCGAACCGATTCGCGAGCGCCTGCATAGCGCCATCATGGACAAGTGTCGAAAGTGTTGACCCAACCAGGCTGGCGCTGGGAGCGCTACCTCTAAGGGCGCTCCGCCGATGAAGACCCTTCGCCTCAAAGTCACCCCCGAAGACCTGACTCGAATACGGCGCGGGAAGCAATTGAGACGGCTGCTGAGATCTTGCGCGGCGGCGGCCTCGTGGCATTCCCCACTGAGACGGTCTACGGCTTGGGAGCCAATGCGCTCGATGCCCAGGCAGTCGAAAGAATCTTCCACGCGAAACAACGTCCGGCATGGGACCCCCTGATCGTCCACATCTCCGGCCGCACCATGCTTGCGAGCGTCGCATCCGGAGACTCTCCAACAGATTCCCTAACAATCTCGGCAATAAGCTCATCTCCGCGTTCTGGCCCGGCCCGCTTACGCTGCTGCTGCCCAGAGCCGAAACCGTACCCCTCATCGTGACCGCCGGACGCCCACTCGTCGGTGTCCGCATGCCCTCTCATCCAGTCGCGAACGCCCTGATCGCCGCCGCCGGAGTTCCCATCGCTGCGCCCAGCGCCAATCGCTTCGGCCGCATCAGTCCAACCTGCGCCAGCCACGTGCTCGAAGACCTCGACGGTCGCATCGACGCCGTCCTCGACGCAGGAGAGACCGCCCACGGACTGGAATCAACCGTCGTCGATGCTTCGCAGGATCCAGTTGTCCTCTATCGTCCCGGAGTGATCTCGCTGGAGCAGATTCGCAGCGTCTGCGGTGAGGCGGTGCAGTGGAAATTAACCGAAGCTAGCGGTCCCAATGAAGAGTTACCGCCCGAATCGATGCCCTCCCCGGGGTTGGGAATCCGCCATTACGCCCCCCAAGCAGCCTTAGTCCTCGTCGCGGGAGCGCCGGGGGATCAGCCAGCCACTCTGCTCCGAGCCGTCGAGCGGGCGGAGCGCGAACAGAAGTCAGTCGGCATCATGCTCCCGCCAATTTCTTTCCCGAGGCATTCGCGGCAAAGCTCGGCAAGGTGGTGATATTTCACTGGGGAGATTGGGCCGACTCGGCCATGCTGGCGCATCGCTTGTTCGCCGGTCTGCGCGAGCTCGACGCGGCTGGTGTCGATCTGATCCTATGTCCGCTTCCGCCAGCCGAGGGCCTCGGCCTTGCTATCCAGGACCGGCTGCTCAAGGCGGCCAAGGCACACTAAAGCAAATCAAAACTTCTGGTTTTCGCCCGACTTATAAAGATATTTGATACACGATTTATAGATGAGCGCGCGCCCGGAGTTGCGGATCTTGATGACATCGCGGTCGTACCACTCGATGACGCCCTCTATCGACTCGCCATCATCCAGGACGATCGTCATCTGCGTCTGCGCCTGAACCTGCTTCTGAAAATAGAACACCTCGGCGTGCGAACTCTCCTGCCCAACCTGGTCGGCGCGCTGCACGGTGTGATGGGCGGTCAACGGGGAAACTGTCCGGCGCGCCAATGATCGCGCCGCCACCCCATTTTCAAGCAAGGGCGGACGCACTAGCTTGCGCGGCCCTGTGACGGCTGGGGTCGGCATCGTTGCCGGGGCTTTTACCGCAGGCGTCGCCGCTATCTGCAAATGCTTATTCCCGGTAGAGGGTACCAGCAAAGAATTGGACATAGTGATTGGCGTTTCTACCAATTTGTGATGCGGCGCGGAATCGTAGGGTTGGCCGTTTTCAAGACGAGGCAAACCAAGCGAATCCGAGCAGTTCAACTAGCTCGCAAATACAGCAAAACTACTTCAAGTCGGGCCTGATGAATTGCCAAATCGTAGCGCACATTTCGGCAACATGCCAGCGGGAAATAGAAAGGTATTGATCTGGTTATCTTTTCAGTTCCGATTCGGGAAATACTTTCAGCTTACAAAACCAACTCTGCCGCGAACGAGTCCAGGGCCAGCGAGCGTAGTAAATTTCGCCGCATCCCGCTCTCCAGCCGGCTCACTGCTTTCGCCGCCGAGTCAATCCATTCCAGACTCGCTTCGTCCGCGATACGACGTAACTCCGTCGCCAGATCGACGTTTCGCACCAGCGTCGGAGTTCCGGCGCGCAGCAACAAGAGGTCCTCCAGCAAGCTCATCAGAGCCCGGATCAATCCGCTCATTCGCTCCTGCCCTTCAGCCCCGGCACGATAGCTTTCCGTCAGTCGGAAGAGCGTCGAGGAATCGCTGCTCGCTGACCGCAGCAACACCAGCGCCTCTTGGCGGCTGGCAAGATAGGTTTCGAGCGGAAAGCCGAGCGCCCGTCCCGCTGCGCCCTCCGATAGTCTTGCTACCAACGCGCGCTGAGCGGGCTTCCAATCGCTCCGGCGGGCAGCAAGCAACGCTTCAATTTCGCCGATTGGCAAAGCTGCCAGCCGAACCATGCTCGTTCGCGAACGAATCGTCGGCAACAGTTCGCCTGGATTCTCGGCCAACAAAAAAATGCTGGCAAACTCCGGCGGCTCCTCCAGCACTTTGAGTAGCGAGTTCGCCGCCTCCTTCATGAATCCGGTACCGGTGAAAATGTAAAACGCCCGCTGCGCCTCCGCAGGAAATCGATAGATCTCATGAATCACCCGCCGGACCTGGCCAACCTTGATCAGCATCTGCGGCGGATCGGGCGGAATCACCAGCACATCTGGATGGGTCTGAATCAGGATGCGGGTCTCTTTTTTGTCGACCTCGCGAAGCTCCTCGCGCGCCGCAACCGCCTCGTCGAATCGCGCACTCAATGGAGCCGCTGCCGCAATCTGAACGCAATTCCGGCACTCCCCGCAAAAATCCGGAAGCCCGCCATTGCCCCGCGATGCCATCTCCGCAACGCCGGTGCAGTTCATCGCCTGGGCGACCATCAGCGCCAGCGTATACTTCCCTGCTCCCGCCGCGCCGGCAAGTATCATCGCCTGCGGCAACCGCCCCGAGCCAATGCTCAGCCGCAGTTGGCGGACGGTCGCTTCATTCCCGAGAAAGTCGCTGAATCCCACAAATCGAGCCTAGCAGAACGCCGCGCTCTCTCTACTTCCCCGCTCGATACACCGTCTTGCCACCAACCATCGTCCAAACCACTTTGGTGTCGCGCATCTGCTCCGGTGAAACCGTAAGCACGTCGCGATCGAGCAAAACCAGGTCAGCGCGCTTTCCCGGAGCAATCGTCCCCAGAGTGGCCGGCATATTCATCGCAATCGCCGAGTTACGCGTATAGGCGTAGAACATCGCCAGTCTCGGCATCGCCTGCGAGGCATCCAAAACCCCCTCAGACCCCTTGCGAGTCTCAGCCTCATAGGTCGCGCGAAAAATATTCGCCGTCGAGACCGGCCAGTCGCTCGCTCCCGAGATGATCGCGCCGTTGTCGAGCAACGATCGCGCCGGATACTGCCACTTGTAAATCTCCGGAGCAATATACGGCTTCAGAATCTCGATCGTATCCGGCTCCGCATCCGCCCAGAAAAGCTGTAGGGCGCTGATCACACCAAGCTGCTTGAAGCGCGGAAAGTCCTCCGGATCGACAAACTGCTCATGAGTAATCGTGTCCGGCAATCCTGAGTTCCCGTTTGCATCCCGCGCCGCCGCAATTCCATCCAGCGCGGCCTTCACCGCACCATCGCCAATCGCATGCACGTGCACGATCAGCCCCTGCTTATCGGCTGCGATGCAAAGCTCGGCAAACTTCTTTGGATCGAAGAGAAGTTCCCCATTCCGCCCACTGTTCTTGTACGGCTGGGTCAAGTTCGCAGTCTGCGAGGGATACTCCGCCACACCGTCCGCAAAGACCTTCACGCCGGTCACATGCAGATTCGGAATGCCAGCATACTGCTGCTGAATCTTCCCAATGCCCGCAAGTTCGCCCTGCGGATCCTTCGCAAATACCTGGGGAAACGCAACCACCTCAGAGTTGAGCTCTCCATGATCGATCAGTAGTTTATAAGTCTTCAGCACGTAAGGCATCGCCAGCGGATCGAGCCACGCCGTGATCCCCAAACCGTAGTTGTACTTCAGCAGAGCCCGGCCGGCCGCGAGCAGTCGAGCATCGTCCGGCTGAGGTAGCAGCGCATCGACCTTTTCCTTGCCGGCATCCACCAGAAATCCATTCGGCGCAAAGTCCTTCCCGAACCCGTAATAGCCCTGCTCATCCTTGGAGAGGCCCTTGAGATACGCAGCCGTAATCCCCGCCCGTTTCATCAGCGCAGGATTCGCCCACTCCGTATGACCGTCCATTCCCTGGAACAATACCGATTGGTCTTTGTAGGCTCCAGTACCAAATTTCTGGTTCAACTCTGCATTGTGCGACCAGATCTCCAGCGGAATGCCCTGCACCACCACCACGTCCCCCTGCATCGCACGCCCCGACTTCTTCGCTTCCGCAGTGAAGGCCACCAAATCGGCGACCGTGTTCACTTTGTCCGTGGCGTCAGCCCCGATAAGGCCCAATCCCCCATCGACAGCATGCTCATGAGAATCGATGAACCCGGGAAACAGCGTTTTTCCGCCCAGGTCGATCCGTTCTGCCGAGGCGGTAACCGCCTTCGTGACCTCACCCAGCGTGCCTACGCCGACGATCTTGCCGCCCTTGATCGCGACCGCCTCGGCATAAGGATTCAGCGGTTCGCCAGTGAAAACCTTCGCGTTGAAGAGAATCCGCTCATCCGCGCTCCCCTGTCCAAAAACGGTCGGGGCGGAAATCCAGCAATAAATGACGGCGAGCGAAAGACCAAAAAGACGCACGAATGACCGATTCATTCTCTCCAAGGCTTGCTCCTGTTGCATAAGGGATCTTGTGAACAATGGAATTTGGTGATTCTACTACGCGCCTAGCGGCGTTCCGGAACCACCCAAATCGGCCCATCCGGCCGCAACGTGATCTTCGGCGCCAACCCAATCCTCTGGCCGGCAATCAGGCGCAACCTCCAACGCTGGGCAATCGTGGCCAGCAACAAAACCCCCTCCATCCACGCAAAAGCCTCGCCGATGCACTGCCGGTTTCCGCCCCCAAAGGGGAAATAGGCAAACTTTGGCCGTCCGGCTTTCGCCTCGGCAGTGAACCGCTCTGGATCGAAACGCAACGGGTCGGGAAACTGCTCTTCGCTACGCTGCATAATGTACTGGCTGAAAAAAAGATAGCTCCCCGCCGGAAGTCGATACGGACCAATCTCAATGTCCCGCGTCGCCTGCCGCCCCATCGCCCACGCCGGAGGATACAACCGCATCGACTCGGCAAAAACCATCTCCGTGTATTTGAGCCGTGGGAGATCATCGAGAGTCGGCGCCCGCTCGCCGAGCACCTCATCGATCTCTGAATGCATGCGCTCCTCGGACTCAGGATTTTGCCCCAGCAGCATCCACGTCCACGTCAGTGCGTTGGCAACGGTCTCATATCCGGCAAGGAAGATCGTCAGCACCTCATCGCGCAACTGCTCATCAGACATCTTGGCGTGGTCGCCCTCTTCGTCTCTCGATGCAATCAACATCGACAGCAGATCGCCTCTGTCCACTCCATCAGCCCGATGCTGCTCGATCATGCGATGAACCACCGCATCCAATCGCTTGCGCGCCTTGCGAAAACGCATCAGCCCCGGAATCGGCAAATGCAGCATCGCCTCCGCGCGCGGCAGCGCCACGAGGAAGTTGTAAAGGTCCATGATGACGTTGACCTCGTCATTGATGGCCTGCACATCGCTGGTCACGTCGGTGTTGAAAAGCGTCCGGGCAACAACCTGCAACGTCAGCCGCATCATCTCCGCTGCAATGTCGATCTTCTGTCCCGGCGCCCACTCCTCCCGAATGGCGGCAGCGCGATCGACCATCATCGCGCCATAGTTCTGAATGCGTTGCCGATGAAAAGCAGGGGCGGCAATCCGCCGCTGCCGTTTATGAATCTCTCCATCGCTCGTAATCAATCCCTCGCCAAGCAGGATCTTCATCCGCCGCTGTGTGCGCTCCTTGATGAAGTTCTGCGGCTGGTTGATCAGAATCTCCCAGATCAGGTCTGGATCGTTGATGAAGATGACGTGGCTCGGCCCAATCTTGTAATGCGAGACCGGCCCATAGGTCGCGACCAGGTGCTCGAAAAGCAAGATCGGATTACCGGGCCTGAAGAATTTCCGTGTGAGATAGAGAGGCAGATTGAGTTTCAGCCCCGGCGGATAGCGATAGCCATCTCGCTCCTCGACAATGAAGTTCTTTTCGTCACGCGTCTGCCAGGGAGTTGCCATAGAGGGAGTTACGAAGCGCGATTTCTACGCAGCCAGGATGGTCAGGCTATCGCGCGACCGCAGAGCTCAGCCTCGCGGCCAACCGCTCCTCTACTAGTCTTACGATCTTCTGATGGACTTCTTCAATGGGCTGATCGCCATCGATTACCATCACACGCACAGGCTCGCGCGCCGCGATTTCCCGATATTTCTCAAAGACACGCCGATAAAAAGAGTTCCCTTCACGCTCGAAGCGGCCCTCGTCAGCCACTCCCGGACGCGCATTCCGTCGCCGCGCACGTTCCAGTGACGCTTCAAAATCGGGAAGCAACAAGATAGTGAGGTTCGGCTGAAGCCCTCCGCACATCGCCCCGTGCAGCGCCAGCACGAGTTCGCTACCCAACTCCCGCCCGCCGCCCTGATAGGCCTCGGTCGAATCGGTAAAGCGGTCGCAAAGAACAATGCGCCCCTGCGCGAGCGCCGGCGCAATCACCTCGGCAATCGACTGCGCACGGTCAGCGAACATCAACCCAAGTTCGGTGCGCGGATCAAGCGCCTCCGTCTTCGAATCCAGCAACAGCGCCCGAATGCGGTCGCCAGTCTTCGTCCCACCCGGCTGCCGAGTGACCAGAGGTTCTTCGCCACGCGCCTGCAGCCACGACGCCAGCCGCCGAATCTGCGTCGTCTTGCCCGAACCATCCAGCCCCTCAAACGTGAGGAAGAATCCTTGCGCCATGGGCCAAGTGTATCGTCAACTTAAGTCCTGCGGAGTAGACTTAGACCTAACGGCTCACGCCGGCGTTGAGTTGATGCTAGGAGACCATATGCCCACAGCTGAATACGAACACGCCCTCCAAATCGCCGAGAAGCTGAGCCCTGAAGAGCGCGCTCGCCTCGCTCAGGAACTCGCTGTCGCCCGCACCGAAGAACCCAGGCCTCGCAGAAGCATCCTCGAATTGAGGGGACTGGGCGCAGAGATATGGGAAGGGATTGACGCCCAGGAGTATGTGAACGCTGAACGTGCGACGTGGGAACGCTAACGGCACTTCGCGGAAAAACAGTCGCGCTCGATACGGCGCCCTTCATTTATTTCATCGAAAAGCATCCGGACTATCTCGCTTTACTCGATCCATTCTTTGAGTCCGTCCATCGCGGCGAGATCGAGGTCGTAACGACAACTCTGACGTTGGCTGAAGTCCTGGTCAAACCCCTACGATCAGGCCATCTTGATCTGGTCTTGGAGTACACACAAATTCTTCTCAACACGCCCGGCATACAAGTCGCTCCGGTCTCGGCGGATATAGCGGAAGAGGCGGCACGCATCAGGGCCGAAATCAACTGCAAGATTCCAGACGCAATCCAATTAGCGACAGCGGTCCGGCTCGGGGCCCAAAGCTTCCTGACCAACGACCTGGCACTCTCAGCCTATCGGTCTGTCCAAATCATCCAGCTTGACCGTCTCGCCAATGCGAGCTGAAAAACGTCAGTCCCCCTTCGCCGACCGCGCCTCCTGGATCACATCCATATAAGCCCGAGCCATATCGGTCACGATCCAAGACTTCCCTTCCGCAATCGCGGTCGCATTCACCAGGTCCGAACCAACGCCCAAAGCCATCGCTCCAGCCTTAAGGAAGTCGGCCGCCGTGGCAACCGTTACGCCGCCGGTAGGAATGAGCTTCAGCTGCGGAAACGGCGCGCGCAGCGCCTTCAAGTAACTCGCGCCACCCATCGCCGAGCAGGGAAAAACCTTGACGTAATCGGCGCCCGCATTCCACGCCGTAATCACCTCCGTCGGAGTCAACGCGCCCGGAATCGACACTTTGCCCAGCTCTTTGGTCTTGGCAATCACATCGAGATGCAGGCTGGGGCTTAGAACAAACTCGGCGCCTGCTTCAATCGTCGCCTGCGCTTGAGCAGCCGTCGTCACGGTCCCAGACCCAAGCAGCACCTCACTGCCATACTTCGCCTTCAGGTCGCGAAGAAGCTCGATCGCCCCAGGCACGGTCATCGTCACTTCAATCACCGTCACCCCGCCGGCATAAATCGCCTCGACCAGCGCATGAGCCTCGGGAATCGACTTCGCGCGAAGCACCGGCACCAGGCCAACGCGCTCCAACTCCGCTTTCACTTCTTCAGACGTCATATCTTCGTCTCCGCCGTGCTCCCGCTGGTGCCGGTCGCCGTGTCAAGCAATGCGCCCAGAAAAAGCAAAACTCCCCCTACGACAATCGCCGAGTCGGCAACATTGAAATCCGGCCAATGATAATTCCAGTGCCCCAGAATAATGTGGACCTCAAGAAAGTCGATCACCGTGCCATAAGCAAGACGGTCATAAAGATTGCCCAACGCGCCGCCGAGAATGAGCGCCAGCGCAACCGTCGTCGCCGTAATCTTCTGCCCCATCTTCAGCAGAAACACAAAGACCGCAGCCGCCGCGATGACCGAAAAAGAAATCAGCATAACCCGCACCAACTGGGGCCTGGAAGAATACGAGAACAAGCTAAAAGCCGCGCCATCATTCATCACATGCGAAATGCTGAACACGCCAGGAATAACGGTGCGCGCCTCACCAACATCAATATGCCGCGAGACCCAAACTTTCGTGATCCGATCCAGCAGGATGACAATCGCCGACAGCCCGAACAGAAACTGCAGCTTGCTCGACGAACGCTGAGATACGACAGCAGCAGTACTCATCGCGCCACGCTCGCATTCAGCTCCGAATAGCCCATCTCATCGAGTGCGCTACGCGCAGCGACCACAGACGTCCGGCCACGGTCCGTATGGAGCCATATCAGTGCGTATAGTTCGCAGCAACGTCGCACTTCAGCCGTCAGCAGTGCACTGCTCCGACATGAAGTTCCATGGGCCCACCGCCTCTTCAATATTCTCAGTTGACGAATCCTCCGAAATATCCGGACCAATACGAATCTACCTGCGACACGTTCAACAGCTCTTTCAGATGAGCTCATACTTGTGCAAAAGCGTCTCGAACCTCGCCGGACTGAGCAGGATACCTTTGCCTCCAGTGACTTTACCGATCGTTAGCCTGTCCCGCCGCCACCCTTCCAGAACCTTCAAGAACCTGTCGCGGACGTCCAGCGAAGCTCTCTCCAGTCATGGAGAGTGCTTCGACATGACTCCGGCGCAAGCTCACTCCAGCACCGGAAACTCCGCCAAATGCACACTCCCCACCCGGCCCTCAACCTTCGGCATATAACCCCAAACCTCATCCGCCGTATAGCTAAGAATCGGAGCCACCAACCGCACCAGCGCATCGGTGATCTTGTAAAGCGCCGTCTGCGCCGACAACCGCTCCTTGCTCGTCGGAGCAAAGGTATACATCCGGTCCTTCAGCACATCGAGATACAGCGCACTCAGATCAGCGTTGGCGAACTCATTGATCGCATGAAAAATCCGGTTAAACTCGAACTCCTCATACCACTTCAGCACCTTCTCCGTCAGCTCCCGCGTCTTCGCCAGCATGTACTGATCTAAAGGTTGAAGATCGCCAAAGGCCAGCGAATCCTTCACCGGATCGAAGCCATGCAAATTCCCCAGCAGGAACTTGAAGGTGTTCCGCAGCTTGCGGTAAATCTCATCAGCCAGCCGCTTCAACAGCGGAATGCTCGCGACCACATCTTCGCGATAATCCACCGAAGCCACCCACAGCCGAATCACTTCAGCGCCAATCTGGCTCGCTACTTCCGTCGGAGGAATGTCCGTCCCCCGCGACTTCGACAGTGCGCGTCCCTGCTCATCCAGCGTCCAGCCCGGAGTCGTCACCATCCGGTACGGCGCAGCATGTTTCAGCGCCACCGAATTCAGCAGCGAAGACATAAACCAGCCGCGATACTGATCGTTGCCTTCGAGATAGAGGTCTGCAGGCTGCTGGTCCGGACGCAGAACAGCATTCCAGCTGCACCCCGACTCGAACCAGACATCGACGATGTCCATCTCCTTGCGCAAACTCGCCCGCGCCACACTTCACGCAAGCAGCCCCCGCCGGAATAAAATCGCCCACCTCATGCGTATACCAGGCGTCCGCGCCCTCAGCTTCAAAGAGCGCGACAACGCGCTTGTTCAACGCCGCATCCTCAACCAGCTTCCCGCACGCAGTGCACGAGAGCACCGCAATCGGCACTCCCCAGATACGCTGCCGCGAGATGCACCAGTCGGGCCGCGACTGCACCATATTCGAGATGCGCTCTTTGCCCCACGCCGGGTCCCACGTCACCTGCTCGATCTCGTCAAGCGCCGCCTGCCGGAAGGTCGTTGGCGAGCCATCATCGCGCTTCATCGGCGTATCCATATTGATGAACCACTGCTCAGTAGCGCGGAAGATGATCGGATTGTGGCAGCGCCAGCAATGCGGATACGAGTGATAGATCTCCGCCTGCCCCATCAGCGCGCCGCGGCTCTTTACCAGCTCAATGATCGGGGCATTAGCATCAAAAACCCGCAACCCGTCATACTCCGGCAAGCCGTCAAAGATCAGCCCCGCATTATCGACATGGGTCGTCTGGTCCAACCCATAGCGTCCACCAGTATAGAAATCGTCCGCGCCATGCGACGGCGCAGTGTGGACCGCGCCAGTTCCCTGCTCGGTCGTCACATAATCGGCATTCACACCCAGAACTTCCCGGTCGAGGAACGGATGCTGAAACACAACCCGCTCCAGCTTAGACCCCTTGAATCGAGCGACCTCAACAGCCGCCTCCAGCTTGCAAGCCTCGCGAGTAGCCGCAGCCAGGGCATCGGCCACGATATAAACCTGGCCATCTTGCTCCAGCGCCACATACTCAAAATCCGGATGAAACGCCACCGCCAGCGACGCCGGCAGCGTCCACGGAGTTGTCGTCCAGATAATCGTGTTCACCCGGCGACCCGCCAACGCCGGATCGATCGCCGCCGGATCGCTCTTCAACGCATAGCGCACATAAACGCTCGGGCTGGTATGCATCTCATACTCCACCTCCGCCTCGGCCAGCGCCGTCCGGTCGTGGATGCACCAGTAAACCGGCTTCAATCCCTTATAAACAAATCCCTGCTCAAAGAACTCAAAGAACGTCTCCGCAATCTTCGCCTCATACCCCTTCGACATCGTCAGGTAAGGGTCATCGAACTGCCCAAGAACGCCCAGCCGCTGAAAGCCCGCGCTCTGCAAATCGACATACTTCTGCGCATATTCGCGGCACGCGCGCCGTACGGAGATCGCCGGCATCTCCAGCTTCTTCCGCCCCAGCTTTTCGTCAACCTTGATTTCGATCGGCAACCCGTGGCAGTCCCAGCCCGGAATATACGGAGCGTCAAACCCCGCCATGGTCTTCGACTTCACCACAAAATCTTTCAGCACCTTGTTCAGGCCATGGCCGAGATGCAGATCGCCGTTGGCGTAAGGCGGCCCATCGTGCAGAATGTAAGTTCCCTTGGCCGAGCCCTTTCGGGCCTCACGGATTTGCCCATACAGCCCCTCCCGCTGCCACGCCGCCAGCCTCACCGGCTCGTTCTGGGGCAGGTTCGCCTTCATCGGGAAATCGGTCTGCGGAAGGGTAAGGGTATCTTTCAGTGCGGGTCCGGGAAGGGAATCCTCCGGCTGTGGTGCGGACATCGTCTCTCCTGCTCTATCCAGAAATGGTCAACATCTATTGTAGCCGCGCCGCCCGTTCTATATTCAGCGCGCCCGTTTTACAATGGAAGTGACCTTCCAGCGGCCTCCGCCGTCTATAGGTGTAAGGCAAAGACCGTCCAGACATTTTCAAGGACAAGGTCTGCCGGCTGCATCCCATTTCTTTGAGGCCGTACAAAGCGTCGCCGCGAAAGATGAAACGATTGGCCGGACAGGGATATTCTCTTCCAGCCACCGCATGAAAGTTTTCGCAACGCGCGATACAGACAATTTGGACTGCGGTCGTCCATAATGGAGAGATGCTCGGGAAGGGCGATTGTCGCCAGGCTTCCCCGCACAATCTGTAGATGAGCTATCAGCTTTTAACACCCCCGGAACTCGACCCCGACAAGCCCGCAAGTCAGACTCTGACTGCCAGCGCCGAAGAGCCTCATCTGCTCATCGAGGCCGAGGGATCGATGTGGGTCTCGCTGGTCGCGAACCTGCGCGACACCTTTGCGCCGGTCAAGCAGGCTCCCCTTGAACTCACCTCGCAGCCGGCTGAAGACAATCTGGGCATCCGCGAAGAGCCGATCTGGAAGACGCTCAGCACCAACGTCCAGGACTTCCTCTTTCCCCGCAAGCTGCCGCCTCTTCAGTTGACCTCGCAGGCCGTGCAGATTGCCGACCCTTTTGCTGTGCCGCTGCAGCGCCGGCTCGGTCCCGGCATCGTCGCCATGATTGTGGTAGTCGGCTCAACCATTGCGCTGCTTTTCTGGAACGGACTTCGGGTACGCGCCATCGCGCCCAAGACCCCGACCGAAGTCGTCGACCTCAAGCCCTACACTCCCATGGCCCCGCCAAAGATGACAATGATGGGTGGCGGCGGTGGCGGCGGCGACCATGACCTCGTCCAGGTCTCCAAGGGTCGCATCCCCAAGCTGGACACGAAACAGATCACCCCTCCTCAGATCATTCGCAACGACCACCCCAAGCTGGCGGTCGAACCGACGATCATCATGCCTAAGAACATTCCCCTGCCCCAGGTGGATATGCCCAACCTCGGCATGCCGACCTCCAACCAGGTGCAGTTGGCCTCCAATGGGACCGGCGCCCACGGTGGCATGGGAAGCGGCAGCAGCGGCGGACTCGGTTCCGGCACCGGCGGCGGCTACGGCCCCGGCTCAGGCGGTGGCACCGGCGGCGGCGTCTATCACGTGGGCGGCGGCGTCTCGGCTCCTTCCGTGATCTCGGCGGTCGACCCCGAATACTCCGATGAAGCCCGCCGCGCCAAATACACCGGCATCGTGGTCGTCTCGCTGATCGTCGACACCCAGGGCAATCCCCAGCACGTCAGCGTCGTACGCCGGCTCGGCATGGGCCTCGACGAAAAGGCCGTCGAAGCCGTCCGCCAATACAAATTCAAGCCGGCAATGTTCCAGGGCCACGCCGTCCCCGTCGAAGTCAACATCGAAGTCAACTTCCAGATCTACTAACAACCAACCGCAAACCTCCAAAGCCCCCGTAGCGCTCCCAGGGCCTGAGATAGCTGTCATCCTGAGCGAGCCGCGAAGCGCGAGTCGAAGGACCTGTAGTTTCAGCGATCTGGGTGCCCCATCCTGCGCGGCTCTATCGCGTAGGGTGGGCGGATCGGATCCCGCGTCATCACCTCTCCCTAATCCAATCCCAAATACACTGCTCCTTCCCCAATTCCACCCACTTCTTTATCGTGGAATAGTCCGAATCAAAAACGATCAGCAACATTCAGCGGAGAACCATGACCGACTTCAACATTCGCAAGCCCGAAGACTGCCGGTGGGACTGTGTCAGCCTCGGCGAAGTAATGCTCCGCCTCGATCCCGGCGAAGGCCGCATCCATACCGCGCGCCACTTCACCGCCTCTGAGGGTGGCGGCGAATACAACGTCGCCCGCGGCCTCCGCCGCGCCTTCGGCCTTCGCGGAGCCATCGTCACCGCCATCGCCGAAAACCCCGTCGGCCGTCTCGTCGAAGACCTGATCCTCCAGGGCGGCGTCGACCCCTCGCTCATCCGCTGGGTTCCTTATGACGGAGTCGGCCGCAAGACCCGCAACGGCCTCAACTTCACCGAACGCGGCTACGGAGTCCGCGCCGCCGTCGGCTGTTCCGACCGCGGCCACACCGCCATCTCCCAGGTCAAGACCGGAGACTTTGACTTCGAAACCATCTTCGGCCGCAGGAGAAATCGGCTCCCGCTGGCTTCATACCGGAGGCATCTTCGCCGCCCTCTCCGAAACCACGCCCGCCGTCGCCAACGAAGCCATGGACACCGCCCGTAAACACGGCACCCTCGTCTCCTTCGACCTCAACTTCCGCGACTCCCTCTGGAAGTCCATCGGCGGCAAAGCCAAAGCGCAGGAAGTCAATCGCGAACTCGTCAAGAAGGTCGACGTCCTCTTCGGCAACGAAGAAGACTTCTCCGCCATGCTCGGCATCGAGCTCGAAGGCGTCGCCGACGACTTCGCCGAACTCCCCGTCAAGAGCTACGAAAAGATGCTCCGCGATGTCGTCGCCGCCTACCCCAACCTCAAAGCCGTCGCCACCACCCTGCGCACCGCGCACACCGCCTCACGCAACGCCTGGGGAGCCATCGCCATAGCCGGCAACGAGGTCGAAGCCGCCGAAATCGCCCACGTCCCCCAGCGCGACGTCGACATCCTCGACCGCGTCGGCGGCGGAGACTCCTTCGCCTCCGGCCTCATCTACGGCCTCCTCACCGGAAAACCCCTCAATGGGCCGTCCAATGCGGAGTCGCCCACGGAGCCTTAGCGATGACCACCCCAGGAGACACCAGCATGGCCTCGCTTGCCGAAGTGGAACGAGTCATGAAAGGCGGTTCGGCGCGAATCGCGCGGTGAGCCCACTCTAGCGGTCCGAGTCGCTGCTGCATTTTCCGCAAACACCGAAAACTCTTCTTCTTTCGTCTGGCAGCGTCGATGGAAACCTCTCAGGTCATCGCGCAGCCATCAATCCCCTTTCGGAATCGGCCCTCTTTACAGTCTCAAATCAGGACAGTAAATTGCTTGGCAGCGCCACCGCCGCGAATCGCAGCCGCCTTCCAGCAGACGACGGTTGCCGACCGTCCCATGCTTTCAGCCGTAAAGGAGAGGTCCCCATGTCGTTCCGTTTCCTGACGCGCCTCGGCGCGACCTTGCTCGTCGCCGCCTCGACAGTAGCCGCCGCCAACGCCGCCAACGCTCCATATAGTCAGATCGTCGTCTTCGGCGACAGCTACAACGATGTCGGCAACATCCACGCCCTCGCCGCAGCGCATGGCATCGACTATCCTCCGGCGCCCTACTATAACGGCCGCTTCTCCAACGGGCCGATCTGGATCGAGCACGTCGCCGCCAGCTTCGGATTGCCCATGCTGCCCTCAGCCGCGCCCGGGGGCACCGATTTTGCCGTCGGCGGCGCCGAACTCCTCCAGCCGGTTGCCCTGGCTCCCGGACTGACCATCCCCAGCATCGAGGATCAGGTGGCCTATTACCTGGCTATCAACGGCGGCCACGCCGATCCCAAAGCGCTCTACGTAATCGAAGGCGGCGGCAACGACATCCTCAACGCATCCGGTGAGGCGCCCAAAGACTTGGGCGACGATATCGCCGACGGAATCTTCGGCATCGAAGAGTCGCTGCGCGCGGCGGGGGCGACCCAATTTCTGATTCCCGACCTGATCAATGTCGGAGAGCTCCCGGCAGCTGCCGCCGGCGGAGCGGCGGCCATCCAGTTCGCCCATGCCGCCTCGCTCGAAGCCAATCAAAAGCTCGAGGTGCTGCTGCCAGCAACCCCTGGAATCTCGTTCAATCGCGTCCATGTGTACCAGACCTTTCTGGGCGTGGCCGCCGATCCGTTCCACTTCCGGCTTCACCGACGTGACCGCTCCCTGCCTGACCACGAGCGGCTTGACGGTCGTGTCGCAGTGCGCGGATCCAGATCACTCGCTCTGGTGGGACGCGGAACATCCGAGGCGAGTCTGCCCATTCGTTTTTCGCAGTGCTGGCGATGGGCAAGCTGACACACAAATGAGTATCCCAGGGAAATGCCCACATCTCGATTGTTAGATGTGGGCATTTCGTAGCTCTAACTCGACATCAACAACCGGCCGATGCGCCGGATCCTTGATCGCCCGCCGCAAAACCTCATGAGTAAGAGGCGCAGTATCCCCTTGGCCAAGAAAGATAAAGCGCATCACGTTCGTCACCGGATTCACGTCCGTCCAGTGAAAATAGACATGCGGATTGCATCCGGTCACCTGCTCTAAATAGATCAGCAGAGCGGCGATGGAATTAGCGACGACCGCACTCCGAGCGTGCAGGATGCGGGTTTGTGCCTTCGCGGCGGCCGCAGACTCGCAGATGCTCGCTGAAATCAGAAGCGTCGCCGCGCTCGACTTCGAAGAAGAAAACCGAAGTGTCTAGGGAAAGGCCATGAAGCTCACGAAAGCTTTGACACTCGCCTCTTCCCGGTCGCAATCGACGAGTCCGCGAGGTTTCCAGGCAATAATGCGGATCGTCTCTTTCCCCTCTTCGGCAATCATCGCGCTGGCTTCATCGTCGAGTTCGATGCCGGTGATGCGAAGCTCGGTAGAACGCAGAGCACGCGAGATCAGCGAGGTGACAATGATGCTGAAGATGAAGATGAAGAGATCTTCAAGCCCTCGGGTCGTTCAAAATGTTAACAGGTGGTCGTGGATGAAGATCAAAGCGATGAAACCAAACGCCAGCTTGCGGAGTATTCCCCCTCGCGGCGAGAGCTACGGCGATGGATGCAGAAGTCATGAGGACCAGCACGCCGGTGGTGTCAGCGCCGCCCTGGGCGTCGACGTCGGTGGAGCAAAGCGGATGAAAATGCATCGACCAAACAAAGAGCAATACGTAGAGTTACGTCCAGTAAGTCAACAGAAGGAAAC